>NZ_JBIAWO010000011.1:0-226608 GCF_042895685.1 Streptomyces sp. NPDC001381 | reverse complement strand
CTGAAGTGGTCGGCCTGGAGAAGACGCCGCCAGGCCGTCGCCCGCCGCTGTCATTACCGAAAACGCAGCTCAGGACACGAACCGCTGCTGGAGTATTAGGCGTCCCGACGAAGCGCGCTGCCCTCGTCGTCCCCGGTGACGTGATCGGTTACGAGGGTCAGTGGCGCAGGGTGAGGACGGTGAAGGCCGACCGGGGACCGCTGGGCGGGCTGGCCGTCGTGGTCACCTGGGAGGAGGGCGGCACCGCCCGTTTCCCCACCGGGGACGAACTCCTCCTCGGCGAGCCGGACCCCGGCTGACACGGCCTTTCCCCCGTGAGCGGCGCACGTGGGCACGTCGCCGGCCGCAGAGACTTTGGGCAGTAGCTGCCATGGGGCGAGTGAACAGGGGGCCTTACGCTCGCCCGGCGAATCGGGCAGGTACTGGACCTGCCCGCTGGGGTGCCCGATGGGCCCCCTGTTCTTCGAGGCTCGCCCCATGGCAGCTGCGTAAAGTCTCGGAGGCCGTCGACCCCCAGCCCACCCGCCTCGGGCCGCTGTGGCCCGGGGCATCCGGCGCCCGGACGGGACCGGCGGCCACGCCGCACGCCCGGCCGGGGCGGCCGAGTGGCCCGGCGCGCCGCAGGCGCGCCCTTGAGTAAGTGAAGGCTGTTTCGACCGATGCGGGTTGCCGCGCGGCGGCCCCGTGGACTGTCAGACCCCGCTGCCATCATGTAAGGACGAGTGACAACCAGATGGAAAGGAGCACAGCCATGGACTGCCGCGACCCACCAACACCCCTGACGTCGGAGGCTTACACAGGTTGCGCGCACAGCGTTCCCAAGATGATCAACGCACACGTGCCGTCAGACGACAGGCGGCAAAGTTCCCCACACGGATAGGACCGAAGAGCGCGGCACGGCTGGCCCGCCTCCTCGGCCCTCACAGCGACGACTAGCCGAGCCGGATACGCTCGCGGAATGCCGGACACCGCACTGCTCATCATCGACATGCAGAGTGCCTTGTTGACCGATGCCTACGACGTCGAGGCTTGCTTGGGCAGGGTCGCTAACCTTGCCGAGCAAGCTCGCTCCGCTGGCATGCCGATCATCTACCTGCGACAGCGACTCCATGACGTGCCCGCTGACCTGGTCGACGTCCATCCAGCGGTGGCGCCTCGGCCAGGCGATGTCGTACTGGACAAGAACAGCGCGGACTCCTTCCTCGACACCGGGCTCGGTGATCTGCTGCACGAGCTGACGGTTCGCCATGTGATCGTCACCGGATTCGCCACCGAGTACTGCGTTGACTCCACCAGTCGCAGCGCGCTCTCGCGCGGCTACGACCTCGTGCTTGTTTCAGACGCACACACCACGCCGGAACGCCCGCCTGGCGCTGTGCCGTCGGCCGCTCAGGTCATCGCCCACCACAACACGACCTTGTCAGCCATCCAGTACGCCGGGCGCTCAATCACGGTCACACCGGCTGCGCAGATCCGCTTCGACACCGCACTGGCGAGTTGAGGAACCCGCCCCCTAGTCCAGCGGGTTGGGCTCGATGTCGATGCGGTCGAAGTCCACCCCTGGCCCCCGCCGCCGAGCGGGATGGATGATCACGGCCGCGAACAGGAAGCGGAAGATCGCGTTCATGCGGGCGTGCTCCTTCTCCTCCTCCAGCTTCCGCCAGCTCTCCTGGGCGTCCGGTCCAGCAATCCCCTCCAGGACCGCCACAGGACGCTGTACGGTCCTGCGCTGCCGATCCTTCATCCGGTCTTCGATCCTGCGCCGCATCGCCCGGTACTCGGCCGTGGGGATCTCCTTGGCGAGCCACATCTCGTTCAGCTCCGCCAACTGTGCTGCGTCGTCCTCGTCGGCCTGGACGTCGGCCTCCGGGCGGGCGGTGGCAGCAGGTGGACGCCCGGTGATGTCCAGGTTGGCCAGCACCCTCAGCGCGACGTCCTTGGCGAACTCCTCCAGCGGTTCGGCACTGATCGTGTTGCCGCATCTGCGGCCGTTCCGCTGCGCCCGGGTGCATTGGTAGTACGGCCTGCCATCGCCGCTGGTGGCGCCTGCCATCCGGGTGCCGCACGTGCACGTCACGACGCCACGCAGCAGATAGAACCGGCCTCGCCGCCCCGCCCTGTGCTGGACCGAACGGTAGGCGCGCATCTGCTGCACTTCCTCCCACTGGCCCACGTCGATGATCGCGGGCCAGTCCCCGATGCCTGCCCGCTCACCCTTGTGCCGCTGGAGTCCGGCCACATGCGTGCTCGCGAGCAGCTTGCGGACTGTGTGCACCTCCCAGGACGCACCCTCGGCCGTCTTGAGCCTCCGCCCGTGCAGCTCCTTCGCTATGGCGCTCGGCGACTCGCCATCCAGGAACCGCCGGAACACCTCCCGGACGATCTCCGCCTCCGCCTCGACGATCGTCCGCCCGTCCGGGCCGTACCCGAACCGGCGCCTCCCTCCGTGCGGCTGCCCCGCTCGGCGCCTGTCCTCCAGGGCGGAGACGACCCGCCGCGACGTGTCGTCGGAGGAACGGCAGGCGTGCGCCACCTCGATGCGCAGGATGAACCGGTCATCCGGGTCGGACAGATCCTTGCGGTTCGCCTGACCGTGCAGGACGACGCGCTGATCGTCGGCTATGGTCAGCAGCTCCTCAAGATCCTTCGGCTGGCGCATGAGGCGGTCCGGGTGGTAAACGATCACGTGCCCGTACGCGCCCTCTGCCATCTGCTGCAAGAGCGCTTCCCACCCCGGGCGCTTGCGGTTCCGCTTCCAGGCCGAACGGTTGTTGTCCACGAACACGTCCGCCACCCGTAAGCCCAGCCGTTCGGCCACCTCCCGGCAGATGCGCTCCTGGCGGTCCACGCCCGTCTGGTCGTCGTCGCCCGCCTGCGAGATCCGGCAGTACACCGCCGCGTCCCCGTCGACCTTGCCCTGCCCGTTCGCCTCAGTCCGAGTCATGAGCATGACTGTATGAGCGAGCGACGACATTCCCGGTCGGCACCTGTGTGACCGGATCTTCGGCCCTGGCCCGGCACACCGGGCTGCTCGCCTGCGACGGGCTCGCCGTCGTCCTGTACGCCGTCCTCGTGGCCGCCTGGGCCGCGGTCGCCGCGCGCACCGTCCGCGGCGTCGTCAGCGGAGCGCTGCTCGCAGGGCCCCGCCCAGCGCCCGTGGTGCTTCGGCGAGCGACGGGCCGTACCACGTCAGGTGCCGTCCGCTGACGAGCGCGCAGGGCAGGCCGGGGAACGCCTCCGGGCCGTCGTCGGGGGTGAAGCGGTAGGGCTCGTCGGGCAGGACGACGAGGTCGGGGGCGGCCGCGCGCAGCTCCTCCAGGGGGACCTTCGGGTAGCGCTCCTCGTGGGCGGTGTACAGGTGGTCGACGCCCAGGCGGGCCAGCACGTCCCCGGCGAAGGTGTCCCGGCCCAGCACCATCCAGGGGCGGCGCCAGATCGGCACGACGGCCGTCCTGCGGGCGTCGAACCGGTCCGGCGCGGCCCACGCCTCCTCCGCCTCGTCCAGCCAGCGCGGCCGGGACCGCGCTCCGCACGCCGCGAGCACCCGGGCCAGTTCCCGGAAGGCCTGCGGGACGTCCCGCACCTCCGTGACCAGCACCTCCAGGCCCGCGGCCCGCAGGGCGGCGAGGTCCGGCCCGCGGTTCTCCTCCTCGTTGGCGATCACCAGGTCGGGGGCGAGCGCGGCGATGCGGTCGACCGCCGGGTTCTTGGTGCCGCCGATCCGGGTGACGCCGAGGCCCGCCGGACGGGCGCACCAGTCGGTGGCGCCGACGAGCACGCCCGGCAGGGAGACGGCCACCGCCTCCGTCAGGGAGGGCACCAGGGAGACGACCCGCACTACCGCTTCCGGTTCCGGACGGCCTCGATGTGCTCCGCCACGGCGACGACGACCACCCGGGTGTCCGGGACGGTCGCCCGCCAGCGGTGGCGCACCCCGCCGGTCAGGTAGAGGGTGTCGCCCCGTCCCAGACGGTAGGCGCGGCCCTCCGCCTCGATCTCCACGGCACCGTCGGCGACGAACAGCAACTGGTCGTTGCGGTACTGGAACTCACGGCCGGCGTCGTGGTCGCCGGTGAACTCCGTGGCGTGCATCTGGTGGTGTCCGCGCACCAGGGAGCGGGAGCGCGGCTCGGGACCGGGCGGCTCGGTGTCCTCGGCGCGTACGACGTCGACGCTGCACGCCGGGTCGGCGGCGGCGAGGAGTTCGACGGCGGTGGTGCGCAGGGCGTCGGCGAGCTTCTCCAGGGAACTGGTGCTGGGCCGTGCGCGGTCGTTCTCGATCTGGCTCAGGAACGGGACCGACAGGCCGCTGCGCTCGGCCACGACGGCGAGGGTGAGGTCCAGGGAGCGGCGTCGCCGCCGCACGGCCGCGCCGACCCGCAGGGGCTGCTCTTTGTGGTCGCCCATCGCTCCGGCTCCCTCCTTCGCTCGTCGGAATCCTCGGTGTTCTGATGAGTTCTCTGCACCCTACGCATGTTCGGCAAACCGTTTCACGGGCCCGTCACATCGAGGACCCGCGACGTCGCGCGCGACCTCACAGATCGCGCCAGCCGATCGGGCCCGGGCATCCGCCGGGTCCGGACCCGCGCGGCTCTCTTCCGTTTCAATGCGCGAACGGCCGCCGGTGTTCCCGCTCGTCCCGGGAGTCACGGAAGCACGCCTCAGGCCCGGGCGTAGCTGTGCGTGGTTGGCCGGATCCTTGCTGTGGCGACGGCGGGAGGCCGTAGCGGCGGCACCGCGGGATCGTACCGGGACAGCACGAGGGGCGGGCCCCGCCGCACGCGTCGCGTCGCACGTCGGTGCCCGCCCCTCGACAGGCGGTGACGGGGCTGTCAGGTCACCCGGCCGCCCGGCTCTTCTCCGCCGCGCCGGCCACCGGTGCCCATCGGTCGACCAGACCGGGGCGGGCCTTCAGCCAGGTGCGGACCGCGTCCTGCTCCTTGCCCTTGCCGGCCTTCTGGATCTCCGCCTCCAGGCTCGTGAGCTGGTCCTCCGTCATGGTGAAGTCCTTCAGCCAGCTGCCGACCTCGGGCTGGTCGGCGGCGAAGTCCTGGCGGGCGAGGGTGTGCACGCCGTCGCCCTTGCCCCAGGCGCCCTCGGGGTCCTTCAGCTTCTTGAGGTCGTACGTGCTGTAGGCCCAGTGGGGCGACCAGAGGGTGACGACGATCGGCTCCTTCCGGGCGTACGCGCGCTTGAGCTCGGCGAGCATCGCGGGCGTGGAGCCGTCGACCACCCGGTAGTCGCCGTCCAGGCCGTACCGCTCCAGCACCTTGTCCTTGAGCAGGCCCATCATCCCGGCGCTGGGCTCGATGCCGGTGATCGTTCCGCCGAACTCGGCGGCGTGGTCCTTCAGGTCCGCCAGCGAGTTCACGTCCTTCATGTACGCGGGGACGGAGAGTTCCAGGGAGGTGGGGCCGTACCACTGGCCGAGGTCGTCGAGCCGGTCGCCGTACTTCTTCCAGTACTCGGCGTGGGTGGTGGGCAGCCAGGCGTCGGTCTGGAAGTCGATCTGGCCGGTGGCGAGGCCGGTGTAGAGGGGGCCGGCGGCGTACTGGGTGGTCTTCACCTCGAAGCCGCGTTCCTCCAGGAGTTCCTTCCAGAGGTAGGCGGAGGCGATGCCCTCGTCCCAGGGGATGTAGCCGATGCTGATCTCGCGGCCCCTGCCGACGTCCGTGGCGGACGCCTCGGCGGTGCGGGAGGACGAGCCGAAGACGCCCGTGCCGCCCGCCACCAGGGCGAGGACGACGACGCCGACCACGGCGACGGCCGGTCGCGGGCGGTGCGCCCACACGGTCGTGCGGGCCTTGGCGGCGGCGCGGCGGCCCAGCGGGGAGATACGGGTGCCGAGGGCGCCGGTCATGCGGTCCAGGTAGATGGCGAGGACGACGATCCCGAGGCCCGCCTCGAAACCGAGGCCGATGTCGAGCCGGCCGATGGCCTCGTTGACCGCGCCGCCGAGGCCGCCGGTGCCGACCATGCCGGCGATGACGACCATCGACAGGCCCAGCATGATGACCTGGTTGACGCCCGCCATGATGGTCGGCAGGGCGAGCGGCAGCTGGACCCGGAGCAGGGTGTCGCGGGGTGTCGTGCCGAACGCCTCGGCCGCCTCGACGAGTTCGGCGTCGACCTGACGGATGCCCAGCTCGGTCATGCGGACGCCGGGCGCGAGCGCGAAGATCAGGGTGGCCACGACGCCCGCGGGCACGCCCATGCCGAAGAAGAGGATCGCCGGGATCAGCAGGACCATCGACGGCATCGTCTGGAGCAGGTCCAGCACGGGGCGGACGGCCGCGCTGACGGCCTTGGAGCGGGCGGCCCAGATGCCCAGCGGGATCGAGAGCACGAGGGCGACGGCCGTCGCCACGAGCACCAGGGCGAGCGTCGACATCGCCTCGTCCCACAGGGCGAGGGAGTCGATGAGCGCGAATCCGGCGAACGCGAGGACGCCCGCGACCAGGCCGCGCAGCCACCAGGCGAGCACCGCGAGGATGCCGGCGAGGAGCAGCGGCTCGGGGGCGGTGAGGACGGCGTCGATGCCGTCGTACATGCCTTCGACGACCGTCTTGACGGCGTCGAAGAGCCAGGACAGGTGGGTGACGAGCCAGTCGACGCCGGAGTCGACCCGGTCGCCGAGGGGGAGCCTAGGCACGGGCGGTCGCCTCCGCTCCGCGGTCGCAGGGCGCGGTCTCGCCCTGGGTGTCGCCGAGGAGGCCGACGAGGCGCCGCCGCGGCACGACGCCCACGAGCTTCCGCTTCCCGTCGAGGACGGCGACGGGGTGGGTCAGGCGGGCGCTGAGCGCGCACAGGGCGGTGAAGGGGGTGTCGGGGGTCGCGGTCTCGCAGCCGCAGTCGGCCTCGTCGCCGCGTACGTGGTGGTCCATGACGGCGGAGGCGGTCAGCACCCGGGAGCGGTCGACGTCCTGGATGAAGGAGGCCACGTAGTCGTTCCCGGGGCGCAGCAGGATGTCCTCGGCCGTGCCGGTCCGCACGATGCGGCCGTCGCGCATGACGGCGACGCGGTCGCCGAGGCGCATGGCCTCGTTGAGGTCGTGGGTGATGAAGACGATGGTCTTCTTCAGGGTCTGCTGGAGGGTGAGCAGCTGGTCCTGCATGTCACGGCGGATCAGCGGGTCCAGCGCGCTGAAGGACTCGTCCATGAGCAGCAGGTCGGCGTCGGTGGCGAGGGCGCGGGCCAGGCCCACGCGCTGCTGCATGCCGCCGGACAGCTCGTCCGGCCAGGACTTCTCCCACCCGGCCAGGCCGCACAGCCGCAGCGCCTCGGCGGCGCGCTCCTGCCGCTCGGCGCGGGGGACGCCCTGGACGGCGAGGCCGTAGGCGGCGTTGTCCAGGACGCTGCGGTGCGGGAAGAGCGCGAAGTGCTGGAAGACCATGCTGATCTTCCGCGCGCGTACCTCGCGCAGGGCGCGGCCGGTCAGGGCGGTGAGGTCCTGCCCGTCGAACAGGACGCGGCCGGCGGTGGGCTCCAGGAGTCCGTTGAGCATGCGCAGCAGGGTGGACTTGCCGGAGCCGGACAGGCCCATGACGACGAAGATCTGGCCGGGGTCCACGGTGAAGGAGGCGTCGATGACGGCGGCGGTGGTGCCGTCGGCGCGCAGTTCCTCCCGGGTGGCTCCCTCGCGGAGCCGCTCGACCGCCTCGTTCTGTCGTCTGCCGAACACCTTGAAGAGATGTTCGGCCTCAAGCCTGGCTGACACGCGTACCTACTCGTTCGGGGACAAGGACGGAGGGTGCGGCCGCTTCCGTGCGGAATTCACCTTCGGGCGGATTCCTTATGGATCGCGAATGGTTGAACATGCAACCGGCACCGCTCCGAAGCGGCGCCTGCCCTGGCCCGGTGGGGTCAAACGCGCGAGTGGCTCAGTTCACAGGATGCGCAAACGTCGTTCACGTGTGCCACGGGAGTGAATACCCGCCGGTCACCGGGGCACCCGTGCGGCATGATGCGAGGCGTGACCGGACGACTGATGCTCCTCGACACCGCCTCGCTGTACTTCCGCGCCTACTTCGGCGTCCCGGACTCCGTGAAGGCCCCGGACGGCACGCCGGTGAACGCCGTGCGCGGACTGCTCGACTTCATCGAACGCCTGGTCCGGGACCACCGGCCCGCCGAGCTGGTGGCCTGCATGGACGCCGACTGGCGCCCGAAGTGGCGGGTCGACCTGATCCCCTCCTACAAGGCGCACCGCGTCGCCGAGGAGCGCGCGGCCGGTCCGGACGAGGAGGAGGTGCCGGACACGCTCTCGCCCCAGGTGCCGGTCATCGAGGCCGTGCTCGACGCGCTGGGCATCGCACGGGTGGGCGTGGCCGGGTACGAGGCGGACGACGTGATCGGCACGTTCACCGCGCAGGCGAAGGGCCCGGTCGACATCGTCACCGGCGACCGCGACCTGTACCAGCTGGTGGACGACGTGCGCGGGGTGCGAGTGCTGTACCCGCTCAAGGGTGTGGGCACCCTGCAGACGACCGACGAGACGTGGCTGCGCGAGAAGTACGGCGTGGACGGGCGCGGGTACGCCGATCTGGCGCTGCTGCGCGGAGACCCGAGCGACGGGCTGCCGGGCGTGGCGGGCATCGGGGAGAAGACGGCGGCCAAGCTGCTGGCCGAGTTCGGCGACCTCGCCGGGATCATGGCGGCGGTCGACGACCCCCGCTCGAAGCTGACCCCTTCGCAGCGCAAGCGGCTGGACGAGGCCAGGCCGTACGTCGCCGTCGCGCCGACGGTGGTCAAGGTGGCCGCCGACGTGCCGCTGCCCGATGTGGACACGGCCCTGCCCCGCACGCCGCGCGACGGGGCGGCCCTGGACGCGCTGGCCGAGCGCTGGGGCCTCGGCGGGTCGCTCCAGCGGCTGCTGCTGACACTGAGCGCCGTCGGGGCGGCCGGCGCGTAGGCGGTGTCGCCGCGGCGCGGCAGGACAGACGCGGCAGGACAGGCGCGGTGCCGGAAAGCCGTCCTCGACGAGGGAGCCGGACGAGCGCTCGGGAAGCCGAAGGCGTCACCGAAGGCGTCGCCAGGGGCGTCACCGGGGGGAGAGATGCTAACTTAGGTAACCCTAACCATAGACCTGGGAGGCCGTCATGGCAGAACGTCCGGCACGCAAGCCGCGGAAGCCCCACTCCGCGCAGGTCGTCCGCACCGAACGGCTGACCCCGCACATGCAGCGCGTGGTGCTCGGCGGCGAGGGCCTGGCCGAGTTCTCGGCGGGCACCTGCACGGACCACTACGTGAAGCTGCTCTTCGGGCCCGAGGGCGTGACCTACCCGGAGCCCTTCGACCTGGAGCACATCCGCGCCGAGTTCCCGCGCGAACAGTGGCCCGTGACCCGGACGTACACCGTGCGGCACTGGGACGCCGGACACCGTGAGCTGACCCTGGACTTCGTGATCCACGGCGACGAGGGGCTGGCCGGACCGTGGGCGGCACGCGTCCAGCCGGGCGAGACCGTCCGTTTCATGGGCCCCGGCGGCGCCTACGCCCCCGACAGCGGCGCCGACTGGCATCTGCTCGCCGGCGACGAGAGCGCCCTGCCCGCGATCGCGGCCGCGCTGGAGTCCCTGCCGTCCGGCGCCGTGGCGCACGCGTTCATCGAGGTCGCCGGCCCCGAGGAGGAGCAGAAGATCGACTCCGACGTGGAGGTCACCTGGCTGCACCGCGGGGACCGGCCCGTCGGCGAGAAGCTCGTCGAGGCCGTCCGCGCACTGGAGTTCCCCGAGGGCCGGCCGCACGCGTTCGTGCACGGCGAGGCCTCCGCCGTGAAGGAACTGCGCCGGATGCTCCGTGTCGAACTGCAGATCCCCCGCGAGGACCTGTCGATCTCCGGCTACTGGCGCCTCGGCCACAACGAGGACGGCTGGCAGGCCTCGAAGCGGGAGTGGAACGCGCGCGTGGAGGCGGAGCAGGAGGGCGCGGCCCCTGCCGTGTAGCCCTCACGGCGGGGGAGCGTGAGGAGTTGGGCCCGCACCGGACACGACGGCGTGACGCCTCTGAAACAGGGCGTCCCTAATTTCTGTCGCCCGACAGGAATTCGCGCCCAAGGCAGGTGCCGCCGTGACGACCACCTCTCCCACCGACGTACGTCCCGACCCGCCGCACTCGGCCGCCGACGACCGCTCGCTCACCGAGTTCGGCTACCGCCAGGAACTGCACCGCAGCCTGGGCCGGTACGCCTCGTTCGCCGCCGGGTTCTCCTTCATCTCCGTCCTGACGACCGTCTTCCAGTTCTTCGCCTTCGGGTACGCCTTCGGCGGCCCGGTCTTCTTCTGGGCCTGGCCGGCGGTGCTGGCCGGGCAGTTGCTCGTGGCCGCGTGCTTCGCGGAGCTGGCGGCGCGCTATCCCCTCTCGGGCGCGATCTACCAGTGGTCCTCGCGGCTGTCGACGCCGTCGTTCGGCTGGTTCGCCGGCTGGATCATGGTGATCGGGCAGATCGTCGTGGTCGCGGCGGCCGCGCTGGCGCTGCAGATGGTGCTGCCGGCGATCTGGTCCGGCTTCCAGCTGATCGGCACCGACCCCTCGCCCGTCTCCCCCGACGGCGCGGCCAACGCGGCCCTGCTCGGGGTGGGCCTGCTGGTGCTCACGACCCTCCTGAACGTCGTCGACAACCGCGTGATGTCCGTCGTCAACCGGGTCGGCGTGACCGCCGAGATCATCGGCGCGGTGCTCATCGTCGTCCTGCTGCTCACCCACTCCGAGCGCACGCCCGGCATCACCTTCCACACCACGGGCGCCGCCCAGTCGGGCGTGTTCGGGGCGCTGGCGGTGGGTTCGTTCACGGCCGCCTACGTGATGATCGGCTTCGACAGCGCGGGCGAGATGAGCGAGGAGACCCACAACCCCCGGCGTACGGCACCCCGTACGATCCTCACCGCGCTCGGCGCGGCCGGCCTGCTCGGCGGGCTGATCGTGCTCGGCGGACTGCTCGCCGCGCCCAGCCTCACCGACGGGCGCCTCGCGGTCGACGGGCTCAGCTACGTCCTCACCAGCAGCCTCGGCGACGGCGTCGGCAAGGCGCTCCTCGCGGATGTGGTGGTCGCGATCGTGGTGGCCACGCTCGCCATCCAGACGGCGGCCTGCCGGATGCTGTTCTCCATGGCCCGCGACGGCCAACTCCCCTTCTCCGCCCGGCTCGCGCGCGTGAACCCCCGCACCGGCATGCCCAGCGCCCCCGCGCTGGTGGTCGGTGTCCTCGCGGCGGCCCTGCTGCTGCTCGACTTCGCCTCGCCGGACGCCTTCCTGGCCATCGGCACCACCTGCATCGTGATGCTGTACCTGGCCTACGCGATGGTCACCGGCCCGCTCCTGGTCCGCCGTCTGCGCGGCGGGTTCTCCTCGGCCGGCACGGACGAGACCGGCGCCCCGCTGTTCTCCCTGGGCCGCTGGGGCGTCCCCGTCAACGCCCTCGCCCTGCTCTACGGCCTCCTGATGACGGTCAACCTGGCCTGGCCCCGGGCGGCGGTGTACGACCCGGCGGGCGGCCACTGGTACTTCCAGTGGTTCACCGTGCTGTTCCTCGCCGCGACGCTCGCGGCGGGCGCGGCCTACCGGGCGTACCGCGCCCGGACGACGGTGCCGGTTCCCGCCGTGGCGGAGACGGCGGCGGTCTAGGGGGTGTTTCGAAAGTCCTGTGCGGTGCCCGTGGTGTTCGGTGCGTGCCCTCGGCGTGCCGGACGAAGGCCCTCGTAGCGGAGCTACTTGGGTCTTCGGCCGGTGCGGCGAGGGTGCGTGCCGGGCGCCGCGGGTGCTGTGCGGGACTTTCGAACCACCCCCTAGTAGTGCGGTCGCGCACCTGCGCCGCGTGCGGGGCGGCTGGTTCAGTCGCCCTGGACGCGCGCGTGCAGATGCATGTCGTGCCAGCCGTCCTGGTGCAGGACGGCGCTGCGCTTGGTGCCCTCCAGGGTGAAACCGGCCTTGGCGGCGACGCGGCAGGAGGCCTCGTTGGCGGTGGCGTGCATCAGCTCCAGGCGGTGGAAGCCGATCTCGTCGAAGGCCCAGCGGGCGAGCGCCGTCGTCGCACGGGCCGCTATGCCCCCGCCGCGGGCCGTCGGAGCGGTCCAGTAGGCCACCTCGGCCGTCCCCTCGCTGAGCAGGATCTCGCGCAGCGCGACCCGCCCCAGCACCCGGTCGGTGTCCGCCTCGGCGACGGCCCACTGGGCGCTGCGCTCCGTCTCCCAGGCCTTCTGCCACTCCTCGATCCAGCCGGCGACCTCCTCCAGCGAGTCGGCGGACCTGATGTGCCACTGGTGCATGAGCGGGTCCTGGAAGACGGCGTGGACGACGGGGGCGTCCCCGGCCCGCCAGGGGCGCAGGACCAGTCCGTCCCCGGTGGTGAGCACGGGCTGCGGGGCGCGGGACAGGCTTCCGGCGGGCAGCACGAAGTCGGCGGTGAAGGGCATGATCCGCATCCTGCCAAGCGGGCACGCCCCGGCCAACGGGTTTTCCGGCCCCGTGGCCCGCGCCCCGGCCTCCTGACCGGCCACCCATGAGCCGACCCGCACGAGCGGGCCCGCGTTCCGGCCCGCATGATCCTGCCCGTGCTCCGCCCCGCGACGGACCACATCCGCCGGCCCCCGATCCAGCCCGCATGGGGCTGCCCGTGGTCCGGCCCGCATGATCCTGCCCCCGTACCCTTGACCCCGATGAGACGCCGCCGCACCCCTCCTCCGCCAGCCCCCCTGCCCCAGCGCGACGGGGTGGACCCGGTGCGGGTGCGGCTGCCGGGCACCGGGGACTGGGCCACCGTGCGGGAGCACCTCGTGGAGCGGCTCAGCGGGGCGGGCGCCGGGGTCGTCGACGGGATGCTGCGGGCCGGGCTCGTGGTCGGCGCCGACGGGACGGCGGTGACGCCGGACGCGCCGTACGTGCCGGGGATGTTCGTGTGGTTCCACCGGGACCTGCCGGCCGAGGTTCCCGTGCCGTTCCCGCTGGAGGTCGTGCACCGCGACGAGCACATCGTCGTCGTGGACAAGCCGCACTTCCTCGCCACCACCCCGCGCGGCGGCCATGTCACCGAGACCGCGCTGGCCCGGCTGCGGCGGGAGCTGGGCATTCCCACGCTCGGCGCCGCGCACCGCCTGGACCGGCTCACCGCAGGGCTGGTGCTGTTCACGGTCCGGCCCGAGGAACGCGGCGCCTACCAGACGCTGTTCCGCGACCGGACGGTGCGCAAGGTGTACGAGGCCGTCGCCCCGTACGATCCGGCGCGCGCGTGGCCGGTGACCGTGCGCAGCCGGATCGTGAAGGAGCGCGGGACGCTGACCGCCCGCGAGGTGCCGGGTGAGCCGAACGCCGTCAGTGACATCGAGCCGGTCGAGCACCGGGCGGACGGGCTGGCCCGCTACCGACTGGTCCCCCGTACCGGGCAGACCCACCAACTGCGCGTCCACATGACCGCCTTGGGCGTGCCGATCCTCGGCGACCCCCTGTACCCGGAGGTGACCGCGCCCGTGCCGCCCGGCGACTTCCGGCGCCCGCTGCAACTCCTGGCACGCGAACTGGAGTTCACCGACCCGGTCACGGGAACACGGCATCACCTGCGCAGCGGCCGCACCCTGGAGGCCTGGACGTCGTACACCCGCTGGGCCCGATGAGACCGCGGGGCCCGGCAGCACCGCGAGGCCCGGCAGCACCGCGAGGCCCGGCAGCACCACCAGACCAACAACACCGCCAGGCCGCGAGGCGCCACCCGGCGTCGGGCCACAGAGCCGCCGCGGGGGCTGCGGCCACCGCACCGGCTCGGGCCCGGCAGCGCCGCCGCGCTCGTCGGCCCCGCTAGGCCGGGAAGCACCACCCGGCGTCGGGCCACAGAGCCGCCGCAGGGGCTCCGGCCACCGCACCGGCTCGGGCCCGGCAGCACCGCCGCGCTCGTCGGCCCCGCTAGGCCGGGAAGCACCACCCGGCGTCGGGCCACAGAGCCGCCGCAGGGGCTCCGGCCACCGGCCCAGGGAGCACCCGGTCGAAGGGCACCGACTCGAAGGGCACCGGCTCGGGCCCGGCAGCACCGCCGCGCTCGTCGGCCCCGCCGAGCCGGGCGGCGGCGCCGAGCCGGGCGGCGGCGCCGGGATCCTTGGCGGAGTGACGGCTGCCTACCCCCGCCACCAGGCCACGAAGCGCTTCCAGGCGGCGGGGCCCCGGAGGCGCCGTGGGGTGGCGGGCACCGGTTCGGTGGGCAGCGGCTCGAAGGCCGGCGGCTCGAAGCGCGTCGGCTCCGGCGCGGGCTTCGGCTCGATGGTCAGCGGGCGGAAGGAGCGCTGCGGCGGGACGGGGGCGTGGGTGGGCCTGAGCTTGACGTCCTGCTGCGGCTTCGGCTCGAAGTACACCGGCAGTGCGACCAGGTGCCGGGAGGCGATCGAGGTCGTCCAGCGCAACTCCTCCTCGTCGCAGTCGAGCTGGACGTCCGGCAGCCGCGACAGCAGCGCGTCGACGCCGACGTCGGCGATGGCGCGGCCGATGTCCTGGCCGGGGCACTCGTGCGGTCCGCTGCCGAAGGCGAGGTGGGAGCGGTTGCCCCGCATGTTGGCGGCGAGGTCGGGGCGCACACGGGGGTCGACGTTGCCGGGGGCCGGCGCGAAGAAGAGACCGTCGCCCGCGCGGATGCGCTGGCCGCCCAGCTCCGTGTCCTGCTTGGCGAAGTAGCCGAAGATCGTGCTGAACGGCGGTTCGTCCCACAGGGACTGCTCGACCGCCTCCGGCACCGTCATCTCGCCGCCGTTGAGCCGGGCGACGAAGCGCGGGTCGGTGAGCACCATGCGCAGCACGTTGGACAGCAGGTTGACGGTGGCCTCGTAGGCGGCGAAGAGCACCAGCCGCAGGTGTTCGCGGACCTCGTCGTCGGTCAGTCCGGCCGGGTGGGCGATGAGGTGGCTGGTGAAGTCCTCGGCTGGCTCGGCCCGGCGGAGCGTGGTGAGCCGGCTCAGCGCGTCCACGACGTACTGGTGGCTGGCGACGGCGGTCTCGCTGCCCTTCAGCGCGTCCCGGGCGGCGGCGACCATCCGGTCGTCGTAGGCGTCGGGCATGCCGAGGATCTGGCACATCACCGCCATCGGGAGGTGCTCGGCGAACTGGCTGACCAGCTCGGCCCGGCCCTCCTCGCAGAAGCGGTTGACCAGGGTCTGCGTGGCTCGGTAGATGTACCGGCGCACACTGCGCTCGTCGAGGGTCTCCATGGCGGCGGTGACCGCGCCCCGCAGTCGCTTGTGCTCGTCGCCCTCGGCGTGCGCGCAGATGGGCTGCCAGGCGATGTGCGGCATGAGCGGGTGGTCGGGCCTGACCATGCCGTCCCGCTGCGGCGCCCACACGCGGGTGTCCTTGGTGAAGGTCGAGGGCGTACGCACCATCTGCAGGTTCTCGGCGTGACCGAGGACCATCCACATCGGCAGGTCGTCCTGGAGCAGGACCGGTGCCACGGGGCCGTACTGCTCGCGGAGCTGCTCGTACAGCATGCCCAGGTCCTCCGCGCCGGGGCCGTAGAGCCGTTGCAGTCCGCCGGGGCCCCGGCCGTGGGCGGGACAGCCGGGCGGCGGGTCCAGGGCGAGGTCGTGTGATCCGGCGGTGAGGGGGTGTTCAGGCGTCACAGGGGGTCGCTCCGAAAACTGTGGGGATCCGGTGTCGGGGGGGTGTCGGGGGTGGGGGCGGCTCGGAGGGTCAGGTGAGACGGCCCCTGAGCGACAGCGAGTGCAGAAAGCGCATCAGGGTCATCAGGACGTCGCGGCTCGAGGCCCGGCGGCGGGCGTCGCATTCCACGATCGGCACCTCGGGGGACAGGTCGAGGGCGGCGCGGAGGTCGTCGAGGGGGTAACGGGGGCCGTCGGGGAAGGTGTTGACGGCGACCACGAAGGGCACGCCGCCCTCCTCCAGCCGGCCCATGACCTCGTAGCTGACCTCGAGGCGGCGGGTGTCGACCAGGACGACCGCGCCCAGCGCGCCCTCGAACAGGCCGTTCCACAGGAACCAGAAGCGCTGCTGGCCGGGGGTGCCGAAGAGGTAGAGCACCACCTGGTCGGTGATGCGGATGCGCCCGAAGTCCATGGCGACGGTGGTGGCGGTCTTGGTCTCGGAACCGTAGTCGTCGTCGACCCCGATGCCGGCCTGGGTCATGGTCTCCTCGGTGGTCAGCGGTTTGATCTCGCTGACGGAGCCGACCATGGTGGTCTTGCCGACGCCGAAGCCGCCCACGATGACGATCTTCGCCGCGGCCGTGGTGGTCTGCGGGAGCCGGTCCTCGGCGCGTGGGCCGGGGATCGTGTCAGAGCCTTTGAAGTCCATGCATCACCGCTTCGAGGAGGGAACGGTCGGGAAGCTTCTGCCGGACGATCGGGGCGCGCGCATGCACGAGCTCGGCGGCCAGCATCTCGGTGAGCAGCACCGACACCACGCTGAACGGAAGGCGGAGATAGGCCGACACCTCCGCCACCGACAGCGGGGCGGCGCACAGGCGCAGCACCGCCGTCTGTTCCGGGGTGGCCGACGAGGGCTGCTCGGCCCGCGCCACGATCAGCGTCACCAGGTCGAGCGGTGCCCGCTCCCCGTCGGGCCCGGTGATCGTGTAGAACCGCTCCGGCTTCCTCTCCCCCTCCTCCCGGGGCTCGGGGGACGTGATCGGCTCGGGGGGCGTGATCTCGTCGGGCGGCACGACCGCCTCGGGGGCGGGGTGCGGAACGTGATGCCGGCGCCGGCGTTGCGGAGGCGTCATACGGTCTGCCCGTTGCGGCGGGGCGGGCTGGTCAGATGGGCGCCGATCCGGACGACGAGGTCACGCATGGAGGCGCTCATCCGGCCCGGTTCGCAGCACACGTCGGAGAGGACCGCCAGATAGGCGTTGGCGCCGGCGGACATCATGTAGAAGTAGCCGCCGTCCATCTCGATCATGATGAGGTTCATGTCGCCCTCGACGCTCTCCATCTCCTGGGCGATGGCGGTGGCGAGGCTCTGCATGCCCGCGCAGGCGGCGGCGACGCGGTCCGCGGCGTCGGGCTCACCGGCGTAGCGGGCGATGCGCAGTCCGTCGGCAGAGAGCACGACGATCATCTCGATGCCCGGCACGCCGTCGTAGAGCTCCTTGAGCACCCAGTCGAAGTTCTGGCGCTGCTGGATCACGTGAGGTCCCCTTCGTCGTCGGCCTCGGGCTTGGGCTTGTCTTCGATCAGGTGCAGGTAAGCGGTGGGATTGCGGGTGAAGTCGGTGGGGTGGACGCCCGGAGGGGCGACCTTCTTCAGGCCCTCCCAGAAGGCCTCGAACGCCACGCCGGGCTCCTTCTTCTTCTTTTTCGCGGGCTCGGGCCGGGCCTGCGCGAACGGGTCCGGGATGCCCTCGCGCTCGGCCCGCTCGGCCGCCTCCTGGGCGGCGTACGCCTCCGCGTAGCGCTGGCTGATCGGGATCGTCGCCTTGCTGCGGCGCTGCGGAAGGCCCTTGTCGGTCCACTCGGTGATCACGGGCACGTCGTCTTCCAGCGAGACGTTGGCCGGGATCTTCGGGTTGGTGGGGCGGCGGCGCTTGGGCGGGCGCTTGGGGCCTTCGAGTCCCCCGCCCAGATCGATCTGCGCGGCGGCGGCGCCGATGCCGTGGGCGTAGCCGGGAGCCGGCTCGGAGGTCATCATCTCGCGGGGCACGATGAGCACGGCGCGGACTCCGCCGTACGCCGAAGTGCGCAGGGACACCTGTAGGTTGAACGCGGTGCACAGCCGGCCGACGACGGCCATGCCCAGCCGCGGCGCGCCGCCGAGGTCCTGGATGGTGAGGCCGCGCATGGCGTCGGCCAGCATCCTCTCGGTCTTGGCGCGGGCTTCCTCGCTGAGGCTGACGCCGGCGTCCTCGATCTCGACGGCGATGCCGGTCTGCACCTCGACGGCGTTGACGTGCACCTTGCTCTGCGGGGGCGAGAAGCGGCAGGCGTTGTCGAGGAGTTCGGCGAGCGCATGGATGAGCGGCTCGACGGAGATGCCGCGGATGTTGACCTTGGCGATGGAGTTCAGCTGGACCCGGGGGTAGTCCAGGATCCGGGACATGGCGCCGCGCAGCACGCTGTACATGGGGACCGGCTTGGGCCAGCTGCGGCTGGGGCGGCCGCCGCCGAGCACGCCGATGGAGTCGGCGAGGCGGCCGATCATCGTGGTGCCGTGGTCGATGCGCAGCAGGTCGTCGAAGACCTCGGGGTTGCGGCCGTGGTCCTCCTCCATCTCCCGCAGTTCCGCGGACTGCTGATGGACGATCGCCTGGACCCGGCGCGCGACGTTCACGAAGGCGCGCTGGGCCGAGTCGCGCAGGGCCTGTTCGAAGTCGATGACGTCCAGGAACTTCTTGACCAGGGCACGCTGGCCGTCGCCGATGTCGCGGAAGAACGGTTCGCGGTCCCCCAGGTGGTCCATCACCTCCTCGGGGGAATTTCCCACGCGCATCCACTCGACGCAGAGCGGCATGAGTTCCTTGGCGATGTAGAGGTTCTCCTGCTGCTGGGCGGCGAGGCGCCGTTCCAGGTGGGCGACCCGCTGGTCCGAGGCGGCGCGCAGCTCCAGCAGCCGGCGGCCGCGACGCCGTGCGTCGGCCCCCACCGCGGTCACCACGACGGTGGCGACGGCTCCGCAGACGCCGACGGCGAGCCGGGCCTGCCCCGCCACCAGGGCGACGGCGGCTCCGGTCGCCGCGGCCGTCAGTATCGCCGGCAGCAAGAGGAGGCGCGCGAAGGAAAGTTCTCGGCGACCGGGTGGGGACTGAACACTCACCATGTGGGCACCCTCTGTAGGGGATCTGTCGGCATCTTCGGAGCATTTGGGAACAGGCGCACGAATACACCTCAACTCGGTGCGCCGCGGGCGAGCTTAGTCCGACCGGATCATCGCTGTGTCATATTCAGCAACCGCATGAAACCGACCGTGCGAGTGCAGTAACCTCAGCCCCATTTACACGCTCTGACACCATTCGAACACACGGTGTGATGGCGTACGGGAGTGCGAAAACGGCCCACCCGGACGGGTGGACCGGTCACCCGGAGGCGGTGGTCAGGCCCCGGTGATGCGCAGGGCCGCGTCGGCGGTGGCGCGGGCGAAGTCCGAGACGGAACGCTCGGGGTCCGAGCGGTGGACGAGGATGACACCCTCGATGAGCCCGAAGACGAGATCGGTCCGCAGATCCAGCTCACCCTTGGCGAGCCCGCCCCCCACGGCCGTAGCGGCGATCAACTGCCGGTAGGCGTCCTTGAGTTCGCCACGCACCGCATGGAAGCCGGCGAACCGCTCGGTGCGCACCTCGGGCAGCAGATACAGCCCGCCGAGGTTGTGCGGGCCGCCACACAGCAGTTCCACGTCGGTGCGGCACAGCTCCCACAGCCGCTCCTCGGCCGCCCGCCCGTCGTCGGCGAGCAGCGTGCGGGCGTACGTCAGCGAGGGCGTGACCGTGGACTCCAGCAGCTCGGCGAGCAGTTCCTCCTTGCCGGAGACGTAGTGGTACATCGAGGCCTGGCGCATGCCGGCCCGCTCGGCGACGGCCCGGGTGGTGGTGGCGGCGTAGCCGCGGGTGGTGAACAACTCCGCTGCGGCGGACAGGATTTCGGCCCGCGGTTCGAGACCGCTGTCCGGCCGCTGCGCGGCCCGCGGCCTGCCGACCCGGCGCCCGCCGCGTCCGTCGTTCGTCCCCATGCGTTCGATCCTCGCACACGACGGCGGGCGGCGATCTTCGGGCGGCCCGCCCCGACCTCCGGTGAGGAGTCGGTAACCGGGCCGCAACCCGAGGGCAATGGCGCCGACCCGGCCCGCCCTTAATTTCTGTCGGGCGACAGAAATTCGATCACCCCGGAAAGAACCCACCGGAAGACCACAGTTGCGGAGGTCCGCGATGGCGACAGCGACCACGTACGGGGCACGCGCCCACGCCCGCGCCCAGGAAGGCGCCCGAGCCGAGGCCATGCCCGTCGTCCCGGCGGCCGACTGGCCGGCCCCGCCCTGCGAGGCGGGCCACCTGGTGTGGGCCGAGACCGTGGCGGGCGGCAACTACACCCACCGCGTCCTCGCCCGGGGCACCGAGCTGCGCCTGACCGACCTGCGCGGCGACGCCTGCGCCCACCTGCTCCTGTACGCGGACGGCCGCCCCTGGGAACGGCTGAACGTCGCCGACACGGTCAAGGTCCAGTGGAACGCCTACCTCGGCGAGGGCGTACTGCTCCTGTCCGACCAGGGCCGGGTCCTCGCCTCCGTCGTCGCCGACACCTCGGGGCGGCACGACGCGCTGTGCGGCACCTCCACCCTCGTACGCAACACCGGGCGCTACGGCGACGGCACCCCGCAGGGACCCTCCCCCGCCGGACGCGAGCTGTTCACCCTGGCCGCCGCCAAGAACGGTCTGGAACCCCGCGATCTGCCGCCCTCCCTCTCCTTCTTCCAGGGCGTGGAGATCCGCGACGACGGCACCCTCGACTTCACCGGCTCGGCCGGACCCGGCGGCAGCGTCACCCTGCGCGCCGAACAGGACGTCACCGTCCTGATCGCCAACGTGCCGCACCCGTCCGACCCCCGCCCCGACTACGTCAGCACCCCGCTGGAGGTGCTCGCCTGGCGGGCGGCGCCCACCCGGCCGGGCGACCCGCTGTGGGACGCCACCCCCGAGGGCCGCCGCGCCTTCCTCAACACCGCCGAATTCCTCACCGCGAGGGGGCTCGCATGAAGACCGTCGTCCCGGCCCGCGCCGCCTGGTCCTCGACCGTCCGCAAGGGCGAGACGCTCACCATCACCGACCTGCACGGCAACCAGGCCGTCGACTTCCTCGTCTACGACGCCCACGACACCTCCGTCCGCTACAGCGCCCCCGACACGGTCCAGGCCCAGGGCGGCATCTTCCTCACCACGGGCAGTGTGCTGATGTCCAACGAGCACACCCCGCTGATGACGGTGACCGCCGACGCCGTGGGCCGCCACGACACCGTCGGCGGCGCCTGCTCCAAGGAGTCCAACACCCTGCGCTACGGCCACCACACCTACGCGCAGCACGCGTGCGTGGACAACTTCCTCGCCGAGGGCGCGCGGTACGGCCTCGGCAAACGGGACCTGGTCTCCAACATCAACTGGTACATGAACGTGCCCGTCGAGAAGGACGGCACCCTCGGCATCGTCGACGGCCTGTCCGCCCCCGGCCTCGCCCTCACCCTGCGCGCCGAACGCGACGTGCTCGTCCTCGTCTCCAACTGCCCCCAGATCAACAACCCCTGCAACGGCTTCGAGCCGACCGCGGTGGCGATGACGGTCACCGGGGCGGACGCATGACCTTCGACACGCTGCTGGTCGCCAACCGCGGCGAGATCGCCTTCCGCATCCTGCGCACCGCCCGCGAACTGGGCCTGCGCACGGTCGCGGTGTACTCCGACCCCGACCGCTCGGCCCCCCACGTCCGGCTCGCCGACGAGGCGGTACGGCTCGGCCCCGCGCCCGCGAAGGAGTCGTACCTCGACGCCGACCTCGTCCTGAAGGCGGCCAAGGACACCGGTGCGGGCGCCGTCCACCCCGGCTACGGCTTCCTCTCGGAGGACGCGTCCTTCGCCCGCCGCTGCGCCGACGCCGGGATCGTGTTCGTCGGCCCGACGCCCGAGCAGCTGGAGCTGTTCGGCGCCAAGCACACCGCCAGGGCGGCGGCCGAGGCGGCGGGGGTGCCTCTGGCACCGGGCACGGGGCTTCTGTCGGATCTGGCCGAAGCACTTGAGAAGGCCCAGGTCATCGGCTATCCGGTCATGCTGAAGGCCACGGGCGGAGGCGGCGGGATCGGCATGTCCGCCTGCCGCTCCCCCGAGGACCTCACCGACGCCTGGGAACGCGTCCAGCGCGTCGCCGCCGCCTCCTTCTCCTCCGCCGGAGTCTTCCTCGAACGGCTCGTGGAGCACGCCCGCCATGTCGAGGTCCAGGTGTTCGGCGACGGCGCGGGCGAGGTCGTCACCTTCGGCGACCGCGACTGCTCACTCCAGCGACGCAACCAGAAAGTCCTCGAGGAGGCCCCGGCGCCCGGCCTGCCCGACCACGTACGGCGGCAACTGACCACGGCGGCACGTGACTTGTGCGCCTCCGTCGCCTACCGCTCGGCCGGCACCGTCGAGTTCGTCTACGACACCGCACGCCAGGAGGCGAGCTTCCTGGAGGTCAACACCCGTCTGCAGGTGGAGCATCCGGTCACCGAGGAGATCTACGGCGTCGACCTCGTCGCCTGGATGCTGCGCCTGGCGCGCGGCGAGCGGGACGTCGTACGCGACCCGGGACCGCCGCGCGGGCACGCCGTCGAGGCCCGGCTGTACGCCGAGGACCCGAGCCGCGGCCACCGGCCCAGCGCGGGCCTGCTGACCCGGGTCGAGTTCCCCGGCGGGGTGCGCGTGGACGGCTGGGTGGAGACCGGCACCGAGGTGACGACGTCCTACGACCCGATGCTCGCGAAGGTCGTCGCGTACGGCACGGACCGCGCCCATGCGCTGCGCCGCCTGGACGAGGCGCTGGCCCGCACCCGTGTCGACGGCATCGAGACGAATCTGGGCCTGGTGCGGGCGGCGCTCGCGGACCCCCGTTTCGTCACGGCGGCCCACTCGACGGCCACCCTCGCCACGATCGGCGATCCGACCCCGCGCATCGAGGTCGTCTCCGGCGGCACCCTCACCACCGTGCAGGACTGGCCCGGCCGCACCGGCCACTGGCAGGTCGGGGTCCCGCCGTCCGGCCCCATGGACGACCGCTCCTTCCGGCTCGGCAACCGGGCCCTCGGCAACCTCGAGGGCGCCCCCGGCCTGGAGTGCACCCTCCACGGGCCGGCCCTGCGCTTCAGCCACGCCACCACGGTGTGCGTGACGGGCGCACCGGCCCCGGTCACCGTGGACGGCACCGCGGTGGCGCAGTGGGAGCCGGTGACGGTCCCGGCGGGAGCCGTGCTGGAGGTCGGCGCACCGCTGGAACACGGCCTGCGCACCTATGTCCTGTTCGCGGGCGGCCTGGACGTCCCCGCGTTCCTGGGCAGCGCGAGCACCTTCACACTGGGCCGCTTCGGCGGCCACGGCGGACGGGCGCTGCGGACCGGGGACGTCCTGCACGGCGGCACGGTCGCGGACGGCGCCCGGGTCGCGGACCGCCCGTCCTTCTCCTCCGTCTGGCACATCGGCGCGGTCGAGGGCCCGCACGCGGCACCGGAGTTCTTCACCGAGGAGGACATCCGCGACTTCTACGCCGCCGACTGGAAGGTCCACTTCAACTCGGCCCGCACCGGTGTGCGCCTGGTCGGGCCCAAGCCGCGCTGGGCACGCACCGACGGCGGCGAGGCGGGCCTGCACCCGTCCAACATCCACGACACGCCGTATTCCGTCGGCGCCGTCGACTACACCGGTGACATGCCGGTGCTGCTCGGTCCGGACGGCCCCTCACTCGGCGGGTTCGTCTGCCCGGCGACCGTGCTGAGCTCCGAGCGCTGGAAGCTGGGCCAGCTGCGGCCGGGCGACACGGTCCGCTTCCGGCCGGTGGACGTGGACGGCACGCCGCGCCCCGGGATCGTGGACGGGGGCGTGCTCGCACGGGACGGCGACGTCACGTTCCGCCGCAGCGGCGACGACAACCTGCTGGTCGAGTTCGGCCCGATGCAGCTGGACCTGGCCCTGCGGATGCGGGTGCACGCCCTGATGGAGTCGGTGTCCCAGGCCGGACCCGAGGGGGTCACCGACCTCACCCCCGGCATCCGCTCCCTCCAGATCCAGGCGGATCCGGTACGGCTCCCCCTGCACGAACTCCTCGCGACCGTGCGGGAGATGGTGCGGTCCCTGCCGCCCACGGACGAACTGGTCGTCCCCTCGCGCACCGTGCACCTGCCCCTGTCCTGGGACGACCCGGCGACCCGCGAGGCGATCGCCCGCTACATGGCGGGGGTCCGCGACGACGCGCCCTGGTGCCCGTGGAACATCGAGTTCATCCGCCGGGTCAACGGCCTGGACTCGGTCGCGGACGTCTACGACACCGTGTTCGCCGCGGAGTACCTGGTCCTGGGCCTCGGCGACGTCTATCTGGGCGCCCCGGTGGCCACCCCGCTCGACCCCCGCCACCGCCTCGTGACCACGAAGTACAACCCCGCGCGCACCTGGACGGCGGAGAACTCGGTCGGCATCGGCGGGGCGTACCTGTGCGTCTACGGCATGGAGGGCCCCGGCGGCTACCAGTTCGTGGGCCGGACGACCCAGGTGTGGTCGCCGTGGCAGCAGCGCGGGGCGTTCGAGCCGGGCTCGCCCTGGCTGCTGCGCTTCTTCGACCGGATCCGCTGGTACCCGGTCGAGCCCGACGAACTCCTCGGCCTGCGCGCCGACATCATCTCCGGCCGCTTCGTCCCGCGCATCGAGGAGGGCACCTTCTCGCTGGCGGAGTACCAGTCCTTCCTGGCCGAACACGCCGACTCCACCGCCGTGTTCAGGCGGCGCCAGCAGTCCGCGTTCGCGGCGGAGCGGGACGCCTGGGAGGCGGCGGGCGAGTTCACGCGCGCACAGGCCGCGGCGGCACCGCCCGCCCCGCCGTCCGAGGTGACGGTCCCGGCGGGCGGACGACTGGTCGAGGCCGAGTTCGCCGCGTCCGTATGGCAGTTGAACGTGTCGCCGGGTGACGAGGTGACGGCGGGCCAGCCGCTGCTCGCGCTGGAGGCGATGAAGATGGAGTCCCGGGTGCACGCGCCGATCACCGGCGTGGTGGCGGAGGTCCTGGCCAGGCCGGGCGACCAGGTGGAGGCGGGGACGGCGCTGGTCGTCCTGGCCCCGGCCGCGAACTGAGAGAGGAACCGCTCATGTCCACGTCCCCCGAAGGCTCCACCACCCTCTCCCGGGTCCGCGCCGCGTACGCCCGCATCGAGGCCGTGGACCGTCCCGAGATCTGGATCGACCTGCGCGCCCGGCAGGAGGTGGAGGCTCAGGCGCGGGCGATCGACGAGCGCCTGGCCGACGGGGACCGCCTCCCGCTCGCCGGCCGTCTCTTCGCGGCCAAGGGCAACATCGACGTGGCGGGCCTGCCCACGACGGCGGGCTGCCCCGCGTACGCCTACCACCCCGCCGCCGACGCCCCCGTGGTCGCCGGACTGCGCGCGGCGGGCGCCCTGCTGCTGGGGACGACCAATCTGGACCAGTTCGCCACCGGCCTGGTGGGCACCCGCTCCCCGCACGGCGCGGTCCGCAACGCCTTCGATCCGGCGCGGATCAGCGGCGGTTCCAGTTCCGGCTCGGCCGTCGCGGTGGCCCTCGGCATCGTCGACTTCGCGCTCGGCACGGACACGGCGGGCTCGGGCCGGGTCCCGGCCGCCCTCAACGGCATCGTCGGCCTCAAGCCCACCCGTGGCCTGGTCCCGACGGAGGGTGTCGTGCCGGCCTGCGCCTCGCTGGACTGCGTGACCGTGTTCGCCCGCACCCTCCCGGAGGCCGAGCAGGCCCTGGCCCACATGACCACCGGCGCCGCCCCTGCCCTCCCCGGGCGTCCCGGCGGCCCCTGGCGGGTCGCGGTCCCGCCGCCCGACCAGCTCGGCGCGATGGACGAGGGCTGGGCGCAGGCCTACGGGGCGGCGGTACGGCGGCTCGCGGCGGCCGGGGCGGAGATCCGCTCGATCGACCTCACGCCGTTCACCGAGGCGGCGGCGATGCTCTACGAGGGCGCGTTCGTCGCCGAGCGCTACACGGCGGTGGGGAGCTTTGTCGACAAGTTGATCGAGGAGGGCGGTGAGGGTCTCGACCCCACGGTCGCCGGCATCATCGCCCGCGCCCGTGACATCCCGGCCCACCGGCTCTTCGCGGACCAGGACCGGCTGGCCGTCCTGCGCGGCCGCGCCCGGTCGGAACTCGGCGACGCGGACGCGCTGCTCCTGCCGACCGCCCCCGGCCATCCCACCCTGGCCGAGGTCGCCGCCGACCCCCTGGGCGCCAACGCCCGCCTGGGCCGCTTCACCAACTCCACCAACCTCTTCGACCTGGCGGCGGTGGCCGCCCCGGCCGGTGAGGTGAACGGCCTGCCCTTCGGCGTGATGCTGATCGGTCCGGCGTACACCGACGAGCGGCTGGCGAGGATCGCGGCCCTGCTGCAGCCTGCGGCCCGGGTGGCCGTCGTGGGCGCCCATCTGACGGGCGGGCCCCTGAACCCGCAGCTTCTGTCCCTGGGCGCCGTACTGGACCGCACCACCACGACCGCCCCGGTCTACCGCCTGCACGCCCTGCGCACGACCCCGCCGAAGCCGGGCCTGGAGCACGTCGGCGAGGGCGGCGCGGCGATCGAGGCGGAGGTGTGGCGCCTACCGGCGGAGGGCCTGGGCCGCCTGCTGTCGTCACTGCCCCGCCCGATGACCCTGGGGAGCGTGGAACTGGCGGACGGAACCAGCGTCCCGGGCTTCCTGTGCGAGCCGGGCGCACTGGGGGATGCGGAGGACATCACGGCGTACGGAGGCTGGCGCGCGTATCTGGACGCGGGGTAGGACGCGTCACCGAGAGGCGCGGGAAGTGCGGCGGCGTCGCGTGGGCACGGCCCGCCCCCCACTTCCCGCACCCGCCGGACGACGGTTCACCCCACGGACGAGTAGGCGACGACACCCCGCAGCAACTGGTCGACCGCCTTGCGCGCGGCCTTCGCCACCGTGGAGCCCTCCGCGGGAGACGCCGCGGAGATCTGGCCGAGCACGTCGATGACCTGCTTGCACCACCGCACGAAGTCCCCGGCCGGCATCTCCACCTCCCGCAGCACCTCGTCGAGCCCCTTCCCGGAGGCCCACATGTACGCGGCCCAGGCGAACCCGAGATCGGGCTCGCGCTGCCCGACCCCCTCGGTCTGGCTGATCCGGAAGTCCTCCTCCAGGGCGTCGAGCCGCCCCCAGATCCGGACCATCTCCCCCAGCGCGGCCTTGGCCTTGCCGGCGGGCAGCTTCGGTGCCATCGCGTCGTCCCCGACCCGGGACTCGTAGACCAACGCCGAGACGCAGGCGGCCAGTTCCGCCGGGGCGAGCCCCTCCCAGACGCCCGCGCGCAGGCATTCGCTGGCCAGCAGGTCGAGTTCGCCGTAGAGCCGGGCCAGCCGCCTGCCGTGCTCGGTGACCTCGTCGGCGCGCAGATAGTCGAGCTCGGTCAGCAGCGCCACGATCCGGTCGAACGTACGGGCGATGGTGTTCGTGCGTCCCTCGATGCGCCGCTCCAGCTGCGAGGTGTCCCGCAGCAGCCGGTGGTAGCGCTCGGCCCAGCGGGCGTGATCCTCACGCTCGTCGCACCCATGGCAGGGATGCGCGCGGATCGCCGTCCGCAGCCGGGCGATCTCCCGGTCGTCGGCGGCCTGGGACCGCTTCTTGCGGGCCCGCTCCGGCGGGATGTGCCCGGCCTTCGTGCGCAGCGCGGACGCGAGATCCCGACGCGACTGCGGCGAACGCGGGTTGAACGACTTCGGGATCCGCATCCGCTCCAGCGCCTCGACCGGCACCGGGAAGTCCATCGACGCCAGCCGCTTGACCTGCCGCTCCGCCGTCAGCACCAGCGGACGCGGCCCGTCGTGCGCCTCGAAGCCGCGGTGGCCGTTGGCCCGCCCGGCGGGCAGGCCCGGGTCCAGCACCAGGGCCAGACCGGCGTACTTGCCGGTGGGCACGTGGATGACGTCCCCCGGCTTCAGCTTCTCCAGCGCGACGGCGGCCTCGGCGCGCCGCTGCGCGGCGCCCTGGCGGGCCAGGTCGGTCTCACGGTCCTTCAGCTCGCGGCGCAGGCGCGCGTACTCCTCGAAGTCACCGAGGTGACAGGTCATGGAGGCCTTGTAGCCCTCCAGTCCCTCCTCGTTGCGCTGCACCTGCCGGGAGATCCCGACGACCGAGCGGTCCGCCTGGAACTGGGCGAACGAGGTCTCCAGCAGTTCCCGGGAGCGGTGCCGGCCGAACTGCTCGACCAGGTTGACCGCCATGTTGTACGACGGCTTGAAGCTGGAGCGCAGCGGGTACGTACGGGTGCCCGCGAGCCCGGCGAGGTGGTCGGGGTTCATGGCGCGCTGCCACAACACCACCGCATGGCCCTCGACGTCGATGCCGCGCCGGCCGGCGCGCCCGGTGAGCTGGGTGTACTCGCCGGGGGTGATGTCGGCGTGCTGCTCGCCGTTCCACTTGACGAGCTTCTCCAGCACCACGGAACGGGCGGGCATGTTGATGCCCAGCGCCAGCGTCTCGGTGGCGAACACGGCCTTGACGAGGCCGCGCACGAACAGTTCCTCGACGACCTCCTTGAACGTCGGCAGCATGCCCGCGTGGTGGGCGGCGATACCGCGCTCCAGGCCCTCCAGCCACTCGTAGTAGCCGAGGACGTGCAGGTCCTCGCGCGGGATCGCGGCCGTGCGCTCCTCGACGAGGGAACGGACCTCCGCCCGCGCCTCCTCGTCGTTGAGCCGCAGTCCGGCGTACAGGCACTGCTGGACGGCGGCCTCGCAGGCGGCGCGGCTGAAGATGAAGGTGATGGCGGGCAGCAGGCCCTCCGCGTCCAGGCGCTCGATGACCTCGGGACGCCCGGGCGTCCACACCCGTGACCGCTGGCGCCGCTCCCGCTCCCGGTCGGCCTCGCGCATGGTGGCGCGGCCGCGCCTGCGGTCCTGGTACGAGGGCCGGCTGGCCTCCATACGGGCCAGGCGGGTGAGGTCGGGGTTGACGGCCCTGCGGTTCCCCTCGCCCTCCTCGAACAGGTCGTACATCCGCCGCCCGGCGAGGACGTGCTGGAACAGCGGCACGGGCCGGTGCTCGGAGACGATCACCTCGGTGTCGCCGCGGACGGTGTCCAGCCAGTCGCCGAACTCCTCGGCGTTGGACACGGTCGCGGAGAGCGAGACCAGGGTGACCGACTCGGGGAGGTGGATGATCACTTCCTCCCACACGGCGCCCCGGAAGCGGTCGGAGAGGTAGTGCACCTCGTCCATCACCACGTATCCGAGGCCGAGGAGGGTCTGCGAGCCGGCGTACAGCATGTTCCGCAGGACCTCGGTGGTCATCACGACCACGGGGGCGTCGGAGTTGACGCTGTTGTCGCCGGTGAGCAGGCCGACCTTCTCGGTGCCGTAGCGACGGCACAGGTCGGAGTACTTCTGGTTCGACAGCGCCTTGATGGGGGTCGTGTAGAAGCACTTCTTGCCCTGCTGGAGGGCGAGGTGGACGGCGAACTCGCCCACGATCGTCTTGCCCGAGCCGGTGGGGGCGGCCACCAGCACACCCTTGCCCGCCTCGAGTGCCTGACACGCCTCGATCTGGAAGGGGTCGAGTTCGAAGTCGTACATCTCGCGGAAGGAGGCGAGCGCGGTGGCCTGCTCGGCGGCACGCCTGCGCGCCGCCGCGTACCGCTCGGCCGGTGAGAGGTCCTCTGTCATCGTGCTTTCCACCGTACCGGGAGCCACTGACAACAGGACGATCATTATCCGGATCGGAGCCGGTGAAACCTGTGATCGCGCAGTTCAGGGGCGAGAACGAAGACGGCCGGCTGCGCTGCGTGAGCGCCCCGGCCGTATCCGTTCACACCCCTGGATCAGGTCACGTCGTCGTACCCGTTGACCCGCTCCCTGCTCACCTGCTCCGGCAGGGCGCGCGAGGCGGAGACCGACTCGACCTCGCCGATGTCCTCGGGGGTCAGGTCCAGCTCGGAGGCCTCGTCGGCGGGCCCCAGGGCGTCGCGACGGCGCTTGCGGCGGTCGTTCAGCAGGGAGAACGCGGTCGCGCAGAAGTAGAGGATCCAGATGGGCCCGGCGAGCGCGAGCATGGTGAGCGGGTCGGTGCTGGGCGTGGCCACGGCCGCGAAGACCGTGATGCCGATGATCATGGCCCGCCACCAGCCGAGCATGCGCTGACCGGTCAGCACCCCCGTCAGGTTGAGCATGACCAGCAGCAGCGGCAGCTCGAAGGACAGACCGAACACGAGCACCATGCGGACGATCAGGTCCAGCAGGTCGTCCAGCGGCAGCTGGTTGTCCAGGTCCGCCGGAGAGAACTCCAGGAGCACCTTCGCCATCGTCGGCAGCGTCTTGTACGCGAAGAAGGCACCGCCGATGAACAGCGGAACGCCCGTCCCGACGAAGGCATAGGCGTACTTGCGCTCGTGCTTGTGCAGGCCGGGCGCGACGAAGGCCCACAGCTGGTAGAGCCACACGGGCGACGCGAAGATCACACCCGCCATCAGGGAGACCTTGAGGGCGAGGGTGAAGGGGGTGAGCAGACCGTTCAGGACGATGCGGGCGCAGGTGCCGCTGCGTTGCTGCGCCAGCTCGGAGAAGGTCGAGTCACACCCCACCGCGTTCAGAATCGGGTTCGTGAAGAACTCGATGATGTCCTTGTAGAAGAAAGCGGCGACGATCGTCACAAGAACAATGGCCAGCATCGCCTTGGCGAGCCGGTTGCGCAGCTCACGCAGGTGATCCGCGAGGGGCATCCGCCCCTCGGGGTCCTTCTCCTGCTTGCGGGCAGACTTCAGCAACCCACGTTCCCATCTCGTGCGGCGGGCCGGAGGTCACCGGCCCTGCGTCAGCGCTTGGTCGAGTCCGTCGGCTCGGTGACCGGGCGGGAGCTGGTCACATCGCCGGGGGCGGCCTGGATGGTGCGCGGCACGGGGGGCTGCTCGCCGTTGTTCGGCGGGCCGGCCGGAGTGGCGGTGCTGCTGCCCTCTTCCTTCATCGCCTTGGCCTCGCTCTTGAGGATGCGCGCGGACTTGCCGAGCGAGCGGGCCATGTCCGGAAGCTTCTTCGCGCCGAACAGCAGGATGATGACGACGAGGATGAGAATGATCTCGGGAGCGCCGAGCCTTCCGAACATAAGTCTTTACCTTCTCACCGAGGCGGCTGGGTGGGGGTGCTGTGTCCGACCGGTCGGACATGTGTCCGAACGATCGTGCTGGCAGCGATCGTAACGCTCAGGGGTAAACGTGAGGCAATCCCCGTGCGTACTCCCGGTCCGCGGTCCGGGCCTCGTTCTCCGGGCCGCGATCAGCAGCGTACCCGTCCGCACCGCCGGGGCGGGAGGGCGAAGTGGTCCAAAACGCATGAGGTGCCCGACTCACAGAAGCACCACAGCCCCGCGCAAGGGTCACCACAGCGCCGCTCACAGCGAGTCGACAGCACGGGCCGCGCTCAGCGACGCCCGCTCGAGGTCCTCGGCGGCCCGGTTGATACGGCGGGCGGACTCCGTGACCTGCCGGCCCAGCCGCCGCGCCTCCAGAAAGACCCGGACGGCGAACACCGCGAGGACGGCGAGACCCACGAAACCCACGGCTACCGCGAACATCGGCCAGAACATGACGCCGAGCCTAGACCCTGCTACGGCGTGTGCAGGCGCAGGGTCCGCACCCCGCCGCCGGTGAGGAGCTCCACGATCCGCTCCCCGGCCGGCTTGCGGACGGCCGCGCCGCAGTCGGGGCAGGTGAACGAGTAGAAGGTGGTGCGGCTGGTGGCGCCGATGGCCAGGCGCAGGGCACCGGCGGTGAGCTCGAAGCGGCCGCGGCAGTCCGGGCACCCGGCCCGGAACATCACCGGGGCCACGCTCCGCATGCCCGCGAACGCGGAGGCCACCGAGATGCCCCGCGCACCGGACGTCACCGACTCGCTCACAGCTGCTCCCGCCCGTCGAACTGCCCGTCGATCCGCCTGTCGTCACGCTGCCCGTCCCGCTGTCCGGCGCCGGGAGCCGGCTGCCCGCCGGCCACTCCCCGCGCCTCGACCCCGTCGTACGCCGCCAGCGCCTCGCGGGCGGCCCGGCGGGCGCTGTCGGCGAGGTCCGGCGGCGAGACGATCCGGCCGTCGCGGCCGAGCCGCAGCGCCAGCCGCCGCAGCGAGGCCGGGTCGGGCGTGCGCAGGGTAATACGCAGCCCGCCGTCGGGAAGCTCATCGGCACTGTCGTGCGGGTAGTACTCGGCGACCCAGCGGCCGCCCGGACCGACCTCGACGACGACCTCCGGGTCCTCGGCGGCCGGCTGCACCAGCGCCTCCGACAGGTCCCGCAGCTCGATCTCGGGCGGCGCCGACGGCTCGTCGAGGATGCGGATCTCGGCGACCCGGTCCAGCCGGAAGGTCCGCCGGGCCTCCGAGCGGCGGCACCAGGCCTCCACATACGTGTGCCCGACGCTGACCAGGCGGATGGGGTCGATCTCGCGCTCGGTGACCTCGTCGCGTGCGGGCGAGTAGTAGCGGATCCACAGCCGCCGGCGCTCGGAGATCGCCCGGTCGACGTCGGCGAAGACGCCTCCCTCGGACTCGAACGTCACCGACAGCCGCGCGCTGGCCCCGGCCGCCTCGCCCGCCGCGGTCTCCACCTTGGCCGTCGCCCGCAGCAGCGCCTGCCGGTCGCCCTCGCGCAGCCCCGGCAGCGTGGCCACCGCGCGGGCGGCCACCAGCAGCGCGGTCGCCTCGTCCGCGGCCAGCCGCAGCGGCTCGGCGGCCTCCGCGCCGAGGGCGGCCGGGTTGTGCCACCAGATGCGCTCGCCGTCGGTGTCGATGTCGAGGAGATCCCCGCCGCGGAAGCTGGTGCCGCACATGGGCAGCACGTCGAGGTCCGAGACCAGCTCGTCCTCGGTGATGCCGAAGGCACGCGCCACGTCCTCGATCCGCGCGCCGGGACGCTCCCTGAGATAGGTCACCAGCGAGAGCATCCGCCGCGTCTGGTCGATCGCGTTCGCCGGCCTGACCGGTTTGCCTGCCACTGTCTTGCTCCGCTCCCCCTCAGCCCTTGGCCACGGCCCGTAGCCGGTCCACGACGTCCGCCCGCAGTTCGGCGGGCTCCAGGACCACCACGTCCGGCCCGAACTCCACCAGCCAGGCGTCCAGCCCGTGCCCGTACGGAATCTCCAACTCGTCCCAGCCGTCCCCGAGTTCCCGCACCGCGGTGGCCTTCGCCCGCAGGGGGTATCCGGCACCGGCGCGCAGCCGGATCAGCGCGCTGCGGTCGGCGGTCTCCCCCGCCCAGCTCGCGACGGTCTCCCGGACGGTGACCACGTCGGGGACGGGCGCGGTGAAGCTCGCGCCGCGCGAGCGCACCTTCCCGGTGATCCGCGACAGCCGGAACACCCGCTCGGCGCCCCGGTCCCGGTCGAAGCCCGCCAGATACCAGTGGCCGCGCCAGCACTCCAGGGCCCACGGCTCGACGTGCCGGGTCTCGGGACGGGCGGCGGTGGCCTTGCGGTAGTCGAACACGACCGGCCGGCGGTCGCGGCAGGCCAGCATCAGCGGCTCGAACGCCGCCTCGTGCACCGGGATCCGCGGCTCCAGCGCGCCGTGCGCGCCGTACGGGTCCACGTCCTCGGGCAGGCCGGCCGCGCGCAGCTTCTGCAGGGCGCCGCTGGCCGCGCCCGCGAGACGGGCCTGCTGCCACACCTTGGCGGCCAGACCGAGGGCGGCGGCCTCCTCGGCGTCCAGGGTGATGGGCGGCAGACGGTTGCTGTCCCGGCGGGCGAGATAACCGATCTCGCCGTCCAGGCTCTCCACGGTCTCGATGACCAGGCCGAGCTCGCGCAGATCGTCCTTGTCCCGCTCGAACATCCGGTTGAAGGAGTCGTCCGAACCGGCCGCACCCTGATCCGGCCTGGCGCTCACCCCCCGGCCCGGCCTCGAGGCCTCGACATAGGCCTCGATGGAATCGCGCAGCTCACGCTTGCTCAGCGGCCTGCGCGTCCCGAGCAGGCACAGCGCGAGGTTCATCAGCCGCTCGGCCTTGGCAATGGCCATCGACGCCCTTCGCCTCCCCTTTTGTGCTTACGATCGACGACCGTACCGCCCCGCGGTCCCCCCGCAAAAGCCGAGGGTCCATGCCCGCGCGGGCATGGACCCCAGGTGGTCGGGACCGGTCTGCGGCGATCAGACGCCGAGCAGGTCCACGACGAAGATCAGCGTCTCACCGGGCTTGATCGCCGGGGTCGGGCTCTGGTTGCCGTAGGCCAGGTGCGCCGGGATGGTCAGCTGGCGGCGGCCGCCCACCTTCATGCCCTGCACGCCCTGGTCCCAGCCCTTGATGACACGGCCGCCACCCAGCGGGAAGCGGAACGGCGTGCCACGGTTCCAGCTGGCGTCGAACTCCTCGCCGGTGCTGAAGGCGACACCCACGTAGTGGACGGTGACGGTCTGACCGGCCTGCGCAACCTCGCCGTCGCCCTCCCAGATGTCCTTGATCTCGAGGTCCGCCGGGGGCTCGCCGCCGGGGAAGTCGATCTCGGGCTTCTCGTTGCTCACGTCACTGCTCCTGCTTGTCTACGGAAAGGCAACACGGACAGTCTTTCATCCCGCAAGGCGTCAGGACGCCGCGAGGATGTCCACCACGAACACCATGGTGGAGTCCTTCTCGATGCCGCTGCCACTCGGCGGATTGTCGCCGTAACCCAGCGACGGCGGGATCACCACGAGGACCCGGCTGCCGACCTTCTTGCCGGTCAGCCCCTGCGCCCACCCCTTGACGACCTGCTGCAGCGAGAACGACGTCGGCGCGTTGCGGCTGTACGAGGAGTCGAACTCCTTGCCGGTGTCCCAGACGACGCCGACGTACTGCACGACCACCGTGCTGTCCGCCGCGACCTTCGCGCCGTCACCCTCGATCACATAGTTCGCCACCAGATCCTTCGGCGGGTCCACCTTGGGAATCTTGACGGAAGGCGCCTTCCCGTCGGTGTTCGTGCCGACCGTCGGCAGCTTGGCGTCGTCCTGCGGGACGTCCGTGCCCTTCGCGGAGCTCTTGGAGTTGAACGTGCCCTCCAGGTCCACCACGAACACCAGCGTGTCGGTGCCCTTGATCCCGGCCTGCGACTGGCCCTCCTTGCCGTAACCCCAGGTCGGCGGCACCGAGAACTCCACCCGGCTGCCGACCTTCTTCCCCGTCAGGGCGTAGCGCCAGCCATCGATGATGCTGCCCTGGGAGAGCTGGATGAACAGCGGCGTCTTGCGGTCGTAGGAGTTGTCGAAGACCTTCGCCGTGTCCCAGATCTGACCCAGGTAGTTCGCCCAGACGAAGTCCTTCTCCGCGACCGTCTGACCACTGCCGGCGATCACCGTCTTCACCGCGAGCTGGTCCGACGGATCACCGCTGCCCTTGGCCACCGTCGGCTTCTCGCCGAACTTCACCCCCGCCGTGATCGCCGGCAGCGGACCGTCCACGATCTTCGGCGGAGGCGCGGCCGAGGTCCGGGAGGCCGAGGGCGACGCGGAGTCGCTCGCCTTGCTCGAGTCGGACTTGTCGTCACCGCACGCGGACAGGGTCACCAGTCCGGCGGGTACGGCGGCAAGGAGGAGGGAGCGTCGGCGCACGATGAGGGCCTCGTAATCGGTCGATCTTGTGAAGGGCGTGCGCGCAACTCTACGGCGTGAGAAGGGCGCCGTACGGGAAACGTACGGCGCCCGCGTTGCGTTCCGGGGATTCCTCCGGAACGGGCCGCTCACATACCGGCGATCAGCTTCTCCACCCGGTCGTCCACCGAACGGAACGGGTCCTTGCACAACACGGTGCGCTGCGCCTGGTCGTTGAGCTTCAGATGGACCCAGTCCACCGTGAAGTCCCGGCGCTGCTCCTGCGCCCGCCGGATGAAGTCACCGCGCAACCGTGCCCGAGTGGTCTGCGGGGGCACCGACTTGCCCTCGAAGATCTTCAGGTCGTTGCAGATCCGCGCCGCCTGCCCCTTGCGCTCCAGCAGGTAGTACAGACCACGGCGACGGTGGATGTCGTGGTAGGCGAGGTCTATCTGCGCCACGCGCGGATGCGACATCGTCATGTTGTGCTTGGCCCGGTACCGCTCGATGAGCTTGTACTTCATCACCCAGTCGATCTCGGTGCCGATCCGGTCGAGGTCCTCCGACTCGATCGCGTCCAGCGTGCGGCCCCACAGCTCCAGGACCTGCTCGACCGTTCCCGTACGGATGCCGCGGCGCTCGCAGAAGTCCACGGCCTTCTCGTAGTACTCGCGCTGCACCTCGAGCGCCGACGCCTCACGCCCGCTCGCCAGACGCACCTTGCGCCGGCCCGTGATGTCATGGCTGACCTCGCGGATCGCCCGGATCGGGTTCTCCAGGGTCAGATCCCGCATCACCGTGCCCGCCTCGATCATGCGCAGCACCAGATCGGTCGCGCCGACCTTCAGCAGCATCGTCGTCTCGGACATGTTCGAGTCGCCCACGATGACGTGCAGCCGGCGGTAACGCTCCGCGTCCGCGTGCGGCTCGTCCCGCGTGTTGATGATGGGCCGGGAGCGGGTCGTCGCCGAGGAGACGCCCTCCCAGATGTGCTCCGCCCGCTGACTGACGCAGTAGACCGCCCCACGGGGCGTCTGCAGCACCTTGCCGGCGCCGCACAGCAGCTGCCGGGTCACCAGGAACGGAATGAGGATGTCCGCGAGCCGGGAGAACTCCCCGTGCCGGGCCACCAGGTAGTTCTCGTGGCAACCATATGAGTTGCCCGCCGAGTCGGTGTTGTTCTTGAAGAGGTAGACGTCGCCCGCGATTCCCTCCTCGTGCAGGCGTCGCTCCGCGTCCACCAGGAGTCCTTCGAGAATGCGCTCGCCGGCCTTGTCGTGGGTGACCAACTCGGTCACGTTGTCACATTCCGGTGTCGCGTATTCCGGATGTGATCCCACGTCGAGATAGAGGCGGGCGCCGTTCCGCAGAAAGACATTGCTGCTACGGCCCCATGACACGACACGGCGGAAGAGGTACCGCGCCACCTCGTCAGGCGACAGGCGGCGCTGTCCCCTGAACGTGCACGTGACGCCGTACTCGTTCTCCAGCCCGAAAATGCGGCGGTCCATGACTGAACATTACGCCCGATCCCCTGAACTGAAACGGGGTTCGGCAGCACGGTTTGGATCATTTTCCGGTGAAGACGCAACCACCGCACTTCCCACGGGAGCCGCCAGTACCCGCCCCGTGACCAGCAAAACCAGCAAGGACACGGCGCCCGCGACAGCCGGCGCGGCGAACCCCCACAGCGCGCCGCCCTCCTCGACGACCGGCCCCGCGAGGCCCGTTCCGACCGACGCGCCCACCGTGAAGGTGGTCACCAGCCACGAGAACGCCTCCGTGACCGTCCCCCGCGGCGCGTGCCGGTCCACGATGACGAACGCACAGGCGATCGAAGGCGCCAGGAACACCCCCGCGAGCGCCGTCAGCGCCACCATGGCCACCGCGCCCGGCATCAGCATCAGCGGCAGGTAACACACCGCCAGAAACGCCACCAGCACCCTCAGCCGCCGCTCCGGCGTCCCCGCCCACTGCCGCGCCCCGTACCCCATCCCGCCGACGAGCGCGCCCAGCCCCAGGGCCGCCATCATCCAGCCGTACACCGCGTCCCCGCCGTGCTCGTCCGCGTACGGCACCGAGGCGACCGTGATGGAACCGAGCGCCATGCCCACGAACAGGAAGGCACCCAGCAGCACCAGCAGACCCGGCGAGCGCAGCGCGCCGAGCCAGTGCGCCTCCCGCGGCGCCGAGCGCCACGCGCGCGAGGGCGGCGACACGACCACCGAGAGCGCCCCCAGCACCCCGACACCGTTCAGGACGAGCAGCGCGGCCTGCGCCGACCACAGCGCCACGCACACGGTCACCAGCAGCGGCCCGACCGTGAACATCACCTCCTGGGCGACCGCGTCCAGGGCGTACGCGGTGTGCACCTGGTCCTCGCGGCGCAGGACACTCGGCCACAACGCCCGCAGACCGCCCTCCAGGGGCGGCGTGAAGAGCCCGGCGGCCGCGACGGCCGCGTAGGCCGGCGGCAGCGGGTCCAGGCCGGCCAGGGCGAACACCGCCATCGCCAGGGCCGAGGCGAGCGCGGCGGGCAACTGGACGCGCGGCTGTCCGTGCAGATCCACCAGCCGGCCGAGCAGGGGCTGCCCGACCGCGTTGGCGACCCCGTACACCGCCGCCAGCGCGCCCGCGAGGCTGTACGTGCCGCCCTCGGCCCGCACGAAGAGCACGACCGCGATGGCGGCGGTGGCACAGGGCAGCCGGCCGACGAGCGTGCCCGTCAGCAGCCGGGCGGCGTGCCTCGCCCTGAGGATCTCCAGGTAACCCGCGGCCAAAAATCCCGCCTCCGTCGGCTCGACCGGGGCAGTGGGCCACCCCGAAGTTTTACGTATAACGCCTCTCGTCATACGTACCATGAGCGCTGTTCACCCGTCCAGAAGAAGGAGCACGCCCCCGGTGGCACGAGGCAACACCCGCCCCACCAGCCGCGACGTCGCCCAGGCCGCGGGAGTCTCCCAAGCCGCCGTCTCCCTGGTCCTCGGCGACAAATGGCGCGGCCGCGTCTCCGAGACCACCGCCGAACGCGTCCGAGAAGCAGCCCGCGAACTCGGCTACCGCCCCAACCTCGCCGCCCGCAACCTCCGCCTCGGCCACACCCGCACCGTCCTCCTCGTCGTCCCCGCCCTCACCACCGAATTCTTCGCCGGCGTCTACACCGGCGCCGCACGCGTCGCCGCCGAGCACGGCTTCGGCGTCGTCCTCTACCCCTCCCCCGAAGGCATCGGCCCCGCCCGCGACCCCTTCGCCTCCGCCCAGGCCGCCCTCGACGGCGTCATCGCCTCCTCCATGGCCGCCGACGCCCTCACCGCCATCCGCGGCGACCAGCTCCCCCTCGTCATGCTCGACAGCGACCCCACCGGCAGCCTCGGCGCCGCCACCGTCAACCTCGACATCGCCGACGGCGCCCGCCAGGTCGCCGACCACCTGCTCGGCCTCGGCCACCGCCACTTCCTCCACCTCGCGGCCGACATCCCCTCCTGGACCTTCGACATCCGCGCCCGCGAACTCGCCGGCCGCGTCGCCGCGACCCCCGGCACCACCCTGCGCACCGCCCACACCCCCATGACCATCGAAGGCGCCCTGGCCGCCACCGAGACCGCCCTGGACACCCCCGGCCCCCGCCCCACCGCCGTGGTCTGCGACGACGACAAACTCGCCGCCGGCGTCTACAAGGCCCTGCGCCGCCGAGGCCTGCGCATCCCCGACGACGTCTCCGTCACCGGCGTCGACGACATCGCCCTCGCCGCCGCGCTCGACCCCGAACTCACCACCGTCCGGCTCGACGCCGAACTCTTCGGCGAACGCGGCATGCAAGCCCTCCTCGCCGTCCTGGACGGCCGCACACCCGACGCCGGGGACATCCCCGTCCACCTCGTCGTACGGGCCTCCACGGCCCCACCAGGCGCCTCCTGAAACGCCCTGTGCCCCGGCCGTCCACCGGCCGGGGCACAGAAAAGGGTGAAGACGAGGGCGGCCTACTCCTCCCCGGAGCCCTCCTCCTCGGCACTCTCCGCCTCCGTCGCCGCGCCGTCCGCCTCCAGCAGACGCGACAGCTGACGACCCACGATCCGCTTGAACTTCCGCTTCTGCGGCCGCGTACGGTCCAGCACCGCGACCTCCAGCCGCTCCGCCGGAATCTCCCGCTGCGTACCGTTCGTGTCCCGGGACAGCGCCTGCACCGCCAGCTTCAACGCCTCGGCCAGACTCATCCCGTCCTGGTGACGCTGATCCAGGTAACTGCTGATCTGCTCGGCGTTACCACCGACCGCCACCGAACCGTGCTCGTCCACGATCGAACCATCGTGCGGCAGCCGATAGATCTGGTCACCGTCCGGAGTCTCACCCACCTCCGCCACGACCAGCTCCACCTCGTACGGCTTCTCACCCGCCGAGGAGAAGATCGTGCCCAGCGTCTGCGCGTACACGTTCGCCAGACCACGCGCGGTCACATCGTCACGGTCATAGGTGTAACCACGCAGGTCGGCGTACCGCACACCACCGATCCGCAGATTCTCGTACTCGTTGTACTTACCGGCGGCCGCGAAACCGATCCGGTCATAGATTTCGCTGAACTTGTGCAGCGCACGGGACGGGTTCTCACCGACGAACACAATGCCGTCGGCATACTGCAGCACAACCAGGCTGCGGCCACGAGCGATGCCCTTGCGCGCGTACTCCGCGCGATCCGCCATCGCCTGCTGGGGTGAGACATAGAACGGCGTCGACACCGGTTATCCGTCCCTTTCTGTCGAAATCACTGGATCACCTGCGATGAGAACGGAACCGACCGCTACAGCAGCGCCGCACGCGGACCGTCCGGCTGCTCCAGACGGCGTTCGAGGATCGAACGGGCGATCTCGGACGACTCGTCGTCCGTCAGCCTGCGGAAACCGTCCTCGGTGATCACGGTGACGATCGGATAGATCCGGCGCGCGACATCGGGACCACCCGTCGCCGAGTCGTCGTCGGCCGCGTCGTACAGGGCCTGCACCACCAGCGTCGTGGCCTGGCTCTCCGACAGATCGCCACGGAACAACTTCTTCATCGCCCCGCGCGCGAAGATCGAGCCCGACCCGGTCGCGGCGAAATTGTGCTCCTCGGAACGACCACCCGTCACGTCGTACGAGAAGATCCGCCCCCTGCCACGGTCCACGTCGAACCCGGCGAAGAGCGGCACCACGGCCAGACCCTGCATGGCCATGCCCAGGTTGGAGCGGATCATGGTCGACAGACGGTTCGCCTTGCCCTCCAGCGACAGCTGTGCGCCCTCGACCTTCTCGAAGTGCTCCAGCTCCAGCTGGAACAGCTTCACCATCTCCACGGCCAGGCCGGCCGTGCCGGCGATGCCGACGGCCGAGTACTCGTCCGCCGGGAACACCTTCTCGATGTCCCGCTGCGCGATGACGTTGCCCATCGTCGCCCGCCGGTCGCCGGCGAGCACGACCCCGCCCGGGAACGTGACGGCCACGATCGTCGTGCCGTGCGGAGCCTCGATCACACCCTGTGTCGGAGGCAGTTGCCTCTTCCCGGGCAGCAGCTCCGGCTGGTGCTCGGAGAGGAAGTCCATGAAGGACGAGGACCCAGGCGTCAGGAAGGCAGCTGGTAGACGCCCGGTGCTACGAGTGTTGGCTTCCACGCGTTTCCTTCCACGTATGTCGCAGCCCGCCTTATGACGTCGGGCCGATCCTTGAACTGCCCCAGTGCAGCGTTGCAGCTGAAGCACAGTACGCCTCGGACCCTACCCGTCTCGTGGCAGTGATCCACATGCTCCGCAGGAGCCGCTAGGCAGATACAGCAGACGCCGTGCTGCTCTGCGACCATCGCTTCCAACTCGGCCGGGCTCAGACCGTACTTGCGTCGGAAGTAGCTGATCCGGTTCCGCTCGGCACGACACTCACGGCAGTAACTCGACCAGCCATCCGAGGACGACTTGTTGCGCTCCCACCCGGAGTGGGGCTTGACCTGCTCGCACTGCGGGCACCGCTTGTGGCCCCGAGGAACCGGAACCTTCACGCGGACCGTCTTGCCCTGAGCTTCCCGTCGGCGCCGGTAGTACTCCGCGGCGCATTCGCGACAGTTGGCCTGAAGCCCGTCAGGCCTGGAGTTGTTGCTCGCGAATGCGCCGACCGGAAGGTGCTTCTGACACGCCGAGCACTTCTTCGCTCCCCCGTCGTTCACGGATGTGACTACTGTCCACCCTTTTGAACGAAGGACCTCACGAAATCCTCGGCGTTCTCTTCCAATACGTCGTCGATTTCATCCAGGACGGAGTCCACGTCGTCGCTCAGCTTCTCGTGGCGCTCCTTGAGGTCCTCCGAGCCCTGCGCCTCCGCGGCCTGCTCCTCGACCTCCTCCGTGGAGCGCGTCGCCTTCTGCTGGCCGCCGCCGGTGTCCTTGGTCGCCATAACCCTCACCCCGCTCAGTTCGCCCGACATGGTCGACAGGTCGGCTTTCCTGCCGATCGGTGATGATCAGACCCTACAAGGCGGATCTGACATCGGCCCCGTAGTTGTTCCAACGTACGAGGGCCATCTCGATGATTCCCTCGTGGCGGGGTTTCCACCCCGCCGCGGGAAAGCCCGCTGGTGTGCGCTCAGCCGCCCGACAGGACCCTGACCAGGTCTTCTGCGGTGCGGCAGCGGTCCAGGAGCTCCTTGACGTGATTTCGCGTTCCGCGAAGAGGTTCGAGGGTTGGGACGCGCTGGAGCGAGTCCCGGCCCGGCAGGTCGAAGATGACCGAGTCCCAGGAGGCGGCGGCGACGTCGTCGGCGTACTGCTCGAGGCAGCGGCCGCGGAAGTAGGCGCGGGTGTCCTCCGGGGGTGTCGACTTGGCCCGCTCGACCTCGGTCTCGTCCAGGAGCCGCTTCATGCGGCCGCGGGCCGCGAGGCGGTTGTAGAGGCCTTTCTCGGCCCGTACGTCGGCGTACTGGAGGTCGAGGAGGTGGAGCTTGGCGGCGTCCCAGTCGAGGCTGTCGCGGCGGCGGTAGCCCTCCATGAGTTCGCGTTTGGCGACCCAGTCGAGTTCGCCGGCGAGGCTCATGGGGTCGTTCTCCAGGCGGGTGAGGGTGTCCTCCCAGCGGGTGAGGACGTCCTTGGTCTGGGCATCGGCGTCGGCGCCGAAGCGCTCCTCGACGTATTTGCGCGAGAGCTCGTAGTACTCCATCTGCAGTTGGACCGCGGTGAGTGTGCGGCCGCTGCGGAGAGTGACCAGGCGCTTGAGCGTGGGGTCGTGGGAGACCTGGTGGAGGGTGCGTACGGGCTGGTCGACGGCGAGGTCCACCGCGATGAAGCCGTCCTCGATCATCGACAGGACCAGGGCGGTCGTGCCGAGCTTGAGGTAGGTGGAGATCTCCGAGAGGTTCGCGTCGCCGATGATGACGTGGAGGCGGCGGTATTTCTCAGCGTCGGCGTGGGGCTCGTCGCGGGTGTTGATGATGGGCCGCTTGAGGGTCGTCTCCAGGCCGACCTCGACTTCGAAGTAGTCGGCGCGCTGGCTGAGCTGGAAGCCGTGTTCGTGGCCGTCCTGGCCGATGCCGACGCGTCCGGCGCCGGCGAAGACCTGGCGGGAGACGAAGAAGGGGGTGAGGTGGCGCACGATGTCGGAGAAGGCGGTTTCCCGCTTCATGAGGTAGTTCTCGTGCGTGCCGTAGGAGGCGCCTTTGTTGTCGGTGTTGTTCTTGTAGAGGTGGATGGGCTGGGCGCCGGGGAGCTGGGCCGCGCGTTCGGCGGCTTCGGCCATGATCCGTTCGCCGGCCTTGTCCCAGAGGACGGCGTCGCGGGGGTTGGTGACCTCGGGGGCGCTGTATTCGGGGTGGGCGTGGTCGACGTAGAGGCGGGCGCCGTTGGTGAGGATCACGTTGGCGAGGCCGATGTCCTCGTCGGTGAGCTGGCTGGAGTCGGCGGCCTCGCGGGCGAGGTCGAAGCCTCGGGCGTCCCGGAGCGGATTCTCCTCCTCGAAGTCCCAGCGGGCTCGGCGGGCCCGGTGCATCGCCGCGGCGTAGGCGTTGACGATCTGGGATGAGGTGAGCATGGCATTGGCGTTGGGGTGGCCGGGGACGGAGATCCCGTACTCCGTCTCGATGCCCATTACTCGCCGTACGGTCATGCGGCCCTCCTTGCCCGGCGGCGCCCTCGGTCGTGGGCGCCGCTCAGATACCGGTGGTGCTCCGGTGTGGGTGCGGTGCCCGTCCTCCCGGCACTGCGCAACCCGTCGGTAGGGAAGAGCCTAGAACGCCTCTGCGCTGGTGGGGAGATCATTTGCGTCATTGCCTTGCTCCAGCCGTGGCCTGAAAAACAGTCGGCTGCGGGTACCCGTCGAGGGCACCCGCAGCCGCCCTGGTTCTTACAGGTACTGTCCGGTGTTCGCCACCGTGTCGATGGAGCGTCCGGTGTCCGCGCCTTGCTTTCCGGTGATGAGGGTGCGGATGTAGACGATCCGTTCGCCCTTCTTTCCGGAGATTCGGGCCCAGTCGTCGGGGTTGGTGGTGTTGGGGAGGTCCTCGTTCTCCTTGAACTCGTCCACGCATGCCTGGAGGAGGTGGGAGACGCGGAGGCCCTTCTGGTTCTTTTCGAGGAAGTCCTTGATCGCCATTTTCTTGGCGCGGCCCACGATGTTTTCGATCATGGCGCCGGAGTTGAAGTCCTTGAAGTAGAGGACTTCCTTGTCGCCGTTGGCGTAGGTGACTTCCAGGAAGCGGTTTTCCTCGGATTCGGCGTACATGTGTTCCACGGCCGTCTGGATCATGCTCTGGGCGGTCATGGCCTTGTCGCCGCCGTGCTCGCCGAGGTCGTCGGAGTGCAGGGGGAGGCGTTCGGTGAGGTACTTGCCGAAGATGTCCTTGGCGGCTTCGGCGTCCGGGCGCTCGATCTTGATCTTCACGTCCAGCCGGCCGGGTCGCAGGATGGCGGGGTCGATCATGTCCTCGCGGTTGGAGGCGCCGATCACGACCACGTTCTGCAGGCCTTCCACACCGTCGATCTCGGCGAGGAGCTGGGGGACGATGGTGTTCTCCACGTCCGAGCTGACGCCGGAGCCACGGGTACGGAAGAGGGATTCCATCTCGTCGAAGAAGACGATGACGGGGGTGCCCTCGCTGGCCTTCTCCCTGGCCCGCTGGAAGACGAGGCGGATCTGCCGCTCGGTCTCGCCGACGTACTTGTTCAGGAGCTCGGGGCCCTTGATGTTGAGGAAGAAGCTCTTGCCGGCGGCCTGGCCGGTGACCTCGGCGACCTTCTTGGCCAGCGAGTTGGCGACGGCCTTGGCGATGAGCGTCTTGCCGCATCCGGGGGGCCCGTAGAGCAGCACGCCCTTGGGCGGCCGCAGTTCGTGCTCCTTGAAGAGGTCGGGGTAGAGGTAGGGGAGCTCGACGGCGTCCCGGATGGCCTCGATCTGGCCGCCGAGGCCGCCGATCTGCTCGTAGCCGATGTCGGGGACCTCTTCGAGGACGAGTTCCTCGACCTCGCTCTTGGGGACGATCTCGTAGACGTAGCCGGAGCGGGGTTCGAGCAGGAGGGCGTCGCCGGGGCGGATGGTGACGTCCAGCAGCGGCTCGGCGAGCCTGACCACCCGTTCCTCGTCGGTGTGCCCGATGACCAGGGCGCGCTCGCCGTCCTCGAGGATCTCCTTGAGGGTGACGATGTCCCCGACCCGCTCGAACTTCATGGCCTCGACCACGTTGAGCGCTTCGTTGAGCATCACTTCCTGGCCGCGCCGGAGCTCGTCGAGCTCGACGCTGGGGCTGACGTTCACGCGGAGTTTGCGGCCTCCGGTGAAGATGTCGGCCGTGCCGTCCTCGTTCGCCGCGAGGAAGACACCGAAGCCGGCCGGGGGCTGTGCGAGCCGGTCGACTTCTTCCTTGAGGGCCACGATCTGGTCGCGGGCCTCGCGGAGTGTGTTGGCGAGTCGCTCGTTCTGGGCGGACACGCCGGCCAGGTTGGTCTGCAGCTCGACGATCCGCTCTTCGAGAATCCTCGTGTGTCGCGGAGAGTCGGCGAGCTTGCGTCGCAGGACGGCGATCTCCTGCTCAAGGTAGGCAATCTGCCCGGCGGGGTCGTCGGACCCTCGTCCCGGGCGGATGCCGCGGTTCATGTCGTCGTCGTGGGCTGCCACGGTCCTCACCTCCTCCAAGGGGAGCTGGACGCTTCCAGACCCTACCTGGGCGGGTGTCGATTGAAACCCCTAGATCACAAAGACTGTCGGGGTGTGTCCGATCTTCACCCTTGCGCTCTCCCTCACGCCAGGGGAATACCCACCGAACATGATTGGAAAGCGGGCGGGGGTAGGGTCGAAGTGTTCAACGCCCGTCAGAGCCTGCATCGTTCCCGTGCGGCTCGACACTAAACGGCAGGAGAGATGAGCGTGCAGCAGGAGGCCGGTGTCGGCGCGGAGGAGCTGGAGGTCTGGATCGACCAGGATCTCTGTACCGGCGACGGTATCTGCGCCCAGTACGCGCCGGAGGTGTTCGAGCTGGACATCGACGGTCTGGCGTATGTGAAGAGTGCCGAGGACGAACTGCTGCAGGCCAAGGGGGCGGCGGCGCCGGTGCCGTTGCCGCTGTTGACGGACGTGGTGGACTCCGCGCGGGAGTGTCCCGGTGAGTGCATTCATGTACGGCGCGTTTCGGACAGGGTGGAGCTGTACGGTCCGGACGCGGAGTGACGGGCCGGGTACGTACCGTGGCTGTTGTCTGATTTCTCACAGGCCTTGATGGCCGGATTCAGACGCTGTGGGCTCCGGCGGGTGTCGAGCGGACGAACGCGTTGTCCTTCCACTGCCACTTGGCGCTGTCCTTGACGTCGGGGCAGCAACTGGGCACGTCCGCCGACGAGTAGCCGAGGAGTGTGGCGAGGACGGCACCGTCGGTCACGGTGAGGCTGGTGACGGTGGTGCGGTCCTTCGGGTCGACGAGGGTGGCGACCACGCGTGCGTGGGTGCTGCCGGCGCTCCGGGTGAGGACGTAGACGCCGTCGGGCGGGGTGCCCATGGGGGCGTCGCAGTGGACCGAGGCGACCGTTTCGGGGGTGCCGTCGCCGTCGAGGTCGCCGCTGGCCTTCTTCTGGACGAGGGCCTTGACGGGGCCGCAGTCGATCGGGAAGTCGATGCCGGTGGTGGCGGGGGCGGCGGCGCGCGGGGGTGCCTCGGTGGCCTGGGCGGCCGTCGCCGGTCTCGGCTGCAGGACCGAGGAGAGGGCCACGACGCCGGCCACGGCGGTGGCGGTGGCGACCCAGTGGATCGGCCGGGTGTGGGTGTGTGCCAGTTCCGGGACGGCGGATTGCTGCACTAGGAGCGTCTCCTGGGATGGCGGTGCCGGTGGGGTGGCCAGCATCGTGCCACACGTCACAGGGTGGGGGAACGGCGGGGTGCGGGGCGGGGCGGTCCGGTGCGCGATGCCGGGGGGTGCGGGGCCCGCGTGAGGGCGCCGTGGTGTTCAACATGAGGGCGCCGTGGCCGAGTTCCCGGGGTGTCACGGGAACTCGGCCACGGCGCCCTGTCGTTGTCCTTGGCGCGAAGGCGGCGTCAGCGGCCGCTGCCTCCGTCGGCGTTGGGGCCGGCGTAGTCCTCGCCGTAGGCGCCCTTGGCGGGGCGGCGGCGGCGCATGGGCGGCTCGACGCCGTCGGCGAGGCGGCGGGCGGTGAGGAGGAAGCCGGTGTGGCCGATCATCCGGTGGTCCGGGCGGACGGCGAGGCCCTCGATGTGCCAGTTGCGGATCATCGTCTCCCAGGCGGTCGGCTCGTTGAAGCAGCCGATCTCGCGGATGGACTCGACGGTCCGGGCGAGCTGGGTGGTGGTGGCGACGTAGCAGCAGAGGATGCCGCCGGGGACGAGGGCCTTGGAGACGGCCTCCAGGCACTCCCAGGGGGCGAGCATGTCGAGGATGACACGGTCGACGTCGGTGTCGGACAGGTTGTCCTGGAGGTCGCCGACGGTGAGCTGCCAGGCGGGGTGGGGGCCGCCGAAGTAGCGCTCGACGTTCTGCCGGGCGATGTCGGCGAAGTCCTCGCGGCGCTCGTAGGAGTGCAGCATGCCCTGGTCGCCGATGGCGCGCAGCAGGAAGCTGCTGAGCGAGCCGGAGCCGACGCCGGCCTCGACGACGCGGGCGCCGGGGAAGATGTCGGCGAAGGCGAGGATCTGCCCCGCGTCCTTCGGGTAGACGACGGCTGCCCCGCGGGGCATGGACAGGACGTAGTCGGGGAGCAGGGGGCGCAGCGCGAGGTAGGCGACGTTTCCGGTGGTGCGGACGACGCTGCCCTCGGGTGCGCCGATCAGCTCGTCGTGCGGGAAGGAACCCTTGTGGGTGTGGAAGTTCTTCCCGTCTTCGAGCGTGAACGTGTAGTGGCGGCCCTTGGGGTCGGTCAGCTGAACCTGGTCCCCGACCTTGAAGGGCCCGCGCCTGCGGGCGGCACCGGTCGGTTCGGACATGTGAACAGCCTACCGGCGTTTGCGGGGGCCGCCGACCACGGTGGGGGTGGGGTTCTCAGCTGGGGCGGGCCATGGCTTTGACGAAGGCGCGTTCGACGTCGGCGGCGGAGAGGACGCCGTAGATCTCGCCGGTCTCCTCGACGACGAGGTATTCGGTGGCGGGGGTGGCGCGCAGGACGTCGAGGAGGTCTTCGCCGGCGAGTTCGGCGGAGACGCGCATGCCGTCGGTGAGGTCCTGGGCGAGGCCGCTGACGGCGACCCAGGGGCGGCGGTGTTCGGGTACGCCGACGATGGCGGCCTCGCGGACGAGGGAGAGGGGTTCGCCGTGGGCGTCGACGACGACGAGGGCGCGGGCGCCGGCGGCGTTGGCGCGGCGCAGGGCCTCGGAGAGGGGGGTGTCGGTCTCGACGGGGACGGCGCGGCGGGTGAGGGTGCGGGCGCGCAGTTCGGGCAGGTGTTCGCGCAGGCGGGCCATGCGCAGGCTGTTGCCGGCGCCGGTCCAGATGATCGCGGCGAGGATGGCGGCGAGCAGGGCGTCGGTGACGGTGTCCATGCCGACGCTGTCCTCGGCGCTGGAGCCGAGGGCGCCGGACTGGGTGAGCAGCGGCAGGCCGATGAGGACGGAGACGGCGAGGGCGCGGCCGACCCAGGCGGCGGCGACGGTGCCGCTCATGGGTTTGCCGGTGATCTTCCAGACGACGGCGCGGAGCATGCGGCCGCCGTCGAGGGGGAGGCCGGGGAGGAGGTTGAAGATCGCGACGATGAGGTTGGAGATCATCAGGCCGGCGAGCAGGACGCCGGGGACGGTGCCGGGCTCGACGGGCTGCATGGCGAGGTAGAAGACGCCGGCCAGGGCGAGGGAGAGCAGCGGGCCGACGAAGGCGAGCCAGAATTCGCGGCCGGGGGTCTCGGCCTCCTTCTCGATCTCGGAGACGCCGCCGAAGAACTGGAGCTGGATGCGGCGGACCGGGAGTTTGAAGCGGAGGGCGGCGAGGGTGTGGGCGAGTTCGTGGATGAGGACGGAGGCGTAGAAGGCGACGGCGAAGAAGAGGGAGACCAGGTAGCGGGCGGCGCCGAGTTCGGGCAGGACGCGGTCGAGTTGCCCGCCGAACACCCAGGTGATCAGCGCGGCGACGAGGAACCAGCTGGGTGCGACGTAGACGGGTACCCCGAAGGGGCGTCCCATGAGCAGCCCGCCTCGTGGCTGCTCGGGGGGTCGTTGCGGCGGGGGGCCCTTGGTGAGGGCGGGGGTGGGGCCGGTGGTGCGGGTGCCGTCGTGGCCGCCGGCGTGGGCGTGGGCGCGGTCGGGATGGGTGTCGCCGGGTTCGCCGGCCGGGGCGGGCTCGGAGGGGTGTCCGTTCGTGGCTGCGTCCGCCGCTCCGGCCGGGTGGGCGGGGGCGTTGCTGCGCGGGGCGGGCGGTTCGCCGGGGGCCGTGGCGGCGGGGGGCGGGGAGGTTTCCTCGGTGGTGGCGGGCGGGCCGCCGGGTGCTGTGGCGCTGCGGGGCCCTTGTGGGGGCGTCGGGGCGGGTGTGTGGTCGTGCCGCGGCGCTTCGGGCGGCGTCGGCGCGGGGTGCGGGCGGGCGGTGTCGGCCGCGGGGTGCTCGGCGGGCGGGGCCGGCCGCTCGTCGGGGGCGGAGCGGTCCGCCGGGGCCGGGTCCGGCCGGTGTGCGGGGCGGTCGGCCGGCTCTCCCGCCGGGGCGGCGGCGCGGGGGGTGTCGGCGGGCGTGCCGGGCCGTCCGGGCGCCTGGTGGTCGTCCTGGGGGGCCCGGACGGCCTCGGCCTCGGGCTGGGACGGGTGGGGGCCCGGGGGCTCCGCGGGGGCGGTGGCCCGGGGCGCTGGTGTCGCGGGGTGCTCGGCCGACTCTTCGTTGTCCGGCCGCGGCCGCCCGCTCCCGCCGCTTTCCACCACGATGTCCCCTCGTTCGAAGCGTCTTCCGCTCCTGCCGGGCGGAAGGGTCTCGGGACCGATGGTATGCGGCCGTCGTGACGTGTTCCGCCCGGCACCCCCGTGTTTCCCGGGCGGTCGCCGGGTGTGCCGGGCGGGGAGTGGGTGACTGTCAGTGGCGGGCCGTATGGTCTGGGGCATGGAGAGCAGCAGCGAGGGCGTCGGCGGTGCGGGCGTCGAGGGTGGGTCCGCGGAGGACGCGGCGCGTGCGGGGGCGGTCGTGCCCGAGGCGGTGAGGGGGGCCGTGGCGGCGGCTCCGGCGTCGCTGTCGCCGTCGCGTGCGGGTGACTTCATGCAGTGTCCGCTGCTGTACCGGTTCCGGGTGATCGACCGGCTGCCGGAGAAGCCGAGCCCCGCGGCGACGCGGGGGACGCTGGTGCACGCGGTCCTTGAGCGCTTGTTCGACGCCCCGGCGGCGGAGCGGACGGCGCCGAGGGCCAAGGCGCTGATCCCGGGCCAGTGGGACCGGCTGCGGGAGTCGCGGCCGGAGGTGGTGGAGCTGTTCGCCGACGATCCGGAGGGCGAGCGGCTGGCGGGCTGGCTGGCGGAGGCGGAGGCGCTGGTGGAGCGGTGGTTCACGCTGGAGGATCCGACGCGTCTGGAGCCCGCCGAGCGGGAGCTGTTCGTGGAGGCGGAGCTGGAGTCGGGGCTGCGGCTGCGCGGGATCATCGACCGGGTCGACGTGGCGCCGACCGGGGAGGTGCGGATCGTCGACTACAAGACGGGCAAGGCGCCGCGTCCGGAGTACGCCGAGGGCGCGTTGTTCCAGATGAAGTTCTACGCGCTGGTGGTGTGGCGGCTGAAGAACGTGATCCCGCGGCGGCTGCAGCTGGTCTACCTGGGCAGTGGGGACGTTCTGACGTACGACCCCGTGCTCGCCGATCTGGAGCGGGTGGAGCGCAAGCTGCTCGCGCTGTGGGAGGCGATCCGGCAGGCGACGGAGACGGGTGACTGGCGGCCGCGGCCGACGAAGCTGTGCGGCTGGTGCGATCACCAGGCGCACTGCCCGGAGTTCGGCGGTACTCCCCCGCCCTATCCGCTGGCGGTGAGGGCGGCCGGGGCGGAGGGCGGGGCGCAGGGCAGAATGGGGCCGGACTAGCGAAGGAGACTCACGTGGCCATCCGCGTCCTACTGGTCGACGACCAGCCGCTGCTGCGTACCGGCTTCCGGATGATCCTGGAGGCCGAGCAGGACATCGCGGTCGTCGGTGAGGCCGGAGACGGTCTTCAGGCCCTCGACCAGGTGCGGGCGCTGCAGCCCGATGTGGTGCTCATGGACATCCGTATGCCCCGGATGGACGGGGTGGAGGCGACCCGGCAGATCACCGGGCCGGGGCGGGACGGCCCGGCGAAGGTGCTGGTGCTGACGACGTTCGACCTCGACGAGTACGTGGTGGAGGCGTTGCGGGCGGGGGCGAGCGGCTTCCTGCTGAAGGACGCGCCGGCGAACGAACTGGTGCAGGCGATCCGGGTGGTGGCCGGGGGCGAGGCCATGCTGGCGCCGAGCATCACGCGCCGGCTGCTGGACAAGTACGCGACGCATCTGCCGTCGGGCGAGGAGCCGGTGCCGGACACGCTGCACACGCTCACCGATCGTGAGGTGGAGGTGCTGAAGCTGGTGGCGCGGGGGTTGTCGAACGCGGAGATCGCCGCGGACCTGTTCGTCAGTGAGACGACGGTGAAGACGCATGTGGGGCATGTGCTGACCAAGCTGGGGCTGCGCGACCGGGTGCAGGCCGCGGTGTACGCGTACGAGAGCGGTCTGGTGCGCCCGGGCGCGCAGTAGGACGCGCGGGATCACGCGGGTACGACGGCGAAGGGCGCCCCTGCCGAGCGGGGGCGCCCTTGGTCGTGGTGGGGGCGGTCAGCTCTTGCTGAGTTCCCAGAAGCGGAACACGGTGGAGGCGTCGAGGCAGTTCTCGAGGCCGTAGACGTTCTCTCCGACGACCGCGTACTGCTTGGCCTGCCAGATCGGCAGGACGGGCAGTTCCTGGGCGACGATGTCCTGGAGGGCGGCGTAGTCGTCGTCGGTGGCGGTGCGGTCGCTCTGGGCGGCGGTGCGCGGGATGAGCGTGCCGGTGATGGTGCGGTTGGCGTAGTTGTTGTCGAGGACGTTGCCGTCACCGAAGAAGGGTGCGGTGAAGTTGTCGGCGTCCGGGTAGTCGGGGACCCAGCCCTTGACGTACACGCCGTACTTGCCGTCGGCGATGTCCTTCTCGTACTGGTCGAAGGCGACGGACTTGACGTCGGCGTCGAACAGGCCGCTGTCGTTGAGCTGGGCGGCGATGGCCTTGAGTTCCTGGTCGGTGGCGGGGCCGTAGCGGGACGGCGTGGACCAGAGGGTGAGCTTGACCTTGCCGGTGATGCCCTCGTCCTTCAGGGCGGCGGCGGCCTTGGCCGGGGAGGGGCGGGCGCCGTAGCGGTCGAAGAACGCGGTGTTGTGGCCGGCTATGCCGGCCGGGATGATCGAGTACAGGGGGTCGGCGGTGCCCTGGTAGACGTCCTTGATGAGGGCGTCGCGGTCGATCAGGTAGGCGATGGCGCGGCGGACGCCGAGCTTTCCGGCGACGGGGTCGTCGGTGTTGAACACCAGGTGCTGGACCTCGGCGCTGCTGCCCTCGACGACTTCGGCGCCGCCGTCGTCGGTGCTCTGGTCGATGTCGGCGATGTCGGCGGCGGTGAGGCCGCGGTAGGCGATGTCGATGTCGCCGTCGAGCAGGGCCTTCTTGAGGGCCTTCTGGTCGCCGCCGAAGAACTTCAGGGTGACGCCCTGGTTCTGGGGGTCGGTGGCGGAGCCCTTGTAGTGCTCGTTGACGGAGAAGACGGCCTGGTCGTCGTCGAAGGAGTCCAGGGTGTAGGGGCCGGAGCCGGTGGCGCCGCCGTCCTCGCGCAGGCCGTCGGCGTCGTACTCCTTGTGGTCGACGATGGAGCCGGCGCCGGAGGCGATCTTGCTGGGGAAGGTGGCGTCGGGGACCTTCAGCCGGAAGACGACGGTCTTGTCGTCCGGTGTCTCGACCTTGTCGAGCATGGGGAACATGATCGCGGGGCCGGAGTCGTCGTTGATCTTCAGCATGCGGTCGAAGGAGAACTTGACGTCCTCGGAGGTGAGATCGTCACCGTTGGAGAACTTCAGGCCGTCCTTGAGCGTGCACTGGTAGACCTTGGCCTGCCGGTCCGTGAAGGAGCACTCCTTCGCCGCGTCGGGCTCGGGTTCGGTGCCGCCCTTGGGGAAGCTCAGCAGAGACTGGAAGACGTTGTTGAACAACATCCAGGATCCGGGGTCGTAGCCGGAGGCCGGATCCGTGGCGAGGACGTCGTCCGACATCCCGAGCACCACGGCGGAGCCGTCGCCGTCCGAGCTCCCGGTCTGGGCGCCGCAGCCGGTCAACAAGCCGGAGGCCAGTCCTGCCACGATAGGCAGGACCGGCCACTGGTTACGCATGTTCACGAAATACCTTAGTCGTCGGGTCCCGTCACACCGGGGCCGCCGTCCCGGGCCCCGGCCGCGAAGAAAGTATCACCCGACCGCCGAAGTCTCTCAGTTGCTCACCCCTCGGCCGAGCTCCCACAGCTGGAGGGTGGCGGAGGAGTTGAGGGCGTACGCCGTGCCGGTGATGTCGGTGCTGGCGGCGACGTACTGCTTGCCCTGCCACAGCGGGAGGACCGGGACGTCGTCGGCGACGATGTCCTGGATCTTCGTGAGGCTGTCGCCCGCGCTGAGGCGGTCGGCCTCCCGGCGGGACTGCGGGATCAGGGTGTCGATGATGTCGCTGTTGGCGTACGGGGACTTGAGGAAGTTGTCCTCGTCGAGGAACGGTGCGACGAAGTTGTCGGCGTCGGGGAAGTCGGGGAACCAGCCCATGCCGTAGACCGCGTACTCGCCCTTGCGCTCGGCCGGGACGAACGTCTCCCAGGGGGAGCCCTTGATGCTGACGTCGAACAGGCCGCTGCCGTTCAGCTGCTTCTTCAGCAGCTCGAACTCCTTCTTGGTGGCCGGTCCGTAGTGGTCGGTCGTGTAGTTCAGCGTCAGCTTCACCGGGGTGCTGATGTTCGCCTTGGCCAGCAGTTCCTCGGCCTTGGTGACGCTCGGGTCGCCGTACTTGTTGAAGAACGAGTTGGAGTGGGCCGTGAGGGAGGCCGGGACCAGCGAGTAGAGGGCTTCGGCCTGGGAGCCGTAGACCTGCGAGACCAGCTCGTTGCGGTTGATGACCTGGGCCATCGCCTGGCGCACGGCCTTGGACTTCACGACGGGGGCGTCCGTGTTGAAGGCCAGGTAGCGGATCTCCAGGCCGGCGAGCTCGACGAGGTCGATGTCGCTGTCGGCGGCGGCCTCCGAGAGCTTCTTGATCTGCTCCGGGGACATGGTGCGGGTCATCAGGTCGATGTCGCCCTTTTCGAGGGCGGTGCCCATGGCGTCGGCGTCGTCGTAGGACACCATGTCGACCTCGTCGTTGTTCACCGTCAAGGTCCCCTTGTAGTGGGGGTTCTTGGTGAACACGGCCTTGGTGACGGCGTCGCCGTCGGTCTCGGCCTTGAGGGTGTAGGGGCCGGAGCCGTCGACCTCGAAGCCGTCGCGCAGCTCGTCCTTCTCGTAGTCGTCGGGATTGACGATGCCGGCGACGGGCGTCGACAGCTTGTACGGGAAGGTGGCGTCGGCGGTCTTCAGATGGAAGATGACTTCGTTGTCACCCTGGGTCTCGACGGTGTCGATCGTGGAGAGCAGGGCGAAGACGCCGGAGTCGGCCTTGATGGCGCGGGCGCGGTCGATGGAGAACTTGACGTCCGCGGCGGTGATCGCGTCGCCGTTGGAGAACTTCAGGCCGTCGCGGAGCTTGCAGGCGTAGCGCTCGTTGCCGCTGTCGGTGAAGCCGCAGGACTGGGCCGCCTCGGGGACGGGCTCGCCCTCGCCCTTGGGCTGGATCATCAGGGTCTGCACGGTCTGGCGCAGGATGTTCCAGGTGCCGACGTCGTAGGCGTAGGCGGGGTCGAGCGGCGCGGGGGCGTCCTTGGTGGCGGTGAACCGGTCGGTGGTGCCCACGACGATGGCGTCGCCGCTGCCGCTCCCGCTGTCGGCCCCGCCGCAGGCGGCGAGTACGGGCGCGAGCAGACCGACCACGGCCGGCAGCACCAAAGTCTTGCGGTTCATGCTCGAGATTCTCCAGAGCTGTCGGTCCGTGTATCCGGCATGCAAGGGTGTCGCGGCGGATCACGGGGAGAGGGGTGATGTTCCGCGACGAGATTAGTCCGCACCAGCACGAGGGCTCGCAGCCACCGGAGTTGAAAGCCCATCACGCAGCGAAACCGTATGCGGACGCATTGAAAAACCCTCGGCGGAACGATCCGTGCAGCTGTCCATCAATCGGGACACAAGGGCACGCCGAAACGTCCGGTACGGGGTGTTGCGGCACAGGGAGGGCCCCCTGTCGACCCCCTGAGAGGTGGGGAACGTCACACGTCAACAGGGTCGTCCGGTACGTAATCCAACCGTTGCCGAAGAGCGGAATTCATCCGTGCGTACACCCGCCGAAATGGTGTGCCATCGGCGGTGCACGCTCGGTGAACGCCTCTCGCATTTCCGTCATCGGGAAATCACCGATGATCGGAGTGCTGATCATCGGAGCGGTGTCAGAGGGGCATCAGGCCACGCAGGAACGTCAGGTCGACGTGTTCCAGGGAGGGCACCACGGTGCGCCGGGCGGCCGCGGCGATCGGCGCCACGGACGGCACCGCCACGACATGGCAGCCCGCCGCCTCCGCCGAGGCGACCCCGGTCGCGGTGTCCTCGACGACGGCGCACCGGGCCGGGTCCACGCCGAGGCCGCCGGCCGCGAGCAGGTACGGGTCGGGGTACGGCTTGGTGCGCGCGACCTCGTCGCCGGCCACGGTCAGTGTGAAGTGCCGGGGGCCGAGCGAGGCGATGACGCGGTCGATGATGCGCCGGTGGGAGGCGGAGACGAGAGCCGTGGGCACCTCGTGCTCGGCGAGTTCGGCGAGCAGCCGGGCGGCGCCCGGCATCAGGGGCAGGGCGCGGTCGATGCGCTCCTCGAATCCCTGGTTGAGCAGGACGGACAGTTCGGCGAGGGTGATGTCGGCCCCGGTCGACTCGATGAGGAAGCCGGCACTGCGGCTCATCGGTCCGCCGACCACGACATGGCGCCAGGAGTCGTCGAGGGTGTGGCCGAGGCCGGCGAAGACCTCGACCTCGACGTCCCACCAGAAGCCCTCGGTGTCCACCAGGGTGCCGTCCATGTCGAGGAGCACGGCCTGCAGGGCCGAGCCCTGGGCCGTGCGGGTTACTGACGCGGGAACCGTGCTGGTCATCCACGTACCTCCTTGAGGGACGAGCAGGCCGGTTCCCACGGGGGAACCGGCCTGCAGTGGACCGACCAGTGTACGACTTATCGGATCAGCGTGCTCAGTGGCACACCTGTCACCGTGCGTTGAAGTACTTCGCCTCGGGGTGGTGGATCACGATCGCGTCCGTGGACTGCTCGGGGTGCAGCTGGAACTCCTCGGACAGGTGGACGCCGATCCGCTCGGGCCGGAGCAGGTCGGCGATCTTGGCGCGGTCCTCCAGGTCGGGACAGGCGCCGTAGCCGAGGGAGAAGCGGGCGCCGCGGTACTTCAGGGCGAACATGTCCTCGATGTCGGCGGGGTCCTCACCGGCGAAGCCCAGTTCCGAGCGCACGCGCGCGTGCCAGTACTCGGCGAGCGCCTCGGCCAGCTGCACGGACAGGCCGTGCAGTTCGAGGTAGTCGCGGTAGGAGTTCGACTCGAAGAGCTTCGCGGTCTCCTCGCCGATGCGGGAACCGACGGTGACGACCTGGAGGCCGACGACGTCGGTCTCGCCCGACTCCTGGGGGCGGAAGAAGTCCGCGAGGCACAGCCTGCGGCCGCGGCGCTGGCGGGGGAAGGTGAAGCGGGTGCGTTCGTTGCCGTGCTCGTCCAGGATGATCAGGTCGTCGTCCTTGGACACACAGGGGAAGTAGCCGTAGACCACGGCGGCCTCGAGGAGGTTCTCCGTCTGCAGCCTGTCCAGCAGTCCGCGCAGGCGGGGGCGGCCCTCGGTCTCGACGAGTTCCTCGTAGGTGGGTCCCTCGCCGGTGCGGGCCTGCTTCAGGCCCCACTGGCCCTTGAACAGGGCGCCCTCGTCCAGCCAGCTCGCGTACTCCTTGAGCTGGATGCCCTTGATCACGCGGGTGTCCCAGAAGGGCGGGGTGGGCAGCGGGTTGTCGGTGGCCACGTCGGAGCGGACGTGGCCCTCCTGGGGGCGCTCCTCGACCGCGACGGCGGCGGCCGGGCGGACCCGGCGCTGCCTGAGCTCGGGCAGCTTGGCGCCGGGAACGCCGCGCTTGACGCCGATGAGGGCGTCCATCAGGCGCAGTCCCTCGAAGGCGTCGCGGGCGTAGCGGACCTCGCCCTCGTAGATCTCGTGCAGGTCCTGTTCGACGTACGCCCGGGTCAGGGCGGCGCCGCCGAGGATGACCGGGTAGGTGGCGGACAGGCCGCGCTGGTTGAGCTCCTCCAGGTTCTCCTTCATGATCACCGTGGACTTGACCAGGAGGCCGGACATGCCGATGACGTCGGCGCGGTGTTCCTCGGCGGCTTCCAGGATCGCGGAGACCGGCTGCTTGATGCCGAGGTTGACGACGTTGTAGCCGTTGTTGGACAGGATGATGTCGACGAGGTTCTTGCCGATGTCGTGGACGTCGCCGCGCACGGTGGCAAGGACGATGGTGCCCTTGCCCTCGGCGTCGGACTTCTCCATGTGGGGTTCGAGGTAGGCCACGGCGGCCTTCATGACCTCGGCGGACTGCAGGACGAACGGCAACTGCATCTGGCCGGAGCCGAAGAGCTCGCCGACGACCTTCATGCCGTCCAGGAGGGTCTCGTTGACGATGTCGAGGGCGGGGCGGTCCTGGAGGGCCGCGTCGAGGTCGGCCTCCAGGCCGTTGCGCTCGCCGTCGATGATGCGGCGCTTGAGGCGCTCCTCCAGCGGCAGGGCGGCCAGTTCCTCGGCCTTGCCGGCCTTCAGGGACTTCGCCGTGGCGCCCTCGAACAGCTGCATGAGCTTCTGGAGGGGGTCGTAGCCCTCGCTGCGGCGGTCGTAGATCAGGTCGAGGGCGGTCTGCACCTGCTCCTCGTCGAAGCGGGCGATCGGGAGGATCTTCGAGGCGTGGACGATGGCGGAGTCCAGGCCCGCCTTGACGCACTCGTCGAGGAAGACGGAGTTGAGCAGGATGCGGGCGGCCGGGTTGAGGCCGAAGGAGATGTTCGACAGGCCGAGGGTGGTCTGGACGTCGGGGTGGCGGCGCTTGAGTTCACGGATCGCCTCGATGGTGGCGATGCCGTCCTTGCGGGACTCCTCCTGGCCGGTGCAGATGGTGAAGGTCAGGGTGTCGATGAGGATGTCCGACTCGAGGATGCCCCAGTTCCCGGTGAGGTCGTCGATGAGCCGTTCGGCGATCTCGACCTTCTTCTCGGGGGTGCGGGCCTGGCCCTCCTCGTCGATGGTGAGGGCGATCAGGGCGGCGCCGTGCTCCTGGGCCAGCCGGGTGACCTTGGCGAAACGGGACTCGGGGCCGTCGCCGTCCTCGTAGTTCACGGAGTTGATCACCGCGCGGCCGCCGAGCTTCTCCAGGCCGGCCCGGATGACCTCGACCTCGGTGGAGTCGAGGACGATCGGGAGGGTGGAGGCGGTGGCGAAGCGGCCGGCGAGTTCCTCCATGTCGGCGACGCCGTCGCGGCCGACGTAGTCCACGCACAGGTCGAGCATGTGCGCGCCCTCGCGGATCTGCTCGCGGGCCATCTCGACGCAGTCGTCCCAGCGGCCCTCCAGCATGGCCTCGCGGAACTTCTTGGAGCCGTTGGCGTTGGTGCGCTCGCCGATGGCGAGGTAGGAGGTGTCCTGACGGAAGGGGACCGTCTGGTACAGGGAGGCGGCGCCGGGCTCGGGCTGGGGGCTGCGCTCGACGGGGGTGGTGCCCTGGACGCGCTCGACGAGCTGGCGCAGGTGCTCGGGGGTGGTGCCGCAGCAGCCGCCGATGAGGTTCAGTCCGTAGTCGCGTACGAAGGTCTCCTGGGCGTCGGCCAGGCCCTCGGGGTCGAGCGGGAAGTGGGCGCCGTCCTTGGTGAGGATCGGCAGGCCGGCGTTCGGCATGCACAGCAGCGGGGTGCGGGAGTGCCGGGCCAGGTAGCGCAGGTGCTCGCTCATCTCGGCGGGGCCGGTCGAGCAGTTCAGGCCGATCATGTCGATGCCGAGGGGCTCGAGCGCGGTCAGCGCGGCGCCGATCTCCGAGCCCAGCAGCATGGTGCCGGTCGTCTCGAAGGCCATCGAGACCAGCAGCGGGACCTCGGTGCCGGTCGCCTCCATGGCGCGGCGGGCGCCCAGGATCGACGACTTCGTCTGCAGCAGGTCCTGGGTGGTCTCCACGATCAGGGCGTCGGCGCCGCCGGCGAGCAGGCCCTCGGCGTTGGCCTGGAAGCCGTCGCGCAGCGTGGTGTAGCCGATGTGGCCGAGGGTCGGCAGCTTCGTGCCGGGGCCGATCGAGCCCAGTACCCAGCGCTGGCGGCCGTCGCGGGCGCCGAACGCGTCGGCGGTCTCGCGGGCGATGCGGGCGCCGGCCTCGGAGAGTTCGTAGACGCGGTCGGCGATCTCGTACTCGGCCATGGCGGAGTGGTTGGCGCCGAACGTGTTGGTCTCGACGCAGTCGACGCCGGCGTCGAAGTACGCCTCGTGGACCGAACGGACGATGTCGGGCCGGGTGAGGTTGAGGATCTCGTTGCAGCCCTCGAGGTCCTGGAAGTCCTCGAGGGTGGGCTCCTGGGCCTGGAGCATGGTGCCCATGGCCCCGTCGGCCACCACCACACGGGTGGCCAGGGCCTGGCGGAGCGCGGACACACGGGTCCGGCTGTCGGCGGAAGGGGTCGGCGGCACAGAGGCCATGGAAGGGCTCCCTCGGATGCGACGGCTGTCGGCTTTGCGTCACCTCTTCCCGAGGTGGGCGCACGCCGTCAGGGTAGCCGGGACCGGGGCCGTATGGTCAGGGCGTCCACGGGACGGACGGGGGACGGCCGCACGCGGCCGGGGTCTCCGCCCGGTCGGGCCACGGCCGCAGCGCCGTCGTGTCGCGCTCGGAGGACGAGTGGCGTGACAGGTGTCGGCCGACCATTAGCGGGAGGTCGGCATGGACCGGTAGTGTTCGACATTGCCGAACGCCGGTACTTGCGTATCGCGCGTGGACGGTCGAAGGGGACGGAGGCAGGACGGCGATGGCACGGAACATCCAGTCGGTCGAACGGGCGGCCGCGATGCTGCGGCTGCTCGCGGGCGGGGAGCGGCGGCTGGGCCTGTCCGACATCGCCTCGGCGCTGGGCCTGGCCAAGGGCACCGCCCACGGCATCCTGCGCACCCTCCAGCAGGAGGGCTTCGTCGAGCAGGAGGACGCCTCGGGGCGTTATCAACTGGGCGCGGAGCTGCTGCGGCTGGGCACCACCTATCTGGACGTGCACGAGCTGCGCGCGCGTGCCCTGGTGTGGACGGACGACCTGGCGCGGTCCAGCGGCGAGAGCGTCCACCTGGGGGTGCTGCACCAGCAGGGCGTGCTGATCGTGCACCACGTCTTCCGGCCGGACGACAGCCGGCAGGTCCTGGAGATCGGGGCCATGCAGCCGCTGCACTCCACGGCCCTGGGCAAGGTGCTGTCGGCGTACGACCCGGTGGCGCACAGCGAGGCCACGGAGGCCGACCGCAAGCCCTTCACGGACCGCACGGTGTGTGAGCTGGAGGACTTCGAGCACATCCTGGACGTCACGCGCGCGCGTGGGTACGCGGCGGACGTCGAGGAGACCTGGGAGGGTGTGGCCTCGATCGCCGCACCCATCCACGACCGGCGGCGCATGCCGGTGGGGGCGGTCGGCATCACCGGGGCCGTGGAGCGGCTGGCCCGGGACGGCGAGCTGCGGCCCGAGCTGATCGCGGCGGTGCGGGACTGCGCCCGCGCGGTGTCGCGGGACCTGGGCGCCGGGCGCTTCTGAGCGGCCCGCCGAGGCCGAGGAGCACGCAGGAGCACACCGGGACGCCGGCCGGCGTCCCGGTTCTCGCCGTGCCCGCGCACGCGCGTGCGGCGGGACATGCGCGGCGGGAGCGGAGCCGCGCCCGCGCGCGACCGGCGGGAATCGATAGCCGACGCCGATCAATAACGATCGCGCTTTCGATAACAGAACCCTTGACGCACACCTGACCCCGGGGCAAGACTCCCGTCCATCGGTCGGCATTGTCGAACACCTGACGGCAATACGCGCTAGAGTGTGGCAACGCCAAGGACCGGAATCGCTCTCACCCCCGAGGGCGCCAGTACCCCCGGAGGGACCCGGGGAGAACGGCTTCCCTGGACGAAGGACAAAGGAGTCGCGGGTGTCCAGCTCCGACATCTTCATCGGCGAGACCATCGGTACCGCCATACTCATCCTGCTCGGCGGTGGCGTCTGCGCCGCCGTCACGCTGAAGGCCTCCAAGGCCCGCAACGCCGGCTGGCTCGCCATCACCTTCGGGTGGGGCTTCGCCGTGCTCACGGCGGTCTACACCTCGGCGCCGCTGTCCGGCGCCCATCTGAACCCGGCCGTGACGCTCGCGCTCGCGATCAAGGACAACGACTGGAGCAACGTTCCGGTCTACTGGGCGGGCCAGCTGCTCGGCGCCGCGCTCGGCGCGGCCCTGGTCTGGGTCGCCTACTACGGCCAGTTCCACGCGCACCTCACCGACAAGGAGATCGTCGGCGGTCCGGGCGCCCAGGCCACCGCGGCCAAGGCCGTCGAGGCCCAGGAGCAGGGCGCGGGCCCGGTGCTGGGCGTCTTCTCCACCGGTCCGGAGATCCGGGTCGCCTGGCAGAACCTCGCCACGGAGATCGTCGGTACGGTCGTGCTGGTCCTCGCCGTCCTCACGCAGGGCCTGAACGACAAGGGCAACGGCCTCGGCACCCTCGGTGCCCTCATCACCTCGCTCGTGGTGGTCTCCATCGGTCTGTCCCTCGGCGGCCCGACCGGCTACGCGATCAACCCGGCCCGTGACCTCGGTCCGCGCATCGTGCACGCCCTCCTGCCCCTGCCCAACAAGGGCGGCTCCGACTGGGGCTACGCCTGGATCCCGGTGGTCGGCCCGCTGATCGGCGGCGCCATCGCTGCAGGCATCTACAACGTCGCCTTTGCTTAAGAGCACCAGCCGCACCTCTTGACCATCAGCGCCGTACAGACAGCCCCTTACCCACGGAACTCCAGGAGCACTCAGTGACCGACGCCCACACCGCCGGCCCCTTCATCGCCGCGATCGACCAGGGCACCACCTCCAGCCGCTGCATCGTGTTCGACCGCGACGGCCGCATCGTCTCCGTCGACCAGAAGGAGCACGAGCAGATCTTCCCCAAGCCGGGCTGGGTCGAGCACGACGCCAACGAGATCTGGACCAACGTCCAGGAGGTCGTCGCCGGAGCCATCGAGAAGGCCGGCATCACCCGCGACGACATCAAGGCCATCGGCATCACCAACCAGCGGGAGACCACTCTCCTGTGGGACAAGAACACCGGTGAGCCCGTCCACAACGCCATCGTCTGGCAGGACACCCGCACCGACGCCCTGTGCAAGGAACTCGGCCGCAACGTCGGCCAGGACCGCTTCCGCCGTGAGACCGGCCTGCCGCTGGCCTCGTACTTCGCCGGCCCCAAGGCGCGCTGGCTGCTCGACAACGTCGAGGGCCTGCGCGAGCGCGCCGAGGCGGGCGACATCCTCTTCGGCACCATGGACACCTGGGTCATCTGGAACCTGACCGGTGGTGTCAACGGCGGCAAGCACTACACCGACGTCACCAACGCCTCCCGCACCATGCTGATGAACCTCCACACCCTGGAGTGGGACGACAAGATCGCCGAGTCCATCGGCGTCCCGCTGGCGATGCTCCCCGAGATCCGCTCCTCCGCCGAGGTCTACGGCGAGGTCACCGGCGGCAAGCTCGGCGAGCTGCTGGGCGGCATCCCGGTGGCCTCCGCGCTCGGCGACCAGCAGGCGGCTCTGTTCGGCCAGACCTGCTTCTCCGAGGGCGAGGCCAAGTCGACGTACGGCACCGGCACGTTCATGCTGATGAACACCGGCGAGAAGATCATCAACTCGTACTCCGGACTGCTGACCACCGTCGGCTACCGGATCGGCGACGAGGCGCCGGTCTACGCCCTGGAGGGCTCGATCGCCGTCACCGGTTCGCTGGTGCAGTGGATGCGCGACCAGATGGGCCTGATCTCCACCGCCGCCGAGATCGAGACGCTCGCGCTCTCCGTCGAGGACAACGGCGGCGCCTACTTCGTGCCGGCCTTCTCCGGTCTGTTCGCCCCGTACTGGCGCTCCGACGCCCGCGGTGTGATCGCCGGCCTGACCCGGTACGTCACCAAGGCGCACCTCGCGCGCGCCGTCCTGGAGGCCACCGCCTGGCAGACCCGTGAGATCACGGACGCCATGACCAAGGACTCGGGCGTCGAGCTCGCGGCCCTGAAGGTCGACGGCGGCATGACCTCCAACAACCTGCTGATGCAGACGCTCTCGGACTTCCTGGACGCCCCCGTGGTGCGCCCGATGGTCGCCGAGACCACCTGCCTCGGCGCCGCCTACGCCGCCGGCCTCGCCGTCGGCTTCTGGACCAGCACCGACGACCTGCGCGCCAACTGGCGGCGGGCCGCCGAGTGGACCCCCCGCATGGACGCGGAGACCCGCGACCGTGAGTACAAGAGCTGGCTCAAGGCCGTCGAGCGGACCATGGGCTGGCTCGAGGACGAGAGCTGACGCGGAGCCCTCCACCAAGGCTCAGCACGCTCTGATGAGGAGTAAGAACCCGACATGACCAGTCAGTCCACCCTGCAGTCCGTACCTGCCCTGGGGACGCACCCGGCCACCGGCTCGAACCCGAGCCGCGCCGAGACCAGGGAGCAGCTCTCCAAGGCGTCGTACGACCTTCTCGTGATCGGCGGCGGCATCCTGGGCATCTCGACCGCCTGGCACGCCGCGCAGTCCGGGCTCAGGGTGGCCCTGGTCGACGCCGGCGACTTCGCCGGCGCCACCTCCTCCGCCTCCTCCAAGCTTCTCCACGGCGGTCTGCGCTATCTGCAGACCGGCGCGGTGAAGCTGGTGGCGGAGAACCACTTCGAGCGCCGTGCGGTCTCCCGCCAGGTGGCCCCCCACCTGGCGAACCCGCTCACGTTCTACCTCCCCGTGTACAAGGGCGGGCCGCACGGCGCGGCGAAGCTCGGGGCGGGCGTGTTCGCCTACTCCGCCCTGTCGGCCTTCGGTGACGGCGTGGGGCATCTGCTCTCGCCGGCCCGGGCCGCACAGGACGTGCCCGAGCTGCGCACCGAGAACCTCAAGGCCGTGGCCGTGTACGGCGACGACCAGATGAACGACGCGCGCATGGCGCTGATGACGGTCCGCGCGGCCGTCGGGGCCGGGGCGGTCGTCCTCAACCACGCCGAGGTCACCGGTCTGCGCTTCACCAGGGGCCGGGTCACGGGCGCGGACCTGCGGGACCGCGTCTCCGGTGACGAGTTCGGCGTCGACGCCCGGTTGGTGCTGAACGCGACCGGCCCGTGGGTCGACCACCTGCGCAGGATGGAGGACCCGCATGCGGCCCCGTCGATCCGTCTGTCGAAGGGCGCGCATCTGGTCCTGAAGCGGACCTCCCCCTGGAAGGCCGCGCTCGCGACCCCCATCGACAAGTACCGGATCACCTTCGCCCTGCCCTGGGAGGACATGCTCCTGCTGGGCACCACCGACGAGGAGTTCGAGGGCGATCCGGCGGACGTCGCGGTCAACGACAAGGACATCACGCAGATCCTCGACGAGGCCGCGTTCTCCGTCCGCGACCAGCAGCTCTCCCGCGACCTGATCACGTACGCCTTCGCGGGTCTGCGGGTGCTGCCGGGCGGCCCGGGCGACACCGCGAAGGCCAAGCGGGAGACGGTGGTCACCGAGGGCAAGGGCGGCATGCTGTCCGTCGCGGGCGGCAAGTGGACCACCTTCCGCCACATCGGCCGCACCGTGATGCAGAAGCTCGAGGCGCTGCCGGGCCACCCGCTCGGCGACGACTTCGAGCCGGTCTCCTCGCTGCCGAAGAAGCTGCCGCTGCCGGGTGTCGCCAACCCGCGCGCGGTCGCCCACCGGCTCCTGGTGGACCACCCGGCGCCCGGCCCGCGGATGGCGGCCGACACCGCCCGGCACCTGGCCACCCACTACGGCTCGCTGGCCTTCGACATCGCCCGTCTGGCGAACGAGAACCCGGAGCTGGGCGAGCGCGTCCACCCCGACGCGCCGGAGATCTGGGCGCAGGTCGTCTACGCCCGCGACCACGAGTGGGCCGAGACTGCGGACGACGTGCTGCGCCGCCGTACGACGCTGACGATCCGCGGCCTGGCCACGGACGAGGTGCGCGGCAAGGTGCAGGACCTGCTCGACAGGAAGTAGCGCACCGCGAGAAGACCCGCTGCCTGCCCACTCCCCTGACCAGGGCCGGCAGCGGGGAACCGGCCCCTCCGCACCGGGGCCGGAACGACGGGAGGGGCGGCTGCCGCCGATGCAGCCGCCCCTTCCGCATGCCCGCCTCCCCTCGCGGACCGGTTGTCGGTGGCGGGTGTTTTCATGGGGGCATGAACATCGATCAGGCCGATCCCGCCGAGCTGGCCGCCCTCCGCGAGGCCTTCACCGTGGACGACGGCGGCGCGTCGGCGCTCGGCTGGGAGGCGGTGCACGCCTTCGAGAAGGAGCACGGGGTGGTGCTGCCCGAGCCGTACCGGACGTTCGTGGCGGAGATCTCCGACGGGTCGCTCCAGGGGCCGCCCGCGTACGGGCTGGTGGGGCTGGCCGAGGGCGCCGCGCAGCAGGATCCGGCCAAGCCCTTCCCGCTCACGCGGGCGTGGCTGTGGGAGGAGGACGACGGGCCGTACGAGGACCCCGAGGCCGTCATCGACCAGGTGGGTGAGCACGGGTCGGTCGCGCTCGGCACGGACGGCTGCGGCATGGACTGGCATCTCGTCGTCACGGGCCCGCATCGTGGGCACATCTGGCACATCACCGATGTCGGCGCCATGCCCTTCGGTGCGGAGTTCGGTCACACGACGGCCGCGCCCGGATTCGCCGGCTGGGTGGCGCACTGGGCGGGCGGGAAGGAGTGGTTCGACGCGGCGTGACTCCGCGCACCCTCCGTCCCTCGGGAGCACGTTCATGACGCAGGACGTCCTGCCCGTCACCCGGGTCCCGCGCACCGGGCTGCCGGCGCATGCCGTGGTCGTCGGCGATCCGGCGCGTGCCGCCGCGGTGGCCGGGCTGCTCGACGGCGCCGAGGAAGTGTCGTACCACCGCGAGTACCGGGTGTTCCGCGGGAGCCGGCGGGGCGTGCCGGTCGTCGTCGCCTCGCACGGGGTGGGTGCTCCGGGCGCGGTCCTGCTGTTCCAGGAGCTGGCGGACGCGGGGGTGCGCACCTTCCTGCGGCTGGGTACGGCGGGCTCGATGAAGCCGGGGATCGGCGACGGCGACCTGGTCATCGCGGAGGCGGCCGTCCGTGACGACGGTGTCACCTCTCAGTTGCTGCCCCCGGAGTATCCGGCGGTCTGCGCTCCGGAGGCGGTGTTCGCCCTGCAGCGGGCCGCCCGTGAGGCCGGCGCCCCGCACCACCGGGGCGTCGTCTGGACCCGGGCGGCCTTCCGGCCGGGTTTGTTCCCCCTCTTCTCGTACGGCGGTGCCGGGCTCGCGGCGATCGAGATGGAGCTGTCGGCGTTGCTGGTCACGGCCTCCGTGCGCGGACTGGTGGCCGGTGGTGTCCTGGTCGTCGACGGGGTGAGCGCCGACGGGACGGCCGCCGAGGGGTCACCGCTGTCCACGGGCGGCTACGACCCGCACCGCGAGGTCGTCGCGGCCGGTGTCGCGCGGGGCGCGGTCGTGGCCCTGGAGGCGCTGCGCATGCTGGCGCAGGGGGAGGGGGCGTGAGCGTCGGGGCGGTCGTCCGATCACTCCCCGGTGCCCCGGCCGCCCCTCATAATGGACTGAGACATCCGATGTCTGAGCGGATGGTCAGGAAGCGACAGGGAGGCCGGTCATGGCAGTCACCGACGAGGCGATCGAGAAGATCAAGGGCATGATCGTCTCGGGTGCGCTGCGCCCCGGCGACCGGCTCCCCAAGGAGAGCGAACTGGCGGCCGAGCTGGGCCTGTCCCGCAACTCGCTGCGGGAGGCGGTGCGCGCGCTGTCGCTGATCCGGATCCTGGACGTGCGCCAGGGCGACGGCACGTATGTGACCAGTCTCGACCCCCAACTGCTGCTCGAGGCGATGTCCTTCGTCGTGGACTTCCACCGGGACGACACGGTCCTGGAGTTCCTGGCCGTGCGCCGCATCCTGGAGCCGGCCGCGACCGCGATGGCCGCCCTGCGGATCAGCGAGCAGCAACTGGACGCGCTGCAAGCCCGGTTGGACAAGCTCGGCGATGCGCCGTCGGTGGAGGAACTCGTCGCCTCGGACCTGGAGTTCCACCGGGGGATCGTGCAGAGCGCCGGCAACTCGGTGCTGTGCTCGCTGCTGGACGGTCTGTCCGGGCCCACCACCCGGGCCCGGATCTGGCGCGGGCTGACCCAGGAGGACGCGGTCGCCGGCACCCTGCGCGAGCACCGCGCGATCCTGGCGGCGCTGCGCGACCGGGACGCGGAGGCGGCGCGTTCCTGGGCGACGGTGCACATCGCGAGCGTGGAGCAGTGGCTGCGGTCCACGCTCTGACGGGCGGGCCCGAGAGGGGTCCGGCGCGGGGTGTTCAAGGGTGGTGAACGGGGCAGTGATCCGTTCACTCCCCCGTGCAAGGGGGCTGCGGGCGCCCCCGCGGAACGCCGTAAGGTTGGGTGGTCAAGCGAGGGCACGTCGGAAGGAGGCGCTGGGTGATCGAGCTCGAGGGGGTTCCCGAGCTGATCGACCCGGTCATGGTGGCCGCGTTCGAGGGCTGGAACGACGCCGGCGACGCCGCCTCCACCGCGGTCGCGCATCTGGAGCGGGAGTGGAAGGGCGAGGTGTTCGCGGCGCTGGACGCCGAGGACTACTACGACTTCCAGGTGAACCGGCCGACGGTGTTCATGGACGGCGGCGTACGCAAGATCACCTGGCCCACGACAAGGTTGTCGGTCGTGCGGGTCGGCGGCGACAAGCCGCGGGACCTGGTGCTCGTGCGCGGTATCGAACCGTCCATGCGCTGGCGCTCGTTCTGCAACGAACTGCTCGCCTTCGCGCACGAACTGGGTGTGGAGCTGGTGGTCATCCTGGGCGCCCTGCTCGGTGACACCCCGCACACCCGTCCGGTCCCGATCAGCGGGACGACGTCCGACACGGATCTGGCGCAGCGGATGGACCTGGAGGAGACCAAGTACGAGGGTCCGACGGGCATCGTCGGCGTCCTGCAGGAGGCGTGCACGCACGCGGGCGTCCCGGCGGTGTCCCTGTGGGCGGCCGTGCCGCACTACGTGTCGCAGCCGCCGAACCCGAAGGCGACGCTGGCGCTGCTCAACCGGCTCGAGGACCTGATCGACGTGCGCATCCCGCTGGGCGAGCTGCCCGAGGACGCGCGCGCGTGGCAGGTGGGCGTGGACCAGCTGGCGGCGGAGGACAGCGAGGTCGCGGAGTACGTGCAGACGCTGGAGGAGGCCCGTGACACCGCCGAGCTGCCCGAGGCGTCCGGCGAGGCCATCGCCCGCGAGTTCGAGCGCTATCTGCGCCGACGGGACGGCGGCGGCCCGCCGGACCCCGGGGAGCGGACGCGGCCGCCGAAGCCGCCGAAGCCGAGCGGGGACGCCTCCGACGACGAGGATTCGTCGGAGGAGTGAGCGTGGAGGGGAAAGGGCGGTGCGCTCGGGGCGCACCGCCCTTTCCGTCATGCCGGGACGGCGACCACCGTGTACGCCGTCTGCGGGGTGGGGGTCGTCGTGAAGCGGGCGTTGGGCAGGTAGAGCCGGTTGCCGTGGGCGGCGACCGTGGTCGGCACGTCGAAGTCCGCGTCGGTGATGCGGCGCTCGAACACCCCGCTGCGGCCGTCGGCGGCCAGGGTGAACACGTCGACGGCGTTCTGCCGGTTCTGTACGACGTACAAGGTCCGCCCGGTCAGCAGCAGCCCGTCGCCGTTGGTGAGGGGAGCGGCGTCGCCGAGGTCGGCCAGGGTGGTGACGCCGGTGCGCGGGTCGACGCGGTGCAGTCCCCCGGCCCCGCTCTGGACGACGAGCAGCGCCGAGCCGTCGGGGGTGCGGGTGATGCCGTTGGCGTTCACGGATCCGTCGTCGGTCTGGGTCCAGTCGCCGCTCAGCGGGAGGCGTACTACGTCCGCGGCGCCCGGGAGTTCACCGCGCCGCCCGAGTGGCAGGGCGTACAGCGTGGGCCGGTAGGAGTCCGTGAACCAGGCCGCGCGCGGGGTGAGACACACGTCGTTGGTGAACGTCGGCGTGGCGGTGGCGAGTCGGTAGGAGGCGAGGATCTCGCCACTGCGCACGTCCACGACGCGGGCGCCGGTGTCGCGTCCGGCGACGAACAGCCGTCCGCGGTCGTCGAGTTCGAGGCCGACGGAGGGGGTGCCGGGGCCGGTGGAGACGATGCCGCCCTCGCCGGTGCGCAGGTCGGCGCGGTAGATCGAGCCGTCACCGAGCGAGCCGAGGAGGCGTCGGGCCGCGTCCGACGGCGATGCCCTCGGGGCGGAAGCCGTCGGGCAGGGGAATCACGTCGGGCCAGGCAGCGGCGGCGTGGGCGGGCGGGCCGAGGGAGGCGGCGCCCAGGGTCGCGGCGCCGAGCGCGAGCAGCCGGCGGCGGGCGAGGGGATGTGCGAAGGAACCGTGTGTGGGTGCCACGGGACGTCCTTCCGCGGAGGGGACCGGCGGCCGGCCGGTCCGACGGGATCGGCCGAGGCCCACTTCACCACGGACACCGCTGTGGTCACAGGTGCCGGCAGCAGGTCGACAGCACCTCGACAGTGAGGGAGGGGCCCGTCCCGCGCCGGGCGGGACGAGCCCCTCGCTCACTGGATCAGCGGGTCACAGCGCGACACCCAGCAGGGCGTCCACGGCCCGGGAGACGACGCCGGGCGCACTGATGTCGGTGCCGCCCTGTTCCTGCTGGAGGGCGGCCCAGCGGTCGACGGCGGCCAGCGCGGCCGGGGCGTCGAGGTCGTTCGCGAGGGCTTCGCGGATCTCCTCCACCAGGGCCTCGGCGGGCGGCCCGTCGGGCCGGGAGACGGCCGCGCGCCAGCGGCCGAGCCGGGCCACGGCGTCCACGAGAACCTGGTCGGTCCACTCCCAGTCGGCCCGGTAGTGGTGGGCGAGCAGGGTGAGCCGGATGGCGGCGGGGTCGACGCCGTCCCGGCGCAGCCCGGAGACGAAGACGAGGTTGCCCTTGGACTTGGACATCTTCTCGCCGTCCAGGGCGACCATGCCGGCGTGGACGTACGCCTTGGCCATGGGGAACTCGCCGGTGAGCACCTGGGCGTGCGAGGCGCCCATCTCGTGGTGCGGGAAGGCCAGGTCGGAGCCGCCGCCCTGGACGTCGAAGCCCATGCCGAGGTGGTCCAAGGCGATGGCGACGCACTCGATGTGCCAGCCGGGCCTGCCCCGGCCCAGCGTGCCGCCGTCCCAGCTGGGCTCGCCCTCGCGGGCCGCCAGCCACAGGATCGGGTCGAGGGGGTTCTTCTTGCCGGGGCGGTCCGGGTCGCCGCCGCGCTCGGCGGACAGCAGGCGCATGGCGGCGGCGTCGAGGCGGGAGACCTTGCCGAAGTTCGGGTCGGACTCGACGGAGAAGTAGGTGTCGCCCTCGAGCTCGTACGCGGCGCCCGCGTCCCGCAGTCGTTCCACGAGCGGGACGATGCCGGGTATCGCCTCGACGGCGCCTATGTAGTGCTGGGGCGGGAGCATCCGCAGGGCGGTCATGTCCTCGCGGAAGAGGGCCGTCTCCTTCTCGGCGAGGGCGACCCAGTCGACGCCGTCGCGGTCGGCGCGCTCCAGGAGCGGGTCGTCGACGTCGGTGACGTTCTGGACGTAGTGAACCTGCCGCTTGGTGTCGAGCCACACGCGCTGGACGAGGTCGAACGCGTTGTAGGTCGCCGCGTGACCCATGTGGGTCGCGTCGTACGGGGTGATGCCGCAGACGTAGAGACGGGCGACGGGACCGGGTTCAAGGGTGACCAAGCCACCGGTCGCGGTGTCGTGGATCCTCAGGTCGCGGCCCTGACCAGGCAGGGCGGGGACCTCGGAAGCGGGCCAGGCATGCATGTCATGAGCCTAACCGGACGGAAGTTGCGCATACGAACCGGAGCAGGCCGGATGACCGGGAAGGCGCTCTTGTGCGATTCCGTCCGGTGTGCTTGCGGGCTGTCACACCGGTGGCCAGGGGATGGCCGGCCACTCGCCGCCGGGCTCGGGGTGCTTCCCGGACTCCAGGAGCGCGTCGACACGCGCGCGGGTGGCGTCGAGCTCGGCGGGCGTGACGAGGGCGGCCAGGGTGCCCGTGAGCGGCCCGGAGGGCTCCAGGGCGGCCCTGAGGCCCTTGAGGACGTCGACGGCCTCGGCGGTCAGGGGCTCCCCCGCCCAGCCCCACAGGAGGGTGCGCAGTTTGTTCTCGGTGTTGAAGGTCACGCCGTGGTCGATGCCGTAGAGGCGGCCGTCGGCGGTGGGCAGCAGATGGCCGCCCTTGCGGTCGGCGTTGTTGATCACCGCGTCGAGGACGGCGAGCCGCCGCAGCCGCTCGTCGTCGGCGTGCACCAGCAGCGCGGTCCGCCCCTCCCCGACCTCGGCGAACCCGATCGCCTTCCAGCCGGGCTCCGGCTCCTCGGCGTCGACGAGCGCCAGGAGTCCGGTCTCGGCCGTCGCCTCGATCCACAGCTGGCACATGCCCTCGCCGTACGGTCCGTCGCGCAGCACGGTGGGCGGGACGAGCCCCCAGCCGGTCGCCTCGGAGACCTCGTAGGCGGCGACCTCACGCTGGGCGAGGGTGCCGTCGGGGAAGTCCCACAGGGGTCTCTCCCCCGCGACGGGCTTGTAGACGCAGGTGGCCTCGCGGCCCTCGTGGACGACGGTGCAGTACAGGGCCGCGTTGGAGGCCTCGCGGATGCGGCCCTGGACGGTCAGCTCGCCGTGGGCGAGGAGCTCGGCGGAGGCCGGGTCGGTGGTCGTCACGCCCCGCGGCGGTATCCGTTCTGGCGCGGACATACGTGTCCTTCCGGGTCGAGCGGCAGACTGCACAGCGGGCACGGCGGCCGGCCGGCGTTGACGACGTCGAGGGCGCGCTTGGCGAAGGCTCTCGCCTGCGCGCCGGTGAGCCGGACCCGCAGCATCGGGGGCCCGTTCTCCTCGTCCTGGAGCAGCCGTTCCTCGGCCTCGGCGAGGTCCTCCTCGGAGTCCGCCTCCAACTCCACGAGGGCCTGCGCCTCGACGATCATGCGCTGCTCCTCGCCGTCCCAGGCGAGGGCCATGGTGCCGACCCGGAACTCCTCCTCGACGGGGGTCTCGAGAGGGGCCGTGTCGGAGTTGTCGGCGGGCGCCACGGCGGGCACGGCCGCGTTGCCGCCGCTACGGCGTACGACCTCGTCCAGCAGTTCGTCCATGCGCTCGGCGAGCGCGGCGACCTGGGTCTTCTCCAGGGCCACACTGGTCACTCGGGAGCCGGCGGTGGCCTGGAGGAAGAAGGTACGGCGCCCGGGCAGTCCGACCGTACCGGCCACGAAGCGGTCCGGTGGGTCGTAGAGGAACACCTGACGGGACACGTCCTGTCTCCATGGGAGTCGTGGGTTCGGGAACGTCCATGCGTGTACGCGCGTGTGTGGACCGCTTCACCCTACTGCGGCCGACGATCACGGTGCGCCCGCGCCGCCTCCGACCGTCGCGTCGCCGGTCGGGGGTTCCTCGCGCGGCGCCAGCGAGGCGAAGTCGCCGGTGTCGCCGAGCCGCACGAGAAAGGGCCGCAGCCGGGTGTAACGGATCGCGGTGATGGAACACGGTTCGACAGAGATCCGCTGGAAGAGGTCGAGATGGAGCCCGAGCGCGTCCGCCACGAGCGACTTGATGATGTCGCCGTGCGAGCACATCAGATAGACGGCGTCGGCGCCGTGGTCGCGCTCCACGCGCGCGTTCCACTCGCGCACGGCCTCGGCGGCGCGGGTCTGCATGGCCCGCATGGACTCGCCGCCCGGGAACGCGGCGGAGGACGGGTGCGCCTGCACGACCTCCATCAGGGGTTCGTCCTTCAGCTCGGCGAGCTTGCGGCCGGACCAGTCGCCGTAGTGGGCCTCCCCGATCCGCTCGTCGGTGTGGACGGGCAGGCCGGGGCGGGCTGCCAGGAGCGGCTGGACGGTCTCCTGGCAGCGCTGCAGAGGGCTCGCGACGACCTCGGCGATCGGCAGTCCCTCCAGCCTGCCGGGCAGCGCGGCGGCCTGCGCGGCCCCGCGCTCGTCGAGGGCGACGCCGGGCGTCCAGCCGGCGAGCACTCCGGAGGTGTTGGCGGTCGAACGTCCGTGCCGGACGAGGATCAGCGTGGGCATGCGGACCAGCGTAGGCGTACGCGTGGGTACGCCGGGGAGCCCCTGAAGGAGGAATGCGCTCCGTGATCGTCGACTGCGCGGTCTACCGTGACGGACACCGTACGGACGGGCCGCAGGACCTGTCGGACGCCCTGGACGAGGCGCGTGCCGCGGGCGGCTTCGTGTGGATCGGGCTGTACGAGCCCACCGAGAAGGAGTTCGACCGCGTCACCCGGGAGTTCGGCCTGCACCCGCTGGCCGTGGAGGACGCCCTCAAGGCCCATCAGCGGCCCAAGCTGGAGGTGTACGAGGACTCGCTGTTCCTGGTGTTCAAACCGGTCGTGTACGAGCCCGAGAGCGACACCGTCTCCTCCGGCGAGGTGATGGTGTTCCTCGGGGACTCGTTCGTGGTGACCGTCCGGCACGGCGAGGGCTCGCCGCTGGCCGCGGTGCGGCGCCGGCTGGAGGACGAGCCGGAGATGCTCGCGAAGGGGCCCACGGCGGTGCTGTACGCGATCGCCGACGCCACCGTCGACCACTATCTGGACGTGGCGACCGAGCTGGGGACCGATCTGGAGGAGCTGGAGGCGGAGGTGTTCTCGCCGGACGGCGGCGGTTCGCGGCACACCGCGTCGCGGATCTACACCTTCAAGCGGCAGGTCCTGGAGTTCCGGCGGGCCACCGGTCCGCTGGGGCCGCCGGTGAACCGGCTGGCGGACACGGGCGCCCTCGGCGCGGGACTGCCCTTCGTGGACGACCGGGCGCGGCCCTTCTTCCGGGACGTCAGCGACCATCTGATGCGGGTGAACGAGTCCGTGGAGGGCCTGGACCGGCTGGTGTCCGACATCCTCTCCGCGCACCTCGCGCAGATGAGCGTCCGGCAGAACGACGACATGCGGAAGATCTCCGCGTGGGCGGCGATGGCCGCGGTCCCCACGATGATCGCGGGGATCTACGGGATGAACTTCGACCACATGCCGGAGCTGCACTGGCTGTGGTCGTATCCGGCGGTGGTCCTGGTGATGGCGGTCCTGGAGGTGCTGCTGTACCGGCTGTTCAAGCGGCGGGGCTGGATGTAGGCGTGGGCGGCCGCGGCGGGGCTCAGGCGAACTCGGGCGCCGTCACGGGCGGGCCGCCCAGGGCGTCGCGGCGTTCGGGCATCTCCAGGGAGACCATCCGCCGCCAGCCGGCGAACCGCTCCCAGGCGTACACGGCGTGGATGCCGGCCGCGAGGACGGCGGACTTGGCCTTCGGCCAGCCGAGGATGCGGCCCATGTGGGCCATGACGGCGAGGCTGACGTCGCGGTGGACGCGGATCTCGGCGAGCGCGCACGCGCGCAGCGTCCGCTGGATGGCGCGGCCGTGCCCGGCGTAGGCGAGGCGCAGCAGTTCCTCGTGGCAGTAGGCGAGGTGGTTGTCCTCGTCGTGCGAGATCATCCTGACCGCGCGGCCGATGTCGGGGTGGTCGGCGAAGTGCCGGCGCAGCAGTTCCATCTGTTCGGAGGCCCGCTGCTCGGTGACCCGGCTGTGGGCGAGGTAGATGACGATGTCCTGGACGGTCAGCGGCCGGTCGGCCCTGAGCCTGTCGTGGGCGAGGCCGATGCCGTGGCGCTCCAGGAGCATCGTGTAGTCGGTGTCCGGCGGCACGGGGACGGGCCGGAGGCCGCGCTTCTTCATGAGGGCGTCGAAGATGCGCCCGTGCTTGTCCTCGTCGGCTCCGTGCCGGGTGATCTTGGGGGCGAGGTCGCGCTGGTCCGCCGGGACGAGCGCGGCGATGCGGGCGTTCTCCCAGCCGCCCTGCGACTCCCCGCCGGCGGCGATGGAGCAGAAGAGCGCGAAGGACTCGTCGTTGTCGATGATCTCCTGGAACAGGCTCTTGGCGGAAAGCATGCACATCAGTCAAGAGCGGCGGAACGGAGCCCGCAACAGCTGTGTCCGGGGGCTCGGCCGAAAGGATGACGGCCGGGGTCTCGACGAGGGCGTAACCGGGCGCGCCCCGGCGCGTTGTTCTCCGTGACGGCCGTGGCGGGGAAGACCCCCGAGCCCCCACCACGGCCGCTGAACTTCCTCCCTACGCCAGCCCGGCGCGTTCCATCGCCTGTACGCCGGCCCGCAGCGAGGCGAGGCGCTCGTCCAGGGTGAAGCCCGCGGGGGCGAGGGTGAGGGTGGTGACGCCGGCGGCGGCGTAGGCCTTCATCCGGTCGGCGATCCGCTCCACCGAGCCCAGCAGCGTGGTCCGGTCGATCAGCTCGTGCGGTACGGCGGCCGCGGCGCCCTGCTTGTCGCCGGCCAGGTACTTGTCCTGGATCTCCGTCGCCGCCTCGTCGTAGCCCATGCGCCGGGCGAGCTGGTTGTAGAAGTTCTGCTTGCGGCTGCCCATGCCGCCGACGTACAGGGCGGTGTAGGGGCGGAAGGTGTCGGCGAGGCGCTCGACGTCCTTGTCGTCGCCGAGGGCGAGGGGCAGCGTCGGACAGACGTCGAAGCCGTCCATGGTCAGCCCGGCCTTCTCGCGCCCGGCCCGCAGGTGCTTGATCGCGGTGTCCTCGAGGTGGTCGGCGGAGGGGAAGATGAGCAGCGCGCCGTCGGCGATCTCGCCGGTCTGCTCCAGGTTCTTCGGGCCGATCGCGGCGATGTAGAGCGGGATGTGCTCGCGCTGCGGGTGCACGGTGAGCTTGATCGGCTTGCCGGGGCCGTCCGGCAGCGGCAGCGTCCAGTGCTCGCCGTCGTACGACAGCCGTTCCCGGGTCATCGCCTTGCGCACGATCTCGACGTACTCGCGGGTGCGGGACAGCGGCTTGTCGAACTTGACGCCGTACCAGCCCTCGGAGACCTGCGGCCCGGAGACGCCGAGGCCGAGGCGGAAGCGGCCGCCGGACAGGGAGTCGAGCGTGGCGGCGGTCATCGCGGTCATCGCGGGCTGACGCGCCGGGATCTGGAAGATCGCCGAACCGACGTCGATCCGCTCGGTCTGCGCGGCGACCCAGGTGAGCACGGTGGCGGCGTCCGATCCGTAGGCCTCGGCGGCCCAGCAGACGGCGTACCCGAGCCGGTCGGCCTCCTGGGCCACGGCCAGGTTGTCCCCGTCCATTCCGGCACCCCAGTAGCCGAGGTTGATCCCGAGCTGCATGGCCGATTCCCCTTACTGATCAGTAACGACGCTGTCGTGCCGACCTTAGCGCGGGGGGCCGGGGGGCGGGGAGGGCGGTGTGGTGAGGGTCGCGTGTCCCGGTGCCGGCCGCTCGGCCCGCGCGGCCACGGGACCCGGGGTGGCCCCGACCTGGGGGTGACGCGCGGAGATTCCGTTGTCCACAGGCAACCCACGGCCCAGTTCTGGCCAGTAATCTCGGCGTTCATGGAGCAGAGGCATCTCGGCCGCACCGGCCTGCGTGTGTCCCGCATCGGGCTCGGCACCCTGACCTGGGGGCGTGACACCGACGAGCACGACGCCGCGGACCTCTTGAAGACGTTCTGGGAGGCGGGCGGCACCCTCGTCGACACGGCCGACGTGTACGGCGACGGGGAGGCCGAGTACCTGCTGGGACGGCTCATGGAAGGCCTGGTGCCGCGCCGCGACCTGATCATCTCCACGAAGGCGGGCAGCGTGCCCGACCCCGACCGCCGTTTCGACGGCTCCCGGGGCCATCTGCTGGCCGCCCTCGACGCCTCTCTCGCCCGCCTCGGCACCGACCACGTCGACGTGTGGCACGTCCACGCCTTCGACCCGGACACCCCGCTGGAGGAGACCCTCCAGGCCCTCGACATAGCTGTCGCCAGCGGCCGCGCCCGCTACGCCGGTGTCTCCAACTTCTGCGGCTGGCAGCTCGCCAAGGCCGGCACCTGGCAGCTCGCCGCGCCGGGCACCCGCACCCGGCTGGCCAGTACGCAGATGGAGTACTCGCTGCTGCAGCGCGGCGTGGAGCGCGAGGTGCTGCCGGCCGCGCTGGACCTGGGCATCGGCCTGCTGCCGTCCTCGCCGCTCGGCCGGGGCGTGCTCACCGGCAAGTACCGGGGCGACGCCCTGCCGCCCGACTCGCGCGGCGCCTCGGACCACTTCGCGCCGTTCGTCGAGCCCTATCTGGACGACACCGCGAGCCGCATCGTCGACGCCGTGACGACCGCGGCGGACGGACTCGCCGTGACCCCGCTCCAGGTCGCCCTCGCCTGGGTCCGCGACCGCCCCGGGGTGGCCGCGCCGGTGGTCGGCGCGCGCACCGCGCAGCAGCTCACGGCGGCACTGTCAGTGGAGGCCCTTAGTCTTCCTGACGAGATCTGCCGGGCGCTCGACGACGTGTCGGCGCCCGTGCACCGCTATCCCGATCACGACTGGAGCACGCTGTGAGCACGGAGCCGGACCCCTCGGAAAGCACCGAGAACACCGGGCCGGAGACCCCGGACGGTGACGGCGGCGGCCTGGACGCGGCCGAAGGCGCCGCCGAGGAGACTCCCGCGCCGCAGCCGGCCGAGGGCGGGGCCGCCCCGCTCCCCGAGGGCGAGGCCACCGCCCCGCTCGCCGAGGGCGAGGCCGCCGCGCGGCTCTCCGAGGCCGAGGCCGAGCTCGCCGCGCAGAAGCTGGAGAGGGAGCGGATCGAGCGGCGCAAGGCCGAGAAGGCGAAGCCCATCGACAGCGGGACCAAGCTCAGCGGCAAGGCCGCCGACCTGCTCGCGGCGGTGCGGGCGGTGGAGAGCGGGGCCAGGCCCCCGGCGACCGTCCTCAGCGAACCGGGACCCCCGCGCCGCCCCGCCACCCCACAGCCCGTACGGCCACCGCAGCCCGTGGCCGCCGAGGTCACCGCCGCTCCCCCGCCGCCCGCCCCGGACACCGTGGAGGCCGTGCGCCGGGTGCTGAGCGACGGCGGTGCCCCCGAGGCGCTCGCGCCGCAGGTCGCCGCGTCGCTGGGCGACGGAGCACAGGAGCTGCTGCGTGAGGACCCCTGGCAGCTGCTGCGCGTCACCGGTGTACGGCCCGAGCAGGCCGACGGCTTCGCGCGGGCGCTGCTCGGCCCCGAGTGCGCCCCCGGCGACGAGCGGCGGGGCCGCGCGATGACGGTCTGGCTCCTGGAACAGGCCGCCCTGGCCGGCCACACCGCCCTGGAGCTGCCGACGCTCACCGCCGCGCTCGGCCGGCAGGCCGTGCCGGACGCCGACGCGGCCGTGCAGAGCGCCCTCTCCGAGGGGGACGCGCTCGCCTTCCAGGACGCCCTGGAGGAGCCCGGCGCCGCCGCGGGGAGAACCGACGCGGAGGAGGGCGACGAGGAGGAGGACCGCCCGGTCCGCGTCCTGGTCGGCCTCGAACGGTACGCGCTCGCGGAGGAGAGCCTCGCCGACGGCCTGGCCCGGATCGTGAACTCCCTGACCAAGGAGGCGCCCGCGGAGACCGAGTGGGAGTCGGCCGCGGCCTCGGCGTCCGGCAGCGCGGCCGAGCTGATCCGGGCCGTCGCCGGTCACGGCCTGGTGCTGCACACCGGCGGCGAGGCCGCCCGCGCCGAACCGGCCGCGCTGCTCACCGCGGCCCGCGCCCTGGGGCTGCGGGCGGTCGCGGCCTGCCACACCCGGATCGGCCGTCGCGCGTTCGGCGCGCTGCTGGGCGGGGCGGAGGACGCCGCCGTCACCGTGTCGGGTCTGCTGTCGGGCACCGAGGGTCCCGGCCGGGACGCCGACGGGGCGTTCGCCCTGGACCTGCTGGTCCTGCCGGACGCGCCGCGACTCGACGTGGAGCGCGCCGCGATGCTGGTGGAGTCGCTGCCGGACGGTGCCCGGCTGGTGCTCGGCGGGGATCCGGCGGAGCTGTGGTCGGCCGGTCCCGGCCGGGTCTTCGCCGATCTGCTCGCGGCCCGGGTGTGCCCGCAGGTCGCCTCGCGCACGCCCGACCCCGGGCCGCTCGGCGAACTCCTCTCCGGGATCGGCGTCGGCGAGCTCAACCAGGTCGAGGCACCCGGCAAGGAGCTGGTGATCGTGCCGGTGCGGGACGCGGCCGAGGCCGTGCACCGGACCATGCAGCTGGTCTTCGAGTCGGTGCCGCGGGCCTTCGGCCTCGCGCCCGGGGAGACGGTGGTGATCACCCCGGGCCATGGCGGCCCGGCCGGTACCCGCGCGCTCAACGCCGGGCTGAAGGAGCGGCTCAACCCCGGCCCGGGCCGCTTCGGCGGCTTCGACCCGGGCGACGTGGTCGCCCACTCCCCGGTGCCGGGACAGGTGGAGCTGGGCCGGGTGGAGAAGGCGGACGCGGACGGGCTGCACCTGTCCTGCTCGGGCGCCCCCGTCGTCGTACCGAGGGAGCGGGTGGAGCAGACCGTGCGGCACGGCTGGGCGCTGACCGCGCACCAGGCCGCGGGCAGCCGCTGGCCCGCGGCGGTCGTGGTGCTGCCCGGGGATGCCGCGCAGGCCCTGTCCCGTCCGTGGGTGTACACGGCGTTCAGCCGCGCGGAGCGCCATCTGTCCGTGGTGCACGGCGTCGAGCAGGCGCTGCCGAGGGCCGTCGCCGAGGTGGCGCCGAAGCCCCGCACGACCCGGCTGCCGGTACTGCTGCGCACCCAGGTGCCGGCGGCCGGCTGACCCGGCCCCGGGTGCACGCGGGCGGCGGCCGTGAAGGGCTTCCCCTTCCCGGCCGCCGCCCGCGTGTCGTACCGCTTCCGGCCGCTTCCGGCTAGCGCCGGTCCGCGTCCAGCGGCTCCAGATCCCCGTCCAGGTCCTCGTCCTCGACGTCGTCCACGTCGTCGGGGTCGGCCACGAGGTCCTCGTCGTCGCCGTCCTCGTCGTCGCCGCTGTCGTCCTCGTCGTCGTCCTCGAGGTCGTCGAACACCGCGCTCACGTCGAACCGGCAGACCACCCGCTGCGGGTCGGCCTGCTCGAAGGGGGTCTCCAGCCACTCGCCCGGTTCGGCCGGCTCGTCGGCGGCCAGCACCCACAGCGTGGAGTCGCCCTCCTCCAGGCCGAACTCCTTGTGCCGGGAGGCGATCTCGTCGGCTTCGAACTCGCCGAACAGGATGCCCAGGGCCCCGTGCACGGTGCCCGCGGCCTCCGTGCCCTCGTCTTCCGCGGCCTCGATCCGCTGCGCCTGCGCGAGCAGCCGCTGCGGCTCCGCGACCGCGTAGTCCCGGCGGATCAGCACGCTCAGCGCGTTCGGTTCCTCGGGGCCCGTGTACGGCGGCAGGGAGTCCTCCGCGCCGGGGATCTCGAAGGGCGTGACCTCGTCATAGCGGTCGTACAGCAGTTCGTCGTACACCTCGGCGGCCGCGGCCAGCTCGTTGAACGCCTCGTAGACGGCCGGGTCGTCCTCCCCCGCCCTGCGTTCGACCGCCGCCAGATGGCGGTCGAGCGCGGTCTTGACCGCCTCGGCGGCGGCGCGTACCTCGGCAGCTGTGGGCTGCGCAGCATCAGACATAGTGCAGACGCTATCCGTACGAGGCCCCAGCCCGCACAATAGATGCGATGCCGGAATACGAATTTGTCGACGTGTACGTACCGCGCGGGGTCTCCCGCAAGGAGGCGACACGTCTGCTGACCGACCATGCCGAGTACGGACACTGGGAGTTGCACCGCCTCAGCCTGATGCGTGACGGCAGCCGCAGGGTGCGGCTGCGCCGGCGGATCATCCGTCAGGTGCGCGCCACGTGGTGAGGTGAGCGAGACGGACGGAACGGGCCCCGCCGAGGCGGGGCCCGTTCCGTCGTGCGGCGCCGGGGGGCGTCACAGGGAGGCGCGCGCCTTGCGGTAGATCAGCGAGCCCGCGAGCAGCGCACCCGCGCCGGCGGACAGGGCGAGGCCGATCGGCAGCTCGCTTCCGGTCTCCGCGAGCTGCGCGCCGCTCGCGAGGGAGGTCCCGGAGCTCTGGTGGCCGGTCACGGAACGGGCCGGCGTCACATGGCCCGGGGTGGAGGGCACGGCCTCGGGGCCGGAGGGGGTGGACCGGCCGGGCTCGGTCGGCTTGCCGGGGGCCTGGTGGCCCGGCTTGCCGGGGACCTGGTGGCCCGGCTCGCCCGGCGTCTCGTGGCCGCGGGTCGGAGGCGTGCCGTAGCCGTGGCCGCCGCCGTTGTCGCAGTCGTTGCCGTAGGCCGGGTTCAGGATCCCGACGGCGCCGACGCTGTTGCCGCACACGTTCACCGGAACGTCGACCGGGACCTGGACGTGGTTGCCGGAGCCGACACCGGGCGAGCCGCCGGTGTGGCCGCCCGCGTGCGCGCCGCCCGAGCCCGAGCCCGTGCCGTGGCCGCCGTGACCGCCCCAGCCGCCGTTGTGGCCGCCGCCGTGACCGGTGTGGCCCCCGCCGTGCCGGCCGCCCCCGTGGCCGCCGCCGTACCCCCCGTCCTCGTCGCCGTGGCCCGCCGGTGCGCGGTGGCCGCCGCCCGTGTTGGCGCACGAGTTGCCGAACGCCGGGTTGAGGATCCCGACGACGTCGATGGTGTTGCCGCACACGTTGACCGGGACGTTCACCGGCACCTGGACCGAGTTGCCGGACACGACGCCGGGCGAGTCGGTGGCTGAGCCGATCGCGCCCGAGTCGGCATGGGCGTAGCCGCCGGCGGCGGCGATCACCCCCGTGGCAGCCGCCACGGTCATGAGGCTTTTGCGGGTGACCTGTCGCATTGCTGTTTCCTGCTTTCGATCTCGTCCTCGACTCGAATTCCCGCATCATTCCAGTTCTCGTGGACATTCGAGTCGTTCGACTTCTTCGGCCATTCCTTCGGAAAAGACCGGACGGCCCCGGAGCGCATGGCGCGCGCTCCGGGGCCGACGGTGTGGACGGCCCCTCAGCGGGTCGACGTCACTTGTTGATGCAGACGTTGCCGAAGGCGGGGTTCAGCAGCCCGATCGCCGAGATCGTGTTGCCGCAGACGTTCACCGGGACGTGCACCGGAACCTGGATCACGTTGCCGGACACGACACCCGGGGAGTGCACCGCGGCACCCTGGGCACCGGAGTCGGCGACGGCCAGGCCCGCACCCGCGAGAACCAGCCCACCCGTGGCAGCCGCAGCAGCGACGACCTTCTTGATCATTATTCCTCCTTGTTGGCAAAGCGATTCCAAGCAGCGAATCGCATCAGCAACAACGAGGCGGAATTAATGAGGCTACGCGCTTATCGTCGCATTCACTCTTCCCAGTCATGTCCGCACAGGCGACCGATTCATGAGAACCCGGTTCCACCGGGACGATTCAGGACGCGTCGATGAACCGGTCGAGCACCCGCACGCCGAACTTCAGCCCGTCCACCGGCACCCGCTCGTCGACCCCGTGGAACATGCCGGCGAAGTCCAGCTCCGGGGGCAGCTTCAGCGGCGCGAAGCCGAAGCCGCGGATGCCGAGGTCGTCGAAGGACTTGGCGTCGGTGCCGCCCGAGAGCATGTAGGGGATGGCCTTCGCGGTCGGGTCCTCGGCGAGCAGCGCCGACTGCATGGCCTCCACGAGCGTCCCGTCGAAGGAGGTCTCCAGGGCCTTGTCGGAGTGCACGTCCTCGCGCCGCACCTTCGGGCCGAGGATCCGGTCGAGGTCGGCGAGGAACTCCTCCTCGTGCCCCGGCAGGAACCGTCCGTCGACGTGCGCGGTGGCCTCGCCCGGGATGACGTTGACCTTGTAGCCGGCGCCGAGCTGGGTGGGGTTGGCGGTGTTGCTCAGGGTCGCGCCGATCAGCTTGGCGATGCCGCCGAGCCTGGCGAGCGTGGCCTGCATGTCCTCGGGGTCCAGCTCGGTGCCGAGCGCGTCGCCGAGTTCGTCGAGGAAGGCCCGGGTGGTCTTGGTGACCCGCACCGGGAAGGTGTGGCGGCCGAGCCGGGCGACGGCCTCGGACAGCTCGGTGATCGCGTTGTCCCGGTGGATCATCGAGCCGTGGCCGGCGGTGCCGGCGACGGTCAGCTTCATCCAGTGCATGCCCTTCTCGGCCGTCTGGATGAGGTAGAGCCGCCGCTCCTCGCTCACGGTGAACGAGAACCCGCCCACCTCGCTGATCGCCTCGGTGACGCCCTCGAAGAGGTCCGGGTGGCGGTCGACGAGATAGCGGGCGCCGTACGTGCCGCCGGCCTCCTCGTCGGCCAGGAACGCGAGGACGATGTCGCGCGGCGGCCGGCGCCCGGAGCGCAGCCGGTCGCGGACGACCGCCAGGGTCATCGCGTCCATGTCCTTCATGTCGACGGCGCCCCGGCCCCAGACGCACCCGTCCGCGATCTCACCGGAGAAGGGGTGGTGGGTCCAGTCGACCGCGTTGGCGGGGACGACGTCGGTGTGGCCGTGGATGAGCAGCGCGGGCCGGGACGGGTCCTCGCCCTCGATGCGGGCCACCGTGGAGGCGCGCCCCGGATGCGACTCGAAGATCTGGGGTTCGAGACCCACCTCGGCGAGCTTCTCGGCGACCCACTCGGCCGCCTTGCGCTCGCCGGGACCCGAGTGGTCGCCGTAGTTGCTGGTGTCGATGCGGATCAGCTCGCGGCAGAGGTCCACGACCTCGTCCTCGCCGGTGACGCTCCTGGCCGTGTCGCTCACGCTGCTTCCTCCCGCTGTCCCTGCCGACGGTCGCCGTCCCTGCTGACGGTGACCGTCACCGCCGGTGGCCGCCGTGACTGCCGGTGGCCTCCTTCATCCTCCCCCTCCGTGCCGCCCCGGCCCAAGACCGCTCCCGGCCCGTCACACGCCGTTCACGCCGTTCACGCCGGCCGCGTCCGCCCGGCCGACACCTGTGATCGGGGCACCCCGGAAAGCCTGGTAATGTTTACGACGTCGCCGCGAGGGAAACCCCGCACGACAGACACCTTGTCCGGGTGGCGGAATGGCAGACGCGCTAGCTTGAGGTGCTAGTGCCCTTTATCGGGCGTGGGGGTTCAAGTCCCCCCTCGGACACGCGAGATGAGCGAGGGCCGCGACCACTGGTCGCGGCCCTCGCTCGTGTGTGGCCGATGTCTCCCCGGCCGAAGATCACGCAGGTCACCTCCCCCACCTCCTGTCCCGGCGGGCCCCGAACGGCCCTCTCCGCTGGCTGACACAAGGGGACGACCCTAGCGTCGTACTAAAATTTCCGGCTTGTTACGGAGCCGGCCCGGACAACCCCAGGCAGACCTGCGGGCCCGTCGGCGCCCCGGAGGCTTCCGGGATCGAGACGCGAGGACCGATGGCAGCCATACACGAGAGCGGTGCTCTCGGCCTGCTCGACGAAGAAATCGCCCAGCTCGGTGACACGGCACGCTTCTCCGGCGGCCCGGCCACCTCTCCGCGCACCCTCGTCGACGTCTTCGACGCGTCGGTGCGGTCGTACCCGGACGAGCCCGCCCTGGACGACGGCACCACGCCCCTGACCTACCGCGCGCTCGCCGTCGAGGTGGAGCGGCTGCGGCGGCGGCTCGCCGCCGCCGGGGTCGGCCTCGGGGACCGGGTGGGGGTGCGGGTGCCGTCCGGCACCAACGACCTCTACGTGGCGATCCTGGCCGTCCTCGCCGCGGGTGCCGCCTATGTCCCCGTCGACGCCGAGGACCCCGACGAGCGGGCCGAGCTGGTGTTCGGGGAGGCGGGGGTGCGGGCCGTCGTCGGCGCCGGGCACGAGATCGCCGTGCACGGGGTGTCCGACGTCCCGGCCGCCCGGCCCGGTGTCGAGCACGACGCGTGGATCATCTTCACCTCCGGTTCCACCGGGAAGCCGAAGGGCGTCGCCGTCGGTCACCGCGCCGCCGCCGCGTTCGTGGACGCCGAGGCCGCGCTGTTCCTCACCGAGGAGCCCCTCGGGCCAGGGGACCGGGTGATGGCCGGGCTGTCGGTGGCCTTCGACGCCTCGTGCGAGGAGATGTGGCTGGCCTGGCGGTACGGCGCCTGCCTGGTGCCCGTGCCCCGGTCGCAGGTCAGGAGCGGCGCCGATCTCGGGCCGTGGCTGGTCGAGCAGGAGATCACCGTCGTCTCCACCGTGCCCACGCTGGCCGCGCTCTGGGAGCCCGAGACCCTCAACGACGTACGGCTGCTGATCTTCGGCGGGGAGGCCTGCCCGCCCGAGCTGGCGCAGCGCCTGGTGACCGAGGGGCGGGAGGTCTGGAACACGTACGGGCCGACCGAGGCGACCGTGGTCGCCTGCGCCTCGCTGATGTCGGGAGAGGAACCGGTCCGGATCGGGCTGCCGCTGCGGGGCTGGGAGCTCGCCGTCGTCGACGAGGCGGGCGAACCGGTGCCGATGGGCGGGACCGGTCAGCTGGTGATCGGCGGGGTCGGGCTCGCACGCTACCTCGACGCCGGGAAGGACGCGGAGAAGTACGCGCCGCTGCGGTCGCTGGGCTGGGAGCGGGCGTACCGCAGCGGGGACCTGGTCAGGGCCGAGCCCGAGGGGCTGGTCTTCCTCGGCCGGGCCGACGAGCAGATCAAGCTCGGCGGCCGGCGCATCGAGCTGGGCGAGGTGGACGCGGCGCTGCGGGCGCTGCCCGGGGTGGCGGGGGCGGCCGCGGCGGTACGGACGGCGCGCGGCGGCAACCAACTGCTCGTCGGGTACGTCGTCCCGCAGGACGGCTGGGACCGGGCCGAGGCGGTGGAGCGGCTGCGGGCCGCGCTGCCCGCCGCCCTGGTGCCGCTGCTCGCGCCGGTCGACGACCTGCCGACGCGTACGTCCGGGAAGGTCGACCGCGACGCGCTGCCGTGGCCGCTCGACACGGTCGAGGTGCCCGCGGGTGAGGACCTGTACGGCACCGAGGCCTGGCTCGCCGAGCAGTGGACGCAGGTGCTGGGCATCCCGGTCGCCTCGGCCCGCGACGACTTCTTCGCGATCGGCGGCGGCAGCCTGGCCGCCGCCCAGCTCACCACCCGGCTGCGCACGCGCTACCCGAGCGCCGCCGTCCTCGACATCTATCAGCAGCCGGTGCTGCGCAAGCTGGCCCGCCGGCTGGAGGAGTCGGCGCAGGACGACGGCGGCAGCCGCACGGTCGCGCCGGTTCCGAGGAAGGCGCAGCTCGTCCAGCTCCTGCTGCTCCTTCCGCTGTTCACCCTGCTCGCCCTGCGCTGGACGGTCGTACTGGCCGCGCTGGGCCGGCTGCTGCCCGGCTACGGCTGGCTGCCGGCGGCGCCCTGGTGGCTGGTGGCCGCCGGGGCCCTGCTGTTCTTCACCCCGCCCGGGCGCATCGCCCTCGCGGCGGGCGGGGCGCGGCTGCTGCTGCGGGGGGTGCGGCCCGGCCGCCACCCGCGCGGCGGGGCGGTGCATGTGCGGCTGTGGGCGGCCGAGCGGCTGGCCGAGTTCAGCGGGGCCACCTCGCTGACCGGGTCCTGGCTGGAGCGGTACGCCCGTGCCCTGGGCGCCAGGATCGGGCCGGACGTGGACCTGCACGCGCTGCCGCCGGTCACCGGGCTGCTGAAGCTGGGGCGGGGTGCGGCCGTGGAGTCGGAGGTGGACCTGTCGGGGTACTGGCTGGACGGGGACCGGCTGGAGATCGGCGCGGTCAAGGTGGGCGCGCACGCCGTCGTCGGCACGCGCAGCATGCTCTTCCCGGGCGCCCGGGTGGGCAAGCGTGCCGAGGTGGCGCCGGGCTCGGCGGTCACCGGGCAGATCCCGACCGGACAGCGCTGGGCGGGGGCGCCCGCGGTCAAACTCGGCAAGGCCAAGCGGAACTGGCCCGCGGAGCGGCCGCCGCGGGGCAGGTACTGGCAGGTGATGTACGGCCTGACCGGCCTCGCGCTCAACCTGCTGCCGGTGGCGGCGGCCGGGGCCGCGCTGCTGGTGGCCGGCGTGTTCGTCACCCCGGGTCCGGGGCTCGGCGGGGCGCTGCGCGGGGCCGCGGCGGCGCTGGTCCCGGCGACGCTCGCCTACGGGCTGGCGTACGCCCTGCTGCTCCTGGTCGCCGTACGGCTGCTCAGTCTGGGCCTGCGCGAGGGCACGCACCCCACGCACGGCCGGGTGGGCTGGCAGGCCTGGACGGTCACGCAGCTGATGGACCGCTCCCGCGAGACCCTGTTCCCGCTGTACGCCGGGCTGGTCACGCCGGTGTGGCTGCGGCTGCTGGGGATGCGGATCGGCAGGGGCGCCGAGGTGTCGACGGTGCTGGCCCTGCCCAGCCTGACGACGGTCGGCGAGGGCGCGTTCCTGGCCGACGACACGCTGACCGCGCCGTACGAGCTGGGGGGCGGCTGGGTGCGGATCGGGCGGGCGCAGATCGGGCGGCGGGCGTTCCTCGGGAACTCGGGGATGACCGCGCCGGGCCGGAGCGTGCCGGACGGCGGGCTGGTCGGTGTGCTGTCGGCGACGCCGAAGAAGGCGAAGAAGGGCAGCTCCTATCTGGGTCTGCCGCCGGTGAAGCTGCCGCGCAGCAGCGCCCGCGGCGATCAGAGCCGTACGTACGATCCGCCCGCGCGGTTGCTGTGGGCGCGCGCGCTGGTGGAGCTGTGCCGGATCGTGCCGGTGTTCTGCTCGGCGGGGCTGGCCGTGCTGACGGTGGCCGCGCTGTGTGCCCTCGGCGGCTGGGCGCCGCTCCTCGGCGGGCCGGTGCTGCTGGGCGCGGGTGCGGCGGCCTGTCTGCTGTCGGTCGCCGCCAAGTGGCTGCTGGTGGGGCGGCACCGCAGCGGGGAGCATCCGCTGTGGAGTTCCTTCGTGTGGCGCAACGAACTGGCGGACACGTTCGTCGAGGTGGTGGCGGTGCCGTGGCTGGCGGGTGCGGTGCCCGGTACGCCGGTGATGACGGCGTGGCTGCGGGCGCTCGGGGCGCGGATCGGCCGGGGCGCGTGGGTGGAGAGCTACTGGCTGCCCGAGGCGGACCTGGTGACGCTGGAGGACGGGGTCACGGTCAACCGGGGGTGCGTCCTGCAGACTCACCTCTTCCACGACCGGATCTTGCGGACGGATACTGTGGTCCTCCGTGAGGGCGCCACGCTGGGTCCTGGCGGGATCGTGCTGCCCGGCAGCACGATCGGGGCCCGTACGACCCTGGGTCCCGCGTCGCTCGTCATGGCCGCGGAGTCCGTCCCCGACGACACCCGCTGGCTGGGCAACCCGATCGAGGCATGGCGTCCCTGAATCTGGGCCACTCGGTGACCGCGGGCGGTGCAGCGACGGGTGGTTCGAGTACGGCGCAGGGAGCGGACACGGAAGTGGCAGTGCAGCAGTCGGTGGGTCCGGACCCGTATTTCCCGGGCAACGGCGATCCCCGTTACCGGGTGCATCGCTACGAACTCACGCTGGACTACCGTCCCGGCCCGAACCGGCTGTCGGGGACGGCCCGGATCAACGCGATCGCGGGGCGTGCGGCGCTGACCGAATTCCAGTTGAACCTGGCCGACTTCAGGATCGGGCGGATCCGGGTGGACGGCCGGCAGCCGCACTACACGCACCGGGGCGGCAAGCTGCGCGTGCGGCCCGCCAAGGCTTTGCGGGCGGGGGCGGCGTTCACGGTGGAGGTGCACTGGTCGGGCAACCCCAAGCCGGTGTCCTCCCCCTGGGGCGGGCTCGGCTGGGAGGAGCTGGCGGACGGCGCGCTGGTGGCGAGCCAGCCGGTGGGGGCGCCCTCGTGGTACCCGTGCAACGACCGTCCCGCCGACAAGGCGTCGTATCTGCTCTCGGTCACCACGCCGTCGGCGTACGCGGTGGTGGCGGGCGGGCGGCTGCTGACCCGTACGACGAAGGCGTCGACGACGACCTGGGTGTACGAGCAGCCGGCGCCGACGTCGAGCTATCTGGTCGGGTTGTCGATCGGCAAGTACCAGACGGTGCTGCTGGGCGATCCGGGTCTCGGCGGGGTGCCGATGCACGGGCACATACCCGCGCACCTGCTGCCGGAGTTCTCCCGTGACTTCGCCCGGCAGCCGGGGATGATGGACCTGTTCCAGCAGCTCTTCGGGCCCTACCCGTTCGACGAGTACGCGGTCGTGGTCACCGAGGAGGAGCTCGACGTCCCCGTCGAGGCGCAGGGGTTGTCGCTGTTCGGCGCCAACCATGTGGACGGGGCGCGGGGTTCGGAGCGGCTGGTGGCGCACGAGCTGGCCCATCAGTGGTTCGGCAACAGCGTGTCCATCGCCGACTGGCGGCACATCTGGCTCAACGAGGGGTTCGCGAAGTACGCGGAGTGGCTGTGGTCGGAGCGGTCGGGCGGCCGCAGCGCCCAGCAACTCGCCGCCGCCGCACACCGGTTGCTCTCCTCCCTGCCGCAGGATCTGAAGCTCGCCGACCCGGGCCGCAAGTCGATGTTCGACGACCGGCTGTACGAGCGCGGCGGGCTCGCCGTGCACGCGGTGCGCTGCGCCCTCGGCGACGAGGCGTTCTTCCGGATGCTGCGCGGCTGGCTCGGTCTGCACCGGGGCGGCGCGGTGACGACGTCCATGTTCGCCGTCCACGCGGCGCGGTTCACGCCCGAGCCGCTCGACGAGCTGTTCGAGGCGTGGGTGTACGGGACGGCGCTGCCACCGCTGCCGATGGCCGAGACCCGTGCGAGCGCCTAGGGGGTGTTCCGAAAGTCCTGTGCGGTGCCCGCGGTGTTCGGTGCGTGCCCTCGGCGTGCCGGACGAAGGCCCTCGTAGCGGAGCTACTTGGGTCTTCGGCCGGTGCGGCGAGGGTGCGTGCCGGGCGCCGCGGGTGCTCTGCGGGACTTTCGAAACACCCCCTAGCAGAATGGCCGCATGACGACGCGTTCCTGCCCGTGCGGGCTGCCCCGGGCGTACGAGGCCTGCTGCGGCCGCTATCTCTCCCCGTCCGGGTCGAGCCCCGCCGCGGGGACCCCCGCAGGCCCCCCGACCGCCGAGGCCCTGATGCGTTCGCGCTACACCGCGTTCGTGAGGGGCGACGCGGCACATCTGATGCGGACCTGGCATCCGCGGACCCGGCCGGCGCGGCTGGAGCTCGATCCGGGGATGCGGTGGACGGGGCTGGAGATCCTCGGCACGACGGACGGGTCGGCGTTCCACAGGACGGGGACCGTGGAGTTCCGGGCGTCCTTCCGGGGCGGCTCGCTGCACGAGAACAGCCGGTTCGAGCGGGTGGACGGGGCGTGGGTCTACGTGGACGGGGACTTCCTGGACTGACCCGACGGGCCTCCCGGCCGGTCTACGGGGCCAGGACGTCCAGTTCCTGGAGGGCGCCGGCCGTGATCTCGCGGGTGAGGTGCTCGGCGCGCGGGGCGTCGCCCTCGCGGACGGCCTCGGCGAGCTGGACGTGGAGGGTGACGGCGGCCGGGTCGGGGTCCTCGAACATGACCTCGTGATGGGTGCGGCCGGTCAGGACCTCGGCCACGACGTCGCCGAGGCGGGCGAACATCTCGTTGCCGGAGGCCGTGAGGATCACGCGGTGGAAGGCGACGTCGTGGAGGAGGTAGCCCTCCAGCTGGTGGCCGCGCGAGTGGGCCACCATGCCGAGCGCGCACTCGGTCAGCTCGGCGCACTGCGCGGCCGTGGCGTTCCGGGCCGCCAGGCCCGCCGCGACCGGCTCGATCGCCGAGCGCAGGACGGTGAGCGAGCGCAGCTGGTGCGGGCGGTCGGCGCCGGCCAGGCGCCAGCGGATGACCTGGGGGTCGTAGACGTTCCACTCGGCCTTGGGGCGGACCGTCACGCCCACGCGGCGGCGGGACTCGACCAGGTGCATGGATTCCAGGACACGGACCGCCTCGCGCATCACGGAGCGTGAGACGTCGAAGCGCTGGGCCAGTTCGTCGGTCCGCAGCACACTGCCCGGCGGGTAGTCGCCCGCGGTGATGGCGGGGCCCAGGGTGTCCAGTACTTGGCCGTGCAGACCCCGGCCCGGAGTGGTCATGCACACAGAGTACGTGGTGGATCACAGCCTCAAAAAGTCAGACTTATTCGTCACAGACTCTTGATTAGTCGTATCTAATCGGTTTCAGTGTCGGTCGACATCAGGTGTCGTCGTCGGACGGCTCGGAAGACAGCGAGGCAGAGATGCACACCCCTCACGTCGTCGCGGTGATGGGCGTCGCCGGCACGGGCAAGACCACGATCGGTCCGCTGCTCGCCGCCCGGCTGGGCGTTCCCTACGCCGAGGGCGACGACTTCCACCCGTCGGCCAACATCGCCAAGATGTCGGCCGGCACCCCGCTCGACGACGCGGACAGGTGGCCGTGGCTGGACGCCATCGGGGCCTGGGCGCGGGAGCGGGAGGGGCTGGGCGGGGTGGTGAGCTGTTCGGCGCTGAAGCGCTCGTACCGGGACCGGCTCCGGGCCTCGGCCCCGGGGATCGTGTTCGTGCACCTCGCGGGCGACCGTGCGCTGATCGAGGCCCGGATGGCGCGCCGGCGGGGTCACTTCATGCCGACCGCGCTGCTCGACTCCCAGTTCGCCACGCTGCAGCCGATCCAGCCGGACGAGGCGGGGGTCGTCGTCGACGTCTCCGGCACGCCCGAGGAGATCACCGGGCGGGCCGCGCAGGCGCTCGCCGGGCTGTCCGGCACCCGTCGTTAGTTCCCCTCTCCCCTCCCCATCACCGCAAGGGACCACCGTGACCAGACTCAGCGTCGAGATGCTGGCAGCGGACACCGCCGAGCCCATCACCTCGGCCGGCCACGTTCAGCTGGGCATCGCCGTACTGGCGGGCATCGCCGTCATCGTCCTGCTCATCACCCGGTTCAAGCTTCACGCCTTCCTGGCGCTGACCATCGGCTCGCTCGCGCTCGGCGCGTTCGCCGGGGCGCCGCCGGACAAGGTCATCACCAGTTTCACGACCGGGCTCGGCGCCACGGTGGCGAGTGTGGGCGTGCTGATCGCGCTCGGTGCGATCCTCGGCCGGATGCTCGCGGACTCCGGCGGCGCCGACCAGATCGTCGACACGATCCTCGCCAGGACGGGCGGGCGTTCGATGCCGTGGGCGATGGTGCTGATCGCCTCGGTGATCGGACTGCCGCTGTTCTTCGAGGTCGGCGTCGTGCTGCTGATCCCCGTGGTGCTGATGGTGGCGAAGCGGGGCAACTACTCGCTCATGCGGATCGGCATACCGGCGCTGGCGGGTCTGTCCGTGATGCACGGGCTGGTGCCTCCGCACCCCGGGCCGCTGGTCGCGATCGACGCGGTCGGCGCCGACCTGGGCGTCACGCTGGCGCTCGGTGTGCTCGTCGCCGTCCCGACGGTCGTCATCGCGGGACCGGTGTTCTCCCGGTTCGCGGCCCGGTGGGTGGACGTCCCGGCGCCCGACCGCATGATCCCCCAGCGGCCCTCGCAGGAGCTGGAGAACCGCCCCGGCTTCGGTGCCACGCTGGCCACGATCCTCCTGCCCGTCGCGCTGATGCTGTCGAAGGCGCTGGTCGACATCGTCGTGGACGACCCGGCGCACACCGTGCAGCGCGTCTTCGACGTCGTCGGCTCCCCGCTGATCGCGCTGCTCGCGGCCGTCCTGGTCGGCATCTTCACGCTGGGCCGGCCGGCCGGGTTCTCGAAGGAGCGGATATCGGGGCTGGTCGAGAAGGGCCTCGCGCCCATCGCGGGGATCCTGCTGATCGTCGGCGCGGGCGGCGGCTTCAAGCAGACGCTGATCGACTGCGGGGTGGGCCAGATGGTCCTGGACATCTCCGAGGACTGGTCGGTCCCGGCGCTGCTGCTGGCCTGGCTGATCGCGGTGGCGATCCGGCTGGCGACGGGCTCGGCGACGGTGGCGACGGTCTCGGCGGCCGGTCTGGTCGCCCCGCTGGCCGCCGACATGTCGACCACCCACGCGGCCCTGCTCGTGCTGGCCATCGGCGCCGGCTCGCTGTTCTTCAGCCACGTCAACGACGCCGGCTTCTGGCTGGTCAAGGAGTACTTCGGCCTCAGCGTCGGCCAGAACCTCAAGACCTGGTCGGTCATGGAGACCCTGATCTCCGTGGTCGCCGGCGGCCTGGTCCTGCTGCTCTCCCTGATCCTGTGACCACCCCGCCGGCCGTCCCCCGGGCCCTGAACCAGGATCGAACCGGATCTTCGGGCGGGCCCGGGCCGGACGGCCGGGTCAGCGGGGCCAGAGAGGGTGCTCCCGGTCCGCCCAGTCGCGGCTCACCGAGCCGGTGCGCATTCCGCGGCGGGCCTCCGGGTCGCCGAGGGCCATGCCGATGTGGCCGGCGAGGACGACACCGATGGTCAGGGCCAGCCAGTCGTGGACGAAGGTCGCGCTGGTGCGCCACACGATCGGGGTGAGATGGGTGAACCACATGATCAGGCCGGTGCCGAGCATCACCAGTGTCGCCCCGGCGATCCAGGCCGCGTAGATCTTCTGCCCGGCGTTGAACTTCGCCGCCGGGCGGGACGCGCGCCGCTTGTCCCGGCGCAGGGCCGCGCGCAGCCAGCGGCGGTCGTGCGGGCCGAAGCGGTTGAGGTGACCGAGGTCGGCGCGGAACGCGCGGGAGGCGAGGCCCGCCAGGACGGGGAGGGGCAGGAGCACGCCCGCGATCTCGTGGACGCGGACCACCAGCTCGCGGCGGCCGACGAGCTGCGCGAGCTCGGGGACGTAGAGGAAGGACGCCGTCACCACGCAGACGCCCATCAGGGCGGCCGTGGTGCGGTGGATCCAGCGTTCCGCGCGGGTGAAGCGGGGGATCCTGGTCACGGGGGGTGCCTCAGCTCGTAGGCTCATCGTCCCGCCCGTTCGAACGGCCGACCCAGGCGTCGACGTCGTAGCCCCGGTCCTCCCAGTATCCGGGCTCCACGTCCTCGGTGACGGTGATGCCGGAGAGCCACTTGGCGGACTTGTAGAAGTACATGGGGGCGACGTAGAGGCGGACCGGGCCGCCGTGGTCGTGGCCGAGGTCCTTGTCCTGCATGCGCAGGGCGACCAGGACGTCGGCGCGGCGGGCCTGGTCGAGGGTGAGGCTCTCGGTGTAGGTGCCGTCGAAGCAGGTGAAGCGGACGGCGCCGGCCTCGGCCCGGACTCCGGAGGCGTCGAGCAGGGTGGAGAGCCGCACGCCCTCGAAGGGGGTGTCGGGGACCCGCCAGCCGGTGACGCACTGGACGTCCTTGACCATGCGGGTCTGCGGCATGGCCTTGAGCTGGGCCAGGGTGTAGGTGGCGGGGCGGTCGACCAGGCCGTCGACGGTGAGGCGGTAGTCCGTGGCGTCCTTGTGCGGGACGGAGGAGGCCACGGAGTAGTAGCGGAAGCCGCCCCCGTTGGGGAGCAGGCCGGTCAGACCGGTGGGGTCCTTGTCGGCGGCGTTGCCGAGGAAGGTCTCCAGGCCGCGCTGGAGCGGGGGCGCGGCGACGACCCCCAGGGCGCCGAGAGCGAGGGTGCCGAGGAAGACGCGGCGGCCGACGGGGGTGCCGCGTTCCCCGGGTGCTTCGGGATTCACGGGTCCATTCGAACACCCGCCGGCCGGGCCGGGCCAGGTTTCCCGGCAGCCGTCAGACTTCCGTCATCACTTCTCACCCGGTTCTCAGCCCGAGGGCGGCGGCGCGGGCCGCGCGGAAGGCCCGGCCGGGGTCGCGGTCCGGGTAGGACCACGGCTCGGGGGTGACGTGGTCCCCGATGCGCTGGAAGAGGGCGGCCGCCTCGGCGCCCCGGCCCTCGCAGACCTTGGCGTGGGCGAGGAAGTTCAGGTCGACCAGCCGGCGGGGGTGGCCGTCGTGCTCCCACTCCAGCCACCAGTCGAAGGCGGCCTTCATCACGTCCCGGGCCCGGGCGTCCCGCCAGTGCCCGCAGGCGGCGGGGTCGGCGGGCGCGAAGCCGTGGGCGGCCAGGACGCGGTAGCGCTCGGCGTGCGCGACGACCGGGAGGATGGCCAGCGGGGAGTCCGCGGGTGCCTGCTCGGCGGCCCAGGCGGCGAAGTCGTAGACCTCGTGCAGCGGGTCGGGGCCGGTGGCGGCGCGGCGCTCGGCGAGCCGGGCGACCATCAGGTGGTGCGCGTGGTGGTGGTCGCGGTGGCGGGCCCGGATCTCCTCGAAGATCCGGACGGCCTCCCCGCCGCCGTCGCGTTCCAGCAGGAGCAGGCCCAGCCAGGGGGTGGGGTCGGCGGGCGCGAGCGCGGCGGCGTCCCGGCAGGCCTGTCGGGCGACGGCCGGGGCCTCCTTGCCGCGCAGGGCGCGACGCACCCGGGCGAGGGCGTGCAGGACGTGTCCGTCGGCGCAGCCGGGTTCGGCGAGCAGCCAGTCGCGGGCCCAGGCGGCGGCGTACGGTTCGAGGGCGAGGACGGCGACGCGGTGCGCGCGGCGGTCCCAGTCGTCGCCGGTGCGGGCGAGCAGGGAGCGGGCGGCCTGCCAGCGGCCCTGGGACAACGCGGCTCGGGCGGCACCCAGTTCGGTGTCGTCGAGAGCCGGGTCGGGGGTCCGGGCGGCGGCACGTCCGCGGCCGCGACGGGAGCGTGGGAGTAGGGGCACCGCGGGACTTCCTCATCCTCCTCGGCGGCGGCTCTGGCATCGGCCCGCGATCGGCCGATCACGCACAGCAAATCCCCAGCCAACGCCCCCGTCAAGGGCCGGGGGAATGTGACAGGCGTCAAGTTCCTTGAGGAACGCGGAACTTGGGAGGCCCTCCCGCTGGTGGGGCGTTCCGTGGGCGGACCGCGGCCGCCGGGATGTGGCGTACGCCATGGCGCGGCCGGGCGGCAGCCCACACCATGGCCATACGGTCCCCCGCGCCCCCGGGCCCTGTCCGTCGGGTGCCGCTGACCGAGTCAACCGCCCGGTTTCCGGGTAGCCCGGGCGCATCCGGGTACTCCCGGAAGCAGATTTCCGGGCGCTCCCGGGGCAGCCAAGGCGCCGGGAAGCTACAGTCGGCCACTACGCACCCCGTCCGTGGTCCGACCGGATGATCGAGGTACGCAGCGTGTCCGTTCTGGTTCTTGTTCTCGCCGTGAGCGCCGCCTGCTGCCTGGGCTTCGGATTCGTGCTCCAGCAGAACGCGGCCCAGAAGGCACCGCTCGGCGACTTCCTCTCCCCCCGGCTGCTGCTGGACCTGATCAAGGTGCCGCGCTGGCTGGGCGGTATCGCCCTGATGGTGGCCGGCATGGCGCTGGGCGCGATCGCCCTCGGGCAGGGCGAGATCTCCCTGGTGGAACCGCTGCTCGCCACGAACCTGCTCTTCGCCCTCGCGCTGTCCCGCCACCAGACCAAGCAGCCGCTGGGCCGCCAGGGCTGGGCGGGCCTCGTGCTGCTCGCGGGCGGCGTCAGCGCCTTCATCGTGGCGGGTGAACCGCGCGGCGGCAGCGCGGTCAGCGAACCGCTGCGGCACTGGCTGATCATCGGCGTGATGGTCGGCCTGGCCCTGCTGCTCACCACGTACGCCAAGCGCTCCCGGCTCAGCTCGGGCCCGGTCCTGCTCTCCCTCGCGGCCGGTCTGCTCTACGGCGTCCAGGACGCCCTGACCAGGGTGAGCGGCCAGCGTTTCGCCGCGGGCGGTCTCGGAGAGATGCTGACCGGCTGGCAGCCGTACGCGGTCCTCGCCCTCGGCGTCAGCGGTCTGGTGCTGGTGCAGAGCGCCTTCGAGACGGCGCCGCTGCGCATGTCGCTGCCCGCGCTGACCGCGGCCCAGCCGCTCGCCGGCATCATCTGCGGGGTGGGCTTCCTCGGCGACCGGCTGCGTACCGACACCGGCGCGCTGGCCTGGGAGGCGGCGGGTCTCGCGGCGGTCGTCGCGGGCATCGTGCTCCTCGGACTGCATCCGGCGATGCCCCGGGGCGTGGCGCCGCGGGAGCAGGTGCCGAGCCTGCAGCCGCAGTAGCCGCGGCCCCGGTCCCGTCTGTCCTTGCCGTGGGCGCGCCTGCTTGGATGGCCCCATGAGCGCTGCGGACGAGATCCTCGACATCGTCGACGAGAACGACCAGGTCGTCGGACAGGCCCCGCGCGGGCGGGCGTATGCCGAGGGGCTGCGCCACCGCTGCGTGTTCGTCCAGGCCAGGGACGCCGAGGGCCGGATCTTCGTGCATCGCCGCACCCCGTCCAAGCTGGTCTTCCCCTCCCTGTACGACATGTTCGTCGGCGGGGTGGTCGGCGCGGGCGAGTCCTACGACGAGGCGGCCCTGCGCGAGGCCGAGGAGGAGCTGGGGGTGAGCGGACTGCCCCGCCCGGAGTTCCTCTTCACGTTCCTCTACGACGGCGGCGCCCGCGGGAGCTGGTGGTCGGCCGTGTACGAGGTCCGCTGCACTCTGCCGGTCAGTCCGCAGGTGGAGGAGGTGGCCTGGCACGACTTCCTGCCCGAGGAGGAGGTCGAGCGGCGCCTGTCCGCGTGGGAGTGGGTGCCGGACGGGCTGGCGGCGTACGAGCGGCTCAGGGAGCACCGGGCGTCGGGCCCGGCAGGCTGAGCCGGCCGGGCGGGGACCGGTGTACGGGTGACCGCGCCGCGCTTCCGCCGCTGAGCGGGTGCTGCCGGGGGCGTCCCGCGACGGGCTCTCCCGGAGGGGGCCGCACCGGCGACGGCGGCCCGGCGGGCGCCGGGTAGGGTCCTGCGGGTGATGGAGTTCGTACGGAACGTCCGGTTGTGGTTCGCGCCCGAGCAGGTGCGGGAGGAGGGCAGCACGCCGGACTACCGGTTCTCGCTGGCCAACGAGCGCACCTTCCTGGCCTGGTTGCGCACGGCGCTCGCGCTGATCGGCGGGGGGTTCGCGGTGGACCAGTTCCTGCCGGACCTGCGCTGGGGCTGGCGGGTCGGTCTCGCGCTGGCGCTGCTCGCGGCGGGTGTGCTGTGCTCGCTGCGCGCGGTCAACCACTGGATGCGCTGCGAGCGCGCGATGCGCCGGGGCGAGGACCTGCCCACGTCCCGTTTCCCGGCGCTGCTGAGCGTGGTGGTCGCGCTGGTGGCGGTGGCGATGGTCGTGGTGGTGCTGCTCGGGTGGGCCGGATGAGCGTCGCACCGGACCGGGATCCCGGGCTGCAGCCGGAACGGACCCGGCTGGCCTGGCGCCGTACGACCCTGTCGAGCACGGTCGCCACCGTGCTCGGCGTGAAGACCGCGCTGCACGGCGGCCCGACGCCCGCCGGGATCATCGCCTGCGCCCTGTGCTGCGCGCTGTGGCTGGCCTTCCTCCGCCTCGCCCACCTCCGGATCCGCACCCTGACGACGGCTCCGGCCCCGACGCCCCTCGCCCCGCGCCAGGCCACCGCCGCGGTCCTGTGCGCCCTGGCCACGGCGATGTGCGCAGCGGCCCTGGTGATCTGACCCCGCCCCCCGTCGGGCTAGGCCGGGGGGTTCTCGGTCTCCCAGTCGACCGTCATCACGATCTTGCCGCGGGTGCGGCCCTCCTGGCTGAGGCGGTGGGCGTCGGCCGCGCGCTCCAGGGGGAACGTCTCGGAGACGTGGACGGAGACCACGCCCTGTTCGGCCAGTTCCGCCAGCCGGGTGAGGTCGTCGGCGTCGGGGCGTACGAAGGAGTAGCGGCCGCCGTAGCCGACGACGTCCGGGTCGGCGATCGACACCAGGCGGCCCTCGGGGGCCAGCAGCTGGGCGGAGACCTTCAGCGTCTCGCCGCCGACGGTGTCGAAGACCGCGTCCACGCCTTCGGGGGCCAGCCCGCGCACCCGTTCGGCGAGCCCTTCGCCGTAGGTCACCGGTTCGCCGCCCAGCGAGCGGACGAAGTCGTGGTTGGCCTCGCTCGCCGTGCCGATCACCCGCGCGCCGATGTGCCGGGCGAGCTGCACGGCGATCGAGCCGACGCCGCCCGCGGCCGCGTGCACGAGCAGTGTCTCGCCCCGCTTGGCCTGAAGGGCCTTGGTGAGCACCTGGTAGGCGGTGAGGCCGACCAGCGGCAGCCCGGCGGCCTCCTCCCAGGTGAGGTTGCGGGGCTTGCGGGCGAGGGTGCGCACGGGGGCGGCGACGTACTCGGCGAAGGTGCCGCGCGAGAGGAAGTCCTCGCGGACGTATCCGATGACCTCGTCGCCGACGGCGTACTCGGCGACGGCCACGCCGGGCTGGACGACGACCCCCGAGACGTCCCAGCCCGGGATCACGGGGAAGACGGCGTCGAGGACGCCGTCGAGATAGCCCTCGCGGGCCTTCCAGTCGACGGGGTTGACGGCCGCCGCCCGGACCTTGACCAGCACCGAGTCGGGCCCGACCTTGGGGTCGCGCACCTCGCCGAACTCGAGCACGCCGGGACCGCCGTAGCGGCTGTAGCTGATCGCCTTCATGCCCCGACCCTCCGGCGTACGCGAACGCCACGCAACCCGGATGCCCGCGGATGCGCCGTTCGCGTGGGAGTCTGTCCGGTGGACGCCGTCACCGCGCGACCGGAAATCGTCGGACCCCGGCTCCCCCCGCTTCTCCCCCGGACGGCCCTCGTCCTAGGGTGGGCCCGATCACGTTCGGTGCGACCACTGGACTACATACCGACCGGTCGGCATGATAGGGCGAGTCTCGTTCACCCGTCCGTAGGAGCGACTTCATGAGCCCCGACCACCCGCCCGGACTCGACCTCGACCGGCTGCGCGCCCTCCTGGAACGCGAGCGCCCCGGTCTGGTCTCCGGCCCCCTCACCGGCCGGCTCATCGAAGGCGGCCGGTCGAACCTCACGTACGAGGTCGGGGACGGCACCGGCAGGTGGGTCGTACGGCGTCCCCCGCTCGGCCATGTGCTGGCCACCGCGCACGACATGAAGCGGGAACACCGGGTGATCAGCGCGCTGCACCCGACGGACGTGCCGGTGCCGCGTCCGGTGCTGTTGTGCGAGGACGAGGAGGTGCTCGGGGCGCCCTTCTACGTCATGGAGTTCGCCGAGGGCACCCCCTACCGCACGGCCGCCGAACTCGCCCCGCTCGGCGAGGAGCGCACCCGGGGTGCGGTGCTGTCGCTGGTGGACACCCTGGTCGAACTGCACGCGGTGGACCCGGCCGAGGTGGGGCTGGCCGACTTCGGGCGCCCCGAGGGCTTCCTGGACCGCCAGTTGCGCCGCTGGGGCAAGCAGCTGGACGCCTCCCGCAGCCGCGACCTGGCGGGGATCGACGAGCTGCACGCGGCGCTCGGCCGCGCGCTGCCCGGCTCCCCGGCGCCCGCGGTCGTGCACGGCGACTACCGCCTGGACAACGTCCTGATCGGCGACGACGACCGCATCAAGGCGATCCTCGACTGGGAGATGTCCACGCTCGGCGACCCGCTGACCGACCTGGGCCTGCTGGTGATGTACAGCGTGCCGCTGGAGGTGCCGCACTCGCCCGTCTCCACCACCGCCTCCGCCCCCGGCCACCCCTCCCCCGCCGAGCTGGTCGAGCGGTACGCGGCGCGCTCGGGGCGCGACGTCTCGGCCGTGTCCTGGTACACGGCGTTCGCCTGGTTCAAGCTCGCCGTGATCCTGGAGGGCATCCACTACCGCTACACGCTGGGCCAGACGGTCGGGCGCGGCTTCGACCGGATCGGCGAGCTCGTCCCCGTCTTCATCGCACACGGACTGACCACGCTTCAGGAGGGCTGACGGCCATGGACTTCGCGTTCGACGCGCGCACCGAGGAGCTGCGCGCCAAGCTGCTCGCCTTCATGGACGAGCACGTGTACCCGGCCGAGGCGGTCGCGGAGGAGCAGCGGGCCGCGCTGGCGTCCCCGTGGGACACCCCGGCCGTGGTGGAGGAGCTGAAGGCGGAGGCCCGCAGGCAGGGCCTGTGGAACCTCTTCCTCCCCGACGCCGAGTACGGCGCCGGCCTCACCAACCTCCAGTACGCGCCCCTCGCCGAGATCACCGGCCGCTCCCCGCAGCTGGCGCCGACGGCCCTGAACTGCGCCGCGCCCGACACCGGGAACATGGAGGTGCTCGCCCAGTTCGGTGACGAGCGGCAGCGCAAGCAGTGGCTGGAGCCGCTGCTGGCCGGTGAGATCCGCTCGGCGTTCGCGATGACCGAGCCGGAGGTGGCCTCCTCCGACGCCACCAACATCACCACGCACATCGAGCGGGACGGCGACGAGTACGTCATCACGGGCCGCAAGTGGTACATCTCCGGCGCGATGAACCCGGACTGCGCCATCTTCATCGTGATGGGCAAGACGGACCCGGACGGCGACGACATCCGCCGCCAGCAGTCCATGGTGCTCGTGCCGCGCGACACCCCGGGCGTCACGGTCACGCGCGCGATGAAGGTCTTCGGCTACGAGGACCACTACCACGGCGGCCACGCCGAGGTGGTCTTCGACCACGCTCGGGTGCCGGTGACGAACCTGATCGGCGAGGAGGGCGGCGGCTTCGCCATCGCCCAGGCCCGGCTCGGTCCCGGCCGCATCCACCACTGCATGCGGCTGATCGGCATGGCGGAGCGGGCGATCGAGCTGATGTGCCGCCGGGCCGTCTCCCGCACGGCCTTCGGCGGGCCGCTGGCGCGGCAGGGCGTGGTCCACAACTGGATCGCGGACGCGCGCGTGACGGTCGAGCAGCTGCGGCTGCTGGTGCTGAAGACGGCCTGGATGATGGACACCGTCGGCAACCGGGGTGCCCACACGGAGATCCAGGCCATCAAGATCGCGACGCCGCGCGCGGTCGTCGACATCATCGACCGCGCGATCCAGCTGCACGGCGCGGGTGGGGTGAGCCAGGACTTCCCACTGGCCGAGCTGTACGCCGGTGCGCGCACGCTGATGATCGCGGACGGGCCGGACGAGGTGCACCAGCGGTCGCTGGCGCGGCGGGAGCTGAAGAAGTACATGTGACCCGGCGGGGGCGGCCGAGGGGTTCTTCGCCCCCGCCGCCCCTGCCCGTCCCGTCCCTGGGGCTGCTGCCCCCCGGACCCCCTGCTTCGGCCCCGGACGGGCCTCGCCCTCGGACGCCGGACGGGCTGGATCACGCACCTGGGGCGGAACCCCCGGGCACGGCCCGGCTACGGCCGCAGGGCGCGCAGCAGCAGGTCCGCCAGGTGGTCCGCGACCTCCTGCGGGCTCATCGGACCGTCGGGGCGGTACCAGGTCGACAGGTGGTGCACGGACCCGAAGTGGTAGTCCACGACCAGGTCGGCCGGTGTCGCCGTGGAGAAGACGCCGGCCTCCTGGCCCTCCTCGACGAGCGCGCGGAAGCGTTCGTGGTAGCGCCGGCGCTCGGCGCGGACCTGCTTGTTCTTCTCGGGGCTCAGGTGGTGCATCGAGCGGAAGAAGATCATCGCGTCGTCGAGGTTCTCGATCGTCGTGACGACGACGTCCGCCGCCGCGCCCCGCAGCCGCTTCTCGATCGGCTCGTCGGCGTTGGCGAAGGCGTCCAGGCGCTCCTGCTGGACGCGCAGCACGCGTGCGTACACCTCGTGCAGCAGGTCGTCCTTGGAGCCGAAGTAGTGGTACAGCGCTCCCTTGGTGACACCGGCCGCCTCGACGATCTCCTGGACGGAGGTGCGGTCGTAGCCCTGCTCGGCGAAGAGCCGGGTGGCGGCGGCAAGGAGCCGTTGCGGAACAGGGGCCTCTCCGCCGTCCGTCGTCCTGGGCACTGCCGCCACCCGCCTTCCTCGTCGTTCCTCGCCTTGCCGGCGTCGCCTCACTGGCCGTCGTGCGCGCGGGAACGCAGTTCCCGACGGAGGATCTTCCCACTTGCCGTCTTCGGCAGGTCGGGCAGGATCTCCACCTGACGCGGATACTTGTAGGCCGCCAGTCTGTCCTTGCAGTAGGCGGTGAGCGTATCGGCATCCGCGGCCGCGCCGGGACGCAGGCTGATGTACGCCTTGACGGTCTCCCCGCGGTAGCCGTCGGGGACCCCGACGACGGCCGCCTCGCGCACCGCCGGATGGGTGTACAGCACGTCCTCCACCTCGCGCGGCCACACCTTGAAGCCGGAGGCGTTGATCATGTCCTTCTTGCGGTCGACGACGTAGAGCCAGCCCCGCTCGTCCATGAACCCGATGTCGCCGGTGCGCAGCTCGCCGTCCGGGAAGGTCCGGGCGGTCGCGTCGGGCCGCCGCCAGTAGCCGGGGACCACCTGCGGCCCCCGTACGACGATCTCGCCCTGCTCCCCGAAGGGCACCTCCGCACCCTGGTCGTCGACGATCCGTACGACCGTGTCGGCCCCGGGCACGCCCACGGCGAGCGTGCCGGAGGCCGGGTCGACCGGTGCCTCGTGCTGGGGCGGGACGGTGGCGCAGGGGGCGGTGCACTCGGTGAGCCCGTAGCCGTTGCGGATGTACGGCCCGAAGCCCGCGCGGAACTTCTCCACCAGGGCGGGCGGCACGGGGGCGCCGCCCGAGGAGATGTTCACGAAGGAGGAGAAGTGGTCGCGGGTCGCGGCCGGGTGGGCGGCCAGCGCCATGAAGGCCGTGGACGGGCCGACGGTGTAGTGCGGCCGGTGCTCGGCGAACGCGTCCAGCACCACACCCGCCTCGAAGCGGTACGTCAGCACCAGCGTGCCCGCGCTGTTCAGGCAGGCACCGAGCTGGCAGACCATGCCGGTGATGTGGAACAGGGGTGCGAGGGCGTAGTAGACCGGCGCCTCGGGCAGGTGCAGGCCGACGCGCTGCCGCTCGGCGTTGCTCATGATGTTGCGGTGTGTGTTCGTCGCGCCCTTGGGGGTGCCGCTGGTGCCCGAGGTGTAGCTGATCAGGGCGATGTCGGCGGGGGTGAGGCCGCGGCCCTGGGGCGCCTGGTGACCGGCGCGGGCGGCGGCGGTGAGGTCGTCGGCGTCGGGCGGCTGCGGGAGCCGCTCGAAGGTCAGCACGCGCGCGTCCCCGCGGGTCTGGAAGTCCAGCTCGCACGCGGTGAGCACGATCCGCACCGGCGAGTCGGCCGCCGTGTCCCGCAGATACGACTCCCAGGCCCGGTCGGAGCAGATCAGTGCGGCCACCTCGGCGTCCCGCAGGACGTGGGTGACCTCCCCCGACTTGTACATGGGGTTGACCGGGACGACGGTCGCGCCCGCCTTCCAGGCGCCGAGCAGGGCGAGGACGAAGTGCGGGGAGTTCTGCAGCAGGACGGCCACCCGGTCGCCGCGCTCCAGGCCGCGGGCGGCGAGGTGGCCGGCGACGGAGTCGCTGAGCTCGTCCACCTCGCGGTAGCTGAGCCGCCCGTCGAAGTAGGCGAGGGCGGTGCGGTCGGGGGCCTCGGCGGCGGACCGGCGCAGGGCGTGCACCAGGGAGTCGTCCGGCGCGACCGGGGCGCGCTGGGCGTCGTCCAGGAGGGCCAGCCAGGGCCTGGCCGCGTACCGGGAGGGGGGCGGGGTCACTCGGCGGCCTCCCATTTCTGCTGGATGTGGTTCATGGTGGCCAGCCAGCGGTCCGGCTCACCGGCGCGCACCTGGTAGTAACCGGCGACCTCGGGGTGCGGCAGGATCAGGAAACGGTCCTCCGCGATCCCCTTGAACAGGGCGTCCGCGACGTCCTGCGGCTCGATCGCGGTCGGCTTGAGCACCAGGTCGCCCGCGCTGCCGGTGGCGTCCAGCATGTCGGTGCGGACGCCCTGGGGGCAGATGGCGTGGACCTTGATCCCGCGGTGGCGGTAGGTGAGCGACAGCCACTCGGCGAAGGCGTAGGCGCCGTGCTTGGTGACGCTGTAGGGCGCGGCGCCGATCATGGTGAGCAGTCCGGCGGCGGAGACGGTGGAGACGAACCGGCCGCTGCCGCGCTCCAGCCAGTCCGGGAGCAGGGCGTGGGCCGCGCGGACGTGGGCCATCACGTTGACGTCCCAGGCCTGCGCCCAGACGGCCTCGTCGGCCGCTTCCGAGCCGCCCGAGGCGACTCCGGCGTTGGCGCAGTAGACGTCGACGGTGCCGCCGAGCGCCTCCCGGGCCTGCTCGACGACCGCCGAGGCGTCGCCGGGGACCGCGATCCCGCCGATCTCGTCGGCGACGGCCCGGGACCGGCCGGCGTCCAGGTCGTTGACGACGACCCTGGCCCCTTCGGCGGCGAACCGGCGGGCCAGCGCGGCCCCGATCCCGCCTCCCGCTCCGGTGACGACCACTCCGGCATCCTGCACGGTTCCCACCATCGGACTCCTTCGACGCGCGCATCGGCTCGATGACAGACTAACCGGTCGGTATGTTGAGGGAAAGGGCCGCCCCAGAAGCCTACGGGCGCGACGCGGCGTGACGTATGGCCAAGTTCACCGGTTAGCAGGACGATGCGCCCCACATCGCACCGCTTCGGGGGACAGGAGCCTGCCATGGCACAGCCGACGATGAGCGTGAGTCCGTACTGGGAGCTGACCTTCGACGCGGACGGCGACGTCGACGCGGCGCAGCGGGACCGGCTGCTGGCCGGGGCGAAGCGGCACGGGATCCGCGATCTGATCGTCTTCTCGCACGGCTGGAACAACGACCGCTCCGGCGCCAGCCGCCTCTACAGCCGCTTCTTCGAGCCGATCCCCCGCCTGGCCCCGGCCGCGGCCAGGATCGGGTACGCGGGCGTGGTGTGGCCGTCGATGCGGTTCTCGGACGAGCCGATCCCCGACTTCCCGCGGTCCGTCGCGGCGCGGACGTCCCGGCGCCCGGCGCTCGACGAGGACACCCGGCACGCCCTGCTGGAGACGTTCCCGGGCCGGGCCACGGTGGTCGAGCAGATCGCGCGGATGCTGGAGCAGCGACCGCCCGAGGAGAGCGAACTGGAGGAGTTCGGGCGGCTGGTGCGGCTGCTGGTGGACGCCGTGCCGCCGGGTCCGCAGGCGCTGTTCGCGGCGGACACGCTGGCGGAGGGTGTGCCGCAGGACGAGCCGGGGATGTTCGCCGGTCCGGCCGCGGAGGTCTGCGAGGAGTTCGCGGCGGCACTGGCGCGGCTCGAATGCGGCGAGGAGCAGCGGGAGTTCGGCATCCCCAACCCGTGGGACGGGGCGCACGAGCTGCTGCGGCAGGCGACGTACTACGCGATGAAGCGGCGCGCGGGGACGGTCGGCGAGCGCGGTCTCGGGCCGCTGATCGGGCGGTTGGCGCGTGCGGTGCCCGGGGTGCGGGTGCACCTGGTGGGGCACAGCTTCGGCGGGCGGCTGGTGTCGTTCGCGCTGCGCGGACTGCCCGACGGGGTGCGCACGGTGAAGTCGGTGACCCTGCTCCAAGGTGCTTTCTCGCACTACGCGTTCGCCACCCGGCTGCCGCACGACCCGCGTGCGGGGGGTGTGCTGCAGGGGCAGCAGAACCGGATCGACGGACCGCTGGTGTGCTGCTACTCGCGGCACGACTCGGCGCTGGGCACGATGTACCCGCTGGCCTCCCGGATGGCGCGGGACGCGCAGGGCGTGCTCGCGGAACCCGAGGCCGCCGCGCTGAGCGTCGGGGGCGTGCTGGGCACCAAGTGGGGCGCCATGGGGCACGACGGCGTGCAGTCGGTGCCGGGCACGCGCGTGTACGGGCTCGCCGAGGCGCTGGCCGGGGAACTGCCGGTGTCGGGGTGTGTGAACGTGGACGTGGCCGAGGTGGTCCGACGGGGCGGGGCGCCGGCCGGGGCACACAGTGACATCGTGCACCCCGAGCTGGCGCGGGTGGTGCTGGCGGCGGGCCGAATCAGCCGGGACGGCCCGCCGCAGCGGGACCTACCGGTGTGAGGTGAACTCGACCACCTGCTGGAAGGTGGGCCGGTTCTGCCAGCTGATGTTGTAGTGCTTGATGCCGCCCAGGGTGCGCTGGACGATCGAGTCGGCGCACCACTGGTTGCCCGCCGAGCACAGGTCGTCCCCCGGGTAGACCTGGGCCGCGGTCTTGCCGGCCGCCGTCTTCAGGGTGCTGATCAGGACGTCCCGGCAGCCGCTGAGGGTGCCGCCGCCGCAGTACTTCTGCGGCAGGGCGCCCTGCACCGACTCGCCGAGCACGGCCCGGATGTCCTTGTCGACATAGCTCCACCAGCCGTACTGGAAGGAGCTCCCGGCGTGCGCCCCGGTCGGGCCGTGGGCGGCCGAGGGGGCTTCGTCGACCGGCAGGTTGGCGGTGAACGCGGTGTACAGGCCGGTCCCGAGCCCCGGTTCGAACTCCGCCTTCACCAGCAGCGGCCACCAGGCGTCGAGGATGCGGATCGCGTCGGCGTCGGCGTACGTCTTGGAACCGGCCGAGGTCTCCGTGCGCCGGCCGCCGGCCGTGAGCCAGGCCTGCAGCTTGCTCACGGCGGCCGCCGCCGTGGAGTCGGTGACCGTGGAGCTGTTGATCACCTTCAGCAGGTCCGGCAGGACGTCCTCGGCACGCAGGTCCGCGAGCGCCGCGTCGGCCATCGCCTTCACGAGGGTCGCGCGTGTGACGCCGCCGGCCGCGACCAGCTTCTTCACCCGGTCCTCGAGGAGGTTGCCGCGGTGGACGGAGCCGTCGCCCCAGGAGGCGGTGGTGTAGTTCAGGGCCTGTTTGTTGTTCCAGGAGACGTAGTAGTCCTGGTCGATGGAGTTGGGGTGCTCCGAGGCCGGCGTGTAGGCGGCCGTGTTGGTGGCCGGCACCCAGTTCTTCCACTCGTACGACGCCTGCGCCCACACCGGGAACTCGGAGTCGACGCCGGTCGCGCGCACCGGGTTGTCCCCGCTGTTGTAGTACGCGGTGTGCGTGGAGTCCGCGTAGAACCAGTTGAAGGTGTAGTTGATGTGCTGCACCGCGCTCTGGAAGGTCTGCGGGCTCTTGACGTAGTCCGGGTCGTTCAGCATCTGGAAGCCGATGATGGAGTCGGCCTCGTGCATGAACGACGAGCGCAGGGTGGTGTAGGCGACCTTCTTGCCGCCGACGGTCGCGCGGTACTCCACGGGGCCGTACTTCGTGCGGTACACGCGCATGGTGTAGGAGCCGGCCGCGGTGTCGTCGGCGGTGGTCGGCTTCCATGAGTTCTTCTGCTCGACCACGTCCATGGCCGTGCAGGTGCCGTGGTAGAGGTAGTGGTAGTCGTCCTGGCACAGTTCGACCGCGTAGGTGTCGATGATGTCCTGGCCGGAGGTCGTGGCGCTCCACGAGTAGTCCTGGCCGCGGCCCAGTTCGACGTACATGCTCAGACCCGCGAAGGAGGCGCCGCGGGCGCTGATGCCCGGGCCCTGGATCTCCTGGAGCATGAGCAGCTGCGGGGCGAAGTAGCCGGTCTGCGGGCCGAAGACGGCGACGGGGTGGCCGCTGGCGGTGGCCTTGCCGCTGACGACGAGGGCGTTGGACATGCCGCGCCTGGCGGAGCTGAGGGCGGTCGCGGTGGCGGCCTCGGCGGCGGCGGAGGCGCTCTGGTCGCCGCCGGTGCCGGTGGCGTCGTAGACCAGCGGCTGGGTGCTGACCGATCCGGCGTCCGGCAGCGCCTGGCCCTGGGCGGTGTCGGGCTTGGCGCCGTACGGGAAGCTCTCGCCGTTGTGGACGGTGAGGACGGCCTCGGGGTCGTTGCGCTCGCGGAACGCCTCCCAGACCTTGGTGCCCTCCGTGACGCCGTACTTCTCCTGCGCGGCGAGCAGCGAGATGGCGTTGTTGACCTCGCCCCCGCCGCCGGAGCCGAAGAGCGCGCCGATCACGGAAGCGAGCGCCACCAGGTCGGTGATCTTGAAGTGGTCGATGGTGCCGGCGTTGGTGATTGAGTCCTTGTGGCCGGTCAGGACGTACTCACCGGGGAAGTAGCGGCCGCTGTCGGAGGCGTCGATATACGCGTTGACGCCGGCGAGGTAGGCGTTCGCGTCGGCGAGGGCCTGCTGGCCGCGGGCGCCGTTGGCCGCCACGGCGTTGTCGATCTGGGCCTGGAGGTCTGCCTCGGTGTACGGAGCGTTGCGCCAGAACTGCTGCTCGAGACCCTGGTTGGAGGGGTCGCCGCCGGCGAAGGCGGTGAGCTGGCCGCGGCCGACATGGCGGAAGACGTCCATCAGCCACAGCCGGTCCTGGGCGGCGGCATACCCGGCGCCGAACTCGGTGCCGTATCTGGTGGTACCGGTGATGTGCGGCACGCCCGTCTTCTTGTCGCGGACGATCGTCACGTCGCTGCGGCCCGCGGGATTCGTGGTGGAGGCGACTTGATCGGAGGCGACACCGAACGACGCGTCGTTGAAGAAGGTGTTGATCGTGGCGTTGGTGAGGGTGGGATAGCCCTTGGCCAGGTTGGCGTAGGGGCCGAGCTGGTCCTCGGCATGGTCGGGCTGGGTGCCGAAGGCCTGGTTGAGCAGGATCTGCGCGAGGGTGGCGTTGCCGTTCTCGCCGGGCGGCAGGATGTCGGAACACTGCCCACCGCAGTAGTCGTTCGCCGCCGTGGCCTCGGCCGCCGACGCGGTCCGGGCAAGTGGCGACAAAAGACCTGCGACAAGGGCGCATACGGAAGCGGTCTTCAGGAACCCGGGGAATCTGCCGGGAGTTCTCAGTCTGTCGAGAGTGAAGCGGGGGGTTCGCCGTGGCATGGGCTGCTCCTAGCGACGGGGGAGTCGGCGGAAGGTTACCGGCGGTATCCCCGGGATTGAAGATGAACATGCGTCAAGTTTTCGCCGGGTGGCGGCCATCGGAAAACGAAGGGAGCCGAATCGCATGTCGATACGTCTATTCGACGACGTCCGTACGACGACGCCGAAGTGACCGAAGTACAGGTGCAGATGTGACGGAGGTGCAAGGCGATGGCCGGTTTCCGGAGTCTGGCGAGACAGGTACGAGACGCCCGGTGCGATCTGGCACTGCGGCGCTACTCGCTCCGCAAGTGCCTTGAGCGGTTCGCCCCCTACGGGCACAGGGCGACCTGGGACCACCTGTGTTCCCGGGCCGGGTTCGGACCCGAGGACCGCTCCCCCGACCCAGCGCGGCTCGTGGCCGCGCTGGACGAGCTGGAGGAGGCGCGCGCGGTGTGGCTGGCCTACGAGGTCGAGTTCGCCGAGCGGCGCAAGAAGGAGAAGCACGACGGGCTGCGCAGGCCGGGCAGTGTCGACGACTGGCACCGGCTGACCTGGGGCGGCTTCGGCGTCGCGTGGTGCGACGACCCGCGGGTCCACCCCCGTGAACCGCTGGCCGAGGTGCTGCGCCGGCTGATCAGCGCGCTGGAGCGCGAACCGGGCTGCTCCTGCCCGGTCTGCGGCGGCGAACGGCTGCAGTGGAAGTACGACCTGGACCACGAGCCGTCGACGGGTCCCGTCTGTTCGGACTGCGGCATCCTCGTGCCGCGGCCCGTGCTGACGCCCGAGGCACTGGCGTACGCCCGGCGGGGACGGCTGCTGATGTCCGCCTGACGTCCCTCTCGTCGATGTCCCTCTCATCGACGTCCCTCTGAGAGCACGGCGGGGGTGCGCCGGGGATGCCGCACCCCCTGTTTCCGCCTGCTCCGGCCGACAGGGGCGTCGTCCGTGGCGGCTGGCACCATCGAGGCATGGTGCAGGTGTGTCTCAACGGGCGCCGCGAGGGCGCCGACGGCATGTGCGTACCCCTGTCGCCCGAGGCGCTCGCCGAGTCGGCGGCCGCGGCCGTCGCGGCGGGGGCCACGGAGGTCCATGTCCATCCCCGGACGCCGTGCGGGCGCGAGAGTCTGTCCCCGCGCGTCGTCGCGGTGGTCGTCGACGCCCTGCGACGGCGGGTGTCGGTGCCGGTCGGCGTGACCACGGGCGCCTGGGCCGAGCCGGATCCCGTGGCGCGGGTGTCCCGGGTGCGCGCATGGTCCGTGCTGCCCGACTTCGCCTCCGTCAACTGGCACGAGCCGGGCGCGCAGGAGGTCGCCGAGCAGCTGATCGCCCTCGGTGTGGGCGTGGAGGCGGGCATCTGGTCCGGGACGGACGGCGCCGCCCGGTTCGCCGGGTCCCCGCTGGCGCCGAAGGTGCTGCGGGTGCTCGCGGAGGTGACGGATCCGGACCCGGAGACCGCCGAGGCGTCGGCGCGGGCCCTGCTGGCCGAGCTGGGTGACGCGCACGGCCGGCCCGTGCTGCTGCACGGCGAGGAGGGCGGGGCGTGGCCGGTGCTGCGGCTCGCGGGACGGCTGGGGCTGGCGACCCGCGTGGGCCTGGAGGACACCCTGGTCCTGCCGGACGGTCGACGGGCCCGGTCCAACGCCGAGTTGGTGGTGGCGGCGTTGCGCGCCCACGGGTGCGCCGCCGGAGGGCGTGACGATACCAGCCGCTAATCGGCTCGCTCCAGCCCTTTCCCCTGGGGAGAGTTGAGGGCGATGAAACCGAACTGAGGCACCGAAGGAGCCCCACATGTCGACGCTGCGCGTCACCGCCGAAGTGCTGACCGTGCACGAGCATCCCAACGCCGACGCCCTCGAGCTGGCCCAGGTCGGCCTGTACCGGGCCGTCGTCGCCAAGGGCGCGTACCGCACCGGCGAGGCCGCCCTCTACATCCCCGAGCAGGCGGTGCTCCCCGTCGAGCTGGTCGAGGAGCTGGGGCTCACCGGGCGGCTGGCGGGCAGCAGGTCGGACCGGGTCAAGGCGGTGCGGCTGCGGGGCGAGCTGTCCCAGGGGATCGTGTGCCGGCCCAGGGCGCTGGCGGACGTCGACCTGGTGCGGGCGGCGGCGGAGGGAACCGACTTCGCGGAGCGGCTCGGCATCGTGAAGTGGGTGCCGCCGATCCCGCCGACCATGAGCGGGGACGTCGAGGCGGCGGAGGATCTGCTGCCCTGGGTCGACATCGAGAACATCCAGCGCTACCCGGACATCTTCGAGCCCGGCGAGCCGGTGGTCCTGACGGAGAAGCTGCACGGTTCGGCGTGCCTGCTGACGTATGTCGCGGGTGAGGGACGGGTGTACGTGTCCTCGAAGGGCTTCGGTGCGAAGTCGCTGGCGCTGGTGGAGGATCCGCGGAACCTGTACTGGCGGGCCGTGCGCGGTCACGGCGTCGCCGAGGCGGCGGCCCGCCTCGCCGAGCGGCTGGGCGCGCGCCGGGTCGGCGTCTTCGGTGAGGTGTACGGCGCGGGTGTCCAGGACCTGACGTACGGCGCGGACGGGCGGCGCGACACCCTCGGGTACGCGGTGTTCGACGTGTCCGCCGAGATCGACGGCACCGTGCGGTGGCTGGACGCGGCCGAACTCCTGGGTGGGGAGCTGCCGTTGGTGCCCCGGCTGTACGAGGGGCCGTACGACGGCGAGCGGGTGCTGGAGATCGCGACCGGGCGGGAGACGGTGTCCGGGCGGGAGCTGCATCTGCGGGAGGGTGTGGTGATCCGGCCGGCTGTCGAGCGGTACAGCCCGGTGACGGGCGGACGGGCCATCGCCAAGGCGGTGAGCGGGGCGTACCTGACCCGCAAGGGCGGGACGGAGTACGAGTAGGGGCCCGGGGAGGGGGCGGGGCGGGGCGGAAGACGCGGCCCGGCGTCGGCGGGGTGCCGCCGCGCCCACCCGTGCCGCCCCGGCGGCACGACTGCCCGCGGCTCACCGGGACGAACGGGCGGCGACCGCATCCGCCCGGGGCCGCGGAGAACCACGCGACCGGCCACGAGCGGCCACGGGCGACCCGCGGCCGTCCGGCGTCCGCGTCTCCGTCCTCGCCGGCGTCAGCCCCTCCCCTTCTCCGCCAGCAGCCGCGAGCCCGTCATGCGTTCGCCGAAGACGTCGTCGGGGTTGGACAGGACGCAGGTGTCCAGGGAGAGGCAGCCGCAGCCGATGCAGTCGGTGAGGTGGTCGCGGAGGCGGTTGAGCTGCTGGATGCGGCGGTCCAGTTCCGCCCGCCAGGTCTCGGAGAGACGGGCCCAGTCCTCCCGGGTGGGGGTGCGTTCCTCGGGGAGCGCGGCGAGGGCCTCACGGATCGTCGCCAGGGGAATGCCGACCCGCTGGGCGGCGCGCACGAACGCGACCCGGCGGAGCGTGTCGCGGTGGTAGCGGCGCTGGTTGCCCGAGGTGCGGCGGCTGGCGATCAGGCCCTTGGACTCGTAGAAGTGCAGGGCCGAGACGGCGGCGCCGCTGCGGGCGGAGAGCTGGCCGACCGTGAGCTCGTGGATCTTCTCGGGAATCTGGGGCACCCCTCGAACCCTACCCATCGTTGACACGGGCCCACATCCCCACCATGCTAAGCAGTCGCTTAGCATGACATCGTGGGAGAGGGCCGGAGACACATGGCAGAGCCGAGGATCTTCACGTCCGCCGAGGAGCTGAAGTCGGCGGTGGGCGAGCAGCTGGGACACACCGACTGGCTGGAGGTCGACCAGAAGCGGATCGATCTGTTCGCCGAGGCGACCGGCGATCACCAGTGGATCCATGTCGACCCGGAGAAGGCCGCCGCCGGGCCGTTCGGGACGACCATCGCGCACGGGTACCTGACCCTGTCCCTGCTGCCGCTGTTCGGGCCGCAGCTGATCAAGGTCGAGGGCGTGAAGATGGGCGTCAACTACGGGACGAACAAGGTGCGCTTCCCCTCGCCCGTCCCGGTCGGCTCCCGGCTGCGCGCCACCGCGACGATCACCGGGGTCGAGGACGTGACCGGCGGCATCCAGGTCACCGTCGCCTTCAGCGTGGAGCGCGAGGGCGGGGACAAGCCGGTGTGCGTCGCGGAGTCCGTCTCCCGGTACTACCTGTAGGCCCCGGGCACGGCCCTACTTCGCCGCGCCCACCATCCGCAGCACGAGGTCGGCGTAGAGCTCGCCGACCTCGTCGGGCGTGCGCGGACCGTCGACGTTGAACCAGCGGGCCACGTCGATGCAGAGGGAGAGCACGGCGAGCGTGGTCCCGTGGACGTCCAGGACGTCGAACTCGCCCGCCGCCACACCGTCCTCGATGATCCCGCGCACCTCGGCGTCGACCTGCCGGCGCAGCGCGAGGATCTCGGCACGGGCCTCGGGGCCGAGGGCCTCCAGTTCGTACTGGACGACCCGCGCGGTGGTGCGGCGGCCTGCGTGCCAGCGGACGAAGGAGCTCACGGCGTCCGCGAGCCGCCGCGTCGCGCTGCCCTCGCCGGCCGCCGCCGTGCGCAGGATGTCCAGCGCGCGGTCGTGGCCGATCCGGCTGATGCGGTGGAGCAGCTCTTCCTTGGTCTTGTAGTGGATGTAGAGGGCGGCCGGGCTCATGCCCGCACGGCCCGCGATGTCGCGGGTCGTCGTCGCGTGGTAGCCGCGCTCGGCGAAGGCCTCCACGGCGGCGACGAGCAGCCGCCGGGCCGCGTCGGGGGTGACCTCTTCCCACGGCTCGATCTCGCCGCCGGCCGTCTCCTGAGCCGTACTCATCCCTCGCTCGCCCCTCTCGGTACAGTCGCTCCACCATACCGCCGAAGGTGAGCGGTTGCTTAGCCCGGCCGCTCAGCCGAGGGTGAACCCTCAGATCTTCTCGAAGGGGTCGTGTTCGGCGAGCAGCTTCTCCAGGCGGGCCTGGTCGACACGGCTCACGATCGTCCCGGCCTCCTGGCGGTCGCGGATCACCTTCGACAGGGTGAAGGCGGAGGTGACGAGGTACAGGACCGCGATCGCCAGGAACGCCCGGACCCAGGCATCGGTGTTCAGCTGGTAGATGCCGATCGCCGTGGCCGCGATGGCGATGGCGAAGGAGGCGACGGCCTGTCCGTAGAAAGCGGCCGTGTTCTGCTGCTTGACCGGTGTGTCACTCATGCGGGAAGGATCCCGCCGGAGTGGCCCGCGCCACATCCGTACGCGTACTCAGACGCGTACTCAGAACGCCGAGACCCCGGTCAGGGCCCGCCCGATGACCAGCTTCTGGATCTGGCTGGTGCCCTCGTAGAGGGTCATCACGCGGGCGTCGCGCAGCAGCTTGCCCGCCGGGTACTCGTCGATGTAGCCGTAGCCGCCGAAGACCTGCAGGGCGTTGTTCGCGGCGCGGACGGCGGCCTCGGAGGCGAAGAGCTTGGCCTTGGAGGACTCGGTGGCGAAGGGCAGGCCCCGGTCGATCAGGTCGGCGACCCGCCAGGTCAGCAGCCGGGCCGCGTCGACGTCCACGGCGATGTCGCTGATCAGCTCCTGGATCAGCTGGTGGTGGGCGATGGTCCTGCCGAACTGCTCACGCTCGCCGGCGTAGCGCACCGCCGCGTCCAGGGCGGCCTGGGCTATGCCGACACAGCCCGCGGCGACCGACATCCGGCCCTTGGCGAGCGCCGACATGGCCACGGAGAAGCCCTTGCCCTCCTCGCCCAGCAGGGCGGAGGCGGGCACCCGCACGTCCTCCAGGACCAGCTCCGCGGTGGCCTGGCCGCGCAGGCCGAGCTTGCCGTGGACGGTCCGGCGGGTGAGGCCGGGGGTGTCGGTGGGGACCAGGAAGGCGGAGACGCCCTTGTGTCCGGGCGCGTCCGTGGAGCGGGCGAAGAGCAGGACGACGTCGGCCCAGGTGCCGTTGGTGATGAACATCTTGCTGCCGTCGATCACGTACGTGTCGCCGTCGCGGACCGCGCGGGTGGCGAGGCTGCCTGCGTCCGAGCCGGTGCCGGGCTCGGTGAGGCCGAAGCAGCCGACCTGGGCGCCGGAGGTGAGGCCCGGCAGCCAGCGCCGCTTCTGCGCCTCGCTCCCCCAGGACGCGATCGTCTTGGCGACCAGCCCCAGGGACACGGAGACGATCCCGCGCACGGACGAGTCGCCGCGTCCCAGTTCCTCCGTGACCAGGCAGTACGCGAGATGGTCACCGCCGCAGCCGCCGTACTCCTCGTCGATCGTCAGGCCCAGGAAGCCGACCTCGCCGAGCTTCTTCACGATGCCCCGGTCGACCTCCTCGGCGCGGTCCCAGGCGACGACGTGCGGAGCGATCTCCCGCTCCACGAAGTCCCGGGCGAGCCGCCGGACGGCCTCCTGCTCGTCGCTGAGCCCCAGGTTCACCACGAGATCACCTCACAGAGGAAGGGCTTGAAAGGCGGAGCAAGGCCTTTGAAAGCCGGACTTTTAAATTAGCACTGCTAGTTTCCAGGTCGCAGCCCTACTATGTGCGCCATGGTCCGACCGCGCAAGCCCCTTCTCAGCACCGACCGGATCGTCCAGACCGCACGGGCGCTGGTGGACGCGGAGGGCCTGGCGGCCGTCTCCACGCGCCGGCTCGCCGCCGAACTGGGGGTCAGCGGGCCCTCGCTCTACAACCACTTCCGCACCAAGGACGAGATCCTGGAGGCCGTCGCCGACTCGGTGAGCGCCCAGATCGACCTGTCGATGTTCGAGGACGACCGGGACTGGCGGACCGCGCTGCACGACTGGGCGGTCTCCTACCGGGCCGCCCTGCGCGACCACCCGAACATCGTCCCGGTCCTCGCCCGGGGCCCCGGCCGCCGCCCGGCGGGCCTCAGGGTCGCCGACGCCGTCTACGGCGCGATGGTCGCGGCGGGCTGGCCGCCCGCGCAGGCCACCTCCATCGGCGCGCTGATGCGGTACTTCATCATGGGCTCCGCGCTCGGCTCGTTCGCCGGGGGTTTCGTCGACGACGCGAGCGCCTACGACCCCGCCGACTATCCCCATCTCGGCCAGGCGCACCTGCTCGCCGAGCAGCAGGAGAAGATCGACGAGCGGGCGTTCGAGACGGGCCTGGCGGCCCTGCTGGACGGGCTCGCGCTGCAGCACCGGCAGCTGGCCTGAACAGTTCGGCGCGCGCCGAAGTGTCCGTCCCCCATGCTGGGATCCATGACCACCAGGGACGCACGGGCGCCGGGGCTGGCCGCGCTGGCGGCGCTCCTGGCCGACGAGACGCGGGCGGTCTGCCTGCTGGCGCTGCTCGACGGGCGGGCGTGGACGGCGGGCGAGCTCGCCCGGCACGCGGGGGTGGCCCCGTCCACGCTGAGCGAGCACCTGGGCAAGCTGGTCGCGGGCGGGCTGCTGGCCGGGGAACGACAGGGCCGGCACCGGTACGTACGGCTCGCCGACGCCCGGGTCGCCCAGCTCGTGGAGGACCTCGCCGCCCAGGTCGCCCCGGACCCGGCCGTCCGTCCGCGCACGCTGCGGGCCGCGAGCGCCGGATCGGCGATGGCCCGCGGCCGCACCTGCTACGACCATCTCGCCGGCCGGCTCGGCATCGCGGTCACCGACGCGCTCACGGCACGCGGGCTGCTGCGCACGCACGAGACAGGGCAGGCCGGGTTCGCGTTGACGGACGCGGGCCTGGCCTGGTTCGACGGCGCCGGCATCCCCCTGGAGCGGGCGGGCCGCCGGCCGCTGGCCCGGGCCTGTCTCGACTGGACCGAGCGCCGTCCCCACCTCGCGGGCGTCGCGGGCGCGGCCCTGTGCCGGCACGCCCTGGACACCGGGTGGTGCGTGCGGATCGGCTCCGGGCGGGCGGTACGGGTGACGCCGGCGGGCGAACGGGCGCTGGGCGGCCTGCTGGGGATCGAGGGGGCCGCGTTGAGCTGACCGCCCGCCCCCGCGGCTCCGGCCGGCCCGAGGGCCGCCGGGGAAACCGCCGTCCGCATTCCGCCGGCCCCCTCCCCCTTTCCTTCCTGACCCCGGGAGCATGATGAACCCCGCTCGTCGTACGCGACTGCTCGCCGCCGGTGCGGCCGGCTTCACGGTCCTGGCCTGGGCCTCCGCCTTCGTCGCGATCCGCGGTGCCGGGACCGCGTACTCGCCGGGCGCGCTGGCGCTCGGACGGTTGCTGGCCGGTGCGCTGGTGCTGGGGGCGCTGTGTCTCGTCCGGCGGGAGGGGTGGCCGCCGAGGGCCGCGAGGCGCGGGATCGCCGTCTCGGGCGTGCTGTGGTTCGGGGTGTACATGGTGGTCCTGAACTGGGGCGAGCAGCAGGTGGACGCGGGGACGGCGGCCCTGGTGGTGAACGTCGGGCCGCTGCTCATCGCCCTGCTGGGCGCGCGCTTCCTCGGCGACCGGCTGCCGCCGCGGCTGCTCGCCGGGATGGCGGTGTCCTTCGCGGGGGCGGTGACCGTCGGGCTGTCGATGTCGGGCGGGGGCGGGTCCTCGCTGCTCGGTGTGGTGCTGTGTCTGCTGGCGGCCGTGGCCTACGCGGGCGGGGTGGTGGCGCAGAAGCCGGCGCTGGGGCACGCCGGCGCGCTGCAGGTGACGACGTTCGGTTGTGCGGTGGGGGCGGTGCTGTGTCTGCCGTTCGCCGGGCAGCTGGTCCACGAGGCCGCCGACGCCCCGCTGTCCGCCACCCTCGGCATGGTCTACCTGGGGGTCGTCCCGACCGCGCTCGCCTTCACCACCTGGGCGTACGCCCTGGCCCGGACGACCGCCGGACGCATGGGCGCGACCACGTACGCCGTGCCCGCGCTGGTCGTGCTGATGTCGTGGCTGACGCTGGGCGAGGTGCCCGGCGTGCTCACGCTGGCGGGCGGGGCGCTGTGTCTGGCGGGCGTGGCGGTGTCGCGGTCCCGGCCTCCGCGGGCCGGCGCGTCGGTGCGGCGGCCCGAGGAGGAGGACGTCTCAGCGTGAGCGCGCCCGGTTCGCGAGGACCTTGATGGAGATCAGCGCGACCACGGACAGGGCGACGATGTAGGCGGACACCGCCAGGGACGTGCCCGTCGCCTCCAGCAGCAGGACCATCACGAAGGGGGCGAGGCCGCCGCCGGCCACGGCCGCGATCTGGTAGCCGAGCGAGGCTCCCGTGTAGCGCATCTCGGGGGTGAACAGCTCGGCGAACAGGGCCGCCTGCGGGCCGTACATGATGCTGAGGAAGCAGCTCGCGACGAACGTGCCGACCGCCAGCCACAGCAGGGAGCCGGTGTCGATCAGCAGGAACAGCGGTACGGCCCACAGGGCGATGCCGACCGCGCCGAGCGCGTAGATCCGGATGCGGCCCCAGCGGTCGGAGAGGGCGGCGGAGGCCGGGATCAGCGCGAGCTGGGTGAGGCTGACGCCGAGGGAGACGGCGAGGACGGGGCCGCGGGCCATGCCGAGTTCACGGGTGGTGTAGTCGAGCACGCCGGTGATGAGGATGTAGAACGCGGCGGTGTTCACGGCGAAGGAGCCGCCGGCCAGCAGGACCGTGCCGAGGTGTCCGCGCACGATCGCGCGGAGCGGGGAGCTCTGCTCGGCCTTCTCCTTCTCGGCCAGCTCCCGTTCGGCGGCCCGGAACTCGGGGGTCTCCTCGACCCGGGTGTGGATGTACCGGGCGAGCGCGAGCACGAACAGGCCGACCACGAAGGGGACCCGCCATCCCCAGGCCGCGAAGGCGCTGTCGGTGGTGAAGGCGCCGGCGAGGAGGAAGGCCGTGTTCGCCGTCACCACGCCGATGGGGACGCCGAGCTGGACGACGCTGCCGTAGACGCCCCGCTTGCCCTCGGGGGCGTACTCGGTGGCCAGCAGCATCGCGCCGCCCCACTGGGCGCCGACCGCGATGCCCTGCACGACGCGGAGGGCGACCAGCAGGATCGGCGCGGCCACACCGATCGTGTCGTAGGTCGGCAGGAGACCGATGGCCGTCGTGGCCACGCCCATGAGCGTCAGCGCGAGGACCAGCATCGGCTTGCGTCCGCGCTTGTCTCCGAGGTGACCGGCGACGATGCCGCCGATCGGGCGGGCGAGGAAGCCGACGGCGAAGGTGGCGAAGGCGGCCAGGACTCCGGCGGTGGAGCTGCCGGCCGGGAAGTACAGGTCGCCGAGGACGAGGGCGGCGGCGATGCCGAAGACGAAGTAGTCGTACCACTCCACCGCGGAGGCGAGCGCGGCGGCGGTGGCGACACGGCGGCGATGGGGAGTCGCGGGTGCCGTGGTGGGAGTCGGGTGAGCGGTGGGGAACGTGTCCATGCGTGCACACTCCAGTGGGTGCTATGGGGACGTTCCGGGGAACATACTGACCGGACGGTATGCGGTCAACGGATGTGACAGAACAGGGTCGGGCCAGCTCCGGCCGGGGGCCCGGGACCGGGCCCCCGGGACCGCTAGAAGACGACCAGCGCCCGTCCGCCCTTGCCCGCCAGCATGTTCTCGAAGGCCGCCGGGATCCCGTCGAGGGCGATCCGCTCCGTCACCAGGGCGGAGAGGTCCAGCCGGCCCGCGCGGACGTGGTCGGCGAGCACCGGCAGGTCCTGCGCCGGGTTCGAGTTGCCGTACACGCACCCGGACAGGGTCCTGCCCCAGTGGAAGAGCTCCAGGGCGTTGAAGGTGACCTCCTGGTCCTTGCCGCCGATGCCGACGACGGTGGTGCGGCCGCCGCGCCGGGTCGACTCCCAGGCCGTACGGATGGCGACCGCGCGGCCCACGCACTCCACGGCCACGTCGACGCCCTGCTTGCCGGTGAGGGCGCGGATCTCGCGGGCCGTCAGCTCGGAGGCGAGCACGAACTCCGTGGCGCCCGCCGCTCGCGCCAGTTCCTCCTTCTCCGGGGAGACGTCCACGGCGACGATCGTCGAGGCGCGGGCGATCCGGGCGGCCTGGAGCGTGGCGAGGCCCACCCCGCCCACACCGAACACGGCGACGGTCTCGCCGGGGCGGACGCGCGCGGAGTGGTGGACGGCGCCGTAGCCGGTGAGGACGGCGCAGCCCAGCAGGGCGGCGTCGGCGAGCGGGACGCCGTCGGGCAACGGCAGCACGCAGGACGCCCGGACGACCGTCTCCTCGGCGAACGCGGCGACGTTCAGTCCGGGGTGCAGGTCGGTGCCGTCGGCGGTGCGAGCGTACACGTCGGCCGAGCCGTTCAGGGCGTTGGCGCACAGCCAGACCTCGCCCAGTCCGCAGGCATGGCAACTTCCGCAGGAGGGAGCCCAGTTGAGGACCACGTCATCGCCGGGCGCCACCTCGGTGACGCCCTCTCCGACGGCCGTGACGGTACCCGCGCCCTCATGGCCGAGGACCGCGGGGACCGGCACCCGCATGGTGCCGTTGGTCAGGGACAGGTCGGAGTGGCAGACCCCGGCGGCGGCGAGACGGACGCGGACCTGGCCGGGGCCGGGGTCCGGGAGGTCGATGTCGGCGATCTCCAGCGGAGCGCCCACGGCGGGGAGTACGGCGGCACGGACCACGACAACCTCCTCAGAACTGCAGGGACTTGGTCTGGAGGTACTCGGCGAGACCGTGCGCGCCGAGTTCGCGGCCGACCCCCGACTGCTTGTAACCGCCGAAGGGGGCAAGGGGGTTGAAGCGGCCGCCGTTGATGTCGACCTGACCCGTGTCCATGCGGCGGGCGAAGGCCACCGCCTCGGCCTCGTCGCCCGCCCAGACCGCGCCGGCCAGGCCGTAGACCGTGCCGTTGGCGATCCGCAGGGCGTCCTCCTCGTCCTCGTAGCGCAGGAGGGCGAGGACCGGGCCGAAGATCTCCTCCTGGGCGATGGTCATCTCCGGCGTGACGTCGGCGAAGACCGTGGGGCTCACGAAGTAGCCCTGCTCACGCGGGGATTCCGGTCCGCCGGCCACCAGCCGGGCGCCCTCGGCGACGCCCTTCTCGATGTAACCGCGCACGCGGGCCTGCTGCTTGGCGTTCACCACCGGGCCGATGCGGTCGCCGTACTTGGCGGCGGCGGTCGCGGCGAGCTCGACGGCCTCGTCGTACTGGTCGCGGTGGACCAGCATGCGGGTCCAGGCGCTGCACGTCTGGCCGGAGTTGGACATCACGTTGGCGACGCCGGCATTGACCGCCCTGGCGAGGTCGGCGCTCGGCAGGATGACGTTGGCGGACTTGCCGCCGAGCTCCAGGGCCACCTTCTTGATCGCGGCACCCGCCGTGGCGGCGATCTGCCGGCCCACGGCGGTGGAGCCGGTGAAGGAGACCAGATCGACTCCGGGATGTTCGGCCAGGGCCTGGCCGGCGACCGGGCCGAGGCCGGTGACGAGGTTGAGGACACCGGCCGGGACGCCTGCCTCGTGGGCGGCCTCGGCGAAGAGCTGGGCGGTGAGCGGGGTGTCCTCGGCGGGCTTGAGGACCACCGTGCAGCCGGCGGCCAGGGCGGGGGCGACCTTGGCGACGATCTGGTGCAACGGGTAGTTCCAGGGGGTGATCGCGGCGACCACGCCGATCGGCTCCTGGTACACGGTCGAGTTGCCGACCTTCTCCTCGAAGCTGTGGGTGGCGGCGAGCTCGGCGTAGGAGCCGGCCACGGCGATCGGCAGGCCCGCGTGGACCACCTGGGCGAAGGCCGGCGGGGCGCCGAGCTCGGCGGTGACGGTCTCGGCGATCTCGCCCTTGCGGGCGGCCAGGACGTCCCGGAGCGCGGTGAGACGGGCGGCGCGCTCGGCGGGCGGGGTGGCCGCCCAGCCGGGGAGTGCGGCGCGGGCGGCCCGTACGGCGGCGTCGACGTCCACGGCGTTGCCCGCCGGGACCCGGGCGATCACCTGCTCGTCGGCCGGGTTGACGACCTCGATCACGTCCTGGCACGCGGCCGGACGCCAGGCGCCGTCGAGGTAGATGCCGTCCTGTGCCTTCATCGCGTTCCTTCCGCCGGTGCTCCTCGTCCGGGCCCCAAACTAGCGTCGTTAGTTTTCCGGCACCAGGGGCCCCAGAGGTAATGCACCACGGCTCGGGAGTGGGCCGTCTCACTCCCCCGGCTCCGGGTCAGCGGGCCGCGGGCCGGACGAGGCGGACGAGGTGGGCGAAGACGACGAGGTTGCCGTCGTAGCCGGTCCTGCGGTCGAAGGTGCCGCCGCAGGTGATCAGCCGCAGTTCGGGGCGGCCCCGGTCGCCGTACACCTCCCCGTTGGGGAAGTGCGCCTTCTCGTACCTGCGGAGGGCGTCGACGGTGTAGACGGCCGTGCGGCCGTCGGCGCGGCGGACCTGGATCAGCCTGCCCCGCCGGAGTTCGGACAGTCCCGCGAAGACGGCCGGGCCGTGGTCGGTGTCGAGGTGGCCGACGGCGACGGCGGTCCCCCGCTCGCCCGGGGCCGGGCCGGCCGCGTACCAGCCGACGAGGCCGGGCTCGTCCTCCGGGGGTGCGGGCAGCCGGCGCCTGCCGTCGAGGCGGAGGTCGATGACGGGGGCGTCCACGCCGATGTAGGGGATGGCGAGGCGGGTGGCGCGGGAGCGCGGCAGGGGCCGGGCGGCGGAGGGACTGCCACCGGGGCGGGCGGGGGCGGCACCGGGGCGGGGCGCCTGCCGGGGCGCGGGGCGACCGGCCGGGCGGGCGGGCCGGCCGGCTTGGCCCGGCTGCCCCTGCCGACCCTGCCGCCCTGCCTCACCCGGGCGGTCCTGACGCGCTCCCTGAGTCGGCTGACCTGCTTCGCCCTGGCGGCCCGGCTGACCCGCCCGACCCGGCCGACCCGATCCACCCGGCTGTCCCGGACGCTCCGGACGCTGCGGTCGACCGGCGGGATGCGGCTGCCCGGGTTCGCCCTTGCGGGCCGGCGGGCCGGACGGGTCCTGCCGCCCCGGCCCCGGCCGGTCCGGGCCGCCCGGCCGTCCTGCGGGGTGGCGCGGCTCGCCGTGGGACGGTGTCCCCCGGGGCCGGGAGTCACCGTCCTGCGGGCGGGCCGCCCCCGGCCCCCCGGAGACCGGGGCCCCCGAGGTCCCCGGTGCCCGGGCGGGCGTGCCCGGACCGGCCGGCGCAGGGGCGGCGGGTCCCGCGGACCCCACCGCCGCCACCCCGGCGGAGCCGCCCGGGCCGGCCGCGGCCGCACCCGGGGGTTCCTCGTCCTGGGTCCAGTGGACGCACCCCGTGACCAGCGTGGCGGTCAGCACGGCCGTCCGGGCCAGGCGGTAGGCGCGCGTCCGGTACCAGGGCCTGCGCCTGCGTCTACGCGGCGCCATGCGTACGGCGGCGGAGCCGGAACCAGACCACGCCGCCGACCGCGGCCGCACCCACGGTGGCGGCACCGGCCACCGGCCCGATGGCGGCGTCACGGGCGAGACCGCCACCGCCGGCCGGCGGGCCGCCGTTGGGGCCGCCGTTCGGGCCGCCGTTGCCCTGACCGGGCGCGCAGTCGACCCAGAACGTCTTGAACTTGCCCTCGCCGTCGCCGTCCGGTGTGACCCAGGTGAGCCGGTAGTGCCCGTTGGGCAGGTGGATCGCGTCGGTGTGCCCCGCTCCCGTGTCGTCGAGGGTGATCGAGTCGTTGCGCCGTACACCGGTGGTGGTCGGCGGCTCGGCCACGATGGTCCAGTCGGCCGTCTCGTTCGGGTCGAAGTTGAAGGCGTCGAGGTAGAAGCCGCAGACGTGGGGGTCGTTGTCGGGCTCGGCGGTGTCCTTTCCGACCGCGTGGATCTTGACGTCTCCGTTCTCGCCGGGCACGGCGACCGCGGGCACCCCGAAGAGGGCGCTTCCCGCGACGGTGAGGGCCGCGAGGGCGGCGGTGCGGGCGCCGGCGCGGCGGGGACGGGGCGTGGCGTGCATGCAAGCTCCTCCAAGTCGGATGATTTTCATACAAATCACTCGTCATCCGACTCTTTGTCACATCCGCGCCCCGTTCGGCGGGAGCACCGCCCTACGGCCCGTCAGGTGTCCCTCGTCCGGCCCATGGCCGACCCGGACCGCCGGGGCGGGGCCCCCTGTTGCGGGCCCTCCGGGGGGTTCGCGGGCTTCGCCGGTGACCGCAGCGCCACACCCGCCGACAGGACCAGCAGCACGCCGAGCATCACGAAGGGGGCGGCCGCGCCCGTGATCCCGGCGACCAGGCCCGCGGTGGCGGGCGCCGCGACCTGGCCGAGGCGGTTGCCGGTCAGCCGCAGCGCGAGGGCCGTGGAACGGGCGCCGTCGGGCGCGGCCTGGACGACCGTCGTCATGGACAGCGGCTGCCCCACCCCGAGGCAGAAGCCCAGGACGGCGAGCATCACGCCGAGCGCCCAGACCGGCACCGGCAGCGCGATCCCGGCGCACAGCACGGCCGCCAGCAGACACGTCACGGCGAGCAGCAGGGTCCGGCCCAGCATCCGCAGCAGCGGGGTGAGGACGAGCCGGCAGGCGATGGTGGCCGCCGCGCGGACGCTGAGCAGGACACCGACCACCGAGGGGGCGATGCCCCGCTGCTCGCCCACCACCGGCAGGTAGGCGGTGAGGACGTCGGTCGCGGACAGCACGGCGAGACTGACGAGGATGCCGGCCGGGACGCCGCGGGTGCGCAGGATGCGGCCGACGGGGACGCGGTCGCCGTCCGCCGCACCGGACGTGGGCGCCGTGTCGCGGTGTTCGATGCGCCACAGGGACGTGAACGCGACCGCGCAGCCCGCGCCCGCGACGAGCAGGGCGAGCGCGCTGGTGGCCGCCATGTCGTCGCCGCCGATCAGGGCCCCGGCCGCGATCGGGCCGGCCAGTTGGCCGAGGGAGGCGCCGATCGTGAAATGACCGAAGTTGCGGTCCTGTTCGTGCGGGGCGGACTGGCGGGCGACGAGCGACTGGGAGCCGATGACGAAGCAGAGATGGCCGAGACCCATCACCCCGCTCCACAGGGCCATCGCCCAGAGGGAACCGGCGAGGCCGCTCAGGGCGCAGCCGCCGGATATCAGCACCACGCCCACCGGCAGCAGCGGGGCGCACCGGCCGTGGTCGGTGCGGCGGCCCAGCGGTACGGCGGCGAACAGCGGAAGCAGTGCGTAGACACCCGCGATGACGCCGACGGCCCGCTCGTCGGCGCCCAGGGCGAGGGCCCGGTAGGAGACGGCGGGCCGGGCCATCGAGACCGCCCCCTGCGCGAAGGAGAAGGCGATGACGAGACGGAGCAGCCAGCCGTGGTTCCTGCCGGGCCTCACGAGTTCCTCCATGAAGTGGGTCAGATGATGCCGAAGAGCAGGCCCGCGCCCAGGATCACCAGGCAGGTGAGGGCGGCCCACTTGACCACGAAGCGGGTGTGGTCGCCGAACTCGACCTTGGCCATGCCGACCAGGACGTACACGGCCGGCACCAGCGGGCTCGACATGTGCAGCGGCTGGCCGACGAGCGAGGCGCGGGCCATCTCCAGGGGCGAGACGCCGTGCGCCGCGCCGGCCTCGGCGAGGACCGGGAGAACGCCGAAGTAGAAGCCGTCGTTGGACATGAAGTAGGTGAGCGGGAGGCTCAGCAGACCGGTGACGAGCGCCATGTGCGGGCCCATGCCCTCGGGGATGACGTCCACCATCCACGTGGCCATGTGGTCGACCATGCCGGTGCCCTGGAGCACGCCGGTGAAGACGGCGGCGGCGAAGACCATGCCGGCGACGTTGAGGACGTTGTCGGCGTGGGCGGCGAGCCGGGCCTTCTGGTCGGGGATGTGGGGGAAGTTCACGGTGAGCACGAGCGCGGCGCCGAGCAGGAACAGCACCGGGATCGGCAGCCACTCCATGATCATGGCGGTGAGCAGGGTCACCGTGAGCAGCGCGTTGAACCAGTACAGCCTGGGGCGCAGGGTGGCGCGCCGCGGGTCGAGGCCCTGGAAGCCCTCCTCGGGCTCGTCGTCGCCGGGGGCGGTGCCGGCGCCGGAACCCGCGGCCCGGGACGTGCCGTTGCCGGTGCCGGAGCCGCCGGCGCCCACAAGGACGGTCTCGGTCTCCTTCTCCTCGACGAGTGCGATCTCCTCCACCAGCACGTCGTCCAGGGTCAGCACGCCGAGCCGCTTGCGCTCGCGGCGGCCGAGGACGTACGCGAGGACGAAGACGAAGAGCAGGCCCACGGCCAGGGCCGGGATCATCGGCACGAAGATGTCGCTCGCGTCGAGCTTCAGCGCGGTGGCGGCACGGGCGGTCGGGCCGCCCCAGGGCAGCGTGTTCATCACGCCGTTGGCCATGGCGGCGACACCGGTCATCACGACCAGGCTCATCTTCAGGCGCTTGTAGAGCGGGTACATCGCCGAGACGGTGATCATGAAGGTGGTGGAGCCGTCGCCGTCGAGCGAGACGATCGCGGCGAGCAGCGCCGTGCCCACGACGATGCGCAGCGGGTCGGCCTTGCAGAACTTCAGGATGCCCCGGACGATCGGGTCGAAGAGGCCGACATCGATCATCACACCGAAGTAGACGATCGCGAACATGAGCATCGCCGCGGTGGGGGCGAGGCTGCTGACGCCGTCGATGACGTAGTCACCGAGCCGGGCGCCCTTCCCGACGAAGACGCAGAACAGTGCCGGGATCAAGACGAGCGCCGCGATCGGCGACATCTTCTTCATCATGATCAGGACCAGGAAGGTCGCGATCATGGCAAAGCCGAGGATGGTCAACATGTGTGGATACCTAACGTTCGCCCTTGAACATCCCACCGGGCAGGCGGTGCGACGACGTTAGGTCCCGTCAAACGGCGTTAACAAGACGTTGACGTGCGAGCAATAAGCGCAAAATTCCAGGTCACAGGCTTACGGTGAGCTCAACGGGTACGCCGTTCAGCACCGCGTTGCCCGACAGGGGGTCGAGCAGGCTGCCGTCGAGCAGCTGGTTGACGTTGACGCCGGGGTCCGTCGAGGCGTGGTGGAGACGGGTGCCGGGCCGGTCGTGACCCCAGCCGTGCGGAAGGCTCACCACGCCCCGCCGCACGCCGTCGGTGACCTCCGCCGGAGCGGTCACCTCTCCCCCGGCGCCCTTCACGCGCACCGGCGCCCCGTCCCGCACGCCCAGCCGTTCCGCGTCCTCGGGGTGGATGTGCAGGGTGCAGCGGTTGCTGCCGCCGGTGAGGGCCGGGACGTTGTGCATCCAGCTGTTGTTGGAACGCAGATGGCGCCGTCCGACGAGGACCAGTCCGGCGGGCCGCTCCCGCAGCGCCCCGGTGAGGCGGGGCAGGTCGTCGGCGATCGGCCGCGGCAGCAGTTCGATCCGCCCGCTCCGCGTCTTCAGCGGCTGCGGCAGACGCGGGCCCAGCGGCCCGAGGTCGATGCCGTGCGGGTGGTCCAGCAGCCGGGCGAGGCTCAGCCCGTCCGGGCGTGCGCCGAAACCGTCGCCGTAGGGGCCGAGGCGCAGCATCATGTCGAGCCGGCGCTCGGGGCCGTTCTCGCCCGTGAGCAGGGCGGCCAGTTCCCGCGGGTCACGGCCGTGCACGGGCGAGTGCGGCTCCTTGACCGCCTTGCCGAGGGTCTGGCCGATGACCAGGTCGTCGACGGCGGACGGGTCGGCGCCGTGCATGCCGGTCACGGCCAGCGTCAGCCGGGCGAGGATCTCCGTCTCGGCCATCCTGCCGGGCTCCAGCGGGACGGCGGGGCGGGAGTAGCGGACCTGGTTGCGCACGGCGAGGGTGTTGAAGGCGAAGTCGTGGTGGGCGCTCTGGGAGGGCGGGGGCGGCGGCAGGACGACGTCGGCGTGGCGCGAGGTCTCGTTCAGGTACGGGTCGACGCTGACCATGAAGTCGAGGGAGCCGAGCGCCTTGTCGAGCCGGTCGCCGTCCGGGGCGGACAGCACGGGGTTGGCGGCCACCACGACGAGCGCCCGGACCGGCTCGCCCTCCTCGGTGGCGGTGTCGATCTCCTCGGCGAGCGCGGACAGCGGCAGCTCGCCCTTGGCCTCGGGGTGCCGGCTCACCCGGGAGTGCCAGCGGCCGAGCGCGAAGCCGTGGCCCGGCCCGGCCGGGCGGGGGGTGCGGTCGGTGGCGGCCTGCGGGAAGAGCGCGCCGCCGGGCCGGTCCAGGTTGCCGGTGAGGATGTTGAGGACGTCCACGAGCCAGCTGCCCAGGGTGCCGAACGGGACCGTGCAGCTGCCGATGCGGCCGTAGACGGCGGCGGTGGGGGCGGCGGCGAGTTCGCGGGCGAGGGCGCGGACGGTGCCGGCGTCGACGTCACAGGCGGGGGCCACCGCGTCGGGAGTGAAGTCCCTTACGGCTGCACGGAGTTCGTCGAGCCCCTCGACGTGCGGGGTCAGCTCCCCCAGTTCCACCAGGTCTTCCTCGAACAGCACGTGCGCCATCGCCGCGAGGAGCAGCGCATCGGTGCCGGGCCTGATCCCGATGTGCCGGTCGGCGAGCTTCGCGGTGCGGGTGCGGCGCGGGTCGATGACGGTGAGGGTGCCGCCGCGGGCCTTCAGGGCCTTGAGCTTGCCCGGGAAGTCGGGGGCGGTGCACAGACTGCCGTTGGACTCCAGGGGGTTGGCGCCGATGAGGAGCAGGTGGTCGGTGTGGTCCAGGTCCGGTACCGGGATGGCGTTGGCGTCGCCGAAGAGCAGTCCGCTGGAGACGTGCTTGGGCATCTGGTCGACCGTGGAGGCGGTGAACAGGCTGCGGGTGCCGAGCCCGGCGAGCAGCACGGGCGGGTAGAGGGCGCCGGCCATGGTGTGGACGTTGGGATTGCCGAGGACGACGCCCACCGCGTGCGGGCCGTGCCGCTCGACGACCGGGCGGATCCCGGCGGCCACGGCGTCGAAGGCCTCCGTCCAGGTGGCCTCGCGCAGTTCGCCGTCCCGGCGCACGAGCGGGGTGCGCAGCCGGTCCGGATCGCCGTCGACGGCCCCGAAGGAGGCGCCCTTGGGGCAGATGAACCCCTTGCTGAACACGTCCTCGCGGTCACCGCGGGCGCCGGTGACCGAGGTCCCCTCAAGGGTGAGCGTCAGCCCGCAGGTGGCCTCGCACAGGGGGCAGATTCGCAGGGCGGTGCGGGACACGGGTCCTCCTGGGGGGCGACGATGCCATCTTCCGGCCGAGCATACCGACCGGTATGCCCGACGGGGAGGGGGGCGCGGGGGTGAGGCCGGAAATCGGGGGGGGACGGGGGTCAGTCGAAGAGGACGAGGCCGTTGCGGGTGCCGACGAGGAGTTCGCCACCCGGTCCGGCGGCGAGGGCCGTACAGGGAGAGGGAAGCTCGAGCCCGCGCAGGACGGCGCCGTCCCGCACCGAGGCGACGGCCAGCTCGTTCTGGGCCGCGACCGCGTAGGCCTCCCCACCGGGCAGCAGCACGGCGTGGCGGGCCTTGTACGTCGGGAGGACGACCGCGTGCTCGTGGAGCGGGGGCGGCGGTGGAGCGGCGCGCCGCCCGAGACGGGTGCGGGCGGTCACCGGCCGGATCTCGGCCGGCCGCTCGCCGGGCCGGGTGAAACAGGTGCGCAGGCTCTCCCACGCGTACACCCTGGTGCTCTCACCGCCGACCACGACGATCTCGTCCCCGTCCGCGGCGGCGAGGGCGAACACCTCGACCAGGTCGTCCTCCGGCAGCGCGGCCCAGCGCCGCGTCCGCGTGTCGAGCACGCGCACCACCCGGTCGGAAAGGGGCACGAAGACGAGCAGGGTGCCGCCGCAGCGGACCGCCCGGAAGGGGCCCTGGGGCGCGTTCTCGCCCAGGGGACGGCAGGGCTGGCTGTGCACGGGGCCGCGGGCCACGTCGAGGACGGCGAGGTGCGTGTCCTCGTCGGAGTCCCACAGCGGACGGCTGGGGCGGGCGTCCCACGGTGCCAGCGACAGCACCGCCTGGGTTCCGTCCCCGCCGGGCTGCACCGACAGGGTCGCCCGCGGGTCCTGGTGGGCGACCGGCGTGGCCAGCGGCAGACCCTGGGAGCTGATCGGGTCGGCCGCGGCGAAGTCCCAGCACTCCAGGACCCCCCACTCGCTGCGCGCGAACAGCAGCGGCCGTGGCTGCCTGCCGGGTGACCGCCAGGACACACCGGCCAGTTCCCGCACCCCGCTCTCGCAGACGGGCCGCAGCCGTCGCACCAGCCGCCCGCGCTCGCCCTCCCGGACCTCGAGCGAACCGTCGGGGCTGCCGGCGACGACCGCGGTGGAGCCGTCGACCGCGACGGTCGCGACGGCGGACACGGGCCGTACGGCGTCCAGCGCCTCGGTCACGGCCAGGCCCGCGTCGCCCGCCTCCACCCGCCACACCCGGCCCCGCTCGTCGCCGCCCAGAAGGGATCCGTCCGCGGCCTCGCCGAACGAGACCAGGGGCATGGGCATCCTGCGTTCCCCACCGTCCGCGTACGACACCAGTCGGTGGTCGGCGCCGCATCCGACGAGGCGTCCGCCGGCGTAGGCCAGGGCGGTCACCCGGCGCCGGTGCCCGGGGCGGGCGGGGCCGAGCGGCCGGCACGTGGGCAGCGACCACTCCCGTACGGTGCCGTCCAGGCCGCCGGTCGCCAGTCGCCCCGAGCCGTCCGGGGCCAGCGCGAGCGCGGTCGTCCAGAGCGGTCGGCGGGGTTCGGGGCCCAGGGCGTACATACGGGCGGCGCCGAGGTCCCAGCAGGCGATCCGGCCGGATCCGGTGCCGACGGCGAGCACGTCCCGGCCGCGCACCCGGCCCGCGGCGAGGGCCGTGACGATGTCCGGCACGGTGAACTCCTGCTCGGCGACGGGCAGTCCGTCGCTCAGCAGCAGCACCCTGACGCGTCCCTGGTGCTCGCCGGTGGCCACGAAGTCCCGGCCGTCGGCCCTGCGTCCGGTCGTGGCGCAGGCGAGCAGCGGTACCTGCCAGGGGCCGGGGTCCAGGACTCTCCGGCGCCACAGTTCGTGCGACCGCTCGGCGTCCCAGCAGCGGATCTCGTTGTCCAGGCCCACGCTCACGAGCGCCGGACGACCGGACGGGCCGCGCACGCGGCCGAGCGCCAGGACCGCACCGTCGTGGGCCGTGATCTGGGTCGAGTCCGCCGCCTGCGGGGTGGGCCACAGGCGGACGACACCGTCCGAGCCGCCCGCGCACACCGTCCCGCCCGCCGCGCAGACCGCGGACGCCTCGTGCCGGAACTCCTGCCCGCCGACGCGAGCGCCGCTGACCAGGTCGTACACCTGCAGGCCCCGGGAGTCGCCCTGGACCGACACGCAGTCGGCGCCGCGCAGGGCGAACGTCTCCACCCTGACCGAGGATCCCCGGTCCACCCGCAGCGGCAGTCCGATGGGACGCCCGCTGTCGAGGTCGATCCGGTGCAGCGAGCCGTCCGCCGTCACGACGGCGACGATCCACTGGCGTCCGACGCGGCGCGTCGAGAAGGAGGCGATCGGGAAGGCACTGGACAGCAGCGGCCGCAGGGGCCGGCCGGTGGTGAGGGAGGAGACGCGGACGGTGCCGTCGCGGGCCGCGGTGACGAGGAGTCTGCCCTGGGGGTGGCCGGTGACCAGGCCGATGTGGGTGACCGGGGAATCGTGGCCGGTGTTCACCTGGGAGAGGCGGGTTCCCTGTCTGAGGTCGGTTTCGAGGACCTCGCCGTCCTCGTACCCGACCAGGAGCGTGCGGGGGGCCAGGCCCCGCGGGGCCGCGCAGGCGGTGATGCGCCGGGGGTCGTCGTCGGCCCGCGGCCCGAGCGTCGTGTGCTCCCCGGCGGCCAGGTGCGCGAAGCGCGCCTGCCATTCCTTGGCCTCGTTGTCGTACAGCGAACGCCTGCTGTCCCGCGGGAGGGGTGGGTACGCCGTGCGGTTGTCGAGGCGGTACACGGCCACCTGACCGTCGTCGAAGCGGAGCACGGCCAGATCGGGGTTGCCGTCGTCGTCGGCCGTGAGCGCCAGTTGTTCGGGGGCCCGGGGGATGCGCCGCTCGGGCTCGACGTCCACGAACACGTCGGGCGGCAGGCACCAGGTCGTGCGTGACGTCCTCCAGACCGAATACAGGTGCAGCAGGCGGGCGTGACGGGTCCTCCACAGGGTCCTGCCGCGGATCTCGACCTCGTCCCCGTAGGCCACGGCGGCTGCTCCACCGGGCAGTTGGGGAAGCACGGTCAGGGTCGACCGGTACGGATCGCCGGTGTCGGCCGCGACCCGGCTCCACGTGCCGTCGTCGAGATCCCAGGCCCGAACCCCGTCCCACCAGGACAGTTCCAGGTAATGGGCATCGCCGTCGCCCGGGACCACCACCCCCGTCCGGGTCCCCACGGTCATCCCGGGATACCGCCGGGCGCCCTCGTGCGGGTTCCACGCCGCCCAGCGCGCCCGCCACGGCAGCTCCCCCTCCCCCGCGTCGCAGGAGTCGGCCAGTGCCCGCGCCTGGCGGCACACCGCCGCGAGGCGCAGCCGGGCGCGGGTCTCCGGGTCCGGGCCCGCGCCCTCGCGCCGTCTGAGCGGCTCCTCCAGGTCGCGTACCGCCTGCCCGGCCCGGCGCCCCTCCGCGGTGCGCAGCCCGGGCAGAGCGGCCAGCAGCTGGTCCGGCTCGGCGCTCAGGACGAAGTCGGCGTCCTGGACCAGCGGGTCGAGGACCCCGCCTTCGCCCGCGTGCAGGGCCAAGTACCGCCGCACGTAAGGGTGTTCGATGTCGCGCAGCACCTCGGTCACCGTGCGCTGGATCGTCTCCGTGTCCCGGTCCTCCCGCAGGTACTCGATCAACGCCCGGTGATAGACGCGGTAGACCGACCCCCCGCTCTCGACGCTCTCCACGACGTACGACCCCGCCGCCTGCCTCAGCCAGACGATGTGTTCGTCGTCGTACGGCTTGCCGGACAGGGCGGCGGCCAGCCGGGGCCAGACGGCCGCCCAGGGGAGGCCGGCGCCCTGGGCGTAGGCGAGCGGCAGGAGCAGGTCGCGGGCGCGGGCGGCCTGGGGTCCGAGGCGTTGGACCAGGTCGCGTTCCATGGCCTCGCCCGGCAGCCGGGGGAGTTCGTCGCGCCACCGCCGGTCGTACGGGTCGGGCGGCCGGGGCTCCCGCGCGATCGTGCGGGCGGTGATCCGGGCGACCAGGAAGGAGCGGCCGGCCGCCTCCGAAACCGCCTCCGCGACGGCCTCGACCAGGCGGTCCGCGGCGTCGCCGAGGACCGAGCCCGGGGCCCGCAGGAGCTTGCGGGTGTAGGTGCGGACGGCGTCGGGGTCGCCGTAGCGCTCCGAGTCGAGGTCGATGCGGGGGGCCGCGGTGGGCAGCCGGGCGGCGATGTGCGGGCGGGCGCCGATCAGCAGGCGCAGCGGGAGGCGGCGTTCGGGGTCGGTGAGCGGGGTGAGGAGTTCGTCGACGGCCTCGTGGGGCGTCAGTGCCTCGTCCAGGGAGTCGACGAGGACGACGAGCGGGTCGGTCCTGGTCTGCAGGTGAGCCGTGAGGGCTCCGAGGGATCCGGCGGCGCAGCCCGCGGCCGCGGACAGCGCGTCCAGGAGCTGGCGGGTGGACAGGTGACTGGCGTTGACACGCACGTCCACGTCGCCGGCGCGGGGCAGCAGTGCGGGCAGCCCGGTCCGGGGCACGGAGGCGTGACGGAGCGGATCGGTGAGCACCGCCACCATGCCGAGGAGGGACGATTTGCCCGAGCCGGGGTCGCCGGTGACGACACAGAGCCGGTCCCCGGTCCGGCGTGGATCGAGCCAGGCGGTGATGTCGCCGAGAGCGGCGTGCCGGCCGGTGAAGTCCCAGACGTCCTCGGTGGGTACGTCGGTGCCGCGGGCGCGGGGCACGAAGAAGCCGCGCATGTCCTTCTCCCGGGCGTCGCGTTCGCGGGCGCCGAGGGCGACGATGCGGTCGATCTCCTCCAGCTTCAGCCCGGCGGAGTCGGGGACGTGCCGGGGATTGGGGAGGAAGGCGGGGATGTCCCCGGTGGCGTGCGCGAGGGACCAGACGGGCCGCTGCGCGGCCGGCACCTCGGGATCGCTGCGGATGGCCGCCATGACGTGTTCGAGGCTGATGTGCGCGGGCACGTGGCCGGCGGTGGCCTGGCGGCGTACGGCGCGGTCGAAGGCGGCGGACAGGGCGCCGGTGTACGCCTCCTCCTTGCGGCGGGAGGACGAGACGAGCACGAGGCCGGTGGTGCCGTGCTCGGTGACCGGTTCCCTGAACCTGCGGGCCTCCAGCGCGCCGCGCAGCGCCCGGTCGGCTCCCTCCTCGGCGTAGCAGGCGTCGATCAGGACGAGCAGGCGTTCGACCGGGGTGTCCTCCCAGAGCTGGGCGACCAGGTCCTCGGTGGGCAGGGCGGTGCCGCGCAGGTCCCGGGCGTCGCTGTCGTGCAGGAGCAGGTAGTGGCGTCCGCTGTGCTCGGCGGTGACGCCGTGGGTGGCCAGGTAGAGGACCACGTAGTCCTCGGGGCGGCGGTCCGGGGCGGTGGCGAACGCCCGGAGCGCGTCCTGCAGTTGACGGCGCGTGGGGTTGAGGGCGGGGAGGTCGGTGGCCCGGTGGTAGCGGAGCTCGCCGAGGAAGAGGTCCTCGATCCGCCGTACGTCGGCGGCGAGTTCGGCGCGTTCGGCCTCGGGATGCGCCGTGACGTCGGTGACGGCGGCGGCGACGAGGAAGCGGCGGTCGGCCGCGTCCGGGGTCGGGGCGGACGTCGCGGGCTGGGCGGCCACCGCCGCCTCAGCGGGGCCCGGCACCGCGCCCCTCGCCCGCCGTCCGGCCTGTGTGTGTCACCGCCGGGCACCCGCGTCCACCGCTCGTCCCGCCTCCGCCGTGTTCAGGTACCGGGTCGCGTCGTGGGCCCGTGCCCCGTTGTGGACCACCTGGCACACGACCCGCTCGCCGAACAGCGGCCGCAGGTCCTTCACCAGGGCCACGACGTCGCCCTCGTCCGCGAGGTTGGTCCAGTGTTCGACGGCGCCGGGCCAGTCACCGGGGGAGCCGGCGGCCCCGGCCCGCAAGCGGTCGAACACCAGGTTGCGGATGCCCAGCGGCGACCCCACCGTGAGCAGCGAGCGCACCGGCCACCCGGGGTGGGCGCACAGTGCCTCGTAGGCGACGACGCTGCCCAGCGAGTGGCCGACGACGACCCGGGTGCGCTCGGTCACCGCGTCGGCGACCCGCTGCTGGACGGCGTCCCGCAGGGCCGGGTCGCACAGGTAGCCGCGGACCTGCTTGAGGTCGAGGACCATGCTCCGCAGGGCCACGCCGGCGAAGAAGCGGGAGCGGCTGAGGGCGTTGAGGGCCCGCTGCACCGCCTGGGGCGTGCGGGCGAGGGTGCGGGCGTCGGGCGGGAGGACGGTGGTGTCCGTGCGGGCCGCCTCCGCCCACCACTGCAGCAGCAGCTCCGTCTCCAGTCCCTCCGCCACGTCCGAGGCGTCGAGCGGCGGGTCGCCGAGGGCGAGGGTGCGGCCGGGCGGGCGGAACAGGTCACCGTAGAAGACGCAGCGCACGTCGTCCGCGCCGAGCGTGGCCGCGGCGCCCGCGCGGATCAGTCCGTCGGCCAGCGCGGGATGCCAGGAACGGTGCAGTTCCCGCTCCCCCGTGTGCTGCTGGCCGATCCCATGGACGCAGACCACCCGAGCCACAGCGTTCCCCCCATGCCCGCTCGACCGACTCACCTCGGCAACGGGCACCTTCCCGTGAACGGGGCCGGTCAGTCCAGTGCGCGTGCCAGATAGGCCCGCAACAGCTCCCGGGTCTCCTCGATCACCTTCGGATCCCCCTCCGGATCCATCCGGAAGGCCAGCTGGACGAGGGTGTCGGCGGTCTCCACGGCGATCAGGAAGGTGCGGCGCAGATTCTCGTCGGGGTCGCGGTCGAGGTAGGCGGAGAGGAGGTCGGTGAGGCGGTCGGCGACGCGGTGGTTGGGTTCGGCCTGGCGGGCGCCGACCGGGATCTGGTTGCCGAAGTCGACGAGGGAGAACCCGGGCGCGGTGCGCTTCATGGCCAGGTACTCGTCGAGCACGGCGTCCATGGCGGCCCGCCAGCCCTCTCCGCCCCCGGCTCCCTTCAGCCGCTCGGTGACGCGTTCGGAGTAGCGCTCCAGGTTGCGCTGGGCGAGCGCGTCGGCCATCTGCCGCTTGTTGCCGAAGAAGCGGTAGACGGAGCCGATCGGGACGCCGGCGCGCTGGGCGACGGCCCGGGTGCTCAGGGCGTCGTAGCCGACCTCGTCCAGGAGGTCGGCGCAGGCGTCCAGGATCCTGGTCAGCCGTTCGGCACTGCGCCGCTGGACGGGCGCACGACGGAGCGATGTCGCTTGGGGCACGGACTTCATGATGCCTCTCCGTCGCGGGCGGGTGAACCTCGCCCCTCGGTACGGAGAAAGGTGGCCGGTGCACTCAACGGGGGCGTCGACGCGGTCACGGGGAGGGCGACGGCTCCGAGGCCGTGATGTCCGCCGTGCTCTGCACGGGTTCGCCGTCGACCGCCCACACCGTGCCGTCGTCCGCGTACAGCCGCGCGGTGACCCGGTGCGTGCCGTGCGGGAGATAGCCGGCCGGGATGCGGTAGGAGGGGGTGCGCAGATCGGCGACGGGCTGGTCGTCGACGTAGAGCCGGGCGGTGCCGCGTCCGGTGGCCGCCTTCGCGGGCACTCCGGACGGGGAGAAGCGGAAATTGGCCAGCTTCAGCCGGACGTCCCAGCTGCCGTCGCTGTCGGGCTGGACCTCGACACCGACCTGGGGCGCCCCCTTCCTGCCCACTTCGCGGTAGTGCCTCCCGTCGTCGTCCGTGTCGTCCAGGACCTTGCCCACCGGTGAGGGCGACACGACGGTCCCCTCTTCCCGGGCATCACTGGAGCCGCACGCGGATCCGGCCAGCGGCAGGACACAGACCGCGAGCGCGGCGACGAGTACGCGCTTCCACGACATGCCCGGGAGATTAGAGCACCTGTCCGACACGCGGATCCTTCTGGAGTCTGGTTCCGGCCGGGTGTGATCGTCCTCCGTGAGGAGGACCGCCGGACCTCTTGCGTCTGCGAAAACGCAATCCTACGGTGATGCATAGGAATCGGCAGGGCAAGGAACCGCCACGCAAGGGAGCGACGATGAGCAGCGGGGACGCACGCAAGACCGCCGAGGGGCCGGCCTACCTCTCGGGGTTCGGCAACGAGCACGCCTCGGAGGCGGTGCCGGGCGCCCTCCCGGAGGGCCGCAACTCACCGCAGCGGGCACCCCTCGGCCTGTACGCCGAACAGCTCAGCGGTACGGCCTTCACCGAGCCGCGCGCCCACAACCGCCGCTCCTGGCTGTACCGGATCCGCCCCTCGGCCGCGCATCCGGCGTTCACCCGCGCCGACAACGGCGCGCTGCGCACCGGCCCCTTCACCGAGACGGTCCCCGACCCCAACCGGCTGCGCTGGGACCCGCTGCCCGAGCCCGCACCGGGCACGGACTTCCTCGCCGGCCTGTGGACCCTCGGCGGCAACGGCGACGCCACCCAGCGCACCGGCGTGGCCGTGCACCTCTACCACGCGAACGCCTCCATGGACCGCGTCTTCAGCGATGCCGACGGCGAGCTGCTGATCGTCCCCGAGCGGGGCGGGCTGCTGCTGCGCACGGAGTTCGGCCTGCTGCACGCCGAGCCGGGTGACGTGGCGCTGGTCCCGCGCGGGGTGCGCTTCCGCGTGGAGCTGCTCGACGGCTCCGCCCGGGGGTACGTGTGCGAGAACTACGGCGCCCCCTTCCGCCTCCCCGACCTCGGTCCGATCGGCGCCAACGGGCTCGCCAACCCGCGCGACTTCCGCGCGCCGGTCGCCGCGTACGAGGACGTCGAGGGGCCGGTGGAGGTGGTCAGCAAGTTCTGCGGCAACCTCTGGCGCGCGACGTACGGCCACTCGCCGCTGGACGTGGTCGCCTGGCACGGCAATCTCGTCCCCTACGTCTACGACCTGCGCCGTTTCAACGTGATCGGGACGATCTCGTACGACCACCCCGATCCGTCGATCTTCACGGTGCTGACGTCGCCGTCCGACACCCCCGGGCTGGCCGGGGTGGACTTCGTGGTGTTCGCGCCGCGCTGGCTGGTGGGCGAGGACACCTTCCGGCCGCCGTACTTCCACCGGAACGTGATGAGCGAGTACATGGGCCTGATCGAGGGTGCCTACGACGCGAAGACGGCCGGAAAGGGCGGTTTCGTGCCGGGTGGCGGCTCGCTGCACAACATGATGTCGGCGCACGGGCCGGACCGGGAGACCTTCGACCGGGCGAGCGCCGCCGAGCTGCGGCCGCAGAAGATCGACGACGGACTGGCGTTCATGTTCGAGACGCGCTGGCCGCTCACCCTCACCCCGCACGCGGCGGCCGCGGACCATCTGCAACAGCGCTACGACGACGTGTGGGACGGCCTCGAACGGCACTTCCGCCCCTTGCACTGAAGATTCCCTCCCGGTACGGATGGCCCGTGACCTCCTTCGCCCCGGACTCCATCGTCCTCAACCGCAAGCTGCCGCTCTGGTACCAGGTGTCGCAGTCGCTGCGCGCCTCGATACTCGGCCGCTCGCCCCGCGACCCGCTGCGGCTGCCCACCGAGGAGCAGTTGGCGGGGCACTACGGGGTGAGCGTGCTGACCATGCGGCAGGCGCTGAAGGAGCTGGAGGACGAGGGGCTGATCACCCGGCACCGGCGGCGCGGCACGTTCATCGAGCCGGGCGTCCGGCGGGGTGCGCCCGTGCGGCTGCTCGGCTCGGTCGACGCGATCGTGGCCCAGCAGTCCGGCATGGTGACGGAACTGCTCGGCCACGGACAGGCGCCCGTGCCGGCGGAACTCGCCGAGCACTTCCCGGACCTGGCCGAGGTGGCGACGTACCACCGGCTGCGCGGCGACGAGAAGACCGGCGAGCCGACCAACCACGCCCGCAACTACGTCCGTCCCGAGGTCGCCGCCCGCATCGACCCGCAGGACCTGGTGCGCTGGCCGATGACCAAGGTGCTGCGGGACGTGGTGGGCGCCGGCATCGGCCGGATCACGGACACGGTCGAGGCCCGGCTCGCTGACCCGGAGACCGCCCAGCTCCTCCGGGTCCCGCTGCTGAGCCCGATCCTGCACTACACGGGCGTCACCTACGACGGGGACGGGCGGGTGCTCGACGCCGCGGTCATCCACTACCGGGGCGACCGTTTCTCCTTCACGGTCACCCTCGACGCGACGTGACGTCCCGCGGGCGGTCCCACGTACCATGCCCAGCGTGACGCACGACGACGCTCCGCCGCTGGCGGACCTCATGCCGTGGTCCGTCGCACCGCCGCGGCTCGGCCGGGGGTGGCCGACGGCTCCCGACCCGGCTTCCCTGAAGGCCCGCTGGGACGCCCTGATGAAGGCCGAGGGCGCGGACCGCGAGGCGCTCTTCGAGCCGACGCGCTCGCGCACCCTGCACTCGGCGGTCGGCCAGCTCCCGGGCCGTGCGGGCGGCACGGAACGGCTGGTCCGGGCCGTCGGCCCCTGCCCGGAACCGGTGAGGGTGCTGGCCGCTCCCTTCGACGAGCAGTGGCTCATCCCCGACCAGCGGCTGATCGACGCGGCCCGGCCGGAGTTGTGGCGGGTGGCGGACGACCGGCAGGTGTTCCTGGTGGAGACGCCGGACGCGCCCCCGCTGGTGACCTCCCTGATCCCGCTGCGGCGGCCCGGCCGGGTGCGTCCGCTGTACCGGCGGCCGGGCGGCTCGGACCCCAACCTCGCGCCCGGGCTGCTGGATCACCTGGGCCACTCCCCCGATCCGGTGGACTTCCTCGCCTGGACCCTGACCGCGATCCGCCCCGACGGCACCCTTCCCCTCACCCGGGACCGCGAAGTGTGGGCCCGGGGCGTCGAACTGGGGCACCGCGCCCTGCGGCTCCTGCGCCGCGGCGGAGAGCGCCCCAAGCTTCCCGGCGGCCGGCGGCCCTACGTCCGCGCCCCGCTTCCGGCCCGTCCCCTCACCCTCCACTACGACCGCGACGAGGAGAGCCTCCACGTCGACGGGGGCCGCGTCTCCCCGGTGCCGCCGGAGGCCTGGGACTTCGAGAGCGCTCCGGGCGTCCGGGTCCTGGAACGGTGGTTCGCGGCCCGCACGGCGGAGGCGGAGCCGGGCACGCTCGCCGCGATCCGTCCGGCCGCCTGGCCCCAGGCCTGGACGTCGGAACTCCTGGAGCTGATCACGGTGTTGGCGCTGCTGACCGAAGTGCGCGCGCAGCAGGCGGAGTTGGTGCCGGTCGGCCTGATCACGACGGCGGAGCTGCGGGACACGGGGATCCTCCCGCCCCCGGAGCCCACCCGTCACCCGGCGACGGTCCTGGACCACCACGAGGAGGGCCCGGAGGGCCAGTTCGCGCTGCTCTGACCCCGGGGGGACGAGCCCGTCCAGCACCCACTCCACCGCGGTCTCGAACACGGCGCTCAGATCGACCGGTCCCGGGTCCTCCGTGAACGCGGCCGCCGTCCGCGGGTACGCCCCGATCGCCACCCGGCTCCCCGTCCCCACCGGCGACCTGCCGGACCGGCTGCGCACGCTCGCCGAGGGGAACCCGGTCAGCGCGCTGACGACGGCCCTGCGTGACCTGTCCGGCGACGCGCCCGCCCCCGAGGGGGCCGCCCGGCCGGTGGCGCGCCCGGTCGCGGGGGCGCTGGTCCGGTGCGCGGCGCCGATCGCGGTGTGCGCGCCGCTCGCCTTGCGGCAGCACGCGCATCCCCGCGCATGACAAACCGCCGGCCCGGGAGCCATGATCCACCTCATGGACCAGCTCCCGCCGCCCCTGGAGGGCATCACCGTCGTCGCCGTCGAACAGGCCGTGGCGGCCCCCTTCGCCACCCGTCAGCTCGCCGATCTGGGCGCCCGCGTCATCAAGGTCGAGCGGATCGACGGCGGCGACTTCGCGCGCGGCTACGACACCGCGGCCCGTGGACTCGCCTCGCACTTCGTGTGGTGCAACCGGGGCAAGGAGTCCATCGCGCTGGACCTGAAGGACCCGCGCGGCCTGGACGTCGTACGGCGGCTGGTCGCGGACGCGGACGTGTTCGTGCAGAACCTCGCGCAGGGGGCGGCGGCCCGGCTGGGGCTGGACGCGGCCACGCTGTGCGCGGCGCATCCACGGCTGGTCGCCGTCGACATCTCCGGTTACGGCAGCGAGGGCCCCTACGCGGACAAGCGGGCGTACGACATGCTCGTGCAGTGCGAGGCGGGGCTGGTGTCGGTGACCGGCACGCCGGAGCAGCCGGTGAAGGCGGGGATCCCGGCGGCGGACATCGCGGCGGCCATGTACGCCTTCTCGGGCGTGCTGGCGGCGCTGGTGCGGCGGGGGACGACCGGGCGGGGCGGGCCGGTGGAGGTGTCGATGCTGGAGGCCCTGGCCGAGTGGATGGGGCATCCGCTGCATCACACGCTGCACGGGGGCACTCCGCCGCGGCGCACGGGTCTCGCGCACGCGGTGATCGCTCCCTACGACGCCTACGCCACGGCCGACGGCGGCCGGGTGCTGCTGTCGGTGCAGAACGACCGGGAGTGGCGGCGGCTGGCCGAACAGGTCGTCGGCCGAGCGGAGTTGGGGACGGACCCGGCATTCGCGACGAACGCGGCGCGGGTGACGAACCGGGAGCGCACGGACGCGCTGGTGGCGAAGGCGCTGGGCGCGCTGGACACCGACGAGGCGCTGGCGCGCCTGGAGGGCGCGGGCATCGCGTGCGCGCGCCTGAGGGATCTGCGGGAACTGGCGGAGCATCCGCAACTGGCGGCCCGGGAGCGGTGGCGGGAAGTGGGTTCGCCGGTCGGGCCGTTGCGGGCGCTGCTGCCTCCGATCACTCTGCCGGGCGGGCCGGAGGCGAGGATGGGGGACGTACCCGCGCTCGGGGAGCACACCGAAGCGCTGCTGCGTGCCGTGGGGATGACGGACGACGAGATCGCAGCGCTGTGCCGGGACGGTGTGGCCGCCTGAGCGCGGGTCTCAGTGCCGGTGTCCGCCGAACAGCGAGCGGCGCAGTCGGCGCAGCGGCGCGAACAGCGACACGCGGGCCGTCCTGGAGTTGCGCTGGCGGGCGGGCTCACGCGCGGTCAGTTCCCGCATGAGCGAGGTCGCCTCGGCCGTCTCCCGTTGCGGTATGGCGGGTCCCGCCAGTACCGACAGATGGCGGTCGAGCCGCGAACTGGTCGCACTGCTCCCGCAGGTGATCGCAGGGACCCTCGCCCTGCTGCGCATCGTTATCTGTTCCATGTCACTCCCCACCCGTACGAGTCCACCCGGCCCGGGCAGGGTAACCCTATCGCCCCATCCGGGCACGCGTGTATCGAGCTCTCAGGAATCACCTTCCCCGCAAGGGGGTTGACGTACTCCCTTCGATCACTCTCCGAATCCGACCGATTTCAGGGTGAGTTGGACAACCGGCTGACTGGTGGGCTGAGCTGACCCCCCGTCGGGCTCGACGGTCACGGCGAGTGACGTCGAGCTCTTGTCGAGGCCGGTCGCGACCAGGGGCGTGTCGCCGTCGAAGAGCCCGAGGGAGCGCGGTTGCACGTTGGGGCGCATGAGCCAGAGCTGGTGCACCCGCCCCCCGGACAGGTCTCCGTATCCGCTCAAGGTGACGATCGCCTCCCCCTCCGAAGCGGAAGCGATTACTCCGATACTGCGGCCCCCGGCGTCGGTGCCGGTGCTCGCCCGGGCGTCCGGAGCTGCCAGAACGTGGGCGATCTCACGTGCCTGGGCGCGCTCCGCGTTCAGCTGCTCCTGGGTGCGGTTGGCCTGGACGGCGAAGAGCGAGGCGACGACGAGGGCCGCGGCGGCGGTGGCCGTGGCGAACGGCACGAACAGGGGGCGGCGCGCGCGAGGCGCACGGGAGCGTCCCGGCGGCGGCTGCGTGCCCCAGACGTGTGGAGGCAGTTGGGGCTCGTGCGCCCGCACCGGCGCACGCCCCGGCTCCTGCGGGGTGGTGCGTACGGCGGCCAGCACCCGGTCGCGCATCGCGGCCGGCGGCGGGACGGCCTGGGACCAGGCGAGCCGGACGGCGTCCTCGGCCAGGTCGCGCACCTCGGCGGCGCAGCGGTCGCACCCCCGGAGGTGCTTCTCGAAGCGGCGCCGCTCTTCGTGCTCGAGGGCGTCGAGGGCGTAGGGGGCGGCCAGCGAGTGCAGGTCCTCCCGGCGGAACAGTGATCCGAGGACGCTCACGCGACACCTCCCAAGCAGTCGCGCAGCCGCGTGAGTCCGTCGCGCATCCGGGTCTTCACGGTGCCCAGCGGCAGCGAGAGCCGCTCGGCCACCTCACGGTACGTGTAGCCGTCGTAGTAGGCGAGGGTGACGGACTGCCGCTGAAGGGCCGTCAGCCGGTCGAGGCAGCGCCGGACCAACTGGCGTTCGAGTCCCGCCTCGACCTCCTCCGCCACCTGGTCGAAGGCGGGGTCGTGGTAGCGCCGTCCCTCTCGCTGCTCACGGTCGCTGGCCGCGCGGGCGCTGCGCACCCGGTCCACGGCCCGCCGGTGGGCCAGCGTGAGGATCCAGGACAGGGCGCTGCCCCGGCCGGGGTCGTAGCGGGCGGCGGAGCGCCAGGCCTCCAGGAGCACCTCCTGGGCGACCTCCTCCGACTGGGCGGGGTCGCGCACGACGCGCCGCACGAGTCCGAACACCGGCCCGGACACCAGCCCGTACAACTGCTCGAATGCCCTCTGGTCGCCCCCCGCGACGAGCACCAGCAGCTCGTCCGCCTCCATCCGGTCCCCCTCTCCGCGGCCACACCCGGGCCACCCCGTCACACCAGGCATTCGCAACGGACACACCTCCGGATGGGGTACGGATCAGAGAGCCCGAAACGCGGGTCGAGCGGCGAAAAAAAGTTTTTTGATTTCGACCAATCCGATCGGCCCTCCGCTGCGTATCACTGTCCGTCAGGCAAGTTGGCACACAGGACGGACGGCAGGACGGCATGACAGCAGCTATCTCCAAGAGCGGCACGGGACGCAAGGGCGTCGCGACTCTGATCTGTGGGGCACTTGCCGCCGGGGCGCTCACGGCCGCCGGCGTCGTGGTGCTCGCTCCGGGGGCTGCACAGGCCTCCAGCCACCGCGAGGCCCCCCTCATCTCGGGGACCCCGCAGTACGACAACACCGACCTCTACGCGTTCGTCAGCCCGGACCACCCGGACACGACGACCATCATCGCGAACGTGATCCCGTTCCAGGAGCCCGGCGGCGGCCCGAACTTCTACCAGTTCGCCGAGGACGCCCAGTACGACATCCGCATCGACAACAACGGCGACGCGAAGGAGGAGCTGGTCTTCCGCTACACGTTCAAGACGAACGTCAAGAACCGGAAGTCGTTCCTCTACAACACCGGGGTCGTCGACAGCCTGCACGACCCGGACCTGAACGTCACGCAGACCTACGACCTCGAGCTGATCAAGGAGAAGAACGGCAAGGTCGTCCACGACACCAAGCTCGCGGACGACGTGCCGGTGGCGCCGTCCAACGTGGGCAAGGCGTCGATGCCGAAGTACTCCAAGCTGCGCGACCAGGCGATCTACAAGCTGTCCAACGGCGCCAAGACGTTCGCCGGACAGGCCGACGACCCCTTCTTCGCCGACCTGCGCGTCTTCGACCTGCTGTACGGCGGTGACCTCTCCGAGGTCGGCAACGACACCCTCAAGGGCTACAACGTCAACACGATCGCCCTGCAGGTGCCCAACGACATGATCGTCGAGGCGAAGCACCAGCCGATCGTCGGCATCTGGACGACCACCCAGCGCAAGAACGCGCAGGGCTACTACTCCCAGGTCTCGCGCCTCGGCAGCCCGCTGGTCAACGAGGTCGTCAACCCGCTGAAGGACAAGGACAAGTTCAACGCGTCCCAGCCGAAGGACGACGGCCAGTTCCTGAAGAACGTCACCAACCCCGAGCTGCCGAAGCTCATCGAGGCGATCTTCAAGATCAAGGCCCCGGCGGAGCCGCGCAACGACCTCGTGGACGTGTTCCTGAAGGGCGTCAAGGGCCTCAACCAGCCGCCGTACGTGACCCCGTCCGAGGAACTGCGTCTCAACACCTCGATCAAGCCGGCCGCCAGCCCCAAGCGTCTCGGTGTGCTGGACGGCGACAACGCGGGCTTCCCGAACGGCCGTCGCCTCACCGACGACGTGATCGACGCCTCCCTCCAGGTCGTCGAGGGTGAACTGGTCGGCGCCAAGAACGACCTGGGCGACGCGGTCGACAAGAACGACAAGAACTTCGAGAAGTACTTCCCGTACGTCGCCCTGCCGACCGAGGGTTCGCGCGGCAAGACCGCGAAGAGCGGCGCCGACGTCAAGAGCGCCCTCGGTGACGGCCTGACCGGTGCCACCTCGGAGAACACCCCGCTGATCGCGGCCTCCGCGGGCGCCGGCGCGGCGGGCATCCTCCTCATCGGCGGCGGTCTGATGTGGTGGCGCCGGATGCAGCGCCCGTCCTACCGGCGCCACTAGGCACCGGACCGGACCCCACGTCCAGGTGGGCCGGAGGGAATCCTGCGCTCCCCGGCCCACCTCGCCCCCACCGACTGGCGCGGCCCGCGTACTCATCCCCCACGGCGCGGGCCGCGCCACCCCCCACACCCCGCAGGCCGAACCACCCCAGGCGACCTAGGAGAGGGCATGTCCCCGCGTACGAACGACGGCGCACCGGAGAGCGAGCGGCCGGGGCCCGGGCCGGCGTCCGAGGACGCCGCCGTCGTGGACCCGGACCTGCCGGAAGGCGGGGAGGACCGGGCAGAGACCGACTCCGAGGACGCCTTCGCCCTGGAGGACACCGAGGCCACGCGGGCCCTGGAGACGGCGGACTCCGGCACGGACCACACCGACGTCCGGGTGGCCGCCGTACGCCGGGTCGCCGCCGCGGGCCGTCGCTGGCGGGGCGTCCAGCTCGGCGCCTGCGCCGCCATGCTGGCGGTGGCGCTCACCGCGGGTGCGATCGCGATCGGAGCCGTGCGGGACGGACAGGATCCGCACGTGGCCACCGCCGCGGCCGTGTCCCCCGGACTGCTCGCGAACGGTGACCTGGACTCGGGCATCACCGCGCTCCAGGCCCATCTCCGCGCCCAGCCGAAGGACTTCGGCAGCTGGGCCACCCTGGGTCTCGCCTACGTCGAGCAGGCCCGCACCAAGGGCGACCCCTCCCGCTACCCGCAGGCCGAGCAGGCGCTGAAGCGTTCGCTCTCCCTGCGGGCGGACAACGACCAGGCGCTGGCCGGCCGGGCCGCGCTCGCCGCCGCCCGCCACGACTTCGCGGGCGCGCTGAAGTACGCCGACCAGGCCCTGGAGCAGAACCCCTACAGCGAACGCGCCCTGTGCTCCCGTATCGACGCCCTCGTCGAACTCGGCCGCTACGACGAGGCCGGGAAGGCCGCCGACGCCGCCGACGAACGGCGGCCGGGCGTCCCGGTGTTCACCCGCTACGCGTACGTCCGTGAACTGCGCGGCGACGTCACCACCGCGCGCCGCGTCCTCGGCCAGGCGCTCTCCGCGTCCACCTCCCCGGGCGACATCGCCTACGTCGCCACCCAGCTCGGCCAGCTCGCCTGGAACCAGGGCCGGTACGAGGAGGCGCTCACCCACTACGCCCGCGCCCTCGCCGCCGACGACACCTACCTCCCGGCGCTGGAGGGAAGGGCCCGCGCCCAGGCCGCGAGCGGCCGGCAGGCCGAGGCGATCGAGGGGCTGGAGACCGTCGTCGCCCGCTACCCGCTCCCCGGACCGCTCGTCGCGCTCGGCGAGCTGTACGAGGCCCGCGGCGCGAAGGGCGACGAGGAGAAGGCGGACAACCAGTACGCCCTCGTCGACGCCTGGACGGCGATCGCCCGCGCCAACGGCGTCAACGCCGACCTCGACACCGCGCTCGCCGCCGCCGACCACGGGGACCGGGCGACGGCCCTGCGCGCCGCCCGCGCCGACTGGGCCCGCCGGCACACCGTGCACACGGCGGACGCCCTCGCCTGGGCCCTGCACGTCAACGGCGAGGACGCCGAGGCGCTCACCTACGCCCGGCAGGCCACGGCCACCGGCTACCGCAACGCGGCCTTCCTCTACCACCGCGGGGTGATCGAGAAGGCCACCGGTCGTCCCGACGACGCCCGTACCCACCTCGCCGCCGCGCTGAAGCTGAACCCCGGCTTCTCCCCGCTGGGCGCCCGCGAGGCCCGTACGGCTCTCAAGACGCTGGAGGCGGACAAGTGAGGACCCGTCGTCTGTTCGCCTCCTGCGCGGCCGTGTTCACGGCCGGCGTCGCGCTCGCGCTGGTTCCTTCCGCCGGCGCGAGCGCGCACCCTCTCGGCAACTTCACCGTCAACCGCTACGACGGACTCGTCGCCGCCCCCGGACAGTTGCGCGTCGACCACGTCGAGGATCTCGCCGAGATCCCGGCGACCCAGGCGAAGCCGGACATCGAGCGGCTCGGCATGACCGAGTGGGCCCGGCAGCGCTGCGCGACGGCCGCGTCCGGCAGCAGGCTGACGGTGGACGGCCGTGCCGTCACCCTCACCGCGGGCGGCGGCAAGGCGGTGCTGCGGCCCGGCCAGGCCGGACTGGACACCGTGCGGGTGGAGTGCCGGCTGACGGCAGAGCTGCCCGAGAAGGACACGGTCTCCCTGTCCTTCCACAGCGCGGGCGCCTCCTCGGGCCCCGGCTGGCGCGAGATCACCGCGCGCGGCGACCGGATGACGCTCACCGGGTCCGACGTACCGGAGAAGTCCGTCTCGGACGAGCTGACCACGTACCCCAAGGAGCTGCTCTCCTCGCCCGCCGACACCGCCACCGCCAGGCTCACGGCGCGGTCCGGTGGCGCGGCGCTCGTCGAGGAGGAGCGGGAGGCGCCCGCCGCGTCCGTGCTGCCGCGCGGCGCCGACCGCTGGACGCGGGCCCTGGACGGGCTCGTCGCCCGGCAGGACCTCACCGTGGGCTTCGCCGCGCTGGCCCTGGTGATCGCCGTCGTGCTCGGCGCGATGCACGCCGTCGCCCCGGGGCACGGCAAGACCATCATGGCCGCGACGGCGGCCGCCCGCGGCGGCCGGGCACGGATGAAGGACGTCCTTCCGCTGGCCGCCTCGGTGACCGTCACCCACACCCTCGGCGTGGTCGCCCTCGGCCTCCTCGTCACCGCGGGTTCGGCCGCGGCACCCTCGGTGATCGCCTGGCTGGGCCTGGCCAGCGGCGCCCTGGTGCTCTGCGCCGGCGTGACCCTCGTCCGCCGCGCCTGGAAGAACCGCGGCCACGGGCACGGGCACGGGCACGGGCACGGCCACGGCGGCCGTCCGCACAGCCACGGCCCCGACGGTCACGCGCACCCGCACGCCCCCGGCGACGACCACCCGCACGACCACGACCACGGCCGGCCCCACGACCACTCCCCCGCCGTCAGTCGTCAGCTGGCCCTCGCCGGCGCTCCCGCGGGCCGTCCGCACAGCCTCACGAAGGCCCCCGCGCAGCCCCACCACGACCACGAGCCCGATCACGACCACCACGAGCACACGCACGAGCACGAGCACACCCACGAGCACACCCACGGCGGGCACACCCACACCCACGCCGTAGCCCCGACCCTGCGCGGCACCATCCTGCTCGGCTTCGCCGGCGGCATGGTCCCCAGCCCCTCCGCCGTCGTGGTGCTGGTGGGCGCGGCGGCGCTCGGGCACGCCTGGTTCGGGCTGCTGCTCGTCGTCGCGTACGGCGTCGGTCTCGCCCTGACCCTCACGGCCGCCGGGTTCGCCGTCGTCAAGCTGGGCTCGGGCGCGACCCGGCTGATGGACCGGCGTCCCCGCTGGACCAGCCGCCCCGTCGTGACGCTGGTCCGCCGCAGCCTTCCGCTGTGGTCCGCGCTCCTGGTGGTGGCACTCGGGGCCGGACTGGTGCTCAAGGGGGCCGCATCCGTACTCGGCTGAGCTACGTTTGTGGAGTTGCGGAGGTTTTCGCCCGGATGCGAAGTGCGAATGGGGGACGCGGTGTCCGAAGAACCGGGCCATGAACGTCTGATCTCGGGCCGCTACCGTCTGCTGTCCCCGCTCGGCGAGGGCGGCATGGGGACGGTGTGGCGTGCCCGTGACGAGGTGCTGGGCCGCGAGGTCGCCGTCAAGGAGGTGCGCGCCCCGCACGGGCTGGCGGCCTCGGACGTCGAGCGGATGTACGCCCGGCTGGAACGGGAGGCCTGGGCGGCGGCCCGGGTCGCCAACCGGAACGTCGTCACGGTGTACGACGTGGCCATGCAGGACGGGCGCCCGTGGATCGTCATGGAGATCGTGCGCGGGATCTCCCTCGCCGAGCTGCTGGACGCCGAGGGTCCGCTGGAGCCGGCGCGGGCCGCGCACATCGGCGCCGAGGTGCTGTCCGCGCTGCGGGCCGCGCACGAGGCCGGGGTGCTGCACCGGGACGTGAAGCCGGCCAACGTGCTGCTGTCGAACGACGGCCGGGTGGTGCTCACCGACTTCGGTATCGCGACGGTGGAGGGCACCTCCGCCCTGACCATGACCGGCGAGGTCATCGGCTCCCCCGAGTTCCTCGCACCGGAGCGGGCGCTGGGGCGTACGCCGGGGCCCGAGTCGGACCTGTGGTCGCTGGGCGTGCTGCTGTACGCCGCGGTCGAGGGCAACTCCCCGTTCCGCCACGACACCCCGCTGAGCACCCTGCGCGCGATCGTCGACGAGGAACTGCCGCCGCCGCTGCGGGCCGGTCCGCTGGAACCGGTGATCGAGGGGCTGCTGCGCAAGGACCCGGCCGAGCGGTTGCCGGCCGAGCGGGCCGAGCAGGATCTGCGGGCCGTCGCGGCAGGGGGCACTCCCTCCGCAGGGGGCGGCCCGCGGTCGGGCACGGTCCGTTCGGTGCCGTACGCGCCCTACGCGCCGACCGCCACGACGCCGCCGACCCCCGTCGAGCCCTTCCGCCAAGAGGCTCCCCCGCCGTCCCCGCCGTGGGCGGCCACCGGCGCCGCCCGGGAGGAGCCGGAACGCAACCGGCGGACCGGCGCGGTCCTCGTCACCGGCGTGATCGTTCTCGCGCTGGCGGCGGCCGGTCTGACCTATGGGCTGCTGAACCGGGACGACGGCGACCCGAGCGGCAAGGGCGAGGTCACCAACAGCCAGACACAGGGCCTGAGTCCGACGCCGACGGCGCAGGAGTCCAGCGAGCCGCCGAGCCCCTCGGCGAGCCCGAGTCCCAGCGCCTCGTCCGCCGCCCCGGCGCAGACCGTCGCGGTCACCGTCTCCGGCGCCCACACGGACTACAGCGGATCCTGTCCGCCGCCCGACGCCTCCGCCCCCGCCTTCACGGCCACGCTGACGGTGGGCCGGCTGCCCGCGACGGTGTCCTACCGCTGGGTGGCGAAGGACGGCGAGCTGTCCGGCCAGACCTGGAAGACGCTGGACTTCCCCTCGGGCGGCGGGAGGTCACGGCAGGACAAGGTGACCCTGTCGACGTACGCGGGGAGCGGGACGTACCAGAACGCGATCGGGGTCGAGGTGCGCGATCCGGTGAGCGCGACCTCGAACTACGTGCCGTTCTCGGTGACCTGCGAGGAGGAGACCCCGTCGGCCGGGACCTCCCCCTCGCCCTCGCTCACCGAGTAGGTCAGGCCAGGCCGTTCAGGACCGGCAGATAGCCGCCCGACTGGCCGGCCGCGGTCGGGTGGTAGGACTCGCCGATGTTGAGCAGGTTGAGGCTGTGCAGCCAGGAGCTGCCGGAGCAGATCTCGTGGCCGCCGAACCGGGTGCGGACGTCGCCGAAGACGAAGCCGTGGGCGGCGGCGCGCCTGGCGACGGCGGCGTCGAGGTAGTCGGCCGCGTTGTTGATGGCGGAGCGCTTGGCCTCGGACAGGCCGAGGCAGATGGTGCCCAGCTTGTAGAAGCGGGGGTAGCCGAGGACGACGACCTTGGCGTTCGGGGCCTTGGACCGGATCGCCGTGTAGACGGTGTCGAGCTTGCCGGGGAGGGTCGAGTCGACGTACGCCCTGGCCGTGTTGATGCGGTTGACGCAGGTGCTGTCGGAGCTGGTGACGCAGGTGGTCATGACGTCGGCGAAGCCTGCGTCGTTCCCGCCGACGCTGATCGAGACGAGGCCGGTGGCGGAGTTCAGGCCGCCGAGCTGACTCGCCAGAACTTCATCCGTTCGGGCGCCCGAGCAGGCGGCGAAGGTGAACGAGGCGGGTGCGTGGGCGGCGTTCCACAGGTACGGGTACGCCTTGGTGCTGCGCTTGCAGCTGCCGCTGGAGCTGATGTAGCTGCCGGCGCCGACACCGGAGGAGTAGGAGTCGCCGAGCGCCACATAGCCGCCGTTCGCGGCGAGTTGGGACGCGTGCGCCGCGCTCGCCCCGGTGAGGGCGGCGCCTGCGGCGAGGAGGAGTGAGCTGACGAATACGACAAGTCGGGAACGTCTCATGGAACCTCCCTTTAGCAGGATCTCTGCCACAACCGTCGTAGCAACTACGCGTGTTGACGGGAAGTGTCCATGCCAAGACTTTTCGGCTCGCACCGGGACCGGGAGTTGGCGCTGCCGTTGCCTCAGGATCGCGCCGCGAGGTCCGCGGCCTGATCCAATCCCCGTTCCCCGGAGGCGCGCCCCACCGCCTCCGGGGAACACTTTTTTCCCTCTCGAACAACGGGACACACCGTTGTGTAACGGTCAAACGAACAAAAAGGTGAGCGGGACCCCAAGGGCTTGCCATCCGGGCGTAATCATCAATACCGTCATACATCTCACTCGCAGCGGACCGTCGGCAACGGCTCCAGGGGAGGGCTCAGGGACCGGGGCGGCATCCGGGGCGAGAGCGCGGTAGGGGGGTGCCGTGCCCGGTGACCACATGGGTGGCCGGGACGTGCCGCGCGGTCGGCCGCCGTCGTTCGCCGGCGGCCGGTCAGCTTTGCCAGCTCACCCGTTGTGCGCGGAGACCACTCCGGCATGCGGCGGAGACACGTCCGCCACGGGTGAGAAACCCCCCTTTCGAACCGGACGTGGATCCGGGCCGCCCCGGGGCGGGCGGCCCACCGGACGAGAGGGACCAGACTCATGAGTTCCGTTCTGCAGCCGGCGACACCGGGCCAGGACCTGACAGGCCCGTCCACCGCCGGCACGTACCGGCCGATCTCCTCTCACCTGGCCATCGCGCCACCGGTGAGCGTGGTCATCCCCGCGATGAACGAGGCCGAGAACCTTCCGTACGTCTTCAAGACCCTGCCGGACTGGATCCACGAAGTGGTGCTGGTCGACGGCAACTCCACCGACGACACCGTCGAGGTCGCCCGTGAGCTGTGGCCCGGCGTCAAGGTCGTCGGACAGCGGGGGCGGGGCAAGGGCGACGCCCTGATCACCGGTTTCGAGGCGTGCAGCGGCGACATCATCGTGATGGTCGACGCCGACGGCTCGGCCGACGGCAACGAGATCGTGTCGTACGTCTCCGCCCTGGTCTCCGGCGCGGACTTCGCCAAGGGATCGCGCTTCGCCAACGGCGGCGGCACCGACGACATGACCTTCGTCCGGTGGCTGGGCAACCGGGTGCTGTGCGCGGTCGTCAACCGCAAGTTCGGCGCCCGGTACACCGACCTGTGCTACGGCTACAACGCGTTCTGGCGGCACTGCCTGGACAAGATCGACCTGGACTGCACGGGCTTCGAGGTGGAGACCCTGATGAACATCCGGGTCGTCAAGGCAGGTCTGAAGGTGCAGGAGATCCCCAGCCACGAGTACCTGCGCATCCACGGCGTCAGCAACCTGCGCGCCGTGCGCGACGGGCTGCGCGTCCTGCGGGTGATCCTCCAGGAGCGCTCCAACCGGCGGGCTCTGCGCCGCGCCGGCCGCCGCTCGCCCCTGCTCGACTCGGCCCGGGGAGAGGTGTCGTGAGCGCGCTCGGCATGTCGGTCGTCATCTGCGTCTACACCGAGGACCGCTGGGCGGACATCCTCGCGGCGGTCGCCTCGGTGCGCGCCCAGACCCACCCGGCCCTGGAGACCCTGGTCGTCGTCGACCACAACCCGGCGCTCCTGGACCGGCTGACCCGGGAGTACAAGGAGGACGACGAGGTGCGGGTGCTGCCCAACGCGGGCCCGCGCGGACTGTCCGCCGGCCGCAACACCGGCATCGCCGCCTCGTACGGCGAGGTCATCGCCTTCCTCGACGACGACGCCGTCGCGGAACGGGACTGGCTGCGCCGCTTCGCCGACCCGTACTCCGACCCCCGGGTCATGGCGGTGGGCGGCCGGTGCGAGCCCGTCTGGTCCTCGGGCCGGCGGCCCGACTGGTTCCCCGAGGAGTTCGACTGGGTGGTGGGCTGCTCCTACCGGGGCCTGCCGCCCGGCCGCGTGCGGGTGCGCAACATCCTCGGCGGCAACGCCTCCTTCCGGCGCACCGCCTTCGACATCGCGGGCGGCTTCGCCGGCGGCATCGGACGCGACGGCGGCAGACGGCCGATGGGCGGCGAGGAGACGGAGCTGTGCATCCGGCTCAGCCATGCGAGACCCGACGCGATCCTGCTGGTCGACGACCGCGCGGTGATCCACCACCGGGTGCCCGAGGCGCGCGAGCACTTCGGCTACTTCCGCACCCGCGCCTACGCCGAGGGCCTGTCCAAGGCGCTCGTGGCACGCAGCGTGGGCTCCGACAAGGGACTGGAGACCGAACGCCGCTACACCACCCGGGTGCTGCCCGCCGGGGTGCTGCGCGGCCTGCGCGACGCGGCGCTGGCCCGGCCCGGCGGGGCCCGGCGGGCGGGCGCGATCGTGGCGGGGGTGCTGACGGCGGCCGGCGGGTACCTCGTGGGCAGCGTGCGGGCGCGCAGGAACGGGACGACGTTCGAGGTCGTGCGGATCGGGGACGTACGGGACCGGGAGGACGCCGTATGACGAAGACACGGCAACGGGGGCGTGCCGTATGACCGAGGCACGCGTCCCGATTCTGATGTACCACGCGGTCGCCGAGCGTCCGAGCGGGGCCACCCGCGCCCTCTCCGTCACTCCGGAGGCCTTCGACGAGCAGCTGGCGGTGATCGCGGACCGCGGCCTCACCCCGCTCACCACGGCCGCGCTGGCGGACCGCTGGCGGACCGGCCGGCCGCTGCCCGCCCGGCCGGTGCTGATCACCTTCGACGACGGCTACGAGGGCGTGCACCGGCACGCCCTCCCGGCCCTCGCCCGGCACGGCTTCCCGGCCACGCTGTTCGTCTCCACCGGCTGGATCCAGGGCGCCTACGACACCGGCGGCGCCCTGGACACCATGCTGGACTGGCCACAGGTACGCCAACTGGCGGACGCCGGCGTGGAGATCGGCGGCCACAGCCACAGTCACCCGCAGCTCGACCAGCTCGACGACCCCGCGCTGCGCGCCGAACTGACCCGCTGCCGGGACATCGTCGCCGGTGAACTGGGCGCGCTGCCGGTGTCGTTCGCCTACCCGTACGGCTACTCCAGCCGCCGGGTGCGCACGGCGGTGCGGGAGAACGGCTTCGCCCAGGCGCTGGCCGTCGGCAACGCCCTCGCCCGCCGCGCGCAGGGGCCGTACGCCCTGCGCAGGGTGACGGTGCGGCGCGCCACGGACGCCGAGCAGTTCGCCCGGCTCCTCGACGGCCGGGCCGTCGGCCGTGCGTTCGCCCGGGACAGGGCGCTGACGAAGGGGTACGCGGTGGTGCGCGGGACACGCCGGCTCCGGCGCCGGGCGGTCGGCGCCCTCGCCTGAGCCGCCCGGGTTCCGGAGTGCGCCGGGCGCCCGGCGCACTCCGGATCCACCGGACAGGACCGACACACCGCGCGCACCGCGGAAACCGGGTGCAGAGGGCGCCCTCGTGCCGGATCATGGCGGCTATGCCTGCACACCCGCACGACGCTCTGCCGATCCGGCTCAACGTCGACGACTCCGACTCCCCGTCCGACGTCGTCGACGCGCTGTTCCTCGGCCGCTTCGCGACGGGCGAGCAGCCGTACTCGCACGCGGCGAACATCGACCGCGTCCGCTCCGGGGCGACGCTGCTGCCGCCCCAGGCCCGCGTGCTGCGCGTCGCCCGCGACGACGACCGCAGCGCGACGCTCGCCGAGGGCGACGGCTGGACGCTGCTGGTCTCCCGCTGGAACCGCGGCGCAGACGTCACGGTCACCGCGACCACCGCCGAACTCGCCGCGAAGGTGCTGGACGAGGCCACCGACGGCGCGGCGGACGAGCCCGAGCCCCAGCCCGAGAACGTGACGATGGGCTTCTGGTACGTCTCCCCGCGACGCGGCCCGCACCGCACCACCCGCCAGATCTCCGCCGGTACGTGGGAGGAGGTGCGCCCCAACTACACGGCACCCGTCGCCGAGGCGATGGACCGGCTGATGGGCACGACCCCGGAGGACATCGCCGGCCGGCTGCTCCTGCTGCACGGCCCGCCCGGCACCGGCAAGACCTCGGCGCTGCGCACCCTGGCCCGTTCCTGGCGGGACTGGTGCCAGGTGGACTGCGTCCTGGACCCCGAGCGGCTCTTCTCCGACGTCGGCTATCTGATGGACATCGCGATCGGCGAGGAGGACGCCACCGGCAAGGGCCGCTGGCGGCTGCTGCTCCTGGAGGACTGCGACGAGCTGATCCGCGGCGAGGCGAAGCACACGGCGGGCCAGGCCCTGTCGCGGCTGCTCAACCTCACCGACGGCCTGCTCGGGCAGGGCCGCAACGTCCTGGTCGGCGTCACCACCAACGAGGACCTGGAGCGTCTCCATCCGGCCGTGGTCCGCCCCGGCCGCTGTCTGGCCCGGATCGAGGTGGGTCCGCTGACCCGCCCGGAGGCGGTCGGCTGGCTGGGCACCGAGGAGGGGGTCGGCCGCGAGGGGGCGACCCTGGCGGAGCTGTACGCGCTGCGCCGGGGCACGTCCCCGACCTCGCTGCCCGAGCCGCGGGGGCGGTCGGACGCGGGACTGTATCTGTAGCCGGCGGCCTCAGGTGTTTTGATGGAGGTATGACACTGCGCGTCGGCACCTCGGGCTGGCAGTACAAGGACTGGAAGGACGTCCTGTACCCGGCCGACGTGCCTCAGCGGCGGTGGCTGGAGGAGTACACCGAGCATTTCGCCACCGTCGAGATCAACAACGCGTTCTACCGCCTGCCGTCCAGGGAGACCTTCACGTCCTGGGCCGAGCGCGTCCCGGCGGACTTCGTGGTCGCGGTGAAGGCGAGCCGCTATCTCACCCACATCAAGCGGCTGCGCGACCCCGAGGAGCCGGTGCACCGCCTGATGAACCACGCGGCCGGACTCGGCGCCCGCCTCGGCCCGGTCCTGCTGCAGCTGCCGCCCACCCTGCGGGTCGACCCCGTTCTGCTGGACGCCTGCCTGGCCTGTTTCCCGTCGGGCACCCGGGTGGCGGTGGAGCCGCGCCACGACTCGTGGTGGACGCCGGTGGTGCGGCGGGTCCTGGAGTCCCGGGGAGCGGCGCTGTGCTGGGCCGATGTGCTGGCCCGTCCGGTCACGCCGATGTGGCGCACCGCCGACTGGGGGTACGTCCGCTTCCACCAGGGCCGCGCCCAGCCCTGGCCGCGCTACGGCCAGCGGTCCCTGGAGACCTGGATCGACCGCATCGCGACGACCTGGGCCGACAAGGACGACGTCTTCGCGTACTTCAACAACGACCCGGGCGGCGCGGCGGTGGGCGACGCGGCGCTGTTCGGCAGGACGGCCCAGCGCGCGGGCCTGACGGTGACCCGGACTCCGCGCGCGCTCGCCACGCGCCGCTGATCACTCCCCGTAGGCCGCCCGCAGGGCGTCGCGCACCGCGGCCAGCGCGCCCTCCTCGCTGAGCCCGAGCCGTCGCACCCGCTCGGCGTAGGCCTGGGCCGCGGTCGCCGCCTCCCGCTCCGCCGCCGGTCCGGCCGCCGCGACGAACGTGCCGTTGCGGCCCCGGGTCTCGATGACCCCGTCCGCCTCCAGCGCCCGGTAGGCCTTGGCGACGGTGTTGGCCGCCAGCCCCAGCGACTCGGCGAGCCCCCGGACCGTCGGCAGCCGGTAGCCGACCGGCAGCGCTCCGGAGCGGGCCTGCCCGGCGATCTGCGCCCGCACCTGTTCGTACGGCGCGGCGCCCTCATCGATGTGGATCTTCAAGGTCACGGCCCGATTGTCCCGCACCCGCCGGAAAATGAGAGGCAGGGGGACGCGGCCCGCCCGTAGCGTGCGCTCACATGACCGTCATCGTGCGTGATCTCCGCCCCGATGTGACCCCCGACGTCGAGGGCTTCGTCCGGGTGCGCCATCTCGCTCTGCCCTTCGTGTACTTCAGCCCGCGGTCGGTGCGGCACCTCCTCGCCCACGCCCACCCCGACGCCCATGCCCGCAAGCTGGTCGCCGAGGAGGACGGCGAGATCATCGGCACGGCCCAGCTGGGTCTCGCCCATGAGAGCCCGGAGCCCGGCCAGGGCTTCCTCAACGTGTACGTGGACCCGGCGCGCACCGGCCGGGGCGCGGGCACGCTGCTGACGCGCACCGCCGAGGAGCACCTGGCGGCGCACGGTGCCACGAAGCTGTTCGCCTGGATCCTGGACGAGCCCGGCAACCGGGCGTTCGCCGAGCGGCGCGGCTACCGGGCGAGCCGCTCCGCGCACTTTCTGCGCCTGGACCTGGCGCGCACCCCGCTGCCGCCGCTGCAGGACCCGCCGCCGGGCGTCGAACTGCGCACGGCCGCCGACTTCGCGGACGACCCGCGCCCGCTGTTCGAGCTGGACGCCGCAGTGGTGGCCGACGAGCCGAGCGACATCGACACCGAGTTCACGGACTACGAGGCCTGGGTCGCGGAGACCTGGCACCATCCCCATCTCGACCGGGAGCTGACCTCGGTCGCCGTGGCCGACGGCCGGCCGGTCGCCTTCAGCGTGGCCCACACCGACGGCCCCGGCCGCTACGGCACCGGCATGACCGGCACCGCCCGCGCTTACCGCGGCCGGGGCCTGGCCAAGCTCGTCAAGAACGACTCCCTGCACCGCGCCCGCGCCGCGGGGTACACGGAGGCGTACACCGGCAACGACTCGGACAACGGGCCGATGCTCGCGATCAACAAGTGGTTCGGATACGAGATCTGCGCGACGGAGGTGCGTCATGTCCGCACACTCGGCTGACGCCGCCCGCGGGGTCGACGTCGTCCTCGTCAAGGCCGGCCGTACGAAGATCCGTTACACGGCCGAGCTGCTGGCGGACGACGGCACGCGCATCGCCGTACGCGCCCCCTGGGCCGGTGACGGGGTGCGCGACTTCGGCTTCGTACGGTTCGAGACGGGGGACGTGTTCACCGAGTACTACTGGCGTGACCGGTGGTACGCGGTGAAGGAGGTCCGGGCCGCGACGGGCGCCCTGAAGGGCTGGTACTGCGACGTCACCCGCCCGGCCACGCTCCTCGGCACCGAGCTGGTCGTGGAGGACCTCGACCTGGACCTGTGGCGCTCCGCCGACGGCACGGACGTACGACGGCTCGACGAGGACGAGTTCGCGCAGAGCGGTCTGGCCGGGAGAGACCCCGAGGCGGCCGCGGCCGCCGAGGCCGCCCTCGACGAGCTGGAGGCACTGGCCCGCGAGGGCGACTTCACGGCGCTGCTGCGGTGAGGCGGCGCCCGGCAGGCACCCCTTGAAGGCGTGGGAGGTACCCCCGCGCGCCGCACCGGCCGCCGTCCTCGACGGGCGCGGTGCCCGTCAGGGCACTCGGTCCGTCGCCACCACCGCGTACCGCTCGTCCCGCACCGGCCCGCCCCACAGACGCGGGTCGTCCGACAGCCGCTCGACGCGCGTCCGCACGGCGAGCGGGGCGAGGAGTGCGGTGAGGCGGTCCGCCGGTATGCCGACCGGGGTGACCGTCCCCCAGACGCCCTCCACCAGGACGAGCCGTCCTCCCGGGCGCAGCAGGCCCCGCCAGTGCGCCAGGACGCGGGCGGGGTCGGGCAGGGCCCACAGCACATGGCGGACGAGCACGGTGTCGAAGCGCCGCTCGCCGACCGGGGGTGCCGCCGCGTCGCCGAGGAGGAACACCGCGTCACGCCCGGCGAGTTTGGCGCGGGCCAGGTCGATCATGGGGGCGGACAGGTCGACCCCGGTGACGCGGTGTCCCTGTTCGGCGGCGAGGAGCGAGAGGCTGCCGGTGCCGCAGCCGAGGTCGAGGAGCTCGCCGGCGCGCTCCGGGAGCCAGGTCCGCAGCCGCTCCGCCCAGGCGGCACGCACCTCGGGGTCCCGCAGTCCGTGATCGGGCTCCTCGTCGAAGCCCGCCGCCTCCGCGTCCCAGTCGACACTCACCGACGTCATTTCGTCCCCGTTCTTCCTCATGTGCCCCAGAGTGACACCTGCCACTGACACTCGAATCGTGACACCCGCCACTGACAGACCGGGGGGCGATGAGGAAGTCTCCCGGAAAGGGTCTACCTCCGTGAGAACGCGGAACCCGGTGTCCCTGAAGGAGGCAGTCATGCGCCGCACGACCGTGCAGAAGCCCCTGAAGAAGACGGAATCCCGCCGGATCCGCGAAGAGGCGGACGAGCGCCCCGCCGGACGCCCCGAGGTGCGACAGGACATCGCGCGCACCTGGTGGCCGGACGGGTGAGACACCCCGCGGCTCCGGTCAGCCGAGCCGCTTGCGGTAGTGGAGACGCTCGTAGGGGCCGTCCACCCGTCGCCCCACCAGTTCATAGCCGTACTTCGGGTAGATCCTCTGGTTCTCCCACATCAGCACGTTCGTGTAGAGCCTGACCTCGGGCAGTCCGCGGGCACGCGCGTGTGCGTCCACGAAGTGCAGCAGCCGCCGCCCGACGCCCCTGCCGTGGGCGTCGGGGTGGACGGCGATGCTGTCGAGGAACAGGTGGTCGGGGAACTCCTCGACGACCACCAGTCCCGTGACGGGCTCCCCGGTCACGAACACCTTCCCCGCGGCCACGTTCGCCGCGTGGTCCGCCCGCATGGGCAGCGGCACCAGGCCGATGCGCTCGATGTAGTGCGTGTACGCCGCGTCGGTGACCGTCTTCACGGCCGGTACGTCGGCCGCCGTGGCGGGCCGGATCTCCTCGCTCGTCATACCGGACACGCTAGCTACCTGATCTCCGTCTGAGCGCTTCCTTAAGGCAACCCTAAAGATCGCTCCGGGCCTCCCTCAGCAGGCGTTTTCGCGGTTTCGTGGTGGCGGCACGCAGCAGCGTCGCCCGCAGCGCACCCGATCCACGGTTCCGAGGAGATCCCCCATGCCCGCACGCCGCAAGGCCGCCGTCGTCGCCGCCCTCGCGCTGACCCCGCCGGCCCTGACCGCGCTGTCCGCCGCTCCCGCGGCCGCGCACGGCACGCTGGGCGATCCGGTCAGCCGGGTGGCGCAGTGCTACGCGGAGGGCCCCGAGAGCCCGGCGTCCGAGGCGTGCCGGGCGGCGGTCGTGGCGGGCGGTACGCAGGCGCTCTACGACTGGAACGGCGTCCGCATCGGCGACGCGGCCGGGCGCCATCAGGAGCGGATCCCGGACGGCGCGCTGTGCAGCGCCGGCAACGAGGAGTTCAAGGGCCTCGACCTGGCCCGGACCGACTGGCCGGCGACCAGCGTGAGCAGCGGGGCGTACACCTTCAGGTACCGCGTGACCGCTCCGCACAAGGGCACCTTCACGGTGTACCTCACCAAGGCCGGCTACGACCCGGCGCGGCCGCCGGCCTGGTCCGACCTGGACCTGGCGCATCCGGTGGCGACGGCCACCGACCCGGTCGCGGCGGACGGCTTCTACACGTTCTCCGGGACCCTGCCGGAGCGTTCCGGCCGGCAGCTGCTGTACGCCGTCTGGCAGCGCTCGGACAGCCCGGAGGCGTTCTACTCCTGCTCGGACGTCACGTTCGGCGGCGCCTCCTCGGCGGTACCTGCCGCCTCCGCGCCCTCCGAGGAGCAGATCGAGGACGGTGCCGACAAGTCGACGATCGAGCACCACGGGCACGGGGACGACGACGCCACGACGACGGCGGACCCCGCCACGGACCCGTCGCCCGCCGGCTCGTCGTCCGCGGCCCCGGCGGCGGTGGCCGCGGACGACGGCCTCGGCGGCCCGGCGGCGCAGGCGGCCGGCCCGGCGCGGGACCTCGCCGAGACGGGCGCAGGCCCCGGCACCTCCTCGCTCGCGGTGGGCGGTGCCGCCGTCCTGGCCCTGGGCGCGGCGCTGCTGTTCGCGTCGGTGCGCCGACGGGCCGTGGGGGGCGGCCGGCGCGGCCGCTGAGCGGCCGCGACCGACAGGACTCCGGGGCCTGACCGGCGGCTCAGGCCGGACAGGCCCCGGCGGATCGGCCTGTGCGTCAGCTCAGCGCGGACGCACAGGTGGTGGCGGTGGCGTGGGCCGGGTCGAGCGCGTTGGCCACCTCGTGGAAGGCGATGCGGTCGAACAGGCCGATCGCCACGTGCTCGGAGAGGTCGAGCGGGCACAGGTCCTGGAGCAGCACGTTGCGGACGCCGGTTCCGCTGAGGTACCCGCTGCGCCAGGGGGTCACCACCTCGTCGTACTTGGTGGCGATGACCGTGTAGCGGACGCCGGGGACGGTGTCGCCGCCGGCGTTGAGCTTGGTGAGGAAGGCCGATCCGGCGATCTGGTCGGCGAGGCCGGGGGTGGCGGACGAGAGCAGGTCCTCGGCGCCCGGGAAATAGGGCAGCAGGTTGGTGAGGCCGCTGAGCGTGGTGCCGTGGTTGTCGGGGGCGATCCCGACGAGCGCGTTCACCTTGGCGGCTCCGCCGAGGAACTTCAGGTAGTAGCGGGGCATCATGCCGCCCTGTGAGTGGCCGACGAGGTCGGCTTCGGCGGCGCCGGTCGCGGTGAGCACCTTGTCGACGAAGGCGGAGAGCTGTTCGGCCGACTTGTCGATGGGGCCGAGGCCGTGGAAGAAGGGGACGCCCGGCAGTTGGCCGTAGTCGAGGGAGTAGACGCAGTAGCCCCGGACCTCGAGGTAGGGGGCGAGGGACAGCCAGTTGTCGATAGAGTTCCCGAGGGTTCCGTGGACCAGGACGACGGGGCGGGGGTGGGCGGCGGAGGGCTTGCAGGTGTAGTCGTTCCAGCCGCTCGACGGCGAGGCGGTGGTGGGGGAGGCATGGGCGGCGGAGGCGGGGACGGTGGCGGCGGCGGCCGCCAGCAGCACTGCGGCGAGGGGTCTGAGCAGGCGCTTCCAGGGCAGCATCGGGTGATCTCCTTGCGGCTCAAGGGAGGTGCGATGGCCGTACGCCCTGTGACCCGGATCACGAGGATGCTGTTCACTCATCAAGTTACGGACGAGTAGATGAAGTGTGAAGTTACGCGTCAGTAAAAACTTCCAGTGGTAGTCAGGGACGGCCGAGGCCCCTGACGTCCCGTCACCAGGCGGGCCTGATGGGACCGTGGGGGGCGACGCGCATCAACTGGCGGCACAGCACGCCCGCTTCCCCCTCTCCGAGCACCTCGCCCCAGCCCCGCACCGCCTCGGCGGCCGCCTCCTCCGCCGCCCGGGTGCACTCCCACCCCCGCTCGGTGAGCACGATCAGCCGGGCCCTGGCGTCGTCCGGATGCGCCCGCCGCTCGACGTACCCCTTGCGCACGAGCTCGTCCACGAGCTGGCTCGCCGCCTGCTTGGTGACGCCGAGGTGGACGGCGAGGTCGGTGACCGTGGCACCGCCCGGGGCGAGCCGGGCGAAGGCGAAGCCGTAGACGGGCCGCCCCTCGAACCCGCGGGCGACGACACCCTCGTTGATGCGCTGCGTCAGCTCGCCGGCGGCGGAGAGGAGGGCGGCGGCCAGGGTCAGGGCTTCGGAGTTCTGCACGCCTGCATTGAAACACCCTTGACGGATTGGTCAAGCTGCTTGACCATGAGGCATATAGTCAAGCAGGTTGACCTTTTCTCCGGCCCTTGCGGCCCAGCTCACCGGAGGCACGCCATGCCCGTCGTCCGTCCGTCCGACACCGTGACCCACGAGATCCACGGCGCCCGCTTCGTCTCGTACGCCACTCCCCTGACCGGCAGCAAGGAGCTGTGCGCCTGGCGCGGGGAGATCCCCGCCGGGACGAAGGCCCCCGCGCACACCGTCAGCCGGGAGGAGATCTTCCATCTGCTCGTCGGCGAACTGCTCATCACGCTCGACGGCCGCACCGAGCGGATCACGGCGGGCGACACGGTGATCGTCAATCCGGGAGCGACCCTGTCGGTCGAGAACCCGACCGGTCACACCGCGCTCTCCTGGGTCACCACGTCCATCGGCCTGGAGGCGGAGCTGGCCGACGGCACGCGGATCACTCCGCCGTGGGCCAACTGACCCCCGTCCGGCAGGGATCACGCGGGCGCCCCGTGCCGCCTCACGCCGCCAGCGCCCCCGGTATCACCGCCCCCGGCCCGAACTTCGCCCGCACCCGGTCGGCGACCTCCTCGATCCGGCGGACCTTCTCGTCGACGGGGTCGAAGCTGAGCTGGTGGGAGGCCTGGTCGGCGGGGCCGAGCGCCTCGGCGCGCAGGACGATCGCGCGGACCCGGGCGCGCTGCAGCCCGAGCGCCTCGTACAGGCCGTACGCCGCCCTCGTCAGGGCCGCCGAGTGCGCGGTCGGCTCCCCGAGGGTGCGACTGCGGGTGGTGGAGGAACGGTCGGCGTAGCGCACGGTGAGGGTCAGGGTGCGGCAGACCTTCTCCAGGGCGCGCAGCCGGGCTCCCAGTTCCCCGGCGGCCGACAGCAGGGCCCTGCGGTGCCGGTCGGGGTCCAGCTCGTCGCGTTCGAAGGGCCGTTCGGCGGCCAGGGAACGGGAGACCGCGTTCGGCACCACCCGGCCGCGGTCGACGCCGTTCGCCTTCTCGTGCAGTTCGCGGCCCGTCTTCGCGCCGACCAGGCGCTGGAGGGTGGACAGGGGTGCGGCGGCGACCCGGCCGAGGGTGTCGAGGCCGTAGTCGCACAGTGTGCGGGCGGTGGCCGCACCGACGCCGGGCAGTGCGACGACCGGCTTCTCGGCGAGGAACTCCCGCACCCGGTCCTCGCCCTCCGGGACCGCGCGGGTCAGCCCCGGCCGGGCGTCCCGCAGCGCCATACGGGCCAGCATCGGGCCGGGCCCGGCGCCGATGACGCAGTCCACGCCGTGCAGCGCGAGGGCGCGCACGCGGATCACCGACGCCAGCTCCACCGCGCTGCGCCCGAAGTACCGTTCGGCGCCGCGCAGATCGGCCAGCGCCCCGTCCGGCGGCAGCGCCTCGACGACCGGTGTGAACTCCTCCAGCAGTCCGAGCAGCCCGGGCAGGGCGGCTTCGGCTTCGCGCATCGGAGGCAGCTGGAAACGTACGCAGAGGATGGTCATCCCGCACTCCCCGGACTCTGGTGCCACAACTTCCTTACCGTCGAAGGCCCTTGAGAGGCCTCCTGGCCCGCGGGCCGCAGATCGGCCCACGGGTGGAGTTCGTATCCGGTGGACAGACGGATGCGCCTGCCCCCTGTCGCGTCACCGGCCCCTTCCGGCGCGGGCGCCGGCGCCGCGAGCCGGGCCGCCACCTCGTCCAGCCCGCCCTCGGCGCGCAGTTCGACGAGTTCGGCGAGGTTCCAGGCGGCGGCGCCCACCACGCTGAGGCTGCGCGGGCCACGCCGCTGGACCACCCCGCGCACCAGCAGCAGCCAGGAGTGGAAGACGGTGTGGGCGCAGGCCTCGTGGGAGTCGTCGAAGAAGGCGAGGTCGACCAGGCCCGTGCCGTCGTCCAGGGTGGTGAAGACGACCCGTCTGCCGGACCGGACCGGCGGGGTCTGGGTGGCCGCCTTGGCGCCCGCGACCAGCACGGTCTCCCCGTGCCGCGCCTCCCTCAGCCGTCGTGCCGAGACCACTCCCAGCTCGTCGAGGAAGGCCCGGTGGTCGTCCATCAGGTTGCGCGAGGCATCCATGGACAGCACACCCAGCTCGGCGCTGAGCCTCTCGGCGGAGGACAGGTCCGGCAGCCCGGCCGGAGCCGTCCTGCGGCCGCCCGCCAGGGGGAGCTGGCCGCCGCCCGCGCCCCGCGCGCCCCGGTGCAGCTCGGCCAGGTGCAGTTGCAGGTCACGGCGGTTGGCGCCGAACTCGTCCAACGCGCCCACCTGCGCGAGCCGCCCGGCCAGCGGGCGGCTCGGGCGCGCCCGCTCCCAGAAGTCGAGGAGCGAGGCGTACGGCTGTCCGTCGGCGACCCGCGCCGCCTCGGCCTCGCTGATGCCGTGCACGTCGGAGAGGGCCAACCGGAGTCCCCAACGCCCGCGCCCACCAGGAGAATCAGACACCAGTTCGATACGGTGTGCGACGCCCGACTTGTTCACGTCCAGCGGCAGGATCGGCACCCCGCGCCGCCGCGCGTCCGCCAGCAGCAGCCGCTTCGGGTACATCCCGGGGTCATGGGTGAGCAACCCGGCATAGAAGGCGGCCGGGTGATGCGCCTTCAGCCACGCCGACTGGTACGTCGGGACGGCGAAGGCGACCGCGTGCGCCTTGCAGAAGCCGTACGAACCGAAGGCCTCGATGATCTCCCAGGTCCGCCGAATCGTTTCTGCGTCATACCCGCGGGCCTCCGCGTGCTGCGCGAACCACACCTTAATCCGCCCCTGCGCCTCCGGATCCGACAGCCCGCGCCGCACCCGGTCCGCCTCCCCGCGCCCGCAGCCGGTCATGATCGCGACGATGTCGATGATCTGCTCGTGGAAGACGACCACCCCGTACGTCCCCTTCAGCGGTTCCTCCAGATCGGGGTGCGGGTAGCGGACGGGCGCCCGTCCGTGCCGCGCCTCGATGAACGGCCGCACCATGTCGGCGGCGACCGGCCCGGGCCGGAAGAGCGAGATGTCCACGACCAGGTCGTGGAGGGTGGCCGGCTGCAGCCGCCCCACCAGGTCCCGCTGGCCCGGCGACTCGATCTGGAAGCAGCCCAGCGTCTCGGTGGACCGGATCAGGCCGTACGTCGCCGGGTCACCGCCCGCCACCGCGTCCAGGTCGATCCGCTCCCCCGTGGCCCGCTCCACCTCCGCCACCGCGTGCGCCATCGCCGACTGCATCCGCACCCCCAGCACGTCCAGCTTGAGCAGCCCGAGGTCCTCCACGTCGTCCTTGTCGAACTGCGCCATGGGAAACCCCTCGCCGCTGGTCGGCATCACCGGCGTACGGGAGAGCAGGGAGGCGTCGGACAGGAGCACCCCGCAGGGGTGCATGGCGATCCCGCGCGGAAGGGCGTCGAGGGCCTCGACCAGCTCCCACAGCCGCCCGTACTTCTCCTTCTCCGCCGCCAGGTCCTTGAGCTCGGGCAGTTCCTCCAGCGCCGCGCGGGCGTCCCGCGCCCGGATGTGCGGGAAGGACTTGGCGACCCGGTCGATGTCGGCGGGGTCCATGGACAGGGCCGCGCCCACGTCCCGGACGGCGTGCCGCACCCGGTAGGTCTCCGGCATCGCGACGGTCGCGACCCGCTCGCCGCCGAACCGGCCGATGATCGCGCGGTAGACCTCGAGCCGGCGCGCGGACTCCACGTCGATGTCGATGTCGGGCAGCACGACCCGCTCCTTGGACAGGAAGCGCTCCATCAGCAGCCCGTGCTCGACGGGGTCGGCGTGCGCGATGCCCAGGAGATGGTTGACGAGGGAGCCGGCGCCGGAGCCGCGCGCCGCGACCCGGATGCCCATGTGCCGTACGTCGTCGACGACCTGAGCGACCGTCAGGAAGTAGGAGGCGAAGCCGTGGTGGGCGATGATGTCGAGTTCGTGGTGCATCCGCTCCCAGTAGGCGCGCCGGTCGGCGTACCCGTGCAGCACCATCCCCGCCGCCGCCCGTGAGGCCAGCGCCCGCTGGGCGGTGCGGCGGCCCGCGCCGACGAGATGCGGTTCGGGGAAGTGGACGGTGCCCATGCCGAGGTCGTCCTCCGGGTCGACCAGGCACGCGGCGGCCGTGGCCCGGGTCTGTTCCAGCAGGCGGTGGGCGGTGTCCCGCCGGAAGCCGGCGGCCTCCACGATCCGCTCCGCCGCCCCGAGCATGGCGTCCGCGCCCTTCAGCCAGGCCTCCCCCGAGTCGAGCTCCTTGGCCGGATCGATGGGGACGAGCCGGCGGGCGGCGTCCAGGACGTCGGCGACCGGGCCCTGGCCGGGATCGGCGTAACGGACGGCGTTGCTGAGCACCGGGCGGATCCGCTGGTCGGCGGCGAAGCCGACGGTGCGGGCGGCGAGGCGCAGGGAGCCGGGTCCCGTGCCGGTGCGGCCGTGCCAGACGGCCTCGAGCCGCAGGGCGTCGCCGTAGACCTCGCGCCAGGGGGCGAGGAGCCGGGCCGCACGGTCCGGACGCCCCGCGGCCAGGGCGCGGCCGACGTCGGAGGCGGGGCCGAGCAGGACGGTCAGACCGTCGCCGTGGTTGCCGGTCCAGGGCAGTACCGGGAGGTCCTCGGCGGCGTGGGCGGCGGTCACGATCCGGCACAGGTCGGCCCAGCCCCGGGCACCGTCGCGGGCGAGGAAGGTGACACGGGGTGTCGACTCGTCGACGAAGGCACCGCCGCGCACGGGGGTGCGGCGCCTTTCCCGTCGTACGTCACTGTCCTGGCGGACCGGCGCGGCCACCGCGAGGTCCACCCCGAACAGCGGGCGCACCCCCTCCTTCGCGCAGGCCTTGGCGAAGCGGACCGTGCCGGCGAGGGTGTCGCGGTCGGTGAGGGCGAGGGCGTCCATGCCCCGCTCGGAGGCGCGCTCGGCCAGTCGCTCCGGGTGCGAGGCCCCGTACCGCAGGGAGAACCCGGAGACGGTGTGCAGATGCGTGAAGCCTGGCACACGCACCTCCCGCGATCCCGCTCTCGAACATCAGTTCCCTAATCCCTCACCCCCACCATACCCCCATCCCCGAACATCTGTACGACAACCGTGCGGGCGTCCCTCACCTGCGGAAACACCGGGCGGACGGACGGCAGAGGTCCCGCCCCGGCATGCGGGGCGGGACCTCACCGTTCGAGGGAGCCGGAGCCGTCAGCCGATCCGCGTCCCCGTCGCCGCCAGCGCCTCCGTCACCGGCTGGAAGAAGGTCTCCCCGCCGGAGGTGCAGTCGCCGCTGCCCCCGGAGGTCAGGCCGACCGCGCTGCTGCCCGAGAAGAGGGAGCCGCCACTGTCACCGGGCTCGGCGCAGACGTCGGTCTGGATCAGACCGTTGACGACGTCGCCGTTGCCGTAGTTCACGGTGGCGTCCAGACCGGTGACCGTGCCGGAGTGGACCTGGGTGGTGGAGCCGCTGCGGGTGACCTTCATGCCCACCGTGGCCTCGGCCGCGCCGGTGATCTGCTGGGCGGACCCGTTGTAGAGGTCGACCTCGCTGGGGTGGGCGACGTCGGCGGTGTACTTGACCAGGCCGTAGTCGTCGCCCGGGAAGCTGGAGGTCTCGTTGGTGCCGATCTCGGTGCCGGAGGAGTCCGACCAGGTGGAGATGGCGTCGGTGCAGTGGCCGGCGGTCAGGAAGTACGGCTCGCCGCCCTTGACCACGTTGAAGCCGAGCGAGCAGCGTCCGCTGCCACCGGTGATCGCGTCGCCGCCGGCGATGAAGGGCTTGAACTCCCCCTTGGCGCGCTGGAGTTCGGCCACCTGCCCGAGTCCGTCGACGACCTTGGTGAGCCTGGCCCACTCGGCGTCGGAGACGGTGCGGTCGGCGGTGACGACGACCTTGTTGGTGCGCGGGTCGGTCACCCAGGCGGTGCCGGGGATGGTCGCGTCCGCCTTCAGCGTCGCACGGGCGCCGGTCAGTTCGGCGAGGGAGTTCTCGACGATTCTCGCCTTGGCGCCGGCCGCCTCGACGGTCTTCGCGGCGGCCGCGTCGAGCACGTTCACCACGAGACTGCGGCTCTTCGCGTCGTAGTAGGTGCCCGCCGCGTCGGCGCCGAGATCCTCCCCGAGCGCCGAGGCGAGTTCTCCGGCCCCGAGGGCCGAGAGGGTGGCGGGCTGCGGGGTCTTCGCAGGTTCACTGGCGTTCGCGGTCTGGAAGGTGACTCCCGCCGCGACGAGCGCGGCGATCCCCGCGCCCGTCATGATCATCCGCCGCCTGGGTATGCGTCGGTGCTGCAACTCACGTCCTCCTGTGGGGGGTCGGCCCGCGACGGTGATGGGGACCGCGGCGGGCCGGAAGGCTGGTTGACGGGCGCCCACTCTTCCGAATCGCACAGAGAGCACACAAGGTCGACTTCGGGACGCGCACAGAGTGAACACCGCGCGCCCTCCGCGCCTTCACCACTTCCGCACCCCGCCGGGCCGGGCGGGCGTTCTCATGTCACCCAGGGACGACCCCCGTTCCCAGGAGACCCGTCTCGCGCACATCGGGCGGTGCTCACCGGAACGCGGCTCCGGGCGGCGCCTCGGTCAGCGCCGGACGAACCGGTTCGGCGGACAGGGGCGGGCCCCCGCACGACGATTCCCGTGCGGGGGCCCGGTGTACGCGGACGGGCGCTAGAAGACGCTGACGCCGTAGGCGTTCAGGGCCTCCACGACCGGCTGGAAGAAGGTCGTGCCGCCTGAGGTGCAGTTGCCGCTGCCGCCGGAGGTCAGACCGTAGGCGATGCCGCTGGCCGAGTAGAGCGCTCCGCCGGAGTCGCCGCCCTCGGCGCAGACGTTGGTCTGGATCATGCCGTAGACGATGTCGCCGCTGCCGTAGTTGACGGTCGCGTTCAGGGCCGTGACGCGGCCGCTGTGGATGCCGGTGGTCGAGCCGTCACGGTAGACCGTGGTGCCGACGCTGGGCGTGCCCGCGCTGGTGATGTCCGTGTTGCCGGCGGTGCCGGACTTGGTGACCGAGGAGTTGGTGTAGCGGACCAGCGCGTAGTCGTTGGTCGGGAAGCTGTAGCTGACGTTCGTGCCCAGCGTGGTGGTCTGCCCGGAGTTGGAGTACCACGTCGAGGCGACCTCGCCGCAGTGGCCCGCGGTGAGGAAGTAGTAGGTGCTGCCGCTGACGACGTTGAAGCCGAGCGAACAGCGGTAGCCGCCGCCGTAGATGGCGTCGCCGCCGGCGATCAGCTTGTTGAACTTGCCCGGGGTGTGCTTGATCGTCAGAGCGCCGGCGTTGCTGCCCGCCGCCTCCTTGATCTGCGCGATCTCCGCGTCGGACACGGTGCTGTCGACGGTCACGAGAAGGCGGTTGGTCTTGCTGTCGACGGCCCAGGCGGTGCCCGGGACGTCCGCCTGGAGCACCGAGTTGCCGGCGCTCTTCAGCTGGGCGGCGCTGAAGGTGGCGGTGTCGGCCGCGCTCGCGTTGGGGATCGCGACGGCGGCCGCGGCGACGAGGCCGGTGGCGACGGCGATCAGCCGGTTCCGTCTCGAGGTGCCGCGCGTGGGGGTGGTGGGGGTGGTGCGCTTGATCCTCACGTTTCGTTCCCTCCCAGGGGAAGTCGGGGGCCCGTCGAGTGGGGTCGGGGCCCGTGAGGCGCAGCCAGGACCGACGTTCGCCCGGATTCCGGACACGTCGTGCCCCTGACAAGCGCTGAGGGGGAGTATTCGGCCGAACGGCCGGTCGGCGCAAGGGCGCCTTTCGGCCGTCAGATCTTCAACGAACTGCGTGGGTCGGTCCCTCTTGCCGCCCTCTCGTCCCAGCTCAGACCGGGTTGCGCCGCCGTGCCGATCACCGCGCCCGAGGTGTTCCCCGGTACGGGAAGGAGCAGTTGAAGGCGGCGGCGCGCGCACCCGGAGGCGGCGCGGCCCGGAGGGAATCGGCCGTCGGCCGGCCCGCCGGTCCCGGCCACGGTGGGGGCCGCCCCGGCCTCCTCGGCCCACCGGACTCCCGAGTGTCCGGAAGTCGACCGTCCGCAAAGCCCTCCGGCCGGCGTCCCCCAGGGCCCGGCGGCGGGCCGAAGCCGCGAGCTGCGCGGGCCTGCGCCGGCCCACGACGCCCACGCACCTTCCCCCGCGCCGGCTGGTCACACGCTCCCCCATCGACTTCGGTCGAGTGTGGTCCTCTTCCTGTTGAGCCGACCCCCTGCGTGCCCCCGCCTCCTGACCGGGGGGCGTCTTTCGTGTTCTCCCTCCCGCGCCTTCACACGCGCGCCCTCCCCCTCGCCCCACCCTCACCGCTGACGGCGGGCGCGTTCGCGCCCCGCGGCGATCAGCGGACCGCCACCGCCCTCCGCTCGGGACCGGCTCCCGACCCGATCACCCGGTCCAGCAGGGCCGCCAGCACGTCCCGCACGGACCCCCGTTCCCGCGCGTCGCACTCCAGCACGGGAACCTCGGGGTCCAGCCCCAGCGCCCGCCGGACCTCCTCCAGCGCGAACCGCTCGGCCCCGTCGAACCGGTTCACCGCGAGAACGAACGGCACCCCCCGCGCCTCGAAGTAGTCCACGGCCGCGAAGGACTCCTCGATCCGCCGGGTGTCCGCGAGGACGACCGTCCCCAACGCGCCCTCGGCCAGGTCGTCCCACAGGAACGAGAACCGGCCCTGCCCGGGCGTCCCGAACAGATACAGCGCGATGGCCGGATCGAGGGCGATCCGCCCGAAGTCGAGCGCCACGGTCGTCGTCGTCTTGGCCTCCACGCCCTCCAGCGAGTCGACCCCCACCGACACCTGCGTGATCGCCGCCTCGGTGTCGAGCGGCTCGATCTCGGAGACGGCCCCGATGAAGGTCGACTTGCCGACCCCGAGCCCTCCGCTCACCACGATCTTCACGGCGAGCGGCACGATCCTGTCGGAGCACCCTGACATGGTCCCTGCTCCTTTCGGGCATCCGCGTCTCGACAGGAGATACGTTCCAGGGCAGCTCGGCACTCAGCGTGACGCCCCTCACAGAACGCGACACGGACAGGGAAGTGACGCTATGTCAGCAGGAGCAGTCGCAGGCGCAGCACTCACAGCACTCGCACCCGTCGCAGCAACTGCTGCAGCAGTCGCAGCCGCAGCCGTCGCTGCACCAGCCCTCCCGCCTCTTGCGCGACCAGGGCCCCTCGAACTCGTCGGCGCAGCACGCCTTGCAGGTGCAGCACAGCCCGAGCGCGACGGCGCACCCGGCCCAGAAGCCGCGCTTCTCGGGGTGCGGCGGCTCGCCGCCGAAGGGGTTGCCATAGGGGTTGCCGGGCGCGTCCGGGTGCGCCGGGCCCTGCGGGGCGTACGGTCCGGTCGGCGGTCCGAAGGCACCCTCGGGCCCGTGCGCGTGCCCGCACGAGGACGTCCCGAACGCCCGGTCCACCGACCGCTCCAGCTCGTGCGCGAGGAGCAGATGCGCCAGCCTGCCGTCGGTGAAGTCGACGTCCTTCAGCGCGAGCCGTATCCCGTGCAGGGCGTCGTCGGCGAGCCGGCGGGCCTCGGTGAGCGGGGTCCGCGTGGCGGTCAGCGGGTTCCAGGCACCGGCCGCCGCGTCGGCGGCCTGGTCCTCCACGGCGTCCAGCAGATGCGCGAGGCGGCCGAACAGCCGCCCGGCCTCGGCGAGCGGTGCGGCGTTGCCCGGCCGGCCCGCCAGGACGGCGGTGTGCGCGAAGGCGGCGGCGGTGGCGGTCTCGGTCGGCTCGGTGACGGTCAGCAGCGACGTGCCCGGTCCGGCGAGGGTCTCGATCCCGGCCTGCCGGTCCACGGCGTCCACCAGCACCGCCGTGTCGAACCCGACCGCGGCCCCGCCGCGCTCCCCCGCCCGGCCCCAGCTCCGCGCCACCCTGCGCGCGGCGGCGGCGACCGGCCGCCGCGCCAGCAGCCCGTCCCCGTCGACGACATGGTCGCGCACCTTGGCCGAGGCCAGCACGAGCGAGACGGCCGCCGCGAGCCGCGCGCCCTCGCCCTGGGCGACGGAGGCGGTGCGCATCCCGCGCAACGGGCACGGTCCCGCCGTACGCCGCCGTCCGGTGGCGGACTCGGCCTGAGCCTCCGTCAGAACCGAGACGAGCAGGCCGTCGTAGTTGGTGACGACCCGGGCGAACTGCCCGTGGTCCCCGCGCAGCGCGAGGCACAGGCCGCACAGGTGCGCCATCCACTGGGTCTTGAGCCGCTCACCGAGCCGATGACTGCACGGTCTGACGATTCCGAACATGACAACCCCCGTAGTCGGCAGTCCGAGTTCCCTGATCCTCAGGACATTGAGCTGCCGCATGCTATCGGCCGATAATCGCCGTTGAACGATCCGGTCTGTTCACCCGTACGCACCGTGCATCACCCGTACGCCGCGAACAGTCATATTTCACTCTCAGTCAGCAGCCGTGCACGGCAAGACCCTTGGGAGAGGCGGGCTCTCGACGGATCCACTGTGCACCAGTACCGTCACAAACCCCCCGCGCGGCGTCTATCCACTTGGCGCGACATCCGCATCATGGTCGACCATGGGATGCGGAAAGCATGAAAGACCGCTGTGAGAGGAGGCGTCCATGGGATCGGTGCGCAAGGCGAGTGCCTGGCTTGGCCTCGTCGACGACAACGATGACGAGCGTTACTACGACGACGACTACTCCGAGGGGACCGACTCCGGAGACGCCTGGGTCACCGACCCGCGTGTGAAGGTCGCCACGGACACGGCCGAGGAGAAGGGCCGCCGGATCGGCACCGTCACCCCGGACAGCTTCCGGGACGCGCGGCTGATCGGTGAGCTGTTCCGCGAGGGCGTGCCGGTCATCGTGAACCTCACGGCCATGGAGGCCGGGGACGCCAAGCGCGTCGTCGACTTCGCGGCCGGCCTGATCTTCGGTCTGCGCGGTTCGATCGAGCGGGTCTCCACCCGGGTGTTCCTGCTGACCCCGTCGAACACGGAGATCGTCAACGGCGACCCGGCCGCGCACCGGGCGGACGGCTTCTTCAACCAGAGCTGAGGCAGGGCCGCTCACCGGCCCTGCCTCGGCCCCAGGGGCCGGGTCAGCGGAAGGCGTCGAGCCCGGTGAGCGCCTTGCCCAGCACGAGCTGGTGCATCTCGACGGTGCCCTCGTAGGTGAGCACCGACTCCAGGTTCGTCGCGTGCCGCATGACGGGATACTCGAGCGAGATCCCGTTGGCCCCGAGGATCGTCCGCGCCGTGCGGCAGATCTCGATGGCCTCTCGTACGTTGTTGAGCTTGCCGAAGCTGACCTGCTCGGGACGCAGGCGGCCGGCGTCCATGCGCCGCCCCAGATGGTGGGCGAGCAGAATCCCCTTGTGCAGCTCGACCGCCATGTCGGCGAGCTTGGCCTGGGTCAGCTGGAACCCCCCGATGGGCCGCCCGAACTGCTCCCGCGTCCGCGCGTAGCCGACGGCGGCCTCGAAACAGGTGCGCGCCGCCCCCATCGCCCCCCAGACGATCCCGTACCGGGCGTGCGACAGACAGCTCAGCGGCCCCCGCAGCCCGACGACCTCGGGCAGCACGGCGTCGGCGGGCAGGCGCACCTCGTCCAGCACGAGCTCGCTGGTCACACTGGCCCGCAGCGACCACTTGTGCTTGATCTCGGGCGCGGAGAACCCGGGGCTGTCGGTGGGCACGACGAACCCGCGGATCCCCTCCTCGGTCTGCGCCCAGACGACGGCGACCCCCGCCACGGACCCGTTGGTGATCCACATCTTCCGCCCGGTCAGCACCCAGTCCGAGCCGTCCCGCTTGGCGTACGTCCGCATGCCGGCCGGGTCGGACCCGTGATCGGGCTCGGTGAGTCCGAAGCACCCGATGACCTCACCCGCGGCCATCCGGGGCAGCCACCGCTGCTTCTGCTCCTCGCTGCCGAACCGGTGGACGGCGTACATGGCGAGGGATCCCTGCACGGACACCAGGGACCGGATCCCGGAATCGGCGGCCTCCAGTTCCAGACAGGCCAGTCCGTACTGAACGGCGCTCGCCCCGGCGCAGCCGTAGCCGCTGAGCGACATGCCGAGCGCCCCGATGCCGCCGAGTTCCCGGGCCAGCTCCCGGATGGCGGGCAGCTCCCCCTTCTCGTACCACTCGGCCACGTGCGGCAGCACACGATCGGCGGCCCAGCCGCGCACGGTGTCGCGGATGGCGAGATCCTCGGGGTCGAGCAGTTCGTCGAGACCGAGGGGATCAGCGGGATCGAACGGGGGCAACTTCGAGGACGCGGACATACGGGATCCTCCGGCAGGACTAAAACTAGCGCCGCTAGTTACGATGTCCGCTCGAAGGTACCACCCGAGGTGCCGGGGAGAGCCGCCGGTGGCGGACCGCCGCTCAGCGCACGGTCACCGGCGAGGCATGGGCGGCCGACCCGACCTCGCGCGGCGCGGGCAGCTCCACCGCGGCCGACTCACAGTGCATCACCCTCGGCAGCCTCAGCGCCATCACCGCTCCCAGGAGCAGCAACCCGGCGCTGACCAGCAGCGTGACATGCAGCCCGTGCACGAAGCTGTCCTTCGCGACCCGCCGCAGCGCGGCCCCGGCCGGTCCGCCCAGCTGCCCCGCGACCTCGTAGGCCTCGCCCAGCGAATGTCCCGCGGCCGCCGACGCGGACGCCGGCACCCCGGGCACGGAGGCCAGTCCGGGCGTGTAGGCGGCGTTCATCACGCTTCCCAGCAGGGCGATGCCGATGCCCGCCCCCAGCTGGTAGGAGGTCTCGCCGATCGCCGCGGCGCCCCCCGCCCGCTCCGCCGGAGCCTCGCTCAGCATCGACTCGTAGGCCGCGAACAGGGTCGTCTCCAGGCCGAAGCCGAGCAGCACGAACCCGAACAGCAGGAGCCCGGCGTTGTCCGATCCGCCCATCGCGGTCAGGATCAGCACGGCGAGCGCGGTGAGGACGAACCCCCCGCACACCATCCGCCGCGGCCCGAACCCCCGCAGCAGCCGCGCCCCGGCCAGCCCCGCCGCCATCGCGGCGAAGGTCAGCGGCAGCAGGCGCAGTCCCGTCTCCAGGGGCGAGAGCCCCAGCACCAGCTGCAGATACTGCGCGGCGATCAGTTCCAGCCCGACCAGCGCGAGCATCGCCAGCACGATGCACCCCACCGAGGTGCTGAACGCCGGCCGCGCGAACATCCGCAGGTCCACCAGTGGATGTGCCCGCCGCCGCTGACGCCGCACGAAGAACACGATCAGTGCCGCGCCCAGCAGCAGCGGCACCACGGTGAACGGCCCCGGCTCCCCGCCGCCCAGCCGCTTCACCCCGAGGACGAGACCGAACAGCCCGGCGGCCGCCGTCAGCGCGCCGACCACGTCCCAGGGCCCGTCTCCGGCCCCCCGGGACTCCGGCAGCAGCAGCCGCCCGACCGGCAGGCTGACCAGCATCAGCGGGATGTTGACGAGGAAGACCGAGCCCCACCAGAAGTGTTCGAGGAGGAAGCCGCCGAGCAGCGGCCCGACGGCCGCGCCGACCGCGGCCACGGCACTCCAGATGCCGATCGCGAGCGCCCGTTCCCTCCGGTCGGGGAAGACCTGCCGCAGGATCGACAGGGTGGCGGGCATGATCATCGCGCCGCCGACGCCGAGCAGCGCCCGTGCCAGGATCAGCACCTCGGCGCTTCCGGCGAACGCCGCCAGTGCCGAGGCGACGCCGAACAGCGCGTATCCGAGCAGCAGGATCCGCCGTCGGCCGACCTTGTCGCCGAGTGTGCCGAACAGGATGAGCAGCGAGGCGCAGACCAGTGGATAGGTGTCGACGATCCAGAGCAGCTCGATCGAGCCGGGCCTCAGGTCCTCGGTGACCGCGGGTACCGCGACGTGCAGCACGGTCGCGTCGACGGCGACCAGGAGCAGGCTGACACACAGCACCACGAGCACGACCCAGCGGTTGGCACCGGCCCCGGCCGCCCGACGGCGCAGCCCAGCGGCGGCCGTGGTCGTCCCGGACATGTACGTACCTCCCAGGTGATCCCTCGGTCCGGCGGGCTCGCGGGGTGGGGACTCCCCGCGACTCGGCCGGAGAGGAGCGGTGGTCTCCGGCCCGCGCAAACGAACACGAGTGAATGGCAGCGTACGCGAGTTCGCGCCAGGGCCACGTGGCGGAACTCTCACACCGCACGGCCAACCCGTGTGGCGTACGCCACTCCCCGGGCGTCCGCTTTCCCGGCCCCCGTGCCGCCCGGTCGATAATCGGGCCCGTGACCGATCTTGAAACGCGCGTGGCACCCTGCGGCCCCGCCGGCCTGCGCCGGGCGGCCCCCGCCCTGCTCGGCTACGCGGCCGTACGGGCGCTGGGCCTGCTCGTCCTGGCCCTGTGGAGCGCCGCCCGCGACAAGAGCGCGTACACGCTGCTGACGGCCCGCTGGGACGCCCTCTGGTACACGAGGGTCGCCGAGGGGGGGTACGGCTACGAGGTCCGGCTGCCGAACGGCGACGTCCACTCGAATCTGGCGTTCTTCCCGCTGCTGCCGTGGCTGGAAAGGCTCCTGCACGCGGTGACCCCGCTGTCGTACGCCGGCGCGGGTCTCGCCGTCTCCCTGTCGGCCTCGCTCGCCGCGGCGTGGGGGATCTTCGCGGTCGCCGATCATGTGCACGGCCGTCGGGCCGGCGTGTGCGCGGTGCTGGTGTGGGCGCTGCTGCCCGTCGGGATCGTGCAGTCGATGGCGTACAGCGAGTCACTGTTCACCGCGCTGGCCGCCTGGTCGCTGTACGCGGTGCTGACCGGACGGTGGGTGACCGCGGGTGCGCTCGCGGCGCTGTCGGGTCTGACCCGTCCGGTGGGGCTCGCGGTGGTCGCGGCGGTCTGGGCGGCCGGCCTGGCGTCCTCCCCCGCGATACGGGGTCTCCCCTCGCGGATCCCGTTCGTGCGGAACCGCAGCACGGCGCCCGCACCGGGCGCGCCCGCCGGCGAGCGCGCCCCCCGCACACCTGTGAACGGTCCCCTCCGGCGCGAACGGACACCCGAGGGCGCCCGCCCCGGCGCACGCGCCCTCGGCATGCTGCTCGCCCCGCTGGGCGTCGCCGGGTACGTCCTGTGGGTCGGCCACCACACCGGCAAGGGCCCGCTCGGCTATCTCGACGTCCAGGCGGGCTGGCGCAACGGCTTCGACGGCGGGTACGCCTTCGCCCGCTTCGTCGCCGACAAGTTCACGTCGCTTCCCTCCGTCCCGGCCGGCCTCGGGCTGGTCGTCGGGGTCGCGCTGCTGATCCGGCTGTACGTCGCCTGTGTGCGGCAGCGCCAGCCGCTGGAGCTGCTGGTGTACGGGGGCGCGGTCCTCGCGCTGGCCCTGTGCGCGTCGAGCTACTTCGGCTCGAAGCCGCGGCTGCTGCTGCCCGCCTTCCCGCTGCTGCTCCCCCTCGCCCTGGCGCTGGCCCGGCTGCGGACCTCGCGGGCGGCGCTGATGGCGGGCGGTGTCGCGCTGGCGTCGGCCGTGTACGGGGCGTGGTGGCTGAACGGTTCCGGTCCTCCGTGAGTTCCCGGTGAACTCATTCATAAGTTCCTTAAAACTATCCCCGCCAATGATCAAAGGAATTGAAGGGACCGGTGTTCGAGGATTAGCGAATCCGTAGGAATAAAGCCGCTTCTGAGAGCAATCCCACATCACATCGTCATCACAAACCAGCGGAATCGGCCGAGCGCCGAGCTCACTCGCTGTAACGTCGTTTAGGTGCGTACCGAACGAAACCTCACCCGTCTGGACCGGGTGTTCGCCAGGCTGGACCGTGAGCCGGAACGACCGGCCCACATCGATGTGCCGAGGATGAGCAGGCACAGGATCGCGCTGTTCGCGGCGACCCTGGCCTTCTATCTGGCGATCGTGTGGCTCGTGGTGATCACCTCGTGGCTGGTCCGCCTCGACTGGCAGGTCATGTTCTTCCGGCCGTACCAGCAGTGGCCCGAGATCCACGCGTTCCTGGACTACTACGTCGTCCTGGGCCAGCGCGGCCCGACCGCCGTGATGGTCGCCGCCTGGCTCGGCTGGAGATCCTGGCGCCAGCACACCCTGCGCCCGCTGCTGACGCTGGGCGCCTCGCTGCTGCTGCTGAACATCACCGTCGGCGCCGCCAAGCTCGGCATGGGCCGGCTCGGACCGCATTACGCGACCACCATCGGATCCAACGAGATGGGTCTGGGCGGCGACATATTCCCCAGCGGCCACACCGCCAACGCGGTCGTGACCTGGGGAATCCTGGCGTATCTGGCCTCCACCCCGAGAGCCCGCCGCTGGCTGTCCGCCGTCTCCGCGGTGGTCTCGCTCGGCGTCGGCCTCACCACCGTCTACCTCGGTACGCACTGGCTGAGCGATGTCGTGCTCGGCTGGGCCGCCGGCCTGCTGATCCTGCTGGCCCTGCCCTGGTGCGAACCGCTGATCGCCCGCGCCGAGGTGCGGATCCTCGACCTGCGCGACCGCTGGCGCGACCGCCGTACCGCCCCGGCCCCGGCCCCGGTCTCCGTGCCCGTGCCGTTCACACCGCGCGCGGCCCAGGAGGAGGCCGGAGCGGCCCGCGAGACGGTCGTCGCGGGCCGTCCGCCCCGGGCGCCGGTGTACCTGGCCCCGGGCCCGCACACGGCCCGCTCCGAGCGCACTCCGGTCACCCCGGTCGGCAGCCGCAGACCCCCGCACCCCGAACGTGTCGCCCGCGGTGCGACCGCCTCGGCGGCCCGCCCGCTGACCGGCGGCTGACCCCTCCGACCAGCGGGACCTCCGGTACGCACAGCCCGGTCCCGCACACGAAGGCCCCGGTTCCCGTCCGACGGGAACCGGGGCCTTCGCCGTGTCCTCCCCGGCCGCCGCCGTGGTCGGCTCAGCCCTTCCAGGCCCGCGTCACACGGCCGTCGCGCACCTCGAAGTTCAGGCGTCCGAAGCGGTACTCCATGGTGATGATCGCCCCCGGCGGCAGCGAGCGCACCGTCGGCCATCCCCGTTCCCGGGCGAGCCGCTCGGCCCGCTCGGCGTCCAGGCCGACGTATCCGTCCGGGCTGTCCTGGGGCTCCGCCGGCGGAGTGGGTTGCGGTGTGGGATTCGGTGCCATAGGGCCCACGCTAGGCCGCGGGCCGACGCGGCGGGAACCCCGGAACGGCGAGGTGGATCACTCCGGTCACACTTCTGTCACAGGATCACGACACATGTTTCGGCCGAAGTCCGTCACACGTACGAGCGGTTCCCGAGTACTTACGCACCCCTTCCCGACGCATTCGAACGCAATTCCCGCGAGGCGTCGCGACGGCTCGAATAGCCCGGCGCGGAGTTCCCGGAAAGCGGTTCCTCACACCCGTTCCTCCCCTGATTCCGCACGGTTCCGGAGGGTGACACCTCATAGGAAATACACCGCTTCCCCACACAATCTCCCTGCTCCGCGGCGGCCGGGGAGCGGGGTTCCGGAGGCTCACGGTGTGTACGCGAGTTGTGGCACCTCGAAGCAGTTCCTGGTCATCTCACCCTGCGTCACCCAGCCCTCGCCGTCCTTCCAGCGGGCCACCGACAGACACGTCCGCCGGGTCCGCGGGGGCTCGGGGAGCCGCTCGAAGCGCACGGGGAGGAGCAGTCCGCCGGCGTCGTGGTCCTGGCTGTGGTTCATGAAGTCGTCGACGCACGCGCGCGTGATGCCGCCGGCCGCGCACGACCGGGCCGCCTCCGTGAACCACTGGGCGGCCGCCCAGCCCTCCAGCTGCCACTGGGAGTGGGTGCCGAGGCCCCGGGTGGCGTCCCGGAACTCCCGTACGGCCGGCTGGGAGGTGTCCTCGTGGTTGCGGCTGGATCCGGTGGCCCACAGGGCGTTGCGGCAGGCCGGGGAGTCCTTGTAGTCGTCGGGCACGGTGGACGTCCAGTTCTGCACGTTGGTGACCTTGGCGGTGACCCGGGCCCCGACCGCGTCCATCGCCTCGCACAGCTGCGCGTTGCCGTGCGTGTCGAGGGCGTCGAAGAGGAGGTCGGCACCCTCCGCCTCGAGGTCGGCGGCGGCGGCGCGGAAGTTGGGCAGCGCGAAGTCGACCTGTTCGCTCACCACCCGGTAGCCCTCGGCCTTCAGCCCCCGCTCGACGAGCCGGGCGTAGGCGGCGGACGCGGACTGGTTGTAGGAGACGACCGCGGCCGTGCGGGCGCCGTGCGCGCGCTTGAAGTACCGGTAGACCTCGGTGCCGCCGTACAGCCTGCCGTCCCAGCCGGGGGTGCCGTCGCGGGGCGCGAGGCTGCCGTAGATGCCGTACAGGTGCGGCCAGGTGTCGTAGGCGGCGCCGAGGGGCTGGCCGCCGATGTCGGGCACGCGCGCGCGGGAGACACGGGAGGCGCCCGCGTAGTCGAGGGCGGTGGTGGCGACGAGGGCGACGACCTGGTCCTCGTCGATGAGCTTGTGCACGCACGTGTTGTTGCCGACGCCGCTGCCCCCGTCGTCGCACAGCCGCACCTCGACCCGGCGGCCGTCGATGCCCCCGCGGGCGTTGAGCCGGTCGAAGTACGCCACCGCGCCGTCGCGCGGCCCCGTGAACGCGGCGCCGCCCACCGGGCTGGTGGCGCTGGTGATGACGCCGACCCGGACGGCGGAGGCCCGGGGGGTCCCGGTGGGTCCGAAGTCGCTCTCCGGGAGCCGGCTGCCGCAGGCCGCGCTCAGCAGGAGCAGCAGCGTGACGGCAGCGGTCTCAGCAGCCCGGAACCGCCGACGCGGACCCATCGCCGCTCAGCTCGACCAGCGCGCAGAGTGTGGTGCCGGAGACCTTCCAGGTGCCGTCCTGCAGGACCGCCTTCCCCGAGGCGTTCGGCAGGGCGGTCGTGCCGTCGAGGGTGAGGGTGTAGGTCACGGTCGCCTCGGTCGGGCCGGTGAACTCCACCTTCTCGACCTCGGCCGCCACCTGTCCGCCGCGCCGGTCCCCGCCGAAGGCCTGGAGGACCGGGCCCATCCGCTCGCCGTTCTCCAGCACGGCCTGCTTGTCCTCGGTGGAGGTGGCCGGGTCGAAGAACTTCTGCCAGTTCTGCCGGACCTGCTGCTCGGCCGCAGCCGGATCGGCGGGTGCGGTGGGCGGCGCGCTCGTGGGCGACCGCGAGGCCGACGCGGAGGGCGAGGAGGCACCGCCGCCGCCGTCGTCGCTGCACGCCGCGAGGGCGGGGGCGCACAGGAGGACCAGAGCGGCCGCGAGGGCCGTGCCCCGTCCCGCAGCCCGGCGGCCGCTTCCCTGCCGTGTGTCCCCCCGCGTGACGTCGCTCCCGAGAACCATGTGGCTCACCACCGGGTGTCGTTCCGGGCGTGCGCGCCCGGTGCTTTCAGGGTCAGCTTGCAGAGGGCATAGTGCAAGCCATTGGCCGACATGGACCGTCGCACGACGTGTGGGAGGCCGGAAGATGCGGAGAGGACGACTGCGGACCGTGCGTCCCTTCCCGTGGGCCGGCCTGGCCGCGCTCGCCGTCGGCGCGGTGCTGTGCGTGGCCGGCTGGTACGGCGTCTCCGGCGAGCGCTTCGCCGCACGGCAGCTGCCCTACCTCGCCTCCTGCACGGTCCCGGGCGCCGCGCTGATCGTGGCCGGGTCGGTCCTGCTGACGTACGGGCGGGCGCTCACGGCCACCGCGCGCGTGGAGGAGCTGTACGGCCTTCTGGTGGCCGCCGGACCGGAAGACCAGGAGGGCCCGGCGGAGTCGTCCCCGGTCGCGCCCGTCGCGGTCAGCGGTGAGCTGCGGATGGTGCCCGGGGGCACCCTGTGGCACCGCGCGGACTGCCCGCTCGTCGCCGGGAAGCCGGAGGCGGTGCCGGTGGACGGCAGGCTGCTGGCGAGCGGCGACCTCGACCCGTGCCCCATCTGCGAGCCGGACGCGGCGGACTCCTGATGTCGTCCCTGACCTACGACCTCACGCTCGCCGGCCTCTCGGTCGGCAGCGCGGCCGCCCTCACGGGCATCGGCCTGATCGTCACCTACCGGGCGACCGGGGTGCTCAACTTCGCGCACGGGGCGATCGCGATGATCTGCGCGTACGTGCTGCGGCAGTGCGTGGTGGAGTGGGGCTGGCCCCTGTGGCCGGCGGCGGCGGTGACGCTCCTTCTCCTCGCGCCGGCGATCGGGGTGGTGCTGGAGCGGTTCGTCTTCCGGCCGCTCGCGGTGCTGGGCTGCGATCCGGCACAGACCCTGGTGGCGTCGATCGGTGTGTTCGTGCTGCTGGTGGGCGGGGCGGCGCTGGTCTGGGGGCAGGGGGCGCGGGACGACGTGCCGGAGCTGGTGCGGGCGGATCCGTGGGGGCAGCTGGCCGTCGTGCTGGTCCTGGCGGCCGGTGTCGGCGCGGTCCTGCGTCCCGCCCGCGGACCCGGCCGCCCGCGCCGGTGGACGCGCTTCGGGCGGGAGCTGCGGGCGGTGGTCGACGACCGGGAGCTGGCCGTGCTCGGCGGCGTCGACGCCGACCGGGTGGCGGCGGCGGGCTGGGCGTTCGGCGCGTTCACGGCCGGTCTGACGGGCGTCCTGCTGGCGCCGTACGTGCGCCTCGACCCGTACGGCCTGCCGCTCCTCGTGATGGAGGTCGTCTCGGTGGCGGTGGCGGCGCGGATGCGCAGCCTGCCGGTCGCGGTGGCGGTGGCGCTGGGCATCGGGATCGCGCAGAGCCAGCTGACCCGGCTGCACCCGTCGGGCTGGGGCGCGCCGCTGCTCCAGGCGATCGGCGCGAACCTGTTCGTGGTGGCCCTGCTGGTGGCCGCGCTCGTCCTGCCCGGCGTGGGCTCGCGCGACGCGCTGCCGCCTCCGGCGCGGGCACGGGTGCGCACCCCGCCGGGGGCGTGGCCGGTGGCCGCGGTGCTGTTCCTGCTGCCGCTGGGGTTCGCGGGGTCGGACCTGCACACCTCGGTCCAGGTCCCGGCGCTGGGTGTGATCCTGCTGTCCCTGGTGGTGGTCACCGGCCGCGGCGGCCAGATCTCCCTCGGGCAGGCGGCGTACGCGGGTCTGGGCGCCCTGTTCACGGCGCTGCTGGCCGCGGGCCGGTTTCCGGGCCTGCCGCGCCTGCCCGAGCTGGCGGCGCTGGCCGTGGCGGTCCTGCTGGTGGCCCCGCTGGGCCTGCTGACGGGCTGGCCGGCGATCGGCCGTCACGGACTCGCCCTGGCCCTTGCGACCTTCGCGGTCGGCGTCGGCGTCAGCCGCTTCGTCTTCGCCCAGCCGTACGCCACCTCGGGCCTGGCCCTCGGCCGCCCGGCGGGCTTCGACGGGGACCGCGCGTACTACGTCCTCGAGCTGGCCCTGCTCGGCGCGGCCCTGCTGGCGACGCGGGCGCTGCGCCGGGGCCGTACCGGGCGGGCCCTGGCGGCGATGCGCGACCACGAGCCGGGCGCCTCGGCGGCGGGCGTGCGCGTGCCGGCCCTGAAACTCCTGGCCTTCGTCGCGGGGGCCGCGCTGGCCGCGCTCGGCGGCGCGATGCTCGGCATGGGCCTGCGGGCCTTCGACGCCGGCGCGTACGACCCCGTCCGCGGTCTGCTCTGGTTCGCGGCGGTGGTGGTCCTGGGCGCCGACAACGCCCTGGGCGCCCTCGTCGCGGCGGCGCTGCTGGTGGGCCTGGACGCGGGCGCCCGGGGCGGAGTGGCGGCGGTCCTGGTGGGCGTCCTGGCGGCGCTGACGGGCCGCTTCCCCGGCGGCCCGTACGAGGCCCTGCGGGCGGCCGGCGCGCGCGTACGGCCGCGGGCGGAGCTGACACCACTGGGCGCGGGGATACGGCGAAGGCTGCGGGCGGCGGGCCACGCACCCGGGGACCGACGGCCCCCGTCCGGCCCGCAAGACGTCTCCGGCCCCACCCGCACCCCGCCCCCGTCACCCGACGGACCCCGACCGCCGTTGAGGCCGCCCTCTCCGGGGGGCGTCCCCGGGCCCACCGGCACAGCACCCCGCCCGAAGGACGCTCGGCGCCGCCCGTCGGGGGCCGCCCGCACGCCGACCCCACCGGAAGCCCTGCCGCACCACCCACCCAGGACCGCCCACCCGCCGACGCCACCGGAAGCCCTTCCACAGCGCCCGCCCAGGCCCGCCCGTACACCGACCGCGCCGGAGGCCCTTCCGCACCACCCGCCCAAGGCCGCCCCCACGCCGACCCCATCGGATGACACTCCGCCCGCGGCGCGCCGAACGGCCGGCGCGCCGTCCCCGCCGGAGGACACCCCGCCCCGCCCGCCCCGGCCCACCCAGGCGCCGTCATCGGCGCCCCTTCTCTCGGCCCGTCGCCTCGAAGTGCGCTACGGGGGCTTCACCGCTCTCGACGGTGTCGGGCTGGACGTGCCCGCCGGGCGGGTCACCGCCGTGGTGGGGCCCAACGGTGCCGGGAAGAGCACGCTGTTCCACTGTCTCGCCGGCACCCTGCGCCCCGTGCGCGGGCAGGTGCGGTTCGGCGGGCGGGACATCACGCGGCTGCCCGCGCACGCCCGTACCCGGCTCGGTGTCGCGCGGACCTTCCAGCAACTGGCCGTGTTCCCGTCGCTGACCGTGGCGGAGAACGTGCGGGTGGGTGCCGAGCAGGGGCGGACCGCCGGCCCGGAGGCCGTGGAGCGGGCGCTGGCGCTGTTCGGGCTGGACGGGCCGGTCCGCGCGCGGCCCGCCGCGGGGCTGCCCACCGGCACGCTGCGCCGGGTCGAGCTGGCCCGGGCGTTCGCGGGCGCCCCACGGGTGCTGCTGCTGGACGAACCCGCCGCCGGACTCGACACCGCGGAGGTGAGCGCGCTCGCCAGGATCCTGCGAGCCCTGGCCGCCGACGGCACGGCCCTGCTCGTCGTCGAGCACGATCTCGACCTGGTCGCCGGTCTCGCCGACACCGTGCACGTCATGGCGGCGGGCCGGATCGTCGCCTCGGGCCCGCCCGACCGCGTCCTCGACGCCCTGGAGACGACCTCGTGATCTCACTGCGGCACGCGCGCGTGCGCTACGGCCCCCTGGAGGCCCTGCACGGCGTCTCCCTCACCGCCCCCGGGCCGGGCCTCACCGTCCTGCTGGGCCGCAACGGCTCCGGCCGTACGACGGCGCTGCGGGCGCTGGCCGGGGCGGTGCCGCTGGCGGGGGGCGCGGTGGTGTGGGACGGCGCGGACGTGACCCGGATGCCCGCGTTCGAGCGGGCACGGCGCGGACTGTGTCTGGTCCCCGAACGGCGGGCGGTGTTCGGCTCGCTGACGGTACGGGAGAACCTGGAGCTGACCGGGGCGGACCACAGCCTCTACCCGCAGCTGGAGCCGCTGCTCGCGCGCCGCGCAGGCACCCTCTCGGGCGGTGAGCAGCGCATGGTGGCCCTGTGCCGCGCCCTGTCGGCGCACGCGCGCGTGGTCCTCGTCGACGAGCCGGCCCAGGGGATGGCCCCGGCGGTGGCGGCCCGCACCTACGCCCTGCTGTCCTCGCTCGACGCGTGCGTGGTGCTCGCCGAGCAGCGGCTGCCGCCCGCGCTGCGCGGCCGCGGGACGTTCGTGTACGAACTGCGGCGCGGGAGGGTCGTGTTCGGTGGGGAGGCGGCCGAGTGGGCGGGCCGCGCCCGGGACGGCGGCGCGGCCCCACCCGGCGGGTGAACCGGGTGGGGCCGCGGTGTCCCGCGGGGCGTTCGCCTCAGATCGCGAGGCGCTGGCCCGGCATGATCAGGTCGGGGTCGCCGCCGATGACGCCCTTGTTGGCGCTGTAGAGCCGCTGCCAGGTGGTGTTGTGCCCGGCCGCGATGGTGCTGAGCGTGTCACCCACGCGGACGGTGTAGTCGCCGCGGCCGGTGCCACGGGAGGTGTTGGCCGTCGTGCGCTCGGGCGCCCGGGAGGAACCGCTGCTCGACGAACCGGACTTGGCCGCCGGCTTCGTCGACTTGGTCGACTTGGTCGACTTGGTCGACTTGGTCGACTTGCTGGACGCCGACCCGGTGGAGGATCCGGAGTTCGCCGGTGCGCTGCCGGTCGCCCCGGCGCGGCTGGAGCAGACCGGCCACGCGCCCCATCCCTGGGACTTCTGGACCTTGGTGGCGACGGCGATCTGCTGGGCCTTGGTCGCCTTGTCGGCGGTGGACGCGTAGGCGGTGCCGCCGTACGCGCGCCAGGTGCCGGCGGAGAACTGCAGTCCGCCGTAGTAGCCGTTGCCGGTGTTGATGTGCCAGTTGCCTCCGCTCTCGCACTGGGCGATGCGGTCCCACACCCCGCCGTCGGCCGCCGCGGCGTTGCCGGTCGCGGCCAGCAGTCCGAGGGGGGCGAGCAGGGCCGCCCCGGCGAGGACCGCCGTCGTACGCGACGTGCGGGAGTGGTGATCGGCACATTCGGACATGAAGTTCCCTCTCTACGGACCCGGGTCTCCCCCGGGCGGGGCGCTTCCCGCGTGTCGACGCGGGTGTCGCGCTCCGCCCCGTCCACCGGCGGTGTCGCTGCGCGTTGTCTGGCTCTGCGCGGCCGGCGGACGTACCCGAGCGGTGCTCGCTGCACACGGCGGAGCAATCTAGGGAGCCTGACGAGCCGTTATCAACCAAATCCCTGTTGTTGCAGGCCAGTTGACGGTTACCGCAAGTAGCGGCGAATTCCGGCCACCCACTACATACAGGAATTTCGGCATTTGTCGACCGCCGACACGGACATCCTGTGAGTCAGTTCACGGAGCCAACCGCCGTGACCTTCCCGTGACTTGACAAGGAGTGTCCGATTCCATACCCAACGTGACCATCCGTGTTCGGCGATGTGATCGCGTCGGGCGTTCAGCGTGACCCCCACCACAGCTCCCCCGTTGTCATCTCATGAGCCGGGGACCCACCCGGCCCGCCAACGCACCGCTTTCCGAGGGAGTCACCCGTGCCGCGCATGCTCGACGTCAGCGACGAGGTACGCGCCGAGATCGGCGACGAAGAAGCCGACCGGCTGCTCACCGGAGAGAACGCCCCGGGCAGTTACGACTGCACGTCCTGCCGCACCCCGGGCGACTCCGCGCACGAACGCACCAGCACCGTCCTGTTCGTCGGGGACGAGACGGCCGTCCTCGCCTTCGCCCACGCCACCTGCCTGCCCTCGCAGGTCGTCCAGGTCACCGAGGAACAGCTCCAGGGCGCCGTCCGCTCCATCAGCGGCGACACCGCCGACCTGAACACGGAGAAGATCGTCCCCGAGCAGGCCGTGCTCGGCGTGACGAGCGGACTGGTCCTGCTCGCCGGGGAGTTGCACCCCGCGCTGGTCGTCGAGCCCACCGCCCCGATCGTGCGCCCCGGGACCGTCGGCGCCGGGGACGACTTCCTGCCGCTCCTCATCGAGCAGGGCTTCATGCCGCTGTCCGAGCTGTACGAGGTGCCGCCGGTGCAGCACGGCTGGTCCGTGCTGCTGGCGATGGGACAGCTGCACGCCGTCCTGCAGCCGTCGGCGAACGGCGGTCAGCCGGTCGCCTGGTGGCAGGCGCACCAGCCGCTGCAGGTGACGGAGGGGTGGCGGGCCGCCGCCAACAAGCACCAGCAGGTGCTGATGTTCGCGGCGCCGGTGGGGTCGATCGGGCGCCAGCCGCGGGAGGACCTGCTGCGGGACGCGCTGGACAGGGCCGCGGCGAACGGCAAGCTGGTCGGGGCCGCGCTGCCGCTCGCCGGTACCTGAGTCCACCCGCCGAGGGGAACCGCGGCGGGACGGCGGCCGCGGACGGCGCGCGGCCGGTCGAGCCCCCGCGGCGTGGCCGCGTCCTCGCGCGGTCCCGCGCCCCCAAAGGCACGCTGCCCGGCCGCATCTCTTGCAGTGCGCCCTCGTTTGGACATACGTGCACACCTACGACGTTCCCCGCCGCCAGGCCTACCAGGTCCCGTCCGCGCGACCGGCTCAGACCTCCCAGGGCGGCCCATCGGCCACGCCGATCTACGACGCGCTCTACGCCGAGTACGTCAAGACGTTCCGCTCGCTGCCGGGCGACCGCAGCGGTGAGGAGAATCTGGGGTTCACCGCCTTCGGGAACATCCCGCACGGCACGGGCACGTACAACGGGCACCGGCCGGGGTCGTTCAGCCACTCCTACAGTGCCTACAGCGCGGGCGCGCAGACCGCCCGGCAGCAGTCGCAGTGGCAGCGGGTCGGACAGATCGGCCAGGGAGGCCAGACCGTCCGGGCGGAGCAGCAGGCGCCCCCGGCGATGCGGCCCGTCCCTGCGCGCGCGCTGCCGCCCGGCCCCCGGCGGGAGTTCTGACCCCGCCGGCCGTACGTGACACCGCTGGAGGGCGGCCCCCCGGGTCATCGGGGGACCGCCCTCCAGCGGTGTCATCCGTCCGCTACTTCTTCTTGCCGCGCTTCTCGCGCACCCGCACCGAGATGTGGATCGGGGTGCCCTCGAAGCCGAACTCCTCGCGCAGCCGGCGCTCGATGAAGCGCCGGTAGCCCGCCTCGATGAAACCGGAGGCGAACAGGACGAACCGCGGCGGCTTGGTGCCGGCCTGGGTGCCGAAGAGGATGCGTGGCTGCTTGCCGCCCCGGATCGGGTGCGGGTGGGCCGCGACCAGTTCCCCGAGGAAGGCGTTGAGGCGGCCCGTCGGGACGCGGGTCTCCCAGCCGGCGAGGGCGGTCTCGATCGCGGGGACCAGCTTCTCCATGTGCCGGCCGGTGCGCGCCGAGACGTTGACCCGGGGCGCCCAGGCGACCTGGCCGAACTCGGTCTCGATCTCGCGCTCCAGGTAGTAGCGGCGCTCCTCGTCGAGGGTGTCCCACTTGTTGTACGCGATGACCATCGCGCGGCCCGCCTCGACGGCCATGGTGACGATCCGCTGGTCCTGGACGGAGATGGACTCGGAGGCGTCGATCAGGATGACCGCCACCTCGGCCTTCTCCACGGCGGCGGCCGTGCGCAGCGAGGCGTAGTAGTCGGCGCCCTGCTGAAGGTGGACGCGCTTGCGGATGCCGGCCGTGTCGACGAACTTCCAGGTCACGCCGCCGAGTTCGATCAGCTCGTCGACCGGGTCCCGGGTGGTGCCCGCCAGTTCGTTGACGACGACGCGCTCCTCGCCGGCCACCTTGTTCAGCAGCGAGGACTTGCCGACGTTCGGGCGGCCGATGAGGGCGATGCGGCGCGGGCCGCCGACCGCGGTGCCGAAGCTCTGCTCGGGGGCGTCCGGCAGGACCTCCAGGACGGCGTCCAGCATGTCGCCGGTGCCGCGGCCGTGCAGCGCGGAGACGGGGTGCGGCTCGCCGAGGCCCAGGGACCACAGGTAGGCCGCGTCGGCCTCGCCGCTCGGGCCGTCGACCTTGTTGGCGGCGAGCACGACGGGCTTGCCGGCCTTGCGCAGCAGCCGTACGACCGCCTCGTCGGTGTCGGTGGCGCCGACCTTGGCGTCGACGACGAACACGACGGCGTCGGCGGCCTCGATCGCGTACTCGGCCTGCGCGGCCACGGAGGCGTCGATGCCGAGGACGTCCTGCTCCCAGCCGCCGGTGTCGACGACCTTGAAGCGGCGGCCCGCCCACTCGGCCTCGTAGGTGACGCGGTCGCGGGTGACGCCCGGCTTGTCCTCGACGACGGCCTCGCGGCGGCCGATGATCCGGTTGACGAGAGTCGACTTGCCGACGTTCGGGCGGCCGACGACGGCGAGCACGGGCAGCGGCCCGTGACCCGCCTCCTCGATGGCGCCCTCGACGTCCTCGAGGTCGAAGCCCTCCACCGCGGCGAGCTCCATGAACTCCGCGTACTCGGCGTCGCCGAGCGCCCCGTGGTCGTGCTCGAATCCGTCCGAGCCGCCGGGCTGGATGTGGTCGTTCATGAAGTCCGTACCTCGTCGTTCATTCGTGGTGGTCGGTGGATCACCCGGTTCGTCCCGAGTGATCCACTACTCAGTGTCGCCCAGCGCCCGACCGGGCGCCCGGCGTTCAGTCGCCGGTCACCCGGCGGCCGGTGAGCCGTCTCGCGTGGTCCAGGTGCGCGGCCAGCTGCTTCTGGATGCGCTCGGTCGCCTCGTCCAGCGCCTTGCGGGTACGCCGTCCGCTGCCGTCGCCCGCCTCGAACGGGTCGCCGAAGACGACGTCGACGCGGGAGCGCAGCGGGGGCAGCCCCTTCAACAACCGTCCGCTCCTCTCGGAACTTCCCAGGACGGCCACGGGCACGATCGGCGCCCCGCTGCGGACCGCGAAGTAGGCGAGCCCGGCGCGCAGGGAGGCGAAGTCGCCCTCGCCGCGGGTGCCCTCCGGGAAGATGCCGAGGACACCGCCGCTCTCCAGCACGCCCAGCGCGCGTGTGATCGCCGTGCGGTCGGTGGTCTCGCGGTCGACCTTGAGCTGGCCGATACCGGTCAGGAAGGGGTCGAGCGGGCCGACGAACGCCTCCTTCTTGATCAGGAAGTGCGTCGGCCGGGGCGCCACGCCCATGACCATCGGGCCGTCGATGTTGTGGGAGTGGTTGACGGCGAAGATCACCGGACCGCTCGCGGGCACCCGCCAGGCGCCCAGCACGCGCGGCCTCCACAGCCCGTACATCAGGCCGACGCCGATGCGCCGTCCGACCTCGGCGCCCCTCTCGGAGGGCAGATCGCTCACTTCGCGGCTCGCTTCTCCTCGACGAGGGTGACGACGCACTCGATGACCTGGGCCAGCGTCAGCTCGGTGGTGTCCACCTCGACGGCGTCGTCCGCCTTGGCGAGGGGGGAGGTCTTGCGGGAGGAGTCGGCCGCGTCGCGCTTGATCAGCGCCTCGCGGGTGGTGTGCACGTCGGCGCCCTTGAGCTCGCCGCTGCGGCGGGCGGCCCGGGCCTCCGGGGAGGCGGTGAGGAAGATCTTCAGGTCGGCGTCGGGCAGCACGGTCGTCCCGATGTCCCGCCCCTCGACGACGATCCCCTTCTCGGCGCCCGCGGCCAGCGACCGCTGCAGCTCGGTGATCCGGGCCCGCACCTCCGGTACGGCGCTCACCGCGCTGACCTGGGAGGTGACCTCCTGGGTGCGGATCGGGCCGGCGACGTCCACGCCGTCGACGGTGATCGTCGGGTTCGCCGGGTCGGTGCCGGAGACGATCTCCGCCTTGCCGGCGACGGCGGCGATCGCCGACGGGTCCTCTATGTCGATCCCGTTGGTCACCATCCACCACGTGATCGCCCGGTACTGGGCGCCGGTGTCCAGGTAGCTCAGCCCGAGCTGGGCGGCCACGGCCTTGGACGTGCTCGACTTGCCCGTGCCGGAGGGGCCGTCGATGGCGACAATCACGGGCTGGGCGGCGCCGTTTTCCACGGGGGGACACCTTCCTGGTGCGAGGCGGTGGGTGTGCGGGGCGCGACTGTGCCCCGCACAAGGTTACCGGGCATGCGTCACCCTTCCGGCCGCACCTGGTCCGCGCGTGGTCCGCCGGCCCCCGCCGGGTGCCTACTGGCGGATCGCCCAGCCCCGCTCCCGCAGCGCGGCCGACAGCACCGGAGCCGACTTCGGCTCGACCATCAGCTGGACGAGGCCCGCCTGCTGTCCCGTCGCGTGCTCGATGCGAACGTCCTCGATGTTGACGCCCGCCCGGCCGGCGTCCGCGAAGATGCGGGCCAGCTGACCGGGCTGGTCGTCGATCAGCACCGCCACGACCTCGTACGTCCGCGGCGCGGCCCCGTGCTTCCCGGGGACGCGCACCTGCCCGGCGTTGCCGCGGCGCAGGACGTCCTCGATGCCGCCGGCGCCCTGACGGCGCTTGGCGTCGTCGGAGGACTGCAGCGCGCGCAGGGCCTGCACGGTCTCCTCAAGGTCGGCGGCGACGTCGGTGAGCAGGTCGGCGACGGGCCCGGGGTTCGCGGAGAGGATGTCGATCCACATCCGGGGGTCGGAGGCGGCGATCCGGGTCACGTCCCGGATGCCCTGTCCGCACAGCCGTACGGCGGCCTCCTCGGCCTTCTCCAGGCGGGCGGCGACCAGGCTGGAGACCAGGTGGGGCATGTGCGAGACCAGTGCGACGGCACGGTCGTGCGCGTCGGCGTCCATCACCACCGGGACGGCCCTGCAGTGCGAGACCAGTTCCAGGGCGAGGTTCAGCACCTCGGTGTCGGTGTCCCGGGTCGGGGTCAGCACCCAGGGCCGGCCCTCGAAGAGGTCGCCGGTGGCGGCCAGCGGCCCGGACTTCTCGCGGCCGGACATGGGGTGGGTGCCGATGTACGCCGACAGGTCGAGGCCGAGCGCCTGAAGCTCGCGGCGCGGACCTCCCTTGACGCTGGCCACGTCCAGGTAGCCGCGCGCCACGCCCCGGCGCATCGCGTCGGCGAGGACGGCGGCCACATGGGCGGGCGGGGCCGCGACGATCGCGAGGTCGACGGGCCCCTCGGGCGCCTCGTCGGTGCCGGCGCCCAGCGCGGCCGCCGTCCGGGCCTGTCCGGGGTCGTGGTCCTCCAGGTGGACGACGACGCCCCGCTGGGCGAGGGCCAGGGCCGCGGAGGTCCCGATGAGCCCGGTTCCGATGACGAGCGCGGTCCTCACTGGGCGATGTCCTTGCGCAGGGCGGCGGCGGCGCCGAGGTAGACGTGGCTGATCTCCGAGCGCGGCCGGTCGGACTCGATGTGCGCGAGGAGCCGTACGACCCGGGGCATCGCGCCCGCGATGTCGAGTTCCTGGGCGCAGATCAGCGGCACGTCGACGATGCCGAGCTTGCGGGCGGCGGCGGCCGGGAAGTCGCTGTGCAGGTCGGGTGTGGCCGTGAACCAGATGCTGATCAGGTCGTCCACGCTGAGGGAGTTCCGCTCCAGGACGGCGGTGAGCAGGGCCCCGACCTGCTCGTCCATGTGCCCGGCCTCGTCGCGTTCCAGTTGGACGGCTCCCCGGACCGCTCGTACCGCCACGGCGCTGCTCCTTGCTGATGTACGGCTCTTGAGGATTCCAGCCTAGTCAGCCCGCGCCGGGCCGGGTGCCCGGCGCCCGCCCGCTGAGACGGGCCGGGCCCCGGTTGCGGTGCCCCGCTAGTCCGCGTTTGGCTGTCAGGCATACGAAACGCGCACATCCTCGGAGTGACGACATGACCATCTCCCCGACCCGGCGCACCGTGCTCGTCGTGACGGGAGGCGCTGCGGCGGCCCTCGCCACGGGCTGCGGCGACGGCGGCGGTTCCTCGACCTCTAACGGAGAGTCGTCCGGCGCCTCCGCCGGCGAGCGGCTGGCGAAGACCGTCGACATCCCCGTCGGCGGCGGCAAGATCTTCGCGGGCCCGAAGATCGTCGTGACCCAGCCGACGAAGGGCGACTTCAAGGCCTTCTCCGCGGTCTGCACCCACCAGGGCTGCACGGTCGGCAGTGTCGCCGACGGCACGATCAACTGCCCGTGTCACAAGAGCGAGTTCCGCGTCGCCGACGGCTCGGTGGCCTCGGGTCCGGCGCCCCGGCCGCTGCCCGAGAAGAAGATCACCGTGACGGGCGGGACCATCACGCTGGCCTGATCACTGGTCCCACAGCGCCCCGAGCGTCACCAGCTCCCCCTGGTATTCGATCCGGTCCGCCCAGGGCGTGGGCCAGGCCTCGGCGCCGGCGTACGCGCCCGCGAAGGCGCCCGTCAGACAGGCGATGGAGTCGGAGTCGCCGGACGAGCAGGCGGCCCGGCGCAGCGCGGTCACCGGCTCGTCGGGGAAGAGCAGGAAGCACAGCAGCCCGGTGGCCAGGGCCTCCTCGGCGATCCAGCCCGCCCCGGTGGCCAGGCACGGGTCGCTCTCCGGCGCCGGGTCGCGCAGCGCCTCCGCCAGGCGGTCCAGGACACCGAGGCACTCGTCCCAGCCCCGCGCGATGAAGTGCTCGGCGGAGGGGTCCTGGCTGCGGGTCCACAGGTCGCCGAGCCAGCGGTGGTGGTAACGGGTGCGGTTGTCGAGCGCGTACGTCCGCAGCAGCCCGACCAGGCCGGCCGGGTCGGCCCCCTGCGCGAGCAGGCGTACGGCGTGGGCGGTGAGGTCGGACGCGGCGAGCGCGGTGGGGTGCCCGTGGGTGAGCGCGGACTGGAACTGGGCGGCACCGGCACGCTGTTCCTCGCTGAGGCCGGGCGCCAGGCCGACGGGGGCGACACGCATGTTGGCACCGCAGCCCTTGGAGCCGATCTGGCTGGCGTCCTGCCACAGCCGCCTCTCGTCCTTCAGCAGGTTGCAGGCGGTCATGCAGGTCCGTCCCGGGGCCCGGTTGTTCTCGGGCGACTGGTACCAGTCCACGAACTCCTCGCGCAGCGGCCGCTCCAGCCTCGTCGGCACCAGCAGCCCCCGGTCCATCGCGGTGCGCAGGGCCCGCCCCACGGCCAGCGTCATCTGGGTGTCGTCGGAGACGAGGGCGCGCTTCGGCAGCTCCATCTGCCGCCAGGGCCCGCACTTGGCGAGGATCGAGGGGACGTCGTTGAACTCGGTGGGGAAGCCGAGGGCGTCCCCGAGGGCGAGGCCCAGCAGGGATCCGGTGGCGGCGCGCTTCTTCACGGTGGTCATGGTCATGCTGAACGTCCTTCCCGGGGCGGTCGCAGCAGCGGCGGATGGAGCGCGGTGGCGGTGCCCGCGCGGTAGAGGGCGGCCGGCTTGCCGCGGCCGCCGGTCAGCCGCGCGGCTCCGGGCACGGGCTCGACGAACCCCGGTGTGGCCAGCACCTTGCGGCGGAAGTTGGGACGGTCGAGCGCCGTCCCCCACACCGTCTCGTAGACCAGCTGGAGCTCGCCGAGGGTGAACTCGGGCGGGCAGAACGCGGTCGCGAGGCAGGTGTACTCAAGTTTGGCGCCGACGCGGTCGTGGGCGTCGGCCAGGATCCGGTCGTGGTCGAAGGCGAGCGGCCCGACCGTGTCGTAGGGCAGCCAGCGGGCCTGCGCGGCGTCGCCGCCCCCCGTCGGCTCGGGCGCGTGGGGCAGCAGGGCGGCGAAGGCGACGGAGACGACCCGCATCCGGGGATCGCGGCCGGGCTCGCTGTAGGTGCGCAGTTGCTCCAGGTGCAGCCCTGTGACGTCGTCCAGGCCGGTCTCCTCGGCGAGCTCGCGGCGGGCGGCCGTCTCCGCGGACTCGTCCGGCAGCACGAACCCGCCGGGCAGCGCCCAGCGGCCGGCGTACGGCTCCTGGCCCCGCTCGACGAGCAGCACGTGCAGGGTGTCGGAGCGGATCGTGAGGACGGCCAGGTCGACGGTGACCGCGAAGGGCTCGTAGGCGTACTTGTCGTACTCCACCCCGTCGGACTCCATACGGCCACCTCTTTAATAGTCACTAGGACTATAAACAGTCGGTGATGCTTCCACAACCCCTCGTCGGGTAACCGCACCGGATGAGCGAGATCCTCGTGGGCACATGTGCGTGGACGGACCGGGCCCTGGTGGGCAGTGGCTGGTATCCGCCGGGGCGGCGGGACGCCGAGGGGCGGCTGCGGCACTACGCCGAGCGGTTTCCGGTCGTCGAGGTCGACTCGGCGTACTACGCGCTGCCCAGAGCCCGCGACAGCCGGCTGTGGGCCGAGCGGACGCCCGAGGGCTTCGTCTTCGACGTGAAGGCCTTCTCGCTGCTCACCGGTCATCCGACGCGCGCCGCGGTGATGCCGGACGGGCTGCCGGCCGATCCCCGGGACCCGAAGGTGCTCGACGCGGTGTGGGCGCGGTTCACCGAGGGGATCGAGCCGCTCCGGGCGGCCGGGCGGCTGGGCGGGGTGCTGTTCCAGTTACCGCCCTGGTTCCGGCCGGGGCGGCGGGCCGGGGCGTTCCTGCGGGAGTGCGCGGAGCGGACCGCCGGGTGGCCGGTCTCCGTGGAGTTCCGGCATCCAGGCTGGTGGCGGCCGGAGTGGGCCGGGGCGACGCGCGCCCTGCTCGCGCGGTACGGCATGGCCGCCGTCGCCGTCGACATGGCGCAGACCCTGCCCTCCTCGATCCCGCCCGTCACCGCGGTCACCTCGCCGCGGCTGTCCGTCGTGCGGTTCCACGGGCGCAGCCCCGCCTGGGGCTCGGGCAGCAAGGAGGACCGGTTCCGCCACGACTACCGCGACGAGGAACTCGCCGAGTGGGTGCCCCGGCTGCGGGACATGGCCGGGCGGGCCGAGCGGCTCCACGTCCTGTTCAACAACTGCTGCGGCGCCGCCGCCGTCCGGGCCGCCGAGGCGATGCGGCGTCTGCTCGCCGGCCAGGACCCGGCACCCGCGGCCGAACCGACGAGGACCGTCCGGTGAGTCCTGTACGGGCCACCGGACGGTCCTCGCGGAGCCCTTCGGCGGCCCCCCGGCGAAACGTCCTACAGGTCGACTTCCTTCATCAGCATGCCGACCTCGGTGTTGGACAGCCGCCGCAGCCAGCCCGACTTCTGGTCGCCCAGGGTGATCGGCCCGAAGGCGACGCGGACCAGCTTGTCGACCGGGAAGCCCGCCTCGGCGAGCATGCGGCGCACGATGTGCTTGCGGCCCTCGTGGAGGGTGACCTCGACGAGGTAGTTCTTGCCGGTCTGCTCGACGACCCGGAAGTGGTCCGCGCGCGCGTACCCGTCCTCCAGCTGGATGCCGTCCTTGAGCTTCTTGCCCAGGTCGCGCGGGATCGGGCCCACGATGTGCGCGAGGTAGGTCTTGCGCACGCCGTACTTGGGGTGGGTCAGCCGGTGCGCCAGCTCGCCGTGGTTGGTGAGCAGGATGACGCCCTCGGTCTCGGTGTCGAGCCGCCCGACGTGGAAGAGCCGGGTCTCGCGGTTGGTGACGTAGTCACCGAGGCACTGCCGCCCCTCCGGGTCCTCCATCGTGGAGACGACACCGGCCGGCTTGTTGAGCGAGAAGAACTGGTACGACTGCGTGGCCACGGTCAGGCCGTCGACCTTGACCTCGTCCTTCTCCGGGTCGACCCGCTTGCCCTGTTCGAGGACGATCTCGCCGTTGACCTCCACCCGCGCCTGCTCGATCAGCTCCTCGCAGGCCCGCCGGGAGCCGTAGCCGGCCCGCGCCAGGACCTTCTGCAGCCGCTCGCCCTCCTGCTCGGCGCCCGGGAAGGTCTTGGGCAGCTTGACGTCCTTCTTGCCCGCGTACCGCTCGCGGTTGCGCTCCTCCGCGCGCGCCTCGTACTCACGGGACCGCGCGGGCGCCGTACGTCCGCGCCCGCCGCCCTGCTGGGACTGCTTGGGGCCGCCCTTGGCGCCACCGCGCGCGGAACCGCCGCGCCCCGACTTGGGGCCGTCCGGGGAGGCGCCGGGGCCCACGTCGTAGCGGCGCTCCTCGGGGCGGGGCTTGCGGGGACGGCCCTGGCCGCCCTGCTTCTGGTCCCTGTTGTTGCCGGCCCCGCGGTAGTTACCGCGCCCGCCGCTCTTGCCGCTACCGCTGCCGCTGCCACTGCTTCGCATCAAATGTCCGTCGTCGTCGTGTTAGGCGTGTTCGTCGTGGGCCCGTCGTCCGCGTCCGGGGCGTCCGGGTCGAACGACGGTACGGCTTCCTGGGTCTCGGCCTCGATCGCCTCCGCCTCCGGGAGGAAGGGCGCGAGCTCCGGGAGCTCGTCCAGACCGCGCAGGCCCATCCGCTCCAGGAAGTAGTTCGTCGTCGCATACAGGATCGCACCTGTTTCGGGTTCCGTGCCCGCCTCCTCGACCAGACCGCGCTGCAGGAGGGTGCGCATCACACCGTCACAGTTCACTCCGCGCACCGCGGAGACCCGGCTGCGGCTGACCGGCTGACGGTACGCGACCACGGCCAGCGTCTCCAGGGCGGCCTGGGTGAGCCGGGCCTGCTGCCCGTCCAGCACGAACCGCTCCACGGCCGGGGCGTACTCGGCCCGGGTGTAGAACCGCCAGCCGCCCGCGACGAACCGCAGCTCGAAGCCGCGCCCCTGCACGGTGTACTCGTCGGCCAGCTCCCGCAGCGCGTCCGCGACCTGCCGTCGGGGCCGCTCCACGATCTTCGCGAGGTGCTCCTCGGTCGCCGGCTCGTCCACGACCATCAGGACGGCCTCCAGGGCTCCCTTGAGGTCGAGGGCGGCGACGGTCTCCTCACTCACGTCTCCTTCTCCTTCCCGGGCTCCTCGGGCGGCCGGTCGAACTCGTCGGTGACCCTCGGCGTCTCGTCCCCGTCACCACCGGTCCAGCGCACGAGCAGCTCGCCGAGCGCGGTCTCCTGGTCGAGCGCGACCGCCTTCTCCCGGTACAGCTCCAGCAACGCGAGGAACCGGGCCACGACGGTCAGGGTGTCGTCGGTGTCCTCCACGAGCGCCCGGAAGCTGGCCTCCCCCAGCTCCCGCAGCCGCGCCACCACGATCCCCGCCTGTTCCTGCACGCTCACCAGCGGCGCGTGGATGTGATCGACGTACACCTGCGGCTTGGGCCTGGGCTGCATCGCCTTCACGGCGAGTCTGGCGAATCCTTCCGCCCCGATGCTGATGACCACCTCGGGCAGCAGCTCGGCGTGATGCGGTTCGAGGCCCACGGTACGGGGGTAGCGACGGGCCTCGTGCTCCAGGCGCCCGGTGAAGACGTCGGCGACCTGCTTGTAGGCGCGGTACTGGAGCAGCCGCGCGAACAACAGGTCCCGCGCCTCCAGCAGCGCCAGGTCGGCCTCGTCCTCGACTTCGGCGGCGGGCAGCAGCCGGGCCGCCTTCAGATCGAGCAGCGTGGCCGCCACGACGAGGAACTCGGTCGTCTGGTCCAGGTCCCAGTCCGGGCCCATCGCCCGGATGTGCGCCATGAACTCGTCGGTCACCTTCGACAGCGCGACCTCGGTGACGTCCAGCTTGTGCTTGGAGATCAGCTGCAGCAGCAGATCGAAGGGACCCTCGAAGTTGGCGAGCCGCACCTTGAAGACACCGTCGGGGGCCTCCTCCGGCGCGGGGACGGGTTCCGGGGCTGGAACGGCTTCCGGAGATGGAGCGGTTTCCGGAGCAGCAGGTGCGGCAGGTTCCTGCGCGACGGCTTCCGGCACGACGGCCTCGGGCTCGGGCTCAGCGAAGGGCTCCGGCTCAGCGAAGGGCTCCGGCTCGACGGCCGGCCCCGTCTCGACCGGCACCGGTGCCGCGCCCGGCCCCCGCCCCAGCGCACGCCGGCGACCACCGGCTGCACCGGGTACGGGGCTGGGCGCGTCGTTCGAGGTCATGGCCTCCGCAGGCTACCGCTACCGGCCACGCAACCGTCGTACGAGGATGCTCGCATCCCCGCGGGTCTCCAGGTCGGCGAGCACCACCGCGACCGCTTCCCGCACGATCCGCCCCCGGTCCACGGCCAGACCGTGCTCGCCCCGGAGCACCAGACGGGCGTGCTCCAGGTCCATGAGCTCCTCGGCGGACACGTACACGGTGATCTTCTCGTCGTGCCGCTCGCGCCCGCTGGGCCGACGGGCGGCGGCCCGCCCCCGCTTGCGCGGCTGGCCCTCGCCGGCGGCGGCCGCGGCGGATCCCTCCTGGGGCTGTGCCCCCGGGCGCCGCGCGGAACGCTCCGCGGCGGCGGCCCGGCTGCGGGACTCGGCCTCGGTCTGGTCCGCGTCGGCCGCCACATGCTCGGCGCCCTCGCCGTCCCCGCCCTGCGCGGGCACGGCCTGTGGCGCGTCGTCGCCCGCCGCGACCCCGTCGCTCTCCTGGGCCGGTGCGGGCACCCGGGCCTCGCCGTTGGCCTGGCGCCGGGGTGCGGACGGCTGCAGCCCCATTCCCCCTGTCGTACGGAAGAGTTCGTCGGCCCCCGGCAGACTCACTCGGCGTGACACCGGGCGAGCACCTCCCTGGCGAGCTGGCGGTAGGCGGCGGCACCGACGGAGTTGGAGGCGTAGGTGGTGATCGGCTCACCGGCGACCGTGGTCTCCGGGAAGCGGACGGTGCGCCCGATGACCGTGTGGTAGACGTGGTCGTCGAAGGCCTCGACGACACGCGCGAGCACCTCACGGCTGTGCACGGTGCGCGAGTCGTACATGGTCGCCAGGATCCCGTCGAGCTCCAGCTCGGGGTTGAGCCGCTCCTGGACCTTCTCGATGGTCTCGGTCAGCAGGGCCACACCGCGCAGCGCGAAGAACTCGCACTCCAGCGGCACGATCACCTTGTGCGCGGCCGTCAGCGCGTTGACGGTGAGCAGGCCGAGCGAGGGCTGGCAGTCGATGACGATGTAGTCGTAGTCGTCCATCAGCGGCTTCAGCGCCCGTTGCAGGGTCGACTCGCGCGCGACCTCGCTGACCAGCTGGACCTCGGCGGCCGACAGGTCGATGTTGCTGGGCAGCAGGTCCATGTTGGGGACCGCGGTCTTCAGGAGCACCTCGTCGGCCGACATGCCCCGCTCCATGAGCAGGTTGTAGACCGTGAGGTCGAGCTCCATCGGGTTGACACCGAGACCGACCGACAGCGCGCCCTGCGGGTCGAAGTCCACGAGCAGCACCCGGCGTCCGTACTCCGCGAGCGCGGCACCCAGGTTGATGGTCGACGTGGTCTTGCCGACGCCGCCCTTCTGGTTGCACATCGCGATGATCGTCGCGGGACCGTGCTGGGTCAGCGGTCCCGGGATCGGGAAGTACGGCAGCGGGCGTCCGGTCGGGCCGATGCGCTCCCGGCGCTGACGGGCAGCGTCGGGCGCGAGCGTGGCCGCGTACTCCGGGTCCGGCTCGTATTCGGCGTCGGGGTCGTAGAAGTGCCCGTCGGGCAGTTCGTCGTAGTCGGCGAAGTGGTTGTGGGGCGCGCCACTCCCGTCGCCGGCCATGGCGTTCACGTGATGACCGTCCATGCTCTGGTGTGCTGACAGAGCCGTATGGGGGCTGGTCTGGCTCTGGTGGGCTGCGAAGGTTCGGACAGCGACGGAGCCGACAGCCTCGAGCCCCGTGGGGCCCGGGCCCCGCGTAGGCATTCCTGGTTGACCACCCCCGGGAGAAAATGTCGACTCATTCACAAGTCGTCTTACCTCCTTGGTGACCAGGAAACTTCTAGACAAGGTCAGCGTGGCACCATGCCGACGGTTGGCGACTCTATGGCGTGTCGGGCGTCCGCAGCAACACAATCCGCCGGACCCGGCCCGATGTGTCGGCAATGAAACATCCCGCTGTCAAGGGCGTACGGCCGTCGCACAGCAGGTTCGACCGGTGTACGAATCGGTCGAAGGGTTGTGTTCGAGGCGAGTTGACCGAGAGCCGCAAAGTGACCATACACACACCTGGCCGGACCTTGCGGGCAAGGTCCGGCCGGTCGTGCGCCATTGACGCGTCTTGTTGACGTATCGCCTTTACGAAAAGGTGACTTGATCCGGGCGCCCGGTGGAAGGGATCAGCCGAGGAGCTGGTCGAGCTCCAGGTGCTCCAGGCCGTGCGCCTCGGCCACCTCGCGGTAAACGACCTTGCCGTCATGGGTGTTGAGACCCCTGGCGAGCGCGGCGTCACGGCGCAGCGCCTCCGCCCAGCCCCGGTTCGCGAGTTCGACGATGTAGGGCAGCGTGGCGTTGGTGAGCGCGTAGGTGGAGGTGTTGGGAACCGCGCCGGGCATGTTGGCGACGCAGTAGAAGACCGAGTTGTGGACCTGGAAGGTCGGCTCGGCGTGGGTGGTCGGACGGGAGTCCTCGAAGCAGCCGCCCTGGTCGATCGCGATGTCGACAAGGACACTTCCCGGCTTCATCCGGGACACCAGCTCGTTGGTGACCAGCTTGGGGGCCTTGGCGCCCGGGATGAGGACGGCGCCGATGACGAGGTCGGCGTCGAGGACGGCCTTCTCGAGTTCGAAGGCGTTGGACATGATCGCCCGGACCTTGGTGCCGAAGACCTTGTCGGCCTCGCGCAGCTTGTTGATGTCGCGGTCGAGCAGCGTGACGTGGAAGCCCATGCCGACGGCGATCTGCGTGGCGTTCCAGCCGGAGACGCCGCCGCCGATGACGACGGCCTTGGCGGGCTGGGTGCCCGGGACGCCACCGGGGAGCACACCCCGGCCGCCGGCCGAGCGCATCAGGTGGTAGGCGCCGACCTGCGGGGCGAGGCGGCCCGCGACCTCCGACATCGGGGCGAGCAGCGGCAGGGCGCGGCTGGGGAGCTCGACGGTCTCGTATGCGATCGCCGTGGTGCCGGACTCGATGAGCGCGTCCGTGCACTCCTTGGAGGCGGCCAGGTGCAGGTAGGTGAAGAGCGTCTGGTCCTTGCGGAGACGGTGGTACTCCTCGGCGACGGGCTCCTTGACCTTCAGCAGCAGGTCGGCGGTGGCCCAGACCTCGTCGGCCGTCTCCAGGATCCGGGCACCGGCGGCCACGTACTCCTCGTCGGCGATCGACGAACCGACGCCGGCGTTTCGCTCGATGACGACCTGGTGGCCGTGGCGCACCAGCTCATGCACGCCGGCGGGGGTGATGGCCACCCGGAACTCGTTGTTCTTGACCTCGCGGGGGATGCCGACCTTCACGTCGATCACGGTCCTTGGCTCAGAGGATGGGACGGGGCATAGCAATACATACCCGGATGGAAGGGGTACATCGGGGTACACCGCAGGAGAAGGTGCGGCAGAGCCAGTCTAATGAAGGTGTTCCCGCTGTCTAGCCTTTCAATGCATCAATCTTCAGCGGATGTACTACGGATTTCGCAGGCGTTAGGGCTGTGTTCCGGCCGATTCGGGGTCCGGACCCCGGTCCTGCGGCCCCTCGCCCAGCAGACGCTCGGCCGCGCCGCGGTGCAGCCGGGCGGCCGTCGGATCGCCCAGGTGCTCCAGGGTGTCGGCCAGCCGCAGCCGCACCGCCGCCTGCAGCCGGGTGTCCTCGGCGCGCCGCGCCCACTCCAGCGCCTCCTCGCAGGTGCGCAGCGACTCCTCGGGCCGGCCGGCGTACTCCTGGACCCGCGCCAGCTCGCTCAACGCCCGCGCGCAGGCGGCCACATCGCCGTTCTTGCGGTGGCCGGCCACCGACGCCCGCCAGGACCGCTGTGCCTCGCCGTAGCGGCCCGCGTAGGTGTGCGCGGTGGCGATCCGGCCGTACAGCCGGGCGGCGTCCGCGCGCTCGTCGCGGGCCAGACGCTGGGCGAGGGCCCGGCCGAACCAGTCGGCGGCCCGTTCGTAGTCGCCCAGCTCCAGATGCGCCCCGCCTACGGATTCCATCGCGCGGCCGGTCGCGTACGGGTCGTGCGCCGCCCGTCCGGCGTCCAGGGCCGCCCGGTAGCGCACCAGCGCCTCCGCCGTGCGTCCGGTCCGCGCGTCCACGTCGGCCAGGTTCAGCAGGGCGGCGGCCTTCTCCCGGGGCAGGCCGCGGCGCTCGGCCACGTCGAGGACGAGCTGATGGATGCCGTACAGGTCGGGCGCGGCCGCCTGGGTGCCGAGGTGCGCGACCATCGTCCGCACCAGCTGGGACATCAGCCGGCGGGCCAGCGTGTCCAGCTCCCCGTCCGCGACGGCCGCCCGGGCCGCGGCGAGCAGGGCCGGACGGCGGACGTCCAGCCAGTCGGCGGCGTCGCGCGGGGTGGGGAAGCGCAGAGCCCGGGGGGTGCCCTGGAGCTTCTCGCGGGCCTGGGGGTTGTCGGGCTCGGTGACGGCCCGGCAGGACTGGAGCAGCCGTACGGTCCGCTCGAGCATGCGGGCGCGGGCCAGCTTGAGCTCGGCCGGGCGGTCGTGGGTCTCGGCGGCGGCGCGGAGCAGGGGGTGCAGCGCGCCGGGGACCTCGTACTGGGGCAGCGGGGAGTCGACGGGCCGCAGCAGGCCGAGGGCGGTGAGGTCGTCCAGGGTGGTGCGGGCGGTGCCGATCGAGCAGCCGGCGAGCGCGGAGGCGGTGTGCGGGTCGACCAGTCCCGCGGGGGCGAGCGAGAGCAGGCGCAGGGTGCGGGCGGCGGGGGCGGGCAAGGAGGTGTGGACGAGCCCGAAGACACGGCTGAGCGGGGTGCCCGCGGAATCCTCGGCCATCTCCGCGTGCAGCTGCTTGGCGAGGTCGGAGACGGCCGCCTGGGGGCGGGCGGCGAGCCAGCCGCCCGCGAGGATCAGCGCGGTGGGCTGGCCCTGGCAGGCCTCGACCAGGGCCTCGGCGGCGCGCGGGTCGACGGTGACGCGGACCGAGCCGGTGTAGCGGGTGAGCAGTTCCAGGGCCGACTTGGTGTCGAGGCCGCCCAGGGTGCAGGGGCGGACGTCCGAGATGCCGGTCAGGGGGCCCGCGGAGACCGCGACGAGCAGGCATTCGGGGGTGTCCGGCAGCAGCGCGTCGACCTGTTCCGCCCCCACCGCGTCGTCCAGCAGGATCAGCGCGCGCCGGTCGGCGAGGGCCTCGCGCAGGGTGGCCGCGAGCTCGTCCTCGTCGGCGCCGGCCGGGGTGGGCAGGTCCAGGGCGGCGAGCAGTTCGCGGGCGGCGCGCTCGACGGGGACGGGAGTCCCGTCGGGCTCGGCGAGCCGGGCGCGCAGGACACCGTCGCGGTAGCGGCCGGCGACCTGCCGTACGAGTTCCTCGGCGAGTGCCGTACGCCCGGATCCGGGCCGGCCCGCGATGAGGAGCACACGAGCGCGGGGCGCCTTCTTCCCGGTCAGGGTGTCCAGGCCGGTGCGCTCGATGTCGGCGCGCAGTTCCTTCAACTCCCGGGTCCGGCCCAGGAAATGGCCCTGTGTCGCAGCGTGTCCGGACAGCTGCACGCCGCCTGTGTCCACTGCCTGATCCGTCACGGGCCACACTCCCGTCCCACGCGCACGCCGGCCCGCCGGGACTCCGGATCGGGCGATTCCAGAGCCTAGTTCACGCTCTGCGACGTTCCGTGCGGCGGACGGTGGGGCACGGCCGGGACGTCCCCCGATCGGATCAAGCGATCTTCACACCGCAGCCTGTCGATCGTCACGCCGCGGTCCGCCGACCGCCGGAGCCGACCGCGGGACCGCCGATCGTCACCTCGCAGCCCGCCCCTCGTCGGGGTGTGGGCCGACCCGGCATAGGGCGTCCCGGCGAGGGCCGTCCCGGCGAGGGGCTCAGGCCTCGAACGGGCGGGCCGGCCAGGGCGCCTCGGCGGGACGCAGCGCGTCGAGGCCGTCCCCGGCGCGCGCGGCCACGAACGACAGCACGCCCACGACGAGGCAGTTGTTGTGCACGTCCCCCGCGAGCACCGCCCTGACGAGCTCGTCGACCGGCACCCGCGCGTGCTCCATGTCGGCCTCCTCGTCCTCGACCTCGAAGCGCTGCCCGTCGGCCTCGGACAGCCCCCGGGCGAGGAAGATCCGCACGGACTCGTCACAGCCGCCGGGGGTCGTGTACACGTCGGTCAGAACGCGCCACTCCTCGGCCTTGACGTGCGCCTCCTCGTACAGCTCGCGCTGGGCGGCGTGCAGCGGGTTCTCGCCGGGCACGTCGAGCAGGCCGGCCGGGATCTCCCAGAGCTTGTGCCGCACGGGGTGGCGGTACTGCTTGATCAGCAGCACCCGGTCCTCGTCGTCGAGGGCGAGGACGGCCACGGAACCGGGGTGGACCTGATAGTCGCGGCCGACCACCGAGCCGTCGGGCATGACCACCTCGTCGGTGCGCACGGAGGTCTTGTTGCCCACGAAGGGGGTCCCCGTGGACCGGATCTCCCACGCCTCGGGGGTGTCCTTGATCGTCATTGCCCTCTGCCGTCCTTCCACCTGCGCGAACGAAAACCGGGGTGCTCACCGTTGAAGGGATGCACCCCGGCCACCGTACAAGCTGGTGTGTTACTTGGAATTCTCCCGCGGACCCTCGGTCCGCTGACGCTCGACCGCCGCCTTCACCAGGCCGGCGAACAGCGGGTGCGGACGCGTCGGCCGCGAGCGCAGCTCGGGGTGCGCCTGCGTGGCGACCAGGTAGGGGTGGACGTCGCGGGGGTACTCGACGTACTCGACGAGCTTGCCGTCCGGCGAGGTGCCGGAGAACAGGATGCCCGCCTTCTTCTCCAGCTCGGCGCGGTAGGCGTTGTTCACCTCGTACCGGTGACGGTGCCGCTCCTCGACGTACTCCTTGCCGTCGTACACCTCACGGACGATGGAGCCCTCCGCCAGCTTGGCCGGATACATGCCCAGGCGCATCGTTCCGCCCATGTCGCCCTCGCCCGCGACGATGTCGAGCTGCTCGGCCATGGTGGAGATGACGGGGTGGGCGGTGGCCGCGTCGAACTCGGTGGAGTTGGCGTCGGAGATGCCGGCCAGGTTGCGGGCCGCCTCGATCACGATGCACTGCAGGCCCAGGCAGAGGCCCAGCAGCGGGATCCTGTTCTCGCGGGCGTAGCGAATCGCGCCGACCTTGCCGAGCACACCGCGGTCGCCGAAGCCGCCGGGGATGCAGACGCCGTCGACGTCGGCGAGCTGCGCCTTGGCTCCGGCCGGGGTCTTGCAGTCGTCGGAGGTGACCCACTTGATCTTCACGCGGGCCTTGTGGGCGAAGCCGCCGGCGCGCAGTGCCTCGGTGACCGAGAGGTAGGCGTCGGGCAGGTCGATGTACTTGCCGACCAGGGCGAGGGTGATCTCGTGGTCGGGGTTGTGGACCCGGTCGAGCAGGTCGTCCCAGGTGGTCCAGTCCACGTCGCGGAACGGCAGGTCCAGCTTGCGGACGACATAGGCGTCCAGACCCTCGCCGTGCACGGTCTTCGGGATGTCGTAGATCGAGCGGGCGTCGGGGCAGGCGACCACGGCCGCCTCGTCGACGTCGCACATCAGCGAGATCTTGCGCTTGATCGCGGTCGGCACCTCGCGGTCGCAGCGCAGCACGATCGCGTCCGGCTGGATACCGATGTTGCGCAGGGCGGCCACGGAGTGCTGGGTGGGCTTCGTCTTCAGCTCACCGGACGGGCCGATGTAGGGCAGGAGAGAGATGTGGACCACGAAGACGTTGTCCCGGCCGACCTCGTGCCGGACCTGGCGGACGGTCTCCAGGAAGGGCAGCGACTCGATGTCGCCGACCGTGCCGCCGACCTCGGTGATCACGACGTCGACCTCGTCGGTCGCCATCCGGCGGATGCGGTGCTTGATCTCGTTGGTGATGTGCGGGATGACCTGAACGGTGTCGCCCAGGTACTCGCCGCGGCGCTCCTTGGCGATCACCGTCGAGTAGACCTGACCGGTGGTGACGTTCGCCGAGCCGTCCAGGTCGCGGTCGAGGAAGCGCTCGTAGTGGCCGATGTCCAGGTCGGTCTCGGCGCCGTCGTTGGTGACGAACACCTCACCGTGCTGGAAGGGGTTCATCGTGCCCGGGTCGACGTTCAGGTACGGGTCGAGCTTCTGCATCACGACGCGCAGGCCCCGCGCCTTGAGCAGCATGCCGAGGCTGGAGGCCGTCAGGCCCTTGCCGAGCGAGGAGGCGACACCCCCGGTGACGAAGATGTGCTTGGTCGTCGTAGATTTCGGCGGCATGGCCAAGAGGGGGCTCCCGTGGTGGCGGTCTGGGGTCGCTGCGGTTCGGGGGTTTCGAGCCCACCGGTCCACGGGCTACCAGGGTATCAGCGCCTCGGGGACCTGGCTTCCGGCCACGCTCCGCGCACGGGCCGGTACCGGACGCGCCTTCCGCGGGAGCCAGGCAGACTTCTCTTACGGGCTTCTCACCGGAGGCTCACCCGTTCGGCGTACCCGCGTTGCCCGGAGCGGCACACAGATCATCTACGTGCGTCGTATCCTGCTCGGACACTCGCTGCCGAGCCCGGCCGGCAAGACGGCACACCCCAGCCCGTATCCCACCGGAACAACGAGAGCTCGTCAGTTCGTTGAGCAGGAATTGGCGTTTTGCCCATACGGCGGAGCGTTTGCTTTGCTTCATCGCTCAACGACGCATTACAACGACCCCTTGACCGCACTAGCGACAGCCCCCCGTACGCGTGGGGGTGACGTGGCCGTTCGACTGGAGTTGCACGTGGCCGGGCGCATCGAAGACTACGCACTCATCGGAGACATGCAGACCGCTGCCCTGGTCTGCCGTGACGGGACAGTGGACTGGCTGTGCCTGCCCCGCTTCGACTCGCACGCGATCTTCGCCGGTCTGCTGGGCACCGAGGATCACGGCTTCTGGCGCCTCGGCCCGGCGCACGCCTCCGACACCCAGCCGCCGACCGCGGCCCGGCGGACCTACCGCGGCGACTCGCTGATCCTGGAGTCCGAGTGGGACACCCCGCGCGGCACGGTCCGGGTCACCGACTTCATGCCTCCCCGCGACGGCGCCCCCCAGCTGATCCGCATCGTCGAGGGCGTCTCCGGCCGCGTCCCGATGCGCTCCACCCTGCGCATGCGCTTCTCCTACGGCCGGGTGGTCCCCTGGGTGCACAAGCACGAGGGGCGCACCGTCGCCGTGGCCGGCCCCGACTCGGTGTGGTTCGACACCACCGCCGAGACCTACGGGAAGTCGCTGACCACGTACGCGGACTTCACGGTCGCCCCCGGTGACCGGATCGCGTTCACGATCTCCTGGGAGCCCTCGCACAAGCAGCCGCCGGCCCTGCCGGAGCCCGAGCAGTCGCTGGAGGCGACCGAGGAGTTCTGGCGCGAGTGGGTCGAGCACTGTACGTACCACGGCCCCTACCGTGAGGCGGTGATCCGCTCGCTGATCACCCTGAAGGCACTGACGTACGCCCCGACCGGCGGCATCGTCGCCGCGCCCACCACCTCCCTGCCGGAGGACATCGGCGGCGTCCGCAACTGGGACTACCGCTACACCTGGCTGCGCGACGCGGCGATCACCCTGTCGTCCCTCCTGCGCACCGGCTACCGCGAGGAGGCCCGCGCCTGGCGCGAGTGGCTGCTGCGCGCGGTCGCCGGCGACCCCGAGAACCTGCAGATCATGTACGGCATCGCGGGCGAGCGCGAGCTGGGCGAGGCGGAGCTGGACTGGCTGCCCGGCTACGAGAACTCCGCCCCGGTCCGGGTCGGCAACGGCGCGGCGCACCAGCTCCAGCTGGACGTGTACGGCGAGGTCACCGAGGCCCTGCACCTCGGCCACATGACGGGCCTCGCCCGCAACGACTACGCCTCCCTGCTCCAGCTGAAGCTGATCCGCTACCTGGAGAAGCACTGGGACGAGCCGGACGAGGGCATCTGGGAGGTGCGCGGCCCGCGCCGCCACTTCGTGCACTCCAAGGTCATGGCCTGGGTCGCGGTCGACCGCACGATCAAGCTGATCGAGTCCGGCGACGCGGACGGCCCGCTGGAGAAGTGGCGCGAACTGCGCGACGACATCCACCGGGACGTCTGCGAGAAGGGCTACGACAAGGAGCGCAACACCTTCACCCAGTCCTACGGCTCCCGGGAACTGGACGCCTCGCTGCTGCTCATCCCGCAGATGGGCTTCCTGCCGCCCGACGACAAGCGGGTGATCGGCACCATCGAGGCGATCCAGCGCGAGCTGTCCACCCCGGACGGCTTCATCCTGCGCTATCCGACGCAGGGCGACGACGAGGGCGTCGACGGCCTCCCCGGGGACGAGGGCGCCTTCCTGGCCTGCTCGTTCTGGATGGCGGACGACCTGGCGATGATCGGCCGTGTCGACGAGGCCCGCAAGCTCTTCGAGAAGCTGCTGTCCCTGCGCAACGACCTCGGCCTGCTCGCCGAGGAGTGGGACCCGCGCCTCAAGCGCCAGGTCGGCAACTTCCCGCAGGCCTTCAGCCACGTGCCGCTGATCGACACGGCCCTGCGCCTGACGGCGTCCGGCGCGTACGGCGGCTGAACAGGAAGACCACACCGCGCCCGCCTACGCTGGGAGGACCAGCCCCTGCACGGAAGGGGGCGCCCCATGGCCTCCCCGTCGAAGGCGGGCGCGGCGCTGACCGCGCTCCGCGAGGATCTGGCCGGCGATGTGTTCGCCCCGGGGGACGTCGGCTACGACGAAGCGCGCACGGTCTTCAACGCGATGATCGACCGGCGTCCGGCGGTGATCGCCCAGTGCGTGGACGAGGACGATGTCGTCCGGGCGGTGCGCTTCGCCCGTGACCTGGATCTGAAGATCGCGGTGCGCGGCGGCGGGCACAGCGTGGCGGGGATGGCGCTGGGCGACGCGGCGCTGGTGATCGATCTGCGGCACATGCGGGCGGTCACCGTGGATCCCGCGGCCGAGGCGGTGCGGGTGGCGGGCGGCGCCACGATGAGCGACCTGGACCGCGCCTGCCAGCCCTTCGGCCTCGCCACGACCGGCGGCCGGGCCTCCACCACCGGCGTCGGCGGCTTCGTCCTGGGCGGCGGCACCGGCTGGCTGGACCGCCGCTGCGGCCTCGCGGTCGACAACCTGCTCGGCGTCGAACTGGTCACCGCCGACGGCGAGCGGACCCACGCGAACGGCGACGAACACCCGGACCTGTTCTGGGCCCTGCACGGCGGCGGCGGCAACTTCGGCGTCGCCACCGCGCTCACCCTGAGGCTGTACGAGCTGCCCGAGTTCTCCATCGCGCTGGTGCTGTACCTGCCGGAGTACGGCCCGGAGGTCGTGCGCACCTACCGCGACCTCATCGAGGCGGCCCCCGTCGAGGCCAGCGGCGCGGTCCTGTACCTCACCGGCCCGCCGGAGGAGTTCGTGCCGCCGCCGCTGGTCGGCCGGCTGGTGTGCGGGGCGCTGCTGACGTACGCCGGGGCCGAGGAGGACATGCGCAAGCTGGCCCAGCCGCTGCTGGCGCTGCCGCACGAGGCGGAGGTCGTCGGGGCGATGCCGTACGCGGACGTCCAGTGCATGATCGACGATCCGCCCGGGATGCGGAACTACTGGTCGGCGGAGTACCTGACGCACGCGCCCGACGACTTCGTGGACGCCTACTGCGCCCTCGCGGACTCCATGCCCGTGCCCACGGCCACCCAGCACCTGCTGATGCCGCAGGGCGGCGCGATCGCCGACGGGCCCCACGAGTATCCGGTGCCGTACCGGGACGCGCCCTGGGCCGTGCACCCGTTCGGGATCTGGGAGGACCCGGCGGACGACGAACGCGGCGTCGCGTGGGTCCGGGACGTGCGCGCCCGCGTCCGCCCGTGGAGCACCGGCGACGTCTACCTCAACTTCATCGGCGACGAGGGCACCGAGCGGGTGGTGGCCGGCCTCGGCGCGGAGAACGCCCGCCGGCTCGCCGAGGTGAAGCGGCGGTACGACCCCGACAACGTCTTCCGCTTCAACCACAACATCAGGCCGGCCTGAACGCCGTCGGCGTCCGCGTCGCCCACCGGGCGCGGCCCGCGCAACCCGCGGAGATGTCGCCGGGACGTCTTCGCAGGTAGCGTCCGCTGCATGGACAGCCGCACGGACCACCGACCCGACAGCCCGAACGCCGGCATCACCGTGCAGCGCGCGCTGGAGCTGCCCGGACTGCGCAGCGGGCTGCCGGAGATCCTGGCGGGTGCCGACCGGCTGGGGCGGACCGTGCGCTGGGTGCACGCGGGCGAGGTCCCGCACATCGCCTCGCTGCTCAAGGGCGGCGAGTTGCTGCTGACCACGGGCTACGGCCTCGGCACCCGTGCGGCAGAACAGCGGGCGTTCGTGCGGACGCTGGCCGAGCGGGGCATCGCGGCCCTGGTGATCGAACTCGGGCCTCGCTTCACACGGCTGCCCGCGACGCTCGTGGAGACGGCGAGGGCGAGCGGGCTGCCCCTGGTCCAGCTGCACCGCGAGGTGCCCTTCGTGGCGGTCACGGAGGAGATCCACACCGAGATCGTCAACGGCCACTACGCCCTGCTCCAGCGCGCCGAGGAGGTCCACCGCCGTTGCACGGAGGCCCTGCTGGGCGGCGGCGGGATCCCTCAGGTGCTGGGCATCCTGGCCGGGTTCAGCGGCAACCCGGTGTTCCTGGAGACGACGGACGGCCGGCTCCTGTACGCGGCCGGCGAGGGGCCGGAAGGGGCGGATCCGCTCCAGGTGTGGGAGGGGCTGCGCGGCCCGCACAAGGACGCGCCGCCGCCAGCCGGTTCGGTGCTGGTGGATGTCCCCGGCGGCGGGCCGGGGGCGGGTTCGGTCCGCGCGCGGCTCGTGCTCCTGCCCGTGCGCGCCCCGCTCGCCCCGGTGCACCGGATCGCCGCCGAGCGGGCTGCGGGGATCCTGGCGGTGGTGCTGATGCAGGCCCGTCAGGAGGAGGAACTGGCGGCGCGCGGCCGGGGCGACTTCCTGACCGACCTCGCCGAGGGCCGCATCGCGGCGGCGGACGCTCCGGCCCAGGCGCGGGTGCTCGGTTTCCGGCCCGGTACCGGCCCGCTGCTGCCGGTCGTCATGCGGCTGGGCGACGCCCTCGCCCCCGGCGGAGGCTGGGCGGTGCTGGCGCGGGCGGTCGGTGAGGAACTGGCGTCGGTGGGCGTGCCGGTGCTGCTGGGCGTACGGCCGGTGGAGGGCCGGGTGCCGCTGCTGCTGGGCCTGCGGTCGGAGTCGGAGCGGTCGGCGGTCGCGGACCGGGTCGCGGCGGCGCTGCGGGCCGGGGTGGAACGGGCCGGGATGCAGCGGCCGGGCGCCCCGCCGCCCGTCGTGGTCGTCGGGGTCGCGGGCGGCTGGGCGGCGGCCTCGGCGGGGCTGCGCCACGCGGCGGAGACGGCGACCGCCGCCCAGGGCCTGTCGGACCGCCCCTGGTACGACGCCCGCCGCCTGGACATCGACCTGCTGCTGTGGCGCCTGCGCGACCACCCCGATCTGGCCGCCTTCGTGGACCGCGCGATCGGCCCGGTCCGCGACCACGACGACCGCTCCAAGCCGCCCCTGCTGCCCACGCTGGAGACCTATCTGGCGCATGCCGGCCGCAAGGCGGAGACGGCCCGCGAACTGCACCTCAACCGCCAGACGCTCTACAACCGACTGGCCCGTATCGGTGAGTTGCTGGGCACCGACCTGGACGACCCGCAGACGGTCCTGGCGCTGAGTCTGGCGCTGCGGGCCCGCAGGCACGTGTCCTGAGGGACCGTCCGCCGGGTCAGACCATCGGCAGGGGCTGCGTCAGCTCGTCGTAGACGCTGAGGACCTGCTCGACGGTCTCGTCCTCGGTGGGCCAGGCGGCTGCCTGACGGGTCCCCAGGTCGCGCAGCCGCTCGCACCGCCGCGGGTCGTCGAGCAGGCGGACGACGGCGTCGGAGAAGGCCTTGGCGTCGTCGGGCGGTACGAGTTCCGCGGCGTCGCCGACGAGTTCGCGGACGCCTCCGGTGTGGGCGGCGACCAGTGGTACGCGCGCGTGGAGGGCCTCCTGCGCCAGGACCGACCGGGCCTCCTCGCCGCCCGGCAGCAGCGCGAGGTCGGCGGCGGCGAGCAGGGCTCCGACGTCGTCCCGCCGGCCGAGCAGCCGCACCGGCAGCTCCTCGTCCTCGATACGGCGCTGGAGCGCCGGCCGCAGCGGCCCCTCCCCCGCGATGACGACCAGGGGCACGGGGTCCAGCCGGCACCACGCGTGCGTGGCGTCCAGCAGCAGGTCGTAGCCCCGGTGACGGTCCAGTGATCCGACGGCCATGAGCAGCGGGCGGCCGGTCGCGCCGAGTTCGGCCCGCACCTTGGGATGCGACTGCTCGGCGTCCTCCTGCCCGTCGGTGCGCCGGGGGCCGGGCAGCGCCACACCGGCGAACCGCGCGTCCCTGGCCCCGGTCCGGCGCGCCCGGTCGACGAGGCCGGAGGTGGTGCCCAGCACCACGGTGGCCGCCTTCGCCACCCGCCGCTCCAGCAGCCGCAGCAGATGGGCGCGGGCGCCCTCGGCACGCGCCCGGTTGTGCCAGGTGACGACGAGCGGGGTGCTGCGCCCGCTGAGCGCGAGGACGGCCCGGAAGGAGGCGTGCAGTCCGTGCGCGTGGACCAGGTCGGCGTCCGTGCAGGCCGCCCGCAGCGTGGCCACCGCCCCCGGGTCGCTGCTGCGCGGCACGTGCACGTGTTCGGCGCCGGCGCCCGTGAAGTCGTAGAGGTGCTCGGCCTCGGAGGGGGCGCACACCGTCACCCGCACGCCCCGCGCGACGAGCCCCGCGGCCAGGGAGCGCACGTGCGCGCTGCTGCCGGCGTTGCCACCGCCCAGCACCTGCACGGTGCGCAGCGGCGACTGGCCGTGCGGTGAGTGGCTGCTCACGTGGCCGGGGCTCCTGGTTCGGCGTCGGACGGTCACGAAGGACGGACAGAGGGACCGGCGGAGGGGTGGACCGCTCGGTTTCCTCCACGTACTACGCCCAAGGATGCCAGCACGTACGGGTGTTCCGTGCCGCCCGGCCCCCGGGCCCCCGGCGACACGGCCGCACAGTTCACCCACACGAGTGAAGAAACCCAGGACCCCGTTCGATTCCTCCCTCCCGAACCCCCTCCCCGCACATCCCCCACCCCACCCGTCCGCCCCACGCACCCACCCGACGCGTCCACCCCTCCGCGTCGGTCCCGCACGTCCGCCCCGCACGTCGGCCCATGGTGTCCGCCCCCGCGTCCACCCAGCGTGTAGGCCCCGGGCGTCCGCCCGGCGCGCCCACTCAACGCGTCCGCCACGGGCATCCGCCCAGGGATACGGCCCGACGCATCCGCCCCGCATGTCGGCCCCCGCGTCCACTCGACGCCCCCTCGCGACCATCCGGCGCGTCAGCTCTACGCGCCCACCCGACGCGCCGCCCCTGAGCGTCCGCCCGGCGCGCCCGCCGAACGCGTCCGCCACGGGCATCCGCCCATGGTTACGGCCCGACGCATCCGCCCCACGCGCCCACCGAGCATGCCCACCCTGGGCGTCTGCCCCCGCGTGCCGGCCCTGCGCATCCCCCAGCCCGTCGGCTCTACGCGTCCCCCGGCGAGTCGCCGCTACGCGTCCGCGCGGGCCGTCGCCAGTAGTTCCTCCGCGTGTGCCCGGGCCGTTTCGGAGTCCTCCTGTCCGGCGAGCATCCGGGACAGTTCCCGGATGCGTTCCTCGCCCTCCAGGACCTTCACGCCGGAGCGGGTCACCGACCCGTCGTTGGTCTTCTCGACCAGCAGCTGGCGGTCGGCGAAGGCGGCGACCTGCGGGAGGTGGGTGACCACCACGACCTGCGCCGACTTCGCAAGCTTCGCGAGCCGCCGCCCGATCTCCACGGCCGCCTTGCCGCCGACGCCCGCGTCGACCTCGTCGAAGAGATACGTCGGCACGGGATCCGTCCCCGCGAACACGACCTCCACGGCCAGCATCACGCGGGACAGCTCACCGCCGGAGGCACCCTTGGCGATGGGCCGCGGCGGCGCGCCCGGGTGCGGGGCGAGCAGCAGCTCGACCTCGTCGGCGCCGGACGGCCCGTAGGCGACCGTGCGCCCGCCGACCTCGACGCCCTCGGGGTCCTCGGTCTGCCGGATGGCGAACGACACGCGCGCGTGCGGCATGGCCAGCGAGGCCAGCTCGGCGGTCACGGCGGCGGCGAACCGCTCGGCGGCCTCCGTACGCGCGTCCGTCAGCGCCTGCGCCAGCCCGCCCAGTTCGGTCCGCAGCGCGTCCCGCTCGGCGGTCAGCTCGTCGATCCGCTCGTCGTCGCCGTCCAGTTCGGTCAGGCGCGCGGCGCTCTGCTCGGCCCACGCCAGCACCGCGTTCACATCGGGTCCGTACTTGCGGGTCAGCGCGGTGAGCGCGGCCCGCCGCTCCTCCACCGCCGCCAGCCGCAGCGGATCGGCGTCGAGGTCGTCGGCGTACCCGGCGAGCTCGCCCGCCACATCGCCGAGCAGGATCCCGATCTCCCCGATCCGGTCGGTCAGCGCCGCCAGTGCCGGATCGTGCGACCGGACGGCCTCCAGGGCCCGCTGAGCGCCCGCCACGAGCGTCGCGGCGTCGATGCCCTCGGGATCCTCGGGATTGCCCGCGAGAGCCGCGTGAGCGGCCGTGGCGGCCGAGGACAGCGCCTCCGCGTGCCCGAGCCGCTCCGCCTCCTCCGCCAGCTCCACGTCCTCCCCGGCGCGCGGCTCGACGCCGGCGACCTCCTCCAGGCCGAAGCGCAGCATGTCGGCCTCCTGGGCCCGCTCACGCGCGCGCGTGACGATCTCGTCCAGCTCGACGGCCACGGCCCGCAGCCGCCGGTAGGCCTCGGTGTACTTGGCGAGCGGCACGGCGACGGCGTCCCCGGCGTACCGGTCGAGCGCCTGCCGCTGCCGGGACAGCTTCAGCAGCCCCTGCTGGTCGGTCTGCCCGTGCACGGCCACCAGCTCGTCGGCCAGCTCGGCCAGCACGCCCACGGGCACACTGCGCCCGCCGACATGCGCCCGCGACCGTCCCTCGGCGGAAACGGTACGGCTGATGAGCAGCGCCCCGTCGTCGAGCTCGGCCCCCGCCTCCTCGGCCCGTACGACCACCGAGGCGTCCGCGGGCACGGCGATCCGCCCCTCCACGACCGCCCGCTCGGCGCCGATCCGCACGAGCGCGGCATCGGCGCGCCCGCCCAGCAGCAGCCCGAGGCTGGTGACCACCATGGTCTTGCCCGCGCCCGTCTCGCCCGTGACGGCGGTGAAGCCGGGCGACAGCTCGACGACAGCGTCGTCGATGACTCCGAGCGACCGTATCCGCATCTCCTCCAACACGGAGAAGACCTTACGAGGTCGGACGGAGAAAGTGCGAGGCACCCTGTCACCCGGCCGAGTGGACGTCCCTAGTGCCGGGCCCCCCGCCACCCGGAAACGGGCAGGGCGAACTTCGCCACGAGCCGGTCGGTGAAGGAGGCGTGATGCAGCCGGGCCAGCCGCACCGGCACGGCCCCTCGCCGCACCTCCACCCGCGCCCCCGGCGGCAGCTCGAAGGTCCGCCGCCCGTCGCACCACAGCACACCCGGCGGAATGTGCGGCAGCAGTTCCACGGCGAGCACGGAGTTCGGAGAGGTCACCAGCGGCTTGGCGAACAGCGCGTGCGCGCTGATCGGCACCATCAGCAGTGCCTCGACCTCGGGCCACACCACGGGACCGCCGGCCGAGAACGCGTACGCGGTGGACCCGGTCGGTGTCGACAGGACGATCCCGTCACACCCGAACCCGGTCACCGGCCGCCCGTCGATCTCCAGCACGACCTCGAGCAGCTTCTCCGCGCCGGCCTTCTGCACCGCCGCCTCGTTCAGCGCCCAGTCCGTGTGCACGATGTCGCCGTTGCGGTGCACGACGACATCGACGGTCATCCGCTCCTCGACCTCGTACGCCTTCGACACCACGCGGTCGACGACCTTGTCGAGGTCGTCGCGCTCGGCCTCGGCGAGGAAGCCGACGCTGCCGAGGTTGACGCCGAGCATCGGCACCCCGGAGGCCCGCGCGAACTCCGCGCCGCGCAGCAGCGTCCCGTCACCGCCGAGGACGATGAGCAGCTCGCAGCCCTCCAGGCACTGCGGGGTGGCCTCGGAGACCAGCTCCACCTCGTCCGGCAGGGGCAGGTCGGCCGCCTCGTACTCCAGGACGCGCACCCCGATGCCCTCGCGCAGCAGCCCCTTCACCACCAGTTCCGCGCTGCGGATCGCGGCGGGCCGGCCCGTGTGGGCGAGCAGGAAAACAGTACGAGCTCGGTTCTGTGTCAACGCGGCCCCTCCGCAACTGCACGGTCAACGTCGGCCGGGTCCAGGGCAGGCGCCCCGGCCCGGAGCCACAGAAAGTACTCGACGTTGCCCGAGGGCCCGGGCAGCGGACTGGCGGTGACACCCTTCACCCCGAGCCCCAGGTCCCACGCCCTCTCGGCGACGCCGCGCACCGCCTCGGCCCGCAGCTGCGGGCTGCGTACGACGCCCCCGCTGCCGAGCCGTTCCTTCCCCACCTCGAACTGGGGCTTGACCATCATCACCAGATCCGCGTCCGGCTCGGTGCACCGCGCCAGGGCCGGCAGCACCAGCCCGAGCGGAATGAAGGACAAGTCCCCCACGACAAGATCCACAGGCTCCCCATCGATCGCTTCAAGCGTCAACTCGCGTACGTTCGTACGGTCCTTGACGGTGACGCGTTCATCGCTTCGAAGAGACCAGGCGAGTTGTCCGTACCCCACGTCCACGGCGACGACGTGCGCGGCCCCCGCCCGCAGCAGCACGTCCGTGAACCCCCCGGTGGACGCCCCGGCGTCCAGTGCCCGCCGCCCCTCGACGACGAGCCCCTGCGGCACGAACGCCTTCAGCGCCCCGGCGAGCTTGTGCCCGCCCCGCGAGACGTAGTCGGGGTCGTCGTCGTCCACGGCGACGACGATCGCGGCCGCCGTCTCCACCTGAGTGGCCGGCTTGGTCGCGACGGTCTTGCCGACGGTGACCCGCCCCGCCGCGATCAGCTGCCCGGCATGCTCACGCGAGCGCGCGAGCTTCCGGCGGACCAGCTCCGCGTCCAGACGGCGGCGTGCGACTCCTGCCACGTTCGGTTCAGCTCCTAGTGCCATACGAGGGTGAGGGCGCCCTCTGGTCATACGACGGTGAGGGCGCCGGAGGTCCCGGGCGGGCGTCGAGCGCGGTGAGCGCGTCGCGCAGCCCCCGGTGTACATCCTCGTACACCTCGATGTGTCCGTCGGTGGCGAGGTGGTCGGCGTCGGCGAGCCGGTCCAGCAGGGCGTCGACCTCGGCGTCGCCGGTGGGGATGCGGGGCACGGCCAGCGGGGCGGGCGCGGCGGGGTCGTACTCCGGCTCCTCCGGCGCGGTCTCCGGCTGCGGCTCCGGCAACGTGTCGCTCATGCCCAGACGCTATCGCGAACGGCTGGGGTACCGTCGGTCGCGATGGCCACGACTGAGGAGTGCCGTGCGGCACTCGAGAAGCTCTCGGAGAACATGCAGAGCGCCGAAGGCGACGTCCGCACCGCCGTTTCCCTGGACCGCTCGGTGAGCTGCTGGATCACGGACCTGGACGTCACGTTCGCCGGCCGGATGAGGGGCGGCCGGATCGTGGTGCGGGACACCCTGCAGGGCCCTCCTCGGGAGAAGGCCCAGATCAGGCTGACCATGACCGGCGACGACCTGGTCGCGCTGGTCGCCGGCGAGCTGCACTTCGCCAAGGCCTGGGGGTCGGGCCGGGTGAAGCTGGAGGCCGGTCTGCGGGACCTGTTCCAGCTCAGGAAGCTTCTGTAGCCACCACCCGCCCGGCCTGGGCCCGCGCCCTGCGCGCGGCCGGCACCACCAGCGGCGTCCCCGTCTCCGGGTCGTCGATGACCTGGCAGCGCAGCCCGAAGACCTCCTCGACCAGTGCGGCCGTGACGACGTCGTTCGGCGCACCCTGCGCGATGACCTCGCCGCCCTTGAGCGCGATGAGATGGGTGGCGTACCGGGCCGCGTGGTTGAGGTCGTGCAGCACGGCGACGAGCGTGCGGCCCTGTTCCTCGTGCAGTTCGGCGCACAGGTCGAGGACGTCGATCTGGTGCTGGATGTCGAGGAAGGTCGTCGGCTCGTCGAGCAGCAGCAGCGGGGTCTGCTGAGCGAGCGCCATGGCGATCCACACGCGCTGCCGCTGGCCGCCGGACAGCTCGTCGACGTACCGGTCGGCGAGCTCGGCCACCCCGGTCTGTGCCATGGACTCCTGGACGACCCGCTCGTCCTCGGCCGACCACTGCCGCAGGATGCCCTGGTGCGGGTATCGGCCGCGGCCCACCAGGTCGCCGACGGTGATCCCGTCCGGAGCGATGGACGACTGCGGCAGCAGGCCCAGGGTGCGCGCGACCTTCTTCGCGGGCATCGACTGGATGACCTGCCCGTCGAGCAGCACCCGCCCCCGGGAGGGCTTCAGCATCCGCGACAGCGCCCGCAGGAGCGTCGACTTGCCGCACGCGTTGGGGCCGACGATCACGGTGAACGAGTTGTCGGGTATCTCCACCGAGAGCTGCTCCGCGATGACCCGCTGGTCGTAGGCGAGGGTGACGTTCTCGGCGGACAGGCGGTTCACGCTGCTCCTTCGGTTGTTCGGGTCGGCCGCGCGGCCGTCGGTGCCGGCCGTGCCGCTCATATCCGGCCCGCCTTGCGTTCGGTGACGAGGAGCCACAGCAGGTAGACCCCGCCGAGCACACCGGTGACCACGCCCACCGGAAGCTGTCCGTCGCCGAACAGCCGCTGCGAGGCCCAGTCGGCCGTGACCAGCAGGGCGGCTCCCATGCACAGGGACGGCACGAGGTTCGGGCCGGGCGAGCGGGTCAGCCGCCGGGCGAGCTGCGGCGCGGTGAGCGCCACGAAGCTGACGGGACCAGCGGCGGCCGTCGCGGCGGCGGTGAGCAGCACGGCCGACACCATCAGCACCAGCCGTACGCGCTCCACCCGCACGCCGAGCGCGTGGGAGACGTCGTCGCCCATCTCCATCATCCGCAGGCCGCGGGCGTTGGCGAGGACGAGCGGTACGAGTACGCAGACCAGCACGAGCAGCGGCCAGACCTGCTTCCAGTCCCGCCCGTCCAGGGTGCCGGTCATCCAGACGACGGCACGGGCCGCGTCGACGAAGTCGGCCTTGGTGATCAGATAGCCGTTGACCGCCGTCGCCATGGCCGACACGCCGATGCCGACCAGCACCAGCCGGTAGCCGTGCACGCCCCGCTTCCACGCCAGCAGATAGATCGCGGCCCCGGTCACCAGCCCGCCGACCAGCGCGCCGAGGGTGACCTGGGTGGTGCTCCCGGAGAACAGCACGATCATTACGAGCGCGCCGGCCGTCGCCCCCTGCCCGAGGCCGAGCACGTCCGGGCTGCCCAGCGGGTTGCGCGACACGGCCTGGAACAGCGCACCTCCGAGCCCCAGCGAGGCGCCCACCAGCAGCCCGACGAGGACCCGCGGCAGCCGCAGCTCGTTGACGATGAGCTCCTGACCGGGGTTCCCCTCGCCGAACAGGGTCTTCACCACGTCGCCGGTCGAGATCGGGAAGTCGCCGGTGCCGATCAGCACGACGCTCGCGGCGAACGCGGCGACGATCAGCAGCACGACGACGGTCAGGGCCCGCAGGTCCAGCCGCAGCGACAGTCCGCCCGGGGTGCGCAGGGCCCGGGGCCCGGTCCGCGGCACGGGGGTCTCCCGCACCGGCGTGCTCTCGGTCGTCACGTCGGTCCTCACAGCTGGGCCGTCCTCCGCCCTCGTACGAGAAAGATGAAGACCGGCCCGCCGATGATCGCGGTGATGATGCCGACCTGGACCTCGGACGGGCGGGCGACGACCCGGCCGATCACATCGGAGCCGAGCAGCAGCACGGGCGACAGGATCGCCGCGTACGGCATGATCCAGCGCAGGTCGGGGCCGGTGAACGAGCGGACGACGTGCGGCACCATCAGCCCGACGAACATGATCGGCCCGCAGGCGGCGGTCGCGGCCCCGCACAGCAGCGTCGCCGCGAGCATGGCCAGCGCCCGGGTGCGGTGCAGGTGGGCGCCCAGCGCCCTGGCCGTGTCGTCGCCCATCTCCATGGCGTTGAGGGGCCGGGCCAGGGCGAGTGCCAGGACCGTGCCGACGGCCAGGAAGGGCAGCACCTGCCCGATGGTCCCGTCCGTCGCCGTCGACAGCGAACCGACCGTCCAGAACCGCATCCGGGCGAGCGCCGCGTCATCCATGATCATCACGGCCTGGAGGTAGCCGTACAGCGCGGCGCTGATCGCGGTGCCGGCGAGCGCGAGCCGAACCGGCGTCGCCCCCCGGCTCCCGCCCAGGAACCACACCAGCGCGCCGACCGCCGCCGCGCCCAGGAAGGCGAACCACACATAGCCGGTCAGGCTCGTCACCCCGAGGAAGGTGATCGCGGTGACCACGGCGGCCGAGGCGCCCGCGTTGATGCCGAGCAGCCCGGGGTCGGCCAGCGGATTGCGCGTCAGGGCCTGGAGCACGGCGCCGGACAGCCCCAGCGCGGCGCCGACGAGCAGCCCGAGCACGGTCCGCGACAGCCGCTCGTCGACGACGACGTCCGCGTACGTCCCCGAATCCGCGAACAGCCCGTGCCAGACCTGGGCGACGGACAGCTCCTTCGCCCCGACGGCGATGCTCGCCACCGCCACCGCCAGCAGCAGCGCCACGGCGGCGAGCAGCCCAACGGAACGGATCGCCCGGCGGGTTGGGGGCGCGGGGGCGGTCTCCGCGCGCTGTTCGGGAACACTGTCGACCAACACGCAGTTAGGTTAGCCTACCCTCCCAACCCCTCTCGATCCCTGGTGAGGGACTCACAGTCCCAGCCGCGCCAGCGCCTTCGCCCCGTCCAGCTCACAACTGCCCTCCCCCGCGGCCGTCCAGGCCGCCGCGCACAGCGCCCGCAGGCCGTCCAGCGCCTCACCGTCCCCGTCCAGCTCCAGCCTTCGCTCGTGCGCGGGGACCCCCACGGCACCCGCCGTCGCCGTCCAGCCCCCGCACCGGAACCCGTCCCCGGCCACGCTCACCTCCGGCTGCCCGGTGAGCAGCCCGCGCAGGTCGGCGTCCACGAACGTCGGCCGGTGCTGCGGCGGCGCGGCCAGCAACTGCGCCCCGTCCGTGACCCCGGTGAGGACCAGCAGCGAGTCCACCTCCCCGTTGAACGCCCCCTCGATGTCGGTGTCCAGCCGGTCCCCGACGACCAACGGCCGCTCCGCGCCCGTCCGCAGGATCGTCTCCCGGTGCATCGGAGGCAGCGGCTTGCCCGCGACCTGCGGCTCGGCACCGGTCGCTATCCGCACGACCTCCACCGCCGCCCCGTTGCCCGGCGCGATCCCCCGCCCGCTCGGAATCGTCAGATCGGTGTTGGACGCGAACCACGGCACACCGCGCGCCACGGCGTACGAAGCCTCCGCGAACCGCCCCCACGGCAGGTCCGGCCCGCCGTACCCCTGCACCACGGCCGCCGGATCGTCGTCCGCGGACTCCACCGGCGTGAGCCCCCGCTCCCGCAGCGCGACCCGCAGCCCCTCACCGCCGATCACCAGCACCCGCGCCCCCGCCGGCACCTGCTCGGCGATCAGCCGCGCGACCGCCTGGGCCGAGGTGATGACGTCCTCGGCCCCCGTGGGAATCCCCAGCTCGGTGAGGTGCCCGGCCACGGCGTCCGGCGTCCGCAGCGCGTTGTTGGTGACGTACGCCAGACGCATCCCGCCCGCCCGGGCGGTGTCCAGCGACTCGACGGCGTGCACGATCGCGCTACCGCCCGCGTACACCACCCCGTCCAGATCGAGCAGCGCCGTGTCGTACGCCTCGCTCAGGGCCTGCCCACTGGCCTCGGGCCTCGTCCTGACGCTCCGGCTCATTCCGCATCGCTCCTCGATCGATCCGCTTTCCCCCGATCATCGCGCATGCCACTGACACACGTGCGACCCGTACGATGCCGGGATGAACACAGCAGGTCACTCGGAAGCAACGGCGCACCGAGGCCTGGAACTCACCCCGTTCCGAGGCCTGCGCTACGACCCCGACCGGGTCGGCAGCCTCGCCGCCGTCACGTCCCCGCCGTACGACGTCGTCGTCCGCCCCGACGGCCTGCACCACCTCCAGGACGCCGACCCGTACAACATCGTCCGCCTGATCCTCCCCCAGGCGACCACACCCAGCGCCCGCAACGAACAGGCCGCCGACGCCCTGCGCCGCTGGCTGGCCGAGGGCGTCCTGACGGCCGACCCGGAGCCCGCCCTGTACGTGTACGAGCAGCGTCACGCCGACGGCATGCTCCAGCGCGGCCTCATCGGCACCCTGCGCGTCTCCGACCCGGCGGAGGGAGTCGTCCTGCCCCACGAGGACGTCATAGCGCCCGTCGTGGCGGAGCGCGCGGCCCTCATGCGGGCCACCTGCGCCAACCTCGAACCGCTCCTCCTCACCTACCGCGGCAACGGCACGGCGGCGGAGATCGTGGACCGCACCGCGCAACGGCCCCCGCTCCTCGCCACCACCACCGAGGACGGCTACCGCCACCGCCTGTGGGCGATCACCGACCGCGCCGAGCAGGCCCTCGTCCAGGCGGACCTCGCCCACCACCAGGCCCTGATCGCCGACGGCCACCACCGCTGGGCCACCTACCGGCGGCTCCGCGCCGAGCACCCCTCCCCCAGCCCCTGGGACCACGGCCTCGTCCTCCTCGTCGACACGGCCCGCTACCCCCTGCGCGTCCGCGCCATCCACCGCCTCCTGCACGGCCTGCCGGTGGCACAGGCCCTGGCCGCGGTGGAGCACCGGTTCCGCGTCCGGCACCTTCCGGTCCCCCTCCCCGAGGCGCTGGACGCCCTGGCCGACGCGGCCTGCGCGGGCAACGCCTTCCTGCTCGCGGGCGACGGCGCCTTCCACCTCCTCGACCGCCCGGACCCGGCCCTCCTGGACCGCACGGTCCCCCGGGACCGCCCACAGGCCTGGCGCACCCTGGACGCGACGGTCCTGCACGCCACCCTCCTCGCCCATGTCTGGCACATCCCGGAGGACGACCCGGCCCGCGTCGCCTACATCCACGACACGGCGGCCACCGTGCGGAAGGCGGAACGCAGCGGCGCCACGGCGGTCCTGCTCCACCCCGTCCGCGAGGAGGTCGTCCGCGACCTCGCCCGCCAGGGCGTCACGATGCCCCGCAAGTCGACGTCCTTCGGCCCCAAGCCGGCCTCCGGCCTGGTCCTGCGCGCACTGGACGTCTGAAACGCGGAAGGGGCGGGTTCCCCGTGGAACCCGCCCCTGTCAGTCAGTGCGCTCAGTCCTTGTCGACGTCCTCGGTCGGCGTCTCCTCGGACTCACTCTCGTCGAGAGCGTCGACGAACTCCACGCCGTCCATCTCGGCGAGCCGGTCCGAGGCGTCGGTGCTGCCGTCGCGGTCCGCCTCGACGGCCTTCGCGAACCACTCCCGCGCCTCGCCCTGACGTCCGGCGGCCAGCAGCGCGTCGGCGTACGCGTAGCGCAGCCGCGCGGTCCACGGCTGGACGGAGTTGGAGGCGAGCTCGGGGCTCTGCAGCGTCACGATGGCCGCGTCCAGCTGCCCCATGTCGCGCCGGGCGCCAGCCGCGACGAGCCGCATCTCCACCTGGCCGGCCTTGTCGAGCTTGTGCACCTCGGGGGCACCGGCCATGTCCAGCGCCTTCTCCGGCCGCCCGAGCCCCCGCTCGCAGTCGGCCATGACGGGCCACAGGTCCACCGAGCCGGTCATCCGCCGCGCCGCACGGAACTCGGCGAGCGCCTCGCTGTACTTCTGGTTCGCGTACGCCGCGAACCCGGCCGCCTCGCGCACCGCGGCGACACGCGACGCGAGCCGCAGCGCCACCCTGCTGTACCCGTAGGCCCCTTCGGGATCCTCGTCGATCAGCCGCGCGACCATCACCAGGTTCCTGGCGACGTCGTCGGCGAGCGTCTTGGGCAGGCTCTGCAGCTCCTGCCGTACGTCCTTGTCGATCTCCTCGCCGGTGACGTCCTCGGGGATCGGCAGCCGCTTGATCGGCTCACGGTCCCGGTCCCGCTCGTCACGGAACCGCCCGCCACCACGCCGGTCGTCCCTGCGGTCGTCGCGACGGTCGTCCCGCCCGCGGAAACCGCCGGGCCGCCCGCCCCGGTCGTCACGCCGGTCGTCACGCCGGAAGCCGCCACGCCCACCGCGGTCGCCGCCGCGGTCGTCACGGCGGTCATCGCGCCGGAAGCCTCCGCGGTCGCCGCGGTCGTCACGGCGGTCGTCCCGTCGGTCGTCACGGCGGAAGCCACCACGGTCGTCGCCGCGCCGGTCGTCACGGCGGTCATCGCGCCGGTCGTCCCTGCGGAAGCCCCCGCGGTCACCGCGGTCGCCGCCACGGTCGTCCCGTCGGTCGTCACGGCGGAAGCCGCCACGGTCACCGCGGTCGTCCCTGCGGTCATCGCGCCGGAAACCGCGGTCGTCGCCGCGGTGGCCCCCACGCTCACCGCGGTCGTCACGGCGATCGTCCCTGCGGTCATCACGCCGGTCGTCCCTGCGGAACCCGCCCCGGCTGTCGTCACGGCGGAAGCCGCCACGGTCACCGCGGTCGTCCCGACGGTCGTCACGGCGGAAGCCGCCGCGCTCTCCGCGGTCGTCGCCGCGCCGGTCGTCGCGGCGGTCGTCACGGCGCCCGTAGCCACCGCGGTCCCGGTCCCCGAACCCGCCACGGTTGTCGTCGCGCCGGAAGGCCGGCCGGTCACCGCGGTCGTCGCGACGGAAGCCACGGTCCCGGTCGTCCCGACGCGGGCCACGGTCGCGGTCGTCACGCTGGAACGCGGGACGCGAGCCCCGATCGCCTTCGCGCCGGTCGTCGCGCCGGTCGTCGCGGCGGCCGTATCCACCACCGCGGTTGTCGTCCCGGCGGTCGTCACGGCGGAAGCCACCGCGGTCACCGCGGTCACGGTCGTCACGACGGCCATGCCCACCGCGGCTGTCGTCGCGGCGGCCTGGGCCTCCGCGGTCGTTGTCCCGGCGGAAGCCGCCTCGATCACCACGGTCACGATCTCCGCGGTAGCCGCCACGTTCGCCGCGATCCCCACCGTCCCGTCGCCGCTCGTCGCGCTCCGGTCGGTCGTCGGGAGAGTTGGTGGACATCGGTGACTCCTGTCTTCGGTACCGCAATCATTCTAAAAACGAAAGGACCCCTGGTCCCAGCTGAACGCTGGTGACCAGGGGTCCTTCCCAAAGATTGTTCGGCGGTGTCCTACTCTCCCACAGGGTCCCCCCTGCAGTACCATCGGCGCTGTAAGGCTTAGCTTCCGGGTTCGGAATGTAACCGGGC
>NZ_JBIAWO010000010.1:202366-252786 GCF_042895685.1 Streptomyces sp. NPDC001381 | reverse complement strand
TCTTGCGTTTCCGACTCTATCAGATCTTTTCTCGATCCGATTTCCTCGGTGCTTTCCAGGTTCCCGCTTTTGTTTCGCGGTTTCCTTTCCGGCGGATCCGACTTTATCAGAAGTTCTGAGTCGGTTTTCCCGGCCCCTCCCGGGACTGGTTCCGTTGCGCGAGGCATCCGGGTTCCCGTTCGGGCGGAGCCGTAAACGTACTGGAGCGGGCCGCCTCGATGCAAATCGAGGCGGCCCGCTCCAGGTTCACACGTACGAGGGCACGTGCGAGGGGTCGTACGTCGCTCAGACCTCCACCACGACCGGGAGGATCATCGGCCTGCGGCGATAGGTGTCGGAGACCCACTTGCCCAGGGTGCGGCGGATGAGTTGCTGCAGCTGGTGGGGTTCGACCACACCGTCCTGGGCGGAGCGTTCCAGGACCTCGGCGATCTTCGGGGTGACGGCCCCGAAGGCCGAGTCCTCGATGCCCGAGCCGCGGGCCTGGATGTGCGGGCCGCCGGTGATCTTGCCGGTGGAGGAGTCCACGACCACGAAGACCGAGATGATGCCCTCGTCGCCGAGGATCTTCCGGTCCTTCAGCGCCGGCTCGCCGACGTCGCCGACGGAGAGGCCGTCGACGTAGACGTAGCCCGCCTGGACCTTGCCGGAGATCTTCGCCTTGCCCTCGACGAGGTCGACGGCCACGCCGTCCTCGGCGATGACGATGCGGTCGTGCGGGACACCCGTCAGGGCGCCCAGCTCGGCGTTGGCGCGCAGATGGCGCCATTCGCCGTGCACCGGCATCAGGTTCTTCGGGCGGCAGATGTTGTAGAAGTACAGCAGCTCGCCCGCCGAGGCGTGGCCGGAGACATGGACCTTGGCGTTGCCCTTGTGGACGACGTGCGCGCCCCAGCGGGTCAGGCCGTTGATCACGCGGTAGACCGCGTTCTCGTTGCCGGGGATCAGGGACGACGCCAGGATCACCGTGTCGCCGGGGACGATACGGATCTGGTGGTCGCGGTTGGCCATGCGGGACAGGGCGGCCATCGGTTCGCCCTGGGAACCCGTGCAGACCAGGACGACCTCGTGGTCCGGGAGGTCGTCGAGGGTCTTGACGTCCACGACGAGACCCGGCGGGACCTTGAGGTAGCCCAGGTCGCGGGCGATGCCCATGTTGCGGACCATCGAGCGGCCGACGAAGGCCACCCGTCGTCCGTACTCGTGGGCGGCGTCCAGGATCTGCTGGATGCGGTGCACGTGGCTGGCGAAGCTCGCCACGATGATCCGCTTGCGGGCGCTCGCGAAGACCGTGCGCAGGACGTTGGAGATGTCCCGCTCCGGCGGAACGAAGCCGGGAACCTCGGCGTTCGTCGAGTCGGAGAGCAGGAGGTCGATCCCCTCCTCGCTCAGACGTGCGAACGCGTGCAGGTCCGTGAGGCGGCCGTCCAGCGGGAGCTGGTCCATCTTGAAGTCACCCGTGTGGACCGCCATGCCGGCGGGGGTGCGGATCGCCACCGCGAGGGCGTCCGGGATGGAGTGGTTGACGGCGACGAACTCGCAGTCGAAGGGGCCGATGCGCTCGCGGTTCCCCTCCGCCACCTCGAGGGTGTACGGGCGGATGCGGTGCTCCTGGAGCTTCGCCTCGATGAGGGCGAGGGTCAGCTTGGAGCCGATCAGCGGGATGTCCGGCTTCTCGCGCAGGAGGTAGGGGACGGCGCCGATGTGGTCCTCGTGGCCGTGGGTCAGGACGATGCCCTCGACGGCGTCCAGACGGTCACGGATGGACGAGAAGTCGGGCAGGATCAGGTCGATACCGGGCTGCTCCTCCTCGGGGAAGAGCACTCCGCAGTCGACGATCAGCAGACGGCCGCCGTACTCGAAGACCGTCATGTTGCGGCCGATCTCGCCGAGGCCGCCGAGCGGGGTGACCCGCAGGCCGCCCTCGGGGAGCGGCGGGGGCGGGCCCAGTTCGGGATGCGGATGACTCAAAAGACTCTCCTCAAACACGCGCGCCACGTACCGGTAGGGCACGTGGCGCGCGTGACGTTCGTGCAGAAGCAGTTGTCGTTGTGGTCGCAGGCACCGGTGGCCTGCCTATTCAGTTGTGAAGTCCGTTGTCAGAGCTGTACCCCGCCGGCGGCAAGATCGATCTTGAGCTGGTCGATCTCTTCTGGCGAGCACTCGACCATGGGCGAGCGCAGCGGTCCGGCGGGCAGGCCCAGGAGGGTGAGTGCGGCCTTGGTGGTCATGACGCCCTGGGTGCGGAACATACCCGTGTAGACGGGGAGCAGCTTCTGGTGGATCTCGGTGGCCTTCTGGACGTCGCCGGAGACGTACGCGTCGACGAGGGCGCGCAGGTCGGGGGTGACGACGTGGCCGACGACCGAGACGAAGCCGACCGCGCCCACGGAGAGCAGCGGCAGGTTCAGCATGTCGTCGCCGGAGTACCAGGCGAGGCCGGAGCGCGCGATGGCCCAGCTCGCGCGGCCGAGGTCTCCCTTGGCGTCCTTGTTCGCCACGATCCGCGGGTGCTCCGCGAGGCGGACGAGTGTCTCGGTGTTGATCGGGACGCCGCTGCGGCCGGGGATGTCGTAGAGCATGACGGGCAGCTCGGTGGCGTCGGCGATCGCCGTGAAGTGGCGGTGGAGGCCCTCCTGCGGGGGCTTGTTGTAGTACGGGGTGACGACCAGGAGGCCGTGTGCGCCCGTCCGCTCGGCGGCCTTGGCCAGCTCGATGCTGTGGTGGGTGTCGTTGGTGCCGACGCCGGCCACGATGTGGGCCCGGTCTCCGACGGCCTCCAGGACGGCTCGTACCAGGTCCGATTTCTCCGCGTCGCTGGTGGTCGGGGACTCGCCGGTGGTGCCGTTGATGATCAGGCCGTCGTTGCCTGCATCCACCAGGTGGGTGGCGAGCCGCTGAGCGCCGTCGAGGTCGAGTGCGCCGTCCGCCGTGAAGGGCGTGACCATGGCGGTGAGGACCCGCCCGAAGGGGGTCTGCGGAGTGGAGGTCGGAGCCATGGGGAACACGCTACTCGTTGCTCACCCCGTGGTCTGCCCTCGGGGGGTTACGAAAAGTCACGACAAATGCGGATCCCGGTACTGCCTGCTCGGGGGTTCAAGCAGTACCGGGTCCGTTTGATCAGGCTAGATGAACTTCTCCAAATGCCGCAATACGGACACTTCGCGCGAGCGGCCCGTACATGTGTGCCGGACAGGGGAACAGGCCTTCGTCACGGGGCGACACGACCGTTGGCATTGAAGGCGGCGTAGGTGAGGGGCATGAGCTTCGCCCACTCGGCCTCCATCTTCTCGCCGACCATCTCGATCTCCCGCTGCGGGAAGGAGGGGACCTTGGCCAGCTCGTGCTGGGTACGCAGGCCGAGGAAGTGCATCAGCGAGCGGGCGTTGCAGGTGGCGTACATCGAGGAGAACAGGCCGACGGGCAGGACCGAGCGGGCGACCTCACGGGCGACGCCCTGCGCGAGCATCTCCTGGTAGGTCCGGTAGGCCTGGCGGTACGAGTCCTCCATGGCCCGGCTGACGAAGTCGTGCTGCTCCGGGGTGCCCTCGACGAACACGTACTTGCCGGGGCGGCCCTGCTGGACGAGCTTGCGCGAGGCGTCCGGCACGTAGAACACCGGCTGCAGCTCCCGGTAGCGGCCCGACTCCTCGTTGTACGACCAGCCGACCCGGTGCCGCATGAACTCGCGGAAGACGAAGATCGGGGCGCTGACGAAGAAGGTCATCGAGTTGTGCTCGAACGGGCTGCCGTGCCGATCGCGCATGAGGTAGTTGATCAGCCCCTTCGAACGCTCCGGGTCCTTGCCCAACTCGTCCAGGGACTGCTCCCCGACGGTCGACACGCGGGCCGCGAAGAGGACGTCGGAGTCCGCCGCGCTGTGCTTGACCAGCTCGACGGTGACGTCGCTGCGGAGGTCGATCTTGAAGTCGTCGTCCGGGGTGGGGGTCACGATTCGGAGGGTCCTTCCCATCTCGTCATTCGGCGACGCCACTCTACGTCCCGCCAAACGGGGTCTTCACCACCCGGGTCCCATGAAATCGGGGTGAAAGCGGGCACCTTTTGCGCTCCTCGCGCGTCTGTACCCGTGGAAACCTTTTGTACGGACCTCCGAAGGACGCGGTCACCCTGTTCACCAGCGATGTCACTCCCCCTCCCCCTGAGCGCTCCTCCGCGGGGCAGACGGCCGGGCGCTGGCTCCTGGGGCTGACGATCGTGGCCGCGCTCGTCGGCTCCGTGGTCATCGGAAGCCCAGCGCTCACCGTGGACCACCCCTCCCCGGCACAGCAGTCACACCAGTCACAGCAGTCACAGGCCGCCCGGGGGCGCTGACGCGATAGCCTCACCGGGCACAGCCCACGCATGGACGAGTGAGGACCAGCCGTGCCCCTGCCCTTCCTGACGGCCGACCGCGCATTCGAGTCAGCGGACGATGTCCCGCTGCCCTTCGAGGACCGTGAGCGCTGGCGGCGCCCCTACCGGCCCGGGCCCTGGCGGGTCGCGGTGGCCGCGCTGGCACTGCTGCTCGCCTCGTACGTGCTGCTCGCGGCGGTCGTGATCGCGCTGACCGGGTCGGTCTCCGAGGCCGGCGGGATCCTCGGGTTCTCGGTGCTGGTGATCGCCAGTGCGCTGCGCCTGCTCCGCATGGGTGTGTGGGTGAGCTCGCGCGGACTGCGGCAGGTACGTTTCCTCGTCACGCGGACGGTTCCCTGGGGCCGGGTCGCGGCGGTGCGGACGGCGCAGCAGCCCGTGCGCTGGCTGGGGCTGCCGCGGACCGTCCAGGGTGAGGCGCTGACGGTCGTCCGACGGGACCGGCCGGAGGAGGAGCCCGCCATACTGCTGACCACGCACGGAGCGGACTTCCTGGGGCGGTCCGAGGCGTTCGACCGGGCCGCGGACGCCGTCGAGGCGTGGGCCGCGGAGAACCGGCTCGTCTGACACGCCCTGTGCCGAAGGGGCCGGTCCGCGCGAGACGCGGGCCGGCCCCTTCGGCATACGGCGGTGCGGTCGTCGCGAGGCGGCTCAGGCTGCCTCGGTCCGCCTGCCGTCATGGAGGGTGATCGCGCGCTGCATCGCCTTGCGGGCGCGCGGGGTGTCGCGGGCGTCGTGGTAGGCGACGGCCAGACGGAACCAGGTGCGCCAGTCGTCCGGGGCCGCCTCGGTCTCGGCCTTGCGCCGGGCGAAGACCTCGTCGGCCGAGTCGCGGTCGATCCGGCCGGCCGGGGTGCGCTCGAGTTCGTCGACGGGCAGGCCGCCCTCGGCGTCGAGCTCGGCGGCGAGGGCGTTGGCCCGACGGACGAACTGGGTGTTCTTCCACAGGAACCACACCCCGATGACCGGCAGGATCAGCACCGCGACCCCGAAGGTGACGGTCAGCAGCGTGCCGGACTGGATGAGCATGACGCCACGGCTGCCGACCAGGACGAAGTAGAAGACCAGGACGGCGGCCGTGACGGCGTAGGAGAGCTTGGCGCGCATGACGGGCTCAGCCGAGGTCCATGAAGTTCTCCAGACCGAAGGTGAGGCCCGGAGTCGTCACCACCTTGCGGGCGCCCAGCAGGATGCCCGGCATGAAGCTGCTGTGGTGCAGGGAGTCGTGGCGGACGGTGAGGGTCTCGCCCTCGCCGCCCAGCAGGACCTCCTGGTGGGCGAGCAGGCCGCGCAGACGGACGGCGTGCACGGGGACACCGTCGACGCTCGCTCCGCGAGCACCGTCCAGGGCCGTCTCCGTGGCGTCCGGAGCCGGGGCGCAGCCGGCGGCGCGGCGGGCCTCGGCGATGAGCTGGGCGGTGCGGGTGGCGGTTCCGGAAGGGGCGTCCACCTTGTTGGGGTGGTGCAGCTCGACGACCTCGACGGACTCGAACCAGGGCGCCGCGATCTGCGCGAACTTCATGGTGAGGACGGCGCCGATGGAGAAGTTCGGCGCGATGAGCACGCCCGTCCGGGGAGAGGCGGCCAGCCAGCCGTTCAGCTGCGTGAGGCGCTCTTCGGTCCAGCCCGTCGTCCCGACGACGGCGTGGATGCCGTGCCGGACGCAGTACTCGAGGTTCTCCATGACGGAGGAGGGCGTGGTGAGTTCCACCGCGACCTGGGCGCCGGTCTCCGCCAGCGTCTCCAGCTTGTCGCCGCGGCTCAGGGCGGCCACCAGCTCCATGTCCTCGGCGGCCTCGACCGCCCGGACCGCCTCGGAACCGATCCGGCCCCGGGCGCCGAGGACCGCCACACGCAGCTTGCTCATCTGTTGTGCTTCCTTACGGGAGTGGATTAGGCGACGGCGTCGTGCAGACGGGAGGCCTGCTTGTCCTTGAGCGGGCCGATGACCGACAGCGACGGGCGCCGTCCCAGGATGTCGCGGGCCACCGAACGGACCTCGTCCGGGGTCACCGCCGCTATCCGGGCCAGCATGTCGTCGACGGACATCTGTTCGCCCCAGCACAGCTCACTCTTGCCGATGCGGTTCATGAGCGCACCGGTGTCCTCCAGGCCGAGGACCGTGGAGCCCCGGAGCTGGCCGATGGCGCGCTCTATCTCGTCGTCGGACAGACCGTGCTCGGCGACGTGGTCGAGCTCGTCGCGGCAGATCTTCAGCACGTCGTGGACCTGCGAAGGCCGGCAGCCGGCGTACACGCCGAACAGGCCGCAGTCGGCGAAGCCGGAGGTGTACGAGTACACGCTGTAGGCCAGGCCGCGCTTCTCCCGGACCTCCTGGAAGAGCCGGGAGGACATCCCGCCGCCGAGGGCCGTGTTCAGCACGCCGAGCGCCCAGCGGCGGTCGTCCGTGCGGGCCAGACCGGGCATGCCGAGGACGACGTGGGCCTGCTCGGTCTTGCGGCCGAGCAGTTCGACCCGGCCGGCGGCGCGGATCGTGCGCCGGCCGTCGCGCGGGGCGATCGGGGCGGCGTCGGGGTTCTTGAGGGCGCCCGCCTTCTCGAAGGCGGCGCGGACCTGGCGTACGACCTTGTTGTGGTCGATGTTGCCGGCGGCCGCCACCACGAGGTGCGTCGGGTCGTAGTGCTTCTTGTAGAAGCGGCGGATGCGGTCGGCGGTGAGGGCGTTGACCGTGTCGACGGTGCCGAGGACCGGGCGGCCGAGGGCGCTGTCGCCGAACATGGTGTGCGCGAACAGGTCGTGCACACAGTCGCCCGGGTCGTCCTCGGTCATGGCGATCTCTTCGAGGATCGCGCCGCGCTCGACGTTGACGTCCTCTTCGAGGATGAGCGAGCCGGTCAGCATGTCGCAGACGACGTCGATGGCGAGCGGCAGGTCGGCGTCGAGCACGCGCGCGTAGTAGCACGTGTACTCCTTGGCCGTGAACGCGTTCATCTCGCCGCCGACGGCGTCGAGGGCCGAGGAGATGTCCAGGGCGCTGCGCCGGGAGGTGCCCTTGAAGAGCAGGTGCTCCAGGTAGTGCGTGGCGCCGTTGAGCGCGGGGGTCTCGTCGCGGGAACCGACGTGGGCCCAGATGCCGAAGGTCGCGGAGCGGACCGAGGGCAGGGTCTCGGTGACGATCCGCAGGCCGCCCGGGAGGGTGGTCTTGCGGACCGTACCGATGCCGTTCTCGCCCTTGATCAGGGTTTGGGTACGGGCGACGGCCCGCGCCTCCGAAGAGGTGCGGGCCGTCGCCTTGGAGCCACGGGACGTCACTGGTCGGCGTCGTCCTTCTTGTCGTCCGAAGAGCCTTCCTCGCCCTCGATCACGGGGATCAGGGAGAGCTTGCCGCGGGAGTCGATCTCGGCGATCTCGACCTGGACCTTCTGGCCCACGCCGACGACGTCCTCGACGTTCTCCACGCGCTTGCCGCCGGCCAGCTTGCGGATCTGCGAGATGTGCAGCAGACCGTCCTTGCCGGGGAGCAGCGACACGAACGCGCCGAAGGTGGTCGTCTTGACGACCGTCCCCAGGTAGCGCTCGCCGACCTCGGGCATCGTCGGGTTGGCGATGCCGTTGATCGTCGTACGGGCGGCCTCGGCGGAGGGACCGTCGGCGGCACCGATGTAGATGGTGCCGTCGTCCTCGATCGTGATCTCGGCGCCCGTGTCCTCCTGGATCTGGTTGATCATCTTGCCCTTGGGGCCGATGACCTCACCGATCTTGTCGACCGGGATCTTCACGGTGATGATCCGCGGCGCGTTGGGGGACATCTCGTCCGGCGTGTCGATCGCTTCCATCATCACGTCGAGGATGTGGAGGCGGGCGTCACGGGCCTGCTTGAGGGCCGCGGCCAGGACGGAGGCGGGGATGCCGTCCAGCTTGGTGTCGAGCTGGAGGGCGGTGACGAACTCCTTGGTGCCGGCGACCTTGAAGTCCATGTCGCCGAAGGCGTCCTCCGCACCGAGGATGTCGGTGAGGGTGACGTAGTGCGTCTCGCCGTCGATCTCCTGGGAGATCAGGCCCATGGCGATACCGGCGACCGGGGCCTTCAGCGGCACACCGGCGTTCAGCAGCGACATGGTGGAGGCGCAGACCGAGCCCATGGACGTCGAGCCGTTCGAGCTGAGCGCCTCGGAGACCTGGCGGATCGCGTAGGGGAACTCCTCGCGGGTCGGCAGGACCGGCACCAGGGCGCGCTCGGCGAGGGCGCCGTGGCCGATCTCGCGGCGCTTCGGGGAGCCGACGCGGCCGGTCTCGCCGGTGGAGTACGGCGGGAAGTTGTAGTTGTGCATGTAGCGCTTGCGGGTCACCGGGGAGAGGGTGTCCAGCTGCTGCTCCATGCGGAGCATGTTGAGGGTGGTGACGCCCAGGATCTGGGTCTCGCCACGCTCGAACACGGCGGAACCGTGCACCCGCGGGATGGCCTCGACCTCGGCGGCCAGCGTGCGGATGTCGGTGACACCGCGGCCGTCGATGCGCTTCTTCTCCTTGATCACGCGCTCGCGGACCAGCTGCTTGGTGAGCGAGCGGTACGCGGCGGAGATCTCCTTCTCGCGGCCTTCGAACTCCGGCAGGAGCTTCTCGGCGGCGAGCGCCTTGACGCGGTCCAGCTCGCTCTCGCGCTCCTGCTTGCCCGCGATGGTCAGCGCGGAGGCGAGCTCCGGCTTGACGGCCGCGGTGAGGGCCTCGAGGACGTCGTCCTGGTAGTCCAGGAAGATCGGGAACTCGGCGGTCGGCTTGGCGGCCTTCGCGGCGAGGTCGGCCTGGGCCTTGCAGAGCACCTTGATGAAGGGCTTCGCGGCGTCCAGACCGGCGGCGACGACCTCCTCGGTGGGCGCCTCGGCGCCGCCCTTGACCAGCTGGATGGTCTTCTCGGTGGCCTCGGCCTCGACCATCATGATCGCGACGTCGCCGTCCTCCAGGACGCGGCCCGCGACGACCATGTCGAAGACGGCGTCCTCGAGCTCGGTGTGCGTCGGGAACGCGACCCACTGGCCGCGGATCAGCGCGACGCGGACGCCGCCGATCGGGCCGGAGAAGGGCAGGCCGGCCAGCTGCGTGGACGCGGACGCGGCGTTGATCGCGACGACGTCGTACAGGTGGTCGGGGTTGAGCGCCATGATCGTGGCGACGACCTGGATCTCGTTGCGCAGGCCCTTCTTGAAGGACGGGCGCAGCGGGCGGTCGATCAGGCGGCAGGTGAGGATGGCGTCCTCGGAGGGACGGCCCTCACGGCGGAAGAAGCTGCCGGGGATCTTGCCGGCGGCGTACATCCGCTCCTCGACGTCCACCGTCAGGGGGAAGAAGTCGAGCTGGTCCTTGGGGTTCTTGGAGGCGGTGGTGGCCGACAGCACCATGGTGTCGTCGTCCAGGTACGCCACGGCGGAGCCGGCGGCCTGCTTGGCCAGGCGGCCCGTCTCGAAGCGGATGGTGCGGGTACCGAAGGCGCCGTTGTCGATGACGGCCTCGGCGTAGTGGGTCTCGTTCTCCACTAGCGTTTTCTCCGTTACTTGTCGTCTTTCGTCCCTCGGCTGCCCGTGTGGCAGGGGGACGGTGGCGGAGAGGCGCTCCGTGCTGTGCGGGCCGGTCTTCGATCGAAGCACCCGGGGCTCACTTCCCCCCGGGGGCCACTACCGAGGACCGGCGGCGGCTTGGTGCGCGTCTCCTCGTTCTGTATGTGATGACGGCCTACCCGCGACGGGTACGTGTCATCACTCTGTGTCGTACGTCATGCGTCGTGCTACCACACTACAAAGGGGCGGTGACAGTCCGCACGTTTCCGTACGTACAGCAAAGGGAGCGGCCCCCTAGAACGGGAACCGCTCCCTTCACGGCGTCTTACTTGGCGCCGGCCGCACCGCGGCGGATGCCGAGGCGGTCGACCAGCGCACGGAAGCGCTGGATGTCCTTCTTGGCCAGGTACTGCAGCAGGCGGCGACGCTGGCCGACCAGGATCAGCAGACCACGGCGGGAGTGGTGGTCGTGCTTGTGGGTCTTGAGGTGCTCGGTCAGGTCGGAGATCCGGCGCGAGAGCATGGCGACCTGGACCTCGGGGGAGCCGGTGTCGCCCTCCTTCTGGCCGAACTCGGCGATGATCTGCTTCTTCGTAGCGGCGTCGAGCGACACGCGTACTCCTCAATAGTCTGTGATGGGCCACCGAGTGCCCCCGGTCTACATCTCGGGGGAGCTTCCGTAACTCGGGAGGCGGGGATCCGCTGGGCGCGGCCTCCAGGGCCATCAGGGTGTCCTGAGGGGGCTCCGGGGGTGCGTACACAAACGGCCGACAGCCAGGGTACCAGCCTGGGACGACGCGACCGTACGGGATATGCGGCGGAGCGGTCAGGCCACGCTCTCGATGGCCACCGCCACAGTGGCGGTCTCCCCCACCTCGCCCTTGGTCGTGGGCCCGTGGACGGTCCTGGCGCCGAAGAAGATCCGGCCGTGCTCGTAGACGATGTCGGCGTTCCGCGGTTCGTCGATGCCGTCGAGTTCCCCGTCCGGGCTGTCGGCGAAGAGCAGCAGGATCGTCTCCGCCCGGTTGGCGGGGTCCAGGCTGACGACCGCTCCCGGGGAGAATCCGCCGCCCGCGCGGTAGGCGATCAGTCTGCCGCCGCTCATCCGCAGGGGGACGGTCGAGCTGCTGTCCGACGGGGAGTCGAACTTGAAGACGCTCTTTCCGGTGGTGAGGTCGTAGGCGACGACGTCGTCGTCGGTGGTGAGGTAGAGCTGCCGTTCGCCGACCACGACGGTGGTGCAGCTCTCGACCACCGCGCTGAAGGGCCTGTCGCAGTCGACCTGCTGGTGGGCGCGGTCGATGCGGATGGTGCCCTGGGCCCTGCCCCGGTCGCCGAGCGAGATCAGGTCGGTGGTCAGGACGTCGCCGGCCGCCACGGCGATGACGGCGGGGGACGCGGAGACGAGGTGGACGCCCTGGACGCCCCGCGCCACCCGGTACGTCCACCGGCTCCTGCCGGTCCGCGGGTCGACCTTCTGCACACGGAAGGCCGGGGCGGCCGAGTCGCCGCAGCGCAGGAGCGCGAGCAGGCCCGTGCCGCCGGCGAAGCCCTCGTCGGCGCAGGAGGACGGGGCCGTACCGGTCCACAGGCGCTTGCCCTCAGTCATGTCGTACCCGGCCGAACCCTGGTCGGAGGCGATCGCGACGACGCCGTCGGTCATGGTCACGTTGGCCTGTGCGGGCGGGGTGTCGCCGAACAGCTCCGCCTCCCAGAGCTTGCGTCCGGTGTCCAGGTCGACGAGGGCGAGCCGGTCGCAGGCCGAGGCGGTGGACGTGTCGGTGCCCGATGCCGTCGAGGAGTAGACGACGGGGGTCCGGCCGGCCGCGCTGACGTGCCGGGTGACCGCGCAGATCCGGCCTGGGAGCTTCAGCTTCCAGGCCTCGGCCGCCTTCCCGCCGGCCGCCCGGAGCCTGATGCCGGTGATCTGGTTCCCGTAGGCCTTCGCGAAGGTCCTGGCGGTGGCCCAGGTGCCGTCCGCCGTGACGACGGCACCGACCTCGCGGATCTCCTCCGTATAGGTGAACGCCAGCTTCCCCTCAACCGACTTCGGGGGTTCCTCGACCGTCTCCCGTACGGCGTCAGGAGCCTGCGCCGCCGCCGGCGGACGCGAGCCGGAAGCCGTACCGCCCCCGCCCGCGAGGCCCCAGACGGCCACGCCCAGCAACACGGCCACGAAGGCCGTCCCGCCGAGCAGGAGGCGCCTGCGGCGGGTACGGGCGCGGTGGTCCTCGAGGGCGGACGCGGTGTACGGGGACGGGGCGGGGCCGTAATTCAAGGGAACCTCTGAACTGGGAGAAGGGTGACAAGTAGGGTGGTCGCGCAGCTCGTTGGCACAGAGGGAAGGACCGGAGCCGCGATGGCCGAAACCCAGGGCACCGAGGACAGCGCACTCAAGGCGCGCAAGGAACGGGAGCGGGACGAGCTGTACGGGCTCGACATCTCCGGGGTCGAGTGGAGGTCCGCTCCGGGCACCGAGGAGCACGAGGAGCGGGTCGAGATCGCCGATCTGCCGGGCGGGGCCGTGGCGATGCGGTCCTCACTCGACCCGGACACCGTGCTGCGGTACACGGAGGCGGAGTGGCGGGCGTTCGTCCTGGGGGCGCGGGACGGGGAGTTCGATCTGGAGCCGGCGCCGCACGAATAGGGCGCGGGCGGCGGATCGCGCCGGGAACGGACTGAGGGCGGGGCGGCGGCCGGTGTGGCGCGGCCGCCGCCGAGGCGTCACGGGTTCTTCTCGGCGCCGCTCTCGATGCCGAGGGCCAGGTAGACCCACTGGGGCTGGTCCTTGGCCGGGCCGGTGACGGATTTCGCGCCGAAGAACAGGCGCCCGTTCTGGACGAGGACGTCGTTGAAGTCGGTCAGCGTGAAGTTCTCCGCCTCGGCCGGCAGGTTGAAGTAGAAGTAGGGGGTCTCCTCCCCGGTCTCGGGATCCAGGCTGACGAGTCCGGTGGGGGTGATCCGGTCGTCGCTCTCGCGCAGGGCGAGCAGCCGGCCGCCGCTCATCCGCACGGGGTACAGCAGGGAGTTGGGTCCCGCGTCGAACTTCTTGGTGCTGTTCCCGGTCGCCAGGTCGAAGCCGATGACCCAGTTGGAGATGGTCTTGTCCGCCTTGTCGGTCATCTCCTTGCTGCGCAGGAAGACCTGGCCCGCGCCCACGGCGATGGTCGGGCAGTCGTCGAGGACGAGATAGTCCTCGTACGAGCACTCGCCGGTGTAGGTGCCGTTCTGGAGGCGGATCGTGGCGCGGTTCTCGCCGCGGTCGCCGAGCGAGAGCAGTTCGGTGATGCCGGTGTCGCCGGCGGACACGGCGAGGAGCGGAGGGTCGGTGGACGGGATGTCGAGGTCGCGAATGCCCTTGGCGGCGGAGTACGTCCACAGGGAGCGGCCGGTGTCCGGGTCCACCGCGCGAACCTTGTAGCTGCGGAAGTCCCAGTTGTCGACGGGGAGGTCCTTGTCCCCGCTCCAGCATTCCTGGCGCACGAGCAGCGCGCCTCCGCCCGCGGCGCCGTCGTCGTGGCAGGTGCCGGCCACCTTGGTGCTCCACCGCTTCGTGCCGCGGTCCATGCCGTACGCGATCGTCCCGCCACCCCAGGTGACGGCGACCGTGTCATGCGTGAGGGTCACGCTCGGGGTGTCCTGGAGGCTGCCGGTCCTCGGCTTCTCCGGGGTGGCGCCGACGCCGTGGACGGGGAAGTCGTGCGACCAGACCCTGCGGCCGTCGTCGAGGTCGAAGAAGGCCACGTGGTCGCAGAGGGCGTCCTCCTCGGTGCCGGACCGGTAGAGGACGGCGGTGCGGTGCTCGACGGTGACGTGGCGGGTGTAGCCGCAGATGGGACCGTCGAGGGGGATCTTCCACTTCTCGTCGCCGGGTGAGGCGTCGGTGCCGACGGCCAGGCCGACGACGGTCTTGTTGATGCCCTTGGCGAAGATCTTGTCCGTGGCCCACATGCCGGGCATCTCGTAGTGCTCGCCGGGGCTCATGTCGTCCACGGAGAAGCGGAAGGCCCTCTTTCCGACGGTGCTCGCGGGCTGCTTCTCGACCGTCTCGCGGACGTCGAGGCGGCTCTGGGCCTCGGCCTGTCGCGTCGCCCTGCCGTCGTCGTCACCGCTCCACAGGAGCAGGCCGCCGGTGCCGAGCGCCGCGACGAGGACCAGGGCGAGAAGGACCAGCAGCCAGGTACGGCGGCGTTTGTCGCGCACGGCCGCCGCGGTCACGCTGGACTGGGTGTATATGGATGGGGGTGGGCCGAAGCTCACGCTCGACGTTCCTTTCGCAGTGCTCAGCTCGTCATCGACCGGGCGGTCGCGTACACGTCGAAGACGGCGAGCGCCAGCGGGACCAGGGTCAGCAGGACGAAGCCCTCGGCGATCTCCATGAACCGTCCCCAGAACGGGGTGAGCCCGCCGCGCGAGGCGATCAGGCCGATCGCGGTGACGATCGCGGAGGCCGCCGCGATCGCCGCGACCAGCCAGATCGTGCGGAGGTCCAGGTCGGCGCGGTCTCCGGTCAGGGCGTCGCGCAGCACCGGCAGGGGCGGGTTGAGCGCCAGGCCGAGGCCGAGCAGCACCAGGGAGCCGAGGCCCGCGGCCAGGACGGGGGCGACCTGGGCGGTGTAGCGGAAGAGGTGGGCGCGCATCAGCAGGGCGACACCGGTCGCGAGGGCGAGCAGCTGGGCCCACGGGTCGTCGGAGAAGCCGAGGACGGCACAGGATCCGACGGCGAGGATCGCGCAGCCGCCTACCAGACCGACCAGGAGTTCGTGGCCGCGGCGCGCCTGGGCGGTGATGCGCTCGACGTCGACCGGCTCCTGGGGGGCCGGTTCGGCGCCGTACGCGCTGCGCGGGGCGGGGTCGCGGGTGTCGTAACCGATGGGCAGCCGGGCGAACCGCATGGACAGGCCGGGCAGGAAGGCGAGGGCGCCCACGCCGAGGGGGGCGCACAGGGCGGCGATCTCGGAGGGCGTCCAGTGCGCCAGGATTCCGGCGAAGACGGCGGCCAGGGCGACACCCGAGGCGAGGACACAGGCCACGAAGGGGCCGTCACCGGCCGGGGAGCACAGGGTGAGGAGCACCGCGGCCACCAGCACCGCCGCGCAGGCCAGGAGGAACTGCAGCTTGCCGATGCCCTGGCCGTCGGCGAGCGGGAGAAGGCCGGAGCCAGCCACAGCGGCGTTGGGCAGAGCGCCGAGGCCCAGGGCGACGGCGGAGGCCCGGTCGTCGTAGACGCGGGCCCGCACGCAGGCGAGAGCGACCAGGAGGACACCTGCGACGGCGGCGAGGACGCCGGGCAGCGAGTGCATGTCGTGGCGCGGGTCGCCCGTCCAGGCCACGAAGGCGAGCAGGACCGGCAGGACACCGCCGCCGACGAGGCCCGCGGCCCGGGTCAGGTCGCCGCCCCACAGGGTGCGTTCACGCGTCACCGCGGCGGCGACCACCTCGGACACGTCGTCGTGGACGGCCGGGGGAAGCGACTCGGCGAAGGGCCGCAGGGTGAGCAGTTCGCCGTCGAGAATGTGCTGGGCGGTGAACGAGCGGGAGCCGTCGAGGACGGTGCCGTCCCGGCGTACGAGGTGGTAGCCGACCGGGGCGCCCTCGGCGGGGGTCTGCCGGGAGAGCCGGAGGATCTCCGGATAGAGGTCGACGACGGGGATGTCGTCGGGCAGGGCCACGTCGATCCTGCTATCGGGCGCGACGATGGTGACCCGGCAGAAGCCCAGTCCTGTCCCCGCTCCGGAGGCGGCTTGCGTGCCCTGTCCTCCCCCGGTGGCCGCCGCGGACGCCGTGATGCTCACCTGCTGCTCCCCCTCACTGCTGGTTCTCGCGCCTTCTGGCGTTCGCCGTGTGTCGGCGGTGAAAGTCCTGCGCCGGATCGCGCCCGGTCCGGCCCGTGGGTCCGGTCGGGCGGCGAGACGGGTGTCCCCGGGCGGCCGAGGAGCGCCGAACCGCCCCTCTCGCAGGGAATGTTCCGGCGTTACGGGCCCAAGTCCCCTGTGCTCACGCGAACATCCGGCACCCTACCGCCCTCTCCTCGCACGAGAAGTCAGTAGGATCACGCGGCGGCCTGCGTCCGCCTGACACGGGGTGGCGGACGGTACTTCCGGATCTGCCCGGGGCCGTTGAGGGAATTGGTGAGCAGTGAGCCACATCGTCGTGAAGCGGCCGCCCAGGTCGCTGCCGTCCGAAGTGCCCACAGGCGAGATCGCCGTACAGCCTCCGCCCGAACTGCCGCGGGGGAACCAGGAGAGCGTGCTGATGCAACTCCTGCCGACGCTCGGCATGGGTGGCTCGGTGGTCTTCTTCTTCACGAGCGGGCAGCCGTTCATGAAAATCATGGGCATGGTCATGATCGCCTCGACGGTGGCCATGTCCGTGGCGATGGTGATCCGCTTCCGCCGGGGCTCCCAGGGGCAGTTGGCGGATCTGCGCCGCGACTACCTCGGATACCTCGCTCAGACCCGGCGGAGCACGCTGGAGACCGCGAAGGCGCAGCGGGACGCGCAGTACTACCTGCATCCTTCCCCCGAGCAGCTGTGGGCGCTGGTGGCCGAGGGCAGCAGGGTGTGGGAACGGCGCCCGGGCGACGAGGACTTCGCCCAGGTCCGCATCGGTCTCGGCGCCCAGGCGCTGGCCACCCCGCTCGTCGCCCCGGAGACCGGGCCGGTGGAGCAGCTGGAGCCGCTGACGGCGAGCGCCCTGCAGCGCTTCCTCGCGGTGCACAGCACCCTGCACGACCTGCCGATGGCGGTCTCGCTGCGCGCCTTCTACTGGGTGACGATCAGCGGCGAACCGATGTCCGTACGGTCCTGCGCCCGCGCCCTGGCCGGTTCGCTGGCCGCGCTGCACTCGCCCGAGGACCTGGTCCTCGTCGTCGCGGCGGGCCGGGAGGAACTGGCGCACTGGGAGTGGGCGAAGTGGCTGCCGCATGTGCAGGCACCGGACGCCGTGGACGGCGCGGGCAGCCGCCGGCTGATCGGCAGTGACTCCCGTGAGCTGGAGAATCTGCTCTCCTCCCGCCTCACCGGCCGGCCGCGTTTCCACCCGGACGCCGCGCCCCTGCCGGACGAGCCGCACATCGTCGTCGTCCTCGACGGCCTCTCCCTCCCCCCGGACTCACTGCTGGCCAACCCCGAGGGCCTTCAGGGGGTGACGGTCCTGGAGGTCGTCCCGGGCGAGCCGGCCGGGGCGGGCGGCGAGCTCAACATCGTCGTGCAGCCCGGCGCGCTGCATGTGGAGTCCGGGCACGGAGGCGTGTACGAGGGGACGCCCGACGCGTTGTCGTACGAGTCCGCGGAGGTGCTCGCCCGGCAACTGGCCCCGCTGCGGACGGCGTCCGGCGGGGACGACGACGAACCGCTCCTGGCGAAACTGGAGTTCACCGAGTTGCTGAACCTCGGGGACGCGGCGTCCGTCGACCCCCGGCGCACCTGGCGGCCGCGGTCGCTGGCGGAGCGGCTGCGGGTGCCGATCGGTGTCGGCGAGGACGGCCGGGCCGTGATGCTCGATCTCAAGGAGGCCGCGCAGGAGGGCATGGGCCCGCACGGGCTGTGCGTGGGTGCGACCGGCTCCGGCAAGTCCGAATTGCTGCGCACCCTGGTCCTGGGGCTGGCGGTCACCCACTCCTCGGAGACCCTGAACTTCGTCCTCGCCGACTTCAAGGGCGGCGCGACCTTCGCCGGCATGGCGCAGATGCCGCACGTGGCGGCCGTCATCACCAACCTGGCCGACGACCTGACCCTGGTCGACCGCATGGGCGACTCCATCCGCGGTGAGCTGAACCGCCGTCAGGAGATGCTGAGGGACGCGGGCAACTACGCCAACATCCACGACTACGAGAAGGCGCGCGCGGCGGGCGCCCCGCTGCAGCCGATCCCCTCCCTGGTCCTGGTGATCGACGAGTTCAGCGAACTCCTCACCGCCAAGCCTGACTTCATCGAGATGTTCGTGCAGATCGGCCGCATCGGCCGCTCGCTCGGCGTGCATCTGCTGCTGGCCTCGCAGCGCCTGGAGGAGGGCCGGCTGCGGGGCCTGGAGACGTATCTGTCGTACCGGATCGGTCTGCGGACCTTCTCGGCTGCCGAGTCGCGCGCAGCGCTGGGCGTGCCGGACGCCTACGAACTGCCGAACGTGCCGGGCTCCGGCTTCCTGAAGTTCGGCACGGACGAGATGGTGCGGTTCAAGGCGGCGTACGTCTCCGGCGTCTACCGTTCGGGCGCGCAGCGGGCGGCGCTGGGCGGCGGCCCCTTGCCGCTGGACCGGCGACCGGTGCTGTTCACGGCGGCCGAGGTGCCGGTGCGGTACGCGCAGGTGCCCCGGCAGCGCGGCTCCGACGCCCCGGAGGTCGACGAGGCCCTGGCGGACACCGTCCTCGATGTGATCGTGCGCCGGCTGGAGGCGCAGGGCCCGGCGGCCCACCAGGTGTGGCTGCCCCCGCTGGACAGCCCGCCGTCGCTCGACGCGCTGCTGCCCGGTCTCACGGCGGTCCAGGGCCGCGGGCTCACCCAGCCCGGCTACGAGGGCGCGGGCCGGCTGGTCGTGCCCGTCGGTCTGGTGGACAAGCCGTACGAGCAGCGTCGCGACGCGCTCTGGGTGGACTTCTCGGGCGCGGCCGGCCATATGCAGATCCTCGGCGGCCCGCAGTCCGGGAAGTCGACTCTGCTGCGCTCGCTGATCTGCTCCTTCGCGCTCACCCACACCCCGCACGAGGTCCAGTTCTACGGCCTCGACTTCGGCGGTGGCGGCATGGCGGCGGTCGCCGGGCTGCCGCACGTCGGCGGAGTGGCCTCACGCCTGGACCCGGAGCGGGTGCGGCGCACGGTGGCCGAGGTGTACGGCGTGATGAACCGCCGCGAGGAGTACTTCCGCGCGGCCGGCATCTCCTCCATCGCCGACTTCCGGGCCAGACGGGCACGCGGCGAGATCTCGGTGACGGACCAGCCCTGGGGCGATGTCTTCCTGGTCATCGACGGGTGGGGCAACTTCCGTGCGGACTACGAGGCGATGGACCAGATCGTCCACGAGATCGCGGCGCGCGGTCTCGGTTACGGCATCCACCTGGTCCTGACGGCGTCGCGATCGATGGAGGTCAGGGCCGCCCTCAAGGACCATCTGATGAACCGCCTGGAGCTGCGGCTCGGTGACACGATGGACTCCGAGTTCGACCGCAAGGTCGCCGCGAACGTCCCGGCGGGCGTGCCCGGCCGTGGTCAGTCGCCCCAGAAGCTGCACTTCATGGCGGCGGTGCCGCGGATCGACGGTCTCGCGTCCGACACGGACCTCTCCGACGCCACGCAGGCACTGGCCGCGGAGGTGTCCCGGCACTGGCAGGCGGCGCCCGCCCCGGAAGTACGTCTGCTGCCCCGCGAGTTCCCGGCGGCTCAGCTGCCCGCGGGCGACCGCTTCCCACGCCAGGGAGTCGCCTTCGCGCTCGACGAGAACAACCTCGAACCGGTCTTCGTCGATTTCGAACAGGATCCGTTCTTCCTCGTCTTCGGCGAGAGCGAGTCGGGCAAGTCGAACCTGCTGCGCCTGCTGATCAAGCAGCTGACGGAACGCTATGCGGGCGACGAGTGCAAGCTGTTCGTCGTCGACAACCGGCGTTCCCTGCTGGACGTCACCCCGTCCTCGCACCTGGCCGAGTACATCCCGATGTCCAACGCCATGGAGCACCACATGTCCGCGCTCGCGAACCTGATGCAGCGCCGGACCCCGACGGCGGACGTGACGGCGCAGCAGCTGCGGGACCGCAGCTGGTGGCAGGGGCCGACGGTGTTCGTCGTCATCGACGACTACGACCTGGTCGCGACGTCGAGCGGCAACCCGCTGGCGGGGCTGACGGAGATGCTGCCGTTCGCCCGGGACGTGGGCGTCCGCTTCATCATCGCCCGCTCCACGGCCGGCGCGGGCCGCGCCTCCTACGAGGCGTTCATGCAGCGGATCAAGGAACTGGGCGCCCAGGGCGTGGTCCTGGCGGGCGACCCGGGAGAGGGCGACCTCCTCGGCGGGGTGCGGCCGCGGCCGATGCCGGCGGGGCGGGGGGTCTTTGTTTCTCGACGGCGAGGGAAGCCGTTGGTGCAGGTGGGACGGGTCGCCGAGGAGTCGGGGTGAGACGAGAGCGGGGTGTGCGGGCCCAGGCACATGACTGCGAAGTCGCGTTGTCCATGGGCCGTTGCCCGAGCCTTGACGCGACCGTCCTGGGGGATCTCCAGGACTTCGTTCGCACGGTGCGTCCGGACGCGGGGACGGAGGTCTAGCCATGGGACGTCTGTGGGACAAACTGACCGGCACGCAGTACCCCGCGGAAGGTGTCGCACCGCTGCCGGGCGCAGAGGTCCGGGCTGCGCTGCTCGCCCTCAACACGCCGGGCGTTGCGTACCGCGTGCGCAACGCTCTCCCTGCCGAGAAGGCCGACCTGGTGGCGGAGTGCCAGATACGTCGAGTGGGCGTGACCCTCAAGACCCGGATGCGCCTGATCCCGGTGAAGCATGAAGTGCGCTTCCTCGACGAGCGGTGGGAGAACCGTTCGTCGGACAACGCCGACAAGCAGTACGGACGCGGGCACGCGCCGGCCGTGTTCAAGCAGTGGGAGACGCAGCAGGGCCCCGACGGGCGCAAGCACAAAGTCGAAACGTTCCGCTTCGACACGCGAGAGATGACGGACCCTCTGCGCAACACGATCCTCGGCGCAGGATGGACCTTGCGAGGAGTGCTGTTCAGGCTGTGACCGTGCCCGTGTGACCTCGGGGCTGAAGCAGAAGGCGGGGAAGGTGCCGGCACGGCGACAGAGTGGGCACCACCCGTGCGTGCCCACCCTGGTGCCGAGCCGTACGTGTTCCTACTGGAAGTAGCTGGCGCCCCTCAGATCGCCGCCCTGGTAGTCACCGCCGACGGTGTGAACGAGGGGGGAGATCTGGACCAGCGCCATGTGGAAGGCCTCATGGCGGGCGCCGTGTGGACGTTCTCGCCGGCCGCCCAGATGTGACCCGCCGCCGCGATCGCCCGGCCCTCGCCCTGCACTGTCAAGCACCCGTGACTTGTGGAAAGTATGGTGAGATCCGTGAACTCGCTTGAATCGAGTTCACGGATCTGGCCTGTTGGTAGCGGACAGACGCGGCTCGCCCGGCGCGCGAGCTCAACGGGGGCACGGGGACACGGGGAAGGGGCAGGCGCATGGCCTGGGACGAGTGGGAACAGCTGAAGAGCGCGGCTGCGGAACAGCATTCCACGCGGATGCAGCTCAACCAATACCCAGCCGATCAGGGTGGGAACGGGACTCAGGGAGACCTCGTAGCGGGGCATAAGGATCTTGAGGCGGTCGGCAAGGCAGCCCATGACCTGTTCGAGGACTTCACGACCTACAGCGGGCACGCACGTGTGGCCTCAGCGGCGGCCGCGGGCGGACTCAAGAGCGAGGGTTTCGCTCTGGGAGGCGCGCTGGACCACGTGACAGAGCGCTGGAACGAACAGTCGAAGGCCCTGCTGGACGCCTGCGCCCACATCTCCAACCATTTGCGGTTCACCAAGAACCAGCACGCCGCCGACGACTCGTACATCGCCGGCACGGTCAGCAGCATCGCCACGCTGGACGAGGGCTTCGACGACCGGAAGGGCCACTGACGCCGATGGACCTCGACGCGCTCCGCTACGGGGATTTCTCCAAGCTCGGTGAAGCGGTCACCGACTGGGAGCAGATGACGAAGAAGCTCGCGGACTTGCAGAAGGACGCCGAGAACAACCTCAAGGCCAAGGCCGACAAGGCCAAGTGGGCCGGGGTCAACGCCACCGTCTCCCGCGAGTTCATCACCAAGACCGCCGCCGAGTTCGCCGACGCGTACACCCAGGCCGACTCGATCACCAAGATCCTCAGTGACACCCGCGGTGAACTCATCGGCTACCGCACCCAGCTGAACGACGCGATCACACGAGGCGCACAGCAGAACCTGACGGTGATCGACACCGGCGAGGGCACGTTCACCGTCACAGGGAACACCCGACCCGACTGGGCATCCGACCCCAGTGGAAAGACCGGCACGACCGACCAGAAGGCGGTGGACGCCCTCCGCGACGAGATTCAGGGCATCCTGACGAAGGCGACACAGAGCGACAACAGCGCCGCGAAGGTGTTGCGGCTCCTCGTCGACCAGGCCAAGTACGGCTTCGCCGACGCCTCGTACGCGAACCGGGACGAGGCGGCCGAGGCCGTCGCGGCGGCGGAGAAGCTGGCGAAGATGGCCAAGAACCCAGCCGACATGTCCCTCGACGACATCGCCGACTTCAACCGCACGATGGACAAGTACAACGGCGACTCCCTGTTCGCGGAGCAGTTCGCGACGCGGCTGGGCCCCAAGGGGACGCTCCAGTTCTGGACCGAGATGACCTACGCCCACGCCGGCGCCAGGGACTCGGAACTGGAAGCGATGAAGAGCCTCCAGAAGAACTTGAGCCTCACCCTGGCCACGGCCTCCTTCTCCGACTCCGACGCCATGCGGGACTGGAAGAAGGACCTCATAGCGGAACGCAACACGAACTTCCGCGCCGCCGACTCGATGAATCCCGTCGGCGCCCTGGGGTCCCAGGTCATCAGCAGCCTCATGCGGGCGGGCCAGTACGACACCGAGTTCCTCGACGACTACCGGAAGACGCTCTTCAAGGCGGACAAGGGGGCGGGGGACGCGGGCACTCACGACCTATGGGTGAAGGGCTACGACGCCCTGGATCTCGTCTTCGGCGACGGCAATGGCCGGGACCCGCTGGAAGGACTCTTCGAGGGCCTCTCCCACAACCCCGAAGCGGCGACGCACGCGTTCGAGTCCAAGTCGGACCTGGACCACATGTTCGGGACCACGACGTACACAGACCGTGGAGCAACGCTGGGCCACGCCCTTGAGGCCGCGGTCACCGGGGTCGCCGCCGACGACTACACCTCCCCGGCCCCGCCGCACAGTGCGACGCAGGTGCAGATCATGGCCAACATCATGAACGCGGTGGCACAGCCCGGTGGGGGTGAGGACCTGGTGAGCAACGGGCTGGGGGACAGCTTCGGGAACATGGCGGCTTCTTATATGCCGGAGATCAGCCGGGCGTTCGGAAGTTCTGACGCCCAGGTGTTCCTCACGAACAGCGAAGATCCGGAAGGATTGGAAACGACGGATGTGACACGGTTCCTTTCGGCAGTCTCCCTGGATCCGGAAGGCAGGGCCGGGATCGTCGTCGGAGAGAGTGTGTACACCAGCGGCCTTCTCGACGCGCATCTCTCGGATCCCTCTTTGTTCGACGGCACCCGCAGCCAGGTCCTCGAAAACATTGGCAGGAACGCTGGAATCATCGAGGGAATCGTCGGTCATTCCGTGGCTGATGACGAAGTTCAAGCCGCCGTCGATGGCGAAGAGGACTACAACGAGGCTCTGCAGAAGAAGAGCGATTTCGTCAAGACATGGGTCGCGACGGGTCTGGGGTATGGGTCGGTCTCTCTTTTCCCTGGCAGCCAGGCGGCAACCGGCGCCGCCATCGGAGGCTTCGCCGGCGGAGTCGTCGGCTTGGCCGTTGATCGTCTCTTCGAGGGCCAGGAACTGGAGGGCGCCCGGGATGAGGCCCTCTACAGCAGCGCCAAGGACCTCTACGCTACGCGGGACTCCGTCAACCAGCAGACGCAGTGGTCCGTCAAGGACGCCCTTGAGCAGCACCATGTGGATCTCCCCAAGGACGGGTCCAGCGACACCGTCCGCGTAGCCGTCAACGAGGGTTGGGACGACGCCAGTGAATTCCTGACCAATTCAAAGGAGCGTCCGCATGGCTGAGGATGCCCGGAGCAGGGAGCGGGCTGCGACCAAGGCAAGTGTGAAAGGGTTTCTTATCTGCCTGACGGTCCTCAGCCTTGTTGGCGCTGCCGCGTGGTTCGCGTTGACCACAGGCCTCGAGCGGCTGCCGTCAAAGGTCTGCGATGGCGCCGTCGATCGCGATGTGGTGATCCGGGCGCTGCCGCGTACGCGAACAGCTGAGGAGGGGGCCAGCAAACGGCACGAGGGGAAAGATCTCATGTTCTCCTGCCACATCTACACCAGCGCAGATTCGATTCTCTCCGGCATGGCGCAAGTCGAACACACCTCCGTGGAACAGTGGCTCAACCACTACGGAGCCGACACGGGCGACGAAATCGTACGCGTATCCGCAGACGGCATCGAAGCCCTGGCACGGCTGGACGAAGACAGTGGCAGCTCTTCCATCTTCATACCCTGCGTCCCGCGCGGGCTCCGGGCAGAGGACGCAAAGGAGTCCTACGCGATCATCACCGAGGCCGGCGTGGTCGGGGAGGGCAGGGTCTCAGGAGCAGAACTGCGCCAGGCGGTGACCGACTTCGCCTACCAGGTCACCGCGCACGCCTACGAACTGGCCGAATGCCAGGGTTCCCGTCTCCTTCCCGAGGAACTACCACGCTACGAGGAGGACTGATGACGGACGAGGAGATCATCAGGCACTTCGACGGACGCGGCCGCGTACACCTGCAGTTTCCCCATGCCACGAGTGCCGAGCGGTGTCGCCGCATGATGGCGATCGCCCACGCGCTCGGCTACAAGCCGCTGTTCACGGATACCCTCGGCCGCCGGGAGTTCCCCCGCTTCTACGAACGCGACGACGCCCCGCACGCCCGGCGGCGTGCCGAGCAGACCATCGAACGGCTGCGCGTGGGCGGTCCGGTACTGCCGGACATGGAGCCGCCTCCGCCGCCACCCCCTCCGCCGCCCCCGGTCGGGCCCCCGCCACAGCAGCGGTTCCGCGTACCTGAGGGGCCGCCTCCCCCGCCTCCCGTCTCGGGACCGGTCCGGCCGCGGATTCCGCCTCGGCCCGTCATCCCACCCCCGCCTCCCGTCCCCCCGCCTCCTCACTCTGATGGCTGACCCGCTTGAACGCCGCCTGAGCAGGAGTGCTGAAAGACTTGCTGTGACCCCGTAGTTCATGCTGCCCGCTCCCAGCTGGCGTCGCCCTTCCGGTCGCCGGCGAGATCGCCCGGCCCGCGCTCTGGGCTGTCAAGCCACCCACCTGTGACTTGTGGAAAGTATGGTGAGATCCGTGAACTCGCTTGAATCGAGTTCACGGATCTGGCCTGTTGGTAGCGGACGGACGCGGCTCGCCCGGCGCGCGAGCTCAACGGGGACACGGGGACACGGGGAAGGGGCAGGCTCATGGCCTGGGACGAGTGGGAGCAGCTGAAGGCGGAGGCGGCCGGGGGCGGTACGCCCCACATGCGGCTGAACCAGCTGGACCCCGGTAGCGGCCCGGTGCGCCCCGCGCCTGATCCCGGTCAGTACGGCGAGCTCAAGGCGACTCAGGGGGACCTGGCGAACATCGGCAGCCATGCGTTCGAGCTGTACAACGATCTCTGGAACAAGGGGCGCCGGGCGGTACCCACCAGCGAGAGCGCCGCCGGCGGACTCAGCACCGCGGGCTTCGCCCTGGGCGGTGCGCTGCAGCATGTCGCGCTCCGCTGGGACGAGCAACTCGGTTCCCTTCGGGACGCGTGCGCGCACATCTCGAACCACATGACCGTCACGAAGAAGCTGCACGCCGGTGACGACCACTACATCCGCCGCCAGATGAGCAGCATCGACCTGCTGGACGCGGGCTTCGACGAGCGCGTCGGCGAACCCGGCAAGCCCAACCCGGTGTACGGCGAGAAGGACGACAAGAAGGGCAAGAAGGACTGATGGATCTCGACGCCCTTCGGAACGCCGACTTCGGCCTGCTCGACGACGCCGTCGACGACTGGTCCACGATGGTCGGCGACCTGGAAACGCTGATGGACTCCGCCGAGAAGGGGCTGCGCGGCGCCGCCAACAAGGCCAACTGGGCCGGGTACAACGCCACCGTCTCGAAGGAGTTCATCGGCAAGACGGCCGGGGAGTTCACGGACGCGCACAGCCAGGCCTCGTCCATCCACAAGATCCTCAAGGACACCCGGGACGAGCTGAAGAACTACAAGGGGAAGCTGAACGACGCCATCGAGCGCGGCCGGCTGAAGAACCTGACGGTGATCGGCTACGAGGGCGGATTCACCGTCACGTCGAACGTCCCGCCGGAGGGACGAGCCCAGCAGGACAAGGACCATGCGGGCGAAATCACCGCTCTGCGCGACGAGATCCAGGGAATCCTGGACAAGGCCACCGAGAGCGACACCACGGCCGGCACCGTGCTGATGGCCATCGCCGACCAGAGCAAGCTGGGGTTCTCGGACGTCGACTACAGCGACCGGGACTCCGCGGCCAAGGCGTTGAAGGACGCCGTGGAGCTGGCGGACCTGGCCAAGCAGAAGCCCGAGGATCTGTCGCCCGCGGAGTTCGACCGGCTCAACCAAGGGCTGAAGGACAACGCCGACGACCCACTGTTCGCGGAACGCTTCGCCACGCGCCTGGGAGCGCAGCGCACTCTGGACTTCTGGACGGGCATCAACGACCACAGCGCCTGGAAGGTCGGCCAGGCGCGGAGCGACCAGTTCGACGACCTGCAGAAGAATCTCAGCCTCACGCTCGCCACGGCTTCGCAGAGCGACAACGCCGACATGACGACATGGAAGTCGACCATGGTCGATCTGGTCGACAAGCCGGTCGGCCGCAGCGGCGGCTTCCCGCTCGGCGGTCAGGTCATGTCCAACCTCATGCGGTGGGGTGACTACGACGACCGTTTCCTCGTCGACTACGGCGACAAGCTGATGGAGACGGAGAAGAAGTTCACGAGCAACGGCCGCCACGGCGCCTGGACCCGCACCGGCGGCGACCCTCTCCTCAACCGCACCGGCACCGACTCGGGCTGGGACCCCATGGCGGGCTATCTCAAGGCCCTCTCCAACAACCCCGACGCGGCCACGGACTTCTTCAACGGCACCTTCGTCACCAAGGACGAGGACCACGACTTCACCCACGACACCGACGGCGACGGCAAGCAGGGCCGACGGACCCTGAGCAACTTCGACTACCTCTTCGAGGAGCGCGACTGGCCTCTGGACCAGGACGACAAGGGGGAGGACAGCATCGCGGGGCGGAACAACCTGGCCCTGGCGTTGGAGGCAGCTACTACGGGGCATCCGGCGGGGGAAATGCCTACCGCGGACACTCCGCCGCACAATGCCGGGCAGACCAAGCTGTTCGAGAACATCGTGGCCTCCATCGCGGAAGACAACGAACGCCTGACGAACAACAGCTACATGTCGGACAGCATGGGGCAGATCGCCTCCGAATACCTCCCAGACATCAATCGGACCACAGCGGACGCACCTGAGGGCAATACGAGTGTGGCTCGCCTCTTCCCGATCGCAGGTACCGCCGCCAATCTGGAGCACGCTGACGTCAGCCGCTTCCTCATCACCGTAGGGCAGAACCCGGAGGGCTACGCAGCGATCGAGGTCGGCCAGAAGACCTACATGGCCAGCCTCATGGACTACCACCTCAATCCCGACTTGCCTGAGGACCAGCGCTACGGTCAGAGCGCCGAGGACACCGTCAAGGAGATCGCGCGCAGATCGGGTGAGATCGGCGGCACCCTCGCAATCGCTCGCCAAGAAGCTGTGCTGGGGCCAGCCGCGGAGCAGGACGGCGACTTCGAAAACGCCGTGAACCAGAAGAAGAACCTTATTTCCGGCACGGTTGGCACTATCACCGGTGTAGGAACCTCCTTCATCGCCAGCCCCGCTGTAGGTGCTGGCGTCGGCGGCGCGGCCGGGACCGTGACCAGCATGGTGTTGGAGCAGTTCTTCAAGGACTCCGAGCCCGAGTTCCGCAAGGAGTTGGGGACGGACATCGCTGAACGCTGGGAGAACTCGAAGGACGCCAATACGGCCATGAGTCACAAGGCGGCTCTGGCTGCGGCCGAGGCTCACCGCTCACCATATGCCGGCAAGATCGAGGAGTGGACGCGCATCGGCACGAATGACGGTTTCAACGATGCGTCCACTGCGGGTCACCGCATGGCGAAGGACATGGAGACGGAGATCCCCGACTGACTGGCGCCCTGGAACCGGCGGCACGCCGACGGGGCGCCAAGCTCCCCCCCCGTCTGACTCTCCGAGCGTCTCTCACCATCCGAGCAAAGGGATCCCGTGAAGAACATCCGCAACGCCTCGCGGCCAAGGGCTCACACCAGTATCGCCTTTGTCGCCGCAATGACCGCGCTGCTGTCGGTAGCCGCGTGCTCGTCGCCCGAAAAGAAATACACGGTCCCCGAGTCGCTTTGCGGGATCGATGTTCCGCAGGACTTGCTGAAGCCCCTGCTCCCGGAGGGGGAAACGATTACGGAACATCCGGAGTCCTCGGGTAGCACCACGCGCTGTCGCGTTCATGTTGACGGCGAATCCGTCCTTTCTGCCAGCACGGAACGCTGGGCAGTCGAGACGACAGCGACTGATGTCGCCGAGTCCGCGCTCGCTGTCGACCCGCAGGATCAGCAGAGCGACCAGGGAAGGTACATCTACTCGGCGACCGGAGCGGTCGGCAAGGTCGACTGCGCCAAAGTCGAAGCGGGCCGAGCGTCACTGTGGGCCTCTGTCAGGGTGACGCACGACAATGCGCAGGCGGCGGACATGCTCAAGCTCATAAGGGCGTACGCAGCAGCCGTCGGCGTTTCAGAGGAGTGCACCCAGTGAGACCCACAAGCGGATGGTTGTCCCCCTGGCCCTGATCGACAACAGGATCGGCAAGATCTACCTCAGTGGCTCCAACAGAATGAGAGGCTCTCTAGTTGTTTGTGCGGCGAGTCACGGCTACGTCAATGATGCTCGCGGCATTCGGCATGCTCGTCAGCTGCTCGGAGTCGGGCGAGCAGAAGAAGTACGACGCGCCCAGCGCGCTGTGCGGTGTCCCAGTGGACCCAAATTTGGTCTCGACCTTTCTCCCTTCAGGCGACGGAATCAGCGTCCAAGAGAGGCCTATCTGCCTGCCGAGCCCCCGCCCTCCGAGCACCAGATGCAGCGCCGAGGCAGTCGCGACCAGGAGTCCCGCAGTCCGGTCGTGTCACCGCCGCCAAGGACGCGGGTCCGGGTCGGGCTGACGCGCCGCCCGTTGCGATCCGCGCGGTAGGCGTGCAGCGTCGGACGGGCCGTACCCGGCTCGCGCGGGATGCCGGAGTTCGCCGTTTCCCTTCTCCTGTCGGCGGGGTGGTGGCAGGCGCAGCCGCAGCGGCGCACCAGCGGTAGGGCCCCGCCGTGCGGGAGCGGGATGTCCTGCAAACGGCGGCACGAGACGTGCAGGTCCTCGTAGCCTGGTTGACTCGCCGGTGCGCACTCCGGCGACAGCTCCCGCAGTTCAGCCGCCGTACCGGGCAGTGCGTCGAGGTCCAGCTCCTTGATGGTGCCGTCACAGCTCAGCGTGGGCATCTCCCGTGCGTGCCCACCCTGGTTCTGTGGAGTAATTGTCAATACCTGTGGACCAGTTGAGGTGGATCACGATGCGAGGGTCTCGTCTCGTTCGGCGAGGAGGCCGTTCTCGAAGCTCCCGGCAGTATGACGGACTTCTGACCACGTTTGGGCTCCAGAGAGAGACGGATGAACACCCACCGAACGACCTCAGCCAAGTACCGTGCTGCCGCGGCAATCACGCTGGCCACCGCTCTTGCAACCCTGCTCATAGGGTGCGCCGGCGAGGAGGAGAAGCGCGAGTACGCGGTTCCGAGCAACCTGTGCGGAATCACGGTGAACAGCGAAGATCTGGCCCCTTTCCTGCCTGCGGGGAAGGACATCTCCGTTCGAGACAAATCGTATGCGGGGGCCAAGGGCTGCCAGGTCGCCGTCGACAAGAAGTTGATCTTGACCACTGCCCAGACGTGGCTGGAAGAGGGACGGACAACGGCCTACTTCGCAGCCCGGCAGAGTTTTGACACCCCCGAGCAGTCGGCGGACGAAGGAAGGTTCCGGTACTCGGGCAATCAGGCCTTCGGTAAGACCCAGAAGTGCGTCGACGCCAAGTACAAGCAGGAGTTGTACACCGCGATCCAGGCAGAGGGCTCGGAGCACAAGGACGCCCAAGCCATGAAGCGCCTCATCGTCGTCTACACCGAGGAGGTGGAGGATTCGGCGGAGTGCAAGGCGGGTGCTGAGTAGAAGGACTCGTACGGGCAAACACACAGGGTGGGCACCTCCCGTGCGTGCCCACCCCGGTTTTGTGCAGGGGCCCTTCCTACTGGAAGTAGCTGGCGCCCTTCAGGTCTCCGCCGCGGTAGTCACCGCCGGCGGTGTGGACCAGGTGCGAGATCTGGAGCAGCGCCGAGTGGATGGCCCGGGCGTGGCCCTCCCACTGCTTGCTCTTGCCGGCGAACGTGTCGTGCGCCGAGCCGCCCCAGCCCGCGGACACGTCGAGTACGGCCTTCCGCAGGGCCTCGAGGTCGTCCTCGAGCTTCTTGGCCTGGTCGCCGAGCTCGGTCGCGAGCGCGTCCATCGTGCCGTACGTCACGGCAAGGTCGTCGTAGTGGGCTCCGGACATGTTTCCCTCGTTTCGTTGCCGATTTCAGCCGGACTGCGCAGCCCGGTCGACGGTGCGGCACCCCGCCGCCGAAAACCCGTCAGTAGCTGTTGAGCGCCGAGTTCTTTCCACCGAGGTCCTCGATGGAGATCTTCTTGATGTCGGCCTCGATCTGGTCCTCGAGGTTGCGCTTGTCGGTCTTGTTCATGTTGATGCCCTCGAGGAATTCGTCGAGCATCCGGCCGATCCCGGCCATGTGAACGTTGATCTCCGACTGCTTCGAGTTGAACGCGTTGGCGCCCTGGCCGGTCCACGCCTTCTCGATCATGTCGATCGTCCCCTGGAGCTTCGCCAGCGAAGCCCTGATGTTGTCGTAGCGATCGATGATCTCCGTCTGGAGCTTCGCTACCTGGCCTTCATCGAGCTTGCGGCCGTCAGCCATTTCGGCACTCCCTTTCGTGAGAGCTGTGGTTCGTTTCCCTGCGCGTCAGTGCACCGGAAAGGTGTGACTGGTTGTCGTGCGTGATGGTCATGCGCTTCGTCGGGAACGAATCACCGCGAAGGCGCCGCCGCCGATCACCAGGACTGCCGCCGCGGCTCCGAGCGCCACCCACATCGTGGTGCTGTCGGAGGAGTCCGCGTCTGATGCCGCAGCCGAAGTCGACCCGCCTGAAGTGTCCTTGGGGGCTTGTGGCGAGGTTGACGCGGAAGCGGAGGGCGCGGCACTCGTGTCGCCCTCGACGCCTGCCGCGTTCTCCTTCGCGAGCGGGTCGGTGGCCGGCGGGCCGGGGTTGTAGTCGCTGTTCTCCAGCACCTTGCGGGGGCGGATCAGGCCGTATCCGAGGTACGTGCTCGGGTCGTCCTTCGCCCAGTCACGTCCGGCCGTGTCGATCAGGCTGGCGAGGACCTGGTTGGCTGTCCAGTCGGGGTGAGCGGACCAGACGAGGGCGGCGGAGGCAGAGGCGATGGCAGTGGACTGGCTGGTGCCCTTGTTCGTGCAGTACGAGCGCAACGTCTTGTCACACCAGGTGGGGATGTGCAGCCCAGGGGCCGCGAAGTCGACGTAGTTGCCGTGCTCCGAGAACTTCGCGACCGTTCCGGACTCGTCTGATGCGGCAACGCCCACCACGTAGGGGTATGCGGCTGGGTAGCCGATGAAATTCTTCTCCTCAGCATCGTTTCCTGTGCCAGCAAACATCAACTTTCCCCTGGATTGGGCGTACCTGACCGCCGCCCTCACATCGGGGTCGTCGATACCGCCAGTGAACGACATATTGATGATCTTGACGTCGCTGTCCGCGATGGCCTTGACCACCGCCGCCACATCAGGAGCCTTCTCCTTGTCAGTCTTGCCTTTCAGACCTTTTAGCTCGATCCGGTATGGAACGATCTTCGCACCCGGAGCAAGGCCCATAAGGCCGCCTCCGTCACCAGTGCCGGCGATGAGTTCCGCCATGCTTGTCCCGTGCCCCAGGTAGTCCTCAGTCGCCTTATAGGCGAGCGCTTTTGGGACCTCGTCGACAAGCACTTGCCCCTTGAGTGACGGAGTGTCTGGGTCGACTCCCGTATCGACAACGGCCACTTTCACGCCCTTGCCCGTACTCACCTTCCACATCTCGTCAGCCTTCATTGCTGACAAGTACCACTGCTGGGACCGGACCTCCGTGGCCGCCGCACCCGGAGCCACGCCTGCCGACATGACGGCCAAGGCGCCCAGCGCTGAACAGACGGCGGAAACCCGTCTCCTGTTTCGTCCCGCGAAGGGCGTGCTCCACCTGCCACGCCGGCTGTTGCCTGCCACCACGCCTCTTTCTGTCTTCGATGTTTCCGGTCAGTCGGTCGATGACGGTCTGTCGGGCCGTTCGTCGCGGCGTCCACGCGTTTCGCTGGAACCCTGACTGCCCGCAGGGCCACGGCGAGCCCCGGGTGTCCGTCCCTTCGGCGTTCCGACCACGCCGTCAGGATTACCTACGGGACGGCCGGGGGCCTGTCCCGTGCCTGTCGACGAATTCGGGGCTCCGATCACTCCACGCCGACCGGGCCTCTCCCCTGTGGCGGGCGAGGCGGGCGTTCCTTCACGACCGACGACCGTGCCACGCGGCACCCGGGAACCGTTGACGCCAGGGGTGGCTCCGGTGGCGGGCTTTCCGCCGATCACTCCGTCGGTCGTGCGCCCAGCGCCGGTGCGTCCGGGGGCTGCCCGTCCAGGGTTCGTGGCGCCTGAGCCACTGACTGGCCCGCGTGGCGTACCGCCGACCTGCCTGGCCGCAGGCCCAGCGTTCTTCGGTGCACCACCGACCACGCCCCGCCCGACGGGACCAGCAGCACGGCCGCCTGCCTGTCCAGTCGCTGCAGCGCGGCCCATGGGCCCCACGGGACCGGTACCTGTACGCCCCGCCGGAATGCGGCCCTGAACGCCCCCGGCGCGCCCCTGCACCGAAGCGGGAGCCTTGCTTCCCGGCATGCCGCCGAAGCCAGAGGTACGCCCGGTAGCTCCCCGCACGGGAGGAGGCGTCCCAATGGGGGCGAAGGGGGGAGGAGTTCCGCCAGCAGTCACATTGGGGCCCGTCGTCGACGGCGGTGTGACGGGCGTCGGCTTCAAGGTCTCCTGCGGCGGCAAGGTACCGACGCTGTCGATCTCCGTACCGATGTGACGCTCCGGAGATGTGACGGCCTCGTCCACGGCCTTGTGCGACGGCAACTGTTCGCCGGGATGTGAGGGTCCAATCCCGGTGGCCGACGTGCTCGTGTGCGCGCGGTCTGAATTGTTCGAGTTCGAGGCCGAAAGTGATCCCTGGCCGGCGCCCGGTTCAACCGGAAGTTGATAGCCCGGCGGCGGCTCCGGCACCCCCACGTCCGGCATCTTGGGGAACACCGGTTCCTCCGCCAGCGACATCATCCCGCTCGACACCGTGTAGAACGACGCCAGCCGGTACATCTGGTTGATGGCTTCCTGGCGGTGGTTCTCCGCAGTGACCGCCGCGGTGTACTCGTCGTTGCTGTCGACCCGCTTCGTCTCGGGGATCTTGTCGAGCGGCTTGGGGTCGGTGCGGTTGTCGCGCGGGGGCATGGACTTGCGTACGGAGGCGAGGCCGGAGCTCGCCGCCATGATCTGCGTGCCCACCTCGTCGGCGTAGCCGGCGAGCGCGAGGGCGGTGGTGGTGAGGTCCATGCCCCAGGTGTAGAAGGCGGTGTGCGCCTCGCCCTCCCAGTCGACCTGGCCGAGGTTGCGGCTGAGCTCGTCGGCGGCGTCGTTGATGGCGTTCCGGGCGTCCACCAGGGCCTTGCCCGCGCTCTCCAGGGCCTCCGGGTCCGCCGACTCGACGATGTCGATCATCTGGTTGAGCTCGTAGTGCTCGAAGCTGGTCGTGCCGAACCCACCAGGGCTGCCCGGCGCGGCGAGGTGGAGCACCGCCGCCTTGTTCACGGCGTCGTCGACGCCGGTGTTCTGCTGGGCCGCGTCCTGACGTTCCGCCTGGTATTCGTCGGGCTTCTTGTCGCCGCTCATCAGTACCCCGCGTCAGTGTGGTCGGCGTCGTTGTCGCGCTTGATCTCCTCGTGCAGCATCTCGTCGCGGTCCTGGTTGACCTCGGACCGGATCTCGTGGAACCGGTAGCGGAGGTCGTCGTCGAGGTTGTCGAAGGTGACGTCCACGCCGTGCACGGCGATCTGCATCGCCTCCAGCTGGAGAACCAGCGACTTGGAGAGCGTCGTGATGCGTTCGTGAACGCGCTCGTACTCCAGGTGGAGCGCCTTCGCTTCCGGGAAGTTCCCCGTGCCGAAAGCGGATTCCGTCAGGCGGTGAGCCGCGACCTTGGACGAGCCGCCCGCCGAGCCCTCGAAGGCGGTCAGCAGGTCGTCCACACGCTTCTTGAAGGTCGAAAGCGCCATCAGACCACGCCGTACGTCGGCGGCACCCCCGCCCATGTCTGCAGGAAGCACGAAGCTTTCCCTCCCCGTTGTCCGCTGCCGTCCTGAGCAGCCCACGCCTCTCAAGTGTTCATGACCGCAACACGACCACTCTAGTGACTTCCACTGACAGCCCCAACTGCCATATGCAACGAGTGTGCTGCGAACCGGCCGCACTGTGCGGGGAGTTCACGGCGCGTCAGGGACGGTGCCGCCGGTCCGAGGGGGGCGCTCGGCGCCTACCCTTCCTCCGCCCCCGCGACCCTGCGCGCCCGTCGACGCGCGTCCCTGATCGCCACCGCCGTGCCGCTGAGGCCCGCGACGAGGACCGCCGCGGCCACGGCCACGTAGGTGGCGAGGCGGGTGTTGCGTTCGTCGGGGGTCTCGCCGGCGTGGAACTCGGCGGCCGTCGGGGCCTCGGCCCTTGCGAGGGTCTCCGGGGTCGGGGTCTCGACGGGCCGGTCGTCCTCGGTGAGGGCGCGGACGGGGTCGACGACGCCCCAGCCGACCAGGCGGTCGTGACCGGCGATGGTGCGTTCCGCGGTCTGTTCGATCTGGGCGACGACCTCACGGGCCGTCCAGTCCGGGTGCCTGGCCTTGATCAGCGCCGCGACGCCCGCGACGTACGGCGCCGAGAAGCTCGTCCCGTTGTCGGAGCAGTGGCCGCCCTGGGGCACCGTGGAGATCATGTCGACGCCGGGGGCGGCGACGCCGACGAAGTCGCCGGACTGGGAGAAGGAGGCGCGTTCGTTGTTGCGGTCGGAAGCGGCGACGGCCAGGACGCCCGGATAGGAGGCGGGGTAGGTCTTCTTGACGTTGCCGCCCAGGCCGTCGTTGCCGGCGGAGGCCACGACCACGATCTTCCGGGCCAGCGCCTCGTCGACGGCCCGTTCCAGGTCGGACGACGGCTTCACCGCGTCGGACGTGTCCTGGGAGATGTTGATGACGTCGGCCCTGGCCTGGACGGCGTACCGGATCGCGGTGGCCAGGGTGTCCGTCGTGCCGTGGCCCTCCGCGTCGTTCTGCTGGACGGGGATGATCGTCGCCTCGGGTGCCAGGCCCACGAAGCCGGTGCCGTCGACCGGACGGGCGGCGATGATGCCGGCGACCTTGGTGCCGTGGCCGACGGTGTCCGTCGTGCCGTTCTCCTTGCCCCGCTCGACGGGGTCGCCGTTGTCGTCCTTGAGGTTCTTCGGGAGCAGGTTGCGGCCGGCCTTGACGTCGACCGCGGCGGCCAGCTGCGGGTTCTTCACGTCCACGCCGGTGTCGATGACGGCCACCCGGACGTTCTTCCCCTTGGACCGGCTCCACAGTTCGTCCAGCTGGACGCGCTGCAGTGACCAGGGGCGGCCCGGGTACAGGCCGTTGGGGAACTGGCACTGGTCCGAGTAGGGCAGCTTGTCCGCGGCGGCCGCGGGGGGTGCGAGGACCGTGGCCGTCGTGAGCAGGGCCGCGGCCGCCACCAGTGTCGTACGAAGCACGCTCGCCCTCCTTCTCACGAGCCCTGCGGCTGGCGGGCTGCCGCCGTCGACAGGCGCGGGCCGGTGGGAAGGAACTCCGACCACGCGGCGGGGATCGGCGCGGGGTCCACGTCCTTGTAGCCGAGCAGGGTCTGGGCCTGCCGGGCCTCCTGCCGGCGCTGCTCGCGCTGCTCGGCGGTGGTGCCGATGCCCGCGTCGTCCGTGGCGCTGTCGCCGTTGGACTGCAGCACGTAGCGCAGGCCCGTGTCGGTGACCAGGAACACCGGTCCCGCCTTGGTCTCCTCGCCCTGGAACTGGCGGTAGAGCTGGCCGGAGCCCGGCGTGACGTAGGCGCTGGAGGATCCGGTGGCAAGCTTCTGGGGGAAGTCGGTGCCCGCCCAGGTGCTCAGGGTGGTGGCGCCCGAGCCGGCGTCCACGGCGCGCAGGACGGAGCAGATGGTGCTGCGGCTGCCCTGGGCCGCCGACGCCTCGTTGACCGGGACCGGGTCCTCGGACGGCCAGCGGTGCCCGGTGCCGAAGGCCTTGCCCGGCACGATCGCGCCGGGACTGACCTCGCGTGCGTGACCGGCCTGGCCGAGCGGGGCCAGGTCCTCGCTGAACAGCAGGAGCTGGGCGACGAACGCGGAGACGGGGGCGACCCGGCCGGGCAGCACGACGTAGTACTGCTCGGAGTTGTTGTCGAACGCCTTGAGCACCATGCCGACCCTGTCGGTGGCGTCGTCCAGCTGGCCCGGGGCGCCGGCCTGGTCGCCCGGCTCGCCCTCGACGGCCGGGAAGGTGATCGGGTCGCCCCGGTGCAGGGTGGCCAGCCACTCCGCGGAGACCCGCTGGGGCTTGCGGTGGGAGCCGACGACGGCGCGCAGCAGCAGTTCGTCGGTCTTGTCGAGGGGGTACGCCCGCCCGGCCGCGTCCACGACGTAGCGCTGGTCGTCGGGGTCAGCGACGTACAGCAGCTGACCGCCGGTCAGGCGCTCCTTGCCCTCGGTCCGTTCGATGTCCTGGGCCGAGAGGATCAGCGCGGCCTTCTGTACGGAGTCGCCGCCCGCGCTCGGGCGCTCGCAGACCGCCCAGCGCTTGGTCCTGCCGGCCTCGGCCGCCGAGGGCAGGCGGTCCGGGGCGTACGGGATGCCGATGGTGACCCCGTGCGGGATCTTCCCGTTGTCGAGAACGGACTCGGCGACGGTGACGACGTCCCCCTGGTCGGCGTCGAGGAGCAGCTTCGCGGAGGCCATGTTGAGGACCGGGTGGAGCTGGGTCTCCCCGCCGGTCTTCAGCACCACGTACCGGGTGGTCGACTTGCTGGCGATGATCACCTTGGCGCCCGGCTCGTCCCAGCCCTGCGGCGCGGCCGGTTTGAACATGCCCCACGCCCCGAACACGGCCATGACGACCACCCCGACGACGATGCCGGGGAGGACCGAACGCAGCGGCCGCGGTGCGCCCTCGTCCGAACCGTCGGGTGACGACTGCAGAAAGGCCGCGAGCATACGGCGCTTCGCGAAGGTGTAGGCATTGAGCTGATCGCGCCGGGATGCCATCTGTCTTTGTCTCTCCCCGTTTTCCGTCCTGGCCGCACTCGCGGGGCCGCAGCGCCCCGCCCCCCGATGTCAGAGCGGCCCCCTACTATGCCTGGTATCGGTGGGGGTCGGCGGAGCGGGTAGGGTTCCTGCGCCGTCAAGTGCCCTGTGCGGTGCTGGAATGCGGCCGAGTCGTGAGCAGAACGGGGGGGATGGAGTGAGGGCTTCGGGAACGCGCGAACGCTCCGGTGACCGGTCACGGACGCGGCGCTCCCCAGCGTCCCCGCCGGAGGCGTCGCAGCGGCCCGCGACACCGGGCGCGCTCCATCTGAAGGCGCGTTCGGGGCAGGCCGGGGCATTCCGGCTGCAACGCCTCGTGCTGTGGGAGATCGCGGCGGCCGTGCTGCTCGTCGGCTGGGTGATCGGCCCGGTGGCCCTGGCGGTCGCCGGTGTGGTCGCCGTCGTGGTGGTGGCGCTGTCCGTCGCCCGGCGCCGCGGCCGTTCCCTCCCGGAATGGCTGGCCACGGCACGGGCGTTGAAGACGCGACAGCGACTGGCCGCGAAGTTCGAGATACCGCCCGGCACCGAACCCGGTTTCGGACCCGCCCTGGAATGCGATCCGAGCCTGCGGACCTATGCCTACGGCGGCCGTGACCGCAGGCCTGTCGGAATCGTCGGGGACGGCACGTTCGTCACGGCGGTCCTCCAGGTCGAGGCGGACGCGACGGCGCTGCGCGCCGACCGCAACCGGCAGCCGCTGCCGCTCTCGCTGGTGCGCGACGCGCTCGACGTGGACGGGATCCGCCTGGAGTCCGCGCAGATCGTGCTGCACACCCAGCCCGCGCCCGCCCTGCACCTGCCCCCGCAGTCGGTGGCCGTGACCAACTACGCGCCGCTGCAGGAGCAGACGGGCGCGCCCGCGGTCCGCATCACCTGGATCGCGCTGAAGCTGGACCCCGAACTGTGTCCGGAGGCCGTGGCCGCCCGCGGCGGTGGTCTCGTCGGAGCGCAGAAGTGTGTTGTACGGGCCGCCGACCACCTGGCGAGCCGGCTGACCGGCGCCGGGTTCCGTGCGACCGTCCTCGACGAGGAGCAGCTGACGGCGGCGCTCGCCACCTCGGCCTGTGCCAACCCGCTGGTGACGGCGGAGGCCGGGCGGACCGGGGCCTTGGAGCGGCGGACCGAGGAGTCCGGCCGCAGCTGGCGGTGCGACAACCGACGGCACACGACGTACTGGCTGCGCCGGTGGCCCGCGCTGGGGGGAGCCAACGCGCCCTCGCTGCCGCAGTTCATCGCCCTGGTGACGGCGGTCCCCGCGCTCGCCACGACGTTCAGTGTCACCCTCGCCCGCGGGGAGCGGCAGGACGTGTCCCTCTCCGCGCACCTCAGGGTGACCGGGCGCAGCGACGACGAACTGGTGGCGACCCGGCGGGCGGTGCAGGGCGCGGCCCGGCACGCCGGTGCGGGGCTGGCCCGCCTCGACCGGGAACAGGTGCCCGGCGTCCTGGCCACGCTGCCCCTCGGAGGAGTCAGGTGACGACGACAGGGGCGGCCACCGCTCCCGGCGGCCCGGAGCGCCCCGCACCCCGGCGGGGAGACCGCTCCCTGCGCACCGGCTTCGGCCTGCTCGGCCCGCGCCACGGCCGGCACCAGGTGACGGCCGGCCAACTGGACGCGCTCGCGCTGCCCATCGGGGACGACGGTGTCGTCGTCGGGGTCGACACCGAGGGGCGGCCGGCCGTGCTCGGGCTCAACCGGCCGACGCCGTACGACGTCGTCCTCATCGGCGGTCTGTGGACCGCGCAGGTCCTCGCCCTCAGAGCGGCGGCGACCGGGGCGCGCGTGGCCGTGGAGACGGGGCGGCCGCAGGCCTGGGTGCAGATGGTGCACGCGATGGGCGGCGGGCAGAACGGGCTCGCGGTGTACGAGGTCGGCCGGGTGCCCCCGCAGGGCGCCTCGGCGGGTACGCCGGTGCTGGTGGTGCGGGACTGCGGGATGCGTCCGCCGCGCGGGCGGGTCGCGTCCGGTCCCTGGCAGTCCGTGCTGACCCTGCTGCCGTACCTCAGCCCGGTCGCGCCGCGCCTGATACGGCAGGCCCGGCTGGTCGGCGTGCAGCGGATCTCGCCCGACGAAGCCGCCGAGGTGGGCCGTGCGTTGGCGCTGCCCCGGGAGCATGTGGAGGCGCTGCCCACGTTGGTGGACGGCTTCACGCTGTGGTGCGCCGACCGCGACCGGCAGTACGTGATGACGCAGCCGACGGACGCGGAGATCGGGCTGCTGGGCACGCCTCGGCGTATGGACTGACGGGGCCGCGGAGCCTTTCACAGCCTTTGTCGGCTTCTGAGAGTGGGCGGGCCTGCCGGGGCGGGGCATCTGATGATTAGGCTGGTGTGGGGCGCGGTGCCGGAAACCATGGGGTGGGTGTCGACGTCCCCGGGGAGGGCCGGTGCGTGGGACGACCTCGGACGGCCTCGAAACCACTGCGTACGACGAGACATGGTCGCGCCCCGGCACGGCACAGGCGTGCATGAGGGTGCTCGACCACACCAGGAGGAATTGTGAGCAGCGATCGGGACGGGACGCGCGGGGGCTGGGCCACACCCGGCGATGACCAGCCCGACGCGGAATCCGCCATCGAGATGACGGGCGAGTTCACCATCGACTACGCGCCGCCCGCTTGGTACACGCAGAACGCGGGCGGGGGTCCGGCGGCGGGCGCGGGAGGGGGCTCGGGCGCGGCACCTCCGCCGGGACCGCCGGCACCCGTTCCGGCTCCGGCTCCGGATCCGGATCCTCAGATTCCGAACCCTCAGGCTCCGGCGGCTCCGGCCCCGCAGGCTCCGGCTTTCGTTCCGCCACCGGCGCCGGCTCCGGCTCCCGCCCCCACTCCTCACGTTCCGGCTCCTCACGTTCCGGCTCCGCCGGGTGTGCCGGGTGTGCCCGGGATGCCCGGGGTTCCGGCCACCGCGGCGCCCGCGAACGCCGTGCCCGCGGCGCCGTACGCACCGCCGGTCCCTCCCCACGCCACGCCGCCGGCCGCTCCCGCGCCGTTCGCTCCCCCTCCCGCGCCGCCCGCTCCGTTCGCGCCGTTCGCGCCTCCGACGGGGGAGCCCGTCGCCGTGCCCGGGCTTCCGGCGAACGGCGGGTTCCAGCCGCAGCAGCCTCAGCCGCCGCAGGCCGAGACGCCGGCGCCGGCCGCTGCGCCGAACCCGGCCGCTGCGCCGGACCCGGCCGCCGATGAGGGGCCTTCCGAGAGCGGGGACCTGGAGAGCGGCGCCACGATGCGCTTCTCACCGGTCGCCCTCAAGCGCCAGATCGCCGAACAGACCGGCCCGGCAGAGGCCGAGGGCGCGGAGGCGGACGGGCAGCCGGCCGATGAAGCCGCCGCGGTCGCGGAGGAGGAGACCGACGGGGCCGCCGAGGCCGCGGCCCCCGACGGTTCGGCCGACGACGGTGCCACCGACGCCGAGGCGGACACCTCCGGTGAGGCGGTGGCTCAGGACGCCGACGCCCCGACGGACCCCGAGTCCGAGGGCACCGCCGCTGAGGAACCGGCGGCTCAGCACGACTCCGCCGACGCACCCGACTCCGCCGAGGCACCCGAGCCCTCGGAGCCCGCCGAGTCGTCGGACACCGCCGCTTCGCAGGACGGGACGCCTCAACCCCCGGTCGCCGCCGCGCCGCCCGCCTGGGCTCCGCCGCCGGTCCCGCAGGGTGGGTTGCCACCGTTGCCGCCGTCGTACGAGCCCGCGGCTCCCGCACCGGCGGCCGAGTGGCCGGCCCAGCCGCAGCCGCAGCAGGCGGACCCCGCGGCAGCCCAGCAGCCGCCCGTCGCGCCGCCCGTCCAGCCGCAGACGGCACCCGACGCGCCGGGTCCCGAGGCGCCCCCGGCTCCGCCGCAGCCCGCGTACGGCTTCCCGCAGCCCCCAGCGGCCGCCCCGGCACCCGCACCAGAACCGGCACCCGCACCGGAACCGGCACCGCAGCCGCCCGCCGCTCCCCAGCCGGGCTACGGATTCCCGCAGCCCCCGGCTCCCGACGCCCAGGGCGGTTACGGCTTCCCGCAGCCCCCCGCGCCCCACGCGCAGGGCGGTTACGGCTTCCCGCAGCCCCCCGCCCCCAACACGCCCGGCGCGTACGGCTTCCCGCAGCCGCCCGCCCCGCAGGCACCGCAGCAGCCGCACCCGAGCCCGGCGGCGGACGCCCAGGGAGTTCCGCAGGGCTTCCCGGGGCAGCCGCCGCACGGAGCCGCCCCGCACGGGCCCCAGGCGCCCGGTCCCTCCCCGGCGCCCGCCCCGGACCCCGCTCAGGCCGGACAAGCCCCGCACGCCCCGCACGCCCCGCAGCAGCCCGTCGACCCCCGGGCCGGTGCCGCCTGGCCGCAGGCGATCCAGCACGACCAGCGGCAGCCGGTCAACCCCGGTGCCGCGCCGCTGGGTTACACGGCGGCCGTGGAGCTGTCCTCGGACCGGCTGCTCAACAACAAGAAGCAGAAGGCGAAGAGCGGTCGGCCCACCGCCTCCGCCTCCCGCTTCAAGCTCGGCGGGAAGAAGGAGGAGGCCGAGCGGCAGCGCAAGCTGGAGCTGATCCGCACGCCGGTGCTGTCCTGCTACCGGATCGCGGTCATCAGTCTCAAGGGCGGCGTGGGCAAGACCACGACGACCACCGCGCTCGGCTCCACCCTCGCCATCGAGCGCCAGGACAAGATCCTCGCGATCGACGCCAATCCGGACGCCGGTACGCTCGGCCGCCGGGTGCGCCGCGAGACCGGGGCCACCATCCGTGACCTCGTCCAGGCGATCCCGTACCTCAACTCGTACATGGACATCCGGCGGTTCACCTCCCAGGCCCCCTCCGGCCTGGAGATCATCGCCAACGACGTCGACCCGGCGGTCTCCACGACCTTCAACGACGAGGACTACCGGCGCGCGATCGACGTGCTCGGCAAGCAGTACCCGGTCATCCTCACCGACTCGGGCACGGGCCTGCTCTACAGCGCGATGCGCGGGGTGCTGGACCTCGCCGACCAGCTCATCATCATCTCGACGCCGTCGGTCGACGGTGCGAGCAGCGCCAGTACGACGCTGGACTGGCTGTCCGCGCACGGGTACGCCGAGCTGGTCTCGCGGTCCATCACCGTCATCTCCGGGGTGCGCGAGACCGGCAAGATGATCAAGGTCGAGGACATCGTGTCGCACTTCGAGACGCGGTGCCGCGGCGTGGTCGTCGTGCCCTTCGACGAGCATCTCGCCGCCGGCGCCGAGGTCGACCTCGACATGATGCGGCCGAAGGTGCGGGAGGCGTACTTCAACCTGGCGGCGATGGTCGCGGAGGACTTCGTCCGCCATCAGCAGATGCACGGCCTGTGGACCAGCGACGGCAACCCGCCGCCGATCGCGGCTCCGCCGATGCCGGGCCGGCCCATGCCGGGCCAGCCGTATCCCGGTCAGCCCGGACCGGGACAGCCCGGAGCGGGTCACCCCGGAGCAGCACAGCCCCACCCCGGCCAGCCGTACCCGGGTCAGCCCTACCCGGGTCAGCCCTACCCGGGTCAGCCGTACCCGGGTCAGCCGTACCCGCCGCAGGCTGGACAGGCGTACGGGCAGCCGCAGCCCCCCGCGCCGCAGCCGGGCCAGCCGTACCCGCCGCAGGCGCAGGCGCAGGCAGGACAGCCCGGGCAGCCCTACCCGCCCCAGGGTCAGCCGTATCCGCCGCAGCCGGGTCAGCCCCAGCCGGCGGCCGGTTACGGCTACCCCCAGCCGCCCCAGCCGCCGCCGGGCTACGGCTACCCGCAGCCGCCGCAGGCCCCCGTCCCGCCGCAGCAGGACGGCGGCCAGGCACCGCCCCCGCCGCCCCCGCAGCAGTAACGGCGACGGCGGAGCGGCCCCGCTGCCGAGCGCGTGCGGCCATGAACGAAGGGCGGCCGGTGTCCGAGGACACCGGCCGCCCTTCGGCCGTTCACAGAGCCGTCGTCGGCTACTCCGACGCCGCGCTCACCAGCTCGCGGCAGCGCTGCACGTCCCGGCCCATCTGCTCCAGCAGCCCCTCCAGCGACTCGAACTTCGCCTGGCCGCGCACGAAGGCGAGGAAGTCCACGGCGACGTGCAGGCCGTACAGGTCGAGGCCGACGCGGTCGATGGCGTACGCCTCGACCGTGCGCTCGGTGCCGTCGAACTGCGGGTTGGTGCCGACGGAGATCGCGGCGGGCATCGCCTCGCCGCCCGCGTGCAGCCAGCCCGCGTAGACGCCGTCGGCCGGGATCGCGGTGTGCGGCAGCGTCTCGACGTTGGCGGTCGGGAAGCCGAGCTCGCGGCCCCGCTGGGCGCCGCGCACCACGACGCCCTCCACGCGGTGCGGCCGGCCCAGGATCTCCGCCGCGCCCGCGACATCGCCCTCGGCGACCAGGCGCCGGGTGAGGGTCGAGGAGAACGGCTCGCCGCCGCCTGCCTCCCCGCACACGAACAGGTCGACGACCTCGACCTCGAAGTCGTAGACCTTGCCCTGCTCGGCGAGGAACTCGACGTTCCCGGCGGCCCGGTGGCCGAAGCGGAAGTTCGGGCCCTCGACGACGGCCCTGGCGTGCAGCTTGTCGACCAGGACCTTCACGACGAACTCGGCCGGGGACAGCTTCGAGAACTCGGTCGTGAAGGGGAGGATCAGAACCGCGTCGACGCCCAGGTCGGCCATCAGCTCGGCGCGGCGGTGGTGCGGGGCGAGCAGCGGCGGGTGGCTGCCGGGGCGGACGACCTCGCTCGGGTGGGGGTCGAAGGTGACGACGACGGAGGGGACGCCCAGCTCTCGGGCGCGGTCCACGGCGTGCCGGATGATCAGCTGGTGCCCGCGGTGGACCCCGTCGTAAGAGCCGATGGTGACGACGCTGCGTCCCCAGTCCTCGGGGATGTCCTCCAAGCCACGCCAGCGCTGCACTGTGACCGCTCCTCGAACCCGTGTCCGTATGTTCCGTTGCCTCTTGCGCAGGTCTAAGGGTGCCATGCCGGGTGCTTCCCGCCCGCATCGGCATGGAGGCTGTGACTCGGCCCACGTGCGCCGGAGGGGAATCCACGGCCCCGGGCGCGTGCTCGGCCCCCGGCCCATGCCCGGAGCCGGGCGCACCCGCGTGCACGGGGGCCACATGCCCGGCCCCGGGCGCACCGCCGCACACGAGCACGTGCCCGGACCCAGCACACCCCCCCACACGGGCACATGCCGGACCCGGACGCGCGCTCGGCCCCGGGCTCACCCCTCCACACGGGCACATGCCCCACCCCAGGCACCCCCCTCCGCACGCGCACATGCCCGGACCCAGGGCGCGTCTGCGTCCCGGGCGCCTGCGCACGCCCCGGCGCCCCGCCAGTCACGCCAGTCACGCGGGTCACGCGGGTCACGCGGGTCACGCGGGCACCCGCACCCCCGCGAGGTCCTCCAGCATGCGGCGCGTCCCGGGGGCGATCACCGCGGCCCAGTCCTGCGGTGCCTCGGTGAGCCAGCCGGCCAGCTGCGCGGCGAAGCCCGGGACCTGCCGTGCCAGCTCGACCAGGCCGCGGTCGAAGCGGGTGGCGCCGTCGGGGGTGCGGGCCATGAGCTGCCCGGTGCGGTGGACGAGCGCGCGCAGCTCCGCTCCGCCGCGCTGCGGGACCGCGTGCAGCACCGCGTCCAGAACGGCGGGCGCGTGCTCCTGCGCCAGCAGGAGATCCAGCAGTTCGCGCCGGAGCGGACGTGAGTCCGGGGTGCCGGGGGCGAGCAGCACGCCGGCCAGCGCGGCTCGTACCCGCTCGGGGCCGCTGCTGTCGAGCAGGCCTGTGACCAGCGGGAAGAGCACGGCACGGACGGCCGGACCCTGGTCCAGGCGCCGGTCGACGTACGCGGCCACGTCACCGGCGGTCTCCGGCCGCCGTGCCACCGCGTCCCGCACGAGGGCGGCGACCCGCCGGGCGAGTCCGGGCGGGGTGGCATCGGCGAGCGCGCGCAGGATGCCGTCCGCCCCGGACTCCCCGGGGCTGCCCAGCCGGGCCCGGACGGCGTCCAGGACCGGCTCGGGATGCGTGGCGAGCGCGGTGAACAGCGCCGTGGGCGGCAGGTGCGGATCGGCCGCCGCGAACCGCTCCAGCGCCCGGGGCAGATGGCGGGCCCGGCTTTCGGGGTCGTGGACGAGGAGGGCGAGCGCGCCGCCGTGCAGGGGGGAGTCGGCGGGGCGGGCGAGCAGGGTGAGGGCGGCGTGGCGCAGCAGCGCCCGGTCGGTCTCGGTCGTCACCTGGGGCGCGGCGCGCAGACCGTACGTCACCGCCGAGGCCCGCCGGGCGGGCCGCTCGTCGCGCGCCCACCGGTCGACGGCCCGGCACAGCGCGGACGGCTCGTCCTCCGCCAGCACGGCGAGCAGTTCGTCCGCCCGGCGGTGCTCGCAGCCGACGAGGACCTCGGTGAGGTCGTCCGGCGCCCGGTGCCGGTGCGTGTGCAGCAGTGCCTGTGCGGCCGTCGCCACCGTGGCGTGCGGGGCCGCGGGCAGCGGCCGGTCGTCGTCGAACCAGCGGGTGAGACACGGCTGTACGGCGGTGGCGTCGGCGGCGAGGAGACGGGCGACGGCGTCGAGATGACGGGGGGCGCCGAGGTCGTCCGGCGGCCCGTCGGCGAGGACCAGCCGGCGCAGCAGGTCCAGGCGGAGCTCGGCCGGGAGGGCGAGCCGCGTCCAGAAGCCGGGTCCGAACTCGGGGCGCCGGACCGCCCGTTCACCTCCCGCCGCGATCAGGTCGGCCAGCAGGCGCAGCACTCCGGCGTACGGGGTCGCGTCCGGGACGCGCGGCAGGGTCTCGGCGAGCAGCCGGGCGGCCCACCAGGAGGAGGGGTCGGCCTCCAGGGCCCGGGTCAGCTCCTCCAGCCGGACGAGGAGGTGGGCCATGCCCTGCCTGCGGGCGAGGTGGAGCAGGGCCTGGACGACGGGGCCGATGCGGTGGTGCGGGACGGGGAGCGGGTGGTCGCCTCCGGGGGTGCGCCGGTGGACCAGGGCGCGCAGGGCGCCGTCCAGGTCGAGGTGGAGGCCCTGGATCCAGTCGGCGAGTTCCTCGTGGGCGAAGCGGTAGCCGCTGCCGGCGGGCACCAGGAGTCCTTCGGTGAGGACGGCGGACGCCCAGCCGGTGCCGCCGCCGAGGCGGGCGGGCGCCGGGCCCCGGGGGAACAGCGCCTCGAACGACGCCCGGTCCAGTTCGCCCTGTCCCGGCCCGAGACTGCGGCGGGCGGCCTCGTGCACCTGGCCGGAGACCTTGGCCGCGAGCCGGCGCACTGCCGTGCCGCACAGGCCGTTCTCGGCGGCGAGACGGACCGCGACACGCAGGCACATCAGGTCGAGGTGGGCGGACAGGACGTCGTCGCGGTCGACCGGGGTGGCCGAGGGGGCGGCGGGCAGGGCGGCGGGCTGGGCGGCGCGGATCTCGGAGAGGAGCCGCAGGGTGAGGGGGTGCCGGGCGTCGGGGCCGGTGAGCGCGGTGCCGGGAACGTCGTGCCGGGCACGGGCCTCGCGGGCTTCTCGCGGGGTGAGGTCGCCGAGCGGGACGCAGGGCGGGAGCGCACCGGGCGGGGTCCCCCCGCCGGGTTCCCGGCCGTCGTGCAGCATCTCGGGCGGGAACCCGGTGCCCGCCTCCTCCCAGTACTCGGCCCGGCACGCCACCGTCAGCCGCGCCCCCGTCTCCCGCAGCCACCGCGCCGTGCCCTCGGTCCAGTGGGCCGTGCGGTGGGCGAGGGCGGGCGGCATCTCCTCGGGGCCGTCGAGCAGCAGGAGCAGCGGGCGGCCGGCGGCGTGCGCGAGGCGGGCCAGGCGGTCGGGGCCGAGGTCGCCGAGGGCGGCGGGGCTCACTCCGGCCGAGGCCGCCACGATGCGGGCCGCCCGGGTCAGCGCCCGGCGGACCGCGTCGGCGACCGAGTCGTCCTCGTCCCTCAGATCGGCGCCGCGCAGCCACAGGGTGGGAGCGGGTTCCGGGCCCCGGCCGCGGCGGGCGGCGAGGGCCGCGAGTTCCGTCGTACGGCCGCTGCCCGGTGCGCCGACGAGGCCGAGCACGGCCGCATGGCCGGTGAGGAAGGCGGCGAACTCCCTTGCTGTGCGCGCGCGTTCGACCGGTTCCACGGCTCCGGCGCCGGGTCCGCCCGCACAGCCGGAGAGGGCGCCGGGCGGGCCGTCCGCGCTCACCGCGGCCGCGGTGAGTTCCAGGACTCCGGCGAGGTTGAGGTCGGCGCCGTACGCGGGCACGGTCGCCGCGTTGCGGGCGAGCAGGCCGGCCAGCGGGCCCGCGGCGGCGGGACGCAGGGGTACGGCGAAGCCGGCGTCGCGGTCGCCGGACCGGAGGGCGGTGCCCAGGACGGCGACGACGGCACCGGTCCCGGCGTCGAGCACCGGTCCCCCGGCCGCGCCGCCGCCCGCCCGCAGCGCGTCCCGGCCGGCCGTGCCGATCGCCAGCTCCAGGGCGCCGTCGACGAGGTGGGGGCGGCCCGGGGCGGGGTACGTCACCTGCGTCGCGCCCAGCACCCGGGCCTCGCGCCAGCAGCCCGCGGCCAGCCGGACGTACGTACCGGTCCCGATGTGCTCCCGGACGGTGACGGGGAGCGGGTCCAGGCCGAGGCCTTCGGTGCGGACGAGGGCCAGGTCCAGCTCCGGCAGCGGGGTGACCGCGTCCGCGGTGACGGCGCAGCCGCGGTCGCCGGCGCCGTACAGGACGAGGCGGGGCAGGCCGTCGACGGCCTCGTGGCTGGTGACGACCGTGCCGAGGTGGTCGGCGACGAAGCCGGTGCCGCGCGGACGTCCCTCGACATCGCGGATGCGGACGAGGGAGGCGTCGGGGTGGGCGGGGCCCGGAAGGGCGCTCGGGGCGACACGGCCAGAGGCACCGGGGGCGGGGTGGGCGGCGCCGGGCGCTTCGGTGGGTGCGCGGTGTCCGTCGTCGGTCCGCGGGCCCCGTCCCGCCATCGTGGTACCTCCCCGCCGTGCCCGTGTGTCCTCAGGCTCGACGGTAGGCGCGCGGTGATCAAGAAAACAGGTACCGGGGCGAACGCGCCCCCCTGCGCTCCCTCGGTTCACTCCGAGCGCCTGGCCGGACGGGTGAATGAACTGGGGGCGCTGGATACACCCTAGGGGTGGGGGGAACCGAGGGGGGACCGTGGAGCGGCGGGGCGATGGACCACCCCGTGTCCGCCGCTCCACGGGCACTGCGCGGGCCGGGGCGGCTCAGCTCAGCACGGCCAGGCTCCTGGCCTTGCCCTTCTGCTCCTCCACCAGGGCCAGGAAGCGGCCCTCCGGGTCGAAGACGGCGACGGGGCCGGCGCCCGCGTACTCCTCGGGCATCTCCAGGCGGACGCCGTTGGTGAGCAGCCGGGCCCGCTTGGCGTCCACGTCCCAGCGCGGGAAGGCGGCCGCGGCGGCGTCGGCGATCGGCATCACGCTCAGCTCCTGCTGGAGCTGGTCCAGCGTCCTGGCGGAGTCCAGCTTGTACGGGCCGACGCGGGTGCGGCGCAGGGCGGTGAGGTGGCCGCCGACACCGAGGTCGGCACCCAGGTCGCGGGCGAGGGCACGGATGTAGGTGCCGGAGGAGCAGACGACGGAGACGACCAGGTCCAGGACGGGCGTGCCGTCCTCGGCCACGGCGTCCCGGACGTCGTACACGGCGAAGGAGGAGACGGTCACCGGGCGGGCCGGGATCTCGAAGTCCTCGCCCTCCCTGGCCCGCTTGTACGAGCGCACGCCGTCGATCTTGATGGCGCTGACCTTGGACGGCACCTGCATGATGTCGCCGCTGAGCTTGGCGATCCCGGCGTCGACGGCGTCCCGGGTGATCCGGGAGGCGTCGACGGAGGCGGTGATCTCGCCCTCGGCGTCGTCCGTCAGGGTCGTCTGGCCGAGGCGGATGGTGCCGAGGTACTCCTTCTCGGTGAGGGCGAGGTGCCCGAGGAGCTTGGTCGCCTTCTCCACGCCGAGGACGAGGACGCCCGTGGCCATGGGGTCGAGCGTGCCGGCGTGACCGACGCGGCGGGTCCTGGCGATCCCCCGCATCTTGGCCACGACGTCATGGGAGGTGAAGCCCGACGGCTTGTCGACGATGACGAGGCCGTCGGGCGCGGTGGTCTTGCGGTTCATTCGGCGGTGTCGTCCGTCTCGTCGTCACCGGGCTTGCGGTACGGGTCGGCCTCGCCGGCGTACCCGGCGCCCGCGGACGCCTCGCGGACCTTCTCGTCGGCGGCACGCGCCTTGTCGAGGAGGTCGTCGATGGTGCGGGCGGTGTCCGGGAGGGCGTCGGCGACGAAGGCCAGGGTGGGCGTGAACTTCACGCCGGCGGCGCGGCCGACCTCGGAGCGCAGGATGCCCTTGGCGCTCTCCAGTCCGGCGGCGGCCGCCTTCCGCTCCTCGTCGTCCCCGTACACGGTGTAGAAGACGGTCGCCTCCCTCAGGTCACCGGTGACCCTGGTGTCCGTGATGGTGACGTGGGAGCCGAGCCGCGGGTCCTTGATCCCGCGCTGCAGCTTCTGCGCCACCACCTCTCGGATGAGGTCCGCCAGCCTCTTGGCGCGCGCGTTGTCGGCCACTGCTCCGTCTCCCGTTCTTCCTGCTTCGCTTGCTTTGTCTGCTGCTGTTCGGTTCTGCGGTCAGTCGTCTTCGCCGTGGAAGCGGCGTCTGACCGACAGCAGCTCCACTTCCGGGCGGCCGGCGACGAGCCGTTCGCACCGGTCCAGTACGTCGGTCAGGTGCTCCGCGTCACCGGAGACCACGGCGAGGCCTATCCGGGCCCTGCGGTGGAGATCCTGGTGGTCGACCTCGGCCGCGCTCACCGCGTACTTGCGCTGGAGCTCGGCGACGATGGGGCGGACGACGGAGCGCTTCTCCTTCAGCGACCGTACGTCGCCCAGGAGGAGGTCGAAGGACAGAGTCCCCACGTACATGTATCTGCCGGTTCACCCGCCGGTACGGGATCGATGACCCTGTCGGCCGTATGGGACAGGGGCATCAAGAACGGTACCCCGAACCCGCGGTCGGCTCGACGGGGTTTCGGCGCGGCCGTCCGGCGGGTGAGGACGAGGCCCCTCCGGGGCCGACGGCGGGGGTCCGGGGGCGGTAGCCCCCGGGACACGGCGCGGTGGCCGGGCCCCGGGGCCCCCCGCCCCCCCCCCCCCCCCCCCAAACACCCGGGGTGGGGCCCCCCCCCCCACCCCAACACGTAG
>NZ_JBIAWO010000010.1:0-202356 GCF_042895685.1 Streptomyces sp. NPDC001381 | reverse complement strand
CCGGCCCGGGGGGGGGGGGGGGGGGGGGGGGGGGGGGGGGGGGGGGGGGGGGGGGCGGGCCCCGGGGGGGGGGGGGGGGGGGGGGGGGGGGGGCCCCCCCCCCCGCGACACGGCGCGGTGCCGGGCCGCGGGGAACGACGTCCCCGCGGCCCGGCACCCGAACACCGGGGTTACACCCGCGGCTTCTCCCGCATCTCGTACGTCGCGATGACGTCGTCGACCTTGATGTCGTTGAAGTTGCCGAGGTTGATACCGCCCTCGAACCCTTCGCGGATCTCGGTGACGTCGTCCTTGAAGCGACGCAGGCCCTCGATGGTGAGGTTCTCCGCGACCACCTTGCCGTCGCGGATGAGGCGCGCCTTGGTGTTGCGCTTGACCTCGCCCGAGCGGATGAGGACACCGGCGATGTTGCCCAGCTTGGACGACTTGAAGACCTCGCGGATCTCCGCCGTACCGAGCTCGACCTCTTCGTACTCCGGCTTGAGGAGACCCTTCAGGGCCGCCTCGATCTCCTCGATCGCCTGGTAGATGACCGAGTAGTAGCGGACGTCCACGCCCTCGCGCTCGGCCATCTGCTGCGCACGGCCGGCCGCGCGCACGTTGAAGCCGATGACGATGGCGTCGGAGCCCATGGCCAGGTCGATGTCCGACTCCGTGACCGCACCGACACCGCGGTGCAGGACGCGGATGTCGACCTCTTCGCCGACGTCCAGCTGGAGGAGGGAGGACTCCAGAGCCTCGACCGATCCGGACGCGTCGCCCTTGATGATCAGGTTCAGCTGCTGGACCTCGCCCGCCTTCAGGGCGGCGTCCAGGTTCTCCAGGGAGAACCTGCGCGTGCGCTTCGCGAAGGCGGCGTTGCGCTCGCGGGCCGCACGCTTCTCGGCGATCTGGCGGGCCGTACGGTCCTCCTCGACCACGAGGAAGTTGTCGCCGGCACCCGGGACGTTGGTCAGACCCAGGACCTGGACCGGCGTCGACGGGCCGGCCTCGGCCACGTTGTTGCCGTTGTCGTCGAGCATGGCGCGCACGCGACCGTAGGCGTCGCCCACGACCATCGTGTCGCCGACCCGCAGCGTGCCTCGCTGGACGAGGACCGTCGCCACGGCACCGCGGCCGCGGTCGAGGCGGGACTCGATCGAGATGCCCTGCGCGTCCTGGTTCGGGTTGGCCCGCAGGTCGAGCGAGGCGTCGGCGGTCAGGATGACCGCCTCGAGCAGGTCGTCGATGTGCAGACCCTGCTTGGCGGAGATGTCGACGAACATGGTGTCGCCGCCGTACTCCTCGGCCACCAGGCCGTACTCGGTCAGCTGACCGCGCACCTTGGTCGGGTCGGCGCCCTCGACGTCGATCTTGTTGACCGCGACGACGATCGGGACGTCGGCCGCCTTGGCGTGGTTGAGCGCCTCGACGGTCTGCGGCATCACGCCGTCGTTCGCCGCGACCACGAGGATCGCGATGTCCGTCGACTTCGCACCACGCGCACGCATGGCGGTGAACGCCTCGTGACCCGGGGTGTCGATGAAGGTGATCTTGCGCTCTTCGTCGTTGACCTCGGTCGCGACCTGGTAGGCACCGATGTGCTGGGTGATGCCACCGGCCTCGCCCGCGATGACGTTCGTCTTGCGGATGGCGTCGAGCAGGCGGGTCTTACCGTGGTCGACGTGACCCATGACGGTGACGACCGGGGGACGGACCACCAGGTCGTCCTCGTCGCCCTCGTCCTCGCCGAACTCGATGTCGAAGGACTCGAGCAGCTCGCGGTCCTCCTCCTCCGGGCTGACGATCTGAACCTCGTAGTTCATCTCGCCCGCGAGGAGCTGGAGGGTCTCGTCGGAGACGGACTGGGTCGCGGTGACCATCTCGCCGAGGTTCATCATGACCGCGACGAGCGACGCCGGGTTGGCGTTGATCTTCTCCGCGAAGTCGGTGAGCGACGCGCCGCGGGAGAGACGGATCGTCTCGCCGTTGCCGCGAGGCAGCATCACACCGCCGACCGACGGGGCCTGCATGGCCTCGTACTCCTGGCGACGCTGACGCTTCGACTTGCGGCCACGACGCGCCGGACCGCCGGGACGGCCGAACGCACCCTGCGTGCCACCACGGCCACCGGGACCGCCGGGACGACCGCCGAAGCCGGGACGGCCACCGCCGCCACCGAAGCCGCCGCCACCGCCGCCGGGGCCACCGCCACCGGGACGACCGGCGAAACCGCCGCCGCCACCCGGACGGGCGCCGCCACCGGGACCGGCCGGACGGCCGGCGAAGCCGCCGCCACCGGGGCGACCGCCGCCGCCGGGACGACCCGCACCGCCCGGACCGCGGCCGCCGGGGCCACCGCCGGGACGCGGGCCGGCAGCGGGACGCTGCGGCATCATGCCGGGGTTCGGACGCGGACCGCCCGGACGCGGACCGCCGGGGCCCGCACCCTGCGGACGGGGCATGCCCGCCGGAGAGGGACGCGCGCCACCGGGAGCCTGGGGACGGGGACCGCCGCCCTGGCCGCCGGGGGCCTGCGGACGGGGACCGGCGCCGGGGGCACCGGGGCCGCCGGGACGCGGAGCGCCCTGCGGACGCGGCGCCTGCGGACGGGCCATACCGGCGTTGCCACCGGACGTGAAGGGGTTGTTGCCCGGACGCGGACCGGCCGGACGGGCACCGCCCGGACGCGGCGCACCGGCGCCACCGGGACGCTGACCCTGGGCGGCGGGACGCTGGCCCTGGCCACGGTCCTGACCCTGGCCGGGTCCACCCGGACGGGCACCGGGGCGCGGCGCGCCGGGGCGCGGACCCTGGGCGGCCGGACGCGGGGCCTGCGGGGCGGCCGGAGCCGACGGCGGAGCGGTGAACTCCGGGGCGGCGGGGGCCGGACGCGGCGCGGGCTTGGGGCCGGGCACCGGACGCGGACCCTGGGCGGCCGGCGCGGGGGCCGACGAGGCGGCCGGAGCCGGGGCGGCGGGAGCCGCCGGCGGCTGGGGCGCCGCGGGCCGCGGGGCGGCCGGACGCGGGGCGGCCGGACGCGCGGCCTGCGCCGGGGAGGGCGCACCGGGCTTGGGGGCGGCCTTGCGCGGGGCGGGCTTGGCGGACTTGCCGCCGCCGCCCTGGAAGGCGTCAGTCAGTTTGCGGACTACGGGCGCTTCGATGGTCGAAGACGCCGAACGGACGAATTCACCGAGTTCCTGGAGCTTGGCCATGACGACCTTGCTCTCCACACCGAACTCCTTGGCGAGTTCGTATACCCGGACCTTAGCCACTTCGCTCCTTTTAGGTCCGGGTTGCGTCCGGACCGTCGCTACTTCATGGGCGTACTCATCGCGTGCTCATCGAGTGCTCATCGCAATCTCGACCTACTTCCAACTCGCGGGGTACCTGAGCCGCACGGACGTTCCGCGCGACGCGCTTCTTACGGTGTTGCCTGATCGGCAACTGTCGTCTGCTCGACGTATTGGCGCAACGCCTTTGTGTCGAGCGCTCCCGCGGCGCGCAACGCCCGCGTGAACGCCCGGCGGCGCACCGCCTGGTCGAGACAGACCAGTGCGGGGTGTACGTACGCACCCCGGCCGGGCAGCGTACCGCGAGGATCGGGGACGCATGCGTCCTTGATCGCCACGATGCGCAGCAGATCCGTCTTGGCCGCCCGCTCCCGGCACCCCACACAGGTGCGTTCAGGGCATGCTCCGGCGTGCGTCCGGCCAGACACAGTTAAGTCTACCTCCCCGCGGCCACCTCACCCCTTTGGGGCAGGATTCGAACAGTTGCCGCGATACATCTGACGTGATCTAAGCGGACCGCGGCCTGGATCTATTCCCCGGCCGGCGCCACCGCAGGTCGGACGTCTACTCGGACGCCTGCTCCGTGTCCGGCCGGATGTCGATCCGCCAGCCGGTGAGACGGGCGGCGAGACGGGCGTTCTGCCCCTCCTTGCCGATCGCCAGGGACAGCTGGTAGTCGGGCACGGTCACGCGCGCGGAACGGGCCGCGAGGTCCACGACCTCGACCTTGGAGACCCGGGCCGGGGACAGCGCGTTCGCCACCATCTCGGCCGGGTCGTCCGACCAGTCGACGATGTCGATCTTCTCGCCGTTCAGCTCGCCCATCACGTTGCGCACCCGGCCGCCCATGGGGCCGATGCAGGCGCCCTTGGCGTTCAGGCCCGAACGGGTGGAACGGACCGCGATCTTCGTGCGGTGACCCGCCTCCCGCGCGATGGCGGCGATCTCGACGGACCCGTCGGCGATCTCCGGCACCTCGAGGGCGAAGAGCTTCTTCACCAGATTGGGGTGGGTACGCGAAAGCGTGACCGAGGGACCGCGCACGCCCTTCGCCACCCGGACGACGTACGACCGCAGTCGCATGCCGTGCGGATACGTCTCTCCCGGGACCTGTTCCTGCACCGGGAGGATGGCCTCCAGCTTGCCGATGTCCACGAGTACGTTCTTGGGGTCGCGGCCCTGCTGGACCACTCCGGTGACGATGTCGCCCTCGCGGCCGGCGTACTCGCCGAGCGTCGCGTCGTCCTCGGCGTCGCGCAGCCGCTGCAGGATCACCTGCTTGGCGGTGGTGGCGGCGATACGGCCGAAGCCGGACGGGGTGTCGTCGAACTCGCGGGGCTCCTGGCCCTCCTCGAGGTCCTCGGGGTCCTCCTTCGCCCACACGGTCACATGCCCGGTCTCCCGGTTGAGCTCCACGCGCGCGTGCCGGCGGCTTCCCTCGGTGCGGTGGTAGGCGATGAGGAGGGCCGACTCGATCGCCTCGACCAGCAGGTCGAAGGAGATCTCCTTCTCCCGTACCAAGCCCCGCAGGGCACTCATGTCGATGTCCACGGCTACGCCTCCTCTTCCTTCTCGTCCTTGTCCTTGCGGTTGAACTCGACCTGCACGCGCGCCTTCTCGATCTCCGGGAAGGCGACTCTGCGGGTCGTGGCCTTGCGGCCCTTCACGCCGGGCACTTCGAGGTCGAGGCCGTCGTCGTCGGCCTTCAGGATCCGCGCGAGGAGCTCGCCGCCCTCGGCCAGCTGGAACTTCACCAGGCGGCCCGTGGCGCGCACGTAGTGGCGGTGCTCGGTGAGGGCGCGCTCCGCGCCCGGGGTGCCGACCTCGAGGGTGTACTCGCCCTGGCCCATCGCGTCCGTCTCGTCGAGCTTCGCCGAGAGCGCGCGGCTCACATCGGCGATCCGGTCGAGGTCCGCCCCGGTGTCGGAGTCGACGACGACACGCAGCACGCGCTTGCGTCCTACGGAGTCCACGGCGATCTCTTCGAGATCCAGGCCCTGGGAGGCGACGAGCGGTTCCAGGAGCTCTCGCAGCCTCTCGCTCTGGGTGGTGCTCATCCGGGTGACTCCTCGGCCGCGTGTGCTGTTGTGGGATGGGTCGCGTGTCTGGTCAAAGGGTATCCGGTCGCGGGGAGTGTTGCCGTCCACCTGTGCACGGAGGGTGGCGGAGACCTCGGCCGGGCGGGTCCGAAGGTACGGTGATCACGGGCCTGTTCCCTGCTTCGTCTTTCTTTCGTACGAGTTCCCCGAGGACGTCTGCCGTGCCGTTCCCGCTCCCGTCGCGCGCCCCCTCGGGGCCGCGCAGAAGAACCCTGCTCGCGTCGGCCGCCGGGGCCGCGCTGTTCGTGGGCTGCTCGTCCCGTTCCGACGGCCCCGAGGAGAGCGTCGGCGCCAGCCCCTCGGTCACTGAGCGGGCACGCGCGCGTGCGGCGCGGGAGAGCGCCCTGCTGGTGGAGCGGTACGACACCGTCCTCGCCGCCCATCCCGCGCTGGCGGCACGGCTCGCACCGCTGCGGGCGGAGGTCGCACGGCATGTGGAGGCGTTCGGGGGCGACGAGAAGGCAGCGGCGTCCCCGTCACCCTCGGCTTCCGCGTCGAGTTCCCCTCCGGGCTCTCCGTCGGGGTCTCCAACGGGGTCTCCCCCGGCCTCCGTTTCCCCGCCGGCGTCCCCGTCGGCGTCCCCGTCGACCGAGAAGGACGCTCTCGCCTCCCTCGCCGACGCCGAGCGGACGCTGGCCGACACCCGGACCGCGGCGCTGGTGGACGTCCCCGGTGAACTGGCCCGGCTGCTGGCCTCGGTGGCGGCGGCCGGCGCCGCCCACGCGTATCTGCTGACGGAGGGGAAGCGATGAGGAGGGCACGCGGGGCGACGAGCGCGGAACTGACGGCACTCCAGGCGGCGCTGGCCGCCGAGCACGCCGCCGTGTACGGGTACGGCGTCGTCGGCGGGCGGATCCGCGAGGAGCGGCGCACCGAGGCACGGTCGGCGTACGACGCGCACCGGGCCCGCCGGGACGCGCTGGTGCGCGAGGTGCGCGACCTGGGCGGCGAGCCGGTCGCGGCGAACGCCGGGTACGCGCTGCCGTTCCCGGTGGCGGACTCGGCGGCGGCGGTCCGGCTCGCCGCGGAGCTGGAGGACCGCGTGGCCGGGGTGTACTCCGACCTGGTGCGGGCAGCCGGGGACGAGCGGCGCAGGGAGGCCGCCGGGGCGCTGCGGGAGGCGGCGGTGCGCGCGGCGCGCTGGCGCGGCGGGAGCGTAGCCTTCCCTGGGCTCGCCGAGCGGGCCGGTACGGACGCGGCCACCTCCGGAGTCTCGGCGACACCGACCGCGTAGCCCGGAGAGGGAAGGGAACGACTCGCGCATGGCTTTCGAACCGCCGCAGCGTCTGGTGAGGGCGCTCGGTGAGACGGCACCGAGCGGTGACGACTGGTTGGAGAAGCTGCCGGCGGCGGTCCAACAGGCCGCCGCTCTACGCGAGTTGACCGTCGAGCGGGTGCAGGTGCCGGGTGGCCGCAGCAGCCTGGTGGTGCTGGTGCGCCGCGCGGACGGGACGCCCGCCGTGCTCAAGCTGGCACCGCCCCGGTTCCGCCCGGAGGCGGAGCGGGCCGCGCTGGCGCACTGGGGCGGTCTGGGCGCCGTCCACCTGCTGGAAGGGCCCTCGGCGGAGGGGGTGCTGCTGCTCGAGCGGCTGCACCCGGATGTGTCGGTGCGGTCGCTGCCGGAGGCGAAGGCGCTGCTGGAGGCGGCGGGGACGCTGCGGCGGCTGTGGGTGGAGCCTCCCGACGAGGGCGGCGCGGGCGGCGCGGGCGGCGCGCGTGTCTTCGAGACGGTGGCCGAGCGGACCGGGCGGCAGGCGGAGGCGATGCGGGGGACCGCCGTCGGCTCCGAGGTGGGCGCGCTGGTGGACGCGGCTCTCCTGGCCCGGGAGGAGTTGGTGGCGGCGGAGCCGGAGCGGCGGTTGCTGCACGGGACGTTCCGGCAGAGCAAGGTGCTGGCGGGCGAGCGGTCGCCGTGGCTGGCGGTGGGGCCGGATCCGGTGGTCGGGGAGTGTGCGTTCGATCTGGCGCGGCTGGTGCGGGACCGGGTGGAGGACTTGATCGCCTCGCCGTCGGGGGCGGCGACCACGCGGCGGCGGGTGCGGAAGCTGGCGGAGTCGCTGGAGCTGGATCAGGAGCGGGTGCGGGGGTGGAGTCTCTTCCGGGCCGTGGAGTCGGGGGTGCGGGCCCTGCGCGTGGGGCGGCCCAGGGATGCCGAGTTGCTGCTGGAGTTCGCGGGATGGCTGTGAGGGTCGGTCCGTCCTCGGCTGCGGGCGCGGGGTGCCGGCTCGCGCGGTTCCCCGTGCCGCTCAGGGTGCCGGACTGGCCGTCAGTCTGAGGGCCAGGACCGGGCAGTCCGCCGCCGCTCTGCGGGCCCGTTTCACCGCGCGGGCCGGGAGGGGGGCGTGGTCCACGAACGGGTAGCCCCATTCGTCCAGGGTGATGTGGTCCGGGAGGAGTTCCGCGCAGAGGCCGTGGCCGCGGCAGGACGTCCGGTCGAGGTCCAACTCCATGTGCGCGTCCATGTCAGGCCTCCTGGGGAACGGGCAGCAGCGGGGTGCGGTCGGTCGCCGTGCAGTGGCCGTGGGTGTGGGCGTCTGCCTCGGCGGCGAAGGTGGTGAGGGCGCTGCGGACCAGACGGACCGTGCCGTCGGGATGGTGACAGGCGCCCCGGCCCTCGACGAGGCCGCACCAGCGGGCGAGGTCGGTGCGCACGGTGCCCTGGGGGCCGGGTGCGGCGAGGGTGCGGAAGGCGGTGGCGATGCGGGGCAGGCCGTTGAGGCAGGGGCCGCACTGGCCGGCCGACTGCAGGGCGAGGTGGCGCAGCACGCGGGCCGTCTCGGTGAGGCCGCACCGGTCGGCGGGCAGCACGGCCAGCACGCCGGCGCCCAAGTAGGCGGCGTCGACGGTGAGTTCGGCGGCCTCCCGGGCCGGGATCCAGGTGCCGTGGTAGCCGCCCACGAGGACCGCCGAGGCGCCCTCCAGCGGCAGCAGACGGGCGAGCGGCAAGCCGTACGGGGCCTCGGTCACCCGGGGTTCGCGTCCCGCGACGTGGATCGTGCACAGGGCGCTGCCCGGTTGGGCGGGAGTGCCGGCGCTGCGGTACCAGTCGGCGCCGTAGCGGGCGACGAGCGCGAGGTGGGCGAGGGTCTCGACGTTCTGGACGAGGGTCGGGGCCCTGTGCACGCCCCGCTCACGGACCGGCGGGCGCCGGTGCGCGGGGAGGGCGGGGCCGCCGGAGACGAACCGGGCCAGGGCGGAGGCCTGTCCGGAGAGGAAGGACGGGGGCAGCCGGACGACCCGCACGGGCAGCGGGTCGGCGGTGCGCTGGGCGAGGGCGGATTCCAGCCAGGTCGCGCCGTCCTCCACGCCGATGTACGCCTCCCCCGCGCCGACCGCGTGGGCCGCGATCTGCAGGCCGTCGAGGACGAGGTGGGGAGAGAGGTGCAGAAGGGTCCGGTCCTTGCGGCTGGCGGGCTCGCTCTCCGCGCCGTTGGCCACGACCACCGGGGCCCGGCCGGTACGGCGCCCGGCCTCGGCGACCGAGACGAGCTTGCGGTACGTCGGGAAGGCGGCTCCGCCGCGGCCGGTGAGACCTGAGGCGGCCACCGCGCGCAGGATGCTCTCGGGAGCGCGGTAGGACAGGGGGCCGTGGCGCCGGTGATGGGCGGCGAGGTCGGCCGGGGCGGCGCCGGGGGCGAGGAGACGGGGGGACAGGTGGAGGTCGGCGTGGGTGGCGGTCACGGTCGGGCTCCTTCGGCGGTGCGCAGGAGGGCGGCGGGGGTACGGCGGGCGGCGCGGGCCGCGTGGACGAGGCGGGCGGCGAAGGCGGCGGTCACGGCCGCGACGCAGGCGACGGTCAGCCAGGTCATCCAGTCGGTGCCGGTGTCCGTGCCGATGCCGATGCCGTGCACGAGGGCGACCGGCCAGGCGGCGTAGGCCAGCCAGTGGACGGCCCGCCAGGCACGGTGGCCGAGGCGTTCGCGCAGGAGACTGGTGATCAGCACGGCGAGCAGCAGGTCGACCGAGACCGTGCCGAGGCCGAGCCAGAGGGGCTGGTAGCCGGAGACGAAGGGGAGCAGGACGTCCGTGACGGTGATGTCGACGTAGGTGTCCATGACCGCGGTGGTGATGTGCAGGGCCAGGAAGGCGGTCACGGAGAGGGACAGCGCGCGGTGCAGGCTCACCGTGCCGAAGCGGGGCAGGCCGGGGATGCGGGTGCGCAGGCGGACGGCGACGCCGAGGAGGACGACGACCGTGAGGAGGACGAGGCAGACGGCACCGGTGGCCCGGTTGGCGTACCAGAGGGTCGCGGAGTTCACGCGGCGGCCTCCAGGACCTCGGTGGGCCAGCCGGGCGTGGTGACGACGACCCCGTTCTGCGTGACCAGCCGTGCGGGCAGGCCCAGGCGGGTCAGCCACTGCTCCGCTCCCGCACCCTTCACCAGGGCCGCTGTGCTCGCCGCGTTGGCGTCGGCGCAGGTGGCCGCGGCGACCGAGACGGTCCGCCAGGGGGAGCGCACGGGCAGGCCGGTGCGGGGGTCGACGATGTGGTGCAGCTCGTGGCCGCCGCGCCGCCAGCGCCGGGCCGTGGTGCCGGACGTGGCGAGGCCGCCGCTGTGCAGGCCGACGGTGGCGTACGCGCCCCGGGCGGGTGTCGCGTCGACGGGCCCCGTGACGTCCTGCACGCGGACCTGCCAGCCGCCCGCCGGGGCCGCGCCCGCGACGGCCGTGTCGCCGCCCAGGCCGACCAGGACCCCGCACCCGGCCGTGTCGGCCAGCGTCCGCGCGGCCCGGTCGGCGGCCCAGGCCTTGGCGGTGGCGCCGAGGTCGAGTCGGACACCGGCGGGGAGGGTGACGGTGCCGGTGGCGCGGTCGAGGCTGACGGTGCGCCAGCCGGGGGTGCGGCGCAGGGTGAGCCGGACCGGGCGGTCGTCCTCGCGGACGAGGGTGAAGTCCCGGTCGTAGCCGATCGCGTCCATGGCGGAGCCGACGGTGGGGTCCACGGCCCCGTCGGTCGCCTCGGCCGCGCGCAGGGCCACGTCGAGGGCCTCGGCGAGCAGGGGGCTCACCCGGACCGGGCGGCCGGCGGTGGTGTCGAGGGCGGCGAGCTCGGAGTCCGGGCGGAAGCGGCTGCAGGCGGCGTCGACCTCGGCGAGGTGCCGGGCGAGGAGCAGGTTGCAGGAGTCCAGCAGGGCCGGGTCGGTGACGACCAGCCGGACCGTGGTGCCGAGGGCACGCCATTCGGTGGCGGCCGTGGTGCGGTGCTTGAGCGGCGTGGTCATCACGACGCCCCCGAGGTGGAGTCGGCCGAGCCGCCGGAGGGCGGGGTGAGGCCGCCGGAGCTGCCGGAGCCGTCCGAGGAGGAGCCGCTCGACGAGGAGTCGTCGGAGGACGAGGACGAGGACGAGTCGCCCGAGGTGTCGGTGGAGGAGCCGCCGGCCGTGTCACTCGACGTGTCCGTGCCGCTGCTCGTGCCGGAGCTCGTGCCGGAGCTCGTGCTGGAGCTCGTCCCGCTGCCGCTCGCTGTCGTGCCGGCGTCCGCCTGCATGGTGCCGATCAGGGCGAACACACCCGCCGCCCCGGCCAGCGTGACGGCGGCGGCGAAGGCCGCCGTACGCCGTGCGCCTCTGCGGACCGCCGCCGCGGCCCCCCGCTCCTCTTCCCTGGTCGCCATGACCGTTCCCCTCCGTAGTGACGTTCTGTCACGCACTACGGTCGGGGAACGGTCTGAGAGAAGTCTGTGAGGCGGCCATACGCCCCGACAGAAGTCTCTGAGAGGTGCCTTAAAGCGTCACGCGGTCAGTCGGGCGATCGCCTCGTCCACCGTCAGCTCCTCGCGCTCGCCGGTCCTGCGGTCCTTCAGCTCCACGACGCCCTCCGCCGAGCGGCGGCCCGCGACCAGGATCTTCGGTACGCCGATCAGCTCGGAGTCGGTGAACTTCACGCCCGGGGAGACCCCGGCCCGGTCGTCGACCAGGACCCGCAGACCGGCCGTCCGCAGCTTCTCGGAGACCTCAAGCGCCAGTTCGGTCTGCAGCGCCTTGCCCGCGGCGACCACGTGCACGTCGGCCGGGGCCACCTCGGCCGGCCAGCACAGGCCCTTGTCGTCGGCGGTCTGCTCGGCGAGGGCCGCGACCGCACGGGAGACGCCGATGCCGTAGGAGCCCATGGTGACGCGGACCGGCTTGCCGTTCTGGCCGAGGACGTCGAGCTTGAGGGCGTCGGCGTACTTGCGGCCGAGCTGGAAGATGTGGCCGATCTCGATCGCTCGGTCCAGCCTGAGGCCGGTGCCGCACTTCGGGCAGGGGTCGCCCTCCTGGACGACCACGACGTCGACGTACGCGCCGACCTCGAAGTCACGGCCCGCGACCACGTTCTTCGCGTGCGTGCCCTCCTTGTTGGCGCCGGTGATCCAGGCGGTGCCGGGGGCCACGCGCGGGTCGGCGATGTACGTGACCTTCTCCCCCAGGCCCTGCGGGCCGACGTAGCCGCGGACCAGGTCCGGGCGGCCCGTGAAGTCCGCCTCGGTGACCATCTCGACGACCGCCGGGGCGAAGTGCGCCTCGACCTTGTCCATGTCGACCTCACGGTCGCCCGGGACGCCCACGGCCACGATCTCGCCGTCGACCTTCACCAGCAGGTTCTTCAGCGTGGCGGAGGCCGGGACGCCCAGGTGGGCGGCGAGGGTCTCGATGGTCGGGGTGTCCGGGGTGGGGATCTCCTCGAGCGCGGCCACGCCGTCGGCGTCCACCGGCTTCAGCTCGTACGAGATCGCCTCGGTGTTGGCGGCGAAGTCGCAGTTCGGGCAGTCCGCGAAGGTGTCCTCGCCGGCGCCGGCCGGGGCGAGGAACTCCTCGGACTTGGAGCCGCCCATCGCGCCGGCGGTGGCGGCGCAGATGCGGTAGTCGAGGCCGAGGCGCGCGAACACCTTCTGGTAGGCCTCGCGGTGCAGGGCGTAGGAGTGGGCGAGGCCCTCGTCGTCCAGGTCGAAGGAGTACGAGTCCTTCATGAGGAACTCGCGGCCGCGCAGGATGCCGGCCCGCGGGCGGGCCTCGTCCCGGTACTTGTGCTGGATCTGGTAGAGGACGACCGGCAGGTCCTTGTAGGAGGACGCCTGGTCCTTCACCAGCAGGGTGAAGATCTCCTCGTGGGTCGGGCCGAGGAGGTAGTCGCCGCCCTTGCGGTCCTTCAGGCGGAACAGCTCGGCGCCGTACTCGTCCCAGCGGCCCGTCGCGTCGTACGGCTCGCGCGGCAGCAGGGCGGGGAGCAGCACCTCCTGGGCGCCGATCGCGTCCATCTCCTCACGGACGATCCGCTCCACGTTGGCGAGGACCTTCTTGCCGAGGGGCAGCCAGCTCCAGATGCCGGCCGCGGTGCGGCGGACGTAGCCCGCGCGGACGAGGAGCTTGTGGCTGAGGACCTCGGCGTCCGCGGGGTCGTCGCGCAGGGTCTTCGCCATCAACTGGGACATGCGCTGGACCGGTGCGTTCGCCATGGTTCTCGTACTCCTGCCGGGTAAGGGTGATGGCAAGGAGGTTAGCCGGGAGCGCGGTGTCGCCGGAAATCCTTACTTCCGCAGCAGGGGGAGCGGGGCGCCCATCACGGCGTACGGGCGGGGTGCGCTGGGGAAGAGGACGCGGCGCGCCAGGTCCTGGTAGCCGAGGGAGCGGTAGAGGGCGCGGGCGGGGCTCTCGATGTCGATCGCGGAGAGGATCGAGCGGGGTTCGGTCGCGCTGTCGGTGATCCCGGTGATCAGGGCGCGGCCCGCGCCGCGGTTCTGGTACGCGGGGTGCACGTGCAGCTCGGTGATGACGAAGGAGTCGTCGAGCCAGAGGTCGTGGCCCTGGGCCCGGAGGTAGGGCTCCACGACGGTGGACCACCAGTGGGTGCGGTCGTTGGGCATGCCGTAGACGAATCCGGCCAGCCGGCCTTCCGCCGTGGTCGCCCCGAGGGCCCGCGCGCCCGGGTACGTCATGTGGCGCAGGACGATCTGCCGGCGGACGGCCACCTCGTCCGGGCCCAGTCCGAAGGCGACCGCCTGGACCGCGAGGGCCTCGTCCACGTGGGCGGGGAGGTCCAGGGGGCCGATGACGAGATCCATGGCGGGGAGCCTACAGGTGGGTCAGAAGAGGACGCTCATGAATGCCCCGACCTCCTGGAAGCCGACCCTCCTGTACGTCCTTCTCGCCGCCGTGTTGAAGTCGTTGACGTAGAGGCTGGCCACCGGGGCGACGTCCGCGAGGGCGTAGCGCAGGACGGCCGCCATGGCCGGAGCGGCCAGGCCCCTCCCCCGGTACTCCGGGGCCACCCACACGCCCTGGATCTGGCAGGCCTGCGGGGTCGCCGCGCCGATCTCCGCCTTGAAGACGACCCTGCCCTCGTCGTCGAGGCGGGCGAAGGAACGGCCGGAGCCGACGAGTTCGGCGACGCGCGCCTGGTACAGCAGCCCTCCGTCGCCGGCCATCGGGGAGACGCCGACCTCCTCGGTGAACATCGCCACGCACGCCGGCATGATCGTCTCCATCTCGTCCTTGCGGATGCGGCGGACGTAGGGATCCGGGGCGATGTCGGCGGGCATCCGGTCGGCGACCATCAGGGGCTGGTGGGCGCGGACCTCGCGGGCGGGGCCCCAGTGGGGTTCGAGGAGGCTCCAGAGCCGGGCGGTGGGTTCGGCGGGGCCGACGATGGAGGAGCAGCGGCGGCCGGCCCTGCGCGCGCGGTCGGCGAAGGCGCGTACCGCGCGCGGGGTGGCGCAGATCGGGACGAGGTTGGCGCCCGCGTAGCAGAGGGAGGTCAGCATGCCGTCCTCGTACCAGCCCCACATCTCGCCGCCGAGCCGCCAGGGGTCGAGGCCCGCGACCTGGACGCGGGAGGTGACGAAGGCGTTGGCCACCGGCTCGCGGTCGAGGACGGCGAGCGCGGCGTCCAGGTCGCTCGGTTCGAGGACCCGGGAGGTGGTCTGGGTCAACAACTGCGGGGCCTCACACTCAGGGCTGCTGGTCCCCGCACTGTACCTGCGGAAGCTGAGCCGCGCCGCCCCCGGTGTTCCGACGGTGACCGCCGGCTGCCGTCACCCCGCCGGGGGCTGCCGCCCCCGACCCCCGCATCGGCCCCGAACGGGCCTCGTCCTCAATCGCCGGACGGGCTGACTTTCCCCGACGACCGCCGGGAAGTCCCGCCTGCTACGGGCGGGCGGGAGACGGGGACGGCCAGCCCCCGCCCCCGAACGCGGACGAGCCGCGTTTCCCCGACCACCACCGGGAAGGGCCGCCCGCTCCGGGTGGGCGGGGGATGAGGACGGCCGGATCCGCCCCCGAACACCGGAGCTGAGATTCCCTGGCGACAGGGGGCACGGGCGGGCCGCGTCTGCCCGGTCGGCGCCGGGGGCCGGGGCGCGGGTGTCGTCGGAGACCAGCGCGCCGGCTCCCGCTCGTCGGACGAGGGCGTCAGCCCGCTACCGCTACCGACGGTTCGCCGGACGGGACGCCCGCTGCCTCCATCTGTTCGGCCAGCTTCATGGCCTCTTCGATGAGGGTCTCCACGATCTTCGACTCGGGGACGGTCTTGATGACTTCGCCCTTGACGAAGATCTGGCCCTTGCCGTTGCCGGAGGCGACGCCGAGGTCGGCCTCGCGGGCCTCGCCGGGGCCGTTGACGACGCAGCCCATGACGGCGACCCGGAGCGGGACCTCCATGCCCGTGAGGCCGGCGGTGACCTCTTCGGCCAGCTTGTAGACGTCGACCTGGGCGCGGCCGCAGGACGGGCAGGAGACGATCTCCAGGCCGCGCTGCCTGAGGTTGAGGGACTCCAGGATCTGGTTGCCGACCTTGACCTCCTCGACCGGAGGGGCCGAGAGCGACACGCGGATGGTGTCGCCGATGCCCTGGGAGAGCAGGGCGCCGAAGGCGACGGCCGACTTGATCGTGCCCTGGAACGCCGGGCCCGCCTCGGTGACGCCGAGGTGGAGCGGGTAGTCGCACTGAGCGGCCAGCTGCCGGTAGGCCTCGATCATCACGACCGGGTCGTTGTGCTTGACCGAGATCTTGATGTCGCGGAAGTCGTGCTCCTCGAAGAGCGAGGCCTCCCACAGGGCGGACTCGACCAGCGCCTCGGGCGTGGCCTTGCCGTACTTCTGCAGCAGGCGGCGGTCCAGCGACCCGGCGTTGACGCCGATGCGGATCGGGGTGCCGTGGTCCTTCGCGGCCTTCGCGATCTCCCTGACCTTGTCGTCGAACTGCTTGATGTTGCCCGGGTTCACGCGGACCGCCGCACAGCCCGCCTCGATCGCCGCGAACACGTACTTCGGCTGGAAGTGGATGTCGGCGATCACCGGGATCTGCGACTTGCGGGCGATCGTCGCCAGCGCGTCCGCGTCGTCCTGCGTCGGGCAGGCCACGCGGACGATCTGGCAGCCCGACGCGGTCAGCTCGGCGATCTGCTGGAGCGTCGCCCCGACGTCCGACGTACGCGTCGTCGTCATCGACTGGACCGAGACCGGCGCGTCACCGCCCACCGCCACCGAGCCGACCTGGATCTGCCGGCTCTTCCGGCGCTCGGCAACCCTGGTCGGAACGGACGGCATGCCGAGAGAAATCGCAGTCATCTGCTGTGCAACCCCAAGTCGTGGATCAAGGCCCAGGTCCCGTCAGTGGCGGGTTCCAGGCTTCGAGATTACGGCACCGGCGGAGGCCCGAGCACTCCCCCACCACGAACCACCCGGCGGGGGGACCCCCTGCGTCGTGGAACCCGCCAAAGGGAGGGCGGCCCGGCACTCACGGTGCCGGGCCGCCCTCAACGCCGTACGGCTAGGAGATTCTCACCGGGTTAACGACGTCGGCGATCAGCACCAGGATCGTGAAGCAGACGAAGATCCCGGCCACCACGTACGCCACCGGCATCAGCTTCGCCACGTCGAACGGGCCCGGGTCCGGCCTGCGCAGCACCTTGGCGGTGTTGCGGCGCAGCGACTCCCACAGGGCGCCCGCGATGTGCCCGCCGTCGAGCGGGAGCAGCGGGAGCATGTTGAACAGGAACAGGGAGAGGTTGAAACCGGCCAGGACGAACACGAACATCGCCAGCTGCTGCGACGCGGGGATGTCCAGGGTGGCGATCTCGCCGGTGACCCGGGCCGCGCCGACGATGCCCATCGGGGAGTCCGGTTCGCGCGGGCCGTCGCCGAAGGCGGCGTCCCACAGGGCGGGGATCTTGCCGGGCAGGGCGACGAGGGAGTCGACGGCCTGGCCGACGTGGTCGGTCATCCACTCCACGGACTGGCCGAAGTCCTGCTGGACCACTCCGGTGGCCGCGCCGAAGCCGAGGAAGCCGGCCTTCACGTACTCGCCCTGGACGTAGGCGCCGGAGCCGTCCTTCTTGGCGACCTGGTTGGTGGCGATGGTCGCGTGCAGGGTGACGTCCTTGCCGCCGCGTTCGACGACGATCGCCACGTCCTTGCCGGCGCTGTCCCGGATGAGGTCGGAGAGCGTGTCCCACTGTTCGGTGCGGACGCCGTCGAAGGAGACGATCTTGTCGCCCTTCTTCAGGCCCGCGGCCGCGGCCGGGGAGGCCTTGTCGGTCGACTTGCAGGTGTCGCGGTTCTCGCTCTGCGCGATGACGCAGGGCGAGACCGAGCCGACGGTGGTGGTCTCCTGCTGGATGCCGAAGCCCATGAGCACGGTGAGGAACAGGCCGATCGCGAGGATCAGGTTCATGAACGGGCCGGCGAACATGACGATGACCCGTTTCCACGGCTTGCGCGTGTAGAACATGCGGGTCTCGTCGCCGGGCTGGAGCTCCTCGAAGGCGGCCGAGCGGGCGTCCTCGATCATGCCGCGCCAGGGGGAGGTGGAGCGGGCCGTGATCCGGCCGTCGTCGCCGGGCGGGAACATGCCGATCATGCGGATGTAGCCGCCGAGCGGGATGGCCTTGATGCCGTACTCGGTGTCGCCCTTCCTGCGCGACCAGATGGTCGGGCCGAAGCCGACCATGTACTGGGGCACCCGGATGCCGAACATCTTCGCCGTGGAGAGGTGGCCCAGCTCGTGCCAGGCGATCGAGAAGAGCAGGCCCACCGCGAAGACCACTATCCCGAGGATGAACATCAGGGTCGTCATGCGCGGGCCTCCGCCGTCTGTGCCGTCAGTTCCCGGGCGCGGGCGCGCGCCCAGGTCTCCGCTTCGAGGACGTCCGACACGGTGAGTGAGGTTCCCGTGACCGGGGTGCCGTGCTCCTCGACGATCCGGGTCACGGTGTCCATGATCCCGTTGAAGGGCAGCGCGCCGGTGCGGAACGCCTCCACGCACTCCTCGTTGGCGGCATTGAACACCGCGGGGGCCGTCCCCGCGAGCTCGCCCACGTGCCGGGCGAGGTTCACCGAGGGGAAGGCCTCGTTGTCGAGGGGGAAGAACTCCCACGTCGAGGCGGTGCTCCAGTCGAAGGCGGGCGCGGCGTCGGGGACGCGCTGGGGCCAGCCGAGGCCGATGGCGATGGGCCCGCGCATGTCGGGGGGCGTCGCCTGGGCCAGTGTCGATCCGTCCGTGAATTCAACCATCGAGTGGACATACGACTGCGGGTGCACGACCACCTCAATCCGCGAGAAGGGAATGTCGTAGAGGAGGTGTGCCTCGATGACCTCCAGCCCCTTGTTGACGAGGGTCGCGGAGTTGATAGTGATCACCGGGCCCATGGACCAGGTGGGGTGCGCGAGGGCGTCCTCGACGGTGACGTCCGCGAGCTGCGCCTTCGTACGGCCGCGGAAGGGGCCGCCGGAGGCGGTGACGACGAGCTTGCGGACGTCGGCGCGGGTGCCGGCGGCGAGGGCCTGGAAGAGGGCGGCGTGCTCGGAGTCGACCGGGATGATCTGACCGGGCTTGGCGAGCGCCTTGACCAGCGGGCCGCCGACGATGAGCGACTCCTTGTTGGCGAGCGCGAGGGTGCGGCCCGCCTCCAGGGCGGCGAGGGTGGGCGCGAGGCCGATGGAGCCCGTGATGCCGTTCAGGACGGTGTGACAGCCGGAGGCGGCGAGCCGGGTGGCCGCGTCCGGTCCGGCGAGGATCTCGGGGAGCGGCTCCTGGGCGCCGTACTGCGCGCGCAGCGCCTCGCGCAGGGCCGGTACGACGTCCTCGCGGGCGACCGCGACGGTCCGCACCCGCAGCCGGCGGGCCTGCTCGGCGAGGAGGGCGACCCGGCCGCCGTGGGCGGACAGGCCGGTGACGCGGAACCGGTCGGGGTTGCGCAGCACGAGGTCGACGGCCTGGGTGCCGATCGATCCGGTGGAGCCGAGGACCACCACGTCCTTGGGGCCGTCGCCCACCGGGTCGTAGACGAGATGGGGGTCGGCGAGGGGGGCTGGACTGTCGCTCATCCCCCCATTGTGGCCGCACCGCGCGGGCGGCAGGGACAGGGTGCCCCCCGAGGAGGGCACCCCGTCACCCTGTGTGCCGCTGCTCACCCGATCGAGCGGTGGACGTTCTCCCGTTCGCTGGGACCGGGGGTCGTGTCGGCGATCCAGGGACCTTCTCCGGACGGGTCGAGGATGCCCTGTTCCAGCCACTCGTAGCTGCCCGCGAGGACGTCCTTGACGACCCTGCGGTCCAGGTCGTCGGTGTTGCTCCACAGGCGGGTGAAGAGCGCGTCGACGCGCAGCCGGGACTGGCGGCAGAAGGCGTCGGCGAGCCGGTATGCCTCCTGGCCGTTCTCGCCGCGCGAGCGCAGCAGCTCGGCCCGGACGCAGGCCGCGCTCATCGCGAACAGCTCCGCGCCGATGTCGACGACCCGGCCGAGGAAGCCCTGCTTGGTCTCCATCCGGCCCTGCCAGCGGGACATGGCGTAGAAGGTGGAGCGGGCGAGCTTGCGGGCGTGCCGTTCGACGAAGCGCAGGTGCACGGAGAGGTCCGCGCCGCCGTACTTGAACTCCGTGTACGACGACGGCAGCTGGCCCGCTCCCGCGACCAGTTTCGGGAGCCACTTGGCGTAGAAGACACCCGCGTTGGCGCCTGCCCTGGCCTTGTCCTGGAGGGACTTGTCGGGGTCGATGAGGTCGCCGGCGACGGAGAGGTGGGCGTCGACGGCCTCGCGCGCGATGAGCAGGTGCATGATCTCGGTGGAGCCCTCGAAGATGCGGTTGATGCGCAGGTCGCGCAGGACCTGTTCGGCGGGGACCGCGCGCTCGCCGCGGGCTTTCAGCGACGCGGCGGTCTCGAAGCCGCGGCCGCCGCGGATCTGGACGAGTTCGTCGGCCATCCGCCAGCCCATCTCGGAGGCGAAGAGCTTGGCCAGCGCACCCTCGATGCGGATGTCGTTGCGGTCCTCGTCGGCCATCTGCGAGGAGAGGTCGAGGACGGCTTCCAGCGCGAAGGTGGTGGCCGCGATGAAGCTGATCTTCGCGCCGACCGCCTCGTGGTGCGCGATCGGCTTGCCCCACTGCTCACGGGCCGTCGACCACTCGCGGGCGATCTTCAGACACCACTTGCCGGCGGCCACGCAGGACGCGGGCAGGGAGAGCCGGCCGGTGTTGAGGGTGGTCAGGGCGATCTTGAGGCCGGCGCCCTCGGGGCCGATGCGGTTCGCGGCGGGGACCCGGACCTGGTGGAGGCGGGTGACGCCGTTCTCGATGCCGCGCAGACCCATGAACGCGTTGCGGTTCTCGACGGTGATGCCGGGCGAGTCGCTCTCCACGACGAAGGCGGTGATGCCGCCGGGGTGGCCGTCGCTCTTCGGGACCCGGGCCATCACGACCAGCAGGTCGGCGACCACGCCGTTGGTCGTCCACAGCTTCACCCCGTCGAGGACGTAGTCGTCCCCGTCGGGCACCGCGGTCGTCGCGAGCCGCGCCGGGTCGGAGCCGACGTCCGGCTCGGTGAGCAGGAAGGCGCTGATGGCGGTGGTGGCGCAGCGCGGCAGGAAGGCCTGCTTCTGTTCGGGGGTGCCGAACAGCTTCAGCGGCTGCGGTGCGCCGATCGACTGATGGGCCGACAGCAGTACGCCGACCGCGGGGCTGGCCGAGCCGATCAGGGCCAGCGCCTTGTTGTAGTACACCTGGGTGAGGCCGAGGCCGCCGTACTTGGGGTCGATCTTCATGCCGAGGGCGCCGAGCTCCTTGAGCCCGTCGACGACCTCGTCGGGGATGCGGGCCTCGCGCTCGATCAGCGCTCCGTCGATCTTCGTCTCGCAGAACGTGCGGAGTTTGGCCAGGAACTGCTCGCCGCGCCGGACGGCCTCGTCGGTGGGGAGCGGGTGGGGGTGGATGAGGTCGAGGCGGAAGCGGCCCAGGAACAGCTCCTTGGCGAAGCTGGGCTTGCGCCAGTCCTGCTCCCGGGCGGCCTCCGCCACCTGGCGTGCCTCACGCTCGGTGACGGTGGGTTTCTTGAGGGGTGGTGCGGACATGAGGCTCACCTCGCCGCGAATAGGGATCTTGGACCACATCGGTTACCGATCGGTGCTACTCGATCGTTGGTACCCGATCCGGGACGACCCCGCCACCCTTCGCGTGCCCGTTCGGCCCGCCTCGGCCGGCGGTGACGGAGGAGGACCCGGTGTCGAGCGACCGATTCCCCTGGACACCCGGTGCCGGACCCGGCGCCGGAGACGTACCTGTCGTCACCGGGCAGCTTGCGCCGGACGAGTGCCTCCGCGTCTTCTCCCGGTCCTCTCTCGCCGGTGAGCGCTTGCACGTGGTAGGCAGAGCGCACCTTCTCCACGATTCCGCCACAACTCGCTGTCGAAGCGCTTCGACAACCTATGGACACCCACCTCTGCTGGGGCTACTGTCGAAGCACCCTCACTCGCCCGTGTTCACCCTGCGCACTGTCGAAGCGCTTCACAAAGCTTGGAGAGCTGGATGGTCACCCTCGCCGAGGTCGCCCAGCACGCCGGAGTCTCGGCGAGCACGGTGAGCTATGTCCTCAGCGGCAAGCGGTCCATCTCCGCGACCACCCGGCAGCGGGTCGAGCAGAGCATCCGCGAGCTGGGCTACCACCCGAACGCGGGGGCGCGGGCGCTGGCCAGCAGCAGGTCGAACATCATCGCGCTGATGATCCCGCTGCGCACCGACATGTACGTGCCGGTGATGATGGAGATCGCCATCGCGGTGGCCACCACGGCCCGCACCCACGGCTACGACGTCCTGCTGCTCACCGGCGAGGAGGGCCCGGACGCGGTCCGCCGGGTCACCGGCAGCGGGCTCGCCGACGCGATGATCCTGATGGACGTGCAACTCGACGACGAGCGGCTGCCGTTGCTGCGGGCGACGGACCAGCCGTCGGTGCTGATCGGGCTGCCCGCCGACACCTCGGGCCTCACCTGTGTCGACCTCGACTTCGCGGCCACCGGCGCGCTGTGCGTGGAGCACCTCGCGACGCTGGGTCACCGCGACATCGCTGTCATCGGCGAGGCCCCCGCGGTGTACGAGCGGCACACCGGCTTCGCCGAGCGCACGCTCGACGGACTGCGTGCCCGATCCAGGGAGTTGGGTGTACGGCTGCTGCACCGCCCCTGCGAGGGCGGGTACGACGCGATGGCCGTCACCCTCGCCCGCGTCCTCGACGAACGCCCGGGCACGACCGGGTTCGTCGTCCAGAACGAGTCGGCGGTCGAGCCGCTGCTCGCGCTGCTGCGTCAGCAGGGCCGGGCCGTCCCCGAGGACGTGTCGGTGGTCGCGATCTGCCCCGACCAGGTCGCCGTCCAGGCGTCCGTGCGGCTGACCTCGGTCGCCATCCCCGCGCAGGAGATGGGCCGGTACGCCGTGGAGCATCTCGTCGCCAAGCTCGACGGGCGCGGCAAGGACGACGTCGTGCTGATCGCACCCGAGCTGACGGTCCGGGCGAGCACGGGCCCGGCGCCGGTCCTCTCCTGACCCGCCCCGCCCGGTCCCTGACCCACTCCGGCCCCCACTCCGCCTTCTTGTCGCTGTTGTGCCATGCCAGGGCACCCCCATGTCCGCACTCCTCAGGAGCACAGGAGCACCCACGTGAATCAGCCTGCCGAAAACCAGCCCCAGGTCAGCCTCGCGCAGTCGTCCCCCACCGTCGGCGTCCTCCGCGAGCGGGACGGCGCGCTGGAGTGGAGCGGCCGCCAGGAGACCCTGCGCATCGAGCCGTGGGGACCCGACGCGGTCCGGGTACGGGCCCGGCTCGGCGGACCCGTGCTCGACGGGCTGCCGGGCGCCCTGCTCGACGACGCGCCGCCGACGCCGTCCACCATCAAGATCGAGGACGGGCGGGGGCGGCTGACCGTCGGCGCGCTGACCGTCGAGGTGGACGCCGAGGGCCTGGTCCGCTTTCTGCGCACGGACGACGGCGGCGAGGTGCTGGCCGAGGAGCGGGCCCACTTCTGGTGGCCGGGGTCGCGGCTCTACACGCCCGTCGGACACGGCGGTCACCGGCTGGAGCAGCGGTTCGCCGCGTACGAGGACGAGAAGCTGTACGGCCTGGGCCAGCACCAGCACGGCCGGTTCGACCAGAAGGGGCTCGTCCTCGACCTGGTCCAGCGCAACGCCGAGGTGGGCATCCCGGTGCTCACCTCCAGCCGGGGCTACACCCTGCTGTGGAACAACCCGGCGATCGGCCGGGTGGAGCTGGCCGGGAACGGCACCCGCTGGGTGGCCGACTCCGCCCGGCAGATCGACTACTGGATCACCGTCGGCAGCCCGGCCGACGGCCAGCGCCGCTACAGCGCGGTGACGGGCCGCACGCCGATGCTGCCGGAGTGGGCGGCGGGCTTCTGGCAGTGCAAGCTGCGCTACCGCACCCAGGACGAACTCCTCGCCGTGGCACGGGAGTACAAGCGCCGGGGACTGCCGCTCTCCGCGATCGTGTGCGACTTCTTCCACTGGACGCACCTGGGCGACTGGAAGTTCGACCCCGCGGAGTGGCCGGACCCGGCGGCGATGGTCCGCGAACTGGACGAGCTGGGCGTCAAGCTGGTGGTGAGCGTGTGGCCGTCGGTGTCGCCGCTGAGCGAGAACCACTCGCTGATGGAGCAGCGCGGCCACTTCATCGGCACCCAGTACGGCCCGCTGGCGCACGCCGACTGGCCGGACAAGGAGGTCGCCTCGACGGTCCAGGTGGCCTTCTACGACGCGACGAACCCCGGCGCCCGGGAGTTCGTGTGGTCGCGCGTCCGGGACAACTACCTCGCCCCGTACGGGATCACGGCGTTCTGGCTGGACGCCTGCGAGCCGGAGCTGAAGCCCGGCTTCCAGGAGAACCTGCGCTACTGGGCGGGCCCGGGCCTGGAGGTCGGCAACCTCTACCCGGCGGAGAACGCCCGCACTTTCTACGAGGGCCTGCGCGCGGAGGGCGAGGAGGTGGTCACCCTCAACCGCTCGGCGTGGGCGGGCAGTCAGCGCTACGGCGCCGCCCTGTGGTCGGGTGACATCGGCACCGACTTCCCGACCCTGCGCCGCCAGATCGCGGCCGGCCTCAACACCGCGCTGTCGGGCATCCCGTGGTGGAACACCGACATCGGCGGCTTCCACGGCGGCGACCCGGACGACCCGGCGTACCGGGAGGTGATGGTCCGCTGGTTCCAGTTCGGCGCGCTGTCCCCGCTGATGCGGCTGCACGGCTTCCGCGACCCGGGCATGCCGCTGGGTCCGGAGATGACGGGCGGCCCCAACGAGGTGTGGTCGTACGGCGAGGAGGCCGGGGCGGTCCTGGAGAAGTACCTGCGGCTGCGCGAGCGGCTGAAGCCGTACGTCCTGGAGGTCATGCGGGAGGCCCACGAGGAGGGGCTGCCGCCGATGCGGCCGCTGTTCCTGGAGTTCCCCGGGGACCGGGCGGCCTGGACGGTCGACGACGCCTATCTGTTCGGCCGCGACCTGCTGGTGGCGCCGGTGCTCACGGCGGGCGCCACGGACCGCACGGTCCACCTGCCGGCGGGCGCCACCTGGACGGACGCGTGGACGGGTGAGACGTACGAGGGGGGTACGGCCGTGACGGTCGACGCCCCGCTCGACCGGATCCCGCTGTTCCTGCGGGACGGGGCGCGGCTGCCGGTGGCCGAATAGCGACGGTGGGGCGGGGGACGTCGGCCACCTCCTGGTGGATCAGGCAACTCCCTTGCATGGAGCGGTAGTTGTGGGGGCACAAACCCCACCTCGTCCGCTCGTGAAAGGGCTTGCCGCCATGTCCTCCGCCCCGCTCCCCCTCACCCTGGCCAATCTGCTGCTCAGGCCCGGATTCGGGTCCCGCCGCACCCCCGACCGTGCCTTCGACCGCCTGGCCGCCGGGGCCGGGGCGGCGGGTGCGGAATTCACCGCCGAGTTCCGGTTCCTGTTGCGCCACTGGGCCCGGGACGAGCACCTCACCCCGGTCGGCTGGTGGTCGGCGCAGGGCCATGTGCGCCGGCACCTGGACAACCGCGCGCGGGTGCGGCGGCTGATCGCCGAGCACCCGGAGATCGCGCGGGAGCCGGTGGAGCGACCGGTGTTCGTCGTCGGCCTGCCGCGCACCGCCACCACCCTCACCCACGGTGTGCTGTCGCTGTCCGAGGAACACCGATGTCCCCGCCTGTGGGAGTTGCTGACCCCGGACCTGGAGGGCACACCCCGGCAGCGGAAGAGGGCGATCGCGGCCGCGCGCGCGACGGTCGGCGCGATCAACCTGTTCTCCCCGCGCTACCGCGACATCCACCCGATGACCGCGGAGGGCCCCGACGAGTGCACCTTCGCCCTGCCGCACACGGTCATGCCGCTGTCCCAGGCCCGCATCCCCGAGTACCGGGCCCGGCTCGACGCGCGGGACTTCACCGCCGACTACGCGTACCTGAAGCAGATCTACCAGGTCCTCCAGTACGGCCGACCGCGCCGCCGCTGGGTGCTGAAGTCCCCCCTGCACACCGGGAACCTCGACGCGCTGCTCTCCGTCTTCCCGGACGCCACGATCGTGTGGACGCACCGCGATCCGGCGGCCGTCGTGCCGTCCTTCTGCAGCCTGATCGAGCACGGCATGGCCCTCACCCTGCGCCCCCTGGACCTGCATGAACTGGGTGCCACCTGGCTGGAGCTGCTGAGCCGGTCCATGGCCCGCGGCCTCGCCGCCCGCGCCGCGATCCCCCGCGAGGCGCTGATCGACGTCCCGTACTCCTGGCTCGGCTCCGACCCCGCCTCGGGCGCCCCGAAGCTCTACGAGGCCGTGGGCGCCCGCTGGACGGACGCCGACGCGGCCCGGCTGCCCGAGGTGGCCGCCCGCCCCAAGGGCAGCCGGCCGCACCACTACGACCTGGCCCGCTACGGCCTCACCCGCGCGGACGTCGAGACGGCTTTCGCCGGTTACAACGCGCTGCGGGCCGAGGTCGACCGGGCGTAGCGGCGCCGGCCGGCCCCGGCCCCGGCGGTCAGCTGCTGCTCACCGTCTCGCTGTTGGTCTGGAAGTCGAGGCCGCCGGACGACGAGGTGATCTCGAAGCCGAACTGCACGTCCCCGATGGTCTCGTTGCCGAACCAGCCCTTGGTGTCCTTGATCCACTTCAGGATCGGGAGGATGTTGACGGTGCCGGAGGTGGAGTTCGAGGTGCGCACGAAGGAGAAGACCTCGTTGGCGCCGTTGTTGCCCTTGTAGACGGTCCAGGTGTGACCGCCGAGCGTCACGTTCCCCTGCGAGGTGCCGAGGGGGCCGACGGCTCCGGTCTTGTTGACCCAGAGCATGATCTCGTAGTCGTAGTCGGTGTCCCAGATGTCGTACGACGTGTTGTACGCGCCGGAGGACGGGACGGTGACGTTGTAGCTGCTGGTGAGCGAGCCGAGGGAGGTGATCGTCTTGTTGATCACCTTCTTGGAGTTGGGGTACGACTTGATGCCGCCGGTGTTGGGGTGGTCGGCCCAGACGCCCCAGTTGGTGCCGGAGTTGGCCCAGAAGCACTGGCTGCCGGCGCCGGAACCCCAGATGTTGTTGTACAGGGTGTAGCCGTTCAGGCTGGTGTTGCCCCACTGGTCGCAGGAGCTCCAGACGGCGGCCTGGGCCGGGGCGGCGGCCAGGCCGACGGTGGCGCCGAGCGCGAGGGCGGGGGCGAGCAGGGCCCGGGTGACCCTGCCGCGGGTGTGTGTCGCTGCCATGGTGTCCCTTCCATGGGTGGGGGGAGCTACCACGTCCCCAGGGTGAGGACGTGGTCCTCTCCGGCGACCAGGTCGAGGGACCGCGGGTCGCCGGAGGAAGTCCGGAGTTCGATGCGGTGCGTGCGGTGCGGCTTCAGGACGGCCCGCGCCCCGCCGGGCCCCCAGGTGAGGTCGAGCTCGGCGCCGAACCGGGTGCGCACGCCCCGCAGTTCGCCCGACGGGAGCGCCGGGCCGGGCGCGGGGAGCAGGACCAGCCGGTCGGGGGTCGAGTGGACGAGCGCCTCGATCAGCACGGCGGGCAGGGTGTGCGCGGCGTCCGCGTTGTAGACGTCGCGGTGGGGATAGTGGGCGCTCATCAGGGAGGCGTGGAAGAAGTCGCCCTCCAGGACCTGGGTGAGCGCGTGCGCGACCCGCCGGCCGTCGCACAGCCGGGCCGCGATCAGGGCGTGATGGAGGTGGCCGTGCGCGGAGTCGTTCTCGGCGCCGCGCAGTTCGAGCGCGCGGTGGGCGGCGGCCGCGAGGCGCGGGGTGTCGAAGGGGTTGATCTCGTCCAGCGGCCAGACGCCGTAGAGGTGGCTGAGGTGGCGGTGGTCGTAGGTGTCCTGGAGGCCCGGCCAGGCCCATTCGGCGAGGGCGCCGTCGGCGTTGGTCCGGTGCGGGGGAAGGCGGTCGGCGAGGGCCCGCCACCGGTCGGCGTCCGGGCCGGGGTGGTAGTCGGCGGCGGTGAGCAGCGCGTGCCGGGCCGCCGAGAGGTCCATGGCCGCGTTGAGGGCGCCCCAGCCGGCGTTGGCGGGGCGGTTCTCGGGTGAGTAGGAGGGGACGACGACGAGCCGTCCCCCGGCGTCCGTGCGGGTCAGGAAGTCCTCGTAGAAGCGGGCGACCTCGGCGAGGGCGGCGGCGGTGCGCGGGTCGCGGGCGCCGCGGGACTCGTCGTGGTCGACGAGCGGCTTGAGCAGCCAGTCGGCTCCGGCGGTCCACAGGTGCAGGGGGTACTCGCGGCTGAAGTGGTACGTCAGCCCGGACTCACCGTCGCTGTGCGCGGGCGCGACCACGCCCCGGGTGCCGAAGACCGCGCGGGCGTTCTCCCGCCAGTCGTCGAACTGGCGGTGGATCAGGGCGGCGAGCGCTTCGGTCACCTCGGGGAGAGCGGCGGCCGTCGCGGAGGCGGTCTGGAGGTTGACGTTGGCGTCGTGCGTGAACGCGCCGGCCCAGGCGGTGTCCCAGTCGCCGGTCCACAGGCCGGGCAGCCGGGGCGGGTTGAGGCCGGAGGAGGAGAGCAGGTGGTAGCGGCCGGCGGCGAAGAGGCGTTCCAGGAGGGCCGTGCTGCGGGGGCGTTTCAGCAGCTCGGAGCCGGGGAGGGCGCGTTCGGCGGGTTCGGCGTGCAGGTCGAGGGTGACCCGGTCGTAGGCGGTGCGGTGCAGGGCGAGGTGGCGGTCGAGGAGGGTGTCGTAGGAGAGCGGCAGGCCGGCGAGGGCGCGCTGCTCCCCGATGACGTCCGGTTCGCCGGTGTGGCGGCGCACCCGGGTGAGGAGGAGCACGGACCGCGCGCCGGTGATCCGTACGCCGGGCAGGGTGAGTGCGGTGCGGCCGCCGGTGACGGCGACGAGGGTCACGCCCGTGTAGGCGCGCTCGCCGCCGGGGTAGCGGGCGCGCAGGGTGAGCAGGGCGCCGTACGGGGTGAGGACGGCGCCGTGGCCGACGGTGAGGCCGGCGGGCGCGCCGGGGAGCCGGTGGTCCAGGGAGATGTCCAGGTCGGGGGTGGTGACCTGGTGGACGATCACGTCGTCGGCGCGGGAGACGAAGCCGCGGCCGGTCCAGCCGGCGCAGGTGGCGGTGGTCTCTCCGGTGGTGTAGTCGACGGAGCGGCGGTAGCGGCGCGGCTCGGCCGGGGAGGGTCTGCGCAGCCGGATCCGGAAGGCGGGGTGGAAGGGCTGGACCCACTGCAGGGGGCGGTGGTCGGTGAAGCTCTCGGCGGCCGTGAGCTCTCCTCCGAGCAACCGGTCCTGGAGGTCGGGGAGGGCGGCGGCGAGCTGCGGCGGGCGGGCGTGTTCGGCGCCGTTGGGGCGGACCAGGCTGTGGTGGGTGACGATGACACAGTCGTCGTTCGGGTCTCCGAACGTGAGGGTGCCGTGGTGGCCGTTGCCGCTGAGGAAGGCGTCCTCCCAGCGGGCGGCGGGCTCGGGCTCCCAGGTGCCGTGGACGGGGTGGGTGGCGGGGGCGTGGTTCATGGGTGCAACACCACCACGCCGTAGCGTCCGAGGGTGATCTCGTCCGTGAAATCGGTGCCGGTCAGCAGGTCGTGGTGGGTGCCGGGGACGGCGACGGTCACCGGCTCGCGGCCGTGGTGGAGGAGGAACAGCAGCTCGCCCCGGCGTACGGCCTCGACGCCCGGCGGAAGCCCTTCGAGGACGGGCCGGACACCCGCGCCGTTCGCGATCCGGGTGAGCAGGGCGCGCAGGGCGTCGGGCTCGGGAAGGGTGGAGAGGTACCAGGCCCGGTCGCGCCGCAGTACGGCGGGCAGTCCGTCGAGTTCACCGCCCTTGTAGCGGGCCTCCACCACCTCGCCCGGGGCCTCCAGCTCCTCCGACCACAGGGTGCCCCGGAAGCCGTCGCATTCGGCGGTCTCCCCCGTCTCCAGCGGCCACCACTCGTGCAGGACGCGGATGCCGAACAGCTCGCGCAGCCGGGGGTCCATGCCGCCGGGGCGGATCCGGTCGTCCTCGTCGGCGACCCCGGTGAGGAATCCGGAGACGAGGGTGCCGCCGGCGCGGACGAAGCCGAGGAGGTTGTCGATCGCCGGGTCCGTCATGGCGTACAGCTGGGGGACGACGACCAGCTTGTACCGGGTGAGGTCGTGTGCGGGGTGGGCGAAGTCGGTGGCGAACCCGGCCTCCCACAGGGCGCGGTGCCAGGCGTGGAGCACGGCCGGGTGGTCGACCCGCGTGGACGGGCGGCCGTCCTGGCCGGCGGCCCACCAGGCGTGCCAGTCGTGCAGGAGGGCGATGTCGGACCGCACGGGCCGGCCGGCCGTGTGGGCGCCGAGGGCGGCCAGTTCGGCGCCCAGCCGCTTGACCTCCTGGAAGGTACGGCCGTGTTCGCCGGCGTGGCTGACCATGCCGGAGTGGAACTTCTCGGCGCCCTGGCGGGACTGACGCCACTGGAAGTAGCAGACGGCGTCCGCGCCGCGGGCCACCGCCTGGAGGGACCAGAGGCGGTTGAGGCCGCGCGGCTTGGGGTGGTTCACCCCCCGCCAGTTGACGGGGCCGGCCGCCTGTTCCATCAGCATCCAGGGGCCGCCTGCCTGGGACCGGGTCAGGTCCTGGACCAGCGCGCCGTGCTGGGCTCCCAGCGGGTCGCGCGGGTCGGGGTAGAGGTCGACGGAGACGACGTCCTCCTCCTCGGCCCAGCGCCAGGCGTCCTGGCCGGAGAACAGCGGCATGAAGTTCGTGGTGACCGGGATGTGCGGGGTGTGCCGGGCGACGATGTCGCGCTCGGCGAGGTAGCACTCCAGGAGCATGTCGGAGGTGAAGCGCCGGAAGTCCAGCACCTGAGTGGGGTTCTTCAGGTAGTGCGGGGTGCGCGGGGGCAGGATGCCGTCCCAGGTGTCGTAGCCCTGGCTCCAGAACGCCGTGCCCCAGGCGGTGTTGAGGGCGTCGAGGGTGCCGTACCTGGCGCGCAGCCAGCGGCGGAAGCGGGCGGCCGCCTCGTCGCCGTGGTCGGCCGTGCAGTACTCGTTGTTGATGTGCCACAGGGTGAGGGCGGGGTGGCCGGCGTAGCGGGCGGCCAGGTCCTCGGTGAGGGCGGCGGCGTGCCGGCGGTACGTGGCGCTGGAGTGGGAGAAGTGCTGCCGGCCGCCCCACCATTCGGTCCGGCCGTCCTCGGTGCGCGGCAGGGTGTCCGGGTGGAGCCGGCCGAGCCACGGGGGCGGGGAGGAGGTGGGGGTGGCGAGGACGACACCGATGCCGTTGTCGTGCATCAGGTCCATGAGACGGTCCAGCCAGCCGAACTCCCGGGCTCCCGGCTCGGGTTCGATCTTCGCCCAGGAGAAGACACCGAGGGTGACGGAGTTGACGCCGGCCTCGCGCATCAGCCGGACGTCCTCCTGCCAGGTCTCCTCGGGCCACTGCTCGGGGTTGTAGTCGCCGCCGAAGAGGATGCGGCCCCGGGTGGCGTCGGCGAGGGTGGGCCGGGCGGGCCCGGCGGGCGCGCTCATCGGACGGGCTCCCCGTACTGGATGCCGCGCCCGTTGGTGGCGACGTAGACGCGGCCGTGGAGGCGCGGGTCGGCGGCGATGGCCGCGCCGATCCAGCCCCACTGGTGCCGGTCGTCGTTGATCCGCACCCAGGTCTTCGCGGCGTCGTCGGAGCGGTACACGGCGGTGATCGCCTCCGTGGAGCCGACCTGGTAGACCGCCGGGTAGTCGGCGCCGTCGGCCGCCTTGCCGAAGGCCAGGGTGTACGAGGCCCGGCAGCTGGTCAGCCGGGTGAAGCCCGCGCCGCCGTCGGTGGACCGGTACAGGCCGTTCCCCTTGGTGCTCAGCCACAGGTCGCCGGAGCGTCCCGGGGCCGCGGCCAGCTGGAACTGGCTGTCCCCGGAGGGCAGTCCGGTCGCCCGCGCGGTGAAGGTGCGGCCGCTGTCGGTGCTGGCGTACAGGGTGCCCGTGTCGGTGTCGTACGCGTAGAAGCGCGTCGGGTCGACCGGGTCGGCGAGCGGTGTGGCGCCCTTCGGGAAGGAGGGGACCTCGGTCCAGGTCGCGCCGTCGTCCGCCGAGCGGTGCGCCGGGTACTTGGTGCCGTCCCAGTGCACGAAGGTCCACAGCAGCACGCCGCCGTCGGCGTTGACGGCGATCGGCCCCGGCGCGTCCTTGGCGAGGGCGGGCTGGGCCGCGAAGGGCGTCCAGGTCCTGCCGCCGTCGTGCGAGCGGGCGCCGTTGCCGTGGTCGCCCCAGCCGGTGCGCACGACGTACGACGGATCGGCCGCGGCCTGCGCGAGTCCCGTCGCCGACCCGAACACGGGGTTCGTCGCCATGCCCCGGGACGGGGACGCCGTGAGCCGCTCGTGGTACATCACGCCGACGTCCCCGAGGCCGCTGATCAGGTGCGCCTCCCCGGCCGGGGGCGAGATCAGCTGACGTACGGAGGTCTCCTCCAGGCCGCGGACCTGCGGGGCCCAGTGCTTGAGGTCCCGGGTGCCGTAGAGGGTGGCGCCGGTGCCGTAGACCACGTGCCGCGAGTCGTACGGGTCGACGGCGACGGCCTGGATCCACCAGCCGAACTTGGGCCGGTCGGCGCCGAAGGTGAGGAACGGCGTCTCGGACACGTCGAGGACCGCGGAGTCCTTCAGGGAGGTCCAGGTGCGGCCGCCGTCGGTGGTCCGGTAGAGGGTGTCGAAGGCCGCCCAGCGGTTGTTGGTGGAGACGACGAGGGTGCCGGGGCGGCGGGCGTCCACGGCGACGCCTCCGTAGCCGAACGTGTCGGCGGAGCCGTCGCTCGTGGTGCCGCCGGGCTCGGCCGGGGTCACGTCGGTCCATCTGCCGCTCGTGGTGGCGAGCTTGTGCACGCTGCCGTCGGACTGGCCGTTGGGGCCGGGCGCGTCGGCGTACGTCACGTACAGCTCGCGGGTGTGGCGGTCGTAGGCGGCGCGGACGGGGAATCTGGCGGAGGTGCCGGAGGGCTGCCCGGGGACGACTTCCCAGGTGGCGCCGTCGGCGGTGCGGAAGAGGGCGGGCGAGGCCGCCGTGCCGTCGGAGTCGCCCCAGCCCGCGTAGAGCGTACGGCCGGCGGCGACGAGGAGGGTGACGCCCTGGCCCGCGGCGGCCGGGGTGGCGGGAAAGCCGCCGGCGGCCGCCCAGGTGGCGCCTCTGTCCGTCGATCTGAGGAGCCCGTCGTGCCGCGTGCCCAGCCAGAGGGTGTCGCTGTCGCGCGGGTCGACGAGGAGGCGCTCCCCCGCGCCCCGGCCGTCCTCGTTGGCGCCGAGCTTCACGGTGAGGTCGGTCCGGGCCCAGGTGGCGCCGCGGTCCTCGGAGCGGAGGATCGCGCCGTTGCCGGCCCAGGACTGGGCGTACGTGCCGAGGGCGAGGTAGAGACGGTCCGGGTGGGCGGGGTCGACGGCGAGGGACTCCACGCCGAGGAGGTTCCAGTCGTCCCAGCCGAGGTGATCGGTGAGGGGGGTCCAGCGGGCGGCCCGGTCGTCCCACCGGTACGCGCCGCCGATGTCGGTGCGGGCGTAGGCGAGGCCTCGGACGGTGGGGTGGAACAGGACGCCGGTGACGAAGCCGGTGCCGCCGATGACGGCGGTGCGCCAGCGGTAGGCGGGGGCGGCGGGGGTGGAGTCCGCGGCCTCCGCGCGCCCGTGGGAGGAGGGGGCGGCGGTGAGCGCGGCGGCGGCGGCCGTGCCGGCGAGGACGGTGCGGCGGGTCAGCGGGGAGGGGGGCATGGGTACCTCGTCGGGTTCGGGGTGCGGGGGGTTCGTACGGGGCGGGTGGGGTGTGCTCGCCCGCGCCGGCGGGGTGCGGCCGCGCCCCCCGTGCCGCCCGGGGTCCCCCGGGCCCCCTTGCGGTGGTGGGGAGGCACTACTGCCGCGGCCGCGGTGTGCGGCACGGGCGATGCCCCGGGATGCGGGGAAGCACGCGCTCGGCCGGCGCGGCGGTGCGGCCGCGGGACGGCGGTCGGCCCGTTGGGGGGCAGCTCCCCCTCGGGCTTCAGCCCTTGACCGCGCCGGTCAGCATGCCCTTCCTGAAGTGCCGCTGGACGAAGGGCGACGCGATCGCGACGGGGATGAGGGCGAGGACCATGACCGCCATCTGCAGTCCCAGGGCGGACAGTTGACCGGTGCGCACCGCCTGCTGGAGGCCGGTCGGCGCCTCGGAGTTCTTCTGGACCAGCTGGATGAGCACGTTCTGCAGCGGCATCATCTGCTGGTCGGTGAGGTAGATGGAGGCGTTGAACCAGGCGCTCCAGTAACCGACCGCGTAGAACAGGGAGATGACGGCCAGCACCGCCCGTGACAGCGGCATGATGATGGTCAGCAGGATGCGCAGGTCACCGGCCCCGTCGATGCGGGCGGACTCCGTGAGTTCCGGAGAGATCCCCATGAAGAAGGCCCGGAGGACGAGGATGTTGAAGACACTGACCGCGCTCGGCAGGATCAGGGACAGATAGGTGTCGGTGAGCCCCAGCGACTGCACCAGAAGGTACGTCGGAATGAGGCCGGCCCCGAAGAACATGGTCGCCATCATGGTCATCAGCAGGAACCGGTGGCCCAGGCTGCCCGGCCGGGACAGGCCGTACGCCGCGAGCACCGACACCGTCATCGAGAACAGCGTGCCGCAGAGCGTGACCCCGAAGGAGACCAGGATCGCCCGGCTGACCTGGCCTCCGCTGAGCAGCTCCGTGTAGTTGACGAAGGTGATGCCCTGCGGGACCACGACGAGGCCGCCGACCCGGTCGATCACGGACTTCGGGGAGAGGCTGGTGACGATCACGATCCACAGCGGACCGAGCACCCCCAGGCAGCAGAGCGCGAGGAAGCCGCCCTTCGCGGTGAGTCCGGCCTTGCTGGGCGTCTCCTCCCACGCGGGGCGGGCGGGAGCCCTGAGGCTGCGGACGAGCTGAGTGTTGAGGCTCATTTCTGGTACACCCCCTGCTCGCCGAGCAGGTGCGCGAACTTGTTCGCGCCCAGGACGAGACAGACTCCGATGGCGCCCTTGACGAGGCCGACCGCGGCCGCGTAGCTGAAGTCGCCGTTCTGGATACCCATGTTCCACACGTACGTGTCGAGGACCTCGCTGGCCCCCACGCCGACCGCGTCGCGCTGGAGCAGGAACTGCTCGAAGCCCACGCTCAGCGCGTCGCCCACCCGCAGGACCAGCAGCAGCGCGATCACCGGCCGCAGCGCCGGCAGCGTCACGTGCCACATGCGCCGCCAGCGTCCGGCGCCGTCCATGGCGGCGGCCTCGTACAGATCGGTGCTGACGGCGGCCAGCGCGGCGAGGAAGACGATGATCCCCCAGCCGGCGTCCTTCCACACGGCCTGCGCGGTGACCAGGTACTTGAAGAGGCTCGCGTTCGTCATCAGGTCGAAGCCGCTCCACCCGTGGTCGTCGAGCGTCTGCGCGATGATGCCCGCGCCGCCGAAGATCTGCTGGAAGACGGTGACGACGAGGACCCACGAGAAGAAGTGCGGCAGATACATGATCGCCTGCGCCACGGCCCGCACCCGGGGCCGGATCACGCTGTTGATGAGCAGCGCGAGGGCGACGGGGATCGGGAAGAACAGCACCAGCTGGAGCACGAACAGGACGACGGTGTTCCTCGCGGCGCTCCAGAACAGCGGGTCGTCGGCCATCCGCGAGAACTGCTCCCCACCGACCCAGGGGCTGTGGAAGATCGCCGTGACGCCGTTGCTGGAGATGTACGGGTCGTAGTCCTGGAAGGCGACGACGTTGCCGAGCAGCGGGATGTAGTTGAAGAGCAGGAGCAGGACGATGACGGGCAGCGTCATCAGGATGAGGGTGCGGTCGCGGCGCAGCCGGATCCGCAGGGGAACCCTGCCGGTCCTGCCCGCCCCGCGCGGCACCCGCCGCTTCGCCGCCGCCGCGGCGACCGCGGCCACCGGCTCCTCGACGGCCGCGGGGGGACGAGTCCCTTCGGGCCTGCTCCCGGCCGTGAGAGACATCAGTTGCCGCTGCCGTTCTTGTCGATGAGCCGCTTGTACCAGTCGCGCAGCTTGTCGCCGCCGGAGGACTTCCAGGTGGAGATGGCCGCCTGCACGTCCGACAGCTTGCGGTTGCCGCGCACGTAGTCGATCTCCAGCTGCTCGAACTGGCTGGAGAGGTTGGCGTAGCGGGTCGGCTCGACGATGTTCATGCCGTACGTGGACGTCTTCTTCATGAAGGCGCCCATCCGCTGCTGCCACTCGACCTGCTTGCGGGCCACGTCGGGGTGGTCGGGGTGGGCGTAGTAGGCGGCCGGCGCGGCCAGCATCACCCAGGCGTTGATCACCTCGGAGTTGCCCTGGTCGGTCTTGACCGGGACGCCGTCCTTCACCGTGTAGTGGGTGCCCTCGACGCCGTAGTCGACGAGCATCCGCTCCTTGGTGCCGTAGGGAGCGGCCGCGAAGTCGGCGGCGGCCAGGGCGTTCTCGATCGTCGTCTTCGACGCGCCCTTGCGGATCATCGACCAGATGCCGGCGGGCTGGGCCGCGTACAGGGCCGGGTCGCCGCCGTCGGCGCCGAAGATGTCCATGCCCTCGATCTGGAAGTCCGGTTGGGACGCGGCCTGTTCGGCGGTCTTGCCGTACCAGGCGGACATGTCGCTGTTGAAGACGAGGATCTGCCCGGCGGTGAACCGCTGGCCCGCGTCGCCGGAGCGCGCCTTGTCGTCGGGGTGGACCACGCCCGCGTCGAACAGCTTGCGGGTCCACTCCAGGGCCTCGAGGTACTCGGGCTGCTCGATGCGGTACGTCAGCTTGCCGTCGTCGCCGATGTTCCAGCCGATCGGTCCGGATCCGCGGACACCGAAGATGTTCCACGCGGTCCAGTTCATGTCGCCGCACGCCCACACCTTGGCCTTGGCGCTGGTCACGTCCTTGGCCCAGCTGAGGAACTCGTCGGGCGAGCCGGGGACCGTGTAGCCCTTCTTGTCGAAGATGTCCTTGCGGTAGTAGGGCACGATCCAGGAGGCGGTGGCGGAGGGCATCGGGATGCCGCGCAGCGCGCCGCCGAAGATGCCCATGCGCCAGGCGTCGGAGGGGATCGCGGCGAGGTTCGGGTACTTCTTCACCTTGTCGCCCGCCAGATACGGGCCGAGGTCCATGAACTTCGCGGTGACCGCGTTGGAGATCTTGCCGACCAGTTCCCAGCTCGGCACGACCACCATGTCGGGTATGGAGCTGGAGGCGAGGACGGCGCCGAGCTTCTGGCCGTAGGTGTTGCCGTCCTGGTTCTGCCAGGTGACCTTGGTGCCCGCCGCGGCGTCGAGCGCCGTGTAGTAGGCGCATCCGGCCTTCGGCGGGGAGCCCCAGAACGGGGACATGATCTTGAAGGGGGCGCCGGTGCCGAGCTTGTCCGGGACCGAGGTGGCGAGGGCCGCGAGGTCGACCTTGCCGGTGAAGCCGGCCGCCGAACCGTTCTTCGACGGAAGGTCCGGCTTGGCGACCGTGCTGGCGACGTACGCCGGGAGCAGCTTGTCCGCGGCCTTGCCCGACGTGGTGCCCTCGCGAGAGCCGCTGTCCGAACCCCCGCAGGCGGCCAGCAGCGGCATCCCTCCCGCCACCGCTGCGGTGGCGACCGCCGTGGAGGCGAGGAAGCTTCTCCGGCTCGGGCCGGAAGGACCAGAAGAGGGGGAAGCGGCGTTCGGCGTCATTGCGTCAACCCTTCATGGCGCACCAGGACACCCGGCGGTGGCCGTCGGCTGCGGTGTCTCGAGTGGAACTGGCTGAGCTGAAGCGGATCCTCCGACCCGTGTCACGGACATTTTCAGTCGAAGCGCTTCGATGTTGCTGCGAGGTTAAGTGAACACTGGGGGGTGCACAAGGGCCGGTTCCAAGATTCCTCCGAGGTGCACGGGGTGACCTGTTCTTATGCGCTGCTTGAAATAAGCGTGAGGTTCTCTTGACACCCACCCCTGCGTCGAATGAGCATCGAAGCGCTTCGAAAGAGCCTCCCCGCTCCATCGCAAAGGGATCCCCACGTGACCGCATCCACGCCGCACACGCCGCCTTTCCGCGATCCGCATCTGCCGTTCGCGAAGCGCATCGACGATCTGCTGTCGCGCCTGACCCTGGACGAGAAGGTCTCCTTCCTGCACCAGTTCGCCCCGGCCGTCGAGCGGCTCGGCCTCGCCGCGTTCCGCACCGGCCAGGAGGCCCTGCACGGCGTGGCGTGGATGGGCCCGGCCACGGTGTTCCCGCAGGCCGTGGGACTGGGCGCGACCTGGAACCCGGATCTCGTGCGGCGGGTCGGCGAGGCGGTGTCCAAGGAGGCCCGGGCGATGCGCGCCCGCGACGAGCGCGTGGGTCTGAACGTCTGGTCCCCCACGGTCAACCTGCTGCGCCATCCCCTGTGGGGCCGCAACGAGGAGGGTTACTCCGAGGACCCGAAGCTGACGTCCGCGATCGCCACCGCGTACACCCGCGGGCTGCGCGGCGAGCATCCGACGTACTGGCGCACGGCCCCGGTCCTCAAGCACTGGCTGGCGCACAACAACGAGACGGGCCGGGACGTCACGTCCTCGTCGGTCCGTCCCCGGGTGCTGCACGAGTACGACCTGCGGGCCTTCAAGGAGACGGTCGAGGCGGGCGCCGTGGCCGGTGTGATGCCGGCGTACAACCTGGTCAACGGCCGCCCCAACCACGTCTCGCCGTATCTGCGCGAGCAGTTGCGCGCCTGGACGACGGAGGAGCTGCTGGTCTGCTCGGACGCGGGCGCGCCCTCCAACCTGGTGGACTCCGAGCACTACTTCGACACCCACGAGGAGGCGACGGCGGCCGCGCTCCAGGCGGGCGTCGACAGCTTCACCGACCACGGCACGGACGGCTCGAAGATCGTCGCCAGGATCGCGGGGGCTCTGGAGAAGGGCCTGCTGACGGAGGCGGACATCGACACGGCGGTCCGCCGGCAGCTCTCGGTGCGGTTCCGCCTGGGCGAGTTCGACCCGCACTACGACCCGCACGCGGGTACCGGCGAGTTCGACACCCCGGCCCACCGGGTCCTGGCCGGGGAGGCCGCCGAGCAGGCGATCGTGCTGCTGCGCAACGACGGGGTGCTGCCGCTGGCCGCCGACACCCGGATCGCGGTGGTCGGTCTGCTCGCCGACGAGTGCAAGCTCGACTGGTACAGCGGCACCCTGATGCACCGCTCCACTCCCCTGGAGGGGCTGTACGAGCGGTTCGGCGCCGAGCGGGTGGAGTTCGCGGAGGGCGTGGACCGGGTCCTGCTGAAGACCTCCGCGGGAACGTTCCTGAAGGTGCCGGGCGCCCCCGGGGCGTCCGACGCGGCGCGCGGCGCCGAGGGCGCCCTGGACCCGGCGCTGCTCGCGGGCCGCACCGACCTCCCGCCGCTGACCACGGACCCGGCCGGCACGGAACTCGCGCTCGCCGAGTGGGGCGAGGGCGTGCTGACCCTGCGCGCGCCCGACGGCCGCTATCTCTCCGTGGCCGAGGACGGCCTGCTGCGCGCCTCCGCCGACCAGCCCGGCGGCTGGATCGTCCAGGAGACGTTCCGTCTGGAACCCCACGGGAACGGTCACCTCCTCCGGCACCTGGGAACGGGGCGCCATGTCTGTGTCGCCGCCGACGGCGTCCGGGTTGCCGAGGAGGAGGCCGAGGTCTTCGAGGTCGTCGTCGTGGAACGGGGCGAGGACGCGGTGGCCCGGGTCGCGGCCCGGGCCGACGTGGTGGTGGTCGTGGCGGGCAACGACCCGCACATCAACGGCCGCGAGACCGAGGACCGTACGACGCTGAGCCTCCCGGCCCATCAGGAGCGGATCCTGGACGCGGCCCGCGCCGCGAACGCGCGCACGGTGCTGGCGCTGGTGTCGGCGTACCCGTACGCGGTCGGGACGGGCCGGCTCGGCGCGGTGCTGTGGACGGCCCACGGCGGCCAGGCCGGGGGCACCGCCCTCGCCCGGGTGCTGGCCGGTGACGTCTCCCCCGCCGGCCGGCTCCCCCAGACCTGGTACGCCGACGACGCCGACCTGCCCGATCTGCTCGACTACGACGTGATCGGCGCCCGCCAGACCTACCTGTACTTCGAGGGCCGGCCCCTCTTCCCGTTCGGCCACGGCCTGTCGTACGCGTCCTTCGCGTACGCCGGTCTGACGGTGGAGGTCGAGGACGGCCGGGCGCGGATCTCCTGCACGGTCACCAACACCGGGGACATGACGGCCGACGAGGTCGCCCAGCTCTACACGCGCGCCGTGGAGCCGTCGGTCACCCGGCCGCGCCGCGAGCTGCTCGACCACCGCAGGATCACCCTCGCGCCGGGCGCGACGGCGGCGCTGTCCTTCGAGGTCCCGCTGTCCGCGTTCGCGTTCTGGGACGTGGCGCGGGGCGGCTGGCGCACGGAGCCCGGACCGTACGACCTCATGGTCGGCGGCTCCAGCGAGGACATCCGTCTGCGGACGACCGTCGTACTGGACGGGGAGGCGGCCGTCGCCCGCCCCGCCCTGCGCCGCGGCATCGCCGCCGCCGACTTCGACGAGCAGAGCGGTACGGAGATCGTCGACCTGACGAAGGTGTCGGGCGACGCGGTGACGCCCGTCGCCGGCGGCTCGGGTGAACTGGTGTACCGGGCCTGCGACTTCGGGGACGGTACGACGGGCGTGACGGTGACGGTGGCCGGGCACGGCACGGTCGAGCTGTCCCTGGGCGGCGGTGCGGCCGCGGCCACGGTGACGATCGGGACGCCCACACCGGGTCCGTACGACTATCTCTCCGTCGAGGCGCCCTTCACCGCCGACGGCGTGCACGACCTGCACCTCAGGCTGCGCGGCCCACTGCGGCTGGCGCACGTCGGCTTCTCCGGTTGAGGGTCCGGGGGAAGCCGGCGCAGAGAAGGGGCCCGGCACCGGAAGGCATCGGTGCCGGGCCCCTTCGGGGAGCCTATATGAAAATGGTTCCCATGAGCTAGAGGGCGATCCCCGTCAGGACCAGCACCCGCTCGTACGTGTAGTCGTCCATCGCGAACCGCACGCCCTCGCGGCCCACGCCGGACTGCTTGGCGCCGCCGTACGGCATCTGGTCGGCACGGTAGGAGGGCACGTCGCCGATGACGACTCCGCCGACCTCCAGCGCGCGGTGGGCACGGAAGGCGACCTGGAGGTCATGGGTGAACACGCCCGCCTGGAGGCCGTACTTGGAGGAGTTGACGGCCGCGAAGGCCTCGGCCTCGCCGTCCACCTTCTGCACGGTGAGGACCGGTCCGAAGACCTCCTCGCAGGCGATCTTGGTGTCGGCCGGTACGTCGGTCAGGACGGTCGGCGCGTAGGAGGCGCCGTCGCGCTTGCCGCCGGCGAGGAGGGACGCGCCCGCGGCCACGGCCTCGTCCACCCAGGTCTCGACCCGCTTGGCGGCGTCCTCGCTGACCAGCGGGCCGACATCGGTGGCGGCGTCGGAGGGGTCACCGGTGACCTGCGCCTCCACGGCGGCGACGATACGCGGCAGCAGCCGGTCGTAGACCGAGGCGTCGGCGATGACCCGCTGCACCGAGATGCAGGACTGGCCGCCCTGGTAGTTGGAGAAGGTGGCGATGCGGCCGGCCGCCCAGTCGAGGTCGGCGTCGGACGCGTAGTCGCCGAGGACGACGGCCGCGCCGTTGCCGCCCAGCTCCAGGGTGCAGTGCTTGCGCGGCACCGAGTCCATGATCGCGTAACCGACCTTCTCGGAGCCAGTGAAGGAGATGACCGGCAGCCGCTCGTCCTGGACGAGCGCGGGCATGCGGTCGTTGGAGACCGGCAGGATCGACCAGGAGCCGGTCGGCAGCTCCGTCTCGGCGAGCAGGTCGCCGATGATCAGACCGGACAGCGGGGTGGCCGGGGCCGGCTTGAGGATGATCGGCGCGCCGGCCGCGATGGCCGGGGCGACCTTGTGGGCGCACAGGTTCAGCGGGAAGTTGAACGGCGCGATGCCGAGCACGACGCCCTTCGGGAAGCGGCGGGTGAGCGCGAGCCGGCCCTGGCCGCCGAGGTCGGTGTCGAGCCGCTGGGCCTCGCCGCCGTTGAACCGCCGCGCCTCCTCGGCCGCGAAGCGGAAGACGGAGACGGCCCGGCCGACCTCGCCCCGCGCCCACTTGATCGGCTTGCCGTTCTCGGCGGAGATCAGCTGGGCGATCTCCTCGGTGCGCTCGACGAGGCGCTTGCTGACGTGGTCGAGGGCGGCGGCGCGGACGTGGGCCGGGGTGGCGGCGAACTCCTCGCGCACGGCGTACGCGGCGGCCACGGCCTCCTCGACCTGCGCGTCCGTCGGCACGCTGACCCTGCCGACGAGTCGCCCGTCCCACGGGGAGGTGACGTCGAAGCTGTCCTCGCCGGTGGCCTGGCGGCCGGCGAGCCAGAAGGCGTGGGTGGAAGTCATAGTCGAGTTCCCGGCCCTTCCGCGTTGGGGGTGTGCTGTGGTGTGCGTGTCCACGGTAGGGGCGGCCGGGCACGGCTGGGCTTGTCCGAGTCGTACTGGTGGACGGCGCGCGTACTACGGTTTGGCGCGGTGGGCGTCCGGCGTCGTGGCAGCGCCTGCTCGGGGGCGGGTCGCGGCGCGCAGGAACAGCCACAGCGCGCCGAGCAGCACCGTGCACAGACACCAGCTGGCCACCACGTCCAGCGGCCAGTGGTACCCGCACCGGACCAGCCCGTAGGACACGGCGAGCACGAGCAGACAGGCCGCGGCGACGACCAGCCGCCGAGCCAGGGCCGTCAGCAGCCACGGCAGCAGGATCATCGCCGCGCAGCCGTAGGCGACGGCCGCCGTCGCGGTGTGCCCCGAGGGGTAGTAGCCCGTGGCGGGCGGGACGACCGGTGTACCGGGCCGGGCGGTCCACTCCTTCAGGGGTACGACGATCAGCGGCACCAGTGTCAGCAGGACGATCGCGGCGACGGGCGGCAGCCACCAGCGGGCCGCGCCCGAGGCCTGCCCCTGCAGGGCCACGTACACCGTGACCAGCACCAGCACGGGCACCGCCACCTGCACGTTCCCCAGGTCGGACAGCAGCTCGGCGAGCCTGTCCGGGTGGATCAGCGCCCGGCTGAGGCGGCCGTCCAGGCGCAGCAGACCGCCGTCCACGACGACCTGCCAGGTGATCAGCGCGAAGAGAAGGGCGGGCAGGGCGAGCAGCGGGGCGAAGCGCCCGGCGGATGCGGGCGGGGGCACGGGCACGGGCACGGCCGTCCCGGGACTGTCCCCGGTCTGCCGGTCGGAGCTGATGGGCATGCCGTACACCCTCTCAGGGACGGGGGCCACCGGGCGCACGCGACGTGTCGGGACCACCAGAACCCGCAGCGCCACACCCACGCGCACGACTCACCCCCTGACGGCCGGCCAGAACGTACGACCGCACAAGCGGCGCGACCGGTGGCACCCACCCGACGCAGCCGCACGCCTGCGGTCAGGGGTGGTTGGTTCTGGTCGGGGTGGAGCGGTGGCGGAGGCGGGCCATGGTTCTCAGGTGGTGTGCGCCGATCCTCCGGCCGAGGCCGCCGAGCTTTCTGCGCACGCGCCGCTTGAGCCCCTTCCGCCCGCGCTTCGCCTTCGCGGCGGTGATGTCCAGGCTGAGGTTGCCGTACGCCGTGTAGTACGGCTTGACCGCCAGGCCGGCGCTGGTGCCGCCGGCGGCCGGGGCGAGGTCGTCGGCCTTGCGGGCGCCGTATCTGCGCCGGGTGCTCAGGCCCTGGGTGCGGACGTCGAGGTAGACGTCCCACACGCCCTTGGTCAGCGGGCCGCCGTCGAGGGCCCGGGTGATGTCGATGTCGACGGTGAAGCCCGCGGTGCCGTGGGCGGCGTCGAGGGCGGGCGCGGGGGCGGGGCGGGTGGGGAGGCGGACCTCCCGGCCGTCGCCGCGGGCCCGCAGGACCAGCTCGGTGGCCGGCTCACGGGTGGGCACCTTCTCGATGAAGCCGTGGCCGCGCAGCCGGAGGACACCGCGACGTCCCTTGCGCTGCCACTCCACGGCGTCCAGCCGGTCGTCCTGGCGCAGGTCGTCGGTGACGTCGTAGCAGGAGTCGGGGACACCGGTCCGCTCGTCGCGGAAGTGGGGATGGGCCGCGTAGGCGCGGCCGGCGTCCACGACGATGTCGTGCGGGGGCCGCTGCCCGGCCCGCTCCTCCTTCAGGAACTCGACGACCTCGACCAGCTCGCGGCGCATGCCGTGCCGCGCGAAGTGGGCGAAGAGGCGGTGCGGGACGGTCATCCGGGCGTCGAGTTCCGGGGTGTAGAACGCGTCGACGTGTTCCTTGACGATCGCCATGGCCTTGAGCTGCTCGCTCTCCTCCAGCAGCGGGAACCGCCAGGAGAAGGAGTCCAGCAGTCCGCCCCGGAAGGTGCGCAGCAGCGCGGCGTCGCGCACCGGGCCGGGTTCGCTGTACGCGCTGATCGCGGCCATGATCCGCCGGGCGGTCTCGAAGCGTTTCGCCAGGTCGCTGTAGCTGCTGGTGATGTTGCCGTTGTCGTCGCGCCTGACCTTGTAGTAGCAGTCCTCGTCGGCGACCACCGAGACCACGGAGGCCTGCAGATACGCCTTGGTGACGAAGAGGCGGTCCTCGCCGATGCGGATGTCCTCGTCGAAGCGCAGCCCCCGCTCCTGGAGGAACGAGCGCCGGAACAGCTTGTGCGGGGTCAGGGCGTACCAGACGCGGGAGGTGGCCAGGTCGACGACCTCCTCGCTGGCCTCGAACATGGAGCGGGGCACGTCGCAGTCCACGCCCACGTACTTGCCCAGCACCACGTCGGAGCCGTTGCGCTCGGCCATCTCCGTCATCCGGCGCATGGCGTGCGGGCCCAGGTAGTCGTCGGCGTCCAGGAAGAAGACGTAGCGCCCCCTGGCCAGGCCGGTCGCGACGTTGCGCGGACCGCTCGGCCCGCCGGAGTTCGGCTGGTGCACGACGCGCACGAGATCCGGATGCTCGGCGGCGAAACGATCCAGCTCCTCGCCGGTGCCGTCGGTCGATCCGTCGTCGACGGCCACGCACTCCAGTGTGTAGGGGCCCGGCTGCTGCTCGATCACCGACTGCAGACAGCGGGTCAGATACGGCATGGCGTTGTACGCCCCGATGACGACCGTGATGGTTGGTTCCGACACCAATTCCCCCCCGGGAACCGTTCATGACAAGTAAGCCCCAGTTTTACCCTTCGTTTACCGGTGTCGCAAAGTCCTCAACTGTTGTGGAGGCGTTAACAGTTGATTTCCCGCCACCGGGCGCCCCGGGCTCAGGAGAAGAGACCCCGGACAGGGGTCCGGGGTTGTACGCCGTGGTCCGTGCCGGCGGAGGAAGTGCGGCGGGGAAGGCGAAGGAGGTCGGCCACCCCGGAACAGGGGGGGAGGTTCCGGGGCGGCCGTCCGGATCGGAACGCCGGCCGCCCCGGGGGGTTTGGGGCGGGCGACCGTCCGATCGGTGAGGAGATCCGAAGCCGGAGGCTCCGGTTGTGTGCGCGAGGGCACGACCAGGTCGAAGCTGGGGAGGCCCCGGCCTGGGGGTTCGCCCACAGTCCCCTGTGGGCGGGTGTATCTCTCATCTGGGTAGAACGTACGGCAGCGGCACCCGGTGCGACAGGCGGATCCCCGTCCCGCCATCCACCCCGCACACCTTCTTCACACGGTCTGCCGTCCATGGGAATCAGCTGTGCGGGGCCCCGGCTCAGATGCGCGCCGCGAGGCCTCCGGGAGGTCCGTCAGATGCGCGCGAAGGCCTGTTCGATGATGTCGAGGCCCTCGTTCAGCAGGCCCTCGCCGATGACCAGCGGGGGCAGGAAGCGCAGCACGTTGCCGTAGGTGCCACAGGTCAGGACCAGCAGGCCCTCCTGGTGGCAGGCCTTGGCGAGCGCGGCCGTGGCCTCCGGGTTGGGCTCCTTGGTCGTACGGTCCTTGACCAGCTCGATGGCGATCATCGCGCCGCGGCCCCGGACGTCACCGATGACCTCGAACTTCTCGGCCATGGCGGTGAGGCGGGCCTTCATGATCGCCTCGATGTTCTTCGCCCTGGCGTTGAGGTCGAGCTCCTTCATCGTCTCGATGGCGCCGAGCGCGCCCGCGCAGGCGACCGGGTTGCCGCCGTAGGTGCCGCCCAGGCCGCCCGCGTGCGCGGCGTCCATGATCTCGGCGCGGCCGGTGACGGCGGCGAGCGGCAGACCGCCCGCGATGCCCTTGGCGGTGGTGATCAGGTCCGGGACGATGCCCTCGTCCTCGCAGGCGAACCACTGGCCGGTGCGGCAGAAGCCGGACTGGATCTCGTCGGCGACGAAGACGATGCCGTTGTCCTGGGCGAACTTGCTGATCGCCGGCAGGAAGCCCTTGGCCGGCTCGATGAAGCCGCCCTCGCCGAGCACCGGCTCGATGATGATCGCGGCCACGTTGTCCGGGCCGACCTGCTTGGTGATCTGGTCGATGGCCTGCGCGGCGGCCTCGGGGCCGGCGTTCTCCGGGCCGGTCGGCCAGCGGTAGCCGTAGGCGACCGGGACGCGGTAGACCTCGGGCGCGAACGGGCCGAAGCCGTGCTTGTACGGCATGTTCTTCGAGGTGAGCGCCATCGTCAGGTTCGTCCGGCCGTGGTAGCCGTGGTCGAAGACGACGACCGCCTGGCGCTTGGTGTAGGCACGGGCGATCTTGACCGCGTTCTCCACGGCCTCGGCGCCGGAGTTGAACAGCGCGGACTTCTTGGCGTGGTCACCCGGGGTGAGCTCGGCGAGGGCCTCGGCGACCTCCACATAGCCCTCGTACGGGGTGACCATGAAACAGGTGTGGGTGAAGTCGGCGAGCTGGGCGGAGGCCCGGCGTACGACGGCCTCGGCGGAGGCGCCGACGCTCGTCACGGCGATGCCGGAGCCGAAGTCGATCAGACGGTTGCCGTCGACGTCCTCGATGATGCCGCCGCCCGCGCGCGCGGTGAACACCGGCAGCACGGAGCCCACACCCTGCGCGACCGCGGCGAGGCGGCGGGCCTGCAGCTCCTGCGACTTCGGGCCGGGGATGGCGGTGACGATCCGGCGCTCCTGCGGAAGGGCGGTCATGAGGGGCTCCTGGAGGTTCTGGTGTCCTGGCGTTCTGGGGACGCTTTCCTTCTTTTCTCGCAGGCTAGGACGGGTGACGGGGGGTGGGCATGCTCCATGTGGGCGGTGTCGGCGACGCCGGTTGTCCGCCGTGGACAGTGACACCCGGGCGGCGATCGTCGCAGCCCGGCCGTGTAAGCGGTGAACTCCCCTTGCGGGGGCGTTAGATTGACCGCTGACGGTGCACGGAGCGGCTGGTCAGGGGGCAAGGGCGATGGACAGCGACGGGACGCGGGACGCGCGGGGTACGCATGCGAATCCTGTGCCGCGCCCTGCGGGGCCTCCGCAGATGCCGCCCCGGCCCGCCCACGCGCCCGGCCGGCCGGCCGGGGAGCCCTCCTCCGCCGTCGCCGCGTGGCTGAACGAGGAACGGCCCGCCGCGAAGCCCGGCGTCTGGCGCTTCGGGTACCGGCTGCCGAAGGCCGCCCGGCCGGCGGAGCGGCTCGCGCCGGTCACGGTGATCGGCATGCTGGTGCCGCTGGTGGTGGCCCTGGTGCTGTGGTCGCTGTGGCGGCGCGGCAGCCTGCCGTACCAGTTCACGCTGCTGCGGCTGTTCACCCCGGACGACTGGTGGTGGGGCGGCACGATCGCCTCCGCGAAGACCATGGAGGGCGCCGAGGCCCGGGTGGTCTACGACGGCGTGTTCTTCGCGGTCCTCGTCTGTGCCATGGGCCGGCTGGGCAGCTGGCCGGAGGCCATGCGGCACTTCGTGGGCCGCCGTCCGCAGCCCGCCCGCGCCCTGCTCGCCCTGCTGTGCGCGCTGGCCGCCCTGAGCTTCGTGTTCCCCGGCGCCTTCGGCGTCGGCTGGGACGCCCTGCCCGTCGTCGACCCGCTCTTCTCGCTGGTCGTCCTGATCTCCGGCAGCTACGAGCTGTTCGCCTCCGTCCTGTTCACGGACACGCTGTACGCGGTCGTCACCCTGCTGGTGGTGTGGCCCTTCGCCAGGCTCGGCGGCTGGTGGCCGTACCTGAGGGAGCGGCTCGCCTCACGCGACCGCCCGCAGGCCACCGCGGCCGCGGTGGAGCTGCCCCGCGCCCAGTGGCCCGAGCTGCGGGACGCCGGGCAGTACGAGGCGGCCGAGCTGCTGACCGGCGAGGTGGCCGCGGGGCGGATGAACGACGTGGACTGCGCACGGGTGCGGCGGGCCTGGACGGCGGGCCTGCCCGACTTCCGGGAGACCGTGCTGCGGCAGGGCGGGGCCGCCTGGACCCACCCCTCCGGCGCCCGCGACCTGCCCCGGCGCACCGCACGCCACGACCTGCTCGCCGGTCAGGTGCGCATCGGCCGCTGGGTGGCCGCCGAACGCACCCCGGTCACCTATCACGACGCCGGCGCCGCGCTCGGCCCGGACGTGCTGGGCACCTCGCTGCTGGTGGTCGGCCCGTCCGGCTCGGGCAAGACCCGCACGCTGGTCGAACCGCTGACGGAGGCGCTGGCCCTCCAGGCCCTGACCGGCGGCTGCGCGGTCGTCGCGGTGTCCTCGCCCGGCGGCGGCCCGCTCGGCGCCGACTCCTCCTACGACGTGATCGTCCGGATCGGCGACCCGTCCTCGGTGCACGACCTGGACCTGTACGCCGAGTCCGACGACCCCGACGAGGCGGCCGGGATCCTCGCCGAGGCGCTGGCCGGCGACCTGGAGGCGGTGAGCGGCCAGGGCGCGGCGACCGCGCTCGCCCAGCTGCTCGGCCCCTTCCGGGCCGCGCACGGCCGCTTCCCGGGGCCGGCCGAGCTGCGCGAGCTGTTGGAGGGCGAGCCGGGCGCGCTGGCCGCACTGCGGGAGGCGGTCGCCGGGGACGAGGTGATGCGCCGTGAGCTGGAGGCGCGGATCCGGCAGACGGGCGCCCCGGGCGACCCGGGCCGCGCCCTCGCCGACCGGCTGGCGCTGCTGAACCGTCCGGTGTTCGCCGGGTTCTTCGGCGGGGGCGGCGACACGCACCGGGCGTTCTCCCTCCGTGCCGTCGCCCACCATCCGCTGCGGGTCCGCGTCGACCTGCCCGAGCGGGGCCACGAGGAGGCCGGGCGGCTGATCACCCGGCTCGTGCTCGCCCAGTTCCACGCCGTCGTACGCGAGGGCCGGCGCGCGCACTTCGCCTGCCTGGTCCTGGACGACGCGACCGGCACGGTCACCGCCGACTCGGTCCGCCGGATCCAGCGGCTGCGCGCGCAGAACGCGGGCGTGGTGCTCTCCCTGCGCACCGTCGGCGACGTGCCGGAGGCGCTGCACGGGCCGCTGTACGGGGCGGTGGGCTGCCGGATGGCGTTCTCCGGGATCACCACCTGGGACGGCAGCCGGTTCGCGCAGACCTGGGGCACCGAGTGGGTGGAGACCACGGAGGTCGCCAAGCACACCGTCTTCGCCGACCAGCCGATGACCCGCGCGATCCACGCGCTGCGCAAGCTGGTGACCGGCAAGGCGGTGACCACGGACGCGGTGACCGTGCGCCAGGTCGAGCGGGAGCGGTGGTCGGCGTCCCGGCTGGCGCACGAGGTGCCGCCGGGTCACGCGGTGCTGTCCCTGACGAGCGTCCAGGGCGAGCACACACCGCCGCTGCTGGTGGACCTGCGGGGCTGAAAGGGGCGTACGAGGACCCCTCCAGTGAGGCAGAATCGGCAGAGGCCCTTCCTACGCGGCGGCCAAAGGATCACACTCCCCTGACTGAGGGCCCCATGCCTCCCACGCTCGCCTCGCTCGTCCACCACTCCGCGCTCAAGCTGACCGTGCGGGCCGGTGAGGACCGCCTGGACGTGCCGGTGCGCTGGGCGCATGTCAGCGAGCTCGCGGATCCGGTGCCGTACATGGAGGGCGGGGAGCTGCTGCTGATCACCGCGCTGAAGCTGGACGCGGAGGACCCGCAGGCCATGCGGCGCTATGTGAAGCGCCTGGTGGGGGCCGGGGTGGTCGGGCTCGGCTTCGCCGTCGGCGTCAACTACGACGAGGTGCCGAAGGCGCTCGTCGACGCGGCCGAGCAGGAGGGCCTCCCCCTCCTGGAGGTGCCCCGGCGGACGCCGTTCCTCGCGATCAGCAAGGCCGTGTCGGCGGCGATCGCGGCCGATCAGTACCGGGCGGTGACGGCCGGGTTCGCGGCCCAGCGGGAGCTGACGAAGCAGGCGCTGACCGACGGCCCGGAAGGGCTGCTGGCCGCGCTCGCCTCGCAGGTCGACGGCTGGGCGGCGCTCTACGACGCGTCGGGCGCCGTCGTCGCGGCCGCCCCGGAGTGGGCGGGCCGGAGGGCGGCGCGGCTCACGCCGGACGTGGAGCGGCTGCGGGAGCGCCCGGCGCCGGCGTCGGCGGTGGTGGGCGGGGCGGGGCCGGCCGAGAGCGGGGAGACGGCCGGGAACGCCGACCGGATCGAGCTGCACACCCTGGGCACCGGGCGCCGCCCGCGGGCCGCGCTCGCCGTGGGCACCGCGTCCGCCCTGGGCACGGCCGAGCGGTACGCCGTCCACTCCGCGATCGCCCTGCTCACCCTCACCACGGAGCGTTCCCGCTCCCTGCACGCGGCGGAGCAGCGCATCGGCACGGCCGTCCTGCGCATGCTCCTGGCGGGCGAGCCGGACCACGCCCGCGCCGTCGCCGGCGACCTGTACGGCAAGCTGCTGGACGCCCCGTTCCGGGTGCTCGTGGCCGAGCCGCCGTCCACCGCCGAGCAGGACGCCGACCCCCTGGGCGCCCTCACCGAAGTGGTCGAGTCCGCCGCCGCCCGTTCCGGCGAGGCCGTCCTCGTGGTGCCCGAGGGCGGCCGGCTGGTGGTCCTGGCGGCGGACGGCGGCGCGGCCGTCGCCGCGGTCGCCCGGTACACGGCGGCGCTGGAGGGGGCTCGCTCCGGCGGCGAGGCGCGCGAGAGCGAGGAACCGGTCGTCGGCCTGTCCGCCCCGGCCGGTCCGATAGCGGCGGCGGCCGCGTACCGGCAGGCCGAGCAGGCGCTGTCGGTGGCGCGGCGCAGGGGCAGGGTCCTCGTCGAGCACGAACAGCTCGCGGCGGGCTCGGTGCTGCCGCTGCTCGCGGACGACGCGGTGAAGGCGTTCGCGGACGGTCTGCTGCGGGCGCTGTACGAGCACGACGCGACCGGCCGCGGCGACCTCGTCGCCTCGCTGCGCGCCTGGCTCTCCCGCCACGGCCAGTGGGACGCGGCCGCAGCCGACCTGGGCGTCCACCGCCACACCCTGCGCTACCGGATGCGCCGCGTGGAGGAGATCCTCGGCCGCTCGCTCGACGACCCGGACGTGCGGATGGAACTGTGGCTGGCGCTGAAGGCGACCTCGGCGGACAGCGCCTCGTAAGGGGCGGGGCGCAGCGTCCCGCAGCGGACGGCCCCCGCCTTCCCCGCGGCCCCCTGCCTCCTGCGTTCTGCCCCCTGCCTCCTGCCTCCTGCCTCCTGCCTCCTGCCTCCGCGGGGCGGTCAGCCGTCCTCTCCCGTTGCCAGCTCCGCCGCCGCCTCGTGCATCGCCAGTTCGAGCAGGACCGGGTCGGTCAGGGTGCCGGAACCGTCCGGCGGGACCAGCCAGCGGATGGTGCCGGTGGAGCGGTTCGGGTACGGCACGACGATCCAGGTGCCCGCCCCTGCCGTGCGGATGCCGGTGCCGAGCCAGCGGGCGGCCGTGCCCGGCGGCACGAAGAAGCCCGTGCGGTGGTCACCGAAGTCGACCAGCACGGGCCCGGGCCGGTCGAGGATGCGGGTGAGCACGTCGAGCGTGGGGTAGCCGAGCTCGCCCGGCAGGATCAGTACGTCCCAGGCCCTGCCCGCCGGCAGCAGCGCGACCCCCTGGGGGTTGCGCTCCCACTCCCAGCGGCAGGCCTCGGGATCCGGTGCGACGGATGCCAGCCAGGCGGCCGCCGTCTTCGCCCCAGCCATGAGAGGACCTCCCTTTCTCCCGTGGACGCGATCGCGTCACGAGGGAGGAGAGGGAGGTCCCCGGCGGGCATTACGCGGGTTTTTGTCACCCGATGGAGTGAACCGGGTCAGCTGTCGAAGCCCAGCCCCAGCCGGTCCATCGCCTTCAGCCACAGATTGCGCCGGCCGCCGTGCGCGTCCGCCCGCGCCAGCGACCACTTGGTGAGCGCGATCCCGGTCCACGCGAACGGCTCGGGCGGGAAGGGCAGCGGCTTCTTGCGCACCATCTCCAGCGAGGTGCGCTCGGTCCGCTCCCCCGCCAGCAGGTCCAGCATCACCTCGGCGCCGAAGCGGGTGGCCCCGACGCCCAGGCCCGTGTACCCGGCCGCGTAGGCGACCCGGCCCTGGTGGGCCGTGCCGAAGAACGCCGAGAAGCGGGAGCAGGTGTCGATCGCCCCGCCCCAGGCGTGCGTGAAGCGGACGCCCTCCAGCTGCGGGAAGCAGGTGAAGAAGTGTTCGGCGAGCTTGGCGTACGTCTCCGGCCGGTCGTCGTACTCGGCGCGGACGCGTCCGCCGTAGGGGTAGATCGCGTCGTAGCCGCCCCACAGGATCCGGTTGTCGGCGGACAGCCGGAAGTAGTGGAACTGGTTGGCGCTGTCCCCGAGGCCCTGCCGGTTCTTCCAGCCGACGGCGCCGAGCTGTTCCGCGGTGAGCGGCTCGGTCATCAGCGCGTAGTCGTAGACCGGGACGGTGTACGCCCGCACCCGCCTGATCAGGTTGGGGAAGATGTTCGTGCCGAGGGCGATCTGCCGGGCCCGGACCCGCCCGTACGGCGTGCGGACGGCCGTTCCCGCCCCGTAGGAGGTGAGGTCGAGCGCGGGGGTGTGCTCGTAGACGCGGACGCCCAGCCGCAGGCACGCCCGTTTCAGGCCCCAGGCGAGTTTGGCGGGGTGCAGCATGGCCACGCCCCGCCGGTCGTACAGGCCCGCCTCGAAGGTGGGCGAGGCGACCTGTTCGCGGACCGCGTCGGCGTCGAGGAACTCGATGCCCTCGGCGAGGCCCTTGCGCTCCAGTTCCTCGTACCAGTCGCGCAGTTCCCACGCCTGGTACGTCTCGGTGGCGACGTCGATCTCGCCGGTGCGCTCGAAGTCGCAGTCGATGCCGTGCCGGGCGATCGCCGCCTCGATCTCGTCGAGGTTGCGCGCGCCCAGCTCCTGCAGCTTGTGGATCTCGTCGGGCCAGCGGGCCAGCCCGTTGGGCAGCCCGTGGGTGAGGGAGGCCGCGCAGAATCCTCCGTTGCGGCCCGAGGCGGCCCAGCCCACCTCGCGCCCCTCCAGCAGCACCACGTCCCGCAGCGGGTCGCGCTCCTTCGCGACGAGGGCGGTCCACAGGCCGCTGTAGCCGCCGCCCACAACCAGCAGGTCGCAGGTCTCGGCGCCGGTGAGGGCGGGCTCGGGACGGGGCTTGCCGGGGTCTTCCAGCCAGTAGGGGACCGGCTGGGCTTCGGAGAGTGCCTTGGTCCAGCGGGTGTCTTGTGTGCCACGGCTCATGGCGCTCGGGGCCATGATTCCAACTCCCTACGAGGGTTCCGAAAGGCTTCAGGCCTTTTGTTTCCGGCGGCGGCTGCCGATGACCATCGAGCTCAGGACGAGCAGTACGGCGACGAGGAACATCGTCGTGCCGATGACATTGATCTGGACGGGCGTCCCGCGCTGTGCCGATCCCCAGACGAACATGGGGAAGGTGACGGTGGAGCCCGCGTTGAAATTGGTGATGATGAAATCGTCGAAGGAGAGCGCGAAGGCGAGCAGCGCGCCCGCGGCGATTCCGGGGGCCGCGATGGGCAGGGTGACGCGCAGGAACGTCTGCGCCGGTCCGGCGTAGAGGTCCTGGGCGGCCTGTTCCAGCCGCGGGTCCATCGACATGACGCGCGCCTTGACGGCCGTCACGACGAAGCTGAGGCAGAACATGATGTGCGCGATGAGGATCGTCCAGAACCCGAGTCGGGCACCCAGGTTGAGGAACAGGGTGAGCAGCGAGGCGGCCATGACGACCTCGGGCATCGCCATCGGCAGGAAGATCAGCGAGTTGACGGCGCCGCGCGCGCGGAAGCGGTAGCGGACCAGCGCGAAGGCGATCATCGTGCCGAGCACGGTCGCGCCGATCGTCGCCCAGACCGCGATCTGGAGGCTGAGCGACAGCGAGCCGCACATGCCGGCGACGCCGCAGGGGTCCTTCCAGGCGTCCGTGGAGAACTGCTGCCACTGGTAGTTGAAGCGCCCCTTCGGTTTGTTGAAGGAGAACACCGTGACGACGAGGTTGGGCAGCAGGAGATAGCCGAGTGTCAGCAGTCCCGCGATGACGACGAGATTGCGCCTGAGCCAGTTGACGAAGGGCATTTAGACCAGATCCTCCGTCCCGGACCTGCGGATGTAGAAGGTGACCATGAAAAGGATCGCCGCCATCAGGATGAACGACAGCGCCGCGGCCGTCGGATAGTCCAGTACGCGCAGGAACTGCGTCTGGATCACGTTTCCGATCATGCGGGTGTCGGTGGAGCCGAGGAGTTCCGCGTTGACGTAGTCGCCGGCCGCCGGGATGAAGGTGAGCAGCGTGCCGGAGACGACGCCCGGCATCGACAGCGGGAAGGTGACCTTGCGGAAGGTGGTGATCGGCTTGGCGTACAGATCGCCCGCCGCCTCGTGCAGCCGCCCGTCGATGCGTTCCAGCGAGGTGTAGAGCGGCAGGATCATGAACGGCAGGAAGTTGTACGTCAGACCGCACACGACCGCGAGCGGTGTGGCGAGGACGCGGTCGCCCGCGGTCCAGCCGAGCCAGCTGGTGACGTCCAGGACGTGCAGCGTGTTCAGGGCGCCGACGACCGGGCCGCCGTCGGCGAGGATCGTCTTCCAGGCGAGGGTGCGGATCAGGAAGCTGGTGAAGAAGGGCGCGATCACCAGGATCATGATCAGGTTCCGCCAGCGTCCGGCGCGGAAGGCGATCAGGTACGCCAGCGGATAGCCGAGCACCAGGCAGAGGACCGTGGCGGCGGCCGCGTACAGAACCGAGCGCAGGAACTGCGGCCAGTACGCGCTCAGCGCGTCCCAGTAGGTCGCGAAGTGCCAGGTGACCTTGTAGCCCGCCTCCAGGGAGCCCGTCTGCACGGACGTGGAGGCCTGGTAGATCATCGGCAGCGCGAAGAACACGATCAGCCAGAGCAGGCCGGGCAGCAGCAGCCAGTACGGCGTCCAGCGGCCGCGTCTGCGGGGCGGCTTCTTCTCCGGGGCCGTCGGGGAGAGAGGCGGGGGCGCCTCGGTGAGCGTCGCCATCAGACCGCCGCCTCTTCCTCGGTGCCGGCGTCGATGTCCTGGGCGGCGTCCAGGCCGAAGGTGTGGGCGGGGCTCCAGTGCAGGACGACGTCGGCGCCGGGGACCAGCCGGGCGTCGCGGTCGATGTTCTGGGCGTAGACCTCGAACTCGGGGCAGACCTGGCTGTCGATGACGTACTGGGTGGAGACGCCGATGAAGGAGGAGTTGGCGATCTTCCCGGAGATGCGGTTGCGGCCCTCGGGGATCTCGCCCGCGTCGTCGGCGTGGGTGAGGGAGATCTTCTCCGGGCGGACGCCCACCAGCACCTTGCCGCCGGCCGTGGCCGGCGCGGAGCAGCGGGTCCCGGGCAGGACGAGCTTGCCGCCGCCCGCCCTGAGGACGATGTCGTCGCCGTTCTTCGTGTCGACCTCGGCCTCGATGAGGTTGGAGGTGCCGAGGAAGTTCGCGACGAAGGTGGTCTGCGGGTTCTCGTACAGGTCGGTGGGCGAGCCGAGCTGCTCGACGCGGCCCGCGTTCATCACCGCGACCGTGTCGGCCATGGTCATGGCCTCCTCCTGGTCGTGCGTGACGTGCACGAAGGTGATGCCGACCTCCGTCTGGATCCGCTTGAGCTCCAGCTGCATCTGGCGGCGCAGCTTGAGGTCGAGGGCGCCGAGCGGTTCGTCGAGGAGGAGCACCTGGGGGTGGTTGATCAGGGCGCGGGCCACGGCGACCCGCTGCTGCTGGCCGCCGGAGAGCTGGTGCGGTTTCTTGCGGGCCTGCTCGCCGAGCTGGACGAGCTCCAGCATGTCCTCGACCTGCTTCTTCACGCTCTTGATGCCGCGCCGGCGCAGACCGAAGGCGACGTTCTCGAAGATGTCGAGGTGCGGGAAGAGGGCGTAGGACTGGAAGACGGTGTTGACCGGGCGTTTGTACGGCGGGAGGGCCGTGACGTCCTGGTCGCCGAGGTGGACGGTGCCGGAGGAGGGTTCCTCCAGGCCGGCGATCATGCGCAGGGTGGTGGTCTTGCCGCAGCCGGAGGCGCCGAGCAGGGCGAAGAACGAGCCCTGCGGGACGGTCAGGTCCAGCGGATGGACGGCGGTGAAGGAGCCGTAGGTCTTGCTGATGCCGGTCAGGCGGACGTCGCCGCTGCCGCTGTCTGTGGTCTTCATCGTCGTCACGCCCCAGTGAGCTTCGCGAACTTCGCCTCGTAGGCCGTCTCTTCCTTCGAGCTCAGGGAGCGGAAGGCGTGGGACTTCGCCTGCATGGCCTTGTCGGGGATGATCAGCGGATTGGCCGCCGCGTCCTTGTCGATCTTCGCGAGCTCGCCCTGCACGCCGTCGACGGGACAGACGTAGTTGATGTAGGCGGCGAGCTCGGCGGCCGGCTCGGGCTCGTAGTAGTAGTCCATGAGCCGCTCGGCGTTCGTCTTGTGACGTGCCTTGTTGGGGATCAGCATGTTGTCGCTGGACGTCAGGTAGCCGCTGTCGGGGATGACGAAGTCGACGTCGGGGCTGTCCGCCTTGAGCTGGACGACGTCACCGGCCCAGGCGATGCAGGCCGCGAAGTCGCCGCTGGTGATGTCGGAGGTGTAGTCGTTGCCGGTGAAGCGGCGGATCTGGCCGCTGTCGACGCCCTTCTGGAGGCGGGCGATGGCCGCGTCGAAGTCGTCGTCGGTGAAGTTCCCCGGGTCCTTGCCCATGTCGAGCAGTGTCATGCCGACGCTGTCGCGCATCTCGGTGAGGAAGCCGACGCGGCCCTTCAGCTTGGGGTTGTCGAGCAGGTCGGAGACCGACTTCACCTCGACGCCGTCGAGCGCCTTCTTGTTGTAGGCGATCACCGTGGAGATGCCCTGCCAGGGGTACGAGTACGCCCGGCCCGGGTCCCAGTCGGGGCTGCGGAACTGCTGCGAGAGATTGGCGTAGGCGTGCGGCAGGTTGGACGCGTCCAGTTTCTGGACCCAGCCCAGACGGATCAGACGGGCGGCCAGCCAGTCGGTGAGGACGATCAGGTCGCGGCCGGTGTCCTGGCCCGCGGCGAGCTGCGGCTTGATCTTGCCGAAGAACTCGTTGTTGTCGTTGATGTCCTCGGTGTACTTGACCTTGATGCCGGTCCGCTCGGTGAAGGCGTCGAGCGTGGGGTGGTGCTTGCCGCTGTCGTCGACGTCCATGTACTCGGTCCAGTTGGAGAAGTTGACGGTCTTCTCCTTCGCCGAGTGGTCCTCGGCGGACGTGCCGCCCTGGGTCTTGCCGGCGGCGGGGATCCCGCAGGCGCTCAGCGCCCCGAGGCCGCCCAGGGTGAGCGCGCCGCCGGCGGAGGCGCGCAGCAGCGACCGGCGGGTCATGGCCGCCCTGCCGTTGCGGAAGCTGCGCCGTATGGCGGCCACCTGGGCCGGGCTCAGGCGGTCGGGCTCGTACTGCTCCATGCGCGTGGTGCCCTTTCGGGAGGTTCGGCCGTGGTCGGCGGCCCGGTTCCGGTCGCTAACGGTCCCCGAAGACGGTGCGGTGCCAGGGTTTCCGGGCCACCGCGGTGTTATCGAACATAACGTGCTTGATCTGGGTGTACTCGTCGAACGAATACGCTGACATGTCCTTGCCGAAGCCGGAGGCCTTGTAGCCCCCGTGCGGCATCTCGCTGATGATCGGAATGTGGTCGTTGATCCACACGCATCCCGCCTCGATCTCGCGGGTCGCCCGGTTCGCCCGGAACACGTCCCGGGTCCACGCGGAGGCCGCGAGGCCGTACGGGGTGTCGTTGGCGAGCCGGATGCCCTCGTCGTCGTCGTCGAAGGGCAGGACCACCAGCACCGGACCGAAGATCTCGGACTGGACGGCCTCGCTGTCCTGGGCCGCGTCCGCGATCAGGGTGGGGAGGTAGTACGCCCCGTCCTCGAGGTCGCCCCGGGGCGCCTCGCCGCCGGTCACCACGCGCGCGTGGGCACGCGCCCGGTCGACGAAGCCGGCGACACGGTCGCGCTGCACGTGCGAGACGAGCGGACCGATGTCGGTGCCCGCGGCGAACGGATCCCCGACCCGGACGGTCTCCATGAGGGCGGCCGTCCGCTCGACGAACGCCTCGTACAGGGGCCGCTGCACGTACGCGCGCGTGGCGGCCGTGCAGTCCTGGCCGGTGTTGATCAGCGCGCCCGCGACCGCTCCGTGGGCCGCGGCCTCCAGGTCCGCGTCGTCGAAGACGAGGAAGGGCGCCTTGCCGCCGAGCTCCAGATGGAGGCGCTTGACGGTGGCGGTGGCGACCTCCGCGACGCGCTTGCCGACGGCGGTGGAGCCGGTGAAGGAGGTCATGGCGACGTCGGGGTGCGCCACGAGGTGCTCGCCGGCCTCCCGGCCCGTCCCCGTGACGATGTTGATCACACCGTCGGGGATGCCGGCCTCCGTCGCCGTCTGGGCGAACAGGAGGGAGGTGAGCGGGGTGAGCTCGGCCGGCTTCAGGACGATGGTGTTGCCCGCCGCGATCGCCGGGAGGATCTTCCAGGCGGCCATCTGGAGGGGGTAGTTCCAGGGGGCGATGGAGCCGACGACGCCGATCGGCTCACGGCGGACGTACGAGGTGTGGTCGCCGGAGTACTCACCGGCGGACTGGCCGGCGAGATGGCGTGCGGCACCGGCGAAGAAGGCGATGTTGTCGATGGTCCCGGGGACGTCGAACTCACGGGTCAGCTTCAGCGGCTTGCCGCACTGCAGGGACTCCGCGCGGGCGAACTCCTCCGCCCGGTCGGCGAGGACGGCGGCGAAGCGGTGCAGGGCCTCGGAACGCTCGGCGGGGGTGGCCCCCGACCAGCCCGGGAAGGCCGCGCGGGCGGCGGCGACGGCCGCGTCGACGTCGGCGGCCGAGGCCAGCTCGTAGCGGTACACCTCCTCGCCGGTGGCCGGGTCGACCACGGCGTGGGTGTGTCCCGAGGTGCCGCGGGTGAGACGGCCCGCGACGTACTGAGCGCCGTCCGCGAAGCGTTCCCGCGCGGGGAACCTCTCGGTGGTGTCCGGGGTGGCGGTGCCCGGGTTCTGCATGTCGCTCTCCTCCGCCTTCGCCCCGCGTGGTGCGGGGGCGGGTGGCGTAGCTCCAGCTCGATTTGAGTGCCGATCCTGACAGAGCAATGGCACTCCAACAAGTGATTCCGTTGTTGCCTTTTGGTTACGCGACGGAATCTGTCGACCAGGTGTCGAGTCGGGGCGGAAAAGGCAGGACGCAGTGTCAGTGGTGCCTGCCATGCTGGCGTGCATGGAGAAGATCGATTGCCGGGAGGCCCTGGTCAGGGAGGTCCGGGCGGGGACGAGAATCAAGTATCTGCACTTCTGGGGACACCGGCCCAGGCCGGACGGCCGGGTGGGCCCGAGCTGTCTGAGCCAGTGGTGGCCGTCACCGTTCGCGGTGGACGGGGTCTCCTACGCGACGGCCGAGCACTGGATGATGGCGCGGAAGGCCCGGCTGTTCGGCGACGCGGAGGCGGAGCAGCGGGCGCTGGCCGCCGCTCATCCCTCGCAGGCCAAGAAGGCCGGGCGGCTGGTGCGCGGCTTCGACGAGGCCGTGTGGGAGCGCGAGCGGTTCCGGATCGTCGTCGAGGGCAGCGTCCACAAGTTCGCCGCGCACCCGGAGCTCGCCGCCTTCCTGCTGGGCACGGGCGAGCGCGTCCTGGTCGAGGCCAGCCCCGTGGACCGCGTCTGGGGCATCGGCCTCGCGGCGGACGACGAGGCGGCCGGCGACCCGGAGCGCTGGCGCGGCCCGAACCTGCTGGGCTTCGCGCTGATGGAGGCACGGGGGCGGTTGCGGGGCGAGTGAGCCCGGGGGCCCTGAGGCGGAGCGTGCGGCGGCCGGGGGCCTAGGTAGGAGCCAGGATCACCAGGACGCCCAGGCCCAGTCCGAGGGCGATGCCCGCGCTGCCGCAGATGATGCCGGACAGTGCCTGGCCCGGGTTGGTGGCCTCGCCGCGGTGGGCCTTGCGGCGGCCGATCGCGCCGAAGACGATGCCGAGGATGCCGAGGACGATCGCCAGCGGCCACAGACAGAAGATCACGGCCGAGACGATCCCCAGCACCATCCCGGCCACCCCCATGCCGTTGCTCTCGCCCTGCGGCACACCGGGCCAGTAGGAGCCGCCCGGGGGCGGGGCGGGATAGCCGTAGCCGCCGGGGTAGCCGTAGGGGAGCTGGCCGGGGCCGTCCGGGGAGATCGGCGGCGGGGGCACGGCGCCGCCGGGGGCGACGGGCGGGGCGAACGGGTTGGGCGGCGCCGGGGCGAGCGGCGGCGTGAAGGGGTGGGGCGGCGAGGGGACGGCGCCGGGGGTGAAGGGGTGGGGCGGCGGACCGCCCGACGCCGTGGCGGGGTCCGGCGGCGGGAAGGAGGCGAAGGAGCCGTTCGCCGGCGGGGCGACGGGACTGGCCCAGGGCTGCGGGGCGCCGCCGGCCGGGGCCTGCGGCGGCCCGGCGTCGGCGGGCGGCTGCGGGGTGGCACCGGGCAGGGACGTGACCGTCAGCTGGTCGTGCACGGAGGGCGGCGCCTGATCCCGCGGTGCCGGCGGCGCGATCTCGGCGAGGGTGCGGCCGGGGCCGTCCTGGGTGCCGTCGCCGCCGGCCACGGCCGAGGGGTCCGGTGCGAAATCGCCGCCCGCCGGCGCCTCGGCCGGCGTCGCCCCGGCCGTCGGCGGCTCGTCCGTCGGCGGCTCGTCCGTCGGCGGCTCGTCCGTCGCCGCCCGGGCCGCCGGCGCCTTGTCCCACCGCACCCTGTTCACGGGCGTGTCCCGCGGCCCTTCGTCCGACCGCGCCCCGGGAGCCGCGTCCCGCGGGCCGGCCGCCTCGTCGGCGGCGGGCGCGGGCCACGTTTCACGGCCGGCGTCACCGGCCGGAGTCGGCGCGTCGTCGGACATGCGCGGGTTCCCCTCTGTTCTGTCGAACGTCCCGTCATGCTACGGCCCGTGGGGCCGGGGGTGAGGCGCGAGGGGCCCGGGGCCGCGGGCCCGGCGGGCGCACCCCCCGAGTTCCGGCCAAGGACTGGCCGCCCCTCTCCCCCGGCTCCCCGCCTACGATGATCCTGACTCACCGATCAGCCGATCACCCGCGTCCCGTCCGGCCCGTCCTCACGGCCCGGGACGCCGTCCCGGGGAGGACCCCTTGACCGACCGCCTCGACGCCTCCGCAGCCGCCGCGTCCGGCACCGCCACCGGCCCCACCGCCGCCGCCGGTGACACCGCCGGTGCCCGCGACCTGCACGCGTTCATCGCCGGACTGCCCAAGGCCGAACTGCACGTCCACCACGTCGGCTCCGCCTCCCCCCGCATCGTCGCCGAACTCGCCGCCCGGCACCCCGACTCCAGGGTGCCCACCGACCCCGAGGCCCTGGTCGACTACTTCACCTTCACGGACTTCGCCCACTTCATCGAGGTGTACCTGTCCGTCGTGGACCTCATCCGCACCCCGGAGGACGTCCGGCTGCTGACGTACGAGGTCGCCCGGGACCTGGCCCGGCAGCAGGTGCGGTACGCCGAGCTGACCATCACGCCGTTCTCCTCGACCAGGCGCGGGATCGACGAACTGGCCTTCATGGACGCCATCGAGGACGCCCGGAAGGCGGCCGAGGCGGAGTTCGGGACCGTGCTGCGGTGGTGCTTCGACATCCCGGGCGAGGCCGGGCTCGAGTCCGCCGAGGAGACCGCGCGGCTCGCCACCGACGACCGCATCCGCCCCGAGGGGCTGGTCTCCTTCGGGCTCGGAGGTCCCGAGATCGGCGTACCGCGCCCGCAGTTCAAGCCGTACTTCGACCGGGCGATCGCCGCCGGGCTGCGGTCCGTGCCGCACGCCGGCGAGACGACGGGTCCGGAGACGGTGTGGGACGCGCTGACCCACCTGCGGGCCGAGCGCATCGGGCACGGCACCAGCTCGGCGCAGGACGAGAAGCTGCTCGCGCACCTCGCCGAGCACCGCGTCGCGCTGGAGGTGTGCCCCACCTCCAACATCGCCACGCGCGCGGTCCGCACCCTCGCGGAGCACCCCCTGAAGGACTTCGTGCGGGCCGGTGTCCTGGTCACGATCAACTCCGACGACCCGCCGATGTTCGGCACCGACCTCAACAACGAGTACGCCGTCGCCGCCCGCCTCCTCGGCCTCGACGAGCGCGGCCTCGCCGGCCTCGCCAGGAACGCGGTCGAGGCGTCCTTCCTCGACGAGGCCGGCAAGAACCGGATCAAGGACGAGATCGACACCTTCACGGCCGGGTGGCTCGCTCCCTGAGGACCCCGGACACAATGGGCTGCATGCAGACCCTGACTGCCGTGGCCCATCGCGGCGACCCCTACCGCTTCCGGGAGAACACGCTCGACTCGCTGCGTTCCGCGCTCGCCCTGGGCGCGGACGCCGTCGAGTTCGACGTACGCCTGACCCGGGACGGCGTGCCCGTGCTGCTGCACGACGCGACGCTGAAACGGCTGTGGGAGCTGGACCGGCCGCTGGTGTCGCTGTCGGCCGCCGAGGTGCGGGGGCTGACGGCGGGCGCGGTGCCCACCCTCGCGGAGGCGCTCGCCGCGACGGAGGGCAGCCGGGTGATGCTGGACCTGCCGGGCACCCGGGAGGTCCGCACGGCGCGCCGGATCGTGGACACCGTCCGGGACGCGGGGGCGGCGGACCGCGTGTACTACTGCGCCGACGCCGCCGCCATGCTCGCCGTCCGCGCGGCGGATCCGTCCGCGGAGATCGCGCTGACCTGCACCAGCCTGGCCCCGCCGCGCGCCGGGCTGCTCGCGGCGGTGAAGCCCCGCTGGCTCAACTACCGCTTCACCCTGGTGGACCGGGCCCTGGCCGCCCGCGTCCACCACGACGGCTACCTGCTGTCCGTCTGGACCCCCGACACCCGCCGCTCCATGCGCCGCCTCATCGACCTGGGCGTCGACTCGATCACCACCAACCGCGTCGACGTCCTGACCGCGCTGCGCGAGCGGGGCTGACCGCACGCGCTACACGCGCGAGCGCTGGGCCACGGTCGCCGGGTCGGACGGGGTACCGCGGGTGAGGTACTGCGGTACGGGGGTGTCGTCGCCGCCGGTGTCGCGGACGAGGCCGTAGCGCACGGCCCCCTGGTCCGGACCCTGGGTGAGGTCCTCCTCCGCCTTGTCCCAGGTGGTCGGGAAGACGTTCAGGCCGTAGTCGGCGCCCCGCTCGTTCACCGTGAGGGTGACGCGGCCGTCGACGTAGAAGTACTCGTTCTGCCACATCTGCTGGGTGCCGTCGGGCAGGACGGCGTAGCCGGTGGTGGAGCTGCCCATGCCGGTGGCGGTGGGGTCGGTGCTGCTGACGGGGTCGTCCATGCGGCGGCCGCCGCCCGAGGCCACGTGGAAGACCCTGCCCTTCAGGCCGGTCCAGCTCGGCATGACCAGGGCGCCGGCCCGGTACTGCGGCGAGATCTGCCAGCGCACGAGGACATAGCCCCGGCCGCTGAGCGTGACGCCGTCCCCGCGATGGTTCAGCGTGGCGTGCGCGCCGCCGGTGCTGGTGACGCCGGATCCGGGCCGGTGCGGCAGGGCCGCGGGCGGGGTGTCCGGGTCCGGCGCCCGGTCCACGGCGTCGACGACGCTGCCGTAGCGGGACGTCTTCGCGCTCGCCGACGGGGACGGTGACGGAGAGGGGGAGGAGGACGCCGACGGCGAGCCGGACGGGGACGGGCCGGGTGAGTGCGACGGCCCGGCGGACGTGCTCACCGCCGTCGGGACGGTGGCCGCGCGCGGGGGCGGGTCGTCGGGTGTCCGTACGGCGACGTAGGCGCCGCCCGCCGCGAGGGTCGCGCCCGCCGTCATCACGACGGCGGGCTTGGTCAGCACGCCCAGCACCTTGGCGGTCCAGCCGACGGAGGTCGCGGCCACCGCGGTCTTGCCGCCGAGGCCGAGGGAGAGGGTGAAGCCGACCGGGACCGGCACCAGCGCGATGCCGGCGAGCAGCCGTTCCGCCGGCACGACGGTCTCGCGGGTGTCGCCGCAGTAGCCGCAGCCCCGGATGTGCCGGGCCAGCCGTTTGCGCCAGACGGAGTCGGGACGGCCGTTCCAGCGGGCGGTCAGGTCGCGCAGGCCGGGGCAGGCGCCGTCGAGGGCGCGCACGATGCCCCGGGAGACCTCCAGGCGCTCCTTCACCCGCTGGACGCGCACGGCGGCGTGCTGCCGGCTGATGCCGACGGCCGCGGCCAGTTCGCGCCGGGTGAGTTCGCCCGCCACCTCCAGCCACCACAGGGACAGCAGGTGCCGGTCCTCGTCGTCCAGCCAGCGCACCGCCTCCGCGACCTCACGCCGCTGGCCCTCCAACTGGAGCTTCAGCACGGTGAGTTCGGCGAAGTCGGAGGCGCCGTCACGGGCGGCGCTCTCGTCGAGGTGCCGGTCGGTCCTGCGGCGCGCCCGGTCGCGGACCTGCCGCATGGCGATGGCCACCAGCCAGGAGCGGAAGCTGTCGGGGTCGCGCAGTGAGCCGAGGTTGCCGACGGCGCGCAGCATGGTCTCCTGGACGACGTCGTCGACGTCGGCGTGGCCGTTGAGGGCGCGGCCGACGACGTTGTAGACCAGGGGCAGCCAGCCCGCCACCAGTTCGTCCAGCGCGTGCCGGTCACCGGCCTGCGCGGCGGCGATGGTGGCGCGCCAGTGCCGGCCGGCCTCGGCGTCGGCGTACGTCCTCATGCCCGCACCCTCTCAGCCGGGGCCCCGTTGTCGGCAAGGTCGCAGATCACACCCGAGGGGACGGCCGCAGCGGCCGCGGGATAACACTTTTTCCGGCACCCGTAGGGGGCGACCCCGACAACTCACCGGTCGGGGGCGGAAGTTGCTCCGGGTGCGGTCAGGGGCGGGTGCCCTCCCCGGTGAGGATCCGTCCCCGCGCGCCCCGCCGGAAGATCGTCACGAGCCTTCCGGTCACCGACCCGTCCCAGGAGAGTCCCCGCATCAAGTGGCGCGATACCCCCTAGGGGTATAACCTGTAGGCCGTATACCCCCTAGAGGTATCCAGTGACGACGGGAGCCCGCCATGAAACCCCTCCGGACGATCGGTGCGTTCACCGCCATGCTCGCCGTGGTCTTCGGCGCCGCCTACGGCATCGGGGCGGCCCTCGGGCCGGGCTCCCCACCACCCGCGCCCGCCGCCCACGGGGAGGCGCACTCCGGGACGGCGGAACCGACCGGCCTCACCCCGGCCGGCCTCCAGGTCTCCGAGGGCGGCTACACCCTCGACCTGGCCACCAGGAGCCTGCCCGCCGGACGGACCGGCACCCTGCGCCTCACCGTCCGGGACGCGCACGGCGACCCGGTCACCGCGTACGCGACCGAGCACACCAAGCAGCTTCACCTGATCCTGGCCTCCCGCGACCTCACCACCTACCGCCACCTGCACCCCACCCGGGCCGCCGACGGCACCTGGAGCGCACGGGTCGGCCTCCCGGCCGCCGGCTCCTACCGCGTCTTCGCGGACTTCCGCCCGGCCGGGGCCGAGGAGGGCCTCACCCTGGGCGCCGACCTCACCGTCACCGGCTCCTACACCGCGAAGCAGCCGCCCCCGCCCTCCGCCACGACCACGGTCGACGGCTACACCGTCACGCTCGGCGGGAGCCTCGCGGCCGGCGAGGAGAGCGACCTCGCCTTCACCGTCGAGCGCGGCGGCCGGCCGGTCACGGACCTCCAGCCGTACCTGGGCGCCTACGGCCACCTGGTCGCCCTGCGCTCGGGCGACCTCGCCTACCTGCACGTGCACCCGCACGAGGAGGCGCGGGCCGGCCGTACGTCGGGGCCCGAGGTCTCCTTCGCCGCGACCACGCCCAGCGCCGGCACCTACCGGCTGTTCCTGGACTTCAAGGCGGGCGGCGCGGTGCACACGGCGGCGTTCACCGTGCGCACCGCGCACTAGGGGGTGTTTCGAGAGTCCCGCACAGCACCCGCGGCGCCCGGCACGGGCACCGCACAGGACTCTCGAAACGCCCCCCAGAACGACCGGCCGCGCGCCGCGTACGGGAGATCACGGGTTCACCGCAGCGGCTCCTCCGGCGGCACGTTGCGCACCCCCGGCAGATGTCCGTCCAGCTCCCCCGGCTCGAACCGGCACATGCCGACCGCGTGCCAGAACTCGCCGGTGACGTCCCCCTCGTACTTGTAGCCGCCGGACGGCGCCAGCGCGGCCCAGCCGCCGGGCAGTCCGACCAGGGTGGCGCGCAGGACCGCCGGGCCGTCGGCCGGGACGTCCCACAGCCGGACCGTGCCGTCCTCGCCGCCGCTGGCCAGCAGCGAGCCGTCGGGGCTGAAGGCCACCGCCAGCACCCGCCCGGTGTGGCCGCTCAGCGCGGCGGTCTCCCGGCCGGTGTGTGCGTCCCACAGACGGACCGTGCGGTCGTCGCCGGCCGTCGCCAGCAGCGGACGCAGCGGATGCGCCGCGGCCGTCCACAGCTTGCCGCTGTGCCCGGACAGCCGGTGGACCGCCACCCCGTCCCGCCAGACGACGGCGTCCCCGTCCCAGGAGGCGCTGGCCAGCCAGGAGCCGTCGGGTGCGAACGCCACCGCGTAGACCCGGTCGGTGTGGCCGTCGAGGACGGCGGTGATCCGGTGCTCGGCCAGATGCCACAGGCGCACCTTGCGGTCGTCGCAGCCGGTGGCCAGGAACTGCCCGTCGGGCCGGAAGGCGATGGAGCGCACCCGCCCGAAGTGCTCGCCGATGGTCACGACATGCGCTCCGGTGGCCCGGTACCACAGCCGTACGGTGTCGTCGTCGTTGGCGGTGGCGAGCAGTTCGCCGTCGGGGCTGAACGCCTCGGCCCAGACGTGGTCCGTCTCGACGTCCATCTCGCGCTGGTACTCACCCGTCGACGCGTTCCACAGATACATGTCGCCGTCGCTGCTCGCGGTGGCCAGCAGGCTGCCGCCGGGACTGAACACGGCCGAGACCAGGCGGTCGCTCTGGCCGGTCAGTTCCCGCAGCCGCCGTCCGGTGGGCGGCTCCCACAGCCGGATCACGCCGTCGTTGCCGCCCGCCGCGAGTATCGAGCCGTCGCCGCTGAAGGAGAGCGTCCCGATCCGCCGCCCGTGGCCGCGCAGGATGCGGCGGCCCTGGCTGGTGGCGGGGTCGTGGAGCCGTACGACACCGTCGTTGCCTCCGGTCACCAGGACCGCGCCGGCGTCCGGGGCGGGGGTGTCGCCGTGCGGGCGGAACTTGCAGACCCAGACCGAGCCGCGGTGCTCCGCGGGCTGCCGGGTGAGCGGCACGGCCACCGGGTCGGCCTCCGGCGCGACACGCCACAGCCGGACCACGCCCTGGCTGTCCCCGGCGGCGAGCAGCGTGCCGTCCGGGTCGAAGAGCACCTGGTACACGGCACCCCGGCAGCCGCCGAGCAGGCCGGCGCCCGTCCCCGCGGCCAGGTCCCACAGCCGTACCTCCCCCTCGGTGTCCCCGCTCACCAGGAACCGGCCGCCGGGATGGAAGTCGAGGGTGTAGACCCGGCCCGCGTGCCCGGTGAACTCGTGTCTCGGGCGACGGCCGGCCAGGTCCCACACCCGGACCGTGCCGTTGCGCCGACCGTCGCCCCGGTCCCCGGTGGCCAGCAGGGTCCCGTCCGGGCTGAACCGCGCCCGGTACACGGCGCTGCGGTGGCCGGGCAGTTCACCGGCCGGCCGCCCGGTCGCGAGGTCCCACAGGCGGACGGCGGTGGAGGCGTCCCCGGTGACCAGGGTGGCGTTGCCCGGTCCGAAGGCCACGGTGTAGACGGGCGCGGTGTGTCCGGGCAGCCGGTGCAGCAGGGTGCCCGAGGCCGTGTCCCAGACCGTGACCACCCCGTCGGCGTCGCCGGTGGCCATCAGGGAGCCGTCGGCGTCCAGGGCGACCGGCCAGACCCCGCGCGGGTGGATCTCCAGCAGGTGCAGACAGCGGCCGGAGACCGGGTCCCACAGCCGTACGGTCCCGTCGGCGCTGCCGGTGGCGAGGACCCGCTCGCGGAACTTGACGGCGTAGACGCGGTCGGTGTGGCCCTCCAGGGTGCGCAGCGCGGTGCCGGTGACGGCGTCGCAGACCAGCACCCCGCCGTCCTCGGCGCCGACGGCGAGGAGTTCGCCGTCGGGGCTGTAGGAGATCGGCTCGGGCAGCCGGCTGGTGCGCATGTCGAAGCCGTACGGGACCCCGACCGCGGAGGGCCGGAAGCCGGAGTCGACGGCCATGCCCGGGGCGAGGGCGGCCGACGCCAGCTCGGGGGCGGCCGGCAGACCGGGATCGGTGGTGGCCCGGATCAGCGCGGCCCGCTGCCAGCGGCCGCCGGCGATCCTGGCGCCGGTCAGATCGGTGCGGATCAGCCGGGCCCGGCGCAGGTCGGCGCCGCGCAGATCGGCGCCGGAGAGGTCGGCGCCGTCGAGCCGGGCGCCGGTCAGCCGGGCGTCGCGCAGGACCGCGCCGGAGAGGTTGGCGCCGACCAGCCGGGCGTCGGTGAGGTCGGCGCGGGTGAGGTCGACGCCGGAGAAGTCCCGGTAGGAGAGGTCCTCCCCGGCGAGCGCGGCGCCCCGCAGGTCGGTGTGGGCGGGCACCCGCAGCCGGGAGAGGATCTTCACGGCGTTGGCGCGGGCCACCTCGTCGTCGCCGTCGAGGGTGCGTTCGGCCCATGCCTGGCAGGCACGGTGGTCGGCGAGGTCGCACAGGAACTCCACGGCGAGCTGGCTCAGCGGACGCCGGCCGAGCAGGGCGCTGTCCCCGGCGACCAGCCGGAGCGCGCACTCGCGGGCGATGAGCCACTCCACCACCGAGCCGTGGATGAACCGGAACACCCCGTCCTCGCTGCGCACCAGCAGGCTGCCGGAGCCGACGGCGTGCGCGGCCTGGCCCGGGGACAGCCGGCTGCCGGCGAGACCGGTGAGGGTCTCGGCCACGTCGGTCAGCTCGTCGAGCCGCAGGGATTCCTGACCGCTCTGCCACAGCCGGAGGGCGAGCGCGGTCACCGCGTTCCACAGCTGGTCGAGGCTGAGTCCCGGGGCGCGGCCTGGGCCGCCGGCCCTGTGCTGTTCGAAGGTGAGCCAGGCGGTGAGGACCTCCTGGTAGAGGCCGGCGGGGCTGAGGGCGCGGCCGGCTCCGGCGACCGCGCGCAGCTGCTCGTCGTCGAGGTCGGCGACGAAGCCCAGCAGGCGGGGGTTGCGGCACAGGGCGAGCAGGTCGGGGATGGCGTCCAGGAGGCGCAGTCTGCGGTCGGCGGCGCGCTCGTCGCCGTCGTAGCGGTTGACCAGGTAGGAGTGGATCTGCTGCGGGGTGAACTCCTGGACCGCGAGGACGCGGCGGTGCGGGAGCATCCCGACGCGTTCGCCGAGGGCGGTCAGCACCTGGCCCTGGGAGCGGAAGTGCTGGGTGCGGCTGCTGACGACGATCTTGGCGCTGTCCACGGCGGAGTCCAGCAGCACCTGGAGGCGTTCGGCGGCGCGGTCGTAGGTGACGCGGGTGACGAGTTCGTCGAAGCCGTCGAAGAGGAGCACGATCCGGCCCTGCTGGAGCATGTACCGGAAGGCGCGCAGGTCGATGTTGTCGACGCCGTGCGCCGCGAGGTGGGCGGCGACCAGTCCCTCGAAGGAGTAGGCCCGGTCCAGCGCGTTCAGCTCCACCAGCAGCGGGACGAGGTGCGGGAGTTCGGCCGGGATGCGGCGGGCCAGCTCGCGCAGCGCGAACGTCTTGCCGTGGCCGAAGTCGCCGAGCAGCAGCAGGAAGCGGCCCTGGTCGGAGTCGAGCAGCCGGAGCATCTCGTCGACCAGGCCGTCGCGGTCCTCGGCGTCGAGCCGCTCCACCTCGCGGTACCGCTGGGGCAGGTACATGCCCGGGGGGTAACGGGGGTCGGTGCGCAGCCGTTCGTTCTGGGCGCCGACGTAGGCGCGCAGGTCGAGGAGACCCTGGAACTCGGTGAAGCTGCGCACCCGGACGCCTCTGCGGCGGGCGTGGTCGCGCAGTTCGCGGGTGGGCGGCGGGCCGTCGTGGACGAGCTCGGCCTCGGTCTCGGCGTCGGCCGCGTGCACCAGGGCGACAACCCGGTCGACGTCCTGTTCGGACGGGGTGCCGATGTGCACGACGACGCGCTGCTGGCGGACGAAGCCCGCCTGGGTCCAGGTGACGAGGAGCTGGGGCACGGGGCCGTCGACCTGGCGGAGCTGGGCGCCCTCGTGCCGGGTGCGGCAGACCTCGGCGACGCGGGCGAGCAGCACCTCCGCCGCCGACGGCACCGCTCGCGGCTCCGGTTCGGGGGTGGTGGGCACGGCCGGGTCGCGGGGGGAGTCGTCGGGCGGGAACACCCGGTGGACGCGGTGCCACTCGACCCGGTCGCGCCGCGGTTCACCGGGGCGCGGCCAGGTCGCGAGACCGTCCCGGCCGATGCGCAGCAGCTGGTGCCGGGCGGGTCCGGTGGCGCCGAGCAGCGGCAGTTCGCCGGAGGCGGTGGCCAGCGCGGGGCGGCCGCCGGGTCCGGCCGGGCCGTGCAGCAGCAGGTGCAGGCGCGGTGCGGTGAGCCGGGCCAGCACCTCGGTGTCGCGCAGCGGCCCGGAGCCGTCCTGGGCCGCCCCGTGCGGCACCCCCGGCCTGGCCGTCCCCGGGGCGTGGCGCAGCGCGCCGATCCGCAGCCAGCCCTCCTCCTCGTAGGGTCTGAGGGCCTGGGCGAACCAGGCGGCCTGTTCGGGTCCGACCATGCCGTACTGGTCGTCGGGCCGGTGGCTGTACGCCATGGAGGAGTTGAGGCCGGCGACGACCGTGTGCAGCTCGGGGACCGGGAACAGGGTCCAGGGCTGGTCGCTGTCGAAGACGGCGTCGAGGCCCTGGTAGAGCTCCTGGAAGACCCGGGCGAAGTGGCGCCACTTGGGCCAGTAGGGCGGCCGGGGCGGCATCTCGTCGGCCTCGCAGGTGCTGAAGTAGGCCCGGCAGGCGGCCTGGTTGACGTCATGGCCGCCGGGGACGAGGGCGACGCGGTGCGCTTCCAGGCCGAGCAGGGCGCGCAGGCCGGTGAGGAAGGCGAGGGCCTGGTCGAACTCGCGGGGGCTGCCGGAGGCGGTGAGGTCGCCGGTGACCACCAGCAGGTCGGGGGAGGGCGCTCCCGCGTCGGCGAGCTCGACGAGATCCCCCCAGATCGCCGCCTGCAATTCGGCCGGATCCTGTCCCCGCCCGAAGGCCGGCCCGGCGAGGTGCAGCACGGTGACGGCCTCGCGGACCGCCGCTTCCCCGGCGGCCCTCGGATAGGCCGGCGGCGCGGCGGGCCTGCGCCGGCCGGCCCAGCCGGGACGCCCGAGCGGCCGGCCGGTGCGCGGGGCGACCGGTACGGCGGGGGCGGGCGGCACGGGCTGTCCGTTCCCCGGGTAGTCGGGGCGCAGAGCGGGCCGGGCCCGGCCGTCGAGGGCCTGCCGGACCCGGGTGAGCAGCAGGTCGCGGGCGGCGGACGGATCGGTGACGGGCACCAGGTCGACGTAGGTGATGGTGGCGAGCAGCCCCTCCACCGGGATGTCCTCGACCCGGACGGTGATCAGCCGCCGCTCGGGCACGTCGGGGTCGGCGCGCAGGGCGGCCTGCCACTCCATCCGGCCGTACCGGGACCGCTCGTAGTTGCGCGAGAGGACGGCGATGACGGCCGCGGACTCGCTCACGCCCCGGTCCATGAAGTCGACGAAGTTCGTGCCCGGCACGAAGTCCCAGGCCTGCAGGACGGTCCGGTACCCGGCCTCCTCCAGCGTCCAGGCGATCCAGGACGCCCACCGCTCGTCGGCGGGCGAGTAACTGACGAAGAAGTCCAACGGCCCGGTGTCACCGGTCATCTGACGGTCCCCCATATATTCATGATGCAATGGACGAGCGTCGTTTTGGGCTGATTTCACGCCAACCCCCTGGTCACACGGCAGCACATGTGTGCGACCCTTCCCCCGTGTCTGTCTTACGGCGTCTGCATGTGCTGGACCGGGTGGCGATCGGTCTGCTCGTGACCGGACTGGTGTGCGTGGCCTCGGGGCTGCTGCCGGCCGCCGACGCGGGCGACGCGATGAGCCGGATCGCTCCGCTGCTGGCGTTCCTCGGCACGGTGATCGTGCTGGCCGAACTGACCAGCAGGGCCGAGGTGTTCGACGTGGTGGCGGCCCGGGTCGCACGGGCGGGGCGGGGCAGCTATCCGCTGCTGTTCCTGCTGTGCGTGGCGTTCGCGTCGGTCACGACGATCGCGCTGAACCTGGACACCACGGCGGTGCTCCTGACACCGGTGATGCTGGCACTGGCCGCCCGCGTCGGGATCGCGGCGGTCCCGCTCGCCCTGACGACGGTGTGGCTGGCGAACACGGCGAGTCTTCTCCTGCCCGTCTCCAACCTGACGAACCTGCTGGCCGCGGACCGGGTGGCGCTGTCCTCGCTGGGGCTCGCCGGCCGGATGTGGGCACCGCAGCTGGCGGCGATCGCGGTGACGATGGCGTGTCTGTGGGGGTTCTACTGGCGCCGGGACCGGCGGGCTCCCGCGCCGCGGAGGCGCCCGGGGGGCGGGCCGGGCGCGGCCCGGGTGGAGGAGGTGTGCGCGCCGGGCCCCGAGGGCGCCGACCGCTACCTGCCGCCCGGCGTGCACCGGCCCGCGGACCGCGTCGTGTTCCGTGCCTGCGCGCTGGCCTGCGGGGGTTTCCTGCTGGCCATCCTGGTCGCGGACGTGGAGCTGTGGATCGCGTCCGCGACGGCCGCGGCGGTGGCCGTCGCGGTGTTCGCGGTGCGTGACCGCCCGGCGCTGCGCTGGTCCCTCGTGCCGTGGCGGCTGCTGGTGATGGTGCCCGGCATGTTCCTGGTGGTGGAGACGGTCAACGCCCACGGTCTGCACGAGCTGCTGGCCTCCGCGGTGGGCCACGACGGCGGCACCCTGGGCCTGTTCCGCGCGGCGGCGGTCGGCGCCGGACTGTCGAACGTCCTCAACAACCTGCCCGTCTACCTGGCCGGCGAGGGCGCGGTCCCGGTCGGCAACCACGACCAGCTCCTCGCCCTCCTCATCGGCACCAACGCGGGCCCGGTGGTGACCCCGTGGGCCTCCCTGGCGACCCTCCTCTGGTACGAGCGGTGCGTCGCGTACGGCGTCCGCGTACCGATGGCCCGCCTGATGGCCACGGGCGCGGCCCTGGCCCTCACCTCGGTGACGGCCGCGGTCACGGCACTGGCGGCAACCCGCTAGCAACGCCCTCGGCCCCACACCGGGACCGGTGGCACGGCTCCTGGGAACGGACGCCGGGCCGGCCGTCGCGCCGGCGGGCGCCTCGGCGAGGACGCCAGGGGCAGCGTGCCGGGGCCGTTGGGGTGGCGGGGGGCTTCGGGGCGGTGGTGGGGGACGCCGGTGGGGCGGGGGTCACGGGGTGGTGTTGAGGAGTGGGGGTGCGGAGGTTGACGTCAGGTTCAGCAGGGTGGGGAGGATCTCGGGGCGGCCCGCCACGAAGGTGCGGTTGGTGTCGGGGCCGGTGAAGGCGGCGGTGAACTCGCTGCCGTCCAGGTGCCGCAGGGCCACCCCGGCCTCACGGGCCAGCAGCGCGCCGGCCGGCAGGTCGATCGCCTCCGCGCGGTAGCCGACGAACCCGTCGATGTCGCCCCGGGCGAGCATGGCCCAGGCGGCCAGCGGGGCCCAGAGCTGGAGCAGCCGCCGGGAGCGCAGTTCCAGGGTGTGCCGCAGGGCGCGGGCGGCGGGGTCGTCACGGCGCACCGCGTGGCCCTGGGTCCAGGCCAGGAGCGGCCCGGAGGGGGAGGACGGCCGGGGGCCGGGGGCGAGCAGGCCGGCCGGGCCGTGGGTACCGGCGCCGCGCCGGGCCGACCAGGTGCGGCCGGTGACCGGCTCGTGCACCACACCGACCACCGGCACGGCGTCGACGCACAGGGCGATCCCGACGACGTAGACGGGCAGCCCGATCACCACGTTGTTGCTGCCGTCGAGGGGGTCCACCAGCCAGGTGCGGGCGCCTCCGTCCCCGGCGGCCGCGTCTCCCGTCTCCTCCGCCAGGATCCGGTCGTGCGGGAAGTCGGCGCGGATCCGGTCGACGATCAGGCGTTCGGCGAGCAGGTCCAGGTCGGTGACGACATCGCCGCGTCCGCCCTTGGGGCGGGCCGCGAAGCCGTCCGGGAAGCGGGAGCGCAGCAGGGCCCCCGCCGCCTCGGCGGCCGCCACGGCCGTACGGCACTCGGAGACGAAGCCGGCCGGGGAGGCGGCGGACGGGTCAGCGGGGAGGGGGTTCGGGCTCATCGATCCTCCTGAGCGCGGCCTGGGCGATCCGGGCGGTCTGGGCCGCGTCGCACATCCTGCGGACCACCCGGTGGCCCGGGGCCCGCAACGGGCCCAGGGAGAGGTCCGCCCGGCCGGGCAGCGTCCGCCCCAGCACCAGGGTGGCGGTCGGACGGCCGTCCGGTACCGCGGTGGTGTGGAACTCACCCGCCGGCAGGGCGTAGGTCTGGCCCCGTGAGCTCGTCTGCCCGGGACCCGGCACACAGCGCACCAGCCGCCGCGTGGGCCGCAGTTCGTCGACGCCGGTGGGCCGGCTGTGCACCTCGAACACCCGGTGGGTGGGCTGCGCGGTCTCCTCGGCCACCCCCATCAGCCGGTTGTCCAGCTGTCCGTACAGCACGGTGCTGATCAGGTCCCAGCTGTGCGAGTGCACTTGATGGTGCGTCAGGATCGGGTCCGTCGGTCCGAAGACGTGGACGCAGACGCCGTCCGGCCCGTCCCGCAGCACGGGCAGACAGACGAACCCGAGTGGATGGCGCACCGCGCGCAGCGCGCGGCGGCCGGACACGACCTGCTGAAGTTCCGATGCGGCGTGCCGCACCAGCTCGGCGGTCTCACCCCGCCGGGCGGCCCGTTCCAGGGCCGGGTAGTCCATGGTCTCCCCCTCGCCGGACCGAAGAAGGGCGCTCACCTGCGGTAGGGGTCCTCCGCGCGCAGCGCCTTGTCGATGATGTCGCCGACGTCACGGTCGGTGTAGCTCGTCGGCAGCGGCAGCCCGAGCCGGTCCAGGAGCCGTCTGACCTCGTCGACGGTCGGTTCGTCGCTCAGCTCGGTGGCCTCCCGCAGATCGAGCTTGACGGCCTGCTCGCGGCTCTGGTGCAGCTCGGTGACGTAGTAGTCGTACAGCGGCCGGTCCCGCTCCACGCAGAGGCTGACGCGGCGCGGGTCGTCCTGGGTGATGATCAGGCAGGTGTCGGACAGGTCGAAGCGCAGGGCGGGGGCCACGGAGCTCAGGTGCACGTCGATCTCCAGGGTGTCCAGCCGCTGCCGGTGCCAGCCGGCGGCCAGGACGGTGGCGTACGACTCCTTGCGCGTGCGTTCGGTGGTCCAGCCGCCGGTGTCGCCGTGGCCGAAGGTGCGTCTGAAGCGGGCGTAGGCCTCGCAGACCCGGTCGTCGGCCGGGTTGACGATGTCGATCTTCATGCTGAGGGCACGGCGCTGCCGCTGGGCCTCCAGCACGCACTGCGGCAGGGTGACGGCCCGCAGGTAGGTGCCGGTGCCGCCCTTGAACACCCAGCGGGAGGTGGAGCGCCGGGCCTGTTCGTGCGCCAGGCCCACCTCGGGACCGGCCAGGGTGCGCACCATGGCCAGGTCCTCGATCGCCCGCCCGGTCGCGGCGGTGGCGGCCCGGATGTCGGCCATCCGCCGCCGGCGCTCGGTCAGCGAGCCGAAGACCAGGGCGGCCAGCACCAGCAGGATGGCGCCGGAGACGATGTCGTTGTCCTTGTCGAAGCCCTTGTCCGTGATGTCCAGCAGGCCGACGGTCAGGGCGACGCCGAGGGCGACGACCCCGTCCGCGTTCCTGACCGCCCAGGCGATCGAGTCCTCCAGCCGGCGCCCTGACGGCTGCGGTGTGCTGCGCGACACGTCCCCCACCCTCCCCCGACGGCGACTTCCATGGTAGGAGCATCGACCGGCCGACGGCTACGGCGTGCAAATCGGCCTCAGCGGCGCGTACTTGACGCCGAGGGCGCTTCCGAGGGCGCGTCCGTACCGGTGGACGAGCGGCTGCCGGTGGGAGCGGCACCGCGGATGTCGCCCGTGTCGCGGGCCTCGGCGCCGCGGGTTTCCCCGGCGGGGGCCGGCGCGCTCGGCCGGGGGGTCGCCGACCGGTCGGGCACGGTCGACGGGCCGGGCGTGGCGGAGGTGTCCGGTGCGGTCGGGGTGCCGGCGCCGGCCGACGGGCTGCTCGCCGGCGGCGGGGCGAGCGGGACCGCCGGACGCACCGGTGCGTCGTGCGCCGTGAGCCGCAGCGGCAGCAGTACGGCGAGCGCGGCGACGGCGCAGGTCGCGCCGACCCCGGCCGCCGCGCGCAGCACCCGGCGGCGGGCCGCGCCCCGGCGGATCTCCGCATAGCGGCCGGGCGGCGGGGCGAGGTGTCCGTGGGCGGGCCGCAGGACGACGGTGAGCGGGTCGTCGGGGTCGGGGCGGTCGAGGTCCGGGCCGTCGTCGAAGTCGTCAGCGGGTGTGATCAAGGCTTCTCCTCAAGTGGGCGCGGAGCAGTTCGCGGGCCGCGTGCAGGTCGGCCTTGACGGTCCCTTCCTTGCGCCCGGTCAGCACGGACACCTCCCGGATCGGCATGTCAGCGTAGTAGTGCAGCATGATCGGCACGCGCAGCCGGTCCGGCAGCGACTGCACGAGCAGACGGACCGACGGGTCGTCCGCCGCGGCCGGCGGGCTCGTCGCGGCCTCGGCGGTGGCCCGGCGCACGGCCCGGCGTTCGCGCTCCAGCTTGCGCCAGTGGTCGCGGACCAGGTTGGCGGCGGTGACGTAGAGGAAGCCCTGGGGTTCCGCCACCGACGTCCAGCGGGCCCAGAGCCGGGTGAACGCCTCCGAGGCGATCTCGTGGGCGGTCCCGTCGTCGTCGACGAGCCGGCGGCACCAGCCGGCGAGGCGTGGGTAGAGGGCGGCGAACAGTTCGGACGCCGCCCTCTCACGCTCACGGGAGCGAGCGGGCCGTTTCAACGTTCTCCCGCGGAGGTCAGGGCGGCGAAGACGATCACGTTGTCGCGGTATCCGTCCCCGCTGCGGGGACCTCCGCACGTGATGAGACGCAACTCCGGCCGGTCCACGTTCCCGTAGACGTCCTCGGTCGGGAAGTCCGCCTTGTCGACGGTCCGTACCGCGGTGACGGCGAACTCGGCCGTCGTGCCGTTCCCCAGGCGCGCCGTGATCCGGTCGCCCCGGCGCAGCCGGTCGAGGTGCCGGAAGACACCGTCGCCGTACTCGCCCACGGTGACATGGCCGAGGATCACCGACGGTCCGGTCTGCCCCGGCGTCGGCGAGTGCCCGTACCAGCCCGCCCGGTCGTGTGCCTCGACCGGGGGCACCTGCACCGTGCCGTCCGCCGCCAGCCCCAGCCGCATCACCGGGGTGTCGACGCCGATGGCCGGGATCCGCAGCGCGACCGGCACCGAGCGCGCGAGGGGCCGCGCGGCCCGCCCGGTCCGCGAGGGGGACGCCGGGGACGTGCCGCCGGCGGTGCGTGCGGTGGACCGGTCCGCGGGCCGGTCCGTGGCCCGGTCGGCCGGGGAGCCGCCGCAGCCCACGAGCAGGACGGCGAGGGCCGCGGCGGCCGGGGCGCGCCTGGAGAGGGGGCTCATGCGCCGGTCGCCCTCCGGCGGCGTACGACGAGGACGCCCGCGCCGGCCGCTGCGGCCGCCGCGGCGGCCGCACCGCCGCCGATCAGCCCGCCGTGGCCCTCGGAGGTCTCCCCCACGCCGGTGTCGGCCGCGCCCCTGGGCACGACGCCGACCTGGCTCGGCACGGCGGACGGGGCCGCGCCGCGGTCCTCCGCGGGGGCGGGGGTGGCCTCGGCCGCCTCGGTGCCGCTGGGCACGGGGGTCGCCGCCTCGTCGGCGAACGCCGGCGCCGCTCCCGCCAGCAGGGCGGTGCCGAGGGCCAGGGCGGCGAGGCCCGTTCGGGACATGAGTCGCATGTGTCGCTCTCTTTCATCGGTCCGTTGACGGATCGAGCGGAGAGACGAGGCAGCGGGGACACGCGTTGCAAAGAGATGGCAAAGCCGCCGTGCGCCCGGACCGTGCCCGCCGCGCGTCATGGCGCGGGGTGGGCGCGAGAAGGCGATTCTTCCCGCTTTTTCGCGCCCCGCCCGGGCGAACTCCCCCGACGCCTCGGGAGAATTCGTGGTGACCCTGTGCGCGAGTCCTGGAGCACACTTGCGGCGCTTTCCGCCGTGGCGTAGTCACGTGAATCATGAACCTGTTCACCCGTGCTGCGTCCCGGCGCCGCCCGGCTCCCCCCACGGACTCCCCACTCCCCCACGACCTCGCGGCGTTCGCTCCCGGCGGCGGACTGCCCGATCCCGCCCTGGCGGCGCTGACCGGGGAATGGATGATCGACCCCGCACACAGCCGTATCGGTTTCTCCGTCCGCCATGCCCTGGTGACGACCGTGCGCGGTGCTTTCACCGAGTACCGGAGCCGGCTCTACTTCGACGGCCGTGATCCCGCCCGTTCCCGGGCCGAGATCATCCTGTCGACGGCTTCCGTCGACACGGGGGTCGAGCAACGCGACGCCCACCTCACCGGCCGTGACTTCCTGGACGCCGCGGCCTATCCGCGCATGCGCTTCACGAGCACGGCCGTGCGGCTCGACGGCAACGATGTCTACCGCATGACCGGCGACCTCACCATCAAGGACACCACCCGCCCCGTGGATCTGGAACTGACCTACATCGGTCATGTCACCGACCCCTTCGGCTACGAGCGGGTCGGCTTCGACGGCACGACCACCATCAACCGCTCCGAGTGGGGTCTGACGTACAACCAGCGGCTCGCGGAGGGCGGCGCGATGGTGAGCGAGAAGGTGCGCCTGCAGTTCGACATCGCCGCCATCCGCACGATCCCGGGCGGCTGAGCCGGCGGCACCAACCCGCAGGACCGGGACCGGCGGCACCGGCCGCAGGACCGGGACCGGTCTCCTACAGGCCCACGATCGCGTTCCACCGTCGGGCGAACTCCAGGCGTTCCGTGGAGGTGATGTCGCGTGCGACGGCGAGGCGGTCGCGCATCGCCGCGTCGGGGAAGATCAGCGGGTTGTCCGCCAGGGCCGCCGTCTCCTCGTCGCCGGAGTCGGCGAGGACCGCCTGGGCGGCGGGGACGGGGCAGACGTAGGAGACCCAGGCCGCGAGTTCGGCGGCCACCTCGGGCTGGTAGTAGTGGTCGACGAGGCGCTCGGCGTTGCTCTTGTGCCGGGCGAGGTCGGGGATCATCAGGGAGTCCGACCACAGCTCCCCGCCCTCCTCGGGCACCACGAAGCGGATGCCGGGGTTGTCCGCCTGGAGCTGGAGGGCGTCGCCGGAGTACGCCTGGCAGGCCAGGACGTCGCCGCTGACCAGGTCCTTGGTGTAGTCGTTGCCGGTGAAGCGGCGGATCCGGCCGTCGCCGACCCGCTTCTCCACCTCGTCGCACACGGTGTGGAAGTCGTCGGCCGTCCACCGGGTGATGTCGACGCCGTTGCCCTGCATGAGCAGCGCGAACGCCTCGTCCAGGCCGGACAGCAGGGTGACGCGGCCTTTCAGGTCGTTCGCCCACAGCTCGGACACGGCGCGTATCTCGCGGCCGAGCGCGCGGCGGTCGTAGGCGATGCCGGTGATGCCGGACTGCCAGGGCACGGTGTGCCTGCGCCCGGGGTCGAAGGCGGGTGAACGCAGCAGCGGGTCGAGGTGCTCGGCGACGTTCGGCTGGCGGTCCCGGTCCATCTCCTGCACCCAGCCCAGCCGGACGAACCGCGCGCATCCAGTCGCTGACGACGATCAGGTCCCGGCCGGTCTGCTGGTGGTTCATCAGGGCGGGACTGATCTTGCCGAAGAACTCGTCGTTGTCGTTGATCTCCTCGGCGTAGCCGACGGAGATGCCGGTGCTCTTCTCGAAGGCGTCCAGCGTCGGCCGCCGCGTCGGGTCGTCGTCGTCCGTGTCGATGTAGAGCGGCCAGTTCGCCCAGGTCAGCCGCTTGTCCGTGGCGGAGACGTCGACGGCGGCCCGCTCACCGGGCGCCACGTACGCGGCCCGCACCCCGCAGCCGGCGAGCGCGCCGAGGGCGGCGGTGCCGCCGAGGGCGCCCAGCAGGGAACGGCGGGACGGCGGGGGCGGGTTCGGGCTGAGGGGCATGCGCGCAGCATGCCCCTCACCCCTGTGGACCGGCAATCACGCGTCCAGGGACGTCATCACGTGCTTGATCCGCGTGTAGTCGTCGAAGCCGTACGCCGAAAGGTCCTTGCCGTAGCCGGACTTCTTGAAGCCGCCGTGCGGCATCTCGGCGACGAGCGGGATGTGGGTGTTGATCCACACGCAGCCGAAGTCGAGCTTCTTGGACATGCGCATCGCGCGCCCGTGGTCCTTGGTCCACACCGAGGAGGCGAGGGCGTACTCGACGCCGTTGGCCCAGTTCACCGCCTGCTCCTCGTCCGAGAAGGACTGGACGGTGATGACCGGTCCGAAGACCTCCTTCTGGATGATCTCGTCGTCCTGCTTCAGCCCGGAGACGACGGTCGGCGCGTAGAAGTAGCCCTTGTCGCCGACCTGGTGGCCACCCGCCTCGACCTTGGCGTGGGCGGGCAGGCGCTCGATGAAGCCGGAGACCTGCTTCAGCTGGTTGGGGTTGTTCAGCGGCCCGTACAGCACGTCCTCGTCGTCCGGCTGCCCGGTCTTCGTCTCGGACGCGGCCTTGGCGAGCGTGGCCACGAACTCGTCGTGGATCGACTCCTGGACGAGGACGCGGGTGGCCGCCGTACAGTCCTGTCCGGCGTTGAAGAAGCCCGCCACGGAGATGTCCTCGACGGCCTTGGCGATGTCGGTGTCCTCGAACACGACGACCGGCGCCTTGCCGCCCAGCTCCAGGTGGACGCGCTTGAGGTCCTTGGACGCGGACTCGGCGACGGACATGCCGGCGCGGACCGAGCCGGTGATGGAGGCCATCGCCGGGGTGGGGTGCTCGACCATCAGCCGCCCGGTGTCGCGGTCGCCGGTGACGACGTTGAAGACGCCCTTGGGCAGGATCGAGCCGACGATGTCGGCGATCAGGACGGTGGAGGCCGGGGTGGTGTCCGAGGGCTTCAGGACGACCGTGTTGCCCGCCGCGATCGCGGGGGCGAACTTCCACACGGCCATCATCATCGGGTAGTTCCAGGGCGCGACCTGCGCGCAGACGCCGACCGGCTCACGGCGGACGATCGACGTCATCCCCTCCATGTACTCGCCGGCGCTGCGCCCCTCCAGCATCCGGGCCGCGCCCGCGAAGAAGCGGATCTGGTCGACCATCGGCGGGATCTCCTCGGAGCGGGTCAGCCCGATCGGCTTGCCCGTGTTCTCCACCTCGGCCGCGATGAGTTCCTCGGCGCGCTCCTCGAAGGCGTCCGCGATCTTCAGCAGGGCCTTCTGGCGCTCGGCGGGCGTGGTGTCCCGCCAGCCCGGGAAGGCCGCGGCGGCGGCCGCCATCGCGGCGTCCACGTCCGCCGGGCCGGACAGCGGCGCGGTCGCGTACGCCTCGCCCGTCGCCGGGTTGACCACCTCGGTGGTCCGTCCGTCGGCGGCGTCCCGGAACTCACCGTCGATGTAGTTGCGCAGACGACGCAGCTCGGTGCTCACTGACCGGCCCTCCAAGTTCGCGTGTGCCATGTGTCCAATGACTGAGACACCACACTAATCGTTGCCCCGACGTTTTCAACACCCCCGATCCCACCGGCGCTGCGGAATCCGTAGATCTCACTCACGTAAACAACGAATTTCATCGCCCCGGCCTTGCGGAACTGTCGAGACGTCGTGCACAGTGAGGCCGTGGCCAGTCGAAGCGCAGAGCACAGGGACTCCCGCGAGTCCAGGAACGGCAGCACCCCTCACCTGGATGCCGTGAGCCTCGCCATCATCGAACAGCTCCAGGAGGACGGCCGCCGGCCGTACGCCGCGATCGGCAAGGCGGTGGGCCTGTCCGAGGCGGCCGTGCGCCAGCGCGTCCAGAAGCTGCTCGACCAGGGCGTGATGCAGATCGTCGCCGTCACGGACCCGCTCACCGTGGGCTTCCGCCGGCAGGCGATGGTCGGGATCAACGTCGAGGGCGACGTGGAGTCCGTGGCCGACGCGCTCACCGGCATGCCCGAGGTCGAGTACGTGGTGATGACCGCGGGCTCCTTCGACATCCTCGCGGAGATCGTCTGCGAGGACGACGACCACCTGCTGGACGTCATCAACAAACGCATGCGTGCCCTGCCCGGCGTGCGCTCCACCGAGAGCTTCGTCTACCTGAAGCTGAAGAAGCAGACCTACATGTGGGGAACCCGATAACCGTGAGGACCCGATAACCGTGAGCACCAAGGACCTCAGCCGCACCGCGTACGACCACCTGTGGATGCACTTCACCCGCATGTCCTCGTACGAGAACTCCCCGGTCCCGACGATAGTCCGGGGCGAGGGCACCTACATCTACGACGACAAGGGCAAGCGCTACCTCGACGGTCTCGCCGGCCTGTTCGTGGTGCAGGCCGGTCACGGCCGCACGGAGCTCGCGGAGACCGCCTTCAAGCAGGCCCAGGAACTCGCGTTCTTCCCCGTCTGGTCCTACGCCCACCCCAAGGCCGTCGAGCTGGCGGAACGGCTCGCCGACCACGCGCCCGGTGACCTGAACAAGGTCTTCTTCACCACCGGCGGCGGCGAGGCGGTCGAGACCGCCTGGAAGCTCGCCAAGCAGTACTTCAAGCTCACCGGCAAGCCGAACAAGTACAAGGTCATCTCCCGCGCGGTCGCCTACCACGGCACCCCGCAGGGCGCCCTGTCCATCACCGGCCTGCCCGGACTGAAGGCCCCCTTCGAGCCGCTCGTCCCGGGTGCCCACAAGGTCCCGAACACCAACATCTACCGCGCCCCGATCTTCGGCGACGACCCCGAGGCCTTCGGCCGCTGGGCCGCCGACCAGATCGAGCAGCAGATCCTCTTCGAGGGCCCGGAGACAGTCGCCGCGGTCTTCCTGGAGCCGGTGCAGAACGCCGGCGGCTGCTTCCCGCCGCCGCCCGGCTACTTCCAGCGCGTCCGCGAGATCTGCGACCAGTACGACGTCCTGCTCGTCTCGGACGAGGTCATCTGCGCCTTCGGCCGCCTGGGCACGATGTTCGCCTGCGACAAGTTCGGCTACGTCCCGGACATGATCACCTGCGCCAAGGGCATGACCTCGGGCTACTCCCCCATCGGCGCCTGCATCATCTCCGACCGGCTGGCCGAGCCCTTCTACAAGGGCGACAACACCTTCCTGCACGGCTACACGTTCGGCGGCCACCCGGTCTCGGCGGCCGTGGGCCTGGCCAACCTCGACCTGTTCGAGCGCGAGGGCATCAACCAGCACGTCCTCGACAACGAGGGCGCGTTCCTGCAGACGCTGCAGAAGCTGCACGACCTGCCGATCGTCGGCGACGTCCGCGGCAACGGCTTCTTCTACGGCATCGAACTGGTCAAGGACAAGGCGACGAAGGAGTCCTTCAACGCCGAGGAGACCGAGCGCGTCCTGTACGGCTTCCTGTCCAAGGCCCTCTTCGACAACGGCCTGTACTGCCGTGCCGACGACCGCGGCGACCCGGTCGTCCAGCTCGCCCCGCCGCTGATCTCCAACCAGGAGACCTTCGACGAGATCGAGCAGATCCTGCGCGCCACGCTGACGGAGGCGTGGACGAAGCTGTGATCGTCACGGCCTGATCAGCTGATCAACACCGGCCCCGGCGTCTGCCGTTCGAGTGAGAAACGGCGGGCCGGGGCCGTGTGCTGTCCGGCCATCCCCCCACGCCTGCCTAGCGTGCTCGTGACCGATCGGCCCTGCCTTCGTTCCCCCGGACGGGGGACGGCACGGAATCACGGATCTGAACCGAGGTGTACGCCCATGGAGGCCCCGCCGGACCACGACGTGCTCTGGGCACGCTCGCTGCACTTCACGCACCGCGACGGCTCCCCCGCCCTCGGCGGTGTCTCGCTGGGCGTGCGGGAGGGGGAGATCCTCGCCGTCAGCGGCCCGCGCGGCAGCGGCAAGACGACCCTGCTGCACTGTCTGTCCGGCCTGGTGCCCGCCCAGCGCGGCGAGGTCTGGTTCAACAGCGTGCCCCTGCACACCATGGGTCCGATGGCCCGCGAGCGGCTGCGCCGTGACCGCTTCGGCTGGATCGACCCCGCGCCGGTCCTGGTCCCCGAGCTGAACGTATGGGAGAACGCGGCCCTCCCCCTGATGCTGCGCGGCACCAGCCGCCGCCGGGCCAAGGCCGCCGCGCTGGAGTGGCTGGAACGCCTCGACGTCGGCGACAAGTCCCGCAGCCGCCCGCACGAACTCACCCAGGCCGAACGCCAGCGCGTCTGCATCACCCGCGCGCTCGCACCGGCTCCCTCCATCCTCTTCGCGGACGAACCGACGGCCCCGCTGCACCGGGCGGACCGGGCCCACGTCCTGCGGACGCTCACCACGGCGGCCCGCTCGCACGGCATCACGGTGGTCCTGGCCACCGACGACACGGAGACCGCGGCCCTGGCCGACCGCCGGATCACCCTCCTGGACGGCCGCCGCGTCACAACGATCCACCTCCCCCCGATCACCCACCCGAACACCCGGCCCCCCACCCCGAAACCCCAGGGACCCGCCCGCAGACCCGAGCCCTCCGAGCCGGACGGCCGGGGGACCGAGCAGCTTGATCGCACAACGGAGCACGAAGGCCGGGAGGCCGCCCCGGAAGACCGGAGGCCGGAGCTGGACGCCCACGGGGCCGAGGCGCACGGCCGGACGACCGGGCCGGACGGTCGGCAGAGCGAACCGCAAGGCCAGGAGACCGGGCCGGACCACCGGGAGGAGGCCGGCTCGGAACACCGCAGGAGCGACGCGGACCGCCGCGGGAGCGGGCCGGACGAGACGGACGGTCGGGGGGAGCCGCGAGGGCAGGGGGCCGAACCGGAAGGCCAGGGGGCCACGTGCTCGCTCTCCGTCTGACCCGCAGCGCCCACCCCGCCGTCCAGCTGCGCCGTCTGCTGGTCGCGGCGGCCTCGGCGGCCACCGGCTTCCTTCTCCTCTCCACCCTCGGCAACGCCCTGACCCACCCCGATGCCTCACCGGCCTCCCTCCTCCGCCTGGCCTGGTGCGCGGTTCCCCTGGCGGCGACGGTCCACCTCGCCCTCGCGGTCGCCCGCACCGACCCCGGCACCCGGCCCCGCCCCGGCCTGGCGGCCATCGGCCTGGGCCCGGCCCGTCTGATGGCCGTCTCGGCGACCACCACGGCCCTGTCCACCCTCCTCGGCTCGATGCTGGCCCTCCTCCTCTTCCTCCACCTGCGCGGGGACCTGACGGGCATGCCCTTCGACGGGGCGGCAGCGGACTTCCTGGCGGCGGACCACCCCCTGCCGCTGCCGGCGGCGCTCACCCTCCTGTCGCTGGTCCCGGTCACGGCGTCGGTGTCGGTGGCCCTGATGCTCCGCCCCCGCGACACCCTCCTGGCAGCGCAGTCGGCCACCGGGCTCCTCGGCCGCTTCGGCGGGATCGGCAACATCGGCGGCGGTCGTGGACCCGGGGCGCGCTCCGGGACGTACGGGCGGTTCGGCAGCCGCACCGTCCAGCCCGCGCGCCCAGCGCCGGCCGCTGCCGCAGCCCCGGCCGCCGCCCCCGCCGACGGCACCCGGCACACCCCGTCCCCTCTGCCCGACCTCACCCCCCACGACCCCCCGCCCCTCAACCCCACGGCCCTCCCCTGGGGCGCCGCCCTCCTCGCCACCGGGCTGGCGGTGGAGGGCTACGCCAGCCGCACCTCCACCGCCGCCGACCTCACCCTCCCCACCGGCCTGCCCACCGCCCCCACGGCGGTCCTCCTCGGCTGGACCCTCACCGCGCTCGGCCTGGCCCTGGCCGGCCCCGGCCTCACCCACCTCTGCGGCCGCCTCCTGCAGACCGCCCGCCCCGGCGCGCTGCGCCTGCTCGCGGGCCGCGGCCTCATGCAGGAGGCCTCCCGCATCGGCGGCCCCCTGGGCGTGGTCTGCGCGGTGGCCTCGGGCGCGTACGCGGTGGCCGCCCTGTACGACCCCGCCGACCCCTCCTCCGGTCCCCTCACCGCCCTCGGCGCCTCGGTCGTGGCGGGCTGCACGGTCGCCACGCTCCTCACGGCCGCCGTGGAGGCCCGGCAGGCCCGCGCCGACACTACCGCCGCCCTGCTCCGCCTCGGCGCCCCCACCAGGACGCTGCGCACTGCGGCCGCGCTGCGCACCGGTGCCCTGCTGAGCCTCTTCGTCCCGCTGACCCTGGTGGTGGCGGAGCTGGCGTCGCTCCCGCTGGCCCGCTGAGGAACGCGCACCGAAAACCCGTAGGGAAAGGACCGCGCGCACCGATGAGTTCCGCGCGGCCCCCCGGTCTACCCCACCGAACAGCACACACGAGACGCACCCCCGCATCCACCCGATGGGAGAGACCGATGACCGCCCCCGCCTACCAGCAGATGATCTTCGTCAACCTGCCCGTGAACGACCTCGACGCCTCGAAGAAGTTCTTCACGGAGCTGGGCTACTCGATCAACCCGCAGTTCAGCGACGACAACGCGGCCTCCGTGGTCATCAGCGAGACGATCGTCGCGATGCTGCTCACCAAGCCGTTCTACTCGACCTTCACCAAGAAGGAGATCGCGGACGCCACGAAGACCAGCGAGGTCCTGATCGCGCTGAGTGCCGAGAGCCGCGAGAAGGTCGACGAACTGGTCGACCGGGCGCTGTCGCTCGGCGGCTCGGTCGGCGGCGAGACGCAGGACATGGGCTTCATGTACGGCCGTTCCTTCGACGACCTCGACGGTCACACCTGGGAGATCGTCTGGATGGACCCGGCGGCCATCGAGAGCTGACCCTCCTCCCGCCCGGCCGTGCCCGGCAAGGGCGGGTGCGTCCGACGACACCCGCCCAGCCGTTCGACGGTTCCCCCGACCGTGAGGTCCTCTCCCTCCCCCGTCGTGTCCAGGCCGTCGACCTGACGGCCCGTACGGCCGCCCTGCTCGCCCTGAACACCTCGGACGCCCTGGTCCTGCCGCCCGGACCTACGCCTGGCCCCAGCGGACGACGTCCGACGGCGACGTCGAACGCGCTCGACGAACTGCTCGCCGGGGCACGGATGGTGGGCGATGAGGAAGGGCGGCGGTCGATGGAGTCCCGTATCGCCCTCGTTGACCGGATCGAGGAGGCTCCGGAGGCGTTGAAACGTCTCGGTGGTTAATAAGCGGGCAAAGCCAACGGCTCCGAGGCGTCCCCGCATTGACACTTCTTATGGAACGCTTATAGACCTGTGAGCCTGCTGGGGATGGTGACGCACTCGGCATCACCGGGGGCGCCATCTCCCCCTCCACCCCCCGCAGTTGCGCTTCCCGTAAAGGACAAACGTGTCCCTTTCCCGCCGTACCGCCGCCCGTTCGGTGCGTTTCCTCGGTGTCACCGCCGCCTCCGCCGCCCTCGCGTTCAGTGCCGCCGGCACCGCGCTGGCCTGCGAGATAGGTGACTTCTCCGCGGCTGCCGGCTGTGACGGCGCCAAGGGCGTCATCACCGTCACCGACAAGGACCCGTCGGGCACCCCGGCCGTCGTCACCGTCTTCCTCGAGAACAACGGCGCCGACCTCAGGCAGGTCGGCGAGCAGACGGTCGAGGGGTCCAAGAAGGGCGTCACCATCGCCTTCACCGAGGACTGGGCGCCCAACGCCGTCTACCGGATCCACGTCAAGGCCACCAAGAACAGCAAGGTCCTGGTGGACGAGGACATCGCCGGCAACCTGACCACCCCGGCCGAGGCCTGCGAGGCCGACGACACCTCCACCCCGTCCACCGCGCCCTCGGAGTCGGAGCCGGAGTCCGGGAAGCCGTCGGACTCCGCCTCGACCCCGGCCGACACCGCGTCGCCGAGCCCGTCGGACTCGGCGGACGACGGCGCCGCGCCGTCCGCGAGCAACGCCCCGTCGCCCGCGGCCCAGGAGTCCAACCTCGCCGAGACCGGCGCCTCCAACACCGGTCTGATCGCCGGCATCGCGGCCCTGCTGGTCGTCATCGGCGGCGGCGCGGTCTTCTTCGGCATGCGCCGCCGCGGCTCCAACAACCGCTGACCCGCGCCCCATCGGAGTTCCTGCCCTGGACGAGCCCGCCCCTGTGCTTCAGCAGGGGCGGGCTCGGGCTTACAGGGCCGCGTTCTCCCGCCCGTACCGGCGCTGCACCCAGGCGTGCGCCCGTCAGCCGAGCACCGTGGTTTCCGTCGGGTCGAAGATCACTCCGACCGTGGCGCCGGCCTCCGGCGCCTCGTGCAGGGGGCAGGCGGCCTCCAGTCGCGGTGCGCCCTCCGGCTGGAGGTGGACGGCGACATGGGTGCCCTTGAAGGTGCGGGCGACGACCGTGCAGCGCAGGCCCTCGTCGGCGTCGGTCAGGCGTACTCCGGCGGGGCGGACGAGCAGCGTGCGCGGTCCCTGCGGGGAGCCGTCCGGCACCGGCACCTTGCCCCAGGGCGTGACCGCGACCTCCCCGGCGACCGTCGCCTCCACCACGTTCTCGAAGCCGAGGAAGCGGGCGACGAACGCGTCGGCGGGCCGCTGCCACACCGCGACGGGCGTACCGGACTGGGCGATCTGCCCGTCCCGCATCACCACGACCCGGTCGGCGAGCGCGAACGCCTCGCCCTGGTCGTGGGTGACCGCGAGGACCGTGGTGCCCAACCGCCCGAAGAGCTCCCTGAGTTCGACGACCAGCCGCTCCCGCAGTGAACGGTCCAGCTGGCCGAGCGGCTCGTCCAGCATCAGCAGCCGCGGCCGGGGCGCCAGCGCACGGGCCAGCGCCACCCGCTGCTGCTCACCGCCGGACAGCGCGGCGACGGCCCGGCGGCCGGCCCCGGGCAGACCGACGAGGTCGAGCAACTCCCGTACCCGCTGCTCCTGTTCCTTCCTGGAGGCGCCGTGCATGCGCAGCCCGAAGGCCACGTTGCCGCCGACGTCCCGCTGCGGGAAGAGCTGGTGGTCCTGGAACATCAGCCCGAGCTCCCGCCGGTGCGCGGGCACTCCCGCCTGGTCCCGCCCGTCGAGCGAGACCCGCCCGGCGTCCAGGGGCTGGAGCCCGGCGACCGCCCGCAGCAGCGTCGACTTGCCGCTGCCGCTCGGCCCGAGCACACACACCACCTCGTGCTCGGCGACCCCCAGGTCCACGGCGTCGAGCACCGCCCGTCCGCCGAACCGCACGGTGGCACGCTCCAGTTCGAGCAGTGGCATCAGAACTCCCCCGTCCGGTCGGTCCGCAGCCGCTCCAGCACCAGCAGGGCCACCGCGCACACCACCATCAGAATCGTCGACAGGGCCATCGCCTGCCCGTAGTTGAGCTCGCCGGCCCGCCCCAGCAGCCGCGCCACCGCCACCGGCAGCGTCGGGTTGTCGGGCCGCGCGATGAACACGGTCGCCCCGAACTCCCCCAGCGACACCGCGAAGGCGAACCCGGCCGCGACGAGCAGCGCGCGCCGCACCATCGGCAGGTCCACCTCCCGCCACACCCGCCAGGGCGACGCCCCGAGCACCGCCGCGGCCTCCCGCAGCCGCTGGTCCACCGCCCGCAGCACGGGCAGCATGATCCGTACGACGAAGGGGACCCCGACCAGCGCCTGGGCGAGCGGGACGAGGAGCCAGCTGCTCCGCAGGTCCAGCGGGGGCTCGTCCAGCGCGATCAGGAACCCGAAGCCGACGGTCACCGCGGACACGCCCAGCGGCAGCATCAGCAGCGCGTCGAAGCCCCGGACGAGCCGGCCCGCGTCCCGCCGGGTGAGGGCGGCCGCGGCCAGCCCGCCGATCACCACCGCGATCGCGGTCGCGGCGGCGGCGTACTCCAGCGAGTTGCCGATCGCCTCGATCGGCGGGACCAGGAAGACGTTCCCGTCCTCGCTGGTCAGGGCACGGTAGTAGGCGAAGTCCGGCGCGTCCAGGGACCGCTGCACCAGCACGGCGAGCGGCAGCACCAGCAGCACGGCGATGCTCGCCAGCACCCCGGCCAGCAGCGCCCACTGCCCGGCCCCGCGCGGCCGCCGGGCGGTCAGGTCCGCGTCCACCAGCCGCAGCGCGGTCTCCCGCCGCCGTACGGTCCCCGCGTGCACGGCGAGGATCGCGCCCACGGCCGCGAACTGGACGATCGTCAGGACCGCGGCGGTGGAGAGGTCGAAGATCTCGGAGGTCTGGCGGTAGATCTCCACCTCGAGGGTGGAGAAGGTGGGCCCGCCGAGGATCTGGACCACACCGAAGGAGGTGAAGGTGAAGAGGAAGACCATCAGCGCCGCGGCGGCCACGGCCGGCCCGAGGGCGGGCAGGGTGACCGTGCGCCAGGCGCGCAGGCGGGACGCGCCCAGCATCCGCGCGGCCTCCTCCTGCCGCGGGTCGAGCTGCGCCCACAGCCCGCCCACGGTCCGTACGACGACCGCGTAGTTGAAGAAGACGTGCGCGAGCAGGATCGCCCACACGGTCGTGTCCAGGCGTACGCCCCACAGCTCGTCGAGCAGTCCGCCGCGTCCCACGAGCGCGAGGAACGCCGTACCGACGACGACCGTCGGCAGTACGAACGGGACCGTGACCACCGCCCGCAGCACCTGTTTGCCGGGGAAGTCGAGGCGCGCGAAGACGTACGCGCCCGGCAGCGCCACCAGCAGGGTGAGCGCGGTGGAGGCGAACGCCTGCCAGGTGGTGAACCACAGGACGTGCCGGATGTCGGACTGGGCCAGCACCTCCCCCAGCCGTCCGAACCGCCACGCCCCGTCGACCTTCAGTCCGCGCGCGACGATCGCGGCGACGGGGTAGGCGAAGAAGAGCCCGAAGAACGCGACGGGCAGGGCCATCAGCCCGAGCCGCGCCGCGTTCCCGGACCGCTTCCCGGCGGGGACTACTTCAGGACGAGCGAGGTCCACGACTTGACCCACTGGTCGCGATGGCCGGCGATCTTCGCCGGGTCCATGGTCTCGGGGTCCTCGGCGGCGGGCCCGTACCGCGTGAACTCGGGGGGCACGCTCGCGCCCTTCACCACCGGGTAGACGAACATGTTGAGCGGCATGTCCTCCTGGAACTTCTTCGTGATCAGGAAGTCGATGAGCGCCTTGCCGCCCGCGCTGTTGCGCGCGTTGCTCAGCAGCCCGGCGAACTCGACCTGCCGGAAGCAGGTGCCGGTCGCGACGCCGGTGGGCGCGGTGCTCGGCTTCGGATCGCCGTAGATGACCTCGGCGGGCGGCGAGGAGGCGTACGACACGACGAGCGGCCGGTCCGCCTTGGCCTTCTTGCCACCGGCCGAGCCGGAGAACTCCTCGTTGTAGGCCTGCTCCCAGCCGTCGACCACCTTCACGCCGTTGGCCTTGAGCTGCTTCCAGTAGCCCTCCCAGCCGTCGTCGCCGTACCGGGCGGCCGTGCCGAGCAGGAAGCCGAGGCCGGGCGAGGAGGTGGAGGCGTTCTCGGTGACGAGGAGGTTCTTGTACGCGGGCTTGACCAGGTCGGCGAAGGTGGCCGGCGGGGCCAGCTTGTGGTCGGCGAAGTACTGCTTGTCGTAGTTGACGCAGATGTCGCCGTAGTCGACCGGCGTGACCCGGTGCCTGCCGGAGTCCAGCTGGTACGCGCTGCCGACCTGGTCGAGCCCCTTGGCCTCGTAGGACTGGAACAGACCGTTGTCGAGGGCGCGGGAGAGCAGGGTGTTGTCGACGCCGAAGAAGACGTCGCCCTGCGGGTTGTCCTTGGTGAGGACGGCCTTGTTGACGGCCTGCCCGGCGTCGCCGTCCGTGAGGACCTTGACCTTGTACCCGGACTCCTTCTCGAAGCCGGCGAGCACGCTCTTGGAGACGGCCCACGAGTCGTGGCTGACGAGGGTGACGGTCCTGGAGCCGCTGTTCGACGCGCTGTCGTCGGACGACTCCGCACCGCACGCGGACAGCGTGACGAGACCGAGGCCGACGGCCGCGGCCACGAACGTCCTGGTGTGCACTGGTTTTCCTCCTGGGGTTGACCAGGAAGAGACGCGGCCCCGCCCGGGGCGGCCGGGCGGGGCACAACAGCTTGAGCGATGACCGAACTTCCTACCCAGAATGACCTGGGCGAGGTTCAGAGGGTCTGCGGCCTGGTGCCGCACTCTCAGCGCTGTGGCGCTCCCCTGTCGGAATATGAAGATGTACTGGTACTGAGGTCAGACTACCGCTCGGTGGCCGCGAGCTGACCGCACGCCCCGTCGATCTCCTGGCCGCGGGTGTCCCGGATGGTGACGGGCACCCCGTGCGCCGCGATGGCCTCGACGAACGCCTTCTCGTCCTCGGGCCGCGACGCGGTCCACTTCGAGCCGGGGGTCGGGTTGAGCGGGATGAGGTTGACGTGCACGGGCCGGCCCTTGAGCAGCCGCCCGAGCCGGTCGCCTCGCCAGGCCTGGTCGTTGATGTCCCGGATGAGGGCGTACTCGATGGACAGCCGGCGGCCCGACTTCTCGGCGTACTCGAAGCCGGCGTCCAGCACCTCGCGCACCTTCCACCGCGTGTTCACGGGGACGAGGGTGTCGCGCAGCTCGTCGTCCGGCGCGTGCAGCGAGATGGCGAGACGGCACTTGAAGCCCTCGTCGGAGAACCGGTGGATGGCGGGCACGAGCCCGACCGTCGACACGGTGATCCCGCGCTGCGAGAGCCCGAGCCCGTCCGGCGCCGGATCGGTGAGCGCCCGGACGGCTCCGACGACCCGCTTGTAGTTGGCGAGGGGCTCGCCCATCCCCATGAACACGATGTTGGACAGCCGGGCGGGCCCACCGGGGACCTCCCCGTCCCGCAGGGCCCGCATCCCGTCGACGATCTGGTGCACGATCTCGGCGGTGGAGAGATTCCGGTCGAGCCCCGCCTGCCCGGTGGCGCAGAACGGGCAGTTCATCCCGCACCCCGCCTGGGAGCTGATGCACATGGTCACCCGGTCCGGGTACCGCATGAGCACCGACTCCACGAGCGTGCCGTCGAACAGCCGCCACAGCGTCTTGCGGGTGGTGCCCTGGTCGGTGGACAGATGCCGTACGACGGTCATCAGATCCGGCAGCAGAGCGTCCCGCAGCTTCTCCCGCGCCCCGGCGGGGATGTCGGTCCACTCGGCGGGGTCGTGCGCGTACCGCGCGAAGTAGTGCTGCGAGAGCTGCTTGGCACGGAACGGCTTCTCACCGATCTCCGCGACCGCTTCCTTCCGCTCGGCCGGCGAGAGGTCGGCAAGGTGCCGCGGCGGCTTCTTGGCTCCGCGGGGGGCGACGAAAGTGAGTTCTCCGGGCTTAGGCATGGCTGTACCAGTGTCGCAGATCGATTTCCGTGACCCGTGCCGCGAGCCGGGCACAGCCCTCTGCCGGTCGCCCCGGCCGTCCGTGGGCCCCCTCCAACGGCCCACGGACGGCCCACGGACGGCCCTGCCCGCCGGAGCGAGCGGGGGCGTCTGCGCAGGTGAAGCCAGTCCCGCTAGCCAGTCACGGCCGCGGCCGTGCTAGCCAGTCACGTCCGCGGTCTCGGTCGCGCCGGCGGCCTGCTGCCGTGGGAGCTCACCCGCCGGCGGCGCCTGCCGCACGGCCCGGTTGGCGGTGGTGAGGAGGGCCAGGACGAGCAGCCATGCTCCGCAGAGCCAGACCAGCGGCTTGGCGCCCAGTGTGGTGATCAGCGCGCCTCCTGCGAGCGTGCCGATCGACAAGGCGCCCGTGGTGAGCGTGGAGACCGCGCTCGTCGCGCGGCCCCGCAGCTCGTCGGGGGTGATGGCCAGCTGGTGGGTGGTCATGGCCACCGCGTAGACGGGGGCCACCAGCGACTCGGCGGCCGCGACCGCGGCCAGCAGCAGCGGGTTGGGGGCGAGCGCGTACAGCGGGAACATCAGTGCCTCCAACCACAGCATCACCACGGCGATCCGGCCCAGCGGGAAGCGGCGCGTGACCTTGTCCGAGACCAGTGCCCCCGCCATGGCACCGACCGCCGCGCCGCTGAAGATGACGCCGATCCACAGCGGTGAGGCACCCACCTGCTGGGCGAGGGTGATGATCAACAGGTATCCGGCGCCGTAGCGCACCTTGTCGGCGGCCGAGACCAGGGTGAGGAAGCGGATGACCGGCTGGCGCCAGAGCCAGCCGAGCCCCTCCCGGATCTCGGTGGTGAGTCGGGACGTCGTCCGCACGTCCTGCCGGTCCGCTTGGAAGCGAGCACGCATCAAGCGCAGCGACGCCGCGGACACCGCGAAGGAGACCGCGTTGACGGCGAACGGCACGGTCCGTCCGACGGAGTAGAGCGCACCGGCGAGTGAGGCTCCGAAGACGCCCACCGCGCTGGCGACGGACTGCGAGTAGCCGAGCGCGGCGGACAGCCGGCTCGGACCGACCACGTTGGGCAGCGCCGCTGTGTTCGCCACCTGGAAGAGCGTGGTCAGGATCCCGACGAGCACCGCTGTCGCGTACAGCTGGGGCATGGTGAGCCTGTTCAGCCACAGCGCGACGGCGACGCCGGCGGTGAGCACGGCCCGGCCGAGCTCACACCAGATCATGGTGGCCTTGCGGTCCCACCGGTCGACCAGGGCACCGGCCGTCAGACCGAACACCAGGAACGAAAGGGTGCCGAGGCCGAGTACGAACCCGGCTTGGGCGGCCGACCCGGTGAGGGCCAGCACGATCAGCGGCAGGGCCATGAAATGAGCCTGGTCACCGATGGCAGAGACCAACTGGCCGCTCAGCAGCAGCGAGAAGTCCCGGTTCCGGAACAGACCGGGACCGCGAAGAGTGTTCAAGGGAGTTACGCTCCGTAGCAGATCAAGGACACACGGGTGACGTCGAAGCTGGTGTCCGAGCTAAGAAACACGGGGCGTAACAGACATGCGCGAACCGTAGCCAGGGTCCGGGCCGCCACGCAATCGGTTTTGCCGGGACAGTCGGCCCGGCCGATCGGCGATGACCGGACGGCCCGTCCCCGCGCAGCCGCGAGGGGTGTCACGCGCAACCGGCGTATTCGAATTCCCTATTTCTGGAGATTGCGGAGCAGGAAAAGGCGTAGCGGAAAATCACGGAGCGAAAAAATATACGCCTCGGCGCGGGTTGCGATCAGCGAACACCAAGGAGCAGTTTTGGCGATCGGCAGCCGAATGGTTCGGCCATCCAGGGCAACTCCGGTGAAGAGACGAGGGCACATGCCTGTCATCGTGGACAAGTACATCACTGTTGCGGAATGGAACACCGACGTCGACACCAACGTGCACCTCAAGAACGGCGACTGGGTCGACATCAGTGCGAGCGGAAGCATCTGGGCCGGCGTGTGGTTCACGGGCGAGAACGGCCCCAACGGCTGGGCGGGCTGGAGCGCCGGCAATGACAGCCCTCTTCCGGGAGCTGCGCCGTTCAGTCTGCTCGGCAAGACGGCGGAGGACGGCTACTTCCTCGTCGGCACCTCCCTGCGGCGCACCTATCAGAACGAGAGTCTCGGCCCCGGAGAAACACGCCTGGCCCTTCGCATCAACGACAACAAGCCCGGGAACGGATCCGGCGCCTTTTCGGTGCGGATCCAGGTCTGGCGGTAATCGACGGCCAGGACGGCAGAGCAGAGTCTCCCTACGCCGTCCCGTGCTCCAGCCGGTCCTTCAGCAGCCGTTCGTTGAGCGGCAGCTCCTTGCGGATCTGGGGGCGGACGACCAGGGGGAGCAGGACCTTGCCCATGCCCTTGCCCTCGAAGTCGAGCTCCATGGTCACGCGGGAGCGGCGGCCGTCGTCGAGCGGGTCGATCTCGCCGTGGACGTGGCCGCGGATGGGGCCGTCGACTCCCTGCATGCCCCAGGCGTGCGGGGGGTCGCACTCGGTGTACTCCATGGTCATCGGGATGTCCCGGCGGCCGACGTGCCGTGTGATGCGCACCCGGGAGCCGACCCCGACGGGTCCGGAGTCGAGCGGCTCGGCCGATACCGCGCTCGCCTGCCATTCGGGCAGGTGCGACGGATCGATGAGGTACGCCCACACATCCTCGGGGCTGCGGTCAACGTCGATCGATTCACGGAAGCCGGACATGACGCCCGCCCCCTTTCAGGACGATCCCCCCTGGGAATCCCTGCGAAGAACGCGTAACGCCGGGAAGAGTCCTCCTGAAGCAATCGTCCCACTCGCCGGCCCGCCGGGCCACGGCAGCGGGCCCCCGCCCCGGGTGACCAGGACGGGGGCCCGCGGGCCTCGGGCACGGGCCGCCGGTCAGCCGGACCCGACGAACAGCACCAGCAGCAGCCAGACGACCGGAGCCGTCGGCAGGAGGGAGTCCAGGCGGTCCATGATGCCGCCGTGGCCCGGGAGCAGCGTGCCCATGTCCTTGATGCCGAGGTCCCGCTTGATCATGGACTCGCCGAGGTCACCGAGCGTGGCGCTGGCCGCGACCGCGAGGCCGAGCAGCAGGCCCTGCCACCAGGTGCCGTCCTCGATCAGGAACTCCATGCACAGCGCGCCCACGACCATCGCGAACGACACCGCGCCCAGCAGGCCCTCGCGGGTCTTGCCGGGGCTGATGCGCGGAGCGAGTTTGTGCTTGCCGAAGCGCCAGCCGACGGCGTAGGCGCCGGTGTCGCTGACGACCGTGAGGAGCAGGAACGTCAGGACGCGCTGCGGGCCGTCGTCGGCGGTGAGCATCAGGGCGACGAAGGTGGCCAGGAACGGGACGTAGAAGGCCGCGAAGACGCCGGCCGTGACGTCCTTGAGGTAGCCCTCCGGCGGTTCCGTCATCCGCCAGACCAGGACCGCGAGAGCGGTCAGGGCCATGGCGACCCAGGCGCCCTCGGGTCCCCGCACGTAGCCGGCGACGACCATCGCGGCGCCGCCGAGCGCGAGCGGCACCAGGGGTGCCTTGATCTCCTTGCGTTCCTGCAGCCTGCTGGTCAGCTCCCACAGACCCACGACGACGGCGACGGCTATCACGCCGACGAACACGGCCTTGACGATGAACAGCGAGGCGACGATCACCACGCCGAGCCCGACCCCGACCCCTATGGCCGCGCCCAGGTCTCGGCCCGCGCTCTTCTTCTGCGGTGCGGGCGCGGGCTGCGGGGCGTCGGGCATGGGTTCCGGATTCTGCGGCATCGCCGCGGGGGGCTGTGCCGGCGTGGTCTCGTGGCGGAACGTCTGCGCGCGGAACGCCTCGTCGGGCGCCCCGGGGCGGTACGTCTCGTCTCGGAACGAGGGGCCGCCCAGCCGAGCGGCCCCCGGGTCGTCATCCTGGTTTCCGCCGTGTGCGGGTACGTCGGGGACGATGGGCATGGGGCGAGTCTGCTGCGCCTCAGGCGCATCGTACGCGGGACCCGCCGGGGCAGCCCCCTGGACAGGCCCCTGGTCGACGGGTCCCCAGTACCCGGGGTGTGCCCCGGTTCGCGAACCGGGCACCCCGGCTTGAGGCGGAGAGCCCCAGGAAGAGTCGTTCATCAGACCTCGAGCAGCTCCGCTTCCTTGTGCTTCAGGAGCTCGTCCACCTGGGCGACGTACTTCGCGGTGGTGTCGTCGAGCTCCTTCTCCGCACGGCGGCCCTCGTCCTCGCCGACCTCGCCGTCCTTGACGAGCTTGTCGATCGCGTCCTTGGCCTTGCGGCGCACGGAACGGATGGACACCCGGGAGTCCTCCGCCTTGCCCTTGGCGACCTTGATGTACTCGCGGCGGCGCTCCTCGGTGAGCTCGGGGAACACCACACGGATGATGTTGCCGTCGTTGCTCGGGTTGACGCCCAGGTCGGAGTCACGGATCGCCTGCTCGATGTTGCGCAGCGCCGTCTTGTCGAACGGGGTCACGACCGCCATGCGCGGCTCCGGCACGGAGAACGAAGCCAGCTGGTTGATCGGCGTCGGCGCGCCGTAGTAGTCGGCCACGATCTTGTTGAACATCGCCGGGTGCGCACGGCCGGTGCGGATCGCGGCGAAGTCCTCCTTGGCGACCACGACGGCCTTCTCCATCTTCTCCTCGGCCTCGAGGAGGGTCTCTTCGATCACCACTTGCTCCTGCGTGTCTTGAGTAAGGCCCGGCTGCGGTTCCCTGTCGGTGGCGGCGGCCGGCTGCGTCGCGTCTTCTTCCTGCACGGTTCCCGACCGGCAGGACATTGTCCATCCTCCGACCAGGGTCCGTCCCCCGGTCAGGGGTTGTCGTTCGAACCCGGAGTCCCTACCGGTCAGGAACCGGGGGCTTTCCGGTCAGGAACCGGGGGGTTTCCGGTCAGGCCCGGCTGCCCTGCTCACCCACAAGCGTGCCGATCTTCTCACCCTTGACGGCGCGAGCGATATTGCCCTCGGCCAGAAGCTCGAAGACGAGGATCGGGAGCTTGTTGTCGCGGCACAGGGTGATGGCGGTGGCGTCGGCGACCTTGAGGTCGCGCGTGATGACCTCGCCGTAGCCGAGGGAGTCGAACTTGACGGCCTCGGGGTTGGTCTTGGGGTCGGAGTCGTAGACGCCGTCCACGCCGTTCTTGCCCATCAGCAGCGCCTCGGCGTCGATCTCCAGGGCGCGCTGCGCGGCGGTGGTGTCGGTGGAGAAGTACGGCATGCCCATTCCGGCACCGAAGATGACCACACGGCCCTTCTCCAGGTGCCGTACGGCGCGCAGCGGGATGTACGGCTCGGCCACCTGCCCCATGGTGATGGCGGTCTGCACCCGGCTGTCGATGCCCTCCTTCTCCAGGAAGTCCTGGAGGGCGAGGCAGTTCATGACGGTGCCGAGCATGCCCATGTAGTCGGAGCGGGCCCGGTCCATGCCGCGCACCTGGAGCTCGGCGCCGCGGAAGAAGTTGCCGCCGCCGATGACGACCGCGACCTGCGCGCCGTCCCGGACCACGGCCGCGATCTCCCGGGCGATCTTGTGCACCACGTCGGGGTCCACGCCCAGGCCCCCGCCGCCGGAGAATGCCTCGCCGGACAGCTTCAGCAGAAACCGGCCGCGTACTTTGCCGTCGTCGCTCTTCTGGGCCTTGGTGGTCATGGGAGATCCCGCCTCTTTCACGTGGTGCACATGCGAAGAAGGCCATTGCCGGTGGGGTGTCCTGGGCAACCCATGCGCGGCAATGGCCTCCTCGTCAGATCTGCTGTCCGTCACGCGTGCGTGACGGCGTACGCGGACGACTTACGTCGACCCTATAGGGGTCGCGCGTCGATCGCGGTACGGACTCAGATGCCGACCTTGATGCGCGAGAAGCGCTTCAGGGTGACACCGGCCTCGTCCAGGACCTTCTGGACGGACTTCTTGTTGTCGAGCGCGTACGGCTGGCCGAGCAGCGTGGCGTCCTTGAAGAAGCCGTTGAGGCGACCCTCGACGATCTTGGCGATCGCGGCCTCGGGCTTGCCCTCGGCGCGGGTGGTCTCCTCGGCGATGCGGCGCTCGGACTCGACGACCTCGGCCGGCACGTCCTCCTTGGAGAGGTACTTCGGCGCGAAGGCGGCGATGTGCTGGGCGACGCCCTTGGCGACCTCGGCGTTCGGCTTGTCCAGCTCGACGAGGACACCGATCTGCGGCGGCAGGTCGGGCATCGTGCGGTGCAGGTACGCGGAGACGAAACCGTCGTTGAACTGCGCGAAGCGGTCCAGGACGATCTTCTCGCCGAGGTTGGCGTTGGCCTCGTCCACGAACGCCTGGACGGTCTTGCCGGGCTCGATCTCGGAGGCGAGCAGCGCCTCGATGTCGGCCGGGGCGGTCTTGGCGACGTGCTCGGCGATGGCCTTGGCCACGCCCTGGAACTTCTCGCCCTTGGCGACGAAGTCCGTCTCGCACTTCAGCTCGACCAGGACACCGGAGGCGTTGTCGTCGGCGATGATCGCGACGACGGCGCCGTTCTCGGCGGAGCGGCCCTCGCGCTTGGCGACGCCCTTCTGGCCCTTGATGCGGAGCGCCTCGACGGCCTTCTCGACGTTGCCATCGGCCTCGTCCAGCGCCTTCTTGCAGTCCATCATGCCGGCGCCCGTGAGCTCACGAAGCTTCTTGACGTCGGCGGCGGTGTAGTTCGCCATGAGTCTGTGAATCTTTCTCGAAGTCTGGAAGATCGAAGATCAGGGGATCGGCCCGTTCCCTGCCGCTCCCGGTGGTCCCCATGGAGCGGGGGACGGCTGACACGCCACTGACCTACGGGTGAACGGCGGGGGCGGACTTCATGTCGCCGCCCCCGCCGTCAACCTTGACGCTGGACGGTCAGGCCTGCTCGGCGTCCGCGGCCGGGGCCTCGGCGGCCTCGGCGGCGGGGGCCTCGGCAGCGGCCTCGGCGGCGGGAGCCTCAGCAGCGGCCTCGGCAGCCGGGGCCGCCTCCTCGGTCTCCGCCTTCTTCTCGCCCTCGAGCAGGTCGCGCTCCCACTCGGCGAGCGGCTCGCCCGCGGCCTTCTCGCCCTTGTCGCCGGTGGCGACGCCGGAGCGGGCGATGAGGCCCTCGGCGACGGCGTCGGCGATCACACGGGTGAGCAGGGTGACGGAGCGGATCGCGTCGTCGTTGCCCGGGATCTTGTAGTCGACCTCGTCGGGGTCGCAGTTGGTGTCGAGGATGGCGACGACCGGGATGTTCAGCTTCCGGGCCTCGCCGACCGCGATGTGCTCCTTCTTGGTGTCCACGATCCAGACGGCGCTGGGAACCTTGGACATCTCACGGATACCACCGAGGGTCTTCTCCAGCTTGGCCTTCTCGCGCGAGAGCACGAGAAGCTCCTTCTTGGTCAGACCGGACGCGGCGACGTCCTCGAAGTCGATCTGCTCGAGCTCCTTGAGGCGCTGCAGACGCTTGTAGACGGTCGAGAAGTTGGTGAGCATGCCGCCCAGCCAGCGCTGGTTGACGTAGGGCATGCCGACGCGGGTGGCCTGCTCGGCGATGGCCTCCTGCGCCTGCTTCTTCGTGCCGACGAACATGACCGTGCCGCCGTGGGCCACGGTCTCCTTGACGAACTCGTAGGCGCGGTCGATGTACGACAGCGACTGGAGCAGGTCGATGATGTAGATGCCGTTGCGCTCGGTGAAGATGAAGCGCTTCATCTTCGGGTTCCAGCGACGGGTCTGGTGACCGAAGTGGACGCCGCTCTCCAGCAGCTCCCGCATCGTGACGACGGCCATGGCCGTTCTCCTTGGGTTTCTCGGTTGTGCCGCGGATGCCGGACGGCTCCCGCGCCTGACGCCCGCGGTGCGCCGAGCCACGAAGGACCGAGGGGCGCGGATACCGGAGGACCGGCCTGGGCCGGCTCCCGATACCGGGGCGTGCGAAGTCGACCCGGTGACCCGGATCGCCAGAAGAAGTGTACGGGACCCGGGAGGCACCGGGTGACGCCGCTCTCCACAACCGGAGGGTCGTCCACAGTCCGGGCCATGATCGCCGGGCCCGCGGAACGCTGTTCCCATGAACGCGACCCGCCGGCTGGCCCTCCTGCTGCTCCCGCTGCTCACCCTGACGACGACGGCCCGGGCGGATCCCCCGCCCCCGCCCCCGACGGCACCTCCCCGCCCGGCCCCGGCAATCGCCCGGACCTGGCCGGTGGGCACCCGTCCGGCGGTGGTACGGGGCTGGGAACCCCCGGCGACGGTGTACGCCCGGGGCCACCGCGGAGTGGACCTGGCGGCGGCACCGGGCACGCCGGTACGGGCGGTGGCGGCGGGCCGGGTGGCCTACGCGGGCCGGGTGGCCGGCAGAGGGGTGGTGTCCGTGGACCTCACGGGCACCGACCTGCGGACGACGTACGAGCCGGTACGGGCCTCGGTCCCGAAAGGCGCGGAGGTCGCCGCGGGCGAGGTGATCGGCGAGGTGGAACCGACGGGCTCGCACTGCACGGCGCCCTGCCTGCACTGGGGCCTGCGCAGAGGCGGAACCTACCTGAACCCGCTCACCCTGCTGCCCCCGTGGCTGCTGCGCAGGGGCCCGTCGAGGCTGCTCCCGGTCCCCCGGCCCGCGCCCCCCTCAGCCCAGCACCCCGCGCAGCACCATCGAGACCGCGGCCTCGGTGATCGCGGCCGGCTCCTCCGCCGCCCCCAGCTCGATCCTCCGCACCGCGGAGTCCACGACGCCCTGCACCAGCATCGCCGCCAGCCGGGGCTCGGCGTGCCCCATCTCCCCCAGCGCCGCCACGATCATCGCGACCAGGCCGCCGTGCGCCGCCCGGATCTTCTCCCGGGCCGCCGCGTCCAGCTCGCTCGCCGAGATCGCCACCACAGCGCGGTGGCGCCGGTCCCCGACCAGTGCCAGCTGTCGCCGCACATACGCCTCGACCTTGGCCTCCGGCTCCTGGACCGCGGCCATCGCCGCCTCGACCTCCGCCGCCCAGACGGGGAAGTCGACCTCGCACAGCTCCTCGACCACGGCCGCCCGTGACCGGAAGTACTCGTACACGGACGAGCGGGCGAGCCCCGTCCGCTCGGCGAGGGCGGGGAAGGTCAGCGCCTCCGTACCGCCCTCGGACAGCAGGGAGCGTGCCGCGTCCAGCAGGGCGGCACGCTGCATCGACCGGTGCTCGGCCACGGAGGCCGCTCGAATCCTTGGCACGTCGACCACTTTACGGACGCCGCACCCCGGAGGGGAGTGACTGCGCCCGCACTGCCCTCATCCGGCCGGGTCAGCGGCCGAAGCCCGCCAGTTTCGCGCGCAGCTGGAGGACGGACTTGGTGTGGATCTGGCTGACCCGGCTCTCGGTCACGCCCAGCACGTTCCCGATCTCGGCGAGGGTCAGGCCCTCGTAGTAGTACAGCGTGACGACGGTCTTCTCCCGGTCGGGCAGTGTGTTGATCGCCCGTGCCAGGAACCGCCGCAGTTCCCGGTCCTCGGCCACCTCGACGGGGTTGTCCGCGGCGGTGTCCTCCAGGGTGTCCATGAAGCTGAGCCCGTCGCCGCCCTCGTCCCCGACGTGCAGCAGCTCCTCCAGGGCGACCACGTTGGCCAGCGACAACTGGCTGAACACCGCGTGCAGTTCGTCCACGGCGATGCCCATCTCGGCGGCCACCTCGCACTCCGACGGGGTCCGGCGCAGCCGCGCCTCCAGCGTCGCGTACGCACGTTCGACGTTGCGCGCCTTCTGCCGCACGGACCGGGGGATCCAGTCCAGCGCCCGCAGCTCGTCGATCATGGCGCCCCGGATACGGGTGATGGCGTACGTCTCGAACTTGATCTCCCGGTCGATGTCGAACTTCTCGATCGCGTCGATCAGCCCGAAGATCCCCGAGGAGACGAAGTCGGCCTGCTCCACGTTCGGCGGCAGGCCGACGCTCACCCGGCCCGCCACGTACTTCACCAGCGGCGAGTAGTGCAGGATCAGCTGCTCCCGCAGCCGCTCGTCCCCCGTCGCCTTGTACGAGCGCCAGAGCTCGTCGAGCGTCGAGGGAGCGGGCGGCCGCACGCTGCCACCGTCGCGGGCGGCTGGGGGGACCGCCGCCCGGTCGGACCCGGAGGTGTGCTGGGGCATTCGTCGCCTTGTGCCGTTCTGCCGTGAAGTACGTGGAGTCGGGGGTGCCTGGGTGTCCTGCTGGCCTGAAGTCGTTCTGCTGCCGTTCTGTACCGGAATCCTCGTGAGCGTAGCGTGACTGGAGTGTCGCGGTGCGCGAAGGACGTGACCGCACTTGTACGCAGATACGTTCCGCTGAGCGCCCCACCGGGTCACGGCGGTCGCTCCGGGTGACCGCCGCAGGGGGCCAACTACGGGAATTCCCAAGGCCTTCGGCGTTCCCCCGGACGGCCGAACACACTCGGTCAGCACGGGCTTCGGCCCCCTCGAACGGAGACCATCGCCTGGCGTGTCAACTTCCAGCCGTCGCCGAGTCGTTCGACGTAGCCGAGTGCTCTGAGTTCGTACAGTCGCGCGATCGCGTCGTCGGGCGTGGTCCCGGCGCCGCGGGCGACCTCGCGGGCGCCGGCCGCGCGCCGGGCGGGGAGCGCGGCGAGGACGCGACGGGCGCCGGGCTCCAGCAGGTCGCGCGGGAGCACCGGGCCACGCCGCACGGGGGCGAGGTCGCCGATGTCGCCGACCAGTTCGACGACTTCCGCGGCGTCCGTGACCAGCTCGGCCTCGCCGCGCAGCAGCTCGTGCACCCCGGCGGACAGACCGCTGGTGGCCGGCCCCGGGACCCCCATGGTGTGCCGGCCCAGCCGCTGGGCCGCCCGCGCGGTGACCAGCGAGCCGCTGCGGTGGGCGGCCTCGACGACCACCGTGCCCCGGGTGAGCGCGGCGATCACGCGGTTCCGCAGGATGAACCTGCTGGGCGTCGGATGGTCCCCCGGCGGCAGCTCCCCCACCACCAGCCCCTGTGCGGCGACCCTGTTGATCAACTCGGTGTGGCCGCGCGGATAGGGGCGGTCGACCCCGCAGGCCAGGACGGCGACGGTGGCCCCGCCCGCCCCGAGGGCGCCCCGATGGGCGGCGCCGTCGACCCCGTAGGCGCCGCCGGAGACGACCACCCACCCCCGCTCGGCGAGTCCGGCGGCCAGGGCGGTGGCCATGTGGGCGCCGTACTCGGTGCAGGCGCGGGCGCCGACGACGGCGACCGACCGCAGCGCCCACATGCGCAGGCTGGGGCGCCCGCGCACCCACAGCCCGAGCGGGCGGCCGTCCCCGAGGTCGTCAAGGGGGCCGGGCCATTCCGTGTCCCCGGGGCACACGAACCGCACCCCGGCGGCCCCGGCCGTCTCCAGGTCCCGCTCCGGCCCGGCCCCCGCGGCCCGCGCCAGGAGCCCCTCCCACCGCCGCGCGGTCACCCCGGGCAGCGGCTCCCCGCCCTCCCGCAGCCGCCGCGCCACCTCCAGGACCCCGCGCTCCCGCACCCACCGCCCGCCGACCTCGTCGCCGGGTTCGACGACCCGGGTGAGGAAGACCCGGGCGAGCCGTTCGGCGTCCGGCTCGCCGGTGCCGGTCATGTCAGGGCCCCGAGCGCCATCGGCACTCCGCGCGGCACGCCCGTGCGCAGTTGCAGGGCCAGGGCGACGTCGCTCGCGTCGGGCCGGTCGTGGCCGACGAGGTCGGCGACGGTCCAGGCGACCCTCAGGACGCGATCGAGGCCCCGGACGGTGAGCACCCCCCGCTCCAGGTTCCGTTCGGCCTCGTCCATCGCGCCGGCCGCCGCGTGCCAGCGGCTGCGCAGTTCCCGGCCCGGCACTTCGCTGTTCGTCCGCCACGGGGTGCCCGCCAGTCGCGCCGCCGCGCGCTCGCGTGCGGCCCTGACCCGGTCGGCGACCGTGGCCGTGGACTCGCCTCCCGGGCCGCGGTGCGTGAGCTCGTGCCGGCCGACCGGGTCCACCTCGACGCGCAGATCGACCCGGTCGAGCAGGGGCCCGGAGAGCCGGGCCTGGTAGCGGCGGATCGCCGACGGCGGGCACTCGCAGAGGGTGTCCCGCTGCGAGAAGCGTCCGCAGGGGCAGGGGTTGGCCGCCAGCACCATCAGGAAGCGCGCCGGGAACCGCACCACACCCGCGCTCCGGGCGATCACGACATGGCCGGCCTCCAGGGGCTGGCGCAGCGCGTCGAGAGCCCGGCTGCTGAACTCCGGGGTCTCGTCCAGAAAGAGCACGCCCCGGTGGGCCAGCGAGACGGCACCGGGCCGTGCGACGCCCGGGCCGCCGCCGACCAGGGCCTGCATGGTGGCCGAGTGGTGCGGGGCGCAGTAGGGCGGGAGGTCGATCAGGGGCTTGCCCGGGGGCAGGAGCCCGGACACCGAGTGCACCGCCGTGACCTCCAGCGACTCCTCCCTGGTCAACCGGGGCAGGACGGCCGGCAGCCGCTCCGCGAGCATGGTCTTGCCCGCCCCCGGCGGCCCCTCCAGGAAGAGGTGGTGTCCGCCGGCCGCGGCCACCTCCACCGCCGTGCGCGCCGAGCGCTGGCCCACCACGTCCGCGAGGTCGTGTCCCTGGTCGGGCTGGGCGGCGCCGACGCCGTGCATACCGGTGGCCGCGCCCGTGCCGGGCAGCCGCAGGCCGGCGAGGAGCGGGTCCGGGCGGCCGAGGTCGTCCGGGTCCTCCTCGGGCACAGGCTCGTCGGCGAGGACGGCGACCAGCTGCCGCAGACTGCGCACCCCGAGCACGGAGACGCCCGGCACCAGCGAGGCCTCGGCGGCGGCGCACTCGGGGACGACCACCTGGTCGTAGCCCGCGTCCGCGGCGGCCAGTACGGCCGGCAGGATGCCGCGGACCGGGCGCACCCGTCCGTCCAGTCCCAGCTCGCCGATCATCACGACGTCGGCGAGGGCCCGGGGATCGATCCGTTCCGCCGCGCCGAGTACGGCACAGGCGACGGCCAGGTCGAAGCCGCTGCCTCCCTTCGGCACCGACGCCGGGCTGAGTCCGACGGTGAGTTTCTTCTGCGGCCACTCGCCGCCCGAGTTGACCACCGCCGCCCTGACCCGGTCCCGGCTCTCGCTCAGGCTCTTGTCGGGGAGCCCCACCAGCGTGAACGCGGCCACCCCGGGCTCCAGGTCGGCCTGGACCTCGACGACGACGCCCTCGACGCCCACCAGCGCCACCGCACACGTGCGCGCGAACCCCATCTCAGGCCACCCCCCGCACGTGCTCCACGACGGGCGCCCCGCGGTGGGGCAGGACGACCCCGACCAGGTCGATGCGGACGCCGCCCGGGGGAGCTCCTCCGTGGGTGTGGACCCATCGCTCGGCCAGGCCGCGCAGGCGCTGTGCCTTCTCGGGCGTCACCGCCGCCATCGGGTGCTGGAATGCGCCGCCGCGTCGGGTCTTGACCTCGCAGACGACCAGGACGTCCCCGTCCCGCGCGACGATGTCGATCTCACCGGTCCTGCCGCAGCGCCAGTTGCGCTCCAGGACCGTCATCCCGGCTTCGGCCAGCCGTCGGGCGGCCAGCTCCTCGCCGTACCTGCCGAGTGCACCACGTGCCAGATCCGCGTTCATGTCGGCACCACCTCCGGTGCCAACGTTCACGTGTCCGGCGCCAAGAAAAGGATCTTGGTGTGCAACTCGGCGGGTGTGGAAAACCCCGTCACCCGCACGGGTGCCGGAGCGGCACCGCTCAGCTGCCCGGCAGCTCCAGGTCGCTCTTGTTGAGCTCCTCGATGTTCACGTCCTTGAACGTGAGAACCCGGACCTGTTTCACGAACCGCGCGGGCCTGTACATGTCCCACACCCACGCGTCCGCCATCGAGACCTCGAAGAACACCTCACCCTGGACCGAGTGCACCTGCATCTCGTAGTCGTTGGTCAGATAGAAACGCCGCTCGGTCTCGATCACGTATTTGAACAGCCCGACGACATCGCGGTACTCCCGGTAGAGCTTCAGCTCCATCTCGGTCTCGTACTTCTCGAGGTCCTCGGCGCTCATGGCATGTTCCCCTTCAGCCGTGCGATCCCCCCATTGTGCGCCAGTCCCGTGAGCCTCTAGACGATTTCGGTGTCAAGGGTCACGGGTCCGGCCGGGGGACCTTCGTCGAGCAGCCTGCTCAGCAGCTCGGCGAGTCTGGTCGGATACACCGTCTCATGTGCCCGGGTCAGTTCCTGACACGTCCACCAGCGCGCTCCGGCGACACTGCGCCGCTCCAGCTCGGTCAGCGCCGTGGCCCGGGTCGCCGTCACGGTCGTACGGGCCAGGTAGTACCACTCGTCCTGGTCCCAGCGGCGGCCCGCGAACGGGAAGGAGCACATCCGCCGCCACAGCACCGGGCCGAGCTCGACGTCGGTGATGCCGGTCTCCTCGGCGAGTTCCCGCAGGGCGGCCTCTTCACGGGTCTCGTCGCCCTCCACCCCGCCGCCGGGGGTGAACCACCAGTCGTCGGCGGGGTCGTCCGGTTCGTGGCCGTGCAGCAGAAGGATGCGGTCCCGGGGGTCCAGGAGGACGACCCGCGCGACCTTGCGCAGCCCGCCCTCGTAGGTGTCGGCGGCCGGGTCGGTCGTCTCAGCCGGCACCGGCCGGCTCCGGCTGGGTGCGGGTGCGACCGGACGTCCGCTTGGCGACGGGGCCGTACGCGGCGCCGCCGAGGATCAGCACGGTGCCGCCGGCGATCATCCAGAGGATGGTGCGCAGCGGACCCGGCTGCGACAGGGTGCCCAGCGCCTCGAAGCCCGTGGGGCGCTTGAGCAGGCCGTCCCACGGCCAGACGACGGCGTCCACGCGGGCCGTGACGGCGCTGCGCGCCACCGTCCCCCGGGCCGCGTCCGTGAGGTGCGCGGTGGAGTCCAGGGAGCCCTGCCGCTCGTCGCCGAGCAGGAAGAGCCGGCCCTCAGGGACCTTCACGGTCGGGAAGCCGGTGATCTCCGCGAGGCTGCCCTCGGGCAGATACGGTTCCTCGATCTGCTTGCCGTTGACGGTCAGCTTGCCGTCGGTGCAGCAGGCGACGGTGTCGCCGCCGACCGCGACCACGCGCTTGACCACGAGCGCGTTGCTCACCCACTCCTTGTCGCTGAAGACGACGACGTCGCCACGGCGCACGTCGTCGCCGTCGACCTTCTGGGCCAGCACCCGGGCCCCGCCCTCGATCGTCGGGCTCATGGAGCTGGTGGGCACGGTGTAGGGCCGGTAGACCAGGGCCGCCCAGCCGAATCCGCCGAGGAACAGCACAAGGCCCAGCGCGACGACCAGGCCGGACAGACGCTGTCCGGTCCGGCTGCCCACCGGGCCACTGCTGGTGCCACCGCCGCTGCGCGGGGCCGTACGTGTCGTGCTCTCGCCGCCCATGGGTCCGCACCCTACCCGGCGGTACCGAACCGGGTCAGCCCTTCCTCCCCGGCCATGGTCACAAGCTTGGGAAAGGGTTTACTGATGCGGGGTGCCGAGGTCAGCCGTTCTCGGACTGCGCGACCGCGCGGCGGCGGCGCCACAGGACCACCGGGACGGCTCCGGCGAACGCGAGGCCCTCCGGGGCGACCGTCAGGGCCGCGGCGGCCGACGACTGGTCGTTCAGGCCCGACTGGTCGAAGGTGTCCGGAACCGGCAGCGTGCCCCAGCGGTTGATCGGCCAGGCCTTGACGATGGCGCGGCCGACGACCTGATCGACGGGCACCATGCCGTGGTTCTTGTCCGACTGGTTGTAGCGGGAGTCGCGCGAGTTCTGCCGGTGGTCGCCCATGACCCAGATGAAGCCCTTGGGGACCTTCACGGAGAACTGGCCGCCCTGGTCGTCCTGGCTGCACGGGGTGTTCCCCGGGTACACGTACGGCTCGTCCAGCGCCTTGCCGTTGACCGTCAGCGGGCCCGTGCCCTTGCAGGAGACGGTGTCACCGCCGACGCCGACGACCCGCTTGATCAGGTCCTTCTCCTCGGCGGACGGCATCAGGCCGATCCAGCTGAGGAAGGTCTGCAGGGCGTTCGGGTCGGTCGTGGCCTCGCCGGCCAGCCAGTTGTCCGGGTCGTGGAAGACGACGACCTCGCCGCGCTCGGGCTCGGAGCCGAACCACGGGGTCAGCTTGTCGACGAGGACCCGGTCACCCTCCTTGAGGGTGTTCTCCATCGACGCGGACGGGATCGAGAACGCCTGCACCAGGAACGTCTTGATCAGCAGCGCGAGGACGAGCGCGATGCCGATCAGGATCGGCAGCTCCTTCCAGAAGGAGCGCGGCTTCTTCGCCTTCGGGGCCGGATCGCCCGGCCCGTCGCCGCCGCCCCTGGGGGGCTCGTCCGCCGGCGGGCCCTCGCCGCCCGCCGCCGGGTCACTCCCGGAGGTCACGGCGCCGTCCCCAGCCGGGTCGGCGGTTTCCACGGGGTGTCCGCGGTGCTCCTCGCCGTCGTGCCCGGACCGTGCGCCAACCGCCACATCCCCCACGCCAACTCCTTACTCCGTGCCGCCGCCTGCCCCATGCACGACGCAGGCCCACCACTCCCATAACGAGCGGGAGTTCCGCAGGGGTCGGGAGTTGTCGGACGCTTCCGTTCGGATCGTCCGGAGCAACCCTATGCGACAGCTGGGCGGACGAAGTCGCCGTGGCGGTCGAGCCGGTCACCGAAGAGAAAGTTTGCGGTTCCTTGAGACGTTCCCAGTGTCCGAGCGGCCATGCGATCACCATGGCCCGGCCGACCACCTCGTCCTCGGAGACGGTGCCGCCGTAGTCCGTGTTCTGGTGGGACCGGGAGTCCGCGGAGTTGGCGCGGTGGTCCCCCATCACCCACAGCCGGCCCTGGGGGACGGTGATGTCGAACGCGGCGTCGGAGGGGGCGTTCCCGGGGTACAGATAGCTTCCCTCTTCCAGGGGAACGCCGTTGACGGTGACTCGCCCTTGCGTGTCACAGCACTGCACATGGTCGCCGCCGACACCGACGACCCGTTTGATGAGGTCCTTCTCGTTGTCGGAGGGCAGCAGACCGATGAAGGTGAGCCCTTCCTTGACCTGCTTGACGACGACGGGGTCGTCCTTCTTCGTCGTGGTCGTCTCGTCGTTGAGCCAGCCGCCGGGGTCCTTGAACACGACGACGTCCCCGCGCTGCGGCTTGGAGCCGAACCACGGGGTGAACTTGTCCACCAGGACGCGGTCGCCGATGCGGATCGTCTGTTCCATCGACCCGGACGGGATCACGAAGGCCTGCACCAGGAAGGTCTTCAGGACCAGGGCGATCAGCACCGCGACGCCGACCAGGAGCGGGATCTCCCGCACGGCCGACCTCCTGCGCTTGCGCTTGACCTTGCGCTGGAGCTTGCGCCGCTCCGCGCGCGTACGGCCGCCGCCCGGGCCGGAGGCGCGCCGGACGCCGGTGGGCAGGAGCTGGTCCGCGGCGGAGGAGGGCACGCCGCGCGGCTTGCCTCGGTTACCCATCGGCGCCCTCCGCGCCGGGCACGCGCGCGTAGGCACTCGGGCGGGACAGGCGGGTCAGGTGCCCGTACGGCCATACGATCCAGTCGGCGCGGCCGATCACCCGGTCCACGGGGATCATGCCGCCGCCCGGTGAGCCCAGGTGGTCGCGGGAGTCGCTGGAGGCTGCGCGGTGGTCGCCGAGGACGAACAGGGTCCCCTCGGGCACCGTCACGTCGAAGTCCACCGTGGACGGGCTGTCGCCTGGATACAGGAACGTCGACTCGTCGACCGACCGGCCGTTCACCCGGATCCTCCCCTCCTTGTCGCAGCAGACCACGTGGTCTCCGCCTACCCCCACGACGCGTTTGACGTAGTCGGAGTTCCCGAAGTACTCGGTGCCGTCGAAGACGACGACGTCACCGCGCCGCGGCTCGGCACCGAAACGGTACGCGAACTTATTTACGAGAACGCGGTCGCCGATCCTCAATCCGTTCTCCATGGATCCGCTGGGGATCTGGAACGGTTGGACCACGAAAGCGTTGAGGAACAGCAGGAACACCAGGCAGATCAGCAGGGTCAGACTGATCCGGCCGCCCGGCAGCCACGACGTGATCCGTGCCGTCAACGAGAAACGCGACCGGTCCTCACCAGCCCCTGGACGGGGGTGGGAGGAGCGGTCGCGCTCCGTCGTCGGCTGAGCTTCGGTGTCCATCGGGGTCAGATGCTATCCGGCCCCTCTGTGGATCTCCCGGGTGCGCTCAGTGGATCACCAGTGGACCCACCGAGGGTGCTCAGTTGTCGCGCTTCTCCTTGATCTTCGCGGCCTTGCCGCGCAGCTCACGCAGGTAGTACAGCTTGGCGCGACGCACGTCACCGCGGGTGACGAGCTCGATCTTCTCGACGATCGGGGTGTGCACCGGGAAGGTGCGCTCGACGCCGACGGAGAAGGAGACCTTGCGGACCGTGAAGGTCTCGCGGACACCGGCGCCCTGACGGCGGATGACGACGCCCTTGAACTGCTGCACACGGGAGCGGTTGCCCTCGATGACGCGCACGTGGACGTTGACGGTGTCACCCGGGCGGAAGGCCGGGACGTCGCTGCGCAGCGACGCGGCGTCGACGGAGTCGAGCAGGTGAGACATTGCGTCTGCTTTCTTCGCTGATGCCACAGGTCATCAACGGAACTAGATGTTCAACGAGTGAGTGCCGTGTGCCCGTCGGGGCGGGCGTCGTGTCCCCCTGTGGCAGGGGCGCACACCGGACGGCGCACAACAGCGGCCTATTCTTCCACGTCGCCGGCCCTGCGCCAAAATCGGCCGTACGGCTCGCCCTCCGGGTCGGGTTCCCAGCCCAGGATGGAGAGCATCTCGCGGTCCTTCTTGTCGAAGGCCTGGGGCGCGCAGCGCTCGATCAGGTCGGGCCGGTGGGCCGTCGTACGGCGCAGGGCCTCGTCGCGGCGCCAGCGGGCGATCTTGCCGTGGTGGCCGCTGAGCAGCACCTCGGGGATCTCCCGGCCGCGCCAGGCGGGCGGCTTGGTGTAGACGGGCCCCTCCAGGAGGCTCGCCATGGCGCCGGGCGCGAAGGAGTCGTCGCGATGGGACTCGGCGTTGCCGAGCACGCCGGGCAGCAGCCGGGCGACCGCCTCCGTGATGACGAGTACGGCCGCCTCGCCGCCGGCGAGGACGTAGTCGCCGATGGAGACCTCGTAGACCGGGAGCCGGGTGGCGTACTCGTCGACGACACGCCGGTCGATGCCCTCGTAGCGGGCCGGCGTGAAGATCAGCCAGGGCCGCTCGGACAGTTCGACGGCGAGTTCCTGGGTGAACGGGCGGCCGCTGGGGGTCGGGACGACGATCGCGGGCCGCGCCGAACCCGTCTCGTAGCCGTCGGCGAGGATCGAGTCCAGGGCGTCGCCCCAGGGTTCGGTCTTCATGACCATGCCGGGCCCGCCGCCGTAGGGCGTGTCGTCGACCGTGTTGTGCCGGTCGTACGTCCACTCCCGCAGGTCGTGCACCCGCACGTCCAGCCGGCCCCGCGCGCGTGCCTTGCCGACGAGGGAGACGTTCAGCGGGTCGAGGTACTCGGGGAAGATCGTGACGACGTCGAGGCGCATCAGGACTCTTCCCGGGCGGACGCGATCTCCGCGCGGTCGTCGATCAGACCCGGCGGCGGGTCGATGACGGCCTTCTGCTCCTCCAGGTCGATCTCGGTGACGATCTCCTGCACGAACGGGATCATCACCTCGCTGCCGTCCGGCCGCTCCACGATGAAGAGGTCCTGGGAGGGGAGGTGCGAGATCTCGGTGATCCGGCCGACCGCCACGCCGTCCGCGGTGACCACGTCCAGGTCGATCAGCTGGTGGTCGTAGTACTCGTCCTCCTCCTCCGGCAGCTCCTCCGGGTCGACCTCGGCGATCAGGAGGGTGTTGCGCAGGGCCTCGGCGGCGGTGCGGTCGCCGACGCCCTCGAAGCGCAGGAGGAGCCGGCCGCTGTGCACCCGGCCGGTCGCGATGGTGAGGGGTCCCGCGGAGGCGGGATCGGTGGCGAGTACGGCACCCGGCGCGAGCCTGAGTTCCGGCTCGTCGGTACGTACTTCGACGGTGACCTCGCCCTTGATGCCATGGGCACGGCCGATCCGTGCGACTACCAGCTGCACGTGTCCTAATCTCCTGTCGATACGACGACGGGCCGGGGACGGCCCAGTGGCCCTCCCCGGCCCGAGCCGGTGCTGCGTTTGGCGTCAGCGGACGTGGTCCACGTCGACGAGGTCGACACGGACACCGCGGCCGCCGATGGCGCCCACGACGGTGCGCAGAGCGCGCGCGGTGCGGCCGTTGCGGCCGATCACCTTGCCGAGGTCGTCCGGGTGGACCCGGACCTCGAGCACGCGCCCGCGGCGCAGGTTGCGCGAGGCGACCTGCACATCGTCAGGGTTGTCGACGATGCCCTTCACGAGGTGCTCGAGAGCCTCCTCGAGCATGCTCAGGCCTCGGTCGACCCGGACTCAGCCGCAGCCTCGTCCTTCTTCTCGGCCTTCTTCTTCTGGGTGATCGCCTCACCCTTGCCCTCGTCGTCCCCACCGAGGGCCTCGAACGACGGGCGCGCCTTCTTCGGCTCGGCGACGAGCAGCGGAGCCGGGGCGGGCTCGCCCTTGAACTTCTGCCAGTCGCCGGTCTTCTTCAGGATGGCGAGCACGGGCTCGGTCGGCTGCGCGCCGACACCCAGCCAGTACGCCACGCGGTCGGCGTCCACCTCGATGACCGACGGGTTGTAGGTCGGGTGGTACTTGCCGATCTCCTCGATCGCACGGCCGTCACGACGGGTGCGGGAGTCGGCGACGACGATGCGGTAGTGAGGCGAACGGATCTTGCCCAGACGCTTCAGCTTGATCTTGACTGCCACTGGAGTGGGTTCTCCTGGTTTTGACGTGGTTGGGCACGGCGAGAGAGCCGCGTGGGGTTGCGGTACCCGAGTGCCCGATGGACGCGTCAGCCGGAGGAGAGAGGGGTCCTGTGCGGCTGTCGAGTACAGCTAGCCATTCTGCCACACCCTGCGGGTCGCCTGAGGCCGAGGGTCGGTCCGCGTCCGGGCATGCCTGAATCGCACCCGGCGCCGCGGTGGGCGTACGTCGGGTGCGCGGCCCGGCGCCCGCCGGGTGCCGCCGCGCCCGTGAACCGGGGCGGCGGCTCCCCTCGACGTCCCCCGACCGGCAGCCACGAGATGCCGGTGCTGGGCCGTCCGGCGTTACGCCGCGCCCGCGATCTCCGGGATGCGGAACGGCTTGCCGCAGCCGCCGCACACGATCGGGGCCTGGGCCAGGACCGACGGGACCACCCGGACGTTGCGACCGCAGTCGCAGACCGCCTTCACCCGGACGCCACCGCCGGAGGAGCCGTGGCGGGCGGCGGGGCCGCGGAAGGTGCGGGTGGTGCTCTCGGCGGAGGTGGCCGCCGTGTGGGCCTTCAGGGCCCGCTGCAGGCGCTCGATCGTCGGGCGGTAGCGGCGCTTGGCCTCGGGGTTGAGCGTGACCAGGGAGAAACCGCTGCTCGGATGCGGTTCCTCGGGATGGTCCAGGCCCAGCTCCTCGGCGATGGCGAGGAATCTGCGGTTGTGGTAGCGGCCGGCGCGGGAGGTGTCGCGGACGCCGCGGGCGGCGGCGACGCCATGGACTGCCTCATGAAGCAGTCGCTCGAAGGAGAGCTCGTGACCGCAGGCGGACGACGACTCCCCGATCAGGGACTCTGGCGCGGCAAGGTCCGGCAGTTCGGGGTGGTACCGCTGAATGTCGGCCCACGCCTGTGCCAGCTCTGCGGCGAGAACAGGTGGTGTCTGTGTCGTGCTCACGTAATGACAACGAGCGGGGGTGCCGCTGTGTTCCTATTCCGGGGCATCCCAAATAATTTGCACGTACCCGTCAGTTGCCGCTGATGCGTCCTGACGAGGGCGGGTGCGCTGATCTGCGGAGAAGCCTCACAGCTCACCACAAGGTGGTGCGTAGTTCGCCGTACGCCCCGGCGCGTAGCCCTTGTCCGCGCGCCGGGGAACAGGAGTACGGCGCGGCGCAAGGGGCGTTTCGGTCGCTCTTCCCACCGGAGGGCGCCGTCTCGGTCAGCGTGCGCGACGGTCGTGACGTTACCGGGCGCGTCCGCGTCGTCCGCCCGCCGGGTGAGACGGGTGCCTTGGCCATGGCGTGATGGTACGGGCCCACGTTGCCGGAATGTGAATTCTCGCCACTCCCCGCATGAGTCCACAAGCAGGGCCCCGAGACCACTGGACGCGGCCGCAGAGGGGGAGTTACCTGGCATACGGGTGAAGTGCGAGCGCACTGCACGGGGGCCACCTGACCGGTACAGCGGCAATTCTCGGCGGATTGGGGCGCTTATTCATGACACCTGTGCTCGTGCGGCAGCACCTTCCTCATGCCGGGCCGGTGCCCCGCGCGGATCTGGGTGCCCGCGCGCGTGACTGGTCCGAGATCCAGGAACGGATGCTGGTTCCGCTCTACGAGGCCGTCTACGAACGACTGGAAGTGGGCCCCGGCACACGTCTTCTCGGCCTCGGCTGCGGCTCCGGGCTCGCACTGCTGATGGCGGCCTCCAGAGGCGCGGCCCTCACCGGTGTCGAGCCCTTCTCCCCGCAGCGGCTGGCCCTCGCGCGCGAGCGGCTGCTGCCCGGGGCGGGGCAGGCGCACGCGCGGGGGGACATCCGGCTGACCGACGGATCGCCCGGGGAGGCGGCCGACGCGGAGACACGCGCGTACAACCTGGTGACCGCCTTCGAGCCGATCGGCTGTCTCGCGGACGACGCGGAGGGGCTGCTCGGCCTGCTCGCGGCCGCGACCCCGCTGACCGAGCGGGGGGCGCCCGTGGTGCTCGTCGGCTGGGGACCGCCGGAGCGCTGTGCCACCTGGGAGGTGCTGCGGGCCGTCGCCGGCCCGGACGGCCTGGCACGCACCACCGGACCCGGCACCGCACCGCGCACCACCGCCCCCGGCACCGCACCACGCGCCGCCGGACCGGACGCCGGATTACGCACCACCGGACCCGGCGCCTCGCCACGCACGACCGAACCGGGCACCGCACCCCGCGGAACCGAACCGGGCACCGCACCCCGCGGAACCGGACCGGGCACCGCACCCCGTGCAACCGCGACCGGCGCCGCACCGCGCGCCACCGGACCCGGCGCATCACCCCGCACCACCGGACCCGGCGCCGCATCACGGGCCACGGGGTCGGACGGTCGCCCGCGCGGCTCGGTCCGGCTGCGGCCCGCTCTGCGGGACGACCTGGAGGAGGCCGCGCAGCAAGCGGGTCTCAGGCCCGACGGATCCGGGCGGGTGGCCTGTCCCTTCGGCTACGCGGGAGTCGACAGCGCCGTCAAGGGCCTGCTGTCCACGGGTCTGTTCGACGCGGCGCTCGCGGCGACGGACCAGGAGCAGGTCGGCAAGGAGCTGACGGAGGCGCTGCACCCCTACCGGCGGCCGGACGGCACGGTGTGGATGCCGAACGTGTTCCGGTACCTGATCGCCCGGACGCCCTGACGATCAAACGCCCGCACGGCCGCACGCCGGATCGCGCCGGACCGTCGGCATCGCACCGCAGGATCGGCATCCCACCGCGGGCACGGCTCCCACCTCCCGCTCGGCATCGCACCGCGGGCCGGCTCGCGGCGTCACACCTCGTCCTTGCGGAGCCGGGTGATCCCCGCGATGCGGTACGCGTCCGCCTCCTCCAGGGTCTCGTGTTCCAGCAGCGCCTGGGCGAGGGCGTCCAACTGGCCGCGGTGATCGCGGAGTTTGCGGCACGCCTCCTCGTAGCACTCGTCGACGATCCGGCGCATCTCGTCGTCGATGACGTCGAGGGTGGCCGGAGCGGCGGCGAGGCCGTAGGCCTGCTGGGCGTCGCTGGGCAGGGCGGACAGCCGGCCCACGCGCGGGCTCATGCCCCACCGGGCGACCATCCCGCGCGCGATGTTGGTGACCTGTTCGAGGTCGTTCTCCGCGCCGGTCGTCACGACCCCGTAGATCACCTGCTCGGCCGCCATCCCGCCGAGAGCGCCGATGATGCGGCCGCGCAGGTACTCCTCCGAGTGCGCGTACCGCTCCACCTCGGGGGTCGACATGGTCACCCCGAGGGCGCGGCCGCGCGGCACGATGGTGACCTTGCGGACGGGGTCGGCGCCCGGCTGCAGCATGCCGAGGAGGGCGTGGCCGCTCTCGTGGTACGCGGTGCGCCGGCGGTCCTCCTCGGGCATCACGAGGGTGCGCTCGGCTCCGAGCTGCACCTTCTCCAGCGCCTCCGACAGGTCGGACTGGGTCACCCGCCGCTGTTTGCGCTTGACCGCGAGCAGGGCCGCCTCGTTGGCGAGATTGGCCAGATCCGCCCCCGTCATGCCCGGGGTGGTGCGGGCCACCTGGGTGAGGTCGACGTCCGGGGCGAGCGGGATCTCGCGGGTGTGGATGCGCAGGATCGCCTCGCGCCCGCCGCGGTCCGGCGGGGAGACGTTGACCACCCGGTCGAAGCGGCCGGGCCGGGTCAGCGCCGGGTCCAGGATGTCGGCGCGGTTCGTCGCCGCTATGACGACGACGCCCTCGGCCCCGGAGAAGCCGTCCATCTCGGTGAGGATCTGGTTCAGCGTCTGCTCGCGCTCGTCGTGACCGCTCACCGAGGCACCGCCGCTGCGGACCCGTCCGATGGTGTCGATCTCGTCGATGAAGATGATCGACGGCGCCACCTTGCGCGCCTCGGCGAACAGCTCGCGCACCCGGGAGGCGCCGACGCCGACGATCATCTCGATGAACTCGGACGCGGAGGCGGAGAAGAAGGGCACGCCCGCCTCGCCGGCCACCGCGCGCGCCAGCAGGGTCTTGCCGGTGCCGGGCGAGCCCGCCAGCAGCACCCCGCGGGGCATCTTGGCGCCCATCCTGCGGTAGACGTCGGGGTGCTCCAGGAAGTCGACGACGTCGTCCAGCTCGCCCTTGACCTCGTCGATGCCGGCCACGTCGGCGAAGGTCGTGCGCTCGGTGCCGGGCCGCAGCTCGACCGGTTTGGGCGGCGCCTTGCGGCCGAGCATGCCGCCCGCGCCGCCCAGGCCGCCGCCGATCCGCCGGGCGAAGAAGACCCACACCACGACCAGGATCACGATCGGCACCAGCGAGAGCAGCAGGTTGGAGACCAGGCTGCGCTGCTGCACGACCGGCTGTGCGGTCACGGTGACGTCCTGGCGGTCCAGGCTCTGCCAGAGGTCGTCGTCGGCGAAGGCCGGGCGCTGGGTCTTGAACTTGGTGTACTCGCCGCCCCCGTCGGGGTCCTCCCGGGCCTTCTTGAGCTGGCCCTGGATCGCGTCGCCCTTGGAGTAGATCTTGTCGACGTTGCCTTCGTCGACCTGACGGCTGAACTCCGTGTACGAGATCGTCGGCTCGTCGCCCTCGCCGAGATAGTTCAGCCCGATGTAGACCAGCAGGAACACGACCACGGCGGTGACGGCGAGACCCCACCACCGGCCGCGGATCCGCCTGCCTCCGGGGGGCCTTGGCGGCTCGTCCGGGGTGCCCTCGGTGCGCCACGGCTGGTCCGGTGCCCTGCGCGGCGGAGCGGCATTGCTCATATCTGGACGTTACGGCAGACCACGGGCCTCGGCATGCGCTGAGGGCGCCCTCCCCGGTGGAAGGGCGCCCTCGACGACGTGGTCCGCAGGCTGCCGGCCGATGTCAGCCCATGAACTTCTTGAACTCGTCCGGGAGCTCGAAGTCCTGGCCACCCTGCTGCGGCAGTCCGAACGCGCCCGCGCCCTGGGCGCCGGCCTCGCGACGCTGGGCCTCCTCCAGCTCCTGCTGCCGGCGCTTCATCGGGTTTCCGGAGCGCTGCTTGCCCTTGGCCTTCTTCGGCTGCTTCCGCTGCCGGCCGGGGCCGCCGCCCATGCCCGGGATCCCCGGCATGCCCGGCATGCCGCCGCCCTGGGCCATCCGGGACATCATCTTGCGGGCCTCGAAGAACCGCTCGACCAGGCCCTTCACGGCACTGACCTCGGCGCCGGAGCCCCTGGCGATACGGGCGCGGCGCGAGCCGTTGATGATCGTCGGGTCCTGGCGCTCGGCCGGCGTCATCGACTTGATGATCGCGGCCATGCGGTCGACGTCCCGCTCGTCGAGGTTGTTGATCTGGTCCTTGATCTGGCCCATGCCCGGCAGCATGCCGAGGAGCTTGGAGATCGAGCCCATCTTCCTGACCTGTTCCATCTGGGACAGGAAGTCGTCCAGGGTGAAGTCCTGGCCCTTCTTGGACGCCAGCTTGGAGGCCATCTTGGCGGCCTCTTCCTGGCTGAACGTCTTCTCGGCCTGCTCGATCAGGGTGAGCAGGTCACCCATGTCGAGGATGCGGGAGGCCATCCGGTCCGGGTGGAACGCGTCGAAGTCGTCGAGCTTCTCGCCGTTCGACGCGAACATGATCGGCTTGCCGGTGATCTGGCGGATCGACAGGGCCGCGCCACCGCGGGCGTCGCCGTCGAGCTTGGAGAGCACCACGCCGTCGAAGCCGACGCCGTCGCGGAAGGCCTCGGCGGTGTTGACGGCGTCCTGACCGATCATCGCGTCGACGACGAAGAGGATCTCGTCGGGCGAGACGGCGTCGCGGATGTCCGCGGCCTGCTGCATCAGCTCCTGGTCGATGCCGAGACGGCCGGCGGTGTCCACGATCACGATGTCGTGGACCTTGGACTTCGCGTACTCGATGGAGTCCTTGGCGACCTGGACCGGGTCGCCGACGCCGTTGCCGGGCTGCGGGGCGTACACGGCCACGCCGGCCCGGTCGGCGACCACGCTGAGCTGGTTGACGGCGTTGGGGCGCTGGAGGTCACAGGCGACGAGCAGCGGCGAGTGGCCCTGCTCCTTCAGCCAGCGGCCGAGCTTGCCCGCGAGGGTGGTCTTACCGGCACCCTGCAGACCGGCCAGCATGATCACGGTGGGCGGCTGCTTGGCGAAGCGCAGCCGACGGGTCTCGCCGCCGAGGATGGTGACCAGCTCGTCGTTGACGATCTTGAGCACCTGCTGGGCGGGGTTCAGCGCCCGGGAGACCTCCGCGCCGAGGGCACGCTCCTTGACGTTCTTGATGAACGTCCGCACGACCGGCAGGGCCACGTCGGCCTCGAGAAGGGCGATACGGATCTCGCGCGCTGTGGCGTCGATGTCCGCCTCGGAGAGCCGTCCCTTGCCGCGCAGGTTCTTGAAAGTCGCTGAGAGGCGATCGGAGAGAGTATCGAACACGGCGGCGTCGGTCCTCGGGGTCGGGGGCGGTACGAGCGTCTTCAAGGGTATCCCGGCGAGGCAAGACCGGGTCACGGTCGTCACCGAGACCCGGTCCCGCCCGTCGTCGGGATCAGCCCCGCAGGGTCTCCTCCAGCTTGCGCGAGAGGGCCGCCGCCTCGTCGACCGGCAGGGGTGAGCCCTCCGCGCCGGTGACGTAGAAGGCGTCCACCGCGTTGGCGCCCAGCGTGCTGACGTGCATGCTGCGCACCCGCACGGCCGCGTCCTCCAGCGCCGAGCCGATCCGGAACAGCAGCCCCGGGGCGTCCTGGGCGCGTACCTCGATGACGGTGGCGTGCCGGGAGGCCGCCGAGGCGACCGTCACGCGCGCCGGAGGAGCGACCACGCCCCGGCGCCGGGGGTAGGCCGCGTCGCGCTCGGCGAGCCGTCCGGCGATGTCCAGGGAGCCGTCGAGGGCGCGGACGAGGTCGGCGCGCAGCCGGGCGGCCTGGGGCAGCGAGCCGTACTCGGCGGCGACCCGCCAGTTCAGCAGCAGGACGGAGCCCTCGACGCCGTCGGGCAGGTCCAGGGCGCGCAGCTCGGCGGTGCGCACGGTCAGCCGGTGCACGGCGAGCACGCCGGCCACCGCGGGCAGTACGCCCGCCTGGTCCGGTACGGCGATGAGCAGCTCGACGCCGAGCGGCTCGGGGTCGCCGGACGGCTGCTCGTCGGCGGGTGCCTCGGTCTGCGCGCGCAGGGCCAGCACCGGGCTGCCGGTGGCGACGGCCTCGATGGCGAGGCGTTCCTGCTCGGCGGTGGGCGCGGCGGCGTCCGGCTCGTCGGGCTCGTCCCCGGCGAGCACCGCCGCGACCCGCTTGACCAGGTCCGCCACGAGCGAACCCCGCCAGGAGGACCAGGCGGCGGGCCCGGTGGCCAGCGCGTCCGCCTCGGTGAGCGCGTGCAGCAGCTCCAGCGTGCTCTGGGTGCCGACCGCCTCGGCGACCGACCGCACGGTGACCGGGTCCTCCAGGTCGCGCCGGGTGGCCGTCTCGACGAGCAGCAGGTGATGGCGTACGAGCGAGGAGAGCACGGCCACGTCCGCGCGGTCGAAGCCGATGCGGGCGGCCACGTCCTTGGCGATGATCTCGCCCGCCACCGAGTGGTCGCCGGGCCAGCCCTTGCCGATGTCGTGCAGCAGCGCGGCGACCAGCAGCAGGTCGGGGCGGCTGACGCGGCGGGTGAACTCGGAGGCGCGGACGGCGGTCTCGATGAGGTGCCGGTCGACGGTCCAGATGTGCACGGCGTTGCGCTGCGGCCGGCAGCGCACCCGCTCCCAGTCGGGGAGCAGCCGGGTGATCAGGCCCTCGGCCTCCAGCGCCTCCCAGACCTCGATGGTGGGCTGGCCGGAGCCGAGCAGGGTGACCAGCTGTTCACGGGCCTCGGCGGGCCACGGCGTGGGCAGCGGGCGCACGGTGGCGGCCAGGCGCCGTACGGCGTGCAGGGAGAGCGGGAGGCCGGCCTGGGCGGCGGCGGCCGCGGCGCGCAGCGGAAGCACGGGGTCGCGTTCGGGGCGTGCGGCGCGGGCGAGCACCACCTCGCCGTCCTGCTCCACGACGCCTTCGGCCAGCGGGGAGCGCTCGGGGAGGGGCTTCCCGCCCCCGAGCATGGCGCGCAGCCGCGGCCGCACGGCGCGGGACCGCAGCACGCGTCCCACTTCGCGCCAGGTGACATCGCTCGCGTACGAGATGACCCGCGCCGCCTCGTACACCTGCCGCAGCAGGGTGTCCGCGTCGAGCAGGCCCAGCTCGGCCGCGACCTGGTCCTGCTCCTGCAGGGACAGCCGGTCGGTCGCGCGGCCGGTGGCCAGGTGCAGGGCGTCGCGGACGTCGAGGAGCCGGCGGCGGGCGTCGTCGAGGCCCTCGCGGGGCGCGTCGGCGAGCCAGGAGGCGGCCACGGCCCGCAGGGCGGTGGCGTCCCGGAGACCGCCGCGGGCCTCCTTGAGGTCGGGCTCCAGCAGGTACTGCAGCTCGCCCTGGCGTTCGGCGCGCTCGGCGCACAGTTCCTGGAGTTCGGGCAGGCGCCTGGGTGCCTGGTTGCGCCAGTCGGCCAGGACGGCCGTGCGCAGTCCGGCGGTGAGGCCGAGGTCGCCGGCGAGATGCCGGGCGTCCAGCAGGCCCAGCTGCACCTTGAGGTCCTCGCCGGCGGTCTTGCGGGCCTCCGCCGGGGTGCGCACCGAGTGGTCGAGGGCGAGGCCCAGGTCCCACACGGGGTACCAGAGGCGGTCGGCGAGGGCGGCGACCGCCTTGGGGTCGCTGCCGTCGTGCAGCAGCAGGAGGTCGAGGTCGCTGCGCGGGGAGAGCTCGCCGCGGCCGTAGCCGCCGACGGCGACGAGCGAGACGCCCTTCAGCTCCTCGCTTCCGGCGGTGAACAGCTGGGCCAGCCAGTCGTCCGTCAGCCCGGAGAGGGCCGCACGGCGCGGCGGCCCGGACCGCGCCCCCTCGGTGAGGAGGCGCAGCCGGGCCGCCGCGTAGCCGCTGGGTCCCGGGTCCTCTGCTTCGTTTCGCACGTCCGTGCTCGTCACCCAGCGACTCCTGTTCTGTTCTGCGGTCAGAGCGCGTCCGGGCCGCGCTCGCCGGTGCGGACCCGTACGGCCGTCTCGACCGGGAGGGACCAGACCTTGCCGTCACCGATCTTGCCGGTGCGGGCCGCCTTGACGATGACGTCGATCAGCTGTTCGGCGTCGTCGTCCTCGGCCAGCACCTCGATGCGGATCTTGGGGACGAGGTCGACGGTGTACTCGGCACCGCGGTAGACCTCGGTGTGTCCCCGCTGTCGACCGTAGCCGCTCGCCTCGGTGACCGTCAGACCGTGGACGCCGAAGGCCTGCAGGGCTTCCTTGATCTCGTCGAGCCGGTGGGGCTTCACGACGGCGGTGATGAGCTTCATGCGTCCACCTTCTTGCTGTCGGCGCCGACGGCGGCCGGCACGGCGGTCCGGGCGGCACCGCCGCCGGCGCCGCTGAAGTCGTATGCGGTCTCGGCGTGCTCGGCCTGGTCGATGCCGGACACCTCCTCGTCCTCACTGACCCGCATACCGATGGTCTTGTCGAGGATGAAGGCCAGGATCGCGGAGGCGACCAGCGAGTAGGCGAGGACCGCGAAGACACCGGCGCACTGCTTCCAGAGCTGGTCCGCGTTGCCGCCGTAGAAGAGGCCCTTGACCGCGGACTGGCCCTTGCCGCTGGCGAAGAAGCCGATCAGCAGGGAGCCGATGACACCGCCGACCATGTGGACGCCGACGACGTCCAGCGAGTCGTCGTAGCCGAACTTGTACTTCAGGCCGACGGCGGCGGCGCAGGCGACACCGGCGATGGCACCGACCGCGATCGCGCCGATCGGGGTGACCGCACCACCGGAGGGGGTGATGGCGACCAGACCGGCGACCGCGCCGGAGGCGGCGCCCAGCGTGGTGAACGCGCCGTGGCGGAGCTTCTCGTAGATCAGCCAGGCGAGCATCGCGGCCGCGGTGGCGATCTGCGTGTTGACGAACATCAGCGAGCCGACGCCGTCGTCGTTGCCCAGCCAGGAGCCGGCGTTGAAGCCGAACCAGCCGAACCACAGCAGGCCGGCGCCGAGCATGACCAGGGGCAGGCTGTGCGGGCGCATCGGGTCCTTCTTGAAGCCGACGCGCTTGCCGATGACCAGGATCACGCCGAGTGCCGCGGCACCCGCGTTGATGTGGACCGCGGTACCACCCGCGAAGTCGATCACGCCGAGCTCGAAGGCCCAGCCGCCGGTGCCCCACACCCAGTGGGCGACCGGGAAGTACACGATCGTCGCCCACAGCACGAGGAAGATCGACCAGGCGGTGAACTTCACGCGGTCCGCGAGCGCACCGCTGATCAGGGCGGGCGTGATGATGGCGAACATCATCTGGAAGACGGCGAAGACGAAGACCGGGATGGTGTACCCGGACCAGATGTCCGCCTTGTCGATGCCGGTCCATCCGACGAAGTCGGACTCCCAGCCGATGAGCGAGCCGTGGTCCGTCCCGAACGCCATGGAGAAGCCGTACAGCACCCACAGGATGGTGACGATACCCATGCTGATGAAGCTCATCATCAGCATGTTGAGGGTGCTCTTGACGCGGACCATGCCTCCGTAGAAGAAGGCGAGGCCCGGCGTCATGATCAGCACCAGGGCGGAACAGATGAGCATGAAGCCTGTGTTGGCCACAGACAGCTTGTCTGCGGCAAGCGTGATGGCTGGTGCCATCGGCGTCTCCTCGTCGTAGGTACGGCCCCGTGCGGGCGAAGCCAGAGGCGGGGGTCATGAGGGGTGGGCCGGTTATGCGCCATGAGATTGACGCAGCGCGGTTTCGGTGGAAGCCCCTCGTTGTTTCGCCGCCGTGACGAAGGCACTCCGTGCGTTACGCCTCGATGAACTGCCTGATGTCCGCCGAGCGGATCGTTATCGTGGCGCAACCTTCACTCGAGGAAGGAAAACCGGCCGCGGGCGGCCTTCCGATGACCTGGCATGGGGGAGCCGAGTCGGGCACTTCGGGAGGGCCGGCCGCGGCCGGGGTTCAAGGGTTTTCGCGGGGTGGATCAGGGGCGGTCAGACGGCCTCGGCCGTCTCCGGCAGCTCCATGGCGAGCCGCTCGGTGAGGTCGACGACCTCGGAGAGGTCCCCGAAGTCGCGTACGGCGGTGTCGACGGTCTTTCGAATACGAGTGTTCACGCGCTCGGAGCGGACCTTCTTCGCCTCCTTCATGGCCTGCGCGGCGAGCTGGGCGCTCTGCTCGGGCTCACGCCGCAGCAGATGGACGGTGGCCATGCCGATCAGGTTCAGCACGTAGGAACGCTGGTGGTCGGGGTCGCCCGCGAACAGCTGGACGGCCTTCCGCATCAGGGGCTCGGCGAGCGAGGCGTAGGTGGGGCTGCGGCCGGCGACATAGGCGAGGTCGCGGAAGGAGTGGCTGTTCTCGCCGTACAGCTCGGCCTCGGAGAAGAAGCGGATCCAGTCCGGGTCGGGCTCGTCCCACTCGTCGGCGTCGGCGAAGGTGTCCTCGGCCATCCGCACGGCCCGCTTGCACCGCCCCGGCTGCCCCATGTTGGCGTAGGCGCGGGCCTCCATCGCATACAGCATCGACTGGGTGCGCGGGCTCGCGCAGTCCCGGCTGCCGTACTGCGCGAGGTGGATCAGCTCCAGGGCGTCCTCGGGCCGTCCGAGGTGGATCATCTGGCGGCTCATGCTGGAGAGGACGTACGAGCCGAGCGGCCGGTCACCGGCCTCCTTGGCGGCGTGCAGGGCGAGGACGAAGTACTTCTGGGCGGTCGGCTGGAGCCCCACGTCGTACGACATCCAGCCGGCGAGCTCGGCCAGCTCGGCGGCGACCTTGAACAGCCTCCTGGAGGTCGCCTCGGGCTGGGGCTCCTGGAGCAGGTCCGTCACCTCGTGCAGCTGGCCGACGACGGCCTTGCGGCGCAGTCCGCCGCCGCACTGGGCGTCCCACTGCCGGAACATCACCGTGGTGGACTCCAGCAGGTCCAGCTCGGGCCTGGAGAGCCGGCCGCGGGCCCGGCTGGTGGGGACGGACTCCGGCTCCTGGGGCGGGGCGGGCGGCGAGGGGACGAGCCAGCGCTGCATCGGCTCGATGAGGGACGGGCCCGCGGACAGGGTCAGCGAGGTTCCGAGGAAGCCGCGCCGCGCCAGCATCAGGTCGCTGCGCGAGAACTCGCTGATCAGGGCCACCGTCTGCGGGCCCGTCCAGGGCAGGTCCACGCCGGTCGCCGAGGGCGCCTGGCGCGCGGCGCGCAGACCGAGGTCCTCGACCGAGACGACGCACCCGAACCGCTCGGAGAACAGCTCGGACAGGATTCTGGGGATGGGCTCACGGGGGTTCTCGCCGTCCAGCCAGCGGCGCACGCGCGAGGTGTCCGTGGAGATGTGGTTGGCGCCCAACTGGCGGGCCCGGCGGTTGACTTGACGGGCCAGCTCGCCCTTCGACCAGCCGCTGCGCACGAACCACGAGGCGAGCAGCTCGTTCGGGCGCTTGTCCGCACTCGCCGTGCTGCTCCCGCTTCCGTCGTTGCCGCTCACTGGAACGCCCCCATCCCTGAGACCACTTGTCACTGAGTGCGCCAAGCCTTATCAGAATGCCGGTAAATACGGCCCCTCGTACGGTAGTTGTCACCCTTCGAACGGAAAGCCGACTTGCCTCCGGCATACCCACCTGTGCATGTGCCCCCAGGACCCGCACACTCAGCGTAATCCCACGATCACGGCCCCAGCCACGGCGATCCCGGAAACGCCACCATTCGCCACCCCTTCGAATGAACTCCCGATGGCTCGCACGCGATTCACTTGACACCGGACGGCCGGGAGTGAGCGGAGCGAAGCACTCAGGGGCGCACGCAGCCGACCGCACCACCCGGCGCGCTTCCGGAAGCCGCATGGAACAGGTGGCCGACGGGCACCGGAAACACGCAGAGTCACGACATGCGTCCGTTACGTAACCAATGGCGCGTCGAACCCGTTGGAGGGGGCATGGGCTTCACGATCGGCGGCATTCGCGAGATCCGCTCCGGCGCGCGCAGGCGCGGTCGCTCGTCCGAGTGCACCGCCGTCGCCGAGTTCACGGGACTGTGGGGCTGGGACGTGCTGCCGGGCGCCCGGGCCGCGGCCGGCGTCTGCTCCTGCGGCCGCCCCGACTGCCGCGCGCCCGGCGCCCACCCCCTGGAGTTCGCCCCGCGCGTGCCCGCCGGCGCCACCCTCGACGACGTGACGAGGGCCTGGGCGGAGTTCCCGGGCGCCGCGGTGATGCTGCCGGTCGGGCGCGCGTTCGACGTGATCGAGGCGGCCGAGCCCGCCGGGCGGCGCGCCCTGGTCAGGCTGGAGCGCATGGGCCTCCCGCTCGGCCCGGTCACCGTCACCCCCGAGGGCCGCGCCCAGTTCTTCGTCGCCCCCGGCGCCGCCGCCGAGCTGACCGACCTCCTCTACCGCATGGGCTGGGACGACCCGGCCGCCCTCGGCCTGCGCGGCCTCGGCCCCGGTGCGTACGTCACGGCGCCGCCCTCCGACCGCGGCGGCCTGGGCCCGGTGCGCTGGCTGCGCCCGCCGGCCCTGGACTCGGCCACCCGCCCGCCGGAGGCCCGGCTGCTGCTGGGGACACTGGCGTACGTGGCCCACCGGTCACGCGCCTAGATCCTGTCCGGCCGGCGGACGCCCGGCGGACGCCCTGCGGCCCGGCCGCGAGGTGCCCGCGTACACGGCGAAGCGCCCGCTCCCACTGCACCTGGGGGCGGGCGCTTCTCGCGTCACCACATACGGAGGTCCGGAGGTGGTGGTCAGTCTCCGATAAGGGCGTCAACGAACGCCTCCGGCTCGAACGGCGCCAGGTCGTCCGCGCCCTCGCCGAGCCCCACGAGCTTGACCGGGACACCCAGCTCGCGCTGGACGGCGACGACGATGCCGCCCTTGGCCGTGCCGTCGAGCTTGGTCAGCACGATGCCGCTGATGTCGACGACCTCGGCGAAGACCCGGGCCTGGACGAGACCGTTCTGGCCGGTCGTGGCGTCGAGGACGAGCAGCACCTCGTCGAGCGGGGCGTGCTTCTCGACGACCCGCTTGACCTTGCCGAGCTCGTCCATGAGCCCGGTCTTGGTGTGGAGCCGGCCGGCGGTGTCGATGAGGACGACGTCGACGCCCATCTCCTTGCCCTCCTTGACCGCGTCGAAGGCGACGGAGGCGGGGTCACCGGCCTCCGGCCCGCGCACGGTGTGGGCGCCGACCCGCTCGCCCCAGGTCTGCAGCTGGTCGGCGGCGGCGGCGCGGAAGGTGTCGGCGGCGCCGAGGACGACGGTCCGCCCGTCGGCCACGAGGACGCGCGCGAGCTTGCCGGTGGTGGTGGTCTTGCCGGTGCCGTTGACGCCGACGACCATCACGATGCCGGGCTTGCGGTCCGCGGGCTCGGTCTTCACCGTGCGGTCGACGTCGGTCCCGACCAGCTTGAGCAGCTCGTCGCGCAGCAGCCCGCGCAGTTCCTCGGGCGTACGGGTGCCGAGGACCTTCACCCGCTCGCGCAGCCGCTCCACGAGCTCCTGGGTGGGCAGCACGCCGACATCGGCGGTGAGCAGGGTGTCCTCGATCTCCTCCCAGGTGTCGTCGTCCAGGTGCTCGCGCGAGAGCAGCGTGAGCAGGCCCTTGCCGAGGGCGTTCTGGGAGCGGGAGAGACGGGCGCGCAGGCGCACCAGGCGGCCTGCGGTGGGCTCCGGGATCTCGATCCCGGGAGCCTCGACAAGGGGCGGTTCCTCGACCGCGACTCCGGTCGAGCCGCCGTCGGGCAGGTCCACCTCCTCGATCGTGCGGCGCGGTTCGTCGCGCGGCGTCTCGGCCTCGTCGCCGACGTGCGGCTCGGCCGGAGGCGCGGTGATGTCGGGCGCGGCGGGGGGCGGCGGGGGCAGCGGCTTCTTCCGCCGGCTGCCGACGACGAGTCCGCCGAGCACCGCGAGCACGACCACGGCGATGACTACAGCAAGGATGACGGTTTCCATAACGCGTCCAGTATCCATCCCTCCCCTGGCGGGGGCCCGGCTCCCCGGGGCGGGTGTCTCGCACCTCTGGTCACCTGACGGGTCGTCAGCTACGGTCCCTCCACATCCGCGAAGGGGGTCCCCATGCCCGTCACCGTCGTCCGTTTCAATCTCGTCGCTCCCGGCGCCCGTCCCGCGGAGCTGGGCGAGCGCTACCGGGCCGCGCTGGAGATGGCCGCGTACGCCGACGCGCACGGGGTGACCACCGTGCAGACCGAGGAGCACCACGGGGTCGACGACAACTGGCTGCCGTCGCCGTTCGTGTTCGCCGGGGCGGTGCTGGGGGCGACCCGGCGGCTGGCGGTCACGGTGTCGGCGGTGATCGGCCCGCTGCACGACCCGCTGCGGCTGGCCGAGGACATCGCCGTACTGGATCTGTTGAGCGGCGGACGGCTGGTCACGGTCGCCGGGATCGGATACCGGCCGGAGGAGTACGCCCGGGCCGGGGTGGACTGGGCGCGGCGGGGCCGGCTCCAGGACGAACTGCTGGAGACCGTGCTGGCGGCATGGACCGGGGAGGAGTTCGCGTACCGGGGCCGTACGGTACGGGTCACCCCGCGCCCCGCGTCCGACCCGCACCCCCTCCTGCTGGTCGGGGGCTCCTCCCGGGCCGCCGCCCGCCGGGCCGCCCGGCTCGGGCTGCCCTTCTTCCCGAGCGCGCACCTGCCGGAGCTGGAGGCCTACTACAAGGAACGGCTCGTGGAGTACGGGACCGAGGGCTGGACGATGATGCCGGCCGCAGAGACCCCGTTGCTGCACGTCGCCGAGGATCCGGACCGGGCGTGGGCGCGGTACGGCGGGCACTTCCTGCACGAGGCGCGGACCTACGCCTCCTGGCAGTCCGGGGAGATCCGCTCGGCGGTGCGGTCGGGGGCGTCGACGGTCGAGGAGCTGCGGGCGGAGGGGGTGTACCGGATCCTCACGCCGGACGACTGCGTGGCCCAGGGCCTCGACAACCTCGTCCTGCATCCGCTGGCGGGCGGGATGCCGGTGGCGGAGGGGTGGCGGAGTCTGCGGCTGTTCTGCGAAGACGTGCTGCCCCGGCTCGGGTAATGAGCCGGGGCGGCACGTCTTACGGGTGTCGAGGAGCGGGCAGCGGGGATGTGGCCCGGCTCCTCGAGTCCGAGGGCCTCCGGTGGAGGCTCAGCCCATCTCCTCCAGCGCCTTGCCCTTCGTCTCCTTGACGTACCTGAGGACGAACGGGACGGAGAGGGCGGCGAAGGCCGTGTAGATCACGTAGGTGACGGAGAGGTTCCAGTCGGCCAGCGACGGGAAGCTCGCGGTGATGGCCCAGTTGGCGATCCACTGCGCGGAGGCGGCCACACCGAGGGCGGCGGCACGGATCCTGTTCGGGAACATCTCGCCGAGCATGACCCAGACGACCACACCCCAGGACAGGGCGAAGAAGAGGACGAAGACATGGGCCGCGATCAGGGCGGTCCAGCCCTGGGCGGCCGGCAGCTTGCCGTCGACCAGGTCGAAGGAGAAGGCCCAGGCCTCCAGGGCGAGGCCGATCACCATGCCGACCGAGCCGATGATCGCGAGCGGGCGGCGGCCGACGCGGTCCACGAAGATCATCGCGATCACGGTGCCGACGATGTTGATGATCGACGTGGTGAAGGAGTAGAAGAACGACTCGGTCGGGTCGACGCCGACCGACTGCCACAGCGTCGAGGAGTAGTAGAACGCGACGTTGATGCCGACGAACTGCTGGAAGACCGACAGGCCGATGCCGATCCAGACGATCGGCTTGAAGAAGAAGCCGCCGCCGAGCAGGTCCTTGAAGGTGGACTTGTGCTCGCTGTTCATGGCGTGCTCGATCTCGGTGACCCGGGCGTCGAGGTCGGCGGAGTCCCCCTCGACCTCGGCGAGGATCTCGCGGGCACGCTCCCGCTTGCCGACGGAGATCAGGAAGCGCGGGGACTCGGGGATGGCGAAGGAGAGCAGGCCGTAGAGGACGGCCGGGACGACCATCACGCCGAGCATGACCTGCCAGGCCTCCAGGCCCATGAGCTCACCGCGCTGGTCACCGCCGGCGGCGTTCAGCAGACCCCAGTTGACCAGCTGCGAGACGGCGATGCCGATGACGATCGCGGCCTGCTGGAAGGAGCCGAGCCGGCCTCGGTAGGCGGGCGGGGCGACCTCGGCGATGTAGGCGGGGCCGATGACGGAGGCCATGCCGATGGCGAAGCCGCCGACGACGCGCCAGAGGGCGAAGTCCCACAGGGAGAAGGGCAGGGCCGAGCCGACGGCGCTGACCGTGAAGAGGACGGCGGCGATCTGCATGACCCGGATACGGCCGATGCGGTCGGCGATCCGGCCGGCGGTCGCGGCGCCGATGGCGCAGCCGATCAGGGCGATGGCGATGACCTGCGCGAGGGCTGCGGAGCCGATGTCGTAGCGGTCCCGGATGGCCTCGACGGCGCCGTTGATCACGGAGCTGTCGTAGCCGAAGAGGAATCCGCCCATCGCCGCTGCCGCCGCGATGAAGATGACGTGCCCGAGATGATCGGGGGGAGCCGTCCTGGCTCCTGACTTCTCTGCCTGCGTGGTGCTGGTCACGTTCAACTCCTAAGGCCATCGGCAACGCTGCCTGAAGGCAAGAACAACGTTGCAGACCTTATGCCTTCAAGTTCCGAAACCACCAGGGGGGGTGATGTGAGAAAACTGGCACCAGTGAGGAGATTGCGTTCAAGGATTGAAGAAGCGAAACCGGGGTAGGCGGGCTAGCGCAGCCGCTGGCTGATCACCTTCGACACGCCGTCGCCCTGCATGGACACGCCGTACAGCGCGTCGGCGACCTCCATGGTCCGCTTCTGGTGCGTGATCACGATCAGCTGCGAGGACTCCTGCAGCTCCTGCATGATGCGGATGAGCCGCTGCAGGTTGGTGTCGTCGAGGGCGGCCTCGACCTCGTCCATGACGTAGAACGGGCTGGGCCGGGCCTTGAAGATCGACACCAGCATGGCGACGGCCGTCAGCGACCGCTCACCGCCGGAGAGCAGGCTGAGCCGCTTGACCTTCTTGCCCGGCGGCCGGGCCTCCACGTCCACACCCGTGGTGAGCATGTTGTCGGGATCGGTCAGGACGAGCCGGCCCTCGCCGCCGGGGAACAGCCGGCTGAAGACGCCCTCGAACTCCCTCGCCGTGTCCCGGTACGCCTCGGTGAAGACCTGCTCGACGCGCTCGTCGACCTCCTTCACCACCTGGAGCAGGTCGGCGCGGGTCTTCTTCAGATCCTCCAGCTGCTCGCTGAGGAACTGGTGACGCTCCTCCAGCGCGGCGAACTCCTCCAGCGCCAGCGGGTTCACCTTGCCGAGCTGCTGGTACGCCCGCTCGGCGGCCCGCAGCCGCTTCTCCTGTTCCGCGCGGACGAAGCGCACGGGCTGGTTGCGCGGGTGCTCGGGATCCTCCGGCAGCACCTCGCCCTCGGCGGGCGGGGAGGGCGGGACGAGCTGATGGGGGCCGTACTCGGAGACGAGCCCCTCCGGCTCCACGCCCAGCTCGTCCAGCGCCTTCGCCTCCACCTGCTCGATCCGCAGCCGCTTCTCGGCACCGAGGACCTCGCCGCGGTGGACCGAGTCCGTCAGCTTGTCGAGCTCGGCCTTGAGATCGCGCCCGGCGGTGCGGGCGGCGGCCAGCTCCTGCTCACGGCGCGCCTTGGCGGCCTCGGCGGCGACGCGCTCCTCGTCCGCCCGGCCGAGGGACACCTCGACATGCGCGAGCAGCTGCCGCGCGCCGGAGGCGACGGCCTCGGCGACGGCGGCCTCGTGCCGCAGCCGGGCCCGCCGCTGCTCGGCACGCGCGCGTGCCTCACGTTCCGCACGCGCGGCCCGGTCCAGCGAGTCGGCCCGTCCGGCCAGCCCCTTGACCCGCTCCTCGTGGGTACGGACCTGAAGCCGCGCCTCCATCTCGGTCTGGCGCGCGTTGGCCCCGTCGGCGGCGAGGCGGTCCCGCACCGAGGTGTCGGGCTCCTCCTCGACGGGCATCTCCTCGGCCACGGCCAGCCGTTCGGCCAGCTCCTCGGCCTCTTCCACGGCCCGGTCGAGCGCCTCCTGCGCCCGCGCCGCCGCCGCGGTGGACCGCTCGGCCTCGCCCGCGGCACCACGGGCCTGGCCGGCCAGCCGCCCGAGCTGCTGGGCCACGGCCGACTTCTCCCGGTCGGCGGCCCGGCGCCGCTCGCCCAGCTCCTCGACGAGCGCGGCACACTCCCTGCGCCGCTCCCCCGCCACGTGCTGAGCCTCGGTCAGCTCCGCGCACCGCACGGCCAGCTCCTCGAGCTCCGCGGCGGCCTCGTCCACGGACGCCTGCACCTCGAGGAGGCTGGGCGCCCCGGCGGAACCCCCGTGCGCGAAGTGGGCGCCGAGCAGGTCGCCCTCGGCGGTGACCGCGACGAGGTCGGGGTGGGCGTGCACGAGGCTCTCGGCGGCCTCCAGGGTGTCGACGACGACGATGTTGTGAAGGAGGCGGCGTACGGCGGGGACGAGCTCGTAGGGGGCGCGGACCAGGTCGATGGCGAAGAGGGGAGCGCTTCGCGGTGGCGCGTCCGCGGGTCCGTCCTGGCCGGCCGTGCCGTGCCACGCGTTCGTCGGGGGCGCTTCGGGTGCGCCGGCGAGCAGGAGCGCCGCCCGTCCGGCGTCCTGTTTGCGCAGCAGGCGGAGCGCCTCGGCCGCCGAGGCCGGGGTCGTGACGGCGATCGCGTCCGCGGCCGCTCCGAAGGCGGCGGCCAGCGGCACCTCGTATCCGGGTGTCACCGTGAGCAGTTCGGCGGCCGGGCCCAGCAGACCGGTGAGACGGTCCTTCGCCCCGAGCAGCGCCCCCGTGCCGTCCTTGCGGCGCAGCCCCAGCGCCAGGGCCTCGTGCCGGGCCCTGGTCGCCGCGCGGTCGCGTTCCGCCGCGGTGGCCGCCTCGCGGGCGGCGGTGAGGGCGGCCTCGGCCTCGGCGAGCCGCCGCCTGGCCGTCTCGTGCCGCTCGGCCAGTTCGGCGTCCCCCGCGTCGAGGCCGTCGACCTCCGCCTTGAGGGCCTCGTACTCCTCCTGCGCGGCGAACGCCCGCTCGCGGGCCTCGTCCCTCGCCGCTGCCAGGCGGTCGATCTCGGCCTGCGCGGAGGCGGCGCGCGAGCGGGCCGCGTTGACCTGTCCGTTCAGCCGGGCCAGGCCCTCGCGGCGATCGGCGATCGCCCGGGCGACGTCCTTCAGCCGCCGTTCCTCGGCGGCGAGTTCGCGCTCCAGGTCGGCCCGGTGGGCGACGGTGTCGTCGAGGGCGCGCTGGGCCGCTTCGAGGGCGGCCTCCAGCTCGGCCTCCTGCTCACGGATCCGGGCGGCCTCGCGCTCCATGTCCTCGGGGTCGCGGCCGCGCCGCTCCTCGGGGGGTGCGGAGGTGGCGCTCTTCACGCGGGCTTCGGCGAGGGAGATCGTGCCGCGGACGCGTTCGGCGAGCTGGGACAGCTCGTACCAGGTCTGCTGGGCGCGCTGGAGGCGCGGTGCGAGCCGGCGGACCTCGTCCTCCAGGAGCGCCTCGCGCTGGAGGGCCTTCCTCAGCTCCTGCTCGGCGGCCTCCTTGCGTTCCTTGAGCGCCGCCTCGTCGGCCACCTCGGCCTGGAGCGCCTCCCGGAGCCGTACCAGGTCGTCGGCGAGCAGGCGGAGGCGGGCGTCGCGCAGGTCGGCCTGGATGACGGCGGCCCGCCGGGCGACGGCGGCCTGGCGGCCCAGCGGCTTCAGCTGCCTGCGCAGCTCGTCCGTCAGGTCCTGCACGCGTGCGAGGTTGGCCTGCATCGCGTCCAGCTTGCGGAGCGCCTTCTCCTTGCGCTTGCGGTGCTTGAGGACGCCCGCCGCCTCCTCGATGAAGGCGCGGCGGCCCATCGGGTCGGCGTGCAGGACGGAGTCGAGCTGGCCCTGGCCGACGATGACGTGCATCTCGCGGCCGATGCCGGAGTCGGAGAGGAGGTCCTGGATGTCGAGGAGCCGGCAGGTGTCGCCGTTGATCTGGTACTCGCTGCCGCCGTTGCGGAACATGATCCGCGTGATGGTGACCTCGGCGTACTCGATGGGCAGGGCGCCGTCGGAGTTGTCGATGGTCAGGGACACCTCGGCGCGGCCGAGCGGGGGGCGCCCGGTGGTGCCGGCGAAGATGACGTCCTCCATCTTGCCGCCGCGCAGCGACTTCGCGCCCTGCTCGCCCATGACCCAGCTGAGCGCGTCCACGACGTTGGACTTGCCCGAGCCGTTGGGCCCGACGACACACGTGATCCCGGGCTCGAACCGGAGTGTGGTCGCCGAGGCGAACGACTTGAACCCTCGGAGGGTCAGGGCCTTGAGGTGCACGGCGCTGGACTCTACCTTCCGGGGTCGTCTCACACGATGAACGCGGGGCAACCCCGCGGTTTCACCCATGAACGCGCAGGGCACACCACACGTTAAGGAGAGGGAAGGGCGGGGCGAAGACGGTCGGGGACGGCACGGAAGACGCGGGGGGAAAGAGAGAAGGGACGCCGAAGCGTCCCTTGCAACTTCTGACAACTAAGCGGTCCGACGCGGTTGAATGGATTCGCCCAACCGCTGCGCGTGCTGTCGTGGAGCGGTGCAGCGATCAGGTGAGCGCAGGCTCCGCCTGGTGTGCGTCGATGCTCTCCATGAACCTGTCGTGAGAAGCGGCAGCCGTCAGAGCGTCGTTCTCGGCCTGGATCCGTACGAGCTCGGATTCGAGGTCCTGGACGCGCTGCTGGAGCCGTCGCATCTCGGCGAGGAGCCGCGGGTCGGAGCCGCCGACGTAACCGAGAAGCGCCTTTGCCATGATGGATGGTCCTCCACACTGAGTGACCGACCGAAGCGGTGTGGGTCGTGAGGGATTCGCACCCGCGGAGCTTGGCAGGATCTTGTTCGTGCTGCCGTTCATCCATGCCAAACAGCTAGGTGCGCGGGGTGCTTTCAGCGTCTCACCAAAAAGTTTGACGGTCAACACGATCACGCCCCGTATTGGCGGGCAACCCGCTCGCACACGGCCGTGACGGCAGCGTTGCGACTCCTGCGGGACCCCCGGGGCGTGGCGATCATCCTTGCGTGCGGAGCCTGCCACCGCAAGCGATTCTTGGCAACCACCTGCTCATTTCTGCTGTGGGCACATGCCGGTGGCACGAACCTCCGCCGGTGCGGGCGCTCTCCGCACGCGGCGGTCAGCGGATCGCGAAGCCGTCGTAGCCGCCGCGAGGTGTGTCCCATATCTCTGTGACTCCGTCCACGCGCCCGGGCGTGTCGTCACTCTCGAGCCACTCCAGCAGGCCTTCACAGCCCTCCCGGGCCCCTTCCGCGACCACCTGGACCCGGCCGTCGGCCAAATTGAGAGCAAAGCCACTCAGGCCGCCGATCTCCAGTGCCTTGGCCCGCGTGAACCAGCGGAATCCCACGCCCTGCACGCGTCCGCGCACCCAGGCGACCAGCCGTACATCCTCGCTCATGGGTGCAACCTAACCGGGCAATGTCCCTCGGGGCACTTCCTCCCCCGGCGCCATGCGGTACCGTCCCGACCCAATGATTCTCATATGAAACTCACTCGATCGGGTGAGCTGGGTTACTCCCAGGGATCGTGTGAGACGGGTTGACCGATGGACGAGGAAGGCAAGGACATGGGACGCCACCGACGCTCCGCCGCCGGCCGCGCCGCCACGGGCCGCGCCACGGGGGTCACCGAGACGCACGGCTCGTACACGGCAGGCAGCGACCCGAGGGACTCGTACCCGGACGGCCCGGACACGCTCGGCATCGCGCCGTACCTGCACCAGGAGGCGTACGCCGACACCGTCGCGCGAAGCCGCGAGTACCTGTACGCGACGGACGACGAGTACACCGCCACGACGATGTTCGCGGCCGACGGCTTCCGGCCCGACGGCAGTGCCGCGCGGCCGGGCTCCGGACCGGGCGGCCCGGGCCGCCGCCGCCGTAAGAAGAAGGCCGCCACCCCGGTCAAGACGGGCCTGCTCGGCATGTCCGCGGCCGTCGCCCTCGGCACCGTCGCGGTGGCCACGGGCGTGGTGCCCGGGCTGGAGAGCTACCGGCTCGGCGGCAGCACCGGCCCCGGCGACAACGTGCAGGCCGCCGACACCCCGAGCAACGCGAACTCCGAGCAGGGCGGCACCTCCGGCTCCGCCGACGCCGGCCGCTCCGGCACGTCGACGAGCCGCGACGCCGGCCGCTCCACCTCGCCGTCCCCGTCCGCCTCCAAGTCCTCGGCCTCGGCGTCGCCGAGCAAGACGGCCGAGAAGAAGCCCGAGGTCACGCCCTCGGAGGAGCCGGAGACCACCGCGTCCAAGTCGAAGGCGGCCACCAAGGCGCCCCAGAAGTCCGAGTCCCCGGTGACGGTCTCGGCCGAGGCGCAGGCCGCGGCCGAGGTGCTCAAGCTCGTCAACGAGGAGCGGGCCAAGGTCGGCTGCAGTGCCGTCTCCGCGAACAGCTCCCTGTCCGAGCTGGCCGAGAGGTTCAGCGACGACATGGCCGCGCGGGGCTTCTTCGACCACACCGACCCGGACGGGCTGACCCCCTGGGACCGGGCCGGGAAGGCCGGCATATCCGGCCTCGGGGGCGAGAACATAGCCCGGGGCCAGGCCGACGCGGCCGCCGTCATGGAGGCCTGGATGAACAGCCCCGGCCACAAGGCGAACATACTGAACTGCGACTTCAAGACGCTGGGTGTGGGCGTCCACTTCGGGTCCGGCGGACCCTGGTGGACCCAGGACTTCGGCTACTAGGCCCGCCAGGGCCGCGGAGGGGGTCCCGGCCGGGGACTTGCGCCGGGGAGACCGCAGAAACGATCATGCAGCCTGGGTCCGGCCGGTCAGGAAGATCTTCGCCGTCTCGGCGACCCGCCGGCCCAGGTGCTCCGCCGTCGCGACGTCGGCCTTGTGGACGGCCTCGGCACCCTCGTCGACGTTGGTCTGCGCGGCCGCGCCGAGGAACACACCGAGACGGTTGAGGTCGTCCTCGGAGGCGGTGGAGCTGTTCCAGCCGGGCAGCAGGCCGAGGTTGACCCAGTGCATGCCGAGCTGCGCGGCCAGGATCTGGAAGAACTGCAGGGTGTGCAGCTTGTCGCCGCTCTTGGAGCCCGAGTTGGTGAACCCGGCGGCCAGCTTGTCCTTCCACGCCTGGGTGGCCCAGCGCGCGGACGTCGCCTCCGCGAAGGCGTGGAAGGCGCCCGACGCCGTGCCCATGTAGGTCGGCGAGCCGAACACGATCGCGTCCGAGCCGTCGAGCACCGTCCACTGGTCCTCGGTGATCTCGTCGACCTTGACCAGATGCACCTCGGCACCGGCCTGGACGGCACCGGCGCGGACCGCCTCGGCGAGCACGACGGTGTGGCCGTAGCCGGAGTGGTAGGCGATGGAGACAACAGGGGTCGTCACGTGCGTACTCCTCAGGAAAGGTGAGATACGGGAGCTGCGAACGGATACGCAGCTCACCGGCGATGACGAAAGGAAAGCACTAACTTCTGGTTAGTGCAACCTGTCGGTTAGCGCTGCCTTCGCGTACGCTGGGGGCATGACCAGCACCCAGGAGCGCACGGAGGACATGGACCTCCCGTACAACGTGTTCGCCAAGGCCTGCCCGTCGCGCGGCACGCTGGAGCACGTCACGGGCCGCTGGGGCGGCCTGACGCTCGGGGCGCTGTACGAGGGTTCGCTGCGCTTCAACGAACTGCGCCGCCGGGTCGACGGCGTGAGCGAGAAGATGCTGTCCCAGACCCTGCACGCGCTGGAGCGCGACGGCCTGGTGCACCGGCACGCACAGCCGACCAACCCGCCGCGGGTGGACTACGAACTGACCCCGCTGGGCCGCGAGGTCGCCGAGCGGCTGCTGTCCCTCATCCACTGCGTGGAGGGCCGCATGGACGACGTCCTGGCCGCCCGCGAGCGCTACGACGGGACGCGCGGCGCCCTCTGACACCTCGGGCAGAAGTAGCTGGAGCGGTTCATCCACGGCCGCCGGCGCATCGGCGTGCCGCACCGCTTGCAGGGCAGCCCCTCCCGCCCGTACGCGTCCAGGGACCGGTCGAAGTAGCCCGACTCGCCGTTGACGTTGACGTAGAGGCTGTCGAAGCTGGTGCCGCCGACGGCGAGCGCCGCGTTCATCACGTCCCGGACGTGCCCGAGGAGTTCACGGGTGCGGGGCCGGGTGAAGCCGGCCGTCGGGCGGTCGTAGTGCAGGCGGGAGCGCCACAGGGCCTCGTCCGCGTAGATGTTGCCGACGCCGCTGATCAGGGACTGGTCGAGCAGGGCCCGTTTGATGGTGGTCCGCTTGCGGCGCAGGGCCTGGTGGAAGGCCTCGTCGTCGAACAGGGGATCGAGGGGGTCGCGGGCGATGTGCCCGATGACGTCGGGCAGGCCGTCGTCGGTGGTGTCGTGCAGCGAGAGACCGCCGAAGGTGCGCTGGTCGACGAAGCGGAGTTCGGTGGCCAGCGCGTCGGCGAAGCGCACCCGGATCCGCAGGTGCTTCTCGTCCGGCGAGCCCTGCGGCTGCACCAGCAGCTGGCCGCTCATCCCGAGGTGGGCGAGGATCGCCTGCCCGGTGTCCTCCAGCGGCAGCCAGAGGTACTTGCCGCGACGGCTGGGGGTGCCGATGCGATGGCCCTTGAGCCGGTGCGCGAAGTCGTCGGCGCCCGCGAGGTGACGGCGTACGGCACGCGGATGCAGCACCTCGGCGTCGGCGACCGTGCGATGGGCGACCCATCGCTCCAGGCCGCGCCGGACGACCTCGACCTCGGGCAACTCGGGCATGGGATCCCCCGGATGCGCGGCGCCCGCCCCCCCCCGTCGGGAAGGGCGGGCGCCGTGCTGTCGTGTTCCGATCAGGCGGAGGCGGACTCGGACTCGGTCTCGGAGTCCGCGACGGCGTCGGCCGCCGCGACGGCCTCGGCCGTCGCCGCCGCCTTGGCGCGCTCGTCCGCCGCGGCCCGGATGGACCGCCAGGCGGACTCGGCGGCCTGCTGCTCCGCCTCCTTCTTGCTGCGGCCGGTGCCGGTGCCGTACGAGACGCCTCCGACGCGGGCGGCAGCAGTGAAGGTCTTCTCGTGGTCGGGGCCGGTCTCCGTGACCAGGTACTCGGGCACGCCGAGCCCTTCGGTCGCGGTGAGCTCCTGGAGGCTGGTCTTCCAGTCCAGGCCGGCACCGAGGTTCGAGGACTTCTCGATCAGCGGGTCGAACAGGCGGTGCACCAGTTCGGAGGCCGCGTCGAGGCCCTGGTCGAGATAGACCGCGCCGATCACCGCTTCGAGGGTGTCGGCGAGGATGGACGCCTTGTCCCGGCCGCCCGTGCCCTCTTCACCGCGGCCGAGCCGGATGAAGGAGCCCAGGTCGAGGCCGCGACCGACCTCCGCCAGCGCACGCGAGTTGACCACCGCGGCCCGCAGCTTGGCCAGCTGGCCTTCGGGCAGGTCGGGGTGGGTGCGGTACAGCGTGTCCGTGACGACGAGGCCGAGCACGGAGTCCCCGAGGAACTCCAGCCGCTCGTTCGTCGGCAGGCCGCCGTTCTCGTACGCGTAGGAGCGGTGGGTCAGCGCACGCACCAGAAGGGCGGACTCGAGCCGGTAGCCGAGCCGCCCTTCCAGAAGCGTGTGGGACGAGGCCGTGGTGTCCGCCTTTTTCTTGGCGGTCGAGTCCGCCTTGGCGTCAGACATGAAGCCTCTCACCAGCCGCTCAGACCTCGAGGACCTGGCGCTTGTTGTAGGTGCCGCAAGACGGGCACGCGATGTGCTGCTGCTTGGGCTCGTGGCAGCGCTCGCACGCAACCAGGGTGGGGACCGCAGCCTTCCACTGCGACCGGCGGTGGCGCGTGTTGCTGCGCGACATCTTCCGCTTCGGAACAGCCACGGCTACTTCTCCTGCTTCTCGGCGGCGCGTGCTGATCGAGGCGCGTCGCCGCTCATCTCGTCCTTCTCGCCGTCTTCGAGTGAACCGGCGAGTCCCTGCAGTGCCGCCCAACGGATGTCGACGGCGTCGTGGTGGTGGTCCGGGTCGTCCGCCAGCCGGGCTCCGCACTCGGAGCACAGGCCGGGGCAGTCGTCCTGGCACACCGGCTGCATCGGCAGTGCGAGCACCACCGCATCGCGCAGCACGGGTTCGAGGTCGAACAGGCCGTCCTCGATGAAGAGCCTGTCCTCGTCTTCCTCGGCGTCGTCGGCCGGTTCCGCCTTGGGGCGGCCACGGTCGTCGGCGTCAGGGTACGAGAACATCTCCTGGAAGTCCGCTTCGAGTTCGAGCTCGAGCGGCTCCAGACACCTTACGCACTCCCCCTCGGCCCGTGCACGGGCGGTGCCTGTGACGAGCACCCCTTCCATGACCGACTCGAGGCGGAGTTCGAGCTCCACCGGGGCGCCTTCCGGCACTCCGATGACTCCCTGGATACCGAGGTCCCTGGGGGCGTCGATCTCACGGGTCAGGCGCTGCAGCGCGCCAGGACGCCGCCCCAGCTCGTGTGTGTCGAACACGAGAGGGTTGCGGTGGTCGAGGCGGGCGTTCAGGGCCATTCCTGCTTTCGATCTTCTCAGCTCGGGGCGCTGCCCTTCGTGTTCCCGGGCAGCGGTGATCGCGGACGTAGGCGCGACCGAAGAGCCAGGATACTGGAGCTTTCGCCCACAGCCCAATCCGGGCCCTCCCCGAGGGCAGCTCCCCTGTTTCTACAGGCCGCGGCCCTGTTCGTAGGCGCGCAGCTGCTCGGCGCTGATCATGCCGGTGTCGAAGAGGCTGGTCTCGTCGAGGGCGTAGCCGACCTGCTGGTCCTGGCGCTGTGGTTCCTGGTGCTGCTGGGCCTGCTGGGGGACCTGGTTCGGGTCGTAGGCCGCCTGGTGGGTGTCGTAGCCCTGGTACGCGTACGGGTCGGCCTGCTGGTAGCCGTAGGGGTCCGCCTGCTGGCCGTAGCCCTGCTGCTGGCCCCCGTAGCCGCCGGCGTACGGGTCCGGCTGCTGCTGGTAGGCGTAGGCCTCCTGCTGCTGGCCGTACGGGCTCTGGGCGGGCTGCTCGGCCGCGGTGTCCTGCTCGGCGAGGGCGGCCAGGTCGGCGAGGTAGTCGGCGTCGGAGGAGTGCTGGTAGGTCGAGGTGTCCTCGGCGAGCGCGCCGAGGTCGTCGGTGGCGATCCGGCCGTGCAGCTTCTGCCGGCCCTTGCCGACGGCCTCCAGGGTCTTGGAGAGGACCGCCTCGAAGGCGCCCAGCTTGGCGTCGACGTAGGCGTCGGCGTCGCGGCGCAGGGTCTCGGGGTCGTGGCTGCGCTCGGGGGCGTCGTCCTCTTCGGGGTCGACGTAGCCCTGGTCGTCCAGCCCCGGGCCGGTGCCCAGCAGCTTCTCGCGGCCCCGGCCGACGGAGCCGATGGTCTTGGTGAGGACGACCTCGAAGTTGGCGAGCTTGGAGTCGACGTAGTCGTCGGCCTCGGCGCGGATGTCCTCGGCCTCCTTGCGGGCCTCGGCGAGGATGCGGTCGGCCTCGGCCTGGGAGCGGCGGGCGATCTCGGTGTCGGAGATCAGGGAGCCACGCTCGGCGTGCGCGGTGGAGATGATCCGCTCGGCTTCCTGGCGGGCCTGCTCGACCATCTGCTCCCGGCCGCCGATCAGCTCCTGCGCCTGGGCCAGCGAGTCGGGCAGGGCCGCGCGCACCTCTTCGAGCAGGGCGAGCAGCTCGGCGCGGTTGACCACGCACGAGGCCGACATGGGCATCGACCGGGCACTGGAGACCGCCGTGACGATCTCGTCGAGCTTCTTCTGCACGTCCACCGGTTGCTCGCCACTCTCTACAGCTGTGTTGGAGACGGACGGGACGACTGTAGTCCCATCAGTCCTTGCGCAGGCGCTGGTTGAGCGCCTCCAGGACGACCGGCGGCACCAGGTGGGAGACGTCGCCGCCCCAGGTCGCCACCTCCTTGACCAGGGAGGAGGACAGGAAGCTGTAGGTGGGGTTGGTCGGCACGAAGAGCGTCTCGACCCCGGACAGCCCGTTGTTCATCTGGGCCATCTGCAGCTCGTAGTCGAAGTCGCTGACCGCGCGCAGACCCTTGACGATGGCGGGGATGTCGCGCTGCTTGCAGAAGTCGACGAGGAGGCCGTGGAAGGCCTCGACCCGTACGTTGCCGTACTCGGCGGTGACCTGGCGGATCAGGTCGAGTCGCTCATCGACCTCGAACAGGCCCTTCTTGGACTTGTTGATCATCACCGCGACATAGACCTCGTCGTACAGACGGGAGGCGCGGGAAATGATGTCGAGGTGTCCGTTGGTGATCGGGTCGAACGACCCGGGACAGACGGCGCGGCGCACTAGTGATCCCTCGCTCTCCGGTCCGGTCATCGTGCGTCTTCGCACGTAGAGGCGGCGCGACCGTACCAAAACGTTCCCTCGCCGTAGCGACGGGCCCGGAGCGCTTCGAAGCCGTCCGGCCAGTGGAACTCCCCGCCTCTGGTGCTGCGCTCCACGGTGACGAGGGCATCGGCCGCGAGCCAGCCCCCCGAGCGGAGTGTGAGGAGAATCTCCCGAAGATCGTCGTCCGTGACGGCGTACGGCGGGTCGAGGAAGACTAGGTCGTACGGCTCCGCGGGAGCCGTCTCGATGACCTGCCGCGCCTTGCCGGCGCGGACCTCGGCTCCGGGGAGCGCGAGGTTTCTCACGTTCTCCCGGATGACGCGGGCTGCTCTCGCGTCGGCCTCCACGAGGAGGGTGTGGCCCGCGCCTCGGGAGAGGGCCTCCAGACCGACCGCTCCCGAGCCGGCGTAGAGGTCGAGGACTCGTTCGCCGTCCAGGGGGCCGCCGAGGAGGGACTGCCAGGTGGAGAAGAGACCTTCGCGAGCGCGGTCGGAGGTGGGACGGGTTCCGGTGCCTGGCGGTACTGCGAGGCGACGTCCGCCGGCTGCGCCGGCGATCACGCGGGTCATCTTCGGTCCTTGTTCGTGGGCGGCTTTACGTTCAGTGTGGCTGGTCGCGCCCGGGCGGCGGTAGCGGCATGTCGTATGCGGCCCGGCGCCCCCGAGGCAGGTCCACTCAGCCCTTCTCCAGGTACTGCTCCCTCTCGTCGTCCAACAGGGCGTCCAGAGCCGTCCGCAGGGCCGGGAACCGCTCGAGCTCCGGATCCGCCGCGACCACCTCCACCGCCTCCTGCCTCGCCTCCGCGATGACCTCCTCGTCCTCGATCACGGCCAGCACCCGCAGCGAGGTGCGGGCGCCCGACTGGGCCTGGCCGAGGACGTCGCCCTCGCGGCGCTGTTCGAGGTCGATGCGGGAGAGTTCGAAACCGTCGAGGGTGGAGGCGACCGCGTTCAGGCGCTGGCGGGCCGGGCTGGCCTCCGGCATCTCGGTGACCAGCAGGCAGAGGCCGGGGGCCGAGCCTCGGCCGACGCGGCCGCGGAGCTGGTGGAGCTGGGAGACGCCGAAGCGGTCGGCGTCCATGATCACCATCGCGGTGGCGTTCGGGACGTTGACGCCGACCTCGATGACGGTCGTGGCGACCAGGACGTCGGTCTCGCCGGCGGCGAAGCGGCGCATGACCGCGTCCTTGTCGTCCGGGTGCATACGGCCGTACAGGACTTCGATCCTGAGATCGTGCAGGGGGCCTTTCGCGAGCTGGTCGGCCACGTCGAGGACGGCGAGCGGGGGGCGTTTCTCGGCCTCGTCCTCAGCGGACTTCTTCGCCTTCTTCGGGTCGGCGGGTTCGTCGACGTCGTCGCCGATGCGCGGGCAGACGACGTAGGCCTGGTGGCCGTTGTGGACCTCCTCGCGGACCCGTTCCCACGCGCGGGCCAGGAAGTGGGGCTTGTCGGCGGCCGGGACGACGTGGCTGGCGATGGGTGAGCGGCCGGCCGGGAGCTGGTCGAGGACGGAGGTCTCCAGGTCGCCGAAGACCGTCATCGCGACCGTGCGCGGGATGGGGGTGGCCGTCATGACGAGGAGGTGCGGGGGCTGTCTGCCCTTGCCGCGCAGGGCGTCGCGCTGTTCGACGCCGAAGCGGTGCTGTTCGTCGACCACGACCAGGCCCAGATCGTGGAACTGGACCTTGTCCTCGATCAGGGCGTGTGTGCCGATGACGATTCCGGCCTCGCCGGTGACGAGGTCGAGCAGGGCCTGGCGGCGGGCCGCGGCGCCCATGGAGCCGGTCAGCAGCACGACCTTGGTGGCCTGCTCGGCCCCGCCCAGCATGCCGCCCTCGGCCAGCTCGCCCATCATCTCCACGATCGAGCGGTGGTGCTGCTGGGCGAGCACCTCGGTGGGGGCGAGCATGGCGGCCTGTCCGCCCGCGTCGACGACGGCGAGCATGGCGCGCAGGGCCACCAGGGTCTTGCCCGATCCGACCTCGCCCTGGAGGAGGCGGTGCATCGGATGGTCGGTCGCCAGGTCGTCGAAGATCTCCTGGGAGACCTTCCGCTGGCCCTCGGTGAGCGTGAAGGGCAGGCGGTCGTCGAAGGCGGCCAGGAGGCCGTCGGGGGACGGTCTGCGCGGGACCGCCGGGAGTTGGGCGTCGGCGTGGCGGCGGCGGGCGAGGGCGACCTGGAGGACGAAGGCCTCGTCCCACTTGAGACGGGTGCGCGCGTCGGCGATGTCGGCCTTGGTGTGGGGGCGGTGGATCTTGAGGAGGGCCTCGGGGAGAGTGGCAAGACCGCGGCCCGCACGCAGGGTCTCGGGGAGGGGGTCGACGGCTTCCTGGGCGCTGGGCAGGACGGTCTGGACCGCCTTGCCGATCTTCCAGGACTCCAGCTTGGCGGTGGCGGGGTAGATCGGGATCAGGGCGCCCGCCCAGGTCTCGACCGTCTCCTCGCCGTCACCGCGCAGCAATTCGTAGGCCGGATGAGCCAGTTGGAGGCGGCGGTTGAAGACCGAGACCTTGCCGGCGAACATCGCGCGGGTGCCCGGCAGCAGTTCCTTGTGGGGTTTGTGCACGCCGTTGCCGAAGAAGACCAGCTGGAGCCGGCCGCTGCCGTCGGTGATGGTGACTTCCAGCCGCTGGCCCTTGCCCCGGGGGGCCTTGGCCGAGGCGAAGGAGTGCAGGCGGGCGTCGGCGACCATGGCGACCACCGTGACGTGCTCGTCCATGGGGAGGTCGGCCAGGTGCGTGAGCTGGCCGCGCTCCTCGTATCTGCGGGGATAGTGGTGCAGGAGGTCGCCGACGGTGTGCAGGCCGAGGTGCTCGGCCATCACCTTCGCGGTCGGTGGGCCGAGCACCTTCTTCAGCGGTTCTTCGAGTGCGGGCACGAGATCCATTGCACACCACGTCACTGACATTGCCGTATATGTGTCCTGAAACCCCTGGTCAGACGGCTCGTTCGGGCTCTAGGATGACGCGCTCCGCCATCATCCGCGGTCACCGCCCCACCGGGACCGCCCGACCCCGCGCCGTGCTCATCCCCACTTCGCGGCGCTGCAGCGATGGACTCCCAGACCTCACAGTCATCCCAGGCATCACCGTCACCTCACACGTTCCAGGTCGACCTGCGTGGTCTGGTGGACCTGCTGTCCCATCACCTCTACTCCAGTCCCAAGGTCTACCTGCGGGAGCTGCTGCAGAACGCCGTGGACGCCATCACCGCCCGGCGGGCCGAGGAGCCCGGCGCCCCGGCGCGGGTGCGGCTGTACGCGGCGGACGGGGCGCTGCGGGTGGAGGACTCCGGCGTCGGGCTCACCGAGTCGGACGTGCACCGGCTCCTCGCGACCATCGGGCGCAGCTCCAAGCGGGCGGACGATCTGCGCGAGGCCCGGTCCGACTTCCTCGGGCAGTTCGGCATCGGGCTGCTGGCCTGTTTCGTGGTCGCCGAGCGGATCCGGGTGGTCAGCCGCAGCTCCCGTACGCCCGGTGAGCCCCCCGTGGAGTGGACGGCGCGCGAGGACGGTTCCTACACCGTGCGGACGCTGCCCCACGACGCGCGGCCCGAGCCGGGCACCACCGTGCATCTGGTGGCGCGGGCCGGTGCCGGGGAATGGCTCACCGAGGAGCGGGTGCTCGGGCTGGCGCGGGACTTCGGTTCGCTGCTGCCGTACGACGTGCGGGTGGGCGACGAGGCAGTCACCGATCTGCCGGCGCCCTGGGACCGGCCGTACCCCTCCCCCGCCAACCGGCGGGTGGCGCTGGCCCGGCACTGCCACCGGCTGTTCGGGTTCACGCCGTTGGACACGATCGAGCTGGACGTGCCGGCGGCGGGGGTCCGCGGGGTGGCGTACGTGCTGCCGGCGGCGGTGAGCCCGGCGCAGCGGGCCTCGCACCGGGTGCACCTGAAGGGCATGCTGCTGACCGAGCGGGCCGAACAGCTGCTGCCGGACTGGGCGTTCTTCGTGCGCTGCGTCCTGGACACCGACAGTCTGCGGCCCACGGCCTCGCGCGAGTCGCTGTACGAGGACGAGACGCTGGCCGCCGTCCGGGAGGCGCTGGGGGAACGGATCCGGGCCTGGCTGACCGGCCTCGCGGCCGGTGACCCGGAGCGGCTGTCGGCCTTCCTGGCCGTGCACCACCTGGGGGTGAAGTCGCTGGCGCGGCACGACCCGGAGATGCTGCGGACGATGCTGCCGTGGCTGCCGTTCGAGACGACCGACGGGCGGCTGTCGCTGGAGGAGTTCGCGCAGCGGCACCCGGTGGTGCACTTCACGCGGACCGTGGAGGAGTACCGGCAGGTCGCGCCGATCGCGTCCGCGCAGGGCGTCGGGGTGATCAACGGCGGCTACACGTACGACAGCGAGCTGGTCGAGGCGCTGCCGTCGGTGCGGCCCGGGACGGTGGTGGCCGAGCTGGACGCGGACACCGTGACGGCTCATCTGGACGCCGTGGACCCGGCGGAGGAGCTGGCGCTGTCGGGGTTCCTGGCGGCCGCGCGGGCGAAGCTCGACCCCCTGGGCTGTGACGTCGTGCTGCGTGCCTTCCATCCGCTGTCGGTGCCCGCGCTGCACCTGGACGACCGTGCGGCGCGGCACGAGCAGGCGCGGGCGGAGGCCGAGGCGCAGGCCGACGATCTGTGGGCGGGCATCCTGGGCTCGCTGCGCGGCGGTGCCCCGCGCGCGCGGCTGGTGCTGAACCATCTCAACCCGCTGATCCGCAGGATCGGTTCGCTGCGTGAGGCGGAACTGATCGGCACCGCGACGGAGTCCCTGTACGGGCAGGCGCTGCTGATGGCGCAACGGCCGTTGCGGCCCGCGGACTCGGCGCTGCTGAACCGGGCGTTCATCGGCCTTCTGGAGTGGGCCACGCACGGGGAGGACGCACACCGGGAGGACGACCAGTGATGAGTGAGATCAGGGACTTCGACTCCCTCCGCCGTGCGATGGCGGAGAACGGCGAGCGGCCGGAGGGTCCGGCGCGCAACGCGCGCGCGGAGCAGTTGCTGGCGGAGGCCGAGAAGCTGAACATCCCGCTCGCCGTGATCGAGGCGCTCGGGCACCAGCTGAAGGTCTACAACTACAGCTCCGAGAAGGACAAGATGTTCGTCCCGTTCGCGCGGCTGCTGCGCATGTGGGACGAGCGGCCCGGCGACTTCGACGAGTACGAGACGCACTCGCTGCACTGGGTCTTCAAGTGGATGTCGGCGGGCATGCTCGACCAGCCGCACGTGCCGCTGGCGTCGGTGGAGAAGTGGCTGGGCGAGATGGAGCACCGCTACCGGCTCGCCGGGCACTCCGAGCGCGCGGTGCGCAGTGCCGAGTTCAGCGTGGCCGCGCATGTCGGGGACGTTCCGCGCGCGGAGCGGGCGTTCGCCGCCTGGATGGCCGCGGACCGGGACGCGATGGCCGACTGTCACGCGTGCGAACTGCACGGTCAGGGCTGGTGGCGGGCGGAGCAGGGCCGGGACGAGGAGGCGCTGCGGCTGTGGGCGCCGGTCCTGGAGGGCGAGTACACGTGCGCGCACGAGCCGCATACGGTGCTCGCGTCGTCCCTGGTGCCGCTGCTGCGGCTGGGCCGCGTGGACGAGGCGCGCGCCCACCATCTGCGGGGCTTCCGGCTGGTGCGGTCCATGGAGAGCATGCGGGGGGCGTACGCCGACCACGTGGAGTTCTGCGCGCTGACCGGCAACGAGGCGCGGGGCCTGGAGCTGCTCGCGGAGCGGCCGGCCTACTTCACCGACGAGGGGCATCCGCGCAGCAAGCTGGAGTTCCTGAGTGTCGTGGCGCTGCTCATGGGGCGGCTGTCGGAGCGGGGTCTGGGCGGTCAGCCGGTGCCCGGTCCCGCGGGGCGGGAGTGGACGGCCGACGGACTCGCCGCGCACGCCCGCGCGGAGGCTCTGGCGCTGGCCGCGCGGTTCGACGAGCGCAACGGCACGGCGCACGTCGGCGAGCGGGCACGCGCGCGTATGGAGCAGCGTCCGCTGGTGGAGCGGCTGCCGCTGGGGGTGCGGGCGGCACGGCCGGTCCGGGCCGCGGTGGTCGCGCCGCCCCCGGTCCCCGAGGCGCGGGACGCCGAGGAGACCCGGGAGGCCGGCGGGGCCGGTCTGGACGCCCTGCTCGCCGAGGCGCGGCGGTTGTCGGACACCCTGCGGCCGGACGCCGTGGAGGCGTGGGCGGCGGTCGCGCGGGCGGCCGGGAGCGTCGAGGGGGTGGAGCTGGACGCCCGCGACCGTGCGGAGATCGCCGAGCACGAGGCGCTCGCGCTCGGACCGGAGGGCGCGGAGACGTTCGAGCGGGCCGCGGAGCTGTACGTGGAGGCGGGCGACCCCGGGGAGGCGCTGGCGGCCCGCGCGCGGGGGGCGTACGTGCGCGTGCTCGCCGGGGGCGACGTCGAGGAGGCGCTGGCGGCCGTCGCCGGCCCGTACGACGACGTCCTCGCGCTGTACGCCGACGGCGGCACCCAGGTGCGGCAGGCGGCGGGCGTGCTGATGGCACGGGCGCGGATCCTGATGCGGCGCGTCCACGAGGCGGACGGGCCGGTCGCGGAAACGGTTCTGGCGGAGGCGGAGGCCGCCGTACGGGAGCTGCTGGCGCTGGTCGACGGGCGGACCGAGGACGACGTACGGCTCACCGCGCGGGTCGCCGAGGGGCACGCGATGCTCGGGGAGCTCGCCACGCGGTCCGGGGACGTGGAGACCGGCGCGGAGATGTTCGCGCGGGCCGCGGCCGGGTTCACCGGGGCGGGCCTGCCGTGGTTCGCCGTGGAGTACGAGGCCCGGCTGGCCGGTCTCGCGCACCATCTGGGCGACATGGCGGAGGCGGAGCGGGCGCTGCGGGCGGCCCTGGAGCACGGCGGACCCTTTCTGGAGCCGGTCGGGCGGGCTCAGCTCTACCTTCAGCTCGCCGAGGTGGTCGGGGGCCGGGGGCAGGCCGAGGAGGCCGCCGAGCACGCGCTGGAGTCGGCGCACTGGGCCGACGAGGCGGGCGAGGGTCCGACGCTCGGCGCCTGGGCGCGCCACCAGCTCGGCGGGTACCTGGTCCGGCTGGGCCGCTGGGCCGAGGCCGCGGAGGTGCTGGAGTCGGCGCTGGCCGATCTGCGGGCCGAGACGCACGGCGACGGGGCGGTGGTCCAGACGCAGTGGTGGCTGGGCGACTGCCTGAGCGAGCTGGGTGAGCACCGGGACGCCGCCGAGCGGCGGCTGCAGGCCGCCGAGATCGCCCGGCACTGGCCCGAGCAGCACGACCACGCGACCCTCGCCCACCTGGCCGCCGAGTCCCTCGGCCACGCGGGACTGCACGACGAGGCGGACCAGGCGTACGCGCGCGCGGGTGAGTTGTGGCGTGAGCTGGGCAATGTGCACGGTCTCGTCCGCTCGCTGCGCGCCCGCGCGTGGCTGGCGCTGCGCACGGAGGACGGCACGGAGGGGGCGCGGGCGCTGATGACCGGCGCCGTGGAGGAGTGCGCGGACGCGCTCGCCGTGGCGGACGAGGAGGAGGAGCGGCTCCGGCTGGTCGCCGAACTCGGCCACACGCACCGCCAGTTCGGCGACCTGCTCGCCCGTTCGGCGGCCGAGGACGCGGACGACGACTCGATCAGGGACGCCCTGGAGGAGGCGCTGTCGCAGATGGCGGAGGCGGTCGCGGTGTTCGTCGCCCTGGACGACGACGCCCTGCACGCCCGCACCGGCGCCGAGCTGGCCGCGGGCTGGCTGGAGACCGACCTGGGGCGCCCGGCGGAGGCGGCGGCACGCGCGCGTGCGGTGCTGGGGGCCTACCCGGACGGGGCCGGCGCGGGTGCCGGGGACGGTGCGGACGGCGGGGATGCCGAGACGGTCCGGGCCCGGCGGGCGGAGGCGGAGCAGTTGCTGCAGGTGGCGGAGGAGACCGCCGAGTAGGGCTACTCCACCCCGATCAGCAGCAGTGCCCCCTGGCGTCCGCCCCGGTACACCACCGTGTCGACGGCGAGGTACGCCTCCCGCACCCGTGCCTCCAGGTGCTCGGCGATCCCCTCGGGGGCGTCGTCGCCGAGCACGAGGGTGACGAGTTCGCCGCCCGCCGACAGCATGCGGTCCAGGACGGTCTCGGCGGTGACGGTGACGTCGGCGCCGATGACGGCGACGTCGCCGTCGATGAGCCCGAGGACGTCGCCGGCCTGGCAGATGCCGGCCATGGTCCACGACTGGCGCTCGGCGACGGCGACCTCGGCGTAGCGGGTCGCGCCGGCCGCCGAGGTCATGGAGACGACGTCCTCGTCGAAGCGGCGGTCCGGCTCGTGCACGGCGAGCGCGGCGATGCCCTGGACGGCGGACCGGGTCGGGATGAGGGCCACCCGGATGCCTTCCGTGCGGGCCTGTTCGGCGGCCGCGGCCGCCGTGTGGCGCAGGTCGGCGTCGTTGGGCAGCAGGACGACCTCGCGCGCGTGGGCCCGCCGTACGGCTTCGACGAGCTCCCCGCTGGCGGGCGGCTCGCCGGGGCGGGCCAGGACCGTGGTCGCGCCGGCCTCGGTGTACAGCCCGGCCAGTCCCTCGCCGGGCACGACGGCGACGACGGCCCGCTGGACGCGCTCGCGGACGGGGCGCTCGCCCCCGCGCGTGTGCGCGTCGCCCGCGCCGAAGTGGGTGATGCGGATCCGGTACGGCCGGCCTGCCTCGACGCCCGCCTCGACGGCGGCGCCCGCGTCGTCCACGTGCACGTGGACGTTCCACAGGCCGTCGCCGCCGACCACGACGAGCGAGTCCCCCAGGTCGTCCAGCCGCTGCCGCAGGCGGGCCACGGCCGCGTCCTCGGCCTCCAGGAGATAGATCACCTCGAAGGCGGGGCCGCCCTCCCCGTCGGGGGCGTCGGCGCAGTCCTCGGCGCTCTCCGTCCGGAAGGCCTCCACGCGTGCGTGCACCCCCGTCCCCGCCGCGGCGAGGGCACCGGAGAGCGCCGGCGTCTCCCCCGTGAACGTCTCCACCAGGGCCGCGAGGACCGCGACCAGGCCCCGCCCGCCCGCGTCGACCACTCCGGCGCGCTCCAGGACGGCCAGCTGGGCCGGAGTCGCGGCCAGCGCCGCGCACGCCCCGCGGTAGGCGGCGCGGGCGACCGTCCCGCAGTCCCCCTCGGCCTCCTCGGCCGCGGCGGCGGCGGCCGAGGCGACGGACAGGACGGTGCCCTCGACGGGGTGGGCGACGGCCTGGCGGGCCGAGTCGGCGGCGTGCCGCAGGGCCAGCCGCAGCCCGTCGCCGTCGGTGTGCGGGGCCTCGCCCTCGGCGGCGAGGATCTGGGCCATGCCGCGCAGGAGCTGGGCGAGGATCGTCCCCGAGTTCCCGCGCGCCCCTATGAGGGCTCCGTGCGCCATCGCGTGCGCGGCGTCGGCGAGGGAGGGGCTGCGCACCGCCGACGGACCGGCCCGGTACCCGGCGAACACGGCCTCGACGGCGGTCGCGGCGGACTCGACGGTCAGATAGAGGTTGGTGCCCGTGTCCCCGTCCGCGACGGGGTACACGTTGATCGCGTCGATCTCCTCGCGCGCCCGGCCCAGCGCCGTGAGCGCGAGCCCGCACCAGGTGCGCACCGCGAGAGCATCGAAGAATGTCTGCGGCACCTGCGCCACCTGCGCCTCCTCGGACTCCTGGAATGGACGCAGCGTAGACCCCGGGCCGGGGTCCACCGGAAAGCGGGCTGATGGGGGCCGTGGGCGGGAGGTGTGCGCCGCCATGGTAGTTTCGTTCTACTGGCGCAGTCGTTGTATGCTGCTCCGGTTGCCCGATGCAGATCGGGCTCTTCCCCCTGGCACCGCCACTCAGATCCTACGATCCTGATCCCGGCATGCCGGGATCAACCGTAAGTGCATCTGAAGTCTTTGGAGTGACCCGTGGCTGCCAACTGCGACGTCTGCGGCAAGGGGCCGGGCTTCGGCAACAACATCTCGCACTCGCACCGCCGTACGTCCCGCCGCTGGAACCCGAACATCCAGCGTGTGCGTACCGTGGTCGGCGGGACGCCGAAGCGCGTGAACGCTTGCACCTCGTGCATCAAGGCCGGCAAGGTCTCGCGCTGACGCACATCCCCCACCTCTCGGCTCCGTTCGAGGCGGGGGGACGCACCTCGTGCGCGGCCATGCTGGTTCGCCGCATCTAGCCGATCCACCTCGTGTGGGTCGGCTTTTTGCTGTGCCCGGCACCGGCCCGGCCTGGCAGACTGCGGCCCATGCGCTTCGGGATCCTGGGCTCCTTGGACCTCCGTACCGATGACGGCACCCCCCTCGATCCCGGCGGTCCCCGCCCCCGCGCCCTGCTCACACTCCTGCTGCTCGACGCGGGCCGCAGCGTCTCCCTCGAACGGCTGACCGACGGCCTGTACGGCGCCGAGCCGCCGGCCGGGGCCGCCAACGCGCTCCAGTCCCAGGTCTCCCGGCTGCGCCGCCGGCTGGCCCCGCACGCCGGGATAGAGGCCACTCCCGCCGGCTACCGGGTCACCGCCCCGCCGGACGCCGTCGACGTCCACCGCTTCGAGCGGCTGGCGGCGCGGGGACGGACCGCTCTCGCCGCGGGGGACCCCGCGCGGGCCGCCGCCCGGCTGCGGGAGGCCCTCGCGCTCTGGCGCGGCCCGGCGCTGCCCGACCTGCCGGACGCGCACGCCGAGCGCGCCCGGCTGGACGCGCTGCGGCTGGCCGCCGTACAGGACCGGGTCGAGGCGGACCTCGCGCTCGGTGGCGGGCCGGAGCTGGTGCCCGAGCTGCGCGGCCTGCTGGCGGCCAATCCGCTCAGCGAGCGGCTGTACGGGCAGCTGATGCGGGCGCTGCACGCGGGCGGGCGGCCCGCCGAGGCGCTCACCGTGTACGAGGAGGCCCGGCGCACCCTCGCCGACGAGCTGGGCGCCGACCCCTCAGCCGAGCTCGCCGCGCTCCACCTGGAGCTGCTTCAGGGCGGCGGCCCGGCGCGGCCCGCGCTGCCGGTGCAGCTCACCCGGTTCGTGGGGCGGGAGGCCGAGCTCGCCCGGATCCTCGAGGCCCTGTCCGAGACCCGGCTCGTCACGCTCACCGGACCGGGCGGCGCGGGAAAGACCCGGCTGGCGATCGAGGCGGCACGCGCGCGTACCGAGCCCTCCGGCCACGGCGCGGCACGCACCCGCGTGGACGTGTGTTTCGTCGAGCTGGCCCCGCTCACCGAGGGGGCCCGGATCCCGTACGCCGTCCTCGCGGCGCTCGGCGTGCGCGAGGGGTTCCGTACGCCCGCCGGGGACGCGACGGACCGGCTGCTGGCCGCGCTGGAGGAGCGGGAGGTCCTGCTGGTCCTCGACAACTGCGAGCACCTGGTGGAGGACACGGCCCGGCTGTCGGCGCTGCTGCTCGCGGGCTGTCCCGGGGTGCGTGTGCTGGCGACCAGCCGGGAGTCCCTCGGGATCACCGGCGAGGTCCTGGTACCGGTGCCGCCGCTGCCGCCGGATCCCGCCGTACGGCTCTTCGTGGACCGCGCGCGGGCCGTGCGGCCCGGATTCGAGGGGCACGCACGCGTGGCCGGCATCTGCGCGGCCCTCGACGGGCTGCCGCTGGCGATCGAGCTGGCGGCGGCCCGGCTGCGCACCCTGACCCCCGGGGAACTGGCCGACCGCCTCGACGACCGCTTCCGGCTGCTCTCCCGGGGCGACCGTTCCAAGGCGCCGCGGCACCGCACCCTGCGCGCGGTCGTGGAGTGGAGCTGGGACCTGCTGGACGAGGAGGAGCGGGAGCTGGCGCGGCGGCTGTCGGTGTTCTCCGGGGGCGCCACACTGGAGGCGGTGGAGGCGGTGTGCGGGCTGCCGTACCCGGAGGACGTGCTGGCCTCCCTGGTCGAGAAGTCGTTCCTGGAGGTCTCCGAGGGCCGCTACCGCATGCTGGAGACGATCCGCGCCTTCGCGGCCGGGGAGCGCACCTGTGAGGCGGACCTGCGGGACGCGCACGCCGGCTACTTCGTGCGCCTCGCCGAGCGCGCCGAACCGTATCTGCGCGGCGGGGAGCAGCTGCCCTGGCTGGCCCTGCTGGACGCCGAGCACGCCGATCTGGACGCCGCCCTGGACCACCTGACCGGCACCGACCCCGCCGCCGCGCTGCGGCTGATGGCGGCGCTGACCTGGTTCCGGCGGCTGCGCGGCCTGCACGGCGAGCAGGTGCCGCAGGCCCGTGCGCTGCTCGCGGCCGTGGGCGACGAGCCGCCCGAGGGGCTCGCCGAGGAATACGCGCTGTGCCTGATGAACACCGTCACCGGACGGGGCGACGACCCCGCGGAGGCCGGACGCGTCACGCGCGCGGCGGCCGTGATGACGTCCCTGGCGGGGCCGTTGCGGCTGCCGTTCACGATGGTGCTGTGGTCGCTGACCGGCGGGCCGCTGTCGACGTCCCTCGACGACCAGGTGCGGGTGCAGCTCGGGGACGGGGCCTGGCGGCGCGCGCTGCTCGACCTCGGCACCGCCTACCAGTGCCAGTTCGCGGGCGACGCGCTCGCCTCCGAGGCCTCCTTCGTCCGGGCGCTGGCCGGCTTCCGGGAGACGGGCGACCGCTGGGGCATGGCCAACTGCCTCGATCCGCTGGGCATGTACGCGGGCCGGCGCGGGGAGTACCCGCGCGCCCTGGAACTGATCGACGAGGGCCTGACGTACGTCCGTGAGCTGCGGGCGCCGGAGGAGACCGCGGACCTGCTGCGCACGCGCGGTTTCGTCCTGCTGCACCGGGGCGACACCGAGGAGGCCGCCGCCCACTTCACGCGCTCCGCCGCCCTCGCCCGCACGGCGGGGGCCTCCGACAAGGTGGCGGCCGCCCGGCGCGGGCTCGGTGACACCGCCCGGCTGTCCGGGGACACCGCGCACGCGCGCGTGCGGTACGAGAGCGCCCTGGAGGCGTGCGCGGCGAACTGGTTCAGCCTCGGCGAGAGCGTCCTCATCCTGGTCGGGCTGGGCCGTACGGCGGCCGCCGAGGGGGACGTCGGGCAGGCCCGCGAGTGGTTCGCCCAGGCCCTCGCCCTCACCGGCGGATCGCCCGGCCCCGAGGCCCTGGCGGCCGTGGCCGAGGCGCTCGCCTCGGTGGCCGCGCCGGCGGAGCGGGCGGCCGAACTGCTGGGCGCGGCGGCGGCCCTGCGGGGCGTGCGCGCCGGGGGCGACCCCGACGTCGTACGGACCGAGCGGACGGTGCGCGCGCTGCTGTCCCCTCAGGTCTACGACCAGGCCTTCGACCGGGGGCGCGGCCTGCGGTCAGCGGCCGTCAGCGAACGGTAGGAGGACGGTCAGCGGCCCCGCCGAGGCTGCCGTGCATGACGAACGAGACGAACGACCTCAGCCATCTGACCGTCCTGATCTCCGGCGCCAGCGTCGCCGGCCCGGCGCTCGCGCTGAACCTCGCCCGGTACGGCGCCCGCGTCACGGTGGTCGAGAAGGCGCCCGCCCTGCGCGGGGGCGGCTTCGCCGTCGACTTCCGGGGGCACGTCCACCGCGGGGTCCTCACGGACATGGGCATCTGGGACGAGATCCACGCCCGCCAGACCCACATGGGCCGCCAGACCGTCGTCGGCGCGGACGGCAGCCCGCGGGTGGACCTGCCCGCCGAGATGATGAGCGGGGACGTGGAGCTCTTCCGCGGCGAGCTCGCACGGATCATGTACGAGCGGACGAGGGACCGCGTCGAGTACGTCTTCGGCGACTCGGTCGCCTCGCTCACCGAGGACGCGGACGGCGTCGACGTGACCTTCGACAAGGGGGCGCCCCGCCGCTTCGGCCTCGTCGTCGGCGCCGACGGACTGCACTCCCTCACCCGCCGCCTCGTCTTCGGCGACGAGTCCCGCTACCTGCGCTTCTTCGACCACTACGTGGCGGGCTTCGCGGTCCCCAACCATCTGGGCCTGGACCGCACCGGCCGGATCTACAGCGAGCCCGGCCGCGCGGTGGCCGTCGGCAACTACGACGGCGACCCGGACCGCGCGGGGGCGATGCTGGTCTTCCGGTCCGAGCGGCTGTCGTACGACCGCCACGACATCGCCGCGCAGAAGCGGATCCTCAGGGAGCGTTTCGCGGGGATGGGCTGGGAGACGCCGCACGTCCTCGAGGCCCTCGAGGAGACCGACGACCTGTACTTCGACGCGATCGCGCAGATCCACGTCGACCGGCTCACCAAGGGCCGGGTGGCGCTGCTCGGGGACGCCGGGTACGGGGCGACCATGGGCGGCATGGGGACGGGCGTGGCGGTCGTCGGCGCGTACGTCCTCGCCGGTGAACTGGCGCTGGCGGGCGGCGACCACCGGACCGCGTTCGCCGAGTACGAGACCCGGATCCGGTCCTTCGCCAAGGGCTGTCAGAAGATCTCCGGCAACGCGGGTCCGTTCTTCGCCCCGGCGACCGAGCGCCGCATCCGCAGCCGGGACCGGATGTACCGGCTGCTCGGTTCGCGCCTGCTGGCGGGCTTCTTCAGGAAGCTCACCGAGAAGGCGGCGACCGACATCAGGCTGAGGGCCTACCCGCCCGCCCGGGGCTGAGGTCCCAGCCGTGGTCCACGGGGCCGATCCCGCCGCCGAGCGCGAAGCCGGCGGCGATCGCCCCGGTGACGTACCGCTTGGCCGCCTTCACGGCCTCCGGCACGGACCGCCCGTGCGCGAGCTGCGACGCGATCGCGGAGGCGAGGGTGCAGCCCGTGCCGTGCGTGTGCCGGTTGTCGTGCCGCGGCGCGCGCAGCCAGTGCTCCTCGGTCCCGTCCGTCAGCAAGTCGACCGCGTCACCGGGGAGATGGCCGCCCTTGATGAGCACCCAGCGCGGTCCGTAGGCCAGGACGGCTGCCGCCGCGTCCCGCAACTGGTCCTCCGACTCGACCTGCACGCCGGTGAGTTGGGCGACCTCGTCGAGGTTCGGGGTGGCGACGGTCGCGGCCGGGAGCAGTCCGGTGCGGACGGAGTCCAGCGCGGAGGCGGCCAGCAGCGGGTCGCCGTGCTTGGAGACGCCCACCGGGTCCACGACGGCCGGGGCGTCCGTGCCGGCGATCAACTCGGCCACGGTGTCGACGAGTCCGGCGGAGGAGAGCATGCCGGTCTTCACGGCCCGTACGCCGATGTCGTCCACGACGCTGCGGTACTGGGCCCGCACCGCCTCCGCCGGCAGTTCCCAAACCCCCTGCACGCCGCGGGAGTTCTGTGCGGTGACCGCCGTGACGACGCTCATGCCGTGCACGCCGAGCGCCAGCATCGTCTTCAGGTCGGCCTGGATGCCCGCGCCCCCGCCGGAGTCGGAGCCGGCGACCGTCAGCACGGCGGGCTTCACGACTCCATGTCCCCGAAGTGGTCCCAGCCGCCCTGCCGGGTCCAGGGCGCCCCGTCGACGGTCACCTGGGGCAGCGCGGACGGGTTGAGGACCTCGCCGATCACCTTCCAGCGGGCGGGCAGCTTCACGTCGGGCGGGAAGGTGGCCACGATCGCGTGGTCCTCTCCCCCGGTCAGCACCCACTGGATGGGGTCGACGCCGACGGCCTGCCCGATGTCGTTCATCTGGGTGGGGATGTCTATGGCGCCCGAGCGGATGTCGATACGGACCTTGCTGGCCTCGGCGATGTGCCCGAGGTCGGCGATGAGCCCGTCACTGACGTCGCACATCGCGGTGGCGCCGAGCGCGGCGGCGGCCGGGCCCGCGTGGTACGGCGGCTCGGGGCGGCGGTGGGCCTCGACGAAGGCGCGGGGGGAACGGAAGCCCCGGGAGAGGACCGCGTACCCGGCGGCGGACCAGCCGAGCCAGCCGGTCACGGCGACGAGGTCGCCGGGCTGGGCACCGCCCCGGGTGATCGGCTCCTGGTTGCGCAGATCGCCGAGCGCGGTGATCGACACCATGATCGTGTCGCCGCGTACGACGTCGCCTCCGACCACGGAGGCACCGGCGACCTGGCACTCGTCACGCAGTCCGTCCATCAGCTCGCTCGCCCAGGTCACCGGCAGTTCGGCGGGCACGACGAGGCCGAGCAGCAGGGCGGTCGGCACCGCGCCCATGGCGGCGATGTCGGCGAGGTTCTGGGCGGCGGCCTTGCGGCCGACGTCGTAGGCGGTGGACCAGTCGCGGCGGAAGTGCCGGCCCTCGAGCAGGATGTCGGTGCTGGCCACGACCCGGCGGTCGGGCGCGGCCACCACCGCGGCGTCGTCGCCGGGGCCGACCCGCACCGCCGAGGTGGTGGTGAGACGGGAGGTGAGCTCCCTGATGAGCCCGAACTCCCCGAGCTCACCAACAGTGCCCTTCATTGCCCTTTCGCCCCTTCTGTACCTGTCCGTGCCCGGTCGCGCAGCACCAGTGTCCTCGATACGGTCGAAGGGGCCGACACGGCCCACCCGACCCGGACGGTCGACGTGACCGTCAACCTCTGCCATCCCTGCACCCCGGCACGGGGGCCGCGCTCCCCGCAGGTCTCCCCGCGGCGCGCGGCGACGCGATACCGTGGCGTTCCTTTTCCCCACATGATCCTCGTGGCCGCCCTGGAGGTTCCGTGGTACAGGCGTACATCCTGATCCAGACGGAGGTCGGCAAAGCGTCGACCGTCGCCGAGGAGATCAGCAAGATTCCTGGCGTGGTCCAGGCCGAGGACGTGACGGGACCGTACGACGTGATCGTGCGGGCCCAGGCCGACACGGTGGACGACCTCGGCCGGATGGTGGTCGCCAAGGTCCAGCAGGTGGACGGGATCACCCGTACCCTGACCTGCCCGGTCGTGCATCTGTAGCCCCCGTCTACCCTTGGCCGGTGAACCTTTTCCGTCACCGGCTCAGTGGTCTGCCCGCCCTCGCCCTGCTGTGTGCCGCCGCGGGCTGCTCCTCCGCAGACGACAGCACGTCCGCGGCGGTTCCCCGTCCCGCGACCGAGGTCGCGAAACTGTGCGGGAACCTGGACGAGGCACTGCCGTCGAAGGTGGACGGCCAAGACCGCCGGGATCCCGAGCCCGCCTCCGCGCTGACCTCGGGCTGGGGGAACCCGGCGATCATACTGCGCTGCGGTGTGGAGCGGCCCGCGAAGATGAGTGACGCGGAGGCCGACGGGGTCGAGGTGAACGGGGTGGGCTGGCTGCTGGAGAAGCAGGAGAACGGATCATTCCGCTTCACCAGCACGCTGCGCAGGGCGTACGTCGAGGTCACCATCCCCGAGGCCCGTACGGGGAACGGGATGGCCCCCCTCGTGGACCTGGCCCCCGCGGTCAGTAAGGCGATCCCCGAGGGGATCGCCGACTGACGTCTACCGCAGTCCCGTGGACCTGCGCAGTGCCGCCTGGATCAGCCGGTCCACCAGCTCCTCGTAGCTGATGCCGCTCGCCTGCCACATCGCCGGGTACATCGAGATCGGTGTGAAGCCCGGCATCGTGTTGATCTCGTTGATGACGAACTCGCCGTCCTCGGTGAGGAAGAAGTCCGCGCGGACCAGGCCCTCGCAGGAGGCCGCCTCGAAGGCGTCCACGGCGAGCCTGCGGACCTCGGCCGTCTCCTCCTCGGTGAGCGGCGCGGGGACGATGCCCGGGGTCGAGTCGATGTACTTCGCCTCGAAGTCGTAGTACGCGTGCGCGTCCGGCGGCGGGATCTCGGCCGGTACGGAGGCCCGCGGGCCGTCCTCGAACTCCAGGACGCCGCACTCGATCTCACGGCCCCGCACGGCCGCCTCGACCAGGATCTTCGGGTCGTGCCGCTGGGCCTCCTCGATCGCCTCGTCGAGCCCGGACAGGTCGTCGACCTTGGTGATGCCGATCGACGAGCCCGCGCGCGCGGGCTTCACGAACAGCGGCCAGCCGTGCTCGCCGGCGAAGTCCACGATCTTCTTGCGGGCGGCCGCCGTGTCCTGCTGCCACTCACGCGGCCGGATCACCACGTACGGGCCGACCTTGAGCCCGAAGGAGGTGAACACCCGCTTCATGTACTCCTTGTCCTGGCCGACGGCCGAGGCGAGCACGCCCGAGCCGACGTAGGGGACACCGGAGAGCTCCAGCAGGCCCTGCAGGGTGCCGTCCTCGCCGTAGGGGCCGTGCAGGACGGGGAAGACCACGTCGACCTCGCCGAGCGCCTTGGGCACCGATCCCGGCTCGCTGTAGACGACTTCGCGGTTCGCGGGGTCGACGGGAAGCACCACGCCGCCCTCCTGCGACTCGGCGAGCGCGTCGATGTCGGGCGTACGGCGGTCGGTGATCGCCATGCGCTCCGGGTCGTCGGCGATGAGGGCCCAGCGCCCGTCCCGGGTGATGCCGATCGGCAGGACCTCGTACTTGGTCCGGTCGATGGCCTTCAGGACGGCTCCGGCGGTGACCACGGAGATCCCGTGTTCGGAGCTGCGGCCACCGGACACGACGGCCACACGCGGCTTGCGCGACGGCTGCTCGGGGCTCTGGGGGAGGTTCTCGGTGCTCATATCGGCATGAGAGTACCCGGTGGCCGGGGCGGGAGTCAGCGGCCACCCGCCGGGTTCGCTCAGCGTCGTTCGGGCTTCGCGCTGCGCGACATCAGCTCCTTGAGCGCGACCACCGGAGGCTTGCCCTCGTGGACGATGTCCACGACCGTCTCGGTGATGGGCATGTCGACGCCGTGCCGGCGGGCCAGATCCGCCACGGACTCGCAGGACTTGACGCCCTCGGCGGTCTGCCGGGTGACGGCGATGGTCTCCTGCAGGGTCATGCCCTTGCCCAGGTTGGTGCCGAAGGTGTGGTTGCGGGACAGCGGCGAGGAGCAGGTGGCCACCAGGTCGCCCAGGCCGGCGAGTCCGGCGAAGGTGAGCGGGTCGGCGCCCATGGCGAGGCCCAGCCGGGTGGTCTCGGCGAGGCCGCGGGTGATCAGGGAGCCCTTGGCGTTGTCACCGAGGCCCATGCCGTCCGCGATGCCGACGGCCAGGCCGATGACGTTCTTCACCGCGCCGCCCAGCTCGCAGCCCACCACGTCGGTGTTGGTGTACGGGCGGAAGTACGGCGTGTGGCAGGCGGCCTGGAGCCGCCGGGCGACGCCCTCGTCGGTGCAGGCGACCACGGCGGCGGCCGGCATGCGGGAGGCGATCTCCCGGGCGAGGTTGGGCCCGGTGACGACGGCGACGCGGTCCCGGCCGACCTTGGCGACGTCCTCGATCACCTCGCTCATCCGCATGGTCGTACCGAGTTCGACGCCCTTCATCAGGGAGACGAGGACGGTGTCCGGGGCGAGCAGGGGGGACCACTCGGCGAGGTTGGCGCGCAGGGTCTGGGAGGGCACCGACAGGACCGTGTAGTCGGCGCCGGCGGCGGCCTCGGCGGGGTCCGTCGTGGCGCGCAGGTTCTCCGGGAGCTCGATGCCGGGGAAGTAGTCGGGGTTGGCGCGGCTGGTGTTGATCGCCTCGGCCACCTCCGGGCGGCGCGCCCACAGGGTGACCTCGCACCCCGCGTCGGCGAGCACCATGCCGAAGGCCGTCCCCCATGAACCGGCACTGAAGACGGCCGCCTTGACGGGCTTGCTCACTTGCTCTTCTCCCCCTCGGGACGGGTCGTCCGCACACCGGTCTCCGCCTCGGTCCGGCGCCGCTGCTCGATCCGCTCGCGGCGCGGGTCGTAGGGCGTGTCGGGCGCCTTCTCGCCGCGGATCTCCTCCAGCTGGCGGGTGATGGCGGCCATGATGACCTCGGTCGCCTCCTTCAGGAGCTCCGGGGTCATCTCCTTGTCGTAGAAACGCGTCAGGTCGACGGGCGGGCCCGCGAGCACGCGGTGGGTCTTGCGCGGAAGGAGGTTGGGCTTCTTGGCGTACGGCGGCAGCAGTTCGTTGGCGCCCCACTGGGCGACCGGGATCACCGGGCACTTGGTCTGCAGGGCCACGCGCGCGGCGCCGGTCTTGGCGGTCATCGGCCAGCCGTCCGGGTCGCGGGTGAGGGTGCCCTCGGGGTAGAACGCGACGCACTCGCCCCGCTCCACGGCGTCGATCGCGGCCCGGAAGGCGCTGAGCGCGTCCGTGGACTCGCGGTAGACGGGGATCTGTCCGGTGCCGCGCATCGCGGCGCCCACGAAGCCGTCCTTGAACAGCGCGCTCTTCGCCAGGAAGCGCGGCACTCGCCCGGTGTTGTACTGGAAGTGCGCGTAGGCGAAGGGATCGGCGTGCGAATTGTGGTTCACCGCGGTGATGAATCCACCCTCGGCCGGAATGTGCTCCATTCCACGCCAGTCCCGCTTGATCAGAACCACCAGCGGTGGTTTGCAGAGGACCGCTGCGAAGCGGTACCAGAAGCCGATTCTGCGGCGGGGCACGCGGACACCTTCCTCTAGGGTTCCCAGGCTTCCCTTCGGGCCTGGGGACGCACAAGTGTCGCCCCGGGCCGCCGGTCTGTCGAGAACACCGTACGCCCGCCCGCCCGACCGGCGGAGGGGCCGGGTGACAATGGCCGCGAGAAGAGAGGGGCGGTACGCCGGTGCAGTGGAGCGTGGTCATACCCCTGAAGCCCTTGGCGCTGGCCAAGAGCAGGCTCGCGGACACCGCCGCCGACGGTCTGCGCCCGGGCCTCGCCCTCGCCTTCGCCGAGGACACGGTGGCGGCCGCGCTGGCCTGCGCCGCGGTGGGGGATGTGGTGGTCGTCACGGACGACACGCTGGCCGGACACACCCTGGCGGCGCTCGGCGCCCGCGTCGTCCCCGACGGGCCCGGCGCGGGCCTGAACGCGGCACTGGCGTACGGTGCCGCCGCCGTACGCCGCGCGCGTCCCGACGCCGCGGTGGCGGCCCTCAACGCGGATCTGCCGGCCCTGCGCCCGCCCGAATTGAGCAGGGTCCTGAACGCCGCCGCGGAATTCCCCCGTGCTTTTCTCGCCGACGCGGCGGCAATCGGCACCACACTTCTCGCGGTTTCCCCCGGCCGTGAATTGCTCCCGGCATTCGGGCCGGATTCCCGCTCCCGTCATCGCGCCTCGGGCGCCGCGGAACTCATCCTGACGGCGGTCGATTCCGTGCGCCAGGACGTGGACACCGGGGAGGATCTGCGGGCGGCGCTGTCCCTGGGCGTGGGGCCCCGGACGGCCGCGGCGGCGGCCCGGCTGCTGGGCCTGTCCGGCGGACCGGGCCGCAGGAGGGCGGCGGCCCCCGGGCCCGGGCAGTAGGCTGCGCCTCATGCAGGCGACCGCATACACGTACGACCCCGACACGCACAGCGGGCAGGTGCTGCTGGACGACGGCACTCCGGTGCCCTTCGACGCGCCCGCGTTCGACGCGGGCGGGCTGCGGCTGCTGCGGCCGGGGCAGCGGGTGAGGATCGAGACCGAGGGCGAAGGCGACGCCCGGCGCGTCACTCTGGTCACCCTGCACACGTTCTGAGCCGCACGGCAGCGCACACGGGCGCCCGGGATCCGGGGCGCGGGCCGGACACGCCGCGGGCCGGACACGCCGCGGGCCGGACTCCGAGAGGGAGTCCGGCCCGGCGCGTGAGTGCCCTCGCCGCCGTAGGCGTCCTACGACTGGCGGGCCGTGGCCTTCTTGGCGGTGGTCTTGCGGGCGGTCGACTTCTTGGCGGGGGCCTTCTTGGCGGTCGCCTTCTTCGCCGGGGTGGTCTTCTTCGCCGTGGCCGACTTGGCGGTGGTGGTCTTCTTGGCGGCCGCCGTCGTCTTCTTGGCGGTCGTCTTCTTCGCGGTGGTCTTCTTGGCGGTGGCCGTGGTCTTCTTCGCGGGGGTGGCCTTCTTCGCGGCGGCGGTCTTGGTGGTGGCCTTCTTCGCGGCGGCCTTCTTGACCGTCGCGGAGGCGCCGCCGGACAGGCTGCCCTTGGGGGCCTTCTTGACGGCGACCTCGCCGCCGCGCGGCAGCTTCTTGGAGCCGCTCACCAGGTCCTTGAAGCCCTGGCCTGCGCGGAAGCGCGGCACGGACGTCTTCTTGACCCGAACACGCTCGCCCGTCTGGGGGTTGCGAGCGTAGCGGGCCGGCCGGTCGACCTTCTCGAACGAACCGAAGCCGGTGACCGAGACCCGGTCCCCCGCGACGGTCGCGCGGACGATGGCGTCCAGGACCGCGTCGACCGCGTCGGCGGCCTGCTGTCGGCCGCCGAGCTTGTCGGCAATCGCTTCTACGAGCTGCGCCTTGTTCACGTCTTCCCCTTCGGAGACATCGCCAGAACGAAAGTGTTCAAGCTTTTTCGCACGTTAGGCAGATATATACCGCAAATCAAACACGAAACGGGCTAATCACCCTTGTGCCGCAACGAACTCGGCTGCTTTGGAGGCGATCAACGCTCCTCTTCGGGCATTCGCCCTTCGTCGAGGTCCCTCATGAACCCCTCCAGACGCCTTGTCGCATCGGCGAGATCGTGCTTGGCCGCGGCCGTAATGACCAGCAGCTTCCGGGTCAGCGCCATCCGTACGCCCTCCGGGACTTGCAGTGCGCGCACCGCTGCGTGCGCTTCCTTGAGTTGGTTCGCGACCGCCGTATAGAGCTCGAGTTGGCCGTCGTGTTCCATGCACAGATTGTGCCATCTGGGGCGAGTTGTCGCCCGCCCAGGGGGCAACTGACGCCTCAAACGGCCGTCCGGGCACCGACGGAGGCCACGTCCACACAAGGCGCGTACCCCGGCAACCACCGCCCTAACGTGGGAAGTTGGCAGGACGGACGACGCTTCGCGGCCGCGCGGGACCCCAGACACGCCTGTACCCCCGATCGGACCGATCGGGGGTACAGGAGGGGTGTTGGGCTGGCCGAATCTCGACTTGCGCCGGGGCCGCGGCTCAGACCGGGAGCGTCCTCGGCTTGTACGACGGACGCTTGGCCTCGTACGCGGCGATGTCCGCCTCGTTCTGGAGGGTGATGGAGATGTCGTCCAGGCCGTTCAGCAGCCGCCAGCGGGAGTTCTCGTCCAGCTCGAAGGAGGCGGTGATGCCCTCGGCGCGCACCTCACGCGCCTCGAGGTCCACCGTGACCTCAGCAGTGGGGTCCTTCTCCGTGAGCTCCCACAGCGCGTCCACGATCTTCTGCTCCAGGACCACCGTGAGCAGGCCGTTCTTCAGCGAGTTGCCGCGGAAGATGTCGGCGAAGCGGGAGGAGATCACGGCCTTGAAGCCGTAGTTCTGGAGCGCCCAGACGGCGTGCTCACGGGAGGAGCCGGTGCCGAAGTCGGGGCCGGCGACCAGCACGGTCGCCCCCTGCCGCTCGGGGCGGTTGAGGATGAACGTCTCGTCCTTGCGCCAGGCCTCGAACAGACCGTCCTCGAACCCGTCCCGCGTGACCTTCTTGAGCCAGTGAGCAGGGATGATCTGGTCGGTGTCGACGTTGGAGCGGCGCAGCGGGACGGCCCGGCCGGTGTGCGTGGTGAATGCTTCCATGACTGATCAGACTCCAGCGGGCGCGGGGGTGTCGGCGGACAGGTCGGCCGGGGAGGCCAGGTGACCGAGGACGGCCGTGGCGGCCGCGACCTGCGGCGACACCAGGTGCGTACGACCGCCCTTGCCCTGCCGGCCCTCGAAGTTGCGGTTGGAGGTGGACGCGGAGCGCTCACCGGGGGCCAGCTGGTCGGGGTTCATGCCCAGGCACATCGAGCAGCCCGCGTGCCGCCATTCGGCGCCGGCCTCCTTGAAGACCACGTCGAGGCCCTCGGAGACGGCCTGCAGACCGACCCGCGCGGAGCCCGGCACGACCAGCATCCGCACGCCGTCGGCGACTTTGCGGTCCTTGAGGATGTCCGCGGCGGCGCGCAGGTCCTCGATGCGGCCGTTGGTGCAGGAGCCTACGAAGACGGTGTCCACCTTGATGGAGCGCAGCGGCTGTCCGGCCTCCAACCCCATGTACTCCAGGGCCTTTTCGGCGGCGAGGCGCTCCGAAGCGTCTTCGTACGAAGCCGGGTCGGGGACGTCCGCCGAAAGCGGCGCGCCCTGGCCGGGGTTGGTGCCCCAGGTGACGAACGGCGAGAGCGCGGCGGCGTCGATGTGGACCTCGGCGTCGAAGACCGCGTCCTCGTCCGTCTTCAGGGTCTTCCAGTACGCGACGGCGGCGTCCCAGTCCTCGCCCTCGGGGGCGTGCGGACGGCCCTGGAGGTACGCGAAGGTGGTCTCGTCGGGAGCGATCATGCCCGCGCGGGCGCCGGCCTCGATCGACATGTTGCAGATGGTCATCCGGGCCTCCATCGAGAGCTTCTCGATGGCGGAGCCGCGGTACTCCAGGATGTAGCCCTGGCCGCCGCCCGTACCGATCTTGGCGATGATCGCCAGGATCAGGTCCTTGGCGGTGACGCCCTCGGGCAGTTCGCCGTCGACCGTGATGGCCATGGTCTTGGGGCGGGCCAGCGGCAGCGTCTGGGTGGCCAGCACGTGCTCGACCTGCGAGGTGCCGATGCCGAACGCCAGCGCGCCGAAGGCACCGTGCGTGGAGGTGTGGGAGTCGCCGCAGACCACGGTGGTGCCGGGCTGGGTCAGACCCAGCTGGGGGCCCACGACGTGGACGACGCCCTGCTCGACGTCGCCGAGCGGGTGCAGCCGGACGCCGAACTCGGCGCAGTTCTTGCGCAGCGTCTCCAGCTGGGCCCGGGAGACCGGGTCGGCGATCGGCTTGTCGATGTCGAGGGTGGGGGTGTTGTGGTCCTCGGTCGCGATGGTGAGGTCCAGACGCCGCACCGGGCGGCCGTTCTGCCGCAGACCGTCGAAGGCCTGGGGGCTGGTCACCTCGTGCAGCAGGTGCAGATCGATGAAGAGGAGGTCGGGCTCGCCCTCGGCGCGCCGGACGACGTGGTCGTCCCAGACCTTCTCCGCGAGTGTCCTACCCATCGCTTTCCCTCCGGCCGGCAATGACGCACCGGCCCAACTAGAGATCTTGTGGAGGCGACGCCCACGGCCCCTGTTCCCGGGCACCCGCCGCCAGGCCCGCTGGTCTCCGGGCCGCCATGTGTCCAAGGGTTGCGCGTCTCACGGAAAAATGAACTTGCGTTTCACAGAGTGAGACGGGAATATCGTTTCATGGACAACAGTAGCGGCGTGGGCGTTCTGGACAAGGCGGCCCTTGTCTTGAGCGCCCTCGAGTCCGGCCCGGCCACCCTCGCGGGGCTGGTCGCGGCCACCGGACTCGCACGACCCACGGCCCACCGACTGGCCGTGGCACTGGAACACCACCGTATGGTGGCGCGCGACATGCAGGGCCGTTTCATCCTCGGCCCCCGCCTCGCGGAGCTCGCGGCGGCAGCCGGCGAGGACCGCCTCCTCGCGACCGCCGGACCGGTGCTCACCCACCTCCGTGACGTGACGGGCGAGAGCGCGCAGCTCTACCGCCGCCAGGGCGACATGCGCATCTGCGTCGCCGCGGCGGAGCGCCTGTCCGGCCTTCGGGACACGGTCCCGGTCGGCTCCACGCTCACGATGAAGGCCGGTTCCTCGGCCCAGATCCTCATGGCCTGGGAGGAGCCGGAGCGGCTGCACCGCGGCCTCCAGGGCGCCCGCTTCACGGCGACCGCCCTGTCGGGCGTACGGCGCCGCGGCTGGGCCCAGTCCATCGGCGAGCGCGAGCCGGGCGTCGCGTCCGTCTCCGCGCCGGTGCGCGGCCCCTCCAACCGCGTGGTGGCCGCGGTGTCCGTCTCCGGCCCCATCGAACGGCTGACGCGCCACCCGGGCCGTATGCACGCCCAGGCGGTCATCGACGCGGCGGCCCGGCTGTCGGAGGCCCTGCGCCGCACGGGCTGAGCGTCCCGTCGACGGGAGACCCCGGACATCACCGGGGAGGGCCGGCCTCAACGCCGCGGCAGGCCCTCCCCGGTCCCCCGGAACCCCCCGTCACCCGGTCTTCCCGCCGGCCCGGGCGGACCGGTACGCGTAGCGATCCTTCGCGTACCGCCCCCGCTCCGCCAGCGGCACCTGTCCGTGCGCGGCGGCCAGCCCGAACGCCGGCATGTCCCCGTAGATCGCCTCGTACGATCCCTCCGGCACGACGTACGCCTCGTGCCAGATCCCCACGTGCCCGCGCACCTTGCCCTCCCGCTCCAGGCGGTTGAGCCTGGCCCACGCCTGGTGGTGGAACGCGTCGGGCGCGCCCGCGTACGCGTACAGCTTCTCCTTGGACTCCCAGTACTGGACGACGTAGTACGTCCGCGGCGAGGCCGTCAGCAGAACCCGGCTGAGGAGCCCCCGGCCCGGATCCTTCCTCAGCTCGGCCAGCATCCGGAACATCGCCAGCATCACCGGCACCCACTGGTGCACGGCCCAGAAGTGGTTGACTCGCATGCCGATGAGCAGGACGACCACGTCACCCTGTGCGTCCGCGGTGGTACGGGTGGCTACAGACATGCTTGGATAGTGCCGCTGACCAAGGAAGGGCGCAAGACGTGCGACTGGCCGAACTGAGCGAGCGCAGCGGGATCTCCACGGCGACGATCAAGTACTACCTGCGCGAAGGCCTGTTGCCGCCCGGCCGCCAGATCAACGCGACGACCGCCGAGTACGACGAGGAGCACCTGCGCCGGCTGCGGCTGGTGCGGGCGATGATCCAGGTGGGCCGGATCCCGGTGGCCACGGTCCGCGAGGTCCTCGGACACGTCGACGACGACTCCCTCGGCCGTACGATCCGGCTCGGCGCGGCCCTGTGGGCGCTGCCCCAGGTCCCGGAGCCGGACGCGGAGGACGAGTACGTACGGGCCGCGCAGCGGGAGGCCGACGCACTGCTGCGGACGCTGGGCTGGGCCAACGCCCGCCTGCTGACCACCATCTCCCCCGCCTACCGTTCACTGGTGGTGGCGGTCGCCGCGCTGCGCCGCCTCGGCTACGACTGGGACGCCGAACTGCTCGCGTCCTACGCCCGGTTGATGCACCGGGCCGCCGTCCTCGACCTGGACTTCGTGGAGTCGCGGGAGTCGGAGGCGGAGCGGATCGAGACCGCGGTGCTGGGGGCGATCCTCGTCGAGCCGATGCTGCAGGCGCTGCACCGGCTGGCACAGGAGGAGGAGTCGGCGCGGCGGTACGGCTTCGAGTGACCCCGGACACGCGGAAGGCCCCCCGCCGAAGCGGAGGGCCTTCCGTGACGTACCCCCGACCGGATTCGAACCGGCGCTACCGCCTTGAGAGGGCGGCGTGCTAGGCCGCTACACAACGGGGGCATGGACACTGCGTTTCCGCAGGTCCGAGCTGGTCTACCTGGACTCGAACCAAGACTAACTGAACCAGAATCAGTCGTGCTGCCAATTACACCATAGACCAATGTGGTTTAGACCAGTCAGTACCCCCGACCGGATTCGAACCGGCGCTACCGCCTTGAGAGGGCGGCGTGCTAGGCCGCTACACAACGGGGGCCCTAGCAGTCCCGAGATGATCGGAACCAGTACCCCCGACCGGATTCGAACCGGCGCTACTGCCTTGAGAGGGCAGCGTGCTAGGCCGCTACACAACGGGGGCTTTGCAGATGAGCTCTGCGAGCTGGCCTACCTGGACTCGAACCAAGACTAACTGAACCAGAATCAGTCGTGCTGCCAATTACACCATAGGCCACTGGAACGCAAGCCCCGGAGGGGATCTTGTTCTAGTTCGCTCCTCCGGTTTCCGGCCTTTCGGCCCGCTCCCGGCGGCGCAGGAAGAACATTACCCGAAGGTGGACTGCGCTCCAAAACGGGTATCCGGGCCGAGGATCGCGGGCAGTTCGGCGAGGGTGGCGATCCGGTGCCGGCCGGCCGGGGTCTCGACGGCCGCCGTACCGCCGTAGCGATCGATCCACACCGAGAGCAGCCCCGCGTCGGCGGCGCCCCGCCCGTCGATCTCCGGGTGGTCGCCGACGTACGCCACTTGGTGCGGGGGCAGTCCCAGGGCGTCGCAGGCGGCGAGGAAGGCGGCGGCCTCCGGCTTGGAGACGCCCAGCTCCGCCGCGCACAGGATGGTCTCGAACCGGTCGTGCACCCCGAGGACGCGCAGCTTGTGGTCCTGGACGGTGAGGCTGGAGTTGGAGAGCACCGCGTGCCGGTGGCTGGCGGCGAGGGCGTCCAGGACGGGCAGGACGTCCGGGAACAGCGCCCAGGCGGCCTCGTAGTGCCTGATGTACCGCTGGAACCAGGCGTCGGCCTCCGCGTCGGTCAGCTCGGCCCCCAGGAAGACCCGCACCCGGTCCCGGCGCTGCCCCTCGAAGGTGACCTCCCCCGCCGAGAACCGTGCCCACTGCCGGTCGGTGACCTCCCGCCACCGGCCGAGGGCCTCCTCGGGGCTCCCGTACCCGGCCATCAGCCCCTCGGCCACGAGATGGGCCCGCATTCCCTCCCGGTCCGCGGTCGTGTAGTCGAAGAGGGTGTCGTCAACGTCCCAGACCACGGCGTGAATGCTCATGACCCGACGGTATCCCGGAGCCGGCCGGGCTGTCCGGGCCGACGGCGAAGGGGCGGCACCCGGTGGTCCGGGTACCGCCCCTCACGCACGCCCGTGTCAGGCCGCGAGCCTCGCCAGTGCCGCGTCGATGCGGGCCAGCGTCGTCTCCCTGCCCAGGACTTCCAGGGACTCGAAGAGGGGCAGGCCGATCGTGCGGCCGGTGACGGCTACGCGGACCGGGGCCTGGGCCTTGCCGAGCTTGAGGCCGTGGGCCTCACCGGCGGCCAGGACGGCCTCCTTCAGGGACTCCGCCGAGGTCCAGTCGGCGGACTCCAGCTTCTCGCGGGCCGTGCGCAGCAGGGCGTCGCTGCCCTCCTTCATCGCCTTCGTCCAGCTCGGCTCGTCGAAGACCGGCTCCGCGAGGAACAGGAAGTCGACGTTGTCGGTGATCTCCGAGAGGACCTTGAGACGGGTCTGCGCGTGCGGGGCGATCGCCTGCCACTTCGTCTCGTCGAAGTCCTCCGGCGCCCAGGGGGCGAACGGGGCCTTCAGCCACGGGCGGCAGCGCTCCGTGAAGTCCTTGACCTCCAGCAGGCGGATGTGGTCGGCGTTGATCGCCTCGCACTTCTTCAGGTCGAAGCGCGCCGGGTTGGGGTTGACGTCCGTGATGTCGAAGGCCGCGACCATCTCCTCCATGGTGAAGATGTCCTGGTCGGCGGAGAGCGACCAGCCGAGGAGGGAGAGGTAGTTGAGCAGGCCCTCGGGGAGGAATCCGCGCTCGCGGTAGAGGTTGAGCGAGGACTGGGGGTCCCGCTTCGACAGCTTCTTGTTGCCCTCGCCCATCACGTACGGCAGATGCCCGAAGGCGGGGATCCGCTGGGCGAGGCCCAGCTCGATCAGCGCCTTGTACAGGGCGATCTGGCGCGGGGTGGAGGAGAGCAGGTCCTCGCCGCGCAGGACGTGCGTGATCTCCATCAGCGCGTCGTCGACCGGGTTCACGAGCGTGTAGAGGGGCGCCCCGTTGGCTCGCACGATCCCGTAGTCCGGCACGTTCTCCGGGGTGAACGTCAGCTCGCCGCGGACCAGGTCGGTGAAGGTGATCGTCTCGTCGGGCATGCGGAAGCGGACGATCGGGGTGCGGGCCTGGGCCCGGTACTCCTCGACCTGCGCCTCGGTCAGGTCCCGGCAGTGGCCGTCGTAGCCGGACGGCTTGCCGGCGGCGCGGGCGGCCTCGCGGCGGGTGTCCAGCTCCTCCTGCGAGCAGTAGCAGTGGTAGGCGTGGCCGGCGTCCAGGAGCTTGGCGGCGACGTCCTTGTAGAGGTCCATCCGCTGCGACTGGCGGTACGGCGCGTGCGGGCCGCCGATCTCGGGGCCCTCGTCCCAGTCGAAGCCCAGCCAGCGCAGGGAGTCGAGCAGCTGGTTGTACGACTCCTCGGAGTCGCGGGCCGCGTCGGTGTCCTCGATGCGGAAGACCAGCGTGCCCTGGTGGTGCTTGGCGAACGCCCAGTTGAACAGGGCGGTGCGGACCAGGCCCACGTGGGGGTTACCGGTGGGGGAAGGACAGAAACGTACGCGGACGGGTGAGCCGGGTGCGCTAGCCACGCTTGACAACCTTGTTGGTGAGAGTGCCGATGCCTTCGATGGTGACGGCGACCTCGTCGCCGACAGCCAGGGGGCCGACCCCTGCCGGGGTGCCCGTGAGGATCACGTCGCCGGGGAGCAGCGTCATGGCCTCGGTGATGTTGACGATCAGATCCTCGATCGAGTGGATCATCTCGCTGGTGCGGCCGAGCTGGCGCTGCTGGCCGTCGACCGTGAGCTGGATCGTGAGGTCGGACGCGGTGGCGAGGTCCATGTCCGTCTCCACCCAGGGGCCGAGCGGGCAGGACGTGTCGAAGCCCTTGGCCCGCGCCCACTGCTTCTCGCGCCGCTGGACGTCCCGTGCGGTGACGTCGTTGGCACAGGTGTAGCCGAGGATCACGTCCGCCACGCGCTCCCGCGGGACCTCGCGGCACATCCGGCCGATGACGACGGCGAGCTCCGCCTCGTGGTGCAGTTCCTCGGAGAACGGGGGGTACTGGATGTCGTCGCCGGGGCCGATCACCGAGGTGGACGGCTTGAAGAAGGCGAACGGGGCGTCCGGCACCTCGTTGCCCAGTTCCCTGGCGTGCTCGGCGTAGTTGCGGCCGAAGGCCACGACCTTGTTGGGCAGCACGGGCGGAAGCAGCCGGACCTTGCTCAGCGGCACCTTCGTGCCGGAGAGCTCGTGTTCCGCGAACGGGATGCCCTTGATGATGTCGAGGACGAGCTCGTCCGGCTTGTCGCCCTCGACCGCGCCGAAGGCGACGTTGCCGTCGATGGAGAACCTGGCGATGCGCACGGGTTGGTTGGCCCCTTGACTGAGCTGGCTGGAGTGTGACGCTCCAGGCTAACGCGGAAGGGCGCCCCCGGCCGGGGACGCCCTTGACATCCGTGGGCGGGCGCCTTGAGCATTCGGCGGCCCGTGCCCGTATTGCTCCGCGAGATCGGTGAAGATCTCGTGGATCCCCTCGGGGGATCTACTCCGCGACGGAGGCCGCGACCGGGGCCTCCATGAGGATGGTGCGCTTGGGATTGGCAGTCTGGGCGGGAAGGTCGACGGCGTGCTCCGGCTCCGGGAGCTGCAGTTCGTCGGCGTCCTGGAGGTGCGCCAGCGTCGTGCGCCGCGGGTTGGCGATCTTGTGGAACATCGTCGTCGTCTTCACTGTTGTACTGGACCCTGTCTGCTCGTACTGCCGGCTTGTCGGATATGCCATCCCTGTAAAGCGTCAGGCTAAACACGCGATTCCCGGGGAAGGCGTGAAGGTCGCATGATCAGCATGTGAGTTTGCTCACGAATCGCCACCCAAAGCGGTCAATTCAGACCGGCGGTCGACTACCGCGAAACGGGCATTCGGCACCTGAAGCACTCATTCCGCTCCTGATCATGGCGACTGGGACACGCACCGCCCTTCGGTGCTTCGCGCCCTTATGCCCGCTTTATACGGGAACCTTTTCTACATCCCGTGACGCGCCCCTCACAAGCTGTCACGCATGTCACAGCCCGGCCAACACACCTTGTTGGAGATCCGGCACTGTGCTGGAATCTCACGGACCGCCGCTGGATCGAACCGGCGCACCGGGGCGCATCAGCGCCGTAGTGGCGGTTGGAAGGGGGAGCCAGCGCCGGTCACTCACGACCATTCGAGGGACGTAATTCAGGGCGTCCCCCAACACGCCGACACCGTCCTTCCGTTCACCCGGAAGGGCGCCTGGTCCAGAGGTTGCGACGCTAGTGCAGGGACGTTTCAAGAGGGATGGCAGTGCTTCGGCGGAGCCGGAGCCGCACGGCGGGACTGCCCCCAGCAATGGCAGCTCCTCGCCCCAGCACGCCCAGAACCCGGGCCCGGCTGCGTCCGGCGACGGCGGTGAGCGCTCCGGGCGCCCCGGCGCGTCCGCGTCGCCGAGCTCCCTTCCCCCGACTCCGACGGTCAAGCCGCCGGCCGGTCCCCCCGGCCCCGGTCCCCGGGTGGCGCTGCGCAACTGGCGCATCTCCACGCGTCTGGTGGCACTGCTGACCCTGCCGGTGGTCGCGGCCACCACGCTGGGCGCGCTGCGCATCAACGAGTCCATGGACGACATCCAGCAGCTCGACAACATGAAGCTGCTGACGGACATGACCAAGCAGGCCACCGAGCTCGCCGTCGCCCTCCAGGAGGAGCGCGACCGCTCGGCCGGACCGCTGGCGCACGGCACCAAGGCGACCGACTTCGGCATCAAGGGCTACCGGACCAAGGCGGACCGGGCCGTGACCGCCTTCCAGGACGCGTCCGAGGAGATCAACGACGCCACCCAGGACGGCAACCTCCAGGGTGTCCGCGACAGCCTCATCGGTCTGCTCGACGACCTGAACAACCTCCAGAAGATCCGCGAGACGGCGTACTCGGAGAAGGGCAACTCCTCCCAGACGGTCGATGCCTACCACCAGCTCATCACGAAGCTGCTCGACCTCTCGCAGGACATGGCCCAGGCCACCAGCAACCCGGAGATGATCCAGCGCACGCGTGCGCTGGCCGCCTTCTCCAACGCCAAGGAGTACGCCTCCATCCAGCGCGCCGTGCTCGCGGCCGCGCTGCCCGCGAACAACACCTCGTACGGCGAGCTCTCCAACAACGAGCGGCAGTACGGCGGCGCGGCGTTCGACAACGAGGACTCCGAGCTCGCGAGTTTCCGCAGCATCTACGGCGACGACGGCGCCGAGGAGCTGCTGAAGCCCATCGAGCAGGGCAACCCGGTGATCGAGGAGGCCGACACCTACGCCTCCCGCGCGTTCGCCTCCGCCTCCGGTCTGACGTCGCAGGACCAGCGGTCGTACCAGGACTGGATCGACGACGCGACCACCAAGATCCGGCAGATGAACAACATCGAGCACACGCTGCTCGAGGACATGGAGCAGAAGGCGCGTGAGCTGCGCGCCGAGTCGGAGCGCGAGGCGATCATCTCCGGTGCGCTCATCCTGCTCGTGCTCGGTGTGTCGCTGGTCGGCGCGTTCGTCGTCGCCCGGTCCATGATCCGCTCGCTGCGCCGGCTCCAGGAGACCGCCACCAAGGTCGCCCAGGACCGTCTGCCCGAGCTGGTCAAGCAGCTGTCCGAGGCCGACCCGCAGGACGTGGACACGTCCGTGGAGTCGGTCGGTGTGCACTCCCGGGACGAGATCGGCCAGGTGGCCGCGGCCTTCGACGACGTGCACCGCGAGGCGGTCCGCCTCGCCGCCGAGCAGGCCCTGCTGCGGGGCAACGTCAACGCGATGTTCACCAACCTCTCGCGCCGCTCCCAGGGTCTGATCCAGCGCCAGCTGTCGCTGATCTCCGAGCTGGAGTCCCGCGAGGCCGACCCGGACCAGCTGTCCTCGCTGTTCAAGCTCGACCACCTCGCGACGCGTATGCGCCGTAACGGTGAGAACCTCCTCGTCCTCGCCGGTGAGGAGCCGGGCCGTCGCTGGACCCGTCCGGTCCCGCTGGTCGACGTCCTGCGCGCCGCCGCCTCCGAGGTGGAGCAGTACGAGCGCATCGAGCTGGCCTCCGTGCCGACCACCGAAGTGGCCGGCCGGGTCGTCAACGACCTCGTGCACCTCCTCGCCGAGCTGCTCGAGAACGCCACCTCGTTCTCCTCGCCGCAGACCAAGGTCAAGGTCACCGGTCACGCGCTGCCCGACGGCCGCGTCCTGATCGAGATCCACGACACCGGTATCGGCCTCTCCCCCGAGGACCTGGCCGCGATCAACGAGCGGCTCGCCTCGCCGCCCACCGTGGACGTCTCGGTGTCCCGGCGCATGGGCCTCTTCGTGGTCGGTCGTCTGTCGCAGCGCCACGGCATCCGCATCCAGCTGCGCCCGTCCGACTCCGGTGGTACGACCGCGCTGGTCATGCTGCCCGTCGACGTCGCCCAGGGCGGCAAGAAGCCCCAGCCCAAGCCCGGTCAGGGCGGCGCCGCGGGTGGCCCCGCCGCCGCGCAGGCCGCCGCGGGCGCGGCAGCCGCGCGCCGTCAGGGCGGTCAGCAGGGCGGTTCCCTCGGTGCTCCGTCCGGTGGCGGCGCCCTCGGCGCGGGCACCGGCTCCGGTCCCGGCGGAGGCGGCCGGCTCGGCGCCGGCCAGGGTCCCCGGGCCGCGCTGCCCGGCCGTGACGGCGGTGGCCGTCCCGGCGGTCAGCCGCCGCGCGGAACGCAGCCTCCCGCCTCGCCCCAGCAGGGCCGCCCGGCTCCGGCCGGTGCGGGCGCCGGCTTCGGCGGTCAGGCGCCCGGCGCGTCGCAGGGTCTGCAGAGCACCGGTGCCAACGGCCAGAACCAGGACTTCTTCGGTGGCGGACGTCCGCCGCAGCGCAAGAACAACAACGAGCCGCGTGGCCGTCAGCCGCAGCTCCCGCCGCGCGCCGAGCTGCCCGGCGGCAACCCGCAGCCGCGCGTGACCAGCTGGGGCGACGAGAACGCCCAGCCGCCGGTGCCGCGCACCCCGCTGGACGCCCCGCGCGGCCACGAGGAGCCGGACGTCGCGCAGACCTCGCGCATGCCGCGCATCGACGACCGCCAGGGCCCCTCCACCACGGAGATGCCGGCGATCCCGCGCTTCGACGACCGCCAGGGTCCGGCCGACTTCAGTGCGACCGGTCTGCAGGGCACGGGCCAGTTCCCGGCCGTGGGCGGTCCCCAGGGCCGGGGCGGACGCCAGGACACGGGCCAGTTCCAGCGCCCGGGCACCAGCGCCCCGCAGGACAACGGCTTCTCCCGGTCCGACGTCTACGGCGCCCCGGGCGGCCAGAACGCCCCGGCGAACCCCAACCAGTTCGCTCCGCAGGCGTACGACAACAGCTCCACCGGCCAGTTCGCCGCGCCCGGCTACGACAACTCCTCCACCGGCCAGCACGCGCTGCCCGGCCGCCAGGACCTGTCGTCGACGGGACAGTTCGAGCGCCCCCAGAGCAACGGGACCAACGGCTACGGCACCCCGCAGCCGCAGGTTCCGCCGCGTCCGGCCCACCGTCCCGAGCCGGAGGCGCTGCCGCCGGCCCAGGGTCCGGGCGACGGACGCACCCCGCTGTACGACACGCTGGAGACCAACTGGTTCCACGGTTCGCAGGCGGGTGGTCAGGCTCCGGCACCGCAGGCTCCGCAGCAGCAGCCGCAGGCTCCGGCTGCCCCCCAGCGTCCCGCGGCCACCGGCGCCTCGGCTCCCTCGTGGCGTACCTCGCCGAACGACGAACTCGTCCGCCAGGCCGAGCGCGTCCGGCAGCCGGCCGCGGGCGGCGTCACCACGTCCGGCCTGCCGCGCCGGGTGCCGAGGGCGAACCTCGTCCCGGGCACGGCTCAGCAGCAACAGCACCAAACCGGTCCGCAGGTCTCGCGTGCGCCTGACGACGTGCGCGGACGGCTGACCAATCTTCGTCGGGGCATCGCGCAGGGTCGTCAGGCCGGCAACGGTCAGACCGGCAGTTTCCCGAGCCCCACTCACCCGCAGGAGCGTTAGTTGAGCCAGATGAGCCAGGCTGCACAGAACCTGAACTGGTTGATCACCAACTTCGTGGACAACACCCCCGGGGTGTCCCACACCGTCGTCGTGTCCGCCGACGGGCTTCTGCTCGCGATGTCCGAGGGCTTCCCGCGCGACCGTGCCGACCAGCTGGCGGCGGTCGCGTCGGGGCTCACCTCGCTCACGGCCGGTGCCTCCCGGATCTTCGAGGGCGGCAACGTGGCACAGACGGTCGTGGAGATGGAGAGAGGGTTCCTCTTCCTCATGTCCGTCTCGGACGGCTCTTCCCTGGCCGTGCTCGCGCACCCCGAGTGCGACATCGGCCTCGTCGGCTACGAGATGGCGCTGCTGGTCGACCGCGCGGGCGCGGTCCTCACCCCGGACCTGCGCGCCGAGCTCCAGGGCAGTCTGCTCCACTGACCCGCCCCGGTACCACCCGCCTCACGAAATCACCGTCCGGCCGACACAATCCCCCCACCGGCCTCGACGGACGGCACGACTGACCGAGAATGCTGTCCCGCCCGGAGGATCCATGACCCCGCCCCCCGCCCATCATGATCCGTACGCGGAGCCGTACGGGGATGAGGGCGACCAGCCGCTGGTGCGTCCGTACGCGATGACCGGTGGCCGGACCCGGCCGCGCTATCAGCTCGCCATCGAGGCGCTGATCAGCACCACGGCCGACCCGGCAGCACTCATGGGGCTGCTCCCGGAGCACCAGCGCATCTGCCACCTGTGCCGTGAGGTGAAGTCGGTCGCCGAGGTCTCGGCGCTGCTGGCCATGCCGCTGGGTGTGGCGCGGATCCTGGTGGCGGACCTCGCCGAGGCCGGCCTGGTGGCCATCCACCAGCCGGGCGGCGACGAGAACAACGGCGGCGCTCCGGACGTGACGCTGCTCGAAAGGGTGCTCAGTGGACTTCGCAAGCTCTGACGGAGGCCGGGCCACCACATCCGCGAAGATCGTGGTGGCGGGTGGCTTCGGCGTGGGCAAGACCACGTTCGTGGGAGCGGTATCCGAGATCAACCCGCTGCGCACGGAGGCCGTGATGACGTCCGCGAGCGCGGGCATCGACGACCTCACCCACACCGGGGACAAGACCACCACCACGGTGGCCATGGACTTCGGCCGTATCACTCTGGACCAGGACCTGATCCTGTACCTCTTCGGTACGCCGGGCCAGGACCGGTTCTGGTTCATGTGGGACGACCTGGTGCGCGGTGCGATCGGCGCGGTCGTGCTGGTGGACACCCGCCGGCTGGCCGACTGCTTCCCCGCGGTCGACTACTTCGAGAACAGCGGCCTGCCGTTCGTGGTGGCCCTCAACGGTTTCGACGGGCAGCAGCCCTACCAGCCCGAGGAGGTGCGCGAGGCGCTGCAGATCGGTCCGGACACCCCGATCATCACGACCGACGCGCGACACCGCTCGGACGCGAAGAGCGCGCTGATCACGCTGGTCGAGCACGCGCTCATGGCGCGACTGCGGTAACTTTCAAGTACACGGGCGCATATGGCAGTTGTCGTAGACGCTTCGGAGCCGGCTGTGGCCTTTGACACGGCCGGCTCCGGTGTTCATAACGTTTCGGCAGAGGAATCGGGTGGTACCGCAACGCGTCGCGGTCGCTTGGTCTCGCTGTGCGCACGACGGCCCCGCCTTTTGGCGGGGCTCGCTCTTTTTGACCGTTTTATCTGGGGCTTACATCACTTCGAACCGGCACTTCTCCATGTTTGGAAGAGCGCAGGCCGTCGTGCTGGAATGCCTGAACTGCCCAATAGTCAATGACGTACTGATGGTCGATGGCTGACCGGGCTCTGAGTCACTGCGGCACGGAAGGTGCCGACCGCCGAGAGGTTGTTGGTCGAGTGAGGCGAAGCAAGAAAAGTCCCGAGCCTGCGGCCCGGGGCAACTTCACCCCGCCGCCGCGCGGAGCGGCGTCCGCCCCTGTGCCCGGCTCGGAGCCGTCGGCCGCGCCCGCGAAGAGCGGCGGCCGCCTCTCTCCGCGCAACTGGCGCGTGCCGACCCGGCTGAACGCGATCCTGCTCATACCCGTGCTGGTCGGCCTCGTCATGGGCGGCTTCCAGGTGAAGGGCTCGATCGACACCTGGCAGGAGGCCCGCGACGCGGAGAAGACCGCGAAGATCGTGGCCGCCGCCGGTGAGTACGCCGAGGCCCTCCTCAACGAGCGCGACCTCACCGCGGAGCCGTTGCTGGAGAACAAGAAGAACGACTCGGCGGTCAAGCAGGCCCGCACCCTCACCGACGAGAAGGCCACCGCCTTCCACCAGGAGACCGTCGGGATGCCCGACAAGGAGGGCCTCAAGCGCCGTCTGAACCTGGTGGAACAGGCCGAGCCGACGCTGACGAAGATCCGCGCGGCCGCCTACACCAAGGCCATGGACCCGGTGAAGACCGAAGAGGGCTACGTCGCGGTCGAGCACCTGCTGATGGAGTTCTCCAACGAACTCGGCCTCGGCACCGGCAACATCACGGCCTACGGCCGTACGGTCTACGCCATCGCCCTGGCCAAGGGCGCCGAGTCCCTGCAGCGCGCGATCGGCATGCACCTGCTGGTCCGGCCCAGCCCCGACGAGACGGTCTACCGCCAGCAGCTCGTCGCCTTCACCTCGTACGCCTACCTGGAGCAGGTGGCGGTCCAGGAGTACGGCTCCGGTGGCACCACCCAGGACGCCGCCCGGCTCGCCGAGGTCATGAAGGAGAAGCAGGCCGAGGGCGAGAAGCAGGTCGCCGACGCCAAGGCCAAGGCCGAAGCCGCGGGCAAGAACTTCACCACCCCGCCCTCGATGACCGACATGATCAAGCTGATCGGCAGCGGCCAGACGCCCGCCCAGCTCTCCGCGCAGGGCGTCACCGCCAGCTCGTGGATGTCGGCCGCCACCCTGAAGTTCGAGGGCTACAGCCAGGTCGAGACCGAGCTCATCAACCGCGCGGTGGACGACGCCGGCCAGATCGCCTCCGACGCCCAGCGCGACGCGATCATCAACGCCTCGATCGTCATCATCGCCCTGCTCGCGGCGTTCATCATCGCCTCGCTCATGGCCCGCCAGATGAGCACCTCCATGCGCCAGCTGCGCAACGCCGCGTTCGGCATCGCCGAGCAGCGCCTGCCGATGCTGGTCGACCAGCTCTCGCGCACCGACCCCGGCCGCGTGGACACCCGCGTCCAGCCCATCCCGATCAACACCCGGGACGAGATCGGCGAAGTCGCCCGCGCCTTCGACCAGGTCCACCGCGAGGCCGTCCGGCTCGCCGCCGAGCAGGCCCTGCTCCGTGGCAACATCAACGCGATCTTCACCAACCTCTCGCGCCGTAACCAGTCTCTGATCGAGGGCCAGCTGACCCTGATCACCGACCTGGAGAACAACGAGGCCGACCCGGACCAGCTGGAGAACCTCTTCCGCCTGGACCACCTCGCGACCCGTATGCGCCGCAACGGCGAGAACCTCCTGGTCCTCGCCGGCGAGGAGCCCGGCCGCCGCTGGGACCAGCCGGTCCCGCTGGTCGACGTGCTGCGCGCCGCCTCCTCCGAGGTGGAGCAGTACGAGCGCATCGAGCTGTCGGGCGTCCCGGAGGCCGAGATCCACGGCCGCGCCGTGACCGACCTCGTGCACCTGCTCGCCGAGCTGCTGGAGAACGCCACCACGTTCTCCTCCCCGCAGACCAAGGTCCGCGTGACCGCGACCCGTCTCCCCGACGGCCGCGTGATGATCGAGATCCACGACAAGGGCATCGGCCTCACCGCCGAGGACTTCGCGGACATCAACCACAAGCTGGCCAACCCGCCGACCGTGGACGCCGCGATCTCCCAGCGCATGGGCCTCTTCGTGGTCGGCCGGCTGTCCGACCGGCACGGCATCCGGGTCCAGCTGCGCCCCTCGGGCGAGCAGGCCGGCACCACCTCGCTGGTCATGCTCCCGGACGCCATCACCCACGGTGGCGGCGGCGAGCAGCCGGAGCGCGACGAGTTCACGGTCTCGCAGATCATCCCGGAGCAGCAGCTGCCGGGCGAGGACTTCAGCAACGGCCTGCCGATGCGCACCGCGGCGGAGCTCGGCTTCGACGACAGCCGCTACGAGGTCCCCGACGACCTGCGCGACCTGGACCCCGTGGGCCGTTCCCTGATCCGCGAGGAGCGCAAGGCGGCCCTGGAGTCCCAGACCGGCCAGCCGCAGGAGACGCAGGAGGTCCCCTCCTTCGGCGAGGGCTTCGACGGCACCCCGCAGCCCTCGTACGACAACGGCTTCGACGCCGCCCCGACGGGCTACGACAGCGGCCGGACGGCCTTCGTGGAGCAGCCCGGGGCGTTCGACGGCCAGAACGGCCAGAACGGCCGGACGGCGTACCAGGAGCCGCAGCAGGCGTCGTACGAGGAGCGGCAGGCGTCGTACGAGGAGCAGCAGCGCCAGGCGTACGACGACCAGTACTTCACCCAGAACGACGGTCTGCCGCAGGGCGAGTCCTTCTCGCACAACGGCGGCATGCCGCAGCACGACGGTTTCCCGGCCAACGGCGGCTACCCGGACCCCGCGTATGCGGAGCCGGCCCAGGAGGAGCGCTCGTCCGCGCACACCTCCGCGGCGGACGGCTACCAGGCGTACGAGGAGAAGTCCTACCAGGACGACTGGCCGCAGCAGTCCGGTTACCAGAACGGCTACCCGGACCAGTACGCTCCGGAAGCGGAATCCGCGCAGGCCGCTGACGCGAGTGAGCAGGACCGCGTAGGCTTCGACCGTCCGGGACCGGCCCCCTCCGCCGCCCACGAGCTGACCGACGCCGGGCTTCCCCGCCGCGGATCCACCGCGGCGAACGGTTCGAACGGCGCCGTGCGGCCCGGGAACGCGGAAGCGCCGGCCCCCACTTCGGAGAGCAACGGCGACAGCGGCTGGCGTTCGGCGAACGACGCGCGCTGGCAGCAGGCCTCGCAGCTCCGGAAGCCCAAGGCAGGCGGGGTCACCTCGTCCGGTCTGCCGAGGCGGGTACCCAAGGCCAACCTGGTCGAGGGCGCCGCCGAGAGCACCCCTCAGGGAGGCCCACAGGTCTCCCGCGCTCCGGAGGACGTCCGGGGCAGGCTGAGCAACCTGCGCCGAGGCGTCCAGCGAGGGCGCAACGCAGGCAGTGAAACGAACGGCCAGGGCTTCGGTCCTGACAGCACCTACAACCAGGAGCGTTAGTGTGAGCCCGATGAGCCAGGCGGCACAGAACCTGAACTGGTTGATCACCAACTTCGTGGACAACACCCCGGGGGTGTCCCACACGGTGGTGGTCTCCGCCGACGGACTCCTTCTGGCGATGTCCGAAGGCTTCCCCCGCGACCGCGCCGACCAGCTCGCGGCCGTCGCCTCCGGTCTGACGTCACTGACGGCAGGCGCCTCCCGGATCTTCGAGGGAGGCAGTGTGAACCAGACGGTTGTGGAGATGGAGCGGGGATTCCTGTTCATCATGTCCATTTCCGACGGTTCCTCGCTCGCGGTTCTCGCGCACCCCGAGGCGGACATCGGCCTCATTGGGTACGAGATGGCCCTTCTGGTGGACCGTGCCGGTACGGTTCTGACGCCCGACCTTCGTGCAGAGCTCCAAGGGAGCCTTCTCAACTAACAGTCGGACGGTGCGTTTTGGCGTCCCGAGGCCGTAGGGTTTCGGGACGCGGCTCCACAGTGATGGGTGCCAGGCACAGTCGGAGGAGGAGAGAAAGTGGCAACACCCCCAGGCGGTTCCAATACGGGTAACTGGTCGTACGGCCCTGCCCAGGGTCCGAACGACGGTTCCCAGAACCCGAACCGTTACAACTTCCCCTCCTCCCCGAGCCAGCAGCGGCCGTACTCGCCCCAGAGGCCGCAGGGCCCCGGGCCGTCCCCGTACGACCAGCCGCCGGCCCCGCGCATCCAGCCCGTGCAGCCGCATCGCCGCACCCCCGAGCCGGCGCCCGCCGGGGCGTCGAACAACCCCCTGGTGCGTCCGTACGCCATGACCGGCGGCCGGACCCGCCCGCGCTACCAGCTCGCCATCGAGGCGCTGGTGCACACCACTGCGCAGCCGCACCAGATGCAGGGCCAGCTGCCCGAGCATCAGCGGATCTGCAACCTCTGCCGTGAGATCAAGTCGGTGGCCGAGATCTCGGCCCTCCTGACGATCCCTCTCGGCGTGGCCAGGATCCTCGTCGCCGACTTGGCGGAGGCGGGACTGGTCGCCATCCATCAGCCCGGCGGCGACGAGAACGCCGGCGGCCAGCCAGACGTGACACTGCTCGAAAGGGTGCTCAGTGGACTTCGCAAGCTCTAGCGGCGGTCCTTCCCGCTCCACCACCTCGGCGAAGATCGTGGTGGCGGGTGGCTTCGGCGTGGGCAAGACCACGTTCGTCGGGGCCGTCTCGGAGATCAACCCGCTGCGTACCGAGGCCGTCATGACATCTGCTTCGGCAGGTATCGACGACCTCACCCACACCGGAGACAAGACGACCACCACGGTCGCCATGGACTTCGGCCGTATCACCCTGGACCAGGACCTGATCCTGTACCTCTTCGGTACGCCCGGCCAGGACCGCTTCTGGTTCATGTGGGACGACCTGGTGCGCGGCGCGATCGGCGCCATCGTCCTCGTGGACACCCGCCGCCTGGCCGACTGCTTCCCCGCGGTCGACTACTTCGAGAACAGCGGCCTGCCGTTCGTGATCGCCCTCAACGGCTTCGACGGCAACCAGCCGTACAACCCGGACGAGGTGCGCGAGGCCCTGCAGATCGGCCCCGACACCCCGATCATCACGACGGACGCGCGCCATCGTGCCGACGCCAAGTCGGCGCTGATCACGCTCGTGGAGCACGCCCTGATGGCTCGGCTGCGGTAGTGGACGGGCGGCCACCGGGCTGCCTGGGACGGTCGTCGGCCGTCCCGCGCGGGCAGCCCGTGGTCCGCACACGGTTCCTGGCGCCCCCGAGGCGCGAAGAAGGGCCCCTCTCAAGGAGAGGGGCCCTTCTTGTCGTTGCGGGCTCAGCGCCAGCTGTGCGGGGCGCGGAAGCCGCCCTCGCGCTCCAGGCGGCGCCAGCCGGCCTTGCGGTGCGGACGGTGGGCCTCGGTGGGCTCGGAGGTGCGGGCCGCGGCGCGGGCCAGGAGGATCGCCGTGATGGCGGCGACTTCCTCGGGCTCGGCGTGGCCCTTCTCGACGCGGATGTCGGGAGTGTTCATGGGTGTCAGTCTCCGTGAGAGAGGTTTCCGCTGGGGTGTCGCGGAAAGTCCGCCGGGTTACTGCGGGGGGTTGCCGTGCTTGCGCGAGGGCAGGTCGGCGTGCTTCGACTGCAGCATCGCCAGCGAGCGGATGAGCACCTCGCGGGTCTCGGCCGGGTCGATGACGTCGTCGACCAGACCGCGCTCGGCCGCGTAGTACGGGTGCATCAGCTCGGACTTGTACTCCTTGACCATGCGGGCCCGCATGGCCTCGGAGTCCTCGGCCTGGGCGATCTGGCGCCGGAAGATGACGTTGGCGGCACCTTCCGCGCCCATCACGGCGATCTCGTTCGTCGGCCAGGCGTAGGTGAGGTCGGCACCGATGGACTGGCTGTCCATGACGATGTAGGCACCTCCGTACGCCTTGCGCAGGATCAGCGAGATCCGCGGCACGGTCGCGTTGCAGTAGGCGTACAGCAGCTTCGCGCCGTGGCGGATGATCCCACCGTGCTCCTGGTCCACGCCGGGGAGAAAGCCGGGTACGTCCAGAAGAGTGAGGATGGGGATGTTGAAGGCGTCGCACATCTGCACGAAACGCGCGGCCTTTTCGCTGGCCTCGATGTCCAGGACGCCCGCCAGCGTCTGCGGCTGGTTGGCGATGATGCCGACGACCTGGCCGTCCAGGCGGGCCAGCGCGCAGATGATGTTGCGCGCCCAGCGCTCGTGGACCTCCAGGTACTCGCCGTCGTCGACGATCTCCTCGATGACCCGGGTCATGTCGTACGGCCGGTTGCCGTCCGCCGGGACCAGGTCGAGCAGGACGTCGCCGCGCCGGTCGGCCGGGTCGGAGCACTCGACGCGCGGGGGGTTCTCGCGGTTGTTCTGCGGGAGCAGCGACAGGAGGTAGCGCACCTCCGCGATGCAGGTCTCCTCGTCGTCGTACGCGAAGTGGCAGACGCCGGAGGTCTCGGCGTGCACGTCCGCGCCGCCGAGGCCGTTCTGGGTGATCTCCTCACCGGTGACCGCCTTGACGACGTCCGGGCCGGTGATGAACATCTGCGAGGTCTCACGGACCATGAACACGAAGTCCGTGAGGGCGGGGCTGTAGGCCGCGCCGCCCGCGCAGGGGCCCAGCATCACCGAGATCTGCGGGATGACCCCGGAGGCCCTGGTGTTGCGCTGGAAGATGCCGCCGTAGCCGGCGAGCGCGGAGACGCCCTCCTGGATACGGGCGCCGGCGCCGTCGTTGAGGGAGACCAGCGGAGCCCCGGCCGCGATGGCCATGTCCATGATCTTGTGGATCTTCGTGGCGTGGGCCTCGCCCAGGGCGCCGCCGAAGATGCGGAAGTCGTGGGCGTAGACGAAGACCGTGCGGCCCTCCACCGTGCCCCAGCCGGTGATGACACCGTCGGTGTACGGCTTCTTGGCCTCCAGGCCGAAGCCGGTCGCCCGGTGCCGGCGCAGCTGCTCGACCTCCTGGAAGGACCCCGGGTCCAGGAGCAGCTCGATGCGCTCCCGCGCGGTCAGCTTGCCCTTGGCGTGCTGCGCCTCGGTCGCCTTCTCGCTCGGACCGGCCAGCGCCTGCGCACGGATCTCGTGCAGCTCGGCCACGCGCCCGCGCGCGTCCGTGGGCTCCGAGGGTTCCGAGGGCTCCGCGGTGGGCTCACCCGTCGTCTCTTCCAAAACGGTCATGTAGTGACCTTACGAAGCCCGCCAAGGAAAGGGAGACGTCGACTCCGTACAGTCTCCGGCGCGTTTTCCTGGTACCACCGAACAGAAGCAGGGGGGCATGCAGCCGTTCTGACTGCTCAGGAGGTGTGTGGCTTGTAGAGGTCACACAAAGGGGAGCGGTGAGAGTCAGTTCACATCGGCCCGTGCGCCGCGCCGCGCGATGTCGGCCGGGGGAGTGACGCGGCGGGCCCGGCCGCCCCGGAATAGGTACGCGGCGGCCCGCGTTAACCTGGTTGAAGATTAAACATCAGGGGTCTTCCCCCTTCTCAAGGAGGCACGTCATGGGCATCTTCGGCCGCAAGGACACCGGCGAGACCACCACCACCGTCGCCGTGAACCCGGACCTCGCCGCGCTCACCGGCGACTACACGATCGACCCGGCACACTCGACGATCGGCTTCGTCGCCCGCCACGCGATGGTGACGAACGTCAAGGGCAAGTTCAACGACCACACCGGCTCGCTGCACCTGGACGGCAGCGACCCGTCCCGCTCCACCGCGTCCCTGGACGTCCGGATGGACAGCATCGACACCGGGTCCGCCGACCGTGACGGCCACCTGAAGAGCGCGGACTTCTTCCGGACCGACGAGTTCCCGGAGATGACCTTCCGCTCCACCTCCGTCGAGGCCCTGGGCGGTGACGACTACCGCGTCACCGGCGACCTGAGCATCCTCGGCGTCACCCGGCCGATCACCATCGACCTGGAGTTCAACGGCTCCGCCAAGGACCCGTTCGGCAACGAGCGCGTCGGCTTCGAGGGCAAGGCGGAGATCCTGCGCTCCGAGTGGGGCCTGACCTGGAACGCGGCGCTGGAGACCGGTGGCGTCCTGGTCTCGGACAAGATCAAGCTGAACTTCGACATTTCGGCGATCAAGAACGCGTGAACCGGCGTCCGACCGGGACAGAAAACAACAGGAAAGGGCGGATAGCGGCCGGAAGCGGTATATGCCCGGCCGCTGTCTGTGATATGTGCCACAGTCGCGGCCATGAGCACCAGGACCGGACCCCAGCACTACCCGGGCGCGAACCGCGACCACTGGTATCAGAGCAAGTTCGGCGGTGACCGCATGGAGGTCAACGCCATCGTCCTCCACACCACCGAGGGCCGCTCACTGCCCGGCTACCAGGGCGGCGCGAGCGCACCGAACCTCACGGCCGTGCCGGACTTCGGCGCCAGGCGGCTGCGGTGGTACCAGCACTTCGACATCGACATCTCCTCGCGCGCGCTGGTCAATCTGCGCGGCGGCGTCGAGACGAACACCCTGAACGTCTGCCAGGTGGAATTCGTCGGCACCTGCGATCCCGAGCGGCACACCAAGTGGCGGACGAGCGACCTGCCCCACATCTACTGGCCCAAGGCCCCCGAGTGGGCGCTGCGGGGTGTCGCCCAGTACCTGGCGTGGATGCACATCCACCACCATGTGCCGCTGCGCGGCCCTGCGCTGTGGCCGGCCTACCCGAAGTCCGCCGGGAACGGCGGCGGGCAGCGGATGAGTCACGAGCGGTGGAACGCGTTCAAGGGGGTGTGCGGGCACATGCACGTCCCGGAGAACCAGCACGGAGATCCCGGGGCGATCGACTTCGAGGCACTGCTCGACTTCGCCAGGTCCGCGGCGCAGGACTGACGACGGCTCACCGGGACGTACCGGCGGACGCCTCCAACTTCGCGACGACGGCCGCCAGTTGCGCCGCCCGGCTCTGCGGGGTGCGGGCCCGGAGCAGACCGAGCATGGCAAGGTACCGGTCTGTCCTGCCGAGCCCGTCGAACACCGCTCTGGCGCGCGGATTGCGGGCCAGAGCGGCCGCGAGCTCCTCGGGGACGTCCGCGTCCTTCTGCGAGGCGTAGGCCGCCGCCCATCGGCCGTCGGCCTGCGCGGCGGCCACCTCGGCGAGGCCGCCGGGCCGCATCCGCCCCTCGGCGCTCAGCTCCGCCACCCGCCTCACGTTCACCATCGACCAGAGACTGCCCGGCCGCCGCGGGGTGATCCGCTGCAGGTAGTGACGGTCGTCGAGGCCCTTGCGCTGTCCGGTGATCCAGCCGTGGCACAGGGCGACGTCGTTGACGTCCCGGGCGGTGACGGAGTCCAGTCCGGTTCCCTTCTTGGCGATCTTCACCCAGAGACCGGGGTGCGGCGCGGGATGCTCGGTGAGCCAGGCGTCGAGGGCGGCCACGGAGGCGAAGGAGAGGGGCGCCAGGGGGTCGGCTGCTGCGGTCATACGGCCACCGTAGACGCGTACTAGGACAGCTGCCGTCCTATTCCGGCCCCCGGCTCCTGCCGCCGGAGTCGCCCGGGCGTGGCCGAATCGGCCCCCTTGTGCGGGGGCTCACAGGGTTCACATAATCCAGCAACAGATTTGACCTGGCCATGTCAGTCCATGGTCGTTCCTTTGCCTTGCTCGATGACATGGGCACGTCATGAGTGGACCCCCCTCGCCACCCCCCACGGAGGCAGCACCATGAAGAAGCTCCTCACCGCGCTCAAGAGACTCGCGGCCGCCGGCGCGACCGCCCTCGCCGTCGCGAGCCTTCAGCCCGTCTCGGCCGCGCAGGCGGCCCCCTCCCCCGTCGTCGGCGGAACCCGGGCCACGCAGGGCGAGTTCCCGTTCATGGTCCGGCTCTCGATGGGCTGCGGCGGAGCGCTCTACACCCAGCAGATCGTGCTGACCGCCGCCCACTGCGTCAGCGGCACCGGCGCCAACACCGGCATCACCGCCACCGCCGGCGTCGCGGACCTCCAGTCGACCAGCGGCCGGGTCCAGGTGCGGTCCACGTACGTCTACCGGGCCCCCGGCTACAACGGCAACGGCAAGGACTGGGCGCTCATCAAGCTCGCGCAGCCCATCAACCTGCCGACCCTGAAGATCGCCACGACCACGCAGTACAACACCGGCACCTTCACCGTCGCCGGCTGGGGCGCCGCGACCGAGGGCGGCGCCCAGCAGCGGTACCTGCTCAAGGCCACCGTGCCCTTCGTGAGCGACGCGACCTGTCGCACGTACAGCGGGTACAGCGGGCTGGTCGCGAGCGACGAGATCTGCGCCGGGTACGCCTCCGGCGGGGTGGACACCTGCCAGGGCGACTCCGGCGGCCCGATGTTCCGCCGCGACGCCGCCAACGAGTGGATCCAGGTCGGCATCGTGAGCTGGGGCATCGGCTGCGCCCGGCCCAACGCCCCCGGCGTCTACTCCGAGGTGTCCACCTTCGCCTCGGCGATCGCCTCGGCGGCGTCCTCGCTCTGAGTCCCGTCCCCGTGCGAGACCCACGGGCCCGGCGCCGCCCCGCGCCGGGCCCGTTCCCGTTCCCGTTCCTCCGGTGGGCGCGTCAGGCGATCGGACCGTCCGGGGTGGCGCGCGAAACCCGCCGTACCGACGCTGGTCAGGACGCCTCCGCGCGCACCGCCCGAGTTCGCGCCGAACGGAAGGGACGCCCATGGCCGCCCTCAAGATGACCGACCACTGGGTCCCCCACAAGTCGTCGGTCCCCGCCACGAAGGACAAGCAGGTCCAGCTCTTCGTGCGCGAACGCTACGACGCGTCGGTCCCGCCGGCCGATCGCAAGCCCGTCCTCATGCTGCACGGCCGGAGCGTGCCGGCGCTGGCCGGATTCGATCTCCAGCACACCTCGTACGGATGGGCCGAAGCACTGGCCAGGGCCGGCCACGACGTCTTCATGATGGATCTCCAGGGCTCCGGCCGCTCACCGCGGCCCCGCATGGAGGACCCGTGCAACATCAGTCCCGCCCAGCAGAAGCTCGCCATGCCCTGGCTCACGGGCACGCGCACCCCGAGCTACCCGTTCCAGCTGACCAACTCCGACAGCGACGCGGACGAACTCTCCACCGTCGTCGAGTACATCCGCAAGGAGCGCCAGGTCGAGAAGGTCGCTCTCATCGGGTGGTCCGCGGCGTCGTTCACGATGGGTCCGTACGCCGTCAGGAACCCGAAGAAGGTGGAGAGCCTGTTCCTGCTCGCGCCGATCTTCCCGCCCCTGGACGACATGAACCCGTCGGCCGCGTTGCCGCTGCCCGGCTTTCCGATGTTCGTGCTGTCGCGGAGCGGACTCAAGAACGGCTGGGACAGCGAGCTCGACTGCGCGGACCAGCGTGAACCCGACATGCTCGACGTGGCGTGGAACGCCCTCATGGAGGAGGACCCGGTCGGCCGGAACTGGGGCGCGGTCGACGCGGCCACCGGGCGGCCGGAAGGCGTGAGCCGGATCCGGAACTTCTACAGATGGGGCTGGAACAACACCACCGCCGGGCAGGACCGCGTCCTGGGCGGCAGCGTGCCCGTGCTGATCGTGCACGGCGAGAGCGACAGGACCGCCAACACGACGCCGCCGAGCACCGACCCCAGGCTCAACTTCTCGGTCCCCGCGCTCTACAAAGCCATCAAGGGGGAGCACAAGCTGATCGTCGAGGTGGAGTGCGCCGGACACTCCATGCCCTGGGAGATCCAGCACAAGAACCTGCACAGCCTGTCGAAGCACTGGCTCAAGCACCTCAAGGTCGACGGCAAGACCCAGGGCAGCTTCGTCATGGACAGGAACGGCGCGATCAGTCCGGCGCCCTAGACGTCCCGTCTCAGAAACCGCCCCCGAAGTCCCCGCCACCCCCGAAGTCCCCTCCGCCGCCGAAGTCGCCGCCGTCTCCGAAGCCGCCGCCGTAGTCGCCCGGGTCGAAGTCGGCGCCGGAGACGTCGCCTCCCTCGTAGCCGCCGAAGTCGCCGTAGCCCGCGCCGTAGTCGGAGGCGTAGGAGGGGGTGGCCATCATGCCGCCGAGCATGGTGCCGACGAGGAGGCCCGGCAGGAGGCCGCCGCCGAAGTAGCCGCCGGCCCAGGGGCCGTAGGCGGGGCCGGCCTCCCAGTAGGGGCGGCGGCCGTAGTCGCTGTCCACCTCGCGGATCACCGGGTCGCGGCCGTCGGCGAGCCGGGTGGCGTCCGCCGCGCAGACCGGGACCTCGCGCGGGGCGCCGCCGGGCGGGGTCCAGGTGGCGTCGGTGGTGGAGGGGCCGTGGCGGGGGTCGAAGAAGCAGGGCGGGCGGCGCTCCGGCAGGGCCCTGCCCTCGCGGCGGGCGGCCAGCTGGGCGAGGGAGAAGCGGCCGTCCTCCAGGGCCTGGGTGACCGCGCGCACGTCCTCCGGTCTGGTGGCGGCGGCCATCGCCGACTTCGCCCCGTCGTAGGCGTCCAGGGCGCGTTCGTAGTCGGCGCGCATGGTGTCGTCGGCGCCCGGCTCGGCCGGGTGGAAGTCCAGGCGGTCCAGTTCCTCGCCGAACGCGGTGATGTCCTCGTCGACCACCACCCGCAGCCGTTCCAGGGCCGCCCGCTGCTCCTCGGCGTGCCGTCGGCGGTTGCGGCGGACCAGGGTGTACGCGCCCGCGCCGCCCGCGACCAGAACCGCGCCGAGGGTGACCAGGGCGGTCGTGGAGACCCCGCCCCCGCCGTCGGACGAGCTCCAGCTCGCGGGCGCCGAACCGCCCATGGAGGCCAGGGCCCGGTCGGTGAAGTCGTCCAGCTGGGTCCGGGCGTCGGGCTCGTCCTGGACGCTGCTCACCAGGTTCCCCACGGCCGTGCGCGGCAGCACCGAGGAGTCGGCGCGGGCGTCGAAGCGGTCGCCGAGCCGGATGGCGTACAGACCGGTGATGCCGGTGGCCGTGCGGAGGTCGCCGAAGAGGCCCGCGGTCGGCTGGTCCGCGGGCAGGACGGCGATGAACAGCGGTTTGCCGGCGTCCTCGATCTTCTGCCGGAGGGCGTGCGCGTCCGCCGGGGAGAGCTGGGCGGACGCGGCCGGATCGACGTACACCGGGCCGGCGCGCAGCGCCTCGGCGATCTTCGAGACACTTGTGGCGGCCGACGCCCGGGGCGCGAACACGGTCAGCACGGCGAGCGCCAGAGCCAGCAGCAGGATCGGGAGGCTCCGGGACCGCACGACGACACCGTCCATGCTTCGAAACTACCCGAAGCCCCCCAAACCGGTCACCCCGCCCGGTAGGCCTCCTCGAGTTTCGCCACGGCCGCCCCGTACCGTCCGGTCAGCAGCAGATGGTCCGCCGCGGCGAAGGGCTTCGCCAGGGCCGCCGTGATGTCCTGACCCGCCTTGCGCTGGACGATCAGCCGCGCCTTGGTGACCAGGGCGCGGCCGGCCGCGTCGGTCCCGGCCCGTTCGGCGGCCCTGGCCGCAGCAGCGAGCGCCCGCAGCGTCGCCGTGCCGCCCTCCGGCACCTTCGTCAGCGTCGTCAGGCCCCAGCCGTACGGGAACTGCGGATCGTATGCCGCGTCGCCGACGTTGATCGGCAGCTGGGCCTCGGAGCGGGGCCAGGTGACGGGGAGCTGCCCGGTGAAGGGGCGCCTGCCGTAGAGGACGTCGGCCACGCCGTCGCCCTCCGTGCCCGGCAGCCAGGAGGCGACGAGGGCGTCGATCGCGCCGAGCCGGTCGCCGATCAGCTGGGGGCGTCCGGAGACGATCAGCACCACGCACCTCATCGCCGCGCACACCTTGTCCACGGCCGCCCGGTCGGCCGGGCTCAGTTCCAGGTCGTGGCCGTTGCCGACGTCACCGACGCCCTCGGCGTAGGGGGTCTCGCCCACGACGACCACCCCCACGTCGTGGCCGGCGAGGGGGGCGGAGGCGTCCTCGGAGTACGTGAGGTCTCCGCCGGCCTTCCGCATGCCGTCCAGGATCGTCGTCCCGGGCGTGGTGTCCCCGGACGCGCCCTGCCAGGTGACCGTCCAGCCGCCGGTCTGGTTGCCGATGTCGTCGGCGTCGGAGCCGGCGACGTAGACCTTCTGGTTCCTGCGCAGCGGCAGCACCCCGCCCGCGTTCTTCAGCAGCACCTGGGACTCGGCGGCGGCCTGCCGGGCCACGGCCCGGTGCGCCGGCGAGCCGATCCGCGCGGCGCCGGTGGTGTCGGCGTACGGGTGCTCGAAGAGGCCGAGCCGGAACTTCTGGGTGAGGATCCGGGAGACGGCGTCGTCGATCCGGCGCTCGCTGATCCGGCCCGCCGTCACCTCGCTGATCAGCGTCCTGGTGAAGTCCTTGTAGGCGTACGGGACCATGATCATGTCGAGGCCGGCGTTGACCGACGTACGGACGTCGGAGGCCTGGTCGCCCGGGAGCTGGTCGATGGCCGCCCAGTCGCTGATGACGAAGCCGTCGAAGCCCATCCGGCCCTTGAGCACGCCGTTGATCATGTCGGCGCGGGCGTGCATCTTCACCGGTCCGCGGCCGTCGCCGGCGAGGTCGAGGGAGGAGTACGAGGGCATGACCGTGCCGACGCCCCGGTCGACCGCCTCCTGGTACGGCGCCAGGTGGACGGCCTCCAGCTGCTGCCGGGTGACCTCGGTGACGCCCTGGTCGATGGTGTACGTGCCGGTGGTGGAGGAGCCGTAGGTGGTGCCGCCGTCGCCGACGAAGTGCTTGGCGGTGGCGAGTACCTTGTCGTCGTCCTTCAGGTCCCGTCCGTCGGCCCGCCCCTGGAGCCCCTGGATCACGGTCTCCATGGACTCCACGAGCGCCGGGTCCTCGCCGAAGGACTCGTAGGAGCGGCCCCAGCGTTCGTCGCGGGTGACACACAGGCAGGGGGCGAAGTCCCAGGGGACGCCGGTGGCGCGGACCTCGGCGGCGGTCACCTCACCGGTCCGCCGGGCGAGCCCGGGGTCGCGGGTGGCGCCGATGCCGATGTTGTGCGGCATGACGGTGGCGCCGACCAGGTTGTTGTGCCCGTGCACGGCGTCGACACCGTAGATCAGCGGGATCTGGAACCGCGTGGCCCGCGCCCGGAGCTGGAAGGCGTCGATCATCTTCGCCCACGCCGCGGGGGTGTTGGGCGTGGGGGTCGAGCCGCCGCCGGACAGGAGCGAGCCGAGGTCGTAGGCGGCGATGTCGCCCGGGGCGGTCAGCGCGCCGCGCTCGGCCTGGGTCATCTGGCCCGCCTTCTCCGCCAGGGACATCCGGGAGAGCAGGTCGGCGACGCGCTTGCGGACCGGCAACCTGCCGTCCAGGTACGGCAGTCCGTGGGCGTCGACGACGACCTGCGGATTCTCGGCGGGGGCCTTGGCACCGTTGACGGTGAGTCTCAGCGGGACCGTCTCGGCGGCCTCGGCGGTCCTGTCCTTCAGGGTGGGGACCCGGATCGTGCGGGTCGTGCCGGAGGCGGTGCCCGCGGGGAAGGTGAGGGTGCCGGTGGCCGGCGTGTAGTCCCGCCCGGGCTCGGCGGTGCCGCCGGCCGTCTCGTACGTCACCGTCACGGGCTCGTCGACCGGGGCTGAGCCGGTGGTGGCCAGGGTGACCCGGACCGTGGCCGTGCCGCCCTCGTCGACCGGGTACACGGCCGCGTCGGTGGTGACGGAGGCACGCAGGGACTGGTCGGCCCGGCCGTACAGCTCGACGCCGTCCAGGGCGAAGTCGCCCCGGGTGCCCGCGGGGAGGGTGAGCGCGTACCCCCACATCTGCGTCAGCCCGAGGACGTGGTCGATGCCGCCGACCGGCTGGTAGTCGGTGCGGTAGCGGAAGTCGGTGAAGGGGATCTCGATCTGCTTCCAGCCGGTGAAGTCGTCGGTGAAGGACGTCGTCCACAGTTCGGAGGCCTCGCCGTGGGCGCCGCCGTCCTTGATCTCGAAGGCGATGACCCGGCCGTCGCCGCGCCCCTCCCACCAGAAGCGGATGCCCCGGTGGGCGGACCAGTCGCGGGCGGGTCCGGTGGCGGCGTAGTCGTGGGTGAAGCCGCCCCAGCCGCTGATGTCGTAGGTCCCGGTGAGGACCTTCTCGCCCTCGGGGGCGTCGGTGCGGTCGGTCAGCCGCAGCGCGGGCGGGTCGTCGGCGTCGCTGCCCCAGGTGAAGATGCCCTCGGCGGGCTGGGCGGCGAAGGGGACCTCGCCCTCGAAGCGGTCGACCGGGACGGGCGCGGGGTCGGCGGCCGCCCGGACGGCGGTCGGGGACAGCAGGGCGGCGAACAGGGCGGTGGAGACGAGCAGGGCGGTTCTGTGCATGGACCTTCCCTCGGCTCTCTGGTTCACTCGGGGCTCTCCGGTTCACTCATGACTTAGATCATGCCGTGAGTTAACTAACGGCGCGCAGACCCGTCAAGACGTCCCGTCAGTCTCGTCAGGAAGGGCGACGCACCATGGAACCTGCCAGGAAATCCGGCGTCCGGCTGCTGCTGGCCGCGCTGCTCTCCGCCACGGCCGGGCTCGCCGCGGCGGCACCTCCCGCACAGGCCGCCGGCGAACAGGTCAGCGTCTGGCTGACCACCACCGACGACGACGCCGGGCGCCACGTCGTGCGCGGGCTCCAGGCCCAGACGCCGTTCGCCTTCCAGTCCGGCACCGGGGGCGGCGGCGAGAACATCACGGTCGACGAGAACACCCGCTACCAGACCTTCACCGGCGGCGGCGCGTCCTTCACGGACACCGCGGCCTGGCTGATGAACGGCAGCGGGGCGCTGTCGCAGGCCACCCGGGACGCGACGATGCGCAAGCTGTTCTCACCGACGGAGGGCATCGGGCTGTCGTTCCTGCGCAACCCGATGGGCGCCTCGGACCTGGCACGGTTCGGATACACGTACGACGACGTCCCGGCGGGAGAGACGGACCCGTCGCTGGCCCGGTTCTCCCTCGCGCACGACCTCGCCGACGTCCTGCCCCTGACCCGGGAGGCGCTCCGGCTCAACCCGTCCCTGACCGTGATGGCCTCGCCGTGGACGGCGCCCGCCTGGATGAAGGACAGCGGGCAGCTCAACGGCGGCTGGCTGAAGGCGGAGTACTACGGGGCCTACGCGTCGTACTTCGTGAAGTACCTCCAGGCGTACCGGGACCAGGGGGTGCCGGTGGCGTACGTGACCGCGCAGAACGAGCCGACCTGCTGCTCGGGCTATCCGTCGATGAGCTGGAACGCGTCCGGGCTGGCCTACTTCACGAAGAACGAACTGCTGCCGAAGCTCGCGGCGGCGGGGCTGTCCACGAAGGTGCTCGCGCACGACTGGAACTGGGACGTGTACGCCGCGTACGCCGCGCAGACCGTGGACGACGCGGCGGTGCGGTCGCACCCCAACTTCGGCGGGATCGCCTGGCACGGATACGGCGGTGACGTGGCCGAGCAGACGACCGTCCACGACCGGTATCCGCAGCTGGACGCGTTCGGCACCGAGCACTCCGGCGGGACGTGGATCGCGCACCAGCAGCGCGAGGACATGCGCGACATCGTGGACCACACACGGAACTGGGCGAAGTCGGTGACCAAGTGGTCGCTGGCGGTGGACCAGAACCGGGGCCCGCACAACGGCGGCTGCGGGACGTGCACCGGGCTGATCACGGTGCACCACGGGGACGCGGCGAGCGGGACCGTCGACTACACGGTCGAGTACTACACGATGGGCCATCTGACGAAGTTCGTCCGGCCCGGCGCCCAGCGGATCGCCTCCACGGCGTCGTCGGCCGTGCCGAACGTGGCGTGGCGCAACCCGGACGGCTCCAAGGCGCTGATCGCGTACAACGACGCGACCACGGCGCGGACGGTGACGGTCAACTGGGGTTCCCGGCACGCGACGTACTCGCTGCCCGGCCGGACCTCGGCCACCTTCACCTGGTCCGGCACCCCGTCGGGCGGCGGCGGCACCACCGGCTCCTTCGTGGGGCTGGCCGGCAAGTGCCTGGACGTCGCCGGGGGTTCGAGCGCCGACGGTACGGCCGTGCAGCTCCACGACTGCAACGGGACGGCCGCCCAGAAGTGGACCGTGACGGCCGACGGGTCGGTCCAGGCCCTCGGCAAGTGCCTCGACGTGACGTCGGGTTCGACGGCGGACGGGGCCAAGGTGCAGTTGTACGGCTGCAACGGGACCGGTGCCCAGCGGTGGTCGTACGACGCCGCCACCGGGGACGTGGTGAACCTCGCCGCGGACAGGTGCCTCGACGTGACGGACAACTCGCCGGTCAACGGGGCACGGGCACAGATCTGGTCCTGCACGGGTGCGGCGAACCAGAAGTGGTCCCTGAGATAGGGCGTGCCGCGGGCCGGTGACGGGGGGAGGATGGGGGAAACCGAGAGGGAGTCCGACATGACCACAGCGCAGGATCTGCTGATCGTCTCCCTGGACGTGCCGTCCGGCCGTCCCGTCGAACGGGGGGACCTGTCGCTCGCCCTGGCGGGCGCCGAACTGGCCGACCTGCTCGCCCTCGAGGCCGTCGCGCTGGACGACGACCGCATCGTGCCCGGCCTGGTCCCGGCCACCGGCGACCGTCTGCTGGACGAGGCCGGGGCGGCGCTCGTCCGGCAGGCCCCGTACGAGTCCGTCGAGGACTGGCTGTGGCGCCGGGGCAACGGACTGGCCTCGGCCTACGCCACCGCCGTGGAGGCGGAGGAGCACCCGGGCACGTCCGGCCTCCGCCGGCTGTTCGGCCGGGGCGGGCACCCCGCCCCGGCCGACTCGCCGGGCCGGCGCCGGGCAGCGGACCGCTGGGCGTCCCGCGAGCCCGTGCTCGTCGGTCTCGCGGCCGCCCTGGACATCCCCGAGGGAGCGGCCGACGCGCCCGGGGGCCCGGCCGACGACGCGGTGCTGACCGTCCTGGCGGCCGTGGGCGGCGCGCTGACCGAGCTGGAGGGGGTACGGCAGCGGCGGCGCATCGAGGACGCCGCCTTCGACAACGTCTGGCGGGCGCCGTGAGGGTCACTCCGCCGGCTGCACGCCCGCCCGCAGCAGACCGTACGTGTACGCGTCCTCCAGGGCCTGCCAGGAAGCCGCGATGACGTTCTCCGCCACGCCCACCGTGGACCACTCCCCCGTCCCGTCGGTCGTGGAGATCAGGACGCGGGTGGTGGACTCGGTGCCGTGGACGCCCTCCAGGATGCGGACCTTGTAGTCGACCAGGTCGAACTTGGCCAGCGAGGGGTAGATCTTCTCCAGCCCCACCCGCAGGGCCCGGTCGAGGGCGTTCACCGGACCGTTGCCCTCCGCCGTGGCGACGATGCGCTCGCCCTTGGCCCAGAGCTTCACGGTGGCCTCGTTGGCGTGGGTGCCGTCGGGGCGGTCCTCGACGATGGCCCGCCAGGACTCGACCTCGAAGTAGCGCAGCGGCTTGCCGCCCTGTACCTCGGTGCGCAGCAGCAGCTCGAAGGACGCGTCGGCCGCCTCGTAGGTGTAGCCCTTGAGCTCGCGCTCCTTGACGCGCTCGACCACCCGCCCGACCAGCTCGCGGTCGCCGCCCAGATCGATGCCGAGTTCCTTGCCCTTGAGCTCGACCGACGCCCGGCCCGCCATGTCGGACACCAGCATGCGCATGGTGTTGCCGACCAGCTCGGGGTCGATGTGCTGGTACAGGTCCGGGTCGACCTTGATCGCCGACGCGTGCAGGCCGGCCTTGTGGGCGAAGGCCGAGACGCCGACGTACGGCTGGTGGGTGGAGGGGGTGAGGTTCACGACCTCCGCGATCGCGTGCGAGATCCGCGTCATCTCGCGCAGGCGGCCCTCGGGGAGCACCTTCTTGCCGTACTTCAGCTCCAGGGCGGCGACGACCGGGAACAGGTTCGCGTTGCCGACGCGCTCGCCGTAGCCGTTCGCCGTGCACTGGACGTGGGTCGCGCCCGCGTCCACCGCGGCGAGGGTGTTGGCCACCGCGCAGCCGGTGTCGTCCTGGGCGTGGATGCCCAGCCGGGCGCCGGTGTCGGCGAGCACCGTGGAGACCACCGCCTGCACCTGCGCCGGGAGCATGCCGCCGTTGGTGTCGCAGAGGATCACCACGTCCGCGCCGGCCTCGGAGGCCGCCCGGACGACCGCCTTCGCGTACTCCGGGTTGGCGCGGTAGCCGTCGAAGAAGTGCTCGCAGTCGACGAAGACCCGGCGGCCCTGCTCGCGGAGATGAGCGACGGTGTCCCTGACCATCTCCAGGTTCTCGTCCAGCGTGGTGCGCAGCGCCAGTTCCACGTGCCGGTCGTGGGACTTGGCGACGAGGGTGATGACGTCGGCGCCGGAGTCCAGGAGCGCCTTGACCTGCGGGTCGTCGGCCGCCTTCGCGCCCGCCCGGCGCGTCGCGCCGAAGGCGACCAGCCGGGCGTGCCGGAAGTCGATCTCCTGCCGGGCGCGGGCGAAGAACTCGGTGTCGCGCGGGTTGGCGCCGGGCCAGCCGCCCTCGATGAAGCCGACGCCGAAGTCGTCCAGGTGCCGTGCGATCGCGAGCTTGTCGGCGACGGTGAGGTTGATGCCCTCCCGCTGGGCGCCGTCGCGCAGGGTGGTGTCGAAGACGTGGAACGAGTCGTCGAGCTCGCTGGTTGCCGTCTCGGTCATGGTCTCAAGGCTCCTGTTGTGGATCTTCGGTCTTACCGGATTGACCGGCTCCACCGTCCCCATGGTCCTCCGTGCGCTCGCTCCCGGCTGCGGGTGGGCCAGAAAAGCGAAAAACCTCTCGCGGGTGCGAGAGGTCTGCGCGCGGGTCGAGGACGACGGTGGCCACCCGTACCTGGTCGTACGTGGCGGTCACTGCGGACCGGCGCGCCTGCTGCCAATAATCGTGGCGAACGAGAGCACGGGGGCAGTCTGGCACAAACCGTCCCGCCGTGAACCGGGCGTCTCAGGATGCGAGCAGCGACGTATCGAGGAACTCACGGACGTGCCCGAGCACCTGCTCCCGGCCGGTGCCGCGCAGCCCGATCGCCACGTGGATGGAGAAACCGTCCAGCAGCGCCCGCAGCCGGGCCGCGAAACGGTCGGCGTCCACGGGGCGGAACTCGCCCCCGGAGATCCCCTCCGCCAGCAGGGCCACCAGGTCGCGGTGCCAGGCGCCCTCGATGGCGGCCTGGCGGTCGCGGGCCGCGCCGTCGGCGTTCTGCGAGCGGTTCCAGACCTCCAGCCACAGCGTCCAGTGGGGGTCGCGGTGCCCGTCGGGGACGTAGAGGTCGACGTACGCGTCGAGGCGCTCCCGGGCGCTCGCGGGCCGGGTCAGCAGCCGGGCCCGCTCGGCGCCCAGCCGGCCCTCGCTCCACTCCAGGGTCTGCAGGAGGAGCTCGTCCTTGGAGTGGAAGTAGTAGAGGAGGTGGCCGCTGCTCATCCCGACCTCGCGGCCGAGCGCGGCCATCGTGAGCTTCTCCAGACCGCGCTCGGCGATCATCGCCATGGCGGCGGCGAGGATCCGCTCGCGCGGTGGGGCCGGGGTGCGGCTGCTGGGGCTCATACGGCGGCCACCTGCACCGCGTCGGGCAGGAAGTGGGTCTCATGGCGGGTGCAGCACTCGCAGAACTGTGTCGCCACCACCGCGCCGCATCCCTCGCACACCTGGTTGGGGCCCTCGCTGCCGGGCAGGCCGCGGCAGGTCGGCTCCTTCGAGGCGGGGTTGCGCCTCAGCCGTCCCCTGGTGTCATCCGGGTGCACCACGAGGGTGCCGCGCGGGCCGGCGGAGATCATCAGCTCACCGTCGTGCATGCGGGTGGCGTACGTGCCGCGCGGCATGGTCGGCGGGGCGTGCCGCGAGCCGTCGGGGTGCGGCAGCCCGTCGTACCCGGGGCGTGGCGGGAGCTCCGACAGGAGGCGCAGCGGCTCGGTGAGGCGGCAGCCGCAGGCCGCGCAGACCAGTACGTTCACCCGTACGTTCTACCTGACCCCGGCCCTCGGCTGCTGCTGGGTGATGCAGTGGATGCCGCCGCCGCCCGCGAAGATCGTCCGGGCGTCGACCAGCGTCACCGCCCGCCCGGGGAACAGCCGGCGGAAGATGCCGGCCGCGATCTCGTCGCGCGGGTCGTCGAAGCCGCACAGGACGACTCCGCCGTTGCAGAGGTAGTGGTTGATGTAGGAGTAGTCGGCCCAGTGGCCGTCGGCCTCCAGCACGGTCGGGGCGGGGACCTCGACGACCTCCAGCCGGCGGCCGCGCGCGTCGGTCCGGGCGCGCAGCATGCCGATGACCTCCTTGGTCACCTCGTGGTCGGGGTGCGCCGGGTCGGGCTGGTGGTGGGCGACCACGACGCCCGGGCGGGCGAACGCGGCCACGATGTCGACATGGCCGAGGGTGCCGAAGCCGTGCGGGGGGTAGTCGGCGGTGAGGCCGCGCGGCAGCCAGATCGCCTCGCGGGTGCCGAGCATGGCGTGGATCTCGGTCTCGGCCTCCTCCCGGGTCCAGCCGGGGTTGCGTTCCGGGCCGAGCTGGACGGTCTCCGTCAGCAGGACCGTCCCCTCGCCGTCGACATGGATCGCGCCGCCCTCGTTGACCAGCTTCGAGGCGTACGTCCGCGCCCCCGCGAGGTCGGCCACGTGCGCGGCGATCTTCGCGTCGTGCTCCCAGCGGGCCCAGTCCTGGGCACCCCAGCCGTTGAACGTCCAGTCGACGGCGGCGAGTTCGCCGTGGGCGCCGGTCAGGAAGGTGGGGCCGATGTCGCGCATCCAGGCGTCGTCGAGGTCGCGTTCGACCACCTGGACGCCGTCGCCCAGCAGGGAGGCGGCCTGTGCCGACTGCCCCGGCCCGCACACCACCGTGACCGGCTCGAAGCGGCGGATCGTGCGGGCGACCCTCGCCCAGGCGGCGCGGGCCGCTGCCAGGTCGTCGCCGTCGGCGAAGGTGGGGTTGGGGCCCGGCCACGCCATCCAGGTGCGGTCGTGCGGGGCCCACTCGGCGGGCATGCGGAAGCCGTCGGCGGCGGGGGTGTTCATCTCGGCGATCCTCGGAGGCTGTGACGTCTAGGGGGTGTTTCGAAAGTCCCGCACAGCACCCGCGGCGCCCGGCACGCACCCTCGCCGCACCGGCCGAAGACCCAAGTAGCTCCGCTACGAGG
>NZ_JBIAWO010000009.1:0-264966 GCF_042895685.1 Streptomyces sp. NPDC001381 | reverse complement strand
GGCGTTGATTTTTGGCACGCTGTTGAGTTCTCAAGGAACGGACGCTTCCTTTGTACTCACCCTCTCGGGCTTTCCTCCGGGCGCTTCCCTTCGGTGTTTCCAACTCTATCAGGGTTTTTCCGTCCTCCTGACCACCGTCCCGCAAGCATGCGGAAGATGATCCAGAGAAGTGGATCTGACTGAATTGGATGCTGCTCGACAGGCGCACTTGATCGCGTCGCTCATCCCAAGCAGGAGTACGACTGTACACGGGGCCGCAGAGCGGGTGCAAATCCACTAGAGTGGTGGTCTAGACCACGTCGGGCTCTCGTGCGGAACCGGTACTTCATCTGACATACCCTGCTGCACAGTGCGCCGACCTGGACAGGCAGTAACGGCCCATGTACATCTCCACCCCTGGGAGGCTTCCCATGACCACCGTGACGTCCCCTCTTGTAGGACGCGCCATCGGACTGGCCTCGGTGCCTGATCCGGTCTTCTCCGGGGCCATGGTCGGCCCGGGTACGGCGATCGACCCGGTGCGCGAACCTTCTGAGGCGGTGGCGCCCGTGGACGGAGTCATCGTCTCCCTCCATCCGCACGCCTTCGTCGTCGTCGATGCCGAGGGACACGGCGTGCTCACCCACCTCGGTATCGACACCGTGCAGCTCAACGGCGAGGGCTTCGAGCTCCTCGTGAACAAGGGCGACACCGTCACCCGCGGCCAGGGCATCGTGCGCTGGAACCCGGTGGCGGTCGAAGAGGCCGGCAAGTCCCCGGTGTGTCCCGTCGTGGCGCTGGAGGCCACGGCGGACTCTCTCGGTGAGCTCCGTGAAGACGGCGACGTGAAGACGGGCGACGTTCTCTTTTCCTGGCAGTGATGCCGCCGCCGTCCCCCTGAGGGGCACGGCGGCATGTAGGACAACCACCGCGGCGGCGGGACCCGCCGCACTAACGGAGACGGGTGAGATGGAGACAACGCTGCGAGGCGTCGGCGTGAGTCACGGTGTGGCGATCGGCGAGGTTCGGCACATGGGAACGGCGGTCCTCGAGCCGCCGGCCAAGCAGATACCGGCAGAAGAGGCGGAGCGCGAACAGGGGCGCGCCCGCAAGGCCGTGGAGGCCGTCGCCGCCGACCTGATGGCGCGCGGCAATCTGGCGGGGGGCGAAGCCCAGGCGGTGCTCGAGGCGCAGGCCATGATGGCCCAGGACCCCGAGCTGATGGCGGACGTGGACCGGCGTATCGCCGTCGGCAGCACGGCCGAGCGTGCCGTGTACGACGCGTTCGCCTCCTACCGTGAGCTGCTGGCGGCGGCCGGTGAGTACCTCGCGGGTCGCGTGGCCGACCTCGACGATGTGCGGAATCGTATCGTCGCCCGTCTGCTGGGCGTCCCGATGCCGGGTGTCCCGGACAGCGACGAGCCGTACGTGCTGGTGGCCCGGGATCTGGCGCCGGCCGACACCGCGCTGCTGGACCCGACGCTGGTGCTGGGCTTCGTGACCGAGGAGGGCGGGCCGACCAGTCACAGCGCGATTCTGGCGCGTGCGCTCGGTGTGCCGGCGGTCGTCGCGCTGCCGGGTGCCGGTGAGCTGGCCGAGGGCACGATGATCGCGGTGGACGGCAGCACGGGTGAGATCTTCGTGAACCCGAGCGACGAGAAGAAGGCACAGCTCGAGGCCGCGGCGGCGGAGCGCAAGGCGGCGCTGGCCGCCTCGACCGGGCCGGGTGCCACCGCCGACGGTCACAAGGTGCCGCTGCTGGCGAACGTCGGCGGACCGGCCGATGTGCCGGCCGCCGTGGAGGCGGGGGCGGAGGGCGTCGGTCTGTTCCGTACCGAGTTCCTCTTCCTCGACGACAGCAAGAACGCGCCGTCCGAGGAGAAGCAGGTCGAGGCCTATCGGCAGGTGCTCGAGGCGTTCCCCGAGGGGCGGGTCGTCGTGCGCGTCCTGGACGCGGGCGCGGACAAGCCGCTGGACTTCCTGACTCCGGCCGACGAGCCGAACCCTGCGCTGGGCGTGCGGGGTCTGCGCACCCTGCTCGACCACCCGGACGTCCTGCGGACGCAGCTGACGGCGCTGGCCAAGGCCGCCGAGGGTCTGCCGGTGCATCTCGAGGTGATGGCCCCGATGGTGGCGGACCGTGCCGACGCGAAGGCGTTCGCGGACGCGTGCCGCGAGGCGGGGCTGCGGGCGAAGTTCGGCGCGATGGTGGAGATTCCGTCGGCCGCGCTGCGGGCCCGGTCGATTCTTCGGGAGGTCGAGTTCCTGTCGCTGGGAACGAACGACCTCGCGCAGTACACGTTCGCCGCCGACCGGCAGGTGGGTGCGGTGTCCCGGCTGCAGGATCCGTGGCAGCCCGCGCTGCTCGACCTGGTCGCGCTGTCCGCCGAGGCGGCCAGGGCCGAGGGCAAGAGCTGTGGTGTGTGCGGCGAGGCGGCGTCCGACCCGCTGCTCGCCTGTGTGCTGACGGGTCTGGGTGTCACCTCCCTTTCCATGGGTGCGGCGTCGATTCCCTATGTGCGGGCGATGCTGGCGAAGTACACGCTGGCGCAGTGCGAGCGTGCCGCGGCGGCCGCTCGCGCGACGGACAGTGCCGAGGAGGCGCGTGGCGCGGCGCAGGCCGTGCTGTCCGGCGAGTGAGCGGCCGGTCCGGGTCGGCCGGCGGCCGGTGAGCAGGGCGCTCCGCCTTCGGGTGGAGCGCCCTTTCCCGTGCGGCGCGGTGTGCCCGCTCAGTGGTGGTGGTCGGGCAGCGATCCGTCCTGTCCGAGGTCCGGTGGGGCGCAGTAGTCGACGTCGGACTCGGGTGAGATGAGGTCTCCGGACTCGGCGTCGGTGCAGTAGGCGTCGAAGACCTCGCCGGCGGTGAGGGGTTCGAGGCCGTCGCCGCGCATCCGCCAGCCGTAGATCCGGTCGGGGCTGCCGGGGGCGCAGGTGCGCATGACCAGGCCGCCGGGGCCGCGGGTGGCGAGGCCGAGGGCGAGGACGGTGGTGAACTCCAGGGCTTCGGCCTCGTCGAGTCGGGTGGTGCCGTCGGTCTCGTCGTCCCCGTGGAGGACGGCGAGGAGTGTTTCGGGTGTTCCGGTGACGCTGCACACCAGGTGCCGGTTGCCGGGCGGCGCTGTGTCGAGGATGCGGACGACGAGGTCGGAGGCGCGTGCGAAGGCGGCGCGGCCGATGTCCTCGCCGCAGGTCGCGCAGGCGCCGAGGCGGGACAGGAGGGTGGCCGCGTACTCCCAGGTGGCCTGGCGTACGGCTTCGTCGACGAGGGCGGGGACGAGGTCGGCGAGGGGCCGCCCGTCGTAGGGGATGGTGGGGCCCGTGGTCGCGAGCTGGGCCGTGAAGCGGGTGCGGTGGGCGGGGACGTCGGGGTCGAGGTTCCGGTCGGCGCAGTATGCGGCGTACTCCTGGGGGTCGAAGAGGGCCACGGTGGTGTGGCTGCCCTGTCGGGCGCGGGTCCTGAGGAGGTCTTCGACCTGGCGGAGGTAGGTGGCGTGGTCGTCAAAGGTGAAGCTGCGGTAGCGCCGCATGGCACGGAAGTCGTGTTCGTCGGTGAGCAGGCCGATGGTGCCGGCGATCTCACGGTGCAGGACGCGGCGCATGGTCCGGCGGTCGGTGTGTGCCATGTTTCCCCCTGTGAGCACGGTCGATCAATGCTCACTCACAGTAATCGGCGGCACTGACAACGGCCTTCGCGTGAGTCGTCCGCGGACCAGGCGGTGCTGGATTGCGCAGGTCACGGCGATGGCGCCACCGAAGGTGAGCCAGCCGAGGGGGCCGGTGGCGATCGCCGTGGTGACGGCGAGTGGTCCGATGCTGCGCTGGGCGGACTGGGCGAGGCCGTGGACTCCGAGGTAGGCGCCCTGGGCGGTGTCGGGGGCCAGGGCGACGGAGAGTTCCCAGGCGATCGTGGAGTGGAGTATTTCGGCGAGGGTGAAGAGGACGGCCGCGGCGGTGAGGGAGAGGGTGGTGGTGACGGTCCCGCCGGTCACCGAGACGGCCATGGCGGTACCGGCCAGGGCGAAGGTCGCCGAGAGCGGGACGAGGAGGGCGCGGGCGGCGGCCGTAGTCGCGCCGAAGCGGGCCAGGGGGACCTGGAGGGCCACGACCATCACGTTGTTGAGGACCATGAGCAGCGGTGCGAGGCCCTGGGGTGCGGTGGTGGTGTGGGCGATCCAGAGGGGCAGGCCGACCTTGAAGACGGCGTCGTCGAGGAAGAGCACGGTGTCGGTGGCGACGTAGGCGAGGTAGGTGCGGTCGCGCCAGGGGCTGCTCGGCCGGGCGGTGGGCCTGTGGTCCTTGGAGGTGGTGACCGTGCGGGAGCCGGAGCGGGGTTCGTGGCAGCGCAGGGTGAGGAGGGCGCAGGCGACGAAGGAGAGGGCGTCGCCGGCGAGGAGCCACCGGTACGCGGCGGTGCTGCCGAGTGCGAGGGCGGCAGCGGCGGTGAGGCCTCCGAGGGCCCAGCCGGCGTTGGCGACGGTGCGTTGGACGGCCTGGTAGCGGACGCGGTCGGGGCCGGCGATGCGGGTGGCGTAGAGCTTGGTGAGGACGTTGGCGGCGCGGTCGCCGAGGCTGCCCACGGAGCAGTAGGCCACCAGGAGCGCGTAGTGGTCGGTGGTCAGCAGGGCGAAGGAGGCCAGGGCGCGCAGCAGTTGGACCGCGATCAGGACGCGGGTGAGCGGTAGGCGGTCCGCGAGGCGGCCGCCCAGCGGGGCTCCCGCGATGCCGGCCACTCCGGCCGTGGCGACGAGGGTGCCGACCTGGGCGACGGAGAGGCCGGAGACGTAGGTGAAGTACAGGACGCTGACGGAGGCCCACAGGCCGCTGCCCACCCGGTCGGTGAGGGCGATGGTCAGCATTCTCCGGCCGTCGCGTCCTCCGGGTGTGCGGTGGCTCCATGTGGCCGCGCGGCGGATCGGATGCACGGGCTCCCCCTTGCCTGGAATTATGTATTGATACATACTTGGCAATGTGGCAACACAATATGGGATCAGTGGCACGACGGCCAAGGGGATTGCGTCGTCCGTCGAACGGGGCGTGGCCGAGGGCGCGTTGGGCCCGGGGGCCGCGCTGCCTCCGGTGCGGCGGCTCGCGGACGAACTGGGAGTGAGTCCGGGGACGGTCGCGACGGCCTACAAGGAGCTGCGCCGCCGCGGCATCGTCGTCACGCGCGGGCGGGGCGGCACGGTGGTGGCGGCGGTTCCCTCCGTGGCGTCACGCCGGCCGCCGAGGGTGCCGGACGGGCTGCGGGATCTGGCGGGCGGCCATCCCGATCCGGAACTGCTGCCCGGTCTGGTGCCGCCGACGCGCCTGTCCCCCGGTGCCCGTTCGCACCGCGCGACGCCCAGGCTGGAGCGGCTGGAGGAAGCCGTGCGGGACTGGATGCGTCCGGACGGCGTGCCCGTGGAGCAGGTGACGTTCGCGCACGGTGCGCTCGATCTGATCGGGCGGCTGCTGTCCGTGGAGCTCCGGCCCGGGGACGCGGTGGCCATGGAGGATCCCGGGTATCACCATCTGCTGGATCTGGTCACGGCTCTGGGGCTGCGCATCGTCCCGGTCGCGGTCGACGACGAGGGGGTGCGGCCCGACGCCCTGCGGACCGCCGTACGGTCGGGGGTCCGCGCGCTGGTGTGCAGTCCGCGGGCGCAGAACCCCTGGGGCGGCCGCTTCTCCGCGGCGCGCCGGGACACGCTCGTCGAGGTCCTGCGGGCCGCACCGGATCTGCTGGTCGTCGAGAACGACCACGCCTCCGCCGTCGCGGACGCTCCCCTGCTGACCCTGACCTCGGGCGGGCTGTCGCGCTGGGTGCACGTGCGGACGGTGAGCAAGTTCCTCGGCACCGACCTGCGGTGGGCGGCCGCGGCCTGCGACCCGACCACCCTGGCCCGGCACGACGGGCGGCTGCTGCTGACGTCCGGCTGGGTCAGCCATCTCCTCCAGGAGACGGTGTACGGGCTGCTGACCGACGACGGCACCCGCGCCCTGGTGACACGCGCGCGGGAGACGTACACGCGGCGCAGGACCGCGCTCCTGCGGGAACTGGCGGACCGGGGCGTCGTGGCGCACGGCGCGAGCGGGATGAACGTGTGGGTGCCGGTGCGGGACGAGTCGGCCGCGGTGAACGGGCTGCGGTCGTACGGCTGGTGGGTGGCGGCGGGGGCCCGGTTCCGGCTGGCGTCCGGGCCGGGGGTGCGGATCTCCGTCGCCGAGCTCGAGCCGGCCGACGCGGCACGTCTGGCCTCGGACTTCGCCGCGGTGCTGGGCGAGTCCGAGGCCACCTACGGCGGCTGACCGTCTGCCTGGCCGCCGTTCGGCCGTCGTGCGGGCGCGTCAGGCCCGCTTGCGCGCGAGCTCCTCGTAGAAGTGCAGCAGGTCGAGGTTGTCGATGGAGCCCGGGTTGACCGCCTTCTCCAGCGGAGTGCCCTGGAGCAGGCGCTTGACCGGGACCTCGATGCGCTTTCCGGTGAGGGTGTGCGGGACCCCGGGCACCTCGATGACCTCGTCGGGGACATGGCGCGGCGACAGCTGTTCGCGGATGGCCCGCTTGATACGGCCGAGCAGGGCGTCGTCGAGGACGGCTCCGGGGGCGAGGTGTACGAAGAGGGGCATCCAGTAGCCGCCGTCGGGCTGTTCGATGCCGATGACCAGGGACTCCTTGATCTCGGGGAGCCGTTCGACGACCTCGTAGATGTCGGCGGAGCCCATGCGCACGCCCTGGCGGTTGAGCGTGGAGTCGGAGCGGCCGTGGATGACGACGGAGCCGCGTGAGGTGACGGTGATCCAGTCCCCGTGGCGCCACACGCCGGGATAGGTGTCGAAGTAGCTGTCGTGGTAGCGGCTGCCGTCGGGGTCGTTCCAGAAGTGGACCGGCATGGACGGCATGGGGTTGGTGACGACGAGCTCGCCGACCTCGTCGACGACGGGGTGCCCGCTCGGATCCCAGGACTGCAGGTCGGTGCCGAGACCGGGCGCCTGCAGCTCGCCGGTGTACACGGGGAGGGTGGGGACGGCTCCGGCGAAACAGGAGCACACGTCGGTGCCACCGCTGACGGAGGCGATCCACACGTCCGCACGGACCTCGTCGTGCAGCCAGCGGAAGCCGTCGGGCGGGAGCGGTGATCCGGTGGTGGCGACGCACTGGACCCTGGACAGGTCGAAGTCGCGGGCCGGGTGCACGCCGGCCTTGCGGCAGGCCATGACGTACGCGGCCGAGGTGCCGTAGAGGGTGGCTCCCGTGCGTTCGGCGACACGCCACTGGGCGCCGGTGTCGGGATGGCCGGGGCTGCCGTCGTAGAGGACGATCGTCGTGCCGGTCAGCAGGCCGGAGACGAGGAAGTTCCACATCATCCAGCCGGTCGAGGTGTACCAGAAGAAGCGGTCCTCGGGACCCAGGTCGCAGTGCAGGCCGAGCTGTTTGAGGTGTTCGACCAGGATGCCGCCCTGGGACTGGACGATGGCCTTGGGCAGACCGGTCGTGCCGGAGGAGTAGAGCACCCACAGGGGGTGAGCGAAGGGCACCTGTTCGAAGACGGGGTCGTGGTCCGCGGCTGTGAGCGCCGACCATTCCAGGGCTCCCTCGGGGGCCTCGGTGCCCAGGAGCGGGATGTGGACGACCGCCCGCAGGGTGGGCAGCTCGCTGCGCAGCTCGGCGACGACGTCGCGGCGGTCGTGCTGCTTGCCGCCGTAGCGGTAGCCGTCGACGGCGAAGAGCACGACGGGCTCGACCTGCTGGAAGCGGTCGAGGACGCTGCGGGCGCCGAAGTCGGGGGCGCAGGAGGTCCAGACGCCGCCCACCGCGGCGGTGGCGAGGAGGGCGACCACCGCCTGCGGGATGTTCGGGAGGTAGCCGCTGACCCGGTCCCCGGGCCGGACACCGAGGGCGCGCAGTTCCGCGGCCAGCGAGCCGACCTGGCGGCGCAGCTCGGACCAGGTCACCGGGCGCGGCTCATGGGATTCGTCGACATGCAGCAGGGCCGGTTCGTCCGGGCGGGTGGCGGCCGCGCGCAGGGCGTGCTCGGCGTAGTTCAGCGTGGCCCCGGGGAACCATGCGGCGCCCGGCATGGAGCGGTCGCCCAGCACGCGCGCGTAGGGCGTCGAGAACCGCACGTCGAACCACTCCGTGACGGCTTTCCAGAACGTCTCCAGCTCGTCGACGGACCAGCGGTGCAGGGCCGGATACCCGCCTTCGGCGGGGGCTCCGTGGTGCTCGGCCGCCCAGGCGTGGAACCTGGTGACCTGGGCCTTCGCGATGCGCTGCGGATCTGGCCGCCAGAGCGGCTCGGGGTTCACGGTCGACATTGGGGCGGCTCCCGGACTGTGGCGCGTCGTGTGCGTCGCCCGCGCACGTGCTGGGTTGTGCGCGTGACGCGGCTGACAGGGACGATGCCATGTGATCGACTTCTGCACCAGGGTGTGCCCCACACAGTCCGTGTCGTGAAGATGTGGTCCCGGCATGGGTGAACGGCAGTTGAACGACACGCGCGTGTGGAGCGGTCAGTGGCAGGGTGAACAGCATGGACGGTCGTGACCTGGTGCGTTCGATGAAGGCGGTTGGCTCCGCGGGGGCCGCCGGGGGGTTGCGTACCGTGCGGGCCGCCTGGCGCAGGAGGCGGACCGACGCCACCGGGTTGCCGGCGCGGGGTGCCGAGCGGGCCAGGGTGCCGGGGACGGTGCGGGAGGTGGAGCCGGGGCCCGGAGGTGGCACGCTCCGGTTCAGCCGCTCGGAGCTGCGGATCCTCGTGGCCGTGAACGGGGCGGTCTTCTGGGGCTGGGACGGTGCCGGGCCCGAGCCGTCGTACGCGTTGGCCGGCCGCTGCCCGGAGCCCGATCCCCGGGCGGTGCTCGAACCGGACAAGGACGGCGGCTGGCGGGTCGTGGCCGAACGGGTGACGGTCGTGGTCTCGCGGCACGGTGCCGTGGAGGTGTGCACGCCGGGCGGCGTCATGCTGCGCCGGGATCTGCCGCCGCGATGGTGGGAGCCGCTGTCCGGCGGTCCGGGGCGCTGGATGCAGCGGTCCGAGGTGGCGGCGGACGCGCGTTTCTTCGGGCTCGGCGGTCGGGCGTCGGGGCCGCGCCTGCGCGCGGGAACGTACCGGCTGTGGAACACGGACCCCGGGCGCGCGTTCGGACGCGAGGACGATCCGCTCTATCTGACGATGCCGGTGCAGCTGGTGGTGTCGGACGCGGCCACGCATCTGGTGTTCCACGACACCTCCTGGGACGGCACCGTCACGCTGCGGGAGGGCGAGGAGGGGGCCGGGTCGGGGCATGACAGGGCGGGGATGTGCGAGCTGCGGATGGACGGCGGTCCCTTGCGCTGCTGGGTCATGGTGGGCACCCCCGCGCGCGTGCTGCTCGCCTGGGCCTCGCTCACCGGCGCTCCGGCGCTGCCGCCGGCGTGGGCGCTCGGTCACCAGCACGCGCGCTGGGGCTTCGGCAGCGAGCAGGAGGTGCGCAGGATCGTCGCGGGCTATCACGAGCACGGGCTGCCGCTCGACGCCGTCCATCTGGACATCGACCACTACGACGACCACCAGGTGTTCACCGTCGACCAGGACCGCTTCCCCAAGCTGCCGGTGCTCGCCGAGGAGCTGCGGCGGGACGGCGTACGGCTGGTGTCGATCGTCGACCCGGCGGTCAGGGCCGAGCCGGGCAACGCGGTCTACGACGCCGGGCTCGCCGAGGACGCGTTCGTCAGGGACGCCTCGGGGAGGCTCGTCGAGGGCGTGGTGTGGCCGGGTGGGGCGGTCTTCCCGGACTTCACGCACGCGCGCGTGCGGCGGTGGTGGGGAGGGCTGTACGCGGAGCGCCTCGCGCAGGGCTTCTCCGGCTTCTGGCACGACATGAACGAACCGACGTCGTTCACGGCGTTCGGCGAGTCGACGCTGCCCCGGTCGGCCCGGCACGCCCTGGACGGGCGGCCCGGCGATCACCGCGAGGCCCACAACGTCTACGCGCTCTGCATGGCGAGGGCGGCCTACGAAGGGCTGCGCGAGCTGCTCCCCGAGGAGCGGCCGTTCCTGTTCTCCCGCTCCGGCTGGGCGGGCCTGCAACGCTACGGCGGGACGTGGTCGGGGGACGTCGCCACGGGCTGGCCGGGGCTGCGGGCGTCGCTGTCGCTGGTGATGGGGCTCGGGCTGTGCGGGGTGCCGTACTCGGGGCCGGACGTGGGCGGGTTCGACGGGAGTCCGTCGCCCGAGCTGTTTCTGCGGTGGTTCCAGCTGGGCGCGTACCTGCCGTTGTTCCGTACGCACGCGAGCCTGCGGGCCGGCCGCCGGGAGCCGTGGGAGTTCGGTGCGGAGGTGCTGGAGCACGCGCGTGTGGCGCTTCTGGAGCGTCGGCGGCTGCTGCCGTACTTCATGACGCTGGCGCATCTGGCCCGGCGTACCGGCGCTCCCTATGTGCGCCCGCTGTGGTGGGGAGCGCCCGAGGACCGGGCGTTGCGGGACTGCGAGGACGCCTTCCTGCTGGGCGACTCTCTTCTGGTGGCGCCGGTGCTGGACCCGGGCGTCGACCGGCGTGCGGTGCGGCTGCCGCGCGGGCTCTGGTACGACACCGCGACGGGCCGGCGGTTCCGGGGGCCGGGGCAGGTGATGGTGGACGCGCCGCTGTCGCGTGTCCCGGTGCTCGCGCGGGCGGGCGCGGTCATACCGGTGCGCGGGGAGGACGGTGGCCTGGAGCTGGAGGTGTGGACGCCGGCGCGGGGCCGGACCGGTGGGGGTCTTGTGGTGCGGGACGCGGGCGACGGCTGGGACGAGCCCGAGGTCGAACGGTACGTCGCCCGCTGGGAGGGCCGGCAGGTCGTCGTCGAGCGGGAGGGGGAGGACGGCCTGCACGAGCCGTCCCACCCCGTGCGCGTGCGCGGGCTCGGCGAGCGGTGAGCGCGGTTCAGATGTAGCGGCCCTCGAAGAAGGCCCGCACGGCGTGCGTGTGCAGCGGGAAGGCGAGCTCCTCCGGCCTGCGCAGCAGGTGCCAGCCCTCCGTCTCGTCGGTGGCCGCCGACTCCGGGAGGCGGTCCGCGGGGCGCTCCGGGAGGAGACCGAACAGCAGCAGGTGGCCGTCCGGCGAGCTCATGGCGTCGACGAGGCGTACGTCGCGACTGGCGGCGTCGATGCCCGTCTCCTCCCTGAGTTCACGGACGACGGCCCGGCGCCAGTCCTCACGGTCGTCGATGTATCCGCCGGGCAGGGCGACGCCCCCGCGCGCGGGCGGGACGGTTCGGGTGATGACGACCAGGCCGGTGCCCTGCGCGTCGTACACGGGCTGGAGGGCGACGGCCACCGGCAGCGGGTTGCGGTAGGCGACGGTGGCGCAGGCCGGGCAGGTGCGGGGCCAGCCGGTGACGCCCTCCGCGTAGGGCGCTCCGCAGCTCGAACAGTGGGAGTCGCGTGCGGAGTTCGAATGGGAGTGCAGAGTTTCGGACACGCGGCGGAGCGTATCCGATCTTACCGAGGGCGTCGTGCGCGAGCGGCTCGATGCGCTGCCCTCCCCTGTCTCCTCCCTGCCCATTTCCGGATGCGCGTGCCACACTCCTGACGTTCCGTCAGATCTCGTGTGGAGGAGGCTCCTTGTCACGGACACGCACACCGGTGGTGGCCGGTTGGTTCAGCGGGGACGGGGACGACTTCCGACTGCTCGGGACGCGCTGCTCGGCGTGCCGGTCGGTGTTCTTCCCGCGTGAGGACACGCACTGCCGCAACCCGGCGTGCTTGGGCGGCGAGCTGACGGAGGTACCGCTGTCGCGACGGGGGCGGGTCTGGTCGTACACGGACAGCCGGTACCGGCCTCCGTCACCCTATGTGACCGATCCGGAACTTCCGTGGGAGCCGTACGCGTTGATCGCTGTGGAGCTGGAGTCCGAGCGGATCGTGGTGCTGGGGCAGGCGGTTCCCGGGGTCACCGTCGCCGATCTGACGGTGGGCATGGAGGTGGAGGTCGTCCCGGGTGTCCTGAGCGAGGACGCGGAGACGACGTGGACCACCTGGCACTGGCGGCCCACGGGGGTGGCGCGATGACGGCGGAGGTGGCGGTGCTCGGCGCGGGGATGCATCCGTGGGGCAAGTGGGGGCGCGGCTTCGTCGCGTACGGGGTGGCGGCCGCGCGGGCGGCTCTCGCCGACGCCGGTCTCGGCTGGCGGGACGTCGGCTCGATCGTGGGCGCGGACACGGTGCGTGGCGGATACCCGGGGTATGTGGCCGGGGCGACGTTCGCGAAGGCCCTGGGCTGGCAGGGAGCGCGGGTCACCAGTGTGTACGCGGCGTGCGCGTCGGGCGCGCAGGCGATCAACGCGGCGCGGGCGCAGATCCTCGCCGGGCTGGCGGACGTCGTGCTCGTGGTGGGGGCCGACGCGGCGCCCAAGGGCTTCTTCCGTCCTGCGGGCGGCGACCGGCCGGACGACCCGGACTGGCTTCGGTTCCGGGTGCTCGGCGCCACCAATCCGGCCTACTTCGGGCTGTACGCCCGCAGACGCATGGCCCTGCACGGGGACACCGCGGAGGACTTCGCCCAGGTCAAGGTGAAGAACTCCGCCATGGGCGCGCTCAACCCGAACGCGCGCTACCGCAAGCGGGTCACCGCCGAGGAGGTCGCCGCCTCCGCTGTGGTCGCCGATCCGCTGCGGCTGCTGGACATCTGCGCGACCTCGGACGGCGGGGCCGCCCTGGTGCTGTCCAGCCTGGAGTTCGCCCGTCGGCACGGCGCGGCCGATCCGGTGCGGATCCGGGCCGTGTCCACGGTGACACCCCGGTACCCCAACACCGTGCTGGATCTGCCGGACATCGCCACCGACTCCGCGGCCGCGGTGGAGCCCTGCGGTGAGCCGTTCCGCGCGTCGATCGCCCGCGCCGCCTACGAGGAGGCGGGTGTCGGGCCCGAGGACCTGTCCCTGGCCGAGGTCTACGACCTGTCCACGGCACTGGAGCTGCAGTGGTACGAGGACCTGGGCTTCTGCGGCGACGGTGAGGGCGCCAAGTTGCTGCGGGAGGGTGCGACGGCGCCGGGCGGCCGGGTACCGGTGAACCCGAGCGGGGGGCTGGCCTCGTTCGGGGAGGCGGTGCCGGCACAGGCGATCGCCCAGGTCTGCGAGCTGACCTGGCAGTTGCGCGGACAGGCCGGCGACCGTCAGATCGCGCACGCGCGCGTGGGCATCACGGCCAATCAGGGGCTGTTCGGGCACGGATCGGCGGTGATAGCGGTGCGGTGAGGAGGGGCGGACACGGCCGGCGGGGCAGGGAGCGGCGCCGTGCACCGTGCGTGACCGCTCCGGAATGCTGCGTGAACGTCTCATGAACTGGGCCTGGGCGCAGTCCCGCGGCGCCATCATGCTCCCGTGCACTCCTGGACGGATACTCTCCGCTTCGCCTTCCAGCCGGTGATCAGCCTGACCACGGGAGCGGTGGCGGGGCTGGAGATACTCGCCCGACCGGAGACCGGCGACATCCTGGCGGAGGCCCGGCGGGACCCCGAACTCGACAGCGGTCTGGCCGTGGCGGCGGTCCGGGCGGCGGCGCGCAAGGAGACGCTGCTGCCGCTGCACGTGAACGTGTTCGCGGCGACCCTGGCCGACCTCGGCGGGCTCACCCCGCTCCATGACGCCGTGCGTGCGGCGGGACGGCTGCCGTGGGAGGTGACGCTCGACGTCGTCCCGCCGTACACGCATGTCCCGCAGCGCGCGCTGCTGGACGCCGTCGCGGTGCTGCGGGAGCAGGGCTTCCGGATCAGCGCGGACGGCGTCGGGGACGGGGACGTACCCCTGCGGCTGCTGGTCGATCTCGCGCCGGACCTGGTGAAGCTGGACGCGTCCCTGCTGGTGCGGCCGACGGCGGTGCGGGCGATGCGGACGTGGTGCGAGGAGGCGGGAGCGCTCCTCGCCGTGGAGGGGGTGGAGACCGAACTGCAGTGTGCGGCCGCGCTGTCGGCGGGGGCCCAGCTGGCCCAGGGCGTGCTGTTCGCGCCGCCGGCCCGGCTGCCGGTCGCGGAGGTGTACGTTCCGCCGCGGGTCCCGGGCGTCGCGTCGGTCCCCCGGTCGGGGCCGTCGGTGCGCGAGTTCGTCCGGCCTGCCGCGCTGCTGCCCGCGGGTGCCTCCGCCGGTCAGGTGCGGGCGCTGCTGACCGGGGCGCCGGAGGTGTCCGGGGTGCTGCTGGTCGACCGGACGGGGGTACCGGTCCGGTCGGTGCACCGTTCGCGTTTCCTGCTGTCGATGTCGGGCCGCTACGGCCACGCGCTGTACGCCGACCGGCCCGCGACCAGGCTCGGCGACCCGCCGCGGACGGTGGGGATCGACGCGACGGCGTGGGAGGTGCTGGACGTGGTCGCGGTGGGCGACCGGGACCGCACCTCGGACGACGTGGCGGTCGTCGACCGCCAGGGTCGGTGCGTGGGCGTCGTACGGCTGGCGGATCTCGTCCGGGCGCTGGCCGAGAGCCGGGTCGAGGAGGCCGCGGGGCTCAATCCGCTGACCCGGCTGCCGGGTTCGGACGCGATCACCGCGGAGGTGGACCGGCGGATCGCGGAGGGGCGGGTGTTCGCGCTGAGCTGGCTGGACGTGGACCACTTCAAGCAGGTCAACGACGGGGCCGGCTTCGCGGCGGGCGACGAGCTGATCCGGTCGGTGGGACGGGCGCTCCAGGCGGCCGCGTCCGGCGGCACCCGGGTCGGGCACATCGGCGGGGACGACTTCCTGGTGCTGGCGGATCCGGAGGGGCTTGATCCGCTGGCGGCGTCCGTGCTGGACGCGGCCTGGTCGGCGGGCGGGCGTCCGGTCACGCTGTCGCTGGCCACGGTCCTGTGTCCGCCGGGCAGCGTGACCGACCACCGGCAGGCGGCCGCGTGCCTGGCACCGCTGAAGAAGGCCGCGAAGTCGCTGCGCGGGGCGAGTTGGGTGTGGGGGCGGGCGGGGTGTTCCGGCCATGAGGTGCGGCGAGGGTCGTCGCCGGTGGCCGCGGAGGCGGTGGGGGCGGAGCCGGGAGCGGGATGAGCGGGCCCGGATGGAGGGCTGAGGGGCCGTCAGCAGCCGGTGGGGGCCCGGCCGGTGAGCAAGGGAACGGGGTCCGTCCGCCGCCCGCGTGCGGGAGGTGCCGGGCGGTGGCGGCCCTCTCGGTGCTCATCCATTGCCGTCCGCCTCCTTGACGCTCCCTGGGCGCCGGTGAACACTTCCCGGTGTCAGCCGACATCGCCGTACATTCTCGGCGTATCCAGGCGCGCGCCACGCGGACTTTTCCGGCCGCGGCCCACTCCCCCACGGGCGATTCGGCTCTGACGGCACGCTCGTCACGGACGCCGGGCGGGGCGCGGGACCTCCCTGCCATGGCCGAAGCAGCCACGCGAACGCCACCCTGCACAGCGCACCGGGGCCGATCGCCCCGGGCCCGGCCCAGGAGTCGCCATGAGCAACGGAGACATATTCGTCGGCGAGGTCATCGGTACCGCCATCCTCATCCTGTTCGGCGCGGGTGTCTGCGCCGCCGTCACCCTCAGACACTCCAAGGCACGGGCCTCGGGGTGGGTGGTGATCGCCTTCGGATGGGGGTTCGGCGTGCTGGCGGGGGCGTACACGGCCGCGCCGCTGTCCGGCGGTCAGCTCAACCCGGCCGTCACCCTCGGCATCGCCGTCGACACCGGCGAGTGGGGCAAGGTCTGGGTCTATCTGCTGGGCCAGATGGTCGGCGCGATGCTCGGTGCCGTCCTCGCGTATCTGGTGTACCTCGCGCAGTTCCAGGCCAACGTACGGCAGACGGGCACCACGGAGGGCACGGCCGAGGAGCCGACGCCGACGCTGGGCATCTTCTCCACCATCCCCGAGATCCGGAATCCGGTCGCCAACCTGATCACGGAGATCATCGCGACGATCGCGCTGGTCCTGCCGGTGCTCGCGTTCGGCCTGACGAAGGGGCTCGGTGAGTCCGGCACGCTCGTGCTGATCGTGTCCCTGCTCGTCGTCGGCATCGGACTGTCCCTCGGCGGGCCCACCGGCTATGCCATCAACCCGGCACGCGACCTGGGCCCGCGGATCGTGCACACCTTCCTGCCGATCCCGAACAAGGGCACCTCCGACTGGGGTTACGCCTGGATCCCGGTCGTCGGCCCGCTGGTCGGCGGTGCGCTCGCGGGTCTCCTCTACCACGCGGCCTTCTGACCGGCCGCCAGCCTTCTGAACCCAGCCCAAGGGGTAGCCATGACGGACAACGCCGAGAAGTACGTCGCAGCAATCGACCAGGGCACCACCTCCAGCCGTTGCATCATCTTCGACCGGAACGGCGCGATCGTCGCCGTCGACCAGCGCGAACACCGGCAGATCTTCCCCAAGCCCGGCTGGGTGGAGCACGACGCCACCGAGATCTGGGCCAAGGTGCAGGCCGTGGTCGCCGGGGCGATCGCGAAGGCCGGGCTGCGGGCCGACCAGATCAGCGCGCTCGGCATCACCAACCAGCGCGAGACGACCGTGCTGTGGGACCGCACCACGGGCAAGCCCGTGCACAACGCGATCGTGTGGCAGGACACCCGGACCGCTCCGCTCTGCCGCCAACTCGGCGGCTCCGACGGGCAGGACCGCTTCCGTGAACAGACCGGGCTGCCGCTGGCCAGCTACTTCTCGGGACCCAAGGCGGCCTGGCTGCTGGACAACGTGCCCGGGCTCAGGGACCGGGCCGAGCGGGGCGAGATCGCCTTCGGCACGATCGACTCCTGGCTGATCTGGAACCTCACCGGCGGCACCGACGGCGGCCGGCACGTGACCGATGTGACCAACGCCGGCCGGACCATGCTGATGAACCTGGAGACACTGCAGTGGGACAGCTCCATTCTGTCGGCGATGAACGTGCCGGAGGCCGTGCTGCCGGAGATCAGGTCCTCGGCCGAGGTGTACGGCACCGCCGTGGGACAGCTCGGCGGAGTGCCGGTCGCCTCGGCGCTGGGCGACCAGCAGGCCGCGGTGTTCGGACAGGCGTGCTACGACGTGGGCACGGCGAAGAACACGTACGGGACGGGCAGCTTCCTGCTGCTCAACACCGGCAACCGGCCGGTGCCGTCGAAGAGCGGGCTGCTGACGACGATGGGCTACAAGATCGGCGGGGAGGCGCCGGTCTACTGTCTGGAGGGTTCGATCGCCATAACGGGTGCGCTCGTGCAGTGGTTCCGGGACCAGCTCGGCATCATCCGTACGGCTGACGAGATCGAGCCGCTGGCGGCGAGCGTCGAGGACAACGGCGGCGCGTACATCGTGCCCGCGTTCTCGGGGCTGTTCGCGCCGTACTGGCGCTCGGACGCGCGCGGCGTGGTCACCGGGCTCACCCGCTACGTCACCAAGGCGCATCTCGCGCGCGCGGTGCTGGAGGCGACGAGCTGGCAGACGCGGGAGGTCGTGGACGCCATGTTCCAGGACTCCGGGGTGCAGATCACGACCCTGAAGGTGGACGGCGGCATGACGAGGAACAACCTGCTCATGCAGCATCAGGCGGACGTCCTCGGCGTGCCGGTGATCCGGCCCCGCGTCTCGGAGACGACCTGTCTGGGCGCGGCGTACGCGGCGGGGCTGGCCACCGGCGTGTGGAACGGCCTCGACGAGCTGAAGGCGCACTGGCAGAAGGACGCCGAGTGGACTCCGGCGATGCAGGCGTCGGTGCGGGACCGCGAGTACCACAACTGGCGCCGGGCGGTGGAGAAGAGCTTCGGCTGGGTGGAGGACGGCGAGGGCTAGAGGGGCGGACGGAGTCACGGCCCTCGCCCCGGTCGGCGGGGCAAGGGCCGTGCGCGGCTCAGGTGGTGACGGTCTGCCGGCGCTCGGCTCCGAAGTCCATCGCGTGCTGGACGACGCCGACCAGGACGTCCCTGACCGATCGCCGGTCGCGGGCGTCGCACAGGATCACCGGTACGCCGTCGTCGAGGTCGAGTGCCTGACGCACGTCCTCCTCGGGGTAGAGGGCGGCGCCCTCGAAGCAGTTCACGGCGATGAGGAAGGGGATGGAGCGCCGCTCGAAGTAGTCGACCGCGGCGAAGCAGTCCTCCAGCCGGCGCGTGTCGGCGAGCACGACGGCGCCGAGCGCGCCCTCGGAGAGCTCGTCCCACATGAACCAGAACCGCTCCTGGCCGGGCGTGCCGAACAGGTACAGCACCAGGTCCTCGCGCAGGGTGATGCGCCCGAAGTCCATGGCGACCGTGGTCGTGTGCTTGCCCTCGACACCGGTGAGGTCGTCGACCGGGCGGCCGGCCTCGGTGAGGTACTCCTCGGTGCGCAGCGGCCTGATCTCGCTGACGGCGCCGACGAGGGTGGTCTTGCCCACCCCGAAACCGCCGGCGACCAGGATCTTGAGCGTGACGGGCTCGACCGGGGGCTTGCCGCGCTCAGAGCGCCCGAAGATCATCGATCACTTCTCCTGCTGTGTGGCTTGACTGGGGGTGTGGGGCGGGGGGCCGTAGCCTCCGCCACCGGGGGTTTCGACCACGAGGACGTCGCCGGGGCCGACGTCCACGGAGTCACTGCCGCCGAGTTCGACGACCGTGCCGTCGGCGCGTTCCACCCGGTTGGCTCCCAGCGCGCCGGGGGCCCCGCCCGCCATGCCGTACGGGGGGACCCTGCGGTGCTGGGAGAGGGTGGACACGGTCATGGGCTCGTGGAAGCGGATTCGGCGGACGGCGCCGTCCCCGCCGCGCCATCGTCCGGCGCCGCCGCTGCCCCTCCGGACGGCGAACTCGTCCAGTTGTACCGGAAGCCGCCACTCCAGGACCTCGGGATCGGTCAGCCGGGAGTTGGTCATGTGCGTCTGGACGACGCACGCGCCGGGGAAGCCGTCGCCGGCGCCCGATCCGGAGGCGACGGTCTCGTAGTACTGGTGGCGATCGTTGCCGAAGGTCACGTTGTTCATGGTGCCGGAGCCCTCGGCCTGGACGCCGAGAGCCGCGTAGAGCGCACCGGTGATCGCCTGGGACGTCTCGACATTGCCCGCGACGACGGCGGCGGGCGGCTCGGGTGCGAGCAGGGAGCCGGGCGGCACGATGATCGTCAGGGGGCGCAGACAACCGTCGTTGAGCGGGATGTCGTCGGCGACGAGGGTGCGGAAGACGTACAGGACGGCCGCGTTGACGACCGCGTAGGGGGCGTTGAAATTGGTGCCCAGCTGGGGTGACGTGCCGGTGAAGTCGACGGTGGCGGAACGGTTTTCGCGGTCCACGCGTACGCGTACGCGGATGACGGCGCCGGAGTCGGTCTCGTAGGCGTACTCGCCGTCGTCCAGGGCCACGATGACGCGCCGCACCGCTTCCTCGGCGTTGTCCTGGACGTGCCGCATGTAGGCCTGCACGACGTCGAGCCCGAAGTCCTCGATCATGCGGGCCACTTCGTCGACGCCCTTCTGGTTGGCCGCGATCTGGGCGCGCAGGTCGGCCAGGTTGGTCCTGGGGTTGCGGGAGGGGTGGGGCGCCTCGGTGAGCAGGCGCAGGGTCTCCTCCTCGCGGAAGCGTCCGTCCTCGGCGAGCAGCCAGTTGTCGAAGAGGACGCCCTCCTCCTCGATGGTGCGGCTGTCGGCCGGCATGGAGCCCGGGGCGATGCCGCCGATCTCGGCGTGGTGGCCGCGGGAGGCCACGTGGAAGAGGATCTCGCCGTCACGGCGGCCGTCACTCTCCGTGTCACCGTTCGGCCGGGTGCCGAAGACCGGGGTGATCACGGTGACGTCGGGCAGGTGGGTGCCGCCGTGGTACGGGTCGTTGACCGCGTAGGTGTCGCCGGGCCGCATCCCGGTGCCGCGGCGGCGGATGACCTCCTTGACGCTGGTTCCCATCGAGCCCAGGTGGACGGGGATGTGCGGGGCGTTGGCCACCAGGTTTCCGTCCGGGTCGAAGAGGGCGCAGGAGAAGTCGAGGCGCTCCTTGATGTTGACCGACTGGGCCGTGGACTCCAGGCGGGCGCCCATCTGTTCGGCGATGGACATGAACAGGTTGTTGAAGACCTCGAGCAGAACCGGATCGACCTGCGTGGCCACGTCGGAACTCTGCGTGACCGCCGCGCGTTCCAGGACCAGATGCCCGTCGTGGGTCGTCGCGGCCTCCCAGCCGTCGTCGACCACGGTCGTGGCGCCGGCTTCGGTGATGATCGCGGGGCCGGTCACGGACTCGCCGGGAGGGACGTCCTCGCGGCGGTGCAGGGGTACGTCGCGCCAGGTGCCGCCGGTGTGCAGGCGGACGGTGCCGGGTGCGGCGGTGCGGCCCTCGTACGGGGCGAGGGCGGACAGATCGGGGGGCAGGGTGATGCCGGTGGCTTCCACGGACAGCGCTTCGACGACGATCGGGCGGTCGAGCGTGAAGGAGTACGTGGCGCGATGACGTTCTTCGAAGGCCCGTCCCATCGCGACGGGTTCGGTGAGCTCGACGGTGAGGGGGGTGTCGGTGCCGTCGTAGCGCAGCTGCGCGCGGCGGGTGGTGCGGACGCGGTCGTCGGGGACGTCCTCGGCGCGCAGTTCGGCGCGGGCGGCCGCCTCCAGGTCGTCGGCCGTCTTGAGGACGCCGGGCATCGCCGCGGGTTCCAGGGGCGCCTCGACGGACTGTTCACGCATGGCCGTGGTGTCGGCGAGTCCGATGCCGAGCGCGGACAGCACGCCGGCCATGGGCGGTACGAGGACGGTGCGGATGCCGAGGGAGTCGGCGACCATGCACGCGTGCTGGCCTCCGGCGCCGCCGAAGGTGGTGAGGGCGTAGCGGGTGACGTCGTGGCCCTTCTGGACGGAGATCCGCTTCACCGCGTTGGCGATGTTGGCCACGGCGATCTGCAGGAAGCCCTCGGCGACCTGCTCGGGCGTGCGGTCGTCCCCGGTCCGCTCGCGGATCTCGCGCGCGAGGGCGGTGAAGCGGTCACGGACCAGGCCGGCGTCCAGGGGCTGGTCGCCGTCGGGACCGAACACCTCGGGGAAGTGGGCGGGCTGGATGCGGCCGAGCATCACGTTGGCGTCGGTGACGGCGAGCGGTCCGCCGGCGCGGTAGCAGGCCGGTCCCGGGTCGGCGCCGGCCGAGTCCGGCCCGACACGGTAGCGGGAGCCGTCGAAGCGCAGGACGGAGCCGCCGCCCGCCGCGACGGTGTGGATGTCCAGCATGGGGGCGCGCAGCCGGACGCCGGCGACTTGGGTGGTGAAGACCCGCTCGTACTCCCCCGCGTAGTGGGAGACGTCGGTCGAGGTGCCGCCCATGTCGAAGCCGATGACGCGGTCGAAGCCGGCGAGCCGGGACATGCGGGCCATGCCGACGATGCCGCCCGCGGGCCCGGACAGGATGGCGTCCTTGCCGCGGAACTGGTGCGCCTCGGCGAGCCCTCCGTTGGACTGCATGAACATCAGCCGTACGCCGTGCAGTTCGTCGGCGACATGGCGGACGTAGCGGCGCAGCACGGGCGACAGGTACGCGTCGACGACGGCGGTGTCCCCGCGCGGGACGAGTTTCATGAGCGGGCTGACCTCGCTGGACAGCGAGATCTGCGGGAAGCCGGTACGGGCGGCCAGTTCCCCGACGGCCTGCTCGTGCGCCGGGTGGAGATGACTGTGCACGCAGACGACGGCGACGGCACGGATCCCGTCGTCGTACGCCTGCCGCAGGGGACCTGCGAGGGCGTCCAGGTCCGGGGCGCGCAGGACGGTGCCGTCGGCGGCGATGCGCTCGTCGACCTCCACCACCCGCTCGTACAGCTGCTCCGGGAGCTCGATCCGGCGGGCGAAGATGTGCGGTCGGTTCTGGTAGGCGATCCGCAGGGCGTCGCGGAAGCCACGGGTGATGACGAGCAGGGTGCGTTCGCCCTTGCGTTCCAGCAGGGCGTTGGTGGCGACCGTGGTGCCCATGCGGACGGCCTCGACGGGGTCGCGGGAGTCCGCCAGCAGGGCGCGGACACCGGCGACGGCCGCGTCGGCGTACCGCGCCGGGTTCTCGGACAGCAGTTTGTGTGTCAGCAGCCGGCCGTCCGGGCGGCGCGCGACGATGTCGGTGAAGGTTCCGCCCCGGTCCACCCAGAACTGCCAGCCGGTCACGTCCTCACCTCGCTTCCGCGCCGCTCACAGCGCCCGGAGGCCGTTGATCACATCGCGCAGAATACTCTCGTCCGGCAGCTCGGCCGGGGGGACCGGCCGGTTCACATGGACGAATTCCGCGTCCACGAGGTCTCCGACGAGGACCCGTACCACGCCGATGGGCAGGTCGAGCTCGGCGGAGAGCTCGGCGACCGACTGCGGCGCCTCCCGGCACAGGTCCACGATGTCCACGTGTTCCGGGGACAGCGAGTGGTCCGCCTCGGGATCGTCCGCGTGGGGCTCGGCGACGACCAGCGCGATCAGGTCGAGGCGGTGCTGGACCGCACTGGTGGTGCGGCCGCGCGTCATGGCGTACGGACGGACGACCGGTCCGGCCTCGTCGTCGAACCAGTGGCTGCTTCCCTGACCGTCTGTGCTCATGCCATCCCACTACCCGCCGGAGGGCAGATCGGTGCGCGGCGCGGTGCCCAGATGTACGCCGACCCGCTTGACCAGGAGGGTCATCTCGTACGCCACCTGGCCCACGTCCGAGTCGGCGTCCGAGAGGACGGCGAGGCAGCTGCCGTCGCCGGCGGCCGTGACGAACAGGAAGGCGTCGTCGAGCTCGACGACGGTCTGGCGGACGCTGCCGGCCTCGAAGTGGCGGCCCACGCCCTTGGCGAGGCTGTGGAATCCGGAGGCGACAGCGGCCAGGTGCTCGCTGTCCTCCCTGGTCAGGTCCCTGGACGCGCCGGTCGCCAGGCCGTCGCCGGAGAGCACGACGGCCTTGCGGATGCTGGCCACCCGGTCGACGAGTTCGTCGAGGAGCCAGTTCAGCTCGCCGTTGTTGCTCATGGTGTGGCCGGTCGCCTTCGGTGCGGTCATCGACCGTCCCCCTTTGTGGTTCGTTGTGGTGCTGTGCCGCTGTGGGCGTCGTCGCCCGCGGCGTTCTCTGCGCGGCCGCGCTGCCAGCCGCGCTGGAGCGAGGCCATACGACTGCGTACCTGGTCGGCGTCGCGGTCCTCGAGGTCGGAGCGGGTCTCCGGGCGCGCTGCCGGGCCCTGCCTCAGCTGCGGAGCGAGGTTCGCCTGCCGTACGCGACGGGGCAGCGCTCCCGGTGCGGAGCCGGTGCCATGAGGCCCGGTTCCGGGGGCGCGGTCCTGCGGCCCGTTGCCGGGAGTCCCGCCCTGCGGGCCGCCGGCCCGGTCGCGCTCCGGGAAGCCGCCCGTGCCACCGGCGCGCGGATCGGGCGTCGTGTGCCCGCGCGCGGCCGTGAGGTCCTGGTCGCCGGACGCGGCGGTGGCCTGGCGGGTGCGCCGCGGGAGGAGGGGAGACTGCGCCGGCTCGTCGGCGGAGCGTCCGGGACGGCCCGGCACCGCGGGGGGCTCGGGCGCAGCGGTGCTCCGCGGGATCTGCGCCCCGCTGCCCCGGCGGCGCGAGGGCAGGGGTGCCGGCCCGTCGGTGTCCGCTCGGCGGGGCCCGGGTCGCGGCGAGGGCTCCTCGTCCGTCTCCGGGCGCCGGGGCCGCTGGTCGTGGACCGGGCGGCCGTGCGAGCTGACCAGCTTGGGGGTGCGGCGGCTGGGCAGCGGCACGAGAGCCGCCTGCTCCTCGGTGCCGCCGTCCGGCTCGCCGCGCCGGTCCGGGTGCCCCGCGTGCGGGTCGACGGCCGGGGCGTCCTCGGGAAGGGTGAGGGAGCGGCGCGGGCGGAACAGGCCACCGTGCTCGTCGTCCTCCTCCTCCAGTGCGCCCGGGAAGTCACGGAGGGCGTCCAGGTCGACGGGGGCCTCCAGCTCGACCGGGCCGTCCAGCACGGACGCGGGCACCCCGGGGAGCTGTACCGAGGGGGAGAGCGCGGGCCTGCGGCCCTCCGCCGTCTCGGCCGCCTTCGGTGCGCGGGGACGGTCGAGGCGGAAGCCGATGCCGTTGGTGTCGGGGACGTCGTCGGTGAGCACGGCGTCGGGGATGAAGACGACAGCGGTCGTTCCGCCGTAGGGGGAGGGCTGCAGGGAGACCCGGACGTTCTGGCGCTGGGCGAGACGGCTGACCACGAACAGTCCGAGGCGGTCGGTGTCGGACAGCTCGAACTCCGGGGTCTCCGCGAGCCGGAGGTTGGCCTCCAGGAGCGCCTCGGGCGCCATGCCGAGCCCCCGGTCGTGGATCTCCAGGGTGAACCCGTTGGCGACCCGTTCGCCCATGACCTGGACGGCGGTGTGCGGCGGGGAGAACACCGTGGCGTTCTCCAGGAGTTCGGCCACGAGGTGGGTGAGGTCGGCGACGGCGGGACCGGTGACGGCGAGGCGCGGCAGGCGGCGGACCTCGATGCGTTCGTAGTCCTCGACCTCGGCGACGGCGGCGCGCACGATGTCCATGAGCTGGACGGGCTTGCGCCACTGACGGGAGGGGGCGGCTCCGGAGAGGATCACCAGGCCCTCGGCGTGCCGGCGCATACGGGTGGTGAGGTGGTCGAGCCGGAAGAGGTCGGCGAGTTCCTCGGTGTCCTCGGTGCGGCGCTCCATGGTGTCGAGCAGGGTGAGCTGCTTGTGGAGCAGGACCTGGCTGCGGCGGGCGAGGTTGACGAAGACCTCGGAGACACCGGCGCGCAGTTCGGCCTGCTTCACGGCGGCCTCGACCGCGGCGCGCTGGAGGGTGTTGAGGGCCTGGCCGACCTCACCCATCTCGTTCCTGTCGTACTCCAGCCGGGGCACCTCGGTCTCCACGTCGACCTGCTCGCCCGCGGAGAGGCGGCGCATCACGCTGGGCAGCCGCACGCCGGACGCCTCGTGGGCCTCCAGCCGCAGCTGGCGCAGGTCGCGGATGAGACCGCGGCCGATGCGCACGGACAGGAAGAGGGAGACGATCAGGGCGGCCAGGCCGAGCACGCCGGCGACCACGGCCTTGACGATGACCTCGATCGCCACCGGCCGGACCCGGTCCTGGTAGCGGTCGTTGGCCTGTTCGTCCAGGGTGCCGAGTTCGTCGAGGACGTTTCCGGCCGCGGTGTCCCAGTTCCGTGCGGTGACGCCGCGGGGCATCTCGCCGGGCGTGGTGGCGACGACGGCCTGTTCCGCTGTGCGCAGCGGGGCGGTGGTCGCGTTCTTCCAGAAGCTCTCGTAGCGCTCGCGCTCGGCGGTGGGCAGCTGGGCGAGGCTGATGTCGTAGACGACCTCACGCTGGGCCTCGAGGTCGGAGACGTCGCGGATCTCCTCGCGGCTGAGCCGGCCGACGACCAGGGCGGAGCCGAGCAGGGCGTCCTCCCTGGAGAGGAGTTCCCGGGCGCGGGCGACGCTGACGAGGGCCCGGTACTGCTTGTCCATCTCCACGCTGTCCACCACGTCCAGCTTGGCCAGCAGGGTGTAGCAGGGGTCGATGAGCTGGTTGTAGAGGTTCAGGGCCTGGGCCCGGGTGACGGTGCCCTCCTCGACGCTGCGGCGCAGGGAGTCGACGCCGTCGAAGGCGTCGAGCACCGCGGTCAGGCCGTCGCCGTCGTCCTGGTCCAGGACCTCGCGGACGTCGGAGTCCTGGGCGTTCCGGCGGATCTCGGCGAGGGCCTCGTCCGTGGCGGTCCGGGTGCGGCGCAGCGCGGAGAGCGCGTCGGAGGCACGGGGGTCGGCGAGGTAGACGAGGGTCTGGCGGCGCTCCTGCTGTACGACGCGGACCGTGTCCTCGACGGGGTAGCCGACCTTCTCCACGACCGCCGACACGGTGAACAGCCGGCTCGCCTCACGGCCCGTCAGTACCGTGGCGAAACCCCAGATCGCGGTCAGGGACACCAGCGGCACGAGAAGCAGCGCCACGATCTTCCGGCGGATGGACTTCCCGCGAAAGCGCATGGCCTCCCCCAGCTCGAACCCCCACGGGCAGGGGGCACGCATGTGCGTCAACAAACGCCGCGAGCCTACTACCGCCGCACAGTGAACTCGAAGACCCGTCCGGAAGCCGAACTTCCGCACCGCGGCCGGGACATGGGGAGTTGTCCGGGCATTACGGGAGATTGCCGCCCTGAAACCGGCCTCTTCGACAAGACCGGATCCGATCGGCCCCGGCGGCGACTTGGCCAGAATTTTTCGCAACTTGGGAATCTTCGCGGCTTCTCGACCGTCCTACTCATTGGGAATTGGGGGCGGAATCGGCCACAGGAGCCGCAGGCCGCACCTCGGCGGCGTAAAACAGAGCAAGCCGGGCAGCCACAGGGGAGCCGGGTCTTCGACCCGGAGGTGAGTGGTCTGCCGGCGGTGGGGAGTGACACGTTGATGGGCACGGTCGAGCGGCGCGGGGCGCCCGAGGAAGGCGCGACAGGGCGGGGTACGGCGCTGCGGGACCCCGGGACACCGGATCACGGCCTTCCGGTGGACGAAGCGGGTGCCGACCGGCCGGCCGGCACCGAGGGCGTGTCCATCCCGGCCCAATCGCGAGCCGGGTACCGGCCGTTGTGGGTCGAGGAGCCCGCGCGGCGGCGCCGTCTGCCCGATCCGGTGCGCAAGGCGGCCGTGCGCGCGGTCCTCATCATCTCCGTGACGTTGATTCAGGCGATGGTGGCGTTCCTGTGCACCCTCGCCGAGTCCTGGCTGGCCTTCCCGATGGTGATCAGCAGTGTGGTCAGCACCGTGGTGGCCACCTGGTCCGCGCTGGACGTGTGGGTCACCCGCCAGGTGTGGAACCAGCGCAACGGCGTGGTGTCGGCGCCGAGCAGCACCGCCCGGTCGCTGCGCCGTGAGCGCCGCCGGGCGCGACGGCAGGCCCGGGCCGCCGAGCGGACGCAGGAGCGGATACGCCGGCAGGGCGGCGCCGGGCGGCTGTCGCACTCCTGAGTCCCGTCGGCGCCGCCGCCCCCGCGCGCGTCACTGCGCGCTGGGGGCCGGCCGTTTGAACATCCGGGTCGCGGTGATCTCACTGTGCACCGCCTCGCCCGCCTGGGGCGGCTGGGGCAGTCCCGGGCGCAGGTGCTCCTCGACGCTGATGTACTTCAGGCCCGCCCTGAGGTCGGCGTCGTTGCGCAGCCGGATGACGAGCGGGAACTCCGCCAGCGCCGTCGTGTCGAACAGACCGGTGGTGTACAGCAGCTGGACGCCGAGCGCGTCGGACACGGCCCGCTGGAGCTCCAGCAGGTAGGTCGCGTTGGCGCGGCCGATGGGGTTGTCGAGGAACAGCGTGCCGGCGTGCCGGTGCTTGTCCCGGCCGCGGTCGTTGGAGCGCAGCGCCGCCATCGTGCAGTACAGGGCGATGGCGGCGGTGAGCAGCTGACCGCCGGAGAACACGTCGCCCATCTGCCCCACGGGCACCCGCTCGGCGCGCAGCACGGCGTCCGGCTTGAGGATCTCGACGGCGACGCCCTTGGGCTGCAGGGCGGCGGCGACGCCGCGCAGCAGGAGCGACATGCCGTCGCGCCGCAGGTCGGAGTTCTTCTTCACGGCCGCCCGGGTCGCCTCGTCGATGACCTCGCCGAGCCGCTCGGTGAGGGTGGCCTGGTCGGGCTCCTCGAAGCGGATGCGCAGGAACTCCTGCCCGGACCATTCGCCCAGCCCCTCGGGCAGTCGGGACAGCCGCTGCGCCGAGCGGAGGGTCGCGAGCGCGGACTCGACGAGCCCGCGCAGCCGGTCCACGATCGAGTCGCGGTTGCGCTCCAGCTGCTCCAACTCGTCGGTGAGCACCCGGAGCCGGGGCGCGAAGGCGTCCGCCCACTTCTGGGCGTGTTCGGGCAGGGAGGAGGCGGGCAGCTCGCGGATCTGCTGCCGGGCCGGCGTGCGGACCTGTTCGTAGCGGGTGGAGTTGGCGTGCCGGACGAGCACGTCGCCGGCCTCGCGCACGGCGGACTCGGCGGTGGAGAGGTCCGCGGCACAGCCGCGCAGCGAGCGGCGGGCCTCCGCGGCCGACTGCCGGGCCTCCTCCAGGGTCCCGGGGTAGGGCTCCGGTGCCTCCTGCTCCTCCTCGGGGGCGTGTTCGCGCAGCAGGTCGCGGAGCATCGCGGCGATCTCGTCGAATCCGGCGGCCGCGTTCTCGGCCGCCCGGTGCGCGTCGAGCAGTTCGGCGTGCGCCTCCCGGGCCTGGGCCAACGCCTCGGTGCGGGAGGCGAGTTCGGCCGTCGCCGTGCGCAGCAGGGCCTGGGCGTGTTCGGCGTCGCGCGGCTGGAGCTCCTCGGGCAGTTCGGTGTGGGCCTCGCCGTCCTCGGGGGCATGCCGCTCGGCCTCGCCGCGCAGCCGTCCGAGCTGCTCGCTCGCGGTGGACATGCGGGTTTCCAGAAGCTGTACGAGTTCCTCGGCCCGTGCGGCCGCCGCCTGCCGGGACGGCCCGTCCGAGCCGTCGGGTGACTGGAGCAGCTGCTCGGCGCGGGTACGGACCTTGTTGCTCAGCCGGTCCAGCTCGGCACGGGCGGCGCTCTCGTCGCTCTCCGCGCGCGCCTGCTCGGCCCGCAGGTCGGCGCCGACGCCGACCTTCTCGTACACCTGGGAGGCGGCCCGGTAGGCCTCGCGGAGGGCGGGCAGGGACGACCGGGAGGCGTCCGCGTCGTCCTCCGGTACGTCGTCGGGTGCGCCCGCGATCTCGGAGCGCTCGGCGCGCAGTGCGCGGGCGGTGCGGCGGGCGTCGTCGGCGGCGCGCTGGGCGGCGCGGCGGTCCTCGTCGGCGGCGCGGGCGCGCTCCAGGCAGGCCTGGGCGCGGGCCTCCGACTCGGTGGCCTCGTCGGCGAGTTCGCGCAGCTTGGCCTGCCAGCCGGCCCGCTCGCGCAGCCGGAAGGCGAGCCCGGCGAGGGCGTCGGCGGCGCGCCGGGCCTTCTGGGCGGTCTCCTGTGTCTCGTCGCGGACCTGCGCGGCCTCGGCGGCGGCCTCGTCCGCCTCGGCGCGCAGGGCCCGTGCCTCGGCGAGCTCGGCCTCGGACTCCTCGGCGAAGGCGCGGGCGTCCCCGGCGGCCCGGGCGAGCTCGGTGAGCCGCCCCGCCGGGCAGCCGGTGCGCCAGGAGGCGAGCCGGGCCGCCAGTTCACGGTCCTTGCCGAGCCGCGCGGCGAGCCGGCGGATGTCCTCGTCCCGCTCGGTGGCCCGCGCGCGCAGTGCCTGCCGCTCCTCGTCGGCGGCGTGTTCGTCGTGCATGGCCGGGTTCGGCGGTACGAGGAAGACGTCCCCGCCGGCGGAGTCCGAGGCCGGGGTCGGTGCGAGCAGGGCGGCGGCGGTGCCGACCGCGACGGCCGAGCGCGGCAGGAGCGCCGCGTCGCTGAGGGCGTCACGCGCGCGTGCGTGCGAGTCGGGATCGGTGATGATCACGCCGTCGACCAGCTCGGGGCGGGCGGCGAGCACCCGCGCGTGGTCGGCGGGGTCGACGGCCTGGGCGAGGTAGCGCCAGCCGGGCAGCGCGGGGATGCCGTGCTCGCCGAGGAACTCGACGGTGGCCAGCACGTCCGGGCCGGGCGGCAGCAGCCCGCCGTCGCCGAGCGCGCCGAGGATGCGCGCGTCGTCGGCGGCGGCGGTGCGCAGGTCGAAGAGCTGCCGTTCGGCGGAGGAGACGGCGTCGTCGAGGAGTTCGCGCAATTCGTCGGCGCAGCGGTCGAGGTCCTCGGGCGTCAGGGAGGCACCGTCGCCGGTGTCCCCGTCCTGCCGGGGCTGCGGGATCGGTCCGCGTGCGGTGACGCCGGTCAGGCCGAGGAGTTCGGTGAGCCGTTCCTCACCCGCCAGGGCTTCGGCGAGCCGGCGCTCGGCCTGGTACGACCGCTGCGCCGCCGTCGCGGCGTCCGCCGCGCGGGCTGCGGTCAGCTCGGCGCGGGATTCGGCGGAGGCGGCCTCGCGCGCGTGCTCGGTGGCCCTGCGGGACGCCTCTCGGGCGGTGTCCCACGCGGCCACGGCCGTCTTCTCGGCGTCGCTGGCGGCGAGGGCCGCGCGCGCGGGGTCGGCGTCGGGGGCGCTGTCGTCCAGCCATCCCGCGCGGACGGCCTCGGCGGTCTCCTGCTCGACCTCGGCGAGCCGCTGGCGCAGATGCCCGATCTCGCTGCGGGCGCGCTGCGCCTCGGTCGCGGCGGAGGTGGCGTCCCGGTGGGCGGTCTCGGCGACCTCCTGGAGGGCGGCCGAGCGCTCCTCCTCCTCGTTGGCGAGGGTCTCGGCGTTCTCGGCGGCCGCGTGCAGGGCGCGTACGAGGTCGACGGCGGCCTTGGCACGGGCGGCCAGCGCCGGGGCGGCGTCCCGCTCGGCCTCCTGGATCGCGGCGGACACGCGCGCGACACGGTCGGAGGCGGCGCGGTGGCGCAGTACGGCCTCGGCGGCCTGCCAGGCGGCGTGCAGGGTGCGCGCGTCGGCGAGTTCGCGTTTCTGCGCCGCGGCGGACTTCTCGGCGGCGGCGAGCGCCAGGGAGGCGTGCCGGAAGGCGAGTTCGGCGGCGATCAGCGCGCTGCGCTCACGTCCGCCTTCGGAGTGCGTGACGGCGTAGGCCGCGGCCGTGACCCGCTGGGCGAGGTCGCCGGCGCGCATCCGCTCCCGCACGCCCCGCGCGGACAGCCGGCGGGCCAGCGTGCGCGTGCGCCGCTCGGCCCCGGTGTGGACGTCACGCGCGCGGGAGCGGGTTTCGGCGGCCTCGACGATGCGTCCGAGGAGATCCACCGACCCGGCGGTGAAGTCCCGTTCGGCGATCAGCTCGGCGCGCCGGCCGAGCTTGTTGCCGAAGCCGCTGACGAGGTCGGCGAGCCCGTCGGTGTCCCGTGTGTCCGTCACCGCTCGCAGGAGGAGGTCGGTGAAGTCGGAGTCCTTCTTGACCGCGAAGAGGCCGGCGGCCTCGCCCTCGTCGGCGTTCATCTCCCGCTGGTAGCGGAAGAGTTCGGGGTCCAGGCCGAGTTCGGTGAGGTGTTCCACCCACCGGTCGTGGATCTCCTCCCAGTGCACCTCCAGGTGCGGATACGCCTTGCCCGCCTCGGTGATGGCGTCCCGGAACCCCTTCATGGTGCGCCGCCGCCCCTGGGCCCCGGAGACACCCTCCACGGGCGGTCGCACCGCGGTGGACTCGGCGACGGGGAGGTTGTCGAGGCTGAGTCCCGGGCCGGGCCGGAACGAGTACCAGGCCTCGGCGAACTTGCGCGGGTCGTTGGACACCTGCCGGCCGCGCCACTCGCTCACCTTGCCGACGACGACGCACTCGCCGGTCAGCACGTGCTGCCACTCCAACGCCACATGTCCGCAGTCGTCGGCGAGCAGGAACTTGCGCAGTACGCCGGAGCTGGCGCCGCCGAGGGTGTTGCGGTGGCCCGGCAGCATCACCGAGAAGATCAGCTTGAGCAGGACGGACTTGCCGCCGCCGTTCTCCAGGAAGAGCACACCGGCCGGCGCGGGCCGGCGTGGCGGGCCGACCGGCTCCTCCTCGAAGAACTCCGCCTGCGTCGGGGCGGGATCGGGCACGACGTCACCGACACCGCGCAGGTCAAGCACGGTGTCGGCGTAGCGCGCACCGGCGGGCCCGATGGAGTAGAGGCGGACCCGGGACAGCTCGTACATGGCGGACTCTCGTAAGTCTTCGGGAAGGTGCGGTGGTTCGGGGCTCGGGGCTCGGGGCTCGGGGAGCTTCAGGAGTGGAACGGCAGTCCGGCTTCGGCCACCAGCTCCAGGTCGTCGGTCTCCTCCGCGGGCAGCAGTGTCGGCGTGCCGTCGGTGACCGGGACGACGCCCAGCTCCAGCAGCTCGGCCAGGGCGGCGCTGCCGGCCATGTCGCGGACCTGGAGCTGGTAGCGGGCCGTCGTGCGGTACGTACCGCCGTTGTCGTCGCCGGTGCGCTGGAGGAAGCCGGAGTCGGTGAGGAAGGCGACGGCCTTGCCGACGATCCCGGTGGTGGATCCGGCGAGTCTGCGCGCGTCCTTGGTGGCGCCGGCGGCGCTGCGTCTGGCCCAGATCCGCCAGGCGGCCTCCAGTCCGGGCGCGTCGGTGGCCGGGTCGGTGTTCTCGCCCTGTTCCTCGGCGCGCTCCTCCAGGCGGCGGCATGCCTGGCGCACGAAGGCGTCGACGCCGTTGACGCTGACCCGGCCGATGTATCCGTCGTCGGCGAGGTCCTCGGGGCGGGGGAAGGCCATCGCGGCGACCGCGAGATGGGCGAGCCCGTGCAGGAAGCGGTCGCCGCCGTCGGCGGACGTGCGACGCGCGTAGTCCCCCATCCGCACGGCGAACACCGAGTCCTCGGCGGCGGTCACGGCCATCCCCGCGCGCGGGGACACCTCCAGCACGACCAGACCGAGGCCGGCGGCGATGGCGTCGGCGAGCCGAGCGAACGCCGGGTCCTCGCGGTGGCGGCGCAGCAGATCGGCGTACTCCTGGTCGCGCGCGGGCTGCAGTCTGGGCTGCAGGCCGAAGGCGACGAGCCGCGCCGCGTCGGCGGCGTCGGCGGGGGTGACGGCGGCGTTCACCACCGGGGCGGGGGCCTCCGTGTCGCTCCACTCGACGTGCTCGGTCACGGCTGCGGCTCCTCGGTGTTCTCGTGCGCGTTCATTCGGTTCCCGGCCCGGCTCATGCCGCCTCCGTGCGGTCCGCCGCCATCCCCGCGGCGTCCAGCAGGGCGGTGCCGACGATGAGATCGGCCCCGCCGAACTCGGGGTCGTCCAGTTCCGTGCCGTCGTCCACGGCGAACAGCAGCTTCTCCTCGCCCTGCCGGTAGGCCGTGCCCACGGCCGGGGAGGCGGCGTGAACCACCAGCAGTGCCACGAGGTAGGGCAGTTCGAGGTCGCCGGTGCGCCGCGCCTCGGCCAGCAGACCGGACAGCCGTCGCGGCGCGTCCGCCGGCAGGTCGAGCAGTTCCTTGGCGAGCGCCAGCTGTGCCTCGCTGAAGCGGCTGTCGTCCGGGGTCGCGATGAGATCGGGCTCCGGCATCTCCGCGCCCAGGTGCTCCCGCTCCACCGGTGGGGTCAGCAGCAGGTCGACCAGATCGCCCACCCGCACGGCCACCGGCGTCCGGAATCCCGTCCCGCGCGCGAAGAACGCGTCGGTGACCCGGGCGGCCTGCTCCAGCGGCAACGGGAGCACGGGCGCGACGAGATGGCCGTAGAGGTCGATGCCCGACGAGGTCATGGGCGTGGCGAAGGCCTGCCGGTCCTGTTCCGCGCGGAACAGGGGGCCCGCCTCCAAGAGGCGGGACTGGAGCTGGGTGTGCCGGCGGATGCAGTCCTTCACGATGTCGACGAGTTCGGCGGCCCGGCGCTTGTTCTCGGCGTCCTCGATCTCGTCCCGCGCCCTGCGGATGTTGGTGAGGATCGCGTTCTCGTGCCGGTAGCGGTCGGCGACGTGGTCGAGGGCCTCGGCGATCATGTCGGGTACGGCGTTCAGCCAGTCCACCGCGCGGACGTTGCGCCGGGTCGCCTCCAGGGCCCTGCGCAGGCTCTCCGAGTACTGGACGGTGCGGTAGCGGGCCTGCTCGGCGGCGAGTTGGGCGTCGGCGAGGCGGCCGCGGCGGATGAGGACCTCCAGCTTGACCTCGGCCGCGATCTGCGCGCTGGTGACGTCGGTGTCGAGAGCGCCGACGAGGACGTTGACCGCCTCGTCCGTGGTCCGCAGGTAGACCGTGCCGCCGTGGCCGGGGACCTCCTCCAGCAGCTTGAAGTCGTAGTCGCGGCGCACATAGGTGCCGTCCGCGGCGAACGTGCCGTACACGGCGCGGAAGCCGCGGTCGACGCTGCCGACGTTGATCAGGTTCTCCAGCACCCAGCGGGCCACCCGCTCGTGCTCGGCGGCGGGCCGCCGGGGGGCCTGCGCGGCGATGCGCGGGACGAGGCGGGCCACGATCTGGTCGTGGTCGGCGCCGGTGTCGAAGTCCATGTTCAGGGTGACGAGGTCGATGGCGGCGAGGGCGATCTCCGCCATGCCGTAGACCGAGTACTCACCCGCGAGGTTGGCCTTGCGGGCGTCGAGGTCGTGAATCGGCGCGGTGCAGGCGAGCGCGCGCAGCCGCCGCGCCAGCCCCTCGTCGGCGGCCGGGCCCGGAGCGGGGCGCGGCCCCGCGCTGAGCTGGGGCGGAACACGGTCCGTCGATGCAGGCGAAGTCACGGTGCACAGAGTAGGTCCTCGGTCTGACAACGACCCAAACGACCGCAGATGCGACCGCCGTCACACGGCCTCGGGACGGCCCCTGCCGTCGCTCCCGCCGGCCGCCCCTTCGCCCATGCGCCGCCGGTACACCTCGACGACCCGTTCCAGCGAGTCCCGGAGGTAGACGTCCAGCAGCTTCTCCGCCTCGATCCGGTCGCCGGCCTCCAGCGCCTGGAGGATCTGGCGGTTGCGCATGAGGTACGGCTCGTGCAGCCGCCGTGGGTCGTCGACGAGGTGGAAGGCGAGGCGCAGCTCGGCGAAGACGCTGCGCATCAGTTCGTCGGTGCGGGCGCTGCCGGCCAGGGCGACGAGCTCGCGGTGGAAGTGGATGTTGGCGGTACCCACCTCTTTCCAGCCATTCTCGACGGCGGCGACCTGGCCCTCGGTGACGGCCGCCCGGAGGGCGTCCAGGGCGTACGGCGGGTCGCCCAGCCCCCGGACGACGGCGCACTCGACCAGCGCGCGCGTGCGGTAGATGTCCTCGACGTCCTCGACGGTCAGGACCCGGACGAACACGCCCCGGTTCAGCTCGTGCACGAGCAGGCGCTCATGGGTGAGCAGCCGGAACGCCTCGCGGAGCGTGTTGCGGGAGACCCCGAGCGCCCCGCCGATGCTGTCCTCCGACAGGCGCGTCCCCGGAGGGAAGAAGCCCTCGGCGATACGGCTCCTGAGGATGTCCGAAACCCGCTCGGCCGTACTGGTGCGCCCCAGGAGGGCGCGGTCGTCGGCCAGTCCCGCCAGCTGCTCTGCCATGCCCGGAATTGAACCGCAGAACACGAGAACGAAACAACAGGGGTATTGAAGGATCGTTCAACGATCCTCTACCTTCCTGTCCACGGCGCCGCCCCGTCCCCACCGAGGCACCGTCCGCTCCCGCACGGCTCACTCCCAGCACCCTCCGTCATCCCTCAGCGAGGTGCCCATGAGCACGACCCCTCCACCGCAGACCCCGACCACTCCGCGCCCCGCCACCACCGGCCACACCCCCGACGACGGGGCGTTCGCCTGGCTGCGCGCCCTCGGCCCACGGGGCCGGCGCGCCTTCGCCGGCGCGTTCGGCGGCTACGCCCTCGACTCCTACGACTACTTCACGCTGCCGCTGAGCATGGTCGCGCTGGCGGCCTACTTCGGCCTGGACAGCGGCCAGACCGGCCTGTTCACCACCGTCACCCTGGTCGTGTCCGCCGTCGGCGGGGCCGTCGCGGGCGTGGTGGCGGACCGGATCGGCCGGGTCAGGGCGCTGATGATCACGGTGATCACCTACGCCGTGTTCACCGTGGCCTGCGGCTTCGCGCCCAATTACGAGACCCTGCTGGTCTTCCGCGCCCTGCAGGGCCTCGGCTTCGGCGGCGAGTGGGCGGTCGGCGCGATCCTGGTCGCCGAGTACGCGAGCGCCCGGCACCGGGGCCGCACCCTGGGCGCGATCCAGAGCTCCTGGGCCGTCGGCTGGGGCCTCGCGGCCGTCGCCTACACCCTGGTCTTCTCCTTCTTCGGCGACGACATGGCCTGGCGTGTCATGTTCTGGACCGGCGCCCTGCCCGCCGTGCTCGTGGTGTGGATGCGACGCCGGGTGCAGGACGCGCCGGAGGCCGCCACCGCGCGTGAGCACAGCTCCGTGAAGGGCTCGTTCCCGGCCATCTTCAAGGGCCCCCTGCTGCGCACGACGCTCTTCGCCGGGCTGCTGTCCACCGGGGTCCAGGGCGGCTACTACACCCTGGCGACCTGGGTGCCGACGTATCTCAAGTCGGAGCGCGGGCTGTCGGTGGTCGGCACGGGCGGGTACCTGACCTTCCTGATCTCGGGCGCCTTCCTCGGCTACCTGACCGGCGGCTACCTCACCGACCGGCTGGGCCGGCGCCGCAACATCTGGCTGTTCGCCCTGCTGTCGGCGATCTGCATCCTGGCGTACGCGAACATCCCCGACGGCGCCAACACCCTGCTGCTGGTCCTCGGGTTCCCGCTCGGGTTCTGCATGTCGGCGATCTTCAGCGGCTTCGGCTCCTTCCTGAGCGAGCTGTACCCGACGGCCGTGCGCGGCACCGGGCAGGGCTTCACGTACAACACCGGCCGCGCCGTCGGCGCCGTCTTCCCCACCACGGTCGGATACCTGGCCGACAGCTGGGGTGTGGGCGGCGCGCTGGTCTTCGGCGCGATCGGCTACGGGATCGCCGCCCTGGCGCTGCTGGGGCTGCCGGAGACGCGTGGGAAGGAACTGGAGTGAACCGTCCGATCCTCACCGAGGACCGCCCGCCGGCCGCCACGCCGTCGGCCGCCGGAGAAGACCGGCCCCTGACCCTCGTCGACGAGCACGCGCACGCGTGGAGTCCCGAAACCGCCCGGGCCCGCTTCCGGGAGGGCCTCGCGGGCCCCACGGCCGGGGTCGCTGCGGGCCACACCCAGGTCAACCTGATCTCGGTGCCCGTGGACTGGGCGTACGACATGCTGCTCTTCTGTCAGCGCAACCCGAAACCGTGTCCGGTCCTCGACGTCACGGACGCCGGTGCCTGGACGACGGTCCTGGCCGAGGGCGCCGACCTGCGGACCGATCTGCCGCGCTACCGGGTGTGGGAGAACGGGGAGCTGGTGGACGAGCCGACGGACGTGCGCGCGTACTGGCGGCAGGACCTGGTGTCGTTCCTGATCGGCTGCAGCTTCACCTTCGAGTGGGCGCTGGCCGGGGCCGGCGTCCCGATCCGCCACCTCGAACAGGGGCGCAACGTCCCGATGTACGTGACGAACCGTCAGTGCCGGCCGGCGGGACGGCTGCACGGCCCGATGGTGGTGTCGATGCGCCCCGTGCCGCCGCGGCACCTGGCGGCCGCCATCCGGGAGAGCAGCCTGCTCCCGGCGGTGCACGGCAGCCCCGTACACTGCGGCGATCCGTCGGGACTGGGCATCGACGACCTCGGCCGGCCCGACTTCGGCGACCCGGTGGACGCCGAACCGGACGACATCCCGGTGTTCTGGGCCTGCGGTGTGACCCCGCAGGCCGCGGTGACGGCCTCGCGTCCGCCGTTCGCCCTCACCCACGCCCCGGGGCAGATGTTCCTCACCGACGCCCGCGACGAGCAGTACCGCGTGGCCTGAGCGGCGGACCCGGAGAACCAGGAAGGAAGCACGAAGGAACCATGACCGCGATCGATCTGAACGCCGACCTCGGCGAGGGCTTCGGCCGCTGGGAGCTCACGGACGACGAGCAGTTGCTGTCCGTCGTGACGAGCGCCAACGTGGCCTGCGGCTTCCACGCCGGGGACGCCGCCACCATGCGGCGGGTGTGCGAGCTGGCGGCCGAGCGGGGCGTGACGATCGGGGCGCAGGTCTCCTACCGGGACCTCGCGGGGTTCGGGCGGCGCGCCATGGACGTGCCGCCCGACGAACTGGCCGCCGAAGTGGCCTACCAGATCGGCGCTCTGGAGGTCTTCGCCCGGGCGGCGGGAGCACGCGTGGCGTACGTCAAGCCGCACGGCGCGCTCTACAACCGGGTCGTGCACGACGAGGAGCAGGCCGGCGCGGTGGTCGACGGGGTGCTCCTCGCCGACGCCACGCTGCCCGTGCTCGGACTGCCCGGCTCGCGTCTGCTGGACCTGGCCCGCGAGGCGGGGCTGCCGGGCGTCACGGAGGCCTTCGCGGACCGCGCGTACACCGACGACGGCACGCTCGTGCCGCGCGCGCGGGCCGGGGCCGTGGTCACCGATCCGGACGCCGTGGTCGAGCGGTCGGTGAGCCTGGCGCGCACCGGTACCGTCACCTCCCACGCAGGGGCGGCCATCGCGGTACGCGCGCGTTCCCTGTGTCTGCACGGCGACACGCCCGGCGCGGTGGAACTGGCCCGCCGGGTCCGGCGACGGCTGGAGGAGTCGGGTGTGCGGGTGGAGGCCTTCGCATGAGTATGCGGGTCCTGCCCGTCGGCGACGACGCCCTGCTCGTCGAGGTGGCCTCGGGCGCGGAAGCGGAGGCGCTGCACGCGGAACTGGTGCGCCGCCGCGCGGCCGGACTGCTCACCGCCCGCGAGATCGTCCCCGCGGCCCGGACGGTGCTCCTGGACGGTGTGGACGACCCGGTCCGGCTGACGTCCGAACTGACCGCCACGGAGATCCCGCCCGCCGCCCCGCGGGCGCGTGAGGTGATCGAGCTTCCGGTGCGCTACGACGGCCCCGACCTCGCCGACGTCGCCGCCCACTGGGGCGTACCGGCGCGTGAGGTGGCCCGCATCCACGCGGACACCGAGTTCCGGGTCGCCTTCTGCGGCTTCGCGCCCGGCTTCGGGTACCTCACCGGTCTCCCCTCGCGCTACGACGTCCCGCGCAGGGCCACGCCGCGCACGGCGGTGCCGGCCGGCTCGGTGGCGCTGGCCGGGCCGTACACGGGGGTCTACCCGCGTTCGTCGCCGGGCGGCTGGCAGCTGATCGGCAGCACGGACATGGTGTTGTGGGACCACGCGCGCGTACCGGCCGCGCTGCTGTCGCCGGGGACGCGGGTGCGTTTCGTCGCGGCGGAGCCGGTGGGTGCCGGGTGACCGACCGCGCTCTCTCCGTCGTCCGCGCGGGGGCGCTCACCACCGTGCAGGACCAGGGGCGCCCCGGACACGCCCACCTCGGCGTGCCCCGCTCCGGTGCGCTGGACGCCCCCGCGGCGGCCCTCGTCAACCGGCTCGTCGGCAACCCGCCCGGAGCGGCGGTCCTGGAGACCACCGTCAACGGCTGCGCCGTGCGGCCCCGTTCCACCGTCACCGTGGCGGTCGGGGGCGCGCCCTGCCCGGTCACGGTGGACGGACGACCGGCCGCCTGGGGCGCTCCCGTGCGGGTGCCGGCCGGGGCCGTCCTCGACGTCGGGTCCGCCGTCCGCGGGCTGCGCGCCTACGTGGCGGTGTCCGGCGGCATCACCGTCGAGCCGGTCCTCGGCAGCCGCTCCACCGACCTGCTCTCGGGCCTCGGCCCCGAGCCGCTCACGGACGGCACGGTCCTGCCGCTGGGCCCCGAACCCGTCCCGCACACGCGCGTGGACGTCGCCCCGCAGACCGCTCCCCCGGACGAGCTCGTCCTCCGGGTCACGCTCGGCCCGCGCGACGACTGGTTCACGCCGGGGGCCGTCCGCGCCTTCACCGCACGCGCGTACCGCGTGTCCCCGGCGAGCAACCGCATCGGCCTGCGCACCGAGGGACCCGCCCTGGAGCGCGCCCTCACCGGTGAACTGGCCAGTGAGGGCATGGTCCTGGGCGCCGTGCAGGTACCCCCCGACGGCCGGCCGGTGGTCTTCCTGGCCGACCATCCGACCACCGGGGGCTACCCGGTGATCGGGGTCGTCCGCGCGGCCGACCTCCCGGCCGCCGCCCAGGCGGTGCCCGGTACCCCGGTCCGCTTCGTGGCCGTACGCCGACGCTGAGGTGCGAGGCGTCCGGGGCGACGGGACGCGGACGGCCGTCGTGCGCCGCCCGGGCGTCAGTCAGGCCACGCCCCGCAGAAGGGCCACGACCTCGCGGGCGGCCGGGGTGACGCAGGCGCCCGGGGTCTCCTGGGCGGCGCCCGGCTGTGGTTCCGTCGCCGACAGCGCGGCCAGCGCCGCGGAGACCGCCGCTGCCGCCCGCAGGTCGAGCCGGGCGCTCGTCCCCCGGGCCCGGTGGCGCATCTCGTCGACGGCCAGGCTGAGCAGCTGGGGCAGCAGGTCGGTGCAGCGCCGGGCCACCCAGCCGGTGCCCGCCGTCGCCAGCCACCACAGGCTCGCCGAGGTCGTCGGCGCCGGGAACTCGGGCTCGGGCGCGGGCGCGGGTCCGGTGGCCAGGCCCGCCTCCGCCAGCAGGGCGTGGAAGCGCACGGCCAGTTGCCGGTGCCCCCGCTCGCCCGGGTGCAGCCGGTCCGCGCTCCACATCGCGCGGTCCGTCAGCCAGGCGCCCTCCGCCGCGTGGAGATGGACGGCTCCGTACCGGTCGGACAGCGCGTGGACCACGGCGTTGACGGCGCGCTGCCGGCGGGCCAGCGGACGGGCCAGGGCTCCGGGCAGGCCGAGCATGGCGCCCGGATCGGGCAGGCACGCGGTGAGCAGGACCGCGCCCCGCTCGGCGAAGGCGCCGTACACCGTGTCGAGCCGGGCGGCGACGGCGTGGATGTCGAACGTGCAGCGCAGCGTGTCGTTCACGCCCACGACGACGGAGACGACATCCGGCCGCAGCGCCAGTCCGGCCGGGAGCTGCCGTTCCAGCACGTCCCGGGTCTGGGCCCCGCTGACCGCGAGGTTGGTGAACTCCACGGGTGCCGGGCACCCCTCGTCCCCCGGCCCGGCGAGCCCGCCGGCCAGCAGCGCGGCCCAGCCACGGAGGCCGTCACCCGCCGGGTCACCCACGCCCTCGGTGAGGGAGTCGCCCAGGGCGACGAAACGGACCCGTCTCATCCCAGACCTCCGGGCACGAAGGGACGTACCGGTACCGTCGCGACGCCGTCGTCAGGACGCTCCGCTGCCGTCGCGCCGCCCGCGTCGGAACGCCCGCGGCCCGACGCTGCGCAGTCGTCGGAACGAGTCCGTCCCGTCGCAAAGCCCACGTCAGAACGTGCCCGTCCCGTCCCACCGCTCGCGTCAGAACGCGCCCGTCCCGACGCACCGCTCACGTCTCCGCGCTCCCCCGCCGTCCCTCCGCCCCCGACGGGACGGCACGGCATCGCCGCATCGTGCGCCGCGAGAAACGCCTCCACCGCCGCTCCCCACCCGAAGCACTCCGCACGGGCGCGTGCCTCCCCCCGGCGCTCCTCCCGGGAACGGGCCAGAAGCTTCTCGACCGCGTCCGCGAAAGCGGTCCCGCGGTCGGCCGCGACGGCCCCCGCCGTGCCGATCACCTCGGGCAGTGCCGAGGAGGCGCTCACCACCACCGGCGTCCCGCAGGCCATCGCCTCCAGCGCGGCCAGCCCGAACGTTTCCGCAGGCCCCGGCGCCAGGCACACGTCGGCGGAGGCCTGCAGCGCGCCGAGGGCACCCCGGTCGGACACGTGGCCCAGGAAGGTCACCGGCAGCCCCCGCTCCCGGGCCCGCTGCTCCAGCCGCGGCCGCAGCGGTCCGTCCCCGGCGACCACCAGCACCGCCCGCACCCCCCGCGCCACCAGTTCCGCGAGGGCGTCGAGCGCCGTACCTGGCCGCTTCTCCACGGACAGCCGCGTGCAGGTGACCAGCAGGACCTCGTCCTCGCGCGCGTACCGGGCCCGCAGCCCCGCGTCGGACAGCGCGGGATGCCGCTCGACGAGGTCGACGCCGAGCGGGGCGCGCACCACGTTCCGTGCCCCGATCCGCACGAACTCCCGCTCGGCGAACTCGGTGGTGCACACCACACGCGCGTACGTGTGCGCGGTACGGATGTTGAGCGCGTCGGCGGTCCGCCGGGCGGCCGCCTCCGGCACGCCCCAGGTGCGCAGCACGCCGTCGGCGGTCTCGTGGGAGACCATCACGGCGGGGACGCGGGCGCGCCGCGCCCACTTGCCGGTCCAGCGCAGCGTCGTACGGTCCGAGACCTCCAGGCGGTCGGGCGCGAGATCCTCGAGAAGGCGGGCGAGGCGCCGTTTGCCGGTGAGGACGCGGTAGCCGCCGGTGCCGGGCAGCAGCGGCCCGGGCAGCGTGATCACCCGGCCCTGCTCGGTCTCCCGGTCGCTCGCCCGCTCGCCCGGCACGATCAGGACGGGCGCGTGGCCCGCCTCGCGGTAGCCCTTGCCGAGTTCGCGCAGCGCGGTGCGCAGTCCGCCCGAGGCGGGGGCCACGAAGTTGGCCAGGCGCACGATCCTCAGCGACCCCGACGCCGAGCCAGACCCCGACCCAGACCTCGACCCAGACCCCGAGCCCGACCCAGACCCAGACCTCGGCCCGGACCCCGAGCCCGGCCCCGACCCAGACCCGGACGCGGACCCGGTCCCGGACCGGGACCCGGACGCGGTCCCGGACCCGGTCCCGCACGCGGATCCGAACCCTGCCCCGGCTCCCGCCCCCGGCCTCGACCCCGCGCTCATGCCGCCACCACCAGGCCGCGCGCGGCCAGCACGTCCCCGTAGTGCCCGATGAGCTGATCGCCGACGGCGGCCCAGGTGCGTCCCTCGACCGTGGCGCGCCCGGCGTCGCCGTACAGCGCCCGCAACGCGGGATCGGCTGCCAGGGCCGCCACCGCCTCCCGTACGGCGGTCGCGTCGCGCGGCGGGACCAGCAGGCCGGTGCGCCCGTGGGCCACCAGGTCCAGCGGGCCGCCCGCGGCCGGCGCCACCACCGGCACACCGCTGGCCATGGCCTCCTGGACGGTCTGGCAGAACGTCTCGAAGGGGCCCGTGTGCACGAAGACGTCCAGCGAGGCGAAGATCCGGGCGAGGTCGTCCCCCGTGCGCCGGCCGAGGAAGACCGCACCGGGCAGCGCCTCGTCCAGGTGGGCGCGGCTGGGGCCGTCGCCCACCACCACGACCCGCACGCCCTCCAGACCGCACACCCCGGACAGCAGTTCGACCTGCTTCTCGGGGGCGAGCCGGCCGACGTATCCGACGATCAGTTCGCCGTTCGGGGCGAGTTCGCGGCGCAGGGCCGGGTCGCGGTGCCCGGGACCGAAGCGGAGGGTGTCGACCCCGCGCCGCCACAGCTTGACCCGGGGTATGCCGTGCGTCTCCAGGTCGTGCCGGGCGGCGGTGGAAGGGGCGAGGGTGAGGTCGGCGGCGGCGTGGACGGTGCGGATGCGCCGCCAGGCCGTGGCCTCACCGGCGCCCATGTAGGTGCGGGCGTATCCGGCCAGGTCGGTCTGGTAGACGGCGACGGCGGGGACGCCGAGCTTCGCGGCGGCCGCCATGCCGCGGACGCCGAGGACGAACGGGCTGGCCAGGTGGACCAGGTCGGCGCGGTGTTCGGCGATGGCCGCGGCGACGCGTCGGCTGGGGAGGGCGACGCGGACCTGGGGGTAGCCCGGGAGCGGGAGGGAGGGGACACGGACGACGGGGCACGGCGCCAGGGCGTCCGGCCCGGTACCGGCGGCGGTGGCCGGTGCGACGACGAGCGGGAGGTGACCGCGATCTACGAGGTGCCGGGCGGTCTGGAGCGCGCAGTGGGCCACGCCGTTCACGTCGGGGGGAAAGGATTCGGTCACGATGACGACACGCATACCGGTGTTGTCGCCGCTCTGGACGTGGCCGCGTCAACGTGGATCTTTCCGGACGACAAACGTCCCATGAGCGTTGCGCTGCGTGCGCCGGCGCACGTCGCGCGGTGCGCGGCACGGGGCGCGCCGCCCTCGCCGTCGCAGGTCAGCACCCACGCCCTGGCAGGTCAGACGGTGTCCATGCCCGCCTGCCCCGTGCGTCGTCCCGCGTTCACCCGGCGGGCGCACGTGCCCCTCCGGCCGAGTCCGGGTCCCCCCGGGTCGCCCACGGCTCCCGCCAGGTCCGTATCCGGGTTCCCGCCAGGGTCCGCATCCGGATCCGGCCAGGGTCCATCCGGCTCCCGCCCGAGCTGGTGCCCGGCTACATGGCGGACGCCGCGTCCGGTCCGATCCGGCTGCGTACGGCCGTCTGGACCTCCGCCTCCTCGGCCGGGTCGGCGGCGAGCCTGCGCAGGCGCTCCACGACCCGGGCGTCACCGGTCTCGGCGTGCCGGGCGGCGATCTCGCGGGTGGCCTCCTCGCAGTCCCACAGGCATTCGACGGCGAAGCCGGTGGCGAAGGAGGGGTCGGTGGCGGCGAGGGCGCGGGCGCAGCGTTGCCGCAGGTGCGAGGAGGCCGTCTCGCGGTAGATGTGGCGCAGTACGGGCGCGGCGCAGACGATGCCGAGGCGTCCGGCGCCGTCGACGAGGGTCCACAGGGTCGGCGCGTCGCAGCCCTCGCCGCGCACGGCCTCGCGCAGGGCGCCGAGGACCAGGTCGCTGTCCCGCGTGCCGCCCCGGCAGGCGAGCATGCGGCCCGCGGCGGCGCCGAGGGCGTCGGGCCGGTGGGCCCAGCCGCGGGCCCGGTCGACGGCGGCGATGCTGCGCATGCGTTCGAAGGCGTCCACGGCGGCCTCGACGACACCGGTGGAGCCGGTGGCCACGGCCTGCTCGATCAGCAGCAGGGCGTCGGGATCGTTGCAGTCGGCGAGATAGCGCAGGGCGGTGCACCGGGCGCCCTCGCCGCCGTCCTTGGCGGCCTGCACGATCTCCGGCCGGTCCTCGGGTCCGGCCACGGCCGTGAGACAGCGGGCGGCGGGGACGTGCAGGGCCGCGCCGCGTTCCAGGCCCTGCTGGGCCCACTCGAACACGGCCCGCACGCTCCAGCCGGGGCGGGGCCCGCTGGGGCTCATCTGGCGTTGCCAGCGGTCGAAGCAGCCGGCTTCCTGGGCGGCACGCACGCGTGCGGAGACGTACTCGCGGGGATCCTCGGCCCACAGCCGCCAGGGCCGTGGCTCGAAAGCGTCGCGGACGGCGGCGGCCAGCTCGGCCTCGCCCTCGGCGTCGGTCGCGAACCGTGCGAGCACCGGCGTGGCCAGGGCGCGCAGCCCGGCGTCGTCGTCGCGCAGGGCGAGTTCGTCCAGGGCCCAGGCCCAGTTGGTGCCCGTGGCGGCGTATCTGCGCAGCAGTTCGAGGGCGTCCGGCCTGCCGTAGGAGGCCAGGTGGCCCAGCACGGCCAGGGCGAGGCCCGTGCGGGACTCCTCGGTGTCGAAGGCGTCCTCGACGTCGAAGAGATGCGCCTCGATCTCGTCCAGGTCGCCGTTGAGGTCGAGGAAGAGCCGGGCGTAGTACAGGGAGCGGTTCTCCACCTGCCAGTCGTGGCGGGGATCGCGCAGGACACAGTGGTTGAGTGCCGCGAGCGCTTCGGCGCGCGGGGCGGTGAGCGCGTGCAGCGTGCCGTCGCCGCGACCCCTCTGCAGGAGGCCGAGCAGCGTACCGCTGGGCGCTATGACCGGATCGAACATGGGAAACAGCCTCACATCAAGCGTCGACGCAACCGGGGACGTGCACTACCTGGCCGCGTGACAACACGTCGGGGCGCCCGCCGTTTCCTGCTTGCTGTAGACCATCTTCCTCTGCCTCTCGTCGGTGGCCCATGCGGACCGCATCACGGCCCGCGCGGTGCGGCAACACCTGCCCAGCCATCGCGTCCGTGAATCACGTCGTCATGATGACCCGGCTGTTCTGCCTGCCGCGACCGAAATTTCCGGCGGCCCCGTACCGCCTCCCCCGTGGTCGTTGATTTACCTGGTCAGGAACTTCGTATTACCTGTTCATGAGCCGTCGGCCCGTACCGCGCCGAACAGCTCCAGCAGCTCGGTCCTGGCGAACATCCGGGCCGTGTCGACGGCCGAGGGGGTGCCCGCGGACGGGTCGGCGCCCGCCTCGAGAAGGACCTTGATCACCTCGGTCTCGCCCTTGAAGGCGGCACCGGCGAGCGGCGTCTGTCCGCGGTCGTTGATCCGGTCCGCGTCGGCGCCGCGGGCCAGCAGGGCCCGGACCGCGTCGGCGTGGCCGTGGTAGGCGGCGAGCATCACCAGGCAGTCGCCCCGGTCGTTGGTGAGGTCGGCCGGCACGCCCGCGTCGACGTACGCCACGAGCTCCTCGGTCCGCCCCTGCCGGGCCAGATCGAAGATCTTGGTCGCCAGCTCCACGACCTCGGGGTCGGGGGCTTCAGTCATCGGCCGGGACCGCCTCTCGCTCACAACTCGCTACAACCGTTCAGGTGAATCGCCAGCGTACTGGCTCGCCGCACACATGGGTGGTCCCGTCCGAGGCAAAGATCACGAGGAGACCCGTTCGCCGCAATTCTCCTGCTCAGGCGGCCCCCAAGACGTTCCGCCACAGGGGGGAAATCGATAGAAATTCACCCAGTTGCACCTTTTATCGTATGGATACATCCTGTGATCCTGGAAGTACTCATGGTGACTGTCCCCACGAACCAGGAGATCCCCCATGATCCTGTCCATCTCAGGCGTCGTCCTGCTCGGCATCATCGTCTTCCTGTTCTTCCGCAAGGACGGACTGAAGGCCTCGCACGCCTGCGTCTCGGCCCTGTTCGGCTTCTACCTGGCGAGCACGGCCATCGCCCCGAGCATCAAGGCGGGCGGCGAGAGCCTGGCCGGCCTGCTCGGCGGCATCAAGTTCTGACGCCGCCCGTCCCGTCCGTACGCACCTCCAGGAGACAGCAGTGGCCCGGCGCCCCCTCCCCCGCATCCTGAGCACAGGCAGCGCGCAGATCGCCCGGAGCCGGGAGCTGGCCCGGACGGCGGCCGACAGCGCCACCGACGTCCTCCATCCGCTGATCACGATCACCCGCGGGCTGCGCCGGCTGGCCTCGGCCGGGCGGCGCAGATGGGCCGAGACCCCCAAGGACAGGCGCGGGCCGCTGCTGTTCCTGGCCGCCTCGGTGATCCTGGTCGTGGCCCTCGTGCCGTACGGCCCGCTGCTCGCCGTCATCACCCTGATGGCGGCGGCGGCCTGGCAGGGCCGGGACCGCACCCCACCGGCTCCCGACGGCCCCGACGAGTCGCAGGCCGAGCGGCTCCAGTCGCTGTACGAGGCCCTGGTCCCGTACTTCTCGACGGCCGACGACCCCTCTCCCCTCTACGCCCACGGCGGTGAGTGGGAGAAGGCCTTCCCCGCGTACGAGTTCGACGGCTCGGGCCGCGTCACGCATCTCGTGATCCGCTACCCGGCCTACTTCCCGGACGGCGAGACCGAGCCCCGCGCGCGGGTCGAGCAGCTGCTCACCGCCAAGTCGGGCCGCGGCCGTGAGTACCTCTTCACCTGGGACGAGGAGGGCAACGAGCTGACGGTCGGCGTCCTCGCCCCGCTGCCCACCGACATCACCGCGCAGCGCTTCGTCACCGCGCCCGGCGAGACCGTCCTGGGCTTCACCGACCCCACCCGCGTCCAGCGCACGCTCCCTCTCACCCACGGAGAGGAACAGCGTGACGTCCCGCCGGTCGTCTGGCGCACCGGTGCCCGCTCCACCGAGCCGCATCTGCTCGTGGTCGGGCAGCCCGGCACCGGCACCTCGACCCTGCTGCGTTCCCTCGCGCTCCAGGCCCTCCGGTACGGCGACGTCCTGGTCGTCGAGGGCGGCGGCACCGGCGAGTACGCCTGCCTCACCGGCCGGGACGGCGTCCTGGGTGTCGAGGTCGGGCTGGCGGGGGCGCTGACCAGCCTGGAGTGGGCGGCGCAGGAGACCGAGCGCCGGCTGATCGCGGCGAACCAGGCCCGCCAGGCGGGACAGACCCCACCGGACGACACCAGGCGTCCGCTGTGGATCCTCCTCGACCGCCCCACCGCCTTCACCCCGCTGGCGGAGGCGGACGGCCGCACCGATCCCCAGGCACTCCTTCAGGTCCCGCTGCGGCACGGCCGGGCGGCCTCGGTCACGGTGGTCGTGGCCGAGCAGTTCGACTGCCTGGACCTGCTGAGCGACGCCGTACTGCAGCACACCCGCGCGCGGGTCGTGCTCGGGCCCGCCTCGGCCGGCCGGCTGGCCTCCGTCCTCGGCGCTCCCCCGCACACCACGCCCGTCGACCAGGTCCCGCCGGGACGCGGGTACGCCCGGCTGGGGTCGGGTCCGGTGCACCGGCTCCAGGTGCCGGCCACACCGGATCCGTACGACGACGCCACGAGCGACGCGCAGCGGCAGGCGGTGCTGGAGCTGCTGCCGCCGCGGAGCACCCCGGCGGACGCGGAGACGGAGTCGCTTCCGGTGCCGGTGGAGGTGGCGGTCGCGGAGTAGCGCCGGCCGGGTGCGCCGGAACCACCACGGCGGGCGGGTGGACCTTCCCGGTCCCACCCGCCCGCCGCCCACGCGCGCTACGCGACGAACGTACGCGGCCCTTCGGTGCCCACCGTCCCCCCGCTCTCCACGATCCGGGCCGCCGCGGCCAGCCGGGCGGCCGCCTCCTCCGCCACCGCTCCCCCCACGGTGAACGGCAGCCGCACATACCCCTCGAAGGCGCCGTCGACCCCGAAGCGCGGTCCGGAGGGCACCCGCACCCCGACCCGCTCCCCCGCCTCGGCGAGCCGCGACCCGGACAGCCCCCCGGCCCGCACCCACAGGGTCAGCCCGCCCTTCGGCACGGAGAACTCCCAGTCCGGCAGCTCCCGCCGCACCGCCGCGACCAGCTCGTCCCGGTTCTCCCGGGCCTGCGCCCGGCGCAGTTCGACGGCCTGCTCCCAGCCCCCGGTGCTGAACAGCCAGTTCACCGCGAGCTGCTCCAGCACGGGGGTTCCCAGGTCGGCGTAGGCGCGGGCGGCGACCAGGCTGCGGATGACGTCCGGGGCCGCGCGCACCCAGCCGATGCGCATCCCCGCCCAGAAGGCCTTGCTCGCCGAACCGACCGTGATCACCGTCGACCCGGCGGGGTCGAACCCGCACACGGGCCGCGGCATCTCGACGTCGTCGTCGAGCCACAGCTCGGTCATCGTCTCGTCGGCGATCAGCACGGTCCCGGCGGACCGGGCGGCCTCCACCAGCCGCCGCCGCTGGTCCTCGTCGGCCAGCGCGCCGGTGGGGTTGTGGAAGTCGGCGACGACGTACGCGATGCGCGGCGCCGCCTCGCGCAGCACCTGACGCCAGCGGTCCATGTCCCAGCCGGCGAGCCCCTCGGCCATGGCGACGGGCACCAGCCGGGCACCCGCCTCGCGCATGAGCTGGAGGATGTTGGCGTAGGAGGGCGACTCGACGGCGATGCGCTCGCCGCGCCCGCCGAAGAGATGGCAGATGGCGTCGATGGCGCCCATGGCGCCGGTCGTCACCATGATCTGCTCGGGCATCGTCGGAATCCCGCGCGCGGTGTACCGCTCGGCGATCATCGAGCGCAGCGCGGGCAGGCCCGCCGGGTAGTCGCCGTGCGTGTGGGCGTAGGGAGGCAGTTCCTCCAGCGCGCCCTGGACGGCGCGGGTGAGCCACGGCTCCGGTGCCGGGAGGGCCGCGCAGCCCAGGTCGATCATCGAACCGAGAGCCTCGGGCGGCAGCGGTTCCAGGCCGCGCGCGGGCAGCGGATTGCCCGCCGGGACGGCCGTCCAGCTGCCGGCACCGCGCCGGGACTCCAGGAAGCCCTCGGCCCGCAGCGCCTCGTAGGCGGCGGCGACCGTCGTGCGGCTCACGGAGAGGGCCAGGGCCAGTTCGCGCTCGGCGGGCAGCCGGGCGGCCACCGGGACACGACCCTCGAGCACCAGCAGCCGGATGCCGTCGGCGAGCGCGCGGTAGGCGGGCGGGCGGCGCGTGCCCGGGCCCGCCGGACGGTCCTGCTGGGACGTGAGCAGCCGCGCGAGCTGGGCGGCCCCCACCGCGGAGGTCCACTGCGCCATGGTTACCAGTCCACCTTCCCCGAATTGGCCATGGATGGCGATTCCTTCCAAGCCACAGAGTGGCACGGGTCAGGCCACTACCACCACAGGGGGGCACCACGTGCAGGCCAGGGGACATCTCATACGGCGGCTGGTCCAGTTGTACGGGGGGCTCGTGCTCTACGGGTTCAGTTCGGCTCTGCTCGTCAAGGCGGGCCTCGGCCTGGAACCCTGGAACGTGCTGCACCAGGGCCTGGCCGAGCGCACCGGCCTGACGATCGGCGTCGTGCTGATCATCGTGGGTGCGGTCGTGCTGCTGCTGTGGATCCCGCTGCGTCAGCGCCCGGGCCTCGGCACGGTCTCCAACGTCTTCGTCATCGGCATCGCGATGGACGGCGCCCTCGCGGCGGTTCCCGAGGCGCACGCGCTGGCCGTGCGTGTTCCCCTTCTGGTGACGGGCGTCGTGCTCAACGGCGCGGCCACCGGCCTCTACATCGCCGCCGCCTTCGGGCCGGGGCCGCGTGACGGACTGATGACCGGACTGCACCGGCGCACCGGCCGCTCGATCCGCACCCTGCGGACGACGATCGAGCTGGCGGTCGTGGTGACCGGCTTCGTCCTCGGGGGCACCGTCGGCGTCGGCACGCTGCTCTACGCGGTGTCGATCGGTCCGCTCGCGCAGTTCTTCCTGCGGGTGTTCGCCGTTCCGCCGGCATCCGGCGGCAGCACGGTCGTTGCCACGGGGACACCCCGGGGAGCGATACTGCGCAGGTGACCGCACCTGTACGCCACCCCTACCTCGACCATCCGGGACCCATCCCGTTCGCGCACCGCGGCGGGGCCGCGGACGGCATGGAGAACACCGTGTCGCAGTTCCGGCGCGCGGTGGGGACGGGGTACCGCTACATCGAGACCGATGTGCACGCCACCCGGGACGGCAGGCTCGTCGCCTTCCACGACGCGACGCTGGACCGGGTGACCGACGGCGCCGGCCGCATCGCCGACCTGCCGTGGGCGGACGTACGGCACGCGCGCGTGGCGGGCAAGGAGTCCGTGCCGCTGTTCGAGGAGCTGCTGGAGACCTTCCCCGAGGTGCGCTGGAACGTCGACATCAAGGCCGAGCCCGCGCTGCACCCGCTGCTGGGCCTCATCGCGCGCACGGGCGCCTGGGACCGGGTCTGCGTCGGCTCGTTCTCCGAGGCGCGGGTGGTGCGCGCCCAGCGGCTGGCCGGGCCGCGCCTGGCGACGTCGTACGGCACCCGGGGGGTGCTCAACCTGCGGCTGCGGTCCTGGGGGGTGCCCGCGGCGCTGCGCCGGTCGGCGGTGGCCGCGCAGGTGCCGGAGACCCAGTCGGGCATCCAGGTCGTGGACCCCCGCTTCGTACGGACCGCCCACGCGCGCGGGTTGCAGGTGCACGTGTGGACGGTCAACGACGGCGATCGGATGCACCGGCTCCTGGACCTGGGAGTGGATGGCATCATGACCGATCACATCGACACGTTGCGCAAGGTCATGGAGGAGCGGGGCGTCTGGGCCTGAGCGGCCGGACACCGCCGTCGAAGCCTTCGCACCAGGGGAAGCGAGGGTGCGGGTGGGCACCGAGACCGTGCGGACGGCGGCGTCCGACGAGGCCGCGGGGCGGCGGCGCGAGCAGCGCGGCTGGTACTTCTACGACTGGGCGTGCTCCGTCTACTCGACGAGCGTGCTCACCGTGTTCCTCGGGCCGTATCTGACCTCGGTCGCCAAGGAGGCGGCGGACGCCGGCGGCTACGTCCATCCCCTCGGCATACCGGTCCGCGCGGGCTCGTTCTTCGCGTACTCGGTGTCGCTGTCGGTGATCGTGGCCGTCCTGGTGATGCCCCTGGTGGGCGCGGCCGCCGACCGCACCGGACGCAAGAAGCCGCTGCTGGGCGCCGCCGCCTACCTGGGCGCCGCGGCCACCGCCGGCATGTTCTTCCTGGCCGGTGACCGCTATCTGCTCGGCGGGGTGCTGCTGGTCGTGGCGAACGCGGCCCAGTCGGTCGCGATGATGCTCTACAACTCCTACCTGCCGCAGATCGCCCCGCCCGAGGAACGCGACGCGGTCTCCTCGCGCGGCTGGGCCTTCGGGTACGCGGCGGGCTCCCTGGTGCTGGTCGCGAACCTGGTCCTGTATCTCGCGCACGACTCCTTCGGCGTCTCGGCGTCGACGGCCGTGCGGATCTGTCTGGCCTCCGCGGGGCTGTGGTGGGGCGGCTTCACGATCATCCCGTTGCTGCGGCTGCGCGACCGCGGCCGGCCGGCCGCGGTGGGGGAGGCGACGGCTCCGGGGCTGCGCCAGCTCGTGTCGACGGTCCGCGACATGCGCCGCCACCCGCTCACCCTCGCCTTCCTCCTCGCGTACCTCGTCTACAACGACGGCATCCAGACCGTGATCTCCCAGGCGTCGGTCTACGGCGCCGAGGAGCTCGGGCTCAGCCAGTCCACGCTCATCGGCGCCGTGCTGCTGGTGCAGGTGCTGGCCGTCGCCGGCGCCCTGGGGATGGGGCGGCTCGCCCGCAGATACGGGGCGAAGCACACGATCCTCGGCTCGCTGGTGGCCTGGACGCTCACCCTGGGCGCCGGCTACTTCCTGCCGGCCGGGGCGCCGCTCGGCTTCTTCCTGCTCGCGGCCGCGATCGGGCTGGTCCTCGGCGGCAGCCAGGCCCTCTCCCGCTCCCTGTTCTCCCACCTGGTCCCGCCCGGCAAGGAGGCCGAGTACTTCTCCGCGTACGAGATGAGCGATCGCGGGATGAGCTGGCTGGGGCCGCTGCTGTTCGGCGTCACGTACCAGCTGACCGGAAGCTACCGGGACGCGATCATCTCCCTGGTGGCCTTCTTCGTCATCGGGTTCGCGCTGCTCGCGCGGGTCCCGGTGCGGCGGGCGATCGGCGCCGTCGGGAACCCCGTGCCCGAGCGGATTTAGCGCTGGAGGCGAAAGGGCGGTAGTGTACGCGTTTGGCCTGCCAGGCGTACCGTTACTGCGCGTCAAAGATGCCGAAACGCTGGGTGACATCTCCTTGCAGATGTGACAAACCGGGCGCCGGTGGGTACTGCACTGGTTGACAAGGCTGCGGCTACGACGGCGACGCATGACCCGGAACGGGACTCGGAACGGGAATCTTTACCGCCGACCGGACGTTGACCGGATGACGACGACAGCGACACCTGTCCTGTGGGCGACAAGCCCGGGAGGCACGATTCATGAGTGAGCGAGCTCTTCGCGGCACGCGCCTCGTGGTGACCAGCTACGAGACGGACCGCGGCATCGACCTGGCCCCGCGCCAGGCCGTGGAGTACGCATGCGAGAAGGGGCACCGCTTCGAGATGCCCTTCTCGGTCGAGGCGGAGATCCCGCCGGAGTGGGAGTGCAAGGTCTGCGGAGCCCCTGCACTCCTTGTGGACGGCGACGGCCCTGAGGAGAAGAAGGCCAAGCCCGCGCGTACGCATTGGGACATGTTGATGGAGCGGCGGACCCGCGAGGAACTCGAAGAGGTCCTCGAGGAGCGGCTCGCCGTTCTGCGGTCCGGGGCGATGAACCTGGCGGTGCATCCCCGCGACAGCCGCAAGTCCGCGTAGCCCCGCGGGGCTGGGGCCGGCTTCAACAGCGCACGCCAATGACCGCGGGCGCCGTACGCGACATGCGTACGGCGCCCGCGGTCTTTGTGCTGAGCGACCGACTGTGCGTGCGGGGGCGCGGCGACCGGCTGTGGGAGGCGCGGCCGGACGCCGGACGGGCTGGAACAGCCGGCCGGCGCCGGGACCGTTACGGCTGTTCGTCCCTGATGACCTCGCCCTGCACCACCTTGCCGTCCGGCCGGTGGATGCGGGCCTGCTGGAAGGCGTCGCCCAGGCTGCCCGGGGTGGCCTCACGGAGCTTGCGCTCGACCGTCCGCTCGGCGGAGCGGCTCACCGCCTTCTGGACCGGCGGGAGCAGCAACAGCAGGCCGACGGCGTCGGACATCAGGCCCGGGATCATCAGCAGCAGGCCGCCGAGCATCATCAGGCCGTTGCCGGAGCCCTGCGAGGGCGGGCCGCCCCGCTGGAGCGCCTCGTTCAAATTGCGGAAGGCCCGTCGGCCCGCCCGCTTGACGACCACCGAGCCGAGCACGACACCGGCGGCGAGGAGCAGGAAGACCACGAGCCCGTTCGTCGCGCCCGCGACGGCGGTCAGCAGCCAGATCTCCAGGACCAGCCACGCGGCGAGCCCCAGCGGCAGGAACGTCCGCAGACGCGAGCGCCGGGGCCGGGCGGGGGGAGAGGCGGAAGCGGGGTACGAAGGGATCGGTGCGCCGGTCGTCATGCTTCCAGTGTGCCCGGACCCGGCTCAGAGCGGCATAAGGGGACGATCAGCCGTTGCCGTGGGGCTCGGCGGGTGCCTGGGCCCGCGGCTCGACGGGTGCCTGGGCCCGCGGCTCGACGGGTGCCTGGGCCCGCGGCTCGGCGGGCGGCTGGGCCTGCGGCCGTCCGGGATGCTGCTCCGCGCTCCGTCCGGTGATCTTGCCCACTCGCTCCCCCACGCCCCACGCCGTGACCCGCCACAGCGCCTCGACGAGGATGTCGCGGCTCATCTTGGAGTCGCCGAGTTCGCGCTCGACGAAGGTGATGGGGACCTCGACGACATGGAAGCCGGCCTTGACGGCGCGGCGGGCCAGGTCGACCTGGAAGCAGTAGCCCTGGGAGGCGACCTCGTCGAGGCCGAGGCCCTCCAGGGTCTCCCGCCGGAAGGCGCGGTAGCCGCCGGTGATGTCACGCAGGGGCAGGTCGAGGGCGAGGCGGGAGTAGAGACTGCCGCCGCGGGAGATGACCTCGCGCGACTTGGGCCAGTTCACGACCCGGCCGCCCGGCACCCAGCGGGAGCCCAGGACCAGGTCGGCACCCTTGAGCGCGGTGAGCAGCCGGGGCAGTTCCTCGGGCTGGTGGGAGCCGTCGGCGTCCATCTCGATCAGGACGCCGTAGCCGTTCTCCAGGCCCCAGTGGAAGCCGGCGAGATAGGCGGCGCCGAGGCCTTCCTTGCCCTTGCGGTGCAGCACCTGGACCTGGTCGTCGGCGGCGGCCAGTTCGTCGGCGAGCTTGCCGGTGCCGTCGGGGCTGTTGTCGTCGGCCACGAGGACGTGGGCCTCGGGGACGGCCTTGCGCACCCGGCCGACGATGCTCCTGATGTTCTCCGCCTCGTTGTAGGTGGGGATGATCACCAGGGCCGTGCCCAGCGGACCGAACTGTCTCCCCCGGTCCTGTGCCGCGAGGGTCCCGTCGCCGTCGTTCACTGCTGCCCCTTCGTGTCCGTACGCAGGCCACCACCATAGTGGTCACCGCCTGCGATGACGTGACTGGACGTTCGAATGGTGGTGTCGGTTCCACAAGAGCGGGGTAAGAACAAGCTTTTGGCCTCGTATGTACGTACGTACCCCGCCCGGGTGGGCCGAAGCGTGCTGCGGATGGGGGCCCGGCGCCCTTCGGGCCGACCTGGGGCCCGCTGGCTGCGGGTCGACCGAAAGCCGTTGTCTACTGAGCACCCGGGCCCCACCCGGGTCACACCTCCCCGGCCGGACGGAACGTTCACTCGCTGCGGCGCGGGCGCTGGGCCTGGCTGCCAGCGACGGTGCCCCGGTGCGGCACACCGTCCCTGACCCAGCGGCGCCGCCGCGCGTGCGCGGACGTTCTGCGGCGGGGCGTCCGGTGGTGGACCCGGCCGAACCTACCGGCCCCCCGCCGTCGGCTGTCAACAGCCGTTCGACCTGCGGTTTTCCCGTCAATGCCCTGGTCAGCGGCGAGACGGCACCGGCCGCGCCTCCGCGTGCGGACGGGTGATCTTCCCCGCACCGGCCCCGGAGATCACTCGCCCGGCCGTACGAACACCGTCCGTCCCGCGACCACCGTGCGCAGGCACACGGGCAGGTCGGTGCCGGGGGTGAGATCGGGCAGCCCGGGGGTGCCGGAACGAGGGTCGGTGGACCAGCGGGCGACCCGGTCGTCGGGGGCCTGGACGATCAGTTCGTCGGTGCGCCAGACCGCGTAGTCCGCCGGTGCGCCCGGCACGAGCACGCCCGCGTCGTCACGGCCGATCGCCCGCCAGCCGCCGCGGGTGTGGGCGGTGAAGGCGGCGCGGACGGAGACGCGGTGGCCGGGGGTGCGGTGGAAGGCCGCCGCGCGGACCGTGCCCCAGGGATCGAGGGGGGTGACCGGGCTGTCGGAGCCGAACGCGAGCGGGACACCGGCCCGCAGCAGGGCCGCGAAGGGGTTCAGGGTGGCGGCCCGTTCGGCGCCCAGGCGCTGGGCGTACATGCCGTCCTCGCCGCCCCACAGGGCGTCGAAGGCAGGCTGCACGGAGGCGGTCAGACCCAGTTCGGCGAAGGCCGCGACGGTCTCGGGCGTCATCATCTCGGCGTGCTCGACGCGGTGACGGGCGGCGCGGACGCGGGCCGGGCCGGTCTTCTCCGCCGCGGCCCGCACACCTTCGACCACGGCGGTCACGGCGGCGTCCCCGATCGCGTGGAAGCCCGCCTGGAGGCCCGCCTCGGTGCAGGCGGCCACGTGCGTGGCGACGTCGGCGGCGGTGAGGTAGGCGGTGCCGGTGTGGGCCGCGTCGGTGTAGGGGGCGTGCAGACAGGCGGTGTGGGAGCCGAGGGCCCCGTCGACGAACAGGTCCCCGGCGGCGCCGAGCGCGCCCAGCTCCCGGGCCTTGTCGACGTCGCGTTCGGCCCAGTAGCCGACGACCCGCGGCCCCGTCTCCTCGGCGGCGAGCCGCAGCAGGTCCGTGAAGTCGTCCTCGGAGGAGATCGCGGGTCCGGCGCACTCGTGGACGGAGCCGATGCCGAGCGAGGCGGCGTGCGCGAGGGCGGCCCGCTGTGCCTCGGCACGCTGGGCGGGCGTCACGGCTGCGAACGCGGCGGCGCGGACGGTGTGATGGGCGTCGCGGGTGAGCGGCTCCCCGTCCTGGAAGCCGGGCTCGGTGCGGGCCCGGGGTGCCAGCTCCAGCAGCGCGGTGGTGACCACGGCCGAGTGGACGTCGATACGGCTGAGGTAGAGCGGCCGGCCGCCGGTGGCCTCGTCCAGTTCGTCCCGCCGCGGGGGGCGCCCCTCGGGCCAGCGGGAGGCGTCCCAGCCGTGCCCGAGCAGCACCTTGTCCTGCGGCCGGGCGGCGGCGAAGTCGCGTACGAGGCGCAGGGCCGCCGGCAGGGAGGGGGCGGCCGAGAGGTCGAGGCCGGTCAGGGCGAGGCCCGTGGCCGTGGTGTGGACGTGGGCGTCGGTGAACGCCGGGGTGACGAGGGCGCCGTCCAGGTCGACCACCTCGTCGACGCCGTCCGCGAAGGCGTCGGCGGCGCCCTCCGAGCCGACCCAGGCGACCTGGCCGCGCTCGACGACCATCGCGGTCGCGAACGGGTCGGCGGGGCTGTGGACCTCTCCGCGGCGGAGCAGGACGGTCTTCGGCTCGGGGGTGCGCTCACTCATGGGGAACAGTCTCGCGCCTCGCGCGGAGCGCCCCGCACGCAGGTGGAGTCAGATCCGGGGCGGCCGCGCCTCGTACGGAGTCGACAGGACGACGGTCGTGCGCGTCGACACCCCCGCGAGGGCCCGCAGCCGGCTCAGCAGCTCCTCCAGCTCGTGCGGGGTCGCCACACGCACCTTGAGGATGTAGTTCTCGTCCCCGGCGACGCTGTGGCAGGCCTCGATCTCGGGCACACCGGCCAGCCGGTCGGCGATGTCGTCGGGGGCGCTGGGGTCGAACGGTTTCACCGAGATGAAGGCGGTCAGGGGCAGGCCGACGGCCTCGGGGTCGACGACGGCCGCGTAGCCCCGGATGACGCCGCGCTGCTCCAGCCGGCGCACCCGCTGGTGCACGGCCGACGTGGACAGGCCCGTGGCCTTGCCCAGGTCGGTGTAACTCATCCGCCCGTCCTTGACGAGCAGCTGCACGATCTGCCGGTCCAGCTCCTCCATGGCGCAAGAACCTACAGTGCGTGTGATCTCCTCGTATACCGATGCAGCCCAGGTCATACCCGGTTCGTGATGTGTCCCGGAGTTGCCGGGAGCCGTCTGTGAGCCGGCTGAGCGTTCCGGTGGCGCGTGCGGGGCACCTGCGGATGGCATGTGACGAAGACCACAGCCCCTGTCAAGGCTTCGTGATGTCCTCGTGATTACCGCCGAGACGGGCTGGGAAGTGCTTGCTGTGGTCGAGGCCGCAGTGCCTTCACGGCCCAGCCCGAGGGGGAGAATCCCATGCAGAGTCTTAAGCGCCCTGGTCGCACCGCGCCCAAGCGGCTCCAGTCGGTCGTCGAGCCCGAGCCGGAGGGCGTCGAACCCGACGAGCCCGAGGCCGCCGACGAGTTCGACGCGTACGACACCTTCGAGATGTACCGGGTCGTCTGCCCGGACTGCGCGCAGCCCATCGCGCTGCTGGCGGACGAGGAGGTCCTGCCGGAGCACGCGCTGTGCGCCTCGCCGTGGAACCCGTTCGGGCTCACGGTCTGCGCCGGCACGGGACGTACGGCGTCCGAGGCCCGGCCGGCGGACGAGTCCTACGCGCCCCAGGAGCAGGACACCGCCCTCCTGCTGACGCTCCCTCAGGGGCTCGACTGGCGCATGCAGCCCTTCTCGCACGTCGGCGGCCCGGGCTCACGCCCGATGCGCGTACCGGCGATGCGGCGCCAGGCCGCCTGAGCCTCGTCGCTCGGCTTCGGAGCCCGTCTCCCTGTAGCTGCCCTGCACCATGGCTCGCAGGCCGCCGTGGTGCAGGATCAGTGCGTCCAGGGCCGGCCGGGACGGCCGGCGCACGGAAGCACGCCTGACCGGAACGGATTTGACGATACGTCAGCCGGGACGGCGGCGACCGGATACGGGACCGGCCGGAACCGGCCGGGACCGGGCCGGGACCTGTGGGAACACACGCTCGACGGGACGAGCCGTGACCTGGCGTCCCGCCCCCGCGTTGCCCCGGTATGGCCCCTACGTACACCGCGGTGCGCCGACGCCACCGCCGGCTCCTCGTCGCCGCGCCCGCGGAGGCGGGCGGCGCGGATGCCGGAGGCGCGGAACACAGAGGCGAAGAATCGGTTCCCCGGACCGCTCCGGCCGCGCCGGCCCCGCCGGACCCGCCCATCTACCGGGAACTGATCCGCACATGGGCGGACCGGGGCCGCACCCTGCCCGGGCGGCACGACCCGGAGTGGGTGCGGCTGGCCGCGCCGCAGGTGCGGCCGGGGCAGTTCAGTGAGCCGGGCCCAGCAGATGACGGGCGATGACCATCCGCTGGATCTGGTTCGTGCCCTCGACGATCTGCAGGGCCTTGGCCTCGCGCAGATGGCGTTCGACGGGGAAGTCGGCGGTGTAGCCGTATCCGCCGAGCACCTGGACGGCGTCGGTGGTGACCTGCATCGCGGCGTCGGTGCAGTGGAGTTTCGCCATCGCCGCCTGCCGGGCGAACGGCCGGCCGGCGTCCCGCAGCCGCGCCGCCGCCAGATACAGGGCGCGGCCCGACTCGACCCGGGTCGCCATGTCGGCGAGCAGGAAGCGCAGCCCCTGGAAGTCCGCGAGGCGCCGCCCGAACTGCCGTCGCTGGGTCGCGTAGGCGACCGCCTCGTCCAGGGACGCCTGAGCGAGGCCGACCGCGCAGGCGGCGATGCCGAGCCGCCCGGAGTCCAGCGCGGCCAGGGCGATCGCGAAACCCCGACCCTCGTCGCCGAGGCGGCGCGCGTCGGGGATCCGTACGCCGTCGAAGTGGAGCTGGGCCGTGGGTGAGCCCTTCAGCCCCATCTTCTTCTCCGGGGGCGCGGCGGTGAGGCCGTCGGCGTCGCCGGGCACCAGGAACACGGTGATCCCGCCCGCTCCTTCGCCGCCGGTGCGCGCCATGACGGTGTAGAAGTCGGCGATCCCGCCGTGGGTGGTCCAGGCCTTGGTGCCGCTGATCACCCACTCCTCCCCGTCCCGCACGGCCCTGGTGCGCAGCGCGGCCGCGTCCGAGCCGGAGGACGGTTCGGACAGGCAGTACGCGCCGAGCAGCCCGCCGCCGAGGACGCCCGGCAGATGCGCGGCCCGCTGCTCCTCGGTGCCGTGGACGGCGAGCGGGTAGGTCGCCAGGGTGTGGACGCTGACACCGAGCCCGACGGTGAGCCGGGCCGCGGCGAGTTCCTCCAGCACCTGGAGGTAGACCTCGTAGGGCTGGTCGCCGCCGCCGTACCGGGAGTCGTACGGCAGACCGAGCAGCCCCGATACGGACAGAAGGGTGAACAGCTCGCGCGGGAAGTGCCCCGCGTCCTCCTCCTCGGCGGCCGTCGGGGCGATCTCTCGCCGGGCGATGTCACGGACGAGCGCCAGGAGTTCCCGGGCCTCGTCCGTGGGCAGGGCCCGTTCCACCGGCGCCGGCGCGCGCTCGGGCATGGGGCGCCTCCTCAGTGGCCGACCAGCGGCTTCGCGCTGTGAGTATGCCCGCGGGACGCCTTCGCCGCACGGCCGGACACCCGCAGGATTGGTCCAAACCATTGACCGAACTGGTCTAGTCCTCCTACCGTTTCGGTCCAACGCCTCCCCGCGTTCATGCCGATCGGCGTGCGATCCCCTCCCTGTCCCTGCGAGGAGACACCCGATGCACACCCCGCTCCACCCCCGCAGCCGGTTCCGGACGCTCCTGTCCGCCGGCTGCTGCGCCGTCCTCGGCGCCGCCCTGCTCGCCGGCGCGGGCACCGCCACCGCCGGCGAGCCCGGCCCGGCCGGGACGAGCGCCGGCTCCAAGGTCGTGGGCTACTTCACCGACTGGGGCATCTACGGCCGCCAGTACTACGTCAAGAACATCGAGACGTCCGGCTCCGCGGACAGGCTCACCCACATCAACTACGCCTTCGGCAACGTCACCGACGGCAAGTGCGCCCTCGGCGACTCCTGGGCGGACACCGACAAGCCGTTCACCGCCGAGGAGTCCGTGGACGGCGTCGCCGACACCGCCGACCAGCCTCTCAGCGGCAACTTCAACCAGCTGCGCAAGCTGAAGAAGCTGCACCCGGACCTCAAGGTCCTCTGGTCGTTCGGCGGCTGGAGCTGGTCGGGCGGCTTCGGCGAGGCGGCCAAGGACCCGGCGGCCTTCGCCCGGTCCTGCTACGACCTGGTCGAGAACTCCCGGTGGGCGGACGTCTTCGACGGTGTCGACATCGACTGGGAGTACCCCAACGCCTGTGGCCTCACCTGCGACACCAGCGGCCGCGAGGCGTTCCGGGACGTCATGAAGGCCCTGCGCGAGAAGTTCGGCAAGCGCGAACTGATCACGGCGGCCATCACGGCGGACGCCACGGACGGCGGCAAGATCGAGGCGGCGGACTACGCGGGCGCGGCCCGGTACGTCGACTGGTACAACCCGATGACGTACGACTACTTCGGCGCCTGGGCCGCCACCGGCCCCACGGCCCCGCACTCGCCGCTGCGTTCCTACCCCGGGATTCCGACGAAGGGCTACGACACCGCCGACACGATCGCCAAGCTCAAGAGCCTGGGCATCCCGTCCCGGAAACTGCTGCTCGGCATCGGCTTCTACGGGCGCGGCTGGACCGGTGTCGCCCAGGCGAAGCCGGGCGGCACGGCCACCGGACCCGCGGCCGGGACGTGGGAGGACGGCAACGAGGACTACAAGGTCCTCAAGGACAAGTGCCCGGCGACCGGCACGGTCGGCGGCACCGCGTACGCCAAGTGCGGCAGCGACTGGTGGAGTTACGACACCCCGAAGACCATCGAGGGGAAGATGAGGTACAAGGACGCCCAGCACCTGGGCGGCACGTTCTTCTGGGAGCTGAGCGGGGACACGGCGGACGGTGAGCTGATCGACGCGATCGGCTGACGCGGGCCACCGGCCCGGCCGCCCGGTGACCGGGGCGGGGGACCACGGCCCCTCGCCCCTCGCGGGCGCTCAGTCCCGGCGGGCCGGCTTGGGCGCCGGGAAGGCGGGGTCGATCTCCTCGATGGCGCGCAGGGCGCCGCCCAGGGTCTTCACCAGCAGGTCGCACATGACCTCGCGGGAGAGCTCGGGGCGGTCGATCCAGTCGAGGGTGGCCCCTTCGACGCTGCACACCCAGGAGAGCAGGGCCATGCGGGGCAGGGGCGGGATGGCGCCGTCGCCGTAGGCGCCCTCGGCGAGGGTCGCGACGATCGCCGCGCGGACCCCGTCCCGGATGGCGTGCACCTCGGTGTCGAAGCCGACGCCCCCGCTGACGATCGTGCGGAAGGCCGCCTGGTTGTGCTCGGCGTAGCGCAGATAGCCGTCGATCGTGCGCTGGACCCGGTCGACCTGGGGCAGTTCGAGACCGCTCGCCGCGAAGGAGACCAGGTCGGCGACGGAGTCCTGGACGATGGCCAGGTAGTAACCGCGCTTCGACTGGAAGTAGTAGTAGATCAGCCCCTTGGCGACGTGCGCCTGCCGGGCGATGTCGTCCATCGAGAGCGCGTCGTAGGACGTGTCGGCGAACAACCTGCGCCCGATGGTGATGAGTTCGGCGCGACGCGCCAGTGAGCGCTCGGTTCCCCTCGCCCGGGGACGGGCGGCGTCGCGCTGTTGGCTGATATTCAATTCGACCCTGGTCTCCGTCGGTCTGCGGGACGACGTCAGTATGTCAGGTCGAACCGGGGGTCAGGTCACGTCAGCAACAGGTGCAGCAGGGGTCACAGCAGTCCCAGCTGTGTCACGAACATCGCGACGACGGCGACGAGGATCCAGCCCAGGACATGCTCGGCGATCCTCGGGCCGTCGTCCCGGGGGCCGCCGGTACGGGCACGGGTGGCGGTGGCTGCGTGTGCGGTCATGATGTCTCGCTGGGGTCGGGCGGCACGGGGCGCGCGGCGGGCGGGCAGGCGGACCTTTCTGCCCACTTTGCCACCGGTCAGGGCTTTTGCGGCCGAGACCTTGCTCACACGCGCACGCCCACCGACGTCAGCGCCGCCCGCTGGAGGGCGCCGGGACGGACCGGGAAGTAGAGGTAGCACACACCCCCGGTCCCGGAGACGACCTTGCCCTCGGCGTTCTTGCGCCGGGTCCTGAGCCAGACGTTCTCGAACTGCCGCCGCCGGTACACGCGCCGCACCGAGGCGTCGTCCGCCGAGTACGGGTCGTTGGCGATCACGTCGCCGGCGGCCGTGAAGCCGATCACGGTCATCAGGTGTCCCGCGGTGCCGTAGCCCGCCCCCGTGAGCTCCTCCTTGAGGAAGGACTGGGACGTCATGGCCGGGATGCCGGCCGCGATCAGGGTCTCCAGGTCGGTGAGGGAGGTGAGGCGGGTGACCACGCCCTGCAGGTCCTTGAAGGTGGCCGCGTAGGCGGCGTTGAACGGCCAGTTGCCGCAGCCGCGGTACTGGTGGTCGTACGTGTGGCGGGCCGCGTGGCACACCTGCGGGTCCGCGTAGGCCGGGTTCACCCAGGCGAGCTGCCCGGCGGTCAGCCGGCCGCCCCAGTATTCGATGACCATCTGCGAGGAGGTCGGGCTGCACCAGGCCTCGCCGCCGTTGTCGTACTCCGGGTACTGGCCCTTGTGGATCTCCTGCGAGTAGCGCGGCACCGGCAGTTCGCGCGCGAGGCCCGGCACCGAGGCCGGGACGGTGAAGCGGTCAGGGACGGCGGATCCCGTCACGCCCAGCCGCCACACGGTCGGGGTGAGCGTCGTGCCGGGACGGCGGTACAGGGTCAGCCGGATCCGGTACGAGGCGAGGCGCGGGCCCGCCGCGGCGTCGTCGATCGCGAGGGTGTCGGTCTGGACGGTGCTCCTGCCGTCGCCCTGGCCGTCGACCGAGGTCCGCTTGATGTCCTGGTCGCCCGACGCCCAGCGGCCCATGACGTACCAGGGGGTGTCCGTGCCGTCGGAGTAGGTCGCCTTCAGTTCGGTCTGGAGCCAGGTGCCGGCCGGGGTCTTCGCGTTCCAGGAGGCGATCACCTCGGTGGCGGGGACGGCGAGCCGCTGGACGGGGGAGGTCCAGGTGGCGTACTCCCAGCGGGCCGTGGTCCTGGTGTGCGGGTCGGCGTAGTCGACGGTGCCGAGCGGCGTGCCGAGGACCAGGCCCGGCCGGGTGGCCGCCACGGCGCGGGTGCCCCGGGCGGTGCCGCCCGTCCAGTCGGCGTACGTGAACCAGGCGCGGTGGTCGACGGGCCGGGCGGGGGCGGACCCGGTGTCCGGGCTCTCGCCGGCGTCCCCGGCGGCGGTGGCCGTCGCCGGACCCGCGCCGCCGGCGAGCGCGGCGGCGACGGTCACGGCGAGGAGCGCTCTGCGGGAGGGCTGTTCGACTCCGCGGGAGGACTGGTCGGCGCTGCTCATGGGCGAAGGACCCCCAGGGTGTCCGGTGCACGGCTGTGCGCCCACTATGGACGCAGGCGGCCCCGCTCACCAGCATCTCCCTCCCCGGAGGTGCCCTTCGTGTCGCACGGGGTGTCCCACTAGACTTTCGCGCCGCGCGCCCTCGCACTCCCGCCACCACGAGTACCCGCCCCCGCACCCGCCCCCAGGACCCGTCATCCACCAGCTCGCCTCCCGGCTCCGCCGTCTCCCCCCGTCCTGCGGCCCGGTCCGTCTGATCGGGATCGACGGGCACGCGGGCTCGGGCAAGTCCACGTTCGCCGGCCGGCTGGCCGGGGCGCTCGGCGGTGCGCCGGTGCTGCACCTCGACGACATCGCCAGCCACGAGGAACTGTTCGCGTGGACCGGGCGGCTGCTGACCGAGGTGATCGAGCCGTTCCGCCGTGGCGAGAGCGCGCGCTACGCCCCCTACGACTGGCGTGAGCGCCGCTTCGGCCCGCCCCGGCCCCTGCCCGCGGCCCCCGTCGTCCTGATCGAGGGGGTCGGCGCGGGCCGCCGCGCCCTGCGGCCGCACCTGGCCTGTCTGCTGTGGCTGGAGACACCGCGCGAGGAGGCCTGGGCGCGCGGCCGGTCCCGGGACGGGGAGGAGCAGCGGGAGTTCTGGGACGGCTGGGTCCGGGCGGAGGAGCGGCACTTCGCGGAGGACCCGTCGAGACCCCATGCCGGGCTGCTGGTAAGGGAGTTGAGCGAGGGATACGAGGTGCTGCCGGGACCCCTGGGTGATGCCGGCGGACACCCGGATGTCACCCACCGTGAGGGACCACCCGCACTGTGGTGAACGTGTGAAGAGCCCTCCGCTCGAACTTCGCCAAGTGCTTCGACTTCGCTTGACCGACGGCCGGGACAGGACTTACGTTTCCCATGTGCGGCCATCGCGGCCGCCCCCAGTCGCGAAGCCCCCGGTTGTTCCCCCGTGATCGGGGGCTTCGTTCTGCCCTCCCCCGCTCCGCGCCCCCGATGTGTGGACGCTCCGTGGTGCCGGCCGCTCACCGAGGGTCACCGTCCGGGATCCGCCCCATCCGCTCCCACCTCGTCGAACGGCCCGTGCGGCACCCTTCGGCGGGCACTGCTTCCGCAGGTACGATGCCCTCGGTGCGACCTACGGACAGCTGCTTCGCGCACCTTGCAACTCCGGTCCGCGGCACAGCGGTTCGACCAAGGCAGCCGGCGGGCGACGGCCCGGTGGCAAACCGACGGGGGCACGGTTTGTGGGGGACGTGATGGACTTCGGCACGCGGGGCCCCGAGGCTCCGGCCGACCTCGCCTGGCTACGAGGCGTGGACGCCTACACCATGGGCGCGTATCCGCAGGCGGAAGAGGAGTTCCGCACCGCGGTACGGATCGATCCCGGGATGGCCGACGGCTGGCTGGGACTGCACGCGCTGCGCGTGGACACGACGACCGCGCTGCTGCGGATGTTCCGGCACCGGGACCGCTTCGGCGAACAGCGCGCCCGGCATCGCCGTACGCTCAACTCCTGGTACTGGCTGGGCTGGTGGGTGCAGCCCGTGCTCGAGAGCCCGCGCGACCTGCTGCTCGCGCACGCCTCGCACTGGCTGGACGGCCGGCATGTGCCCGAGCTGGACCGGGCGCTCGCCGGGCTCCCGCCCGTCGACACCGATCACCAGGTCCGCTTTCTGCACGCCTGCCGCGCCTACCTCGTCAAGGACTGGGAACAGCTCGTCCGGCACACCGACCCGCTGCTGAACGACCCGCTCCTCGGGATCGAGGCCGGACTGTTCGGCGGGATGGCCAGGGTCCGGCTGGAGATGTACGGCCAGGCCGAACCGCTGCTCTCCGCCGCCCTGATGCGCTGTCGCAGCGAGCAGCCGCAGCGCAAGGAACTGCGGTACTGGCTGGCCCGGGCCCACGAGGGCACCGGCCGTTCGGCCGCCGCGCTCCCCCTGTACCGGGCGGTGCACCGGGTCGACCCCGCCTTCATGGACACCTCCGCCCGGCTCGCCGCGATCGCCGAGGGCGACGGCTACGACGATCCCGTCGACCTCGCGGCGATCACGCTCAGCGGCGTGGGACAGGACGTGGGGGACGGACCGGACGCGCTCGATCCACTGTTCGGCACCGAGGGCCGGGACCTGAAGCTCACCGAGCCCGCCGATCTGCCGCCGGCGGTTCCGCTGGCCTCGGTCACCGACCCCGCCGTCCGCGCGAAGACGGTCGGACCGTCGCCGCTGCCGGCCGGGCCCACCGACCCCGTCTTACTCGAGGAGGCGCTCGCCGAGCTGGAGCGCATGGTGGGGCTGGAACCGGTGAAGCGCCAGGTCAAGGCGCTGTCGGCCCAGCTGAACATGGCCCGGCTGCGGGCCGGGCAGGGACTTCCCGTCCAGCCGCCCAAACGGCACTTCGTCTTCTCCGGCCCCTCCGGCACCGGCAAGACCACCGTGGCCCGCATCCTCGGCCGCGTCTTCTACGCCCTCGGTCTGCTCGGCGGCGACCATCTGGTGGAGGCCCAGCGGGCCGACCTCGTCGGCGAGTATCTGGGCCAGACGGCGGTCAAGGCCAATGAACTCATCGACTCCGCCCTCGGCGGCGTCCTCTTCGTGGACGAGGCGTACTCGCTCTCCAACTCCGGCTACGGCAAGGGGGACGCGTACGGCGACGAGGCGCTGCAGGTGCTGCTGAAGCGGGCCGAGGACAACCGGGACCACCTGGTGGTGATCCTGGCCGGCTACCCGGAGGGCATGGACCGGCTGCTCGCCGCGAACCCCGGGCTGTCCTCCCGCTTCACGACCCGCGTCGACTTCCCCTCCTACCGCCCCCTGGAACTCACCTCCATCGGCGAGGTGCTCGCCGCGGAGAACGGCGACGTGTGGGACGAGGAGGCGCTGGACGAACTGCGCTCGATCGCCGGGCACGTCGTCGACCAGGGATGGATCGACGAGCTGGGCAACGGGCGGTTCCTGCGGACCCTGTACGAGAAGAGCTGCGCGTACCGGGATCTGCGGCTGTCCACGTATCCGGGCGGGCTGACCCGGGACGACCTGTCGACCCTGCGCCTGCCGGACCTGATGCAGGCGTACGGAGAGGTGCTGTCGGGACGCGGGCCGCAGGATCCGTCGGCGATGTGAGGCGCCCGGGGGCGGAGGCTGGGCGGGGGGCGGGTTCACTCGCCCGCGCTTGCGGGGTGCCGCTGCGCCCGCCCGTGCCGCCCCTGAAAGTCCCCCAGGCTCGCAGGGCACTGGAGGAGGCACGACTGCCCGCAGTCGCGGACATCGCAGCGGCACCGCACCTGCCCTAGCCGGCCATGGCCTCCTCCGGTTCCCCGCTCGCCCTCGGTTCCGTCAGCCGGACCTCCGGCACCTCCCGGTGGGCCGGGTCGGTGACCTCGCCGACCAGGAGTTCCAGGACGTCCTCCAGGGCGGCCAGGCCCAGGACCTTGCCGGAGGCGTCCGCGACCTGGGCGAGGTGGGTGGCCGCGCGCCGCATCACCGTCAGGGCGTCGTCCAGGGGGAGGTCGGAGCGCAGGGTCGTCATGGGGCGCCACACCTGCTGGGGTACCGCCCGTTCGGAGTCCTCCACGTCGAGGACGTCCTTCACATGCAGATAGCCCATGAAGGCGCCGTTCTCCGCGGCGACGGGGAAGCGGGAGTAGCCGGTGCGGGCGGTGAGCTCGACGATCTCGCCGGGCGTGACCGAGGGGCTGACCGTGACCAGTGACTCGCGCCTCAGCAGGACGTCCGTCACCGGGCGGGACCCCAGTTCCAGCGCGTCCTCCAGACGCTCCTGCTCCTCGGGGTCGAGCAGGCCCGCCTGGCCGGAGTCCTCCAGCAGACGGTTGAGCTGCTCGCTGGTGACCACGGCCTCGACCTCGTCCCTGGGCTCGACCCGGAAGAGCCGCAGGATGCCCCGGGCGCAGGCGCCGAGGCCGACGGTGATGGGCCGGCACAGCCGGGCGAAGGCGACCAGGCCGGGGCTGAGCCACAGCGCGGCCTTCTCCGGGGCCGCCATGGCGAGGTTCTTCGGGACCATCTCGCCGATGACGAGGTGGAAGAAGACCACCGCGGCCAGAGCTATGACATAGCCGAGCGGGTGAATCATGCCGTGCGGCAGGTGGATCCACTCGAAGAGCGGTTCCAGCAGCTGGGCGACGGTCGGTTCGGCGACCGCGCCCAGGGTGAGGGAGCAGACGGTGATGCCGAACTGGGCGGCGGCCATCATCTGCGGCAGGCGCTCCAGGCCGTAGAGGACCTGGCGGGCGCGTGCAGTGCCCAGGGGCTCGATCTGGCTGCGGCGGACGGAGACGAGGGCGAACTCGGCGCCCACGAAGAAGCCGTTCGCCAGCACGAGCAGGGCGGCGAAGACGAGTTGGAGGACACTCACCGGGTGACCTCCACGACCTGGCCGGTTCGCACCAGCCGGACGCGCTCGGCACGGTAGTGGCCGACCCGGCGCACCGACAGCCGCCAGCCGGGCAGTTCCGCCCGGTCGCCGACGGCGGGGATGCGGCCGAGCAGGTCGGCGACGAGGCCGGCGACCGTCTCGTACGGCCCCTCGGGCGCCTCCAGTCCTATCCGGCGGAGGGTGTCGACCCGGCAGCTGCCGTCGACGTCCCAGGCGGGCCTGCCCTCCTCGGGCGGCGCGGCGGCCAGTTCGGGGGTGTCCTGGCCGTCGTGCTCGTCGCGGACCTCGCCGACGATCTCCTCGACGATGTCCTCCAGGGTGATCACACCGGCCGTGCCGCCGTACTCGTCGACGACGACGGCGATGGGCTGTTCGCTGCGCAGCCGGGCCAGCAGGGGCTGGACGGGCAGCGTCTCGGGGACCAGCAGCGCCGGACGGGCGATACGGGCGACCGGGGTGCGCAGGCGGTCCCGGACGGGGACGGCCAGGGCGTCCTTGAGATGGGCCATGCCGACGATCTCGTCGATCTTCTCGCGGTAGACGGGGAAACGGGACAGGCCGGTCGCCCGGGTCAGGTTGACCACGTCCTCGGCGGTGGCCGAGGACTGCAGGGCGCTCACCTTCACGCGCGGGGTCATGACGTGCTGCGCGGTCAGCTCGGCCAGGGACAGCGTCCGGACGAACAGGTCGGCCGTGTCCTGTTCGAGGGCGCCGGCCTGGGCGGAGTGGCGGGCCAGGGAGACGAGTTCGCCCGGGGTGCGGGCGGAGGCCAGCTCCTCGGTGGGCTCGACTCCCAGGGCGCGCACCAGCCGGTTGGCGACCGTGTTGAGGCCCGCGATCACCGGCCGGAACAGGCGGGAGAAGGCGTGCTGCGGGCCGGCGACGAAGCGCGCGACCTGCAGGGGCTTGGACACCGCCCAGTTCTTCGGCACGAGTTCGCCGACCACCATCTGGACGGCGGACGCCAGCAGCATGCCGACGACCACGGCGACACCGGAGACGGCGCCCTCGGGGATGCCGATCGCGGTGAACGGGGTGTGCAGCAGCTCCGCGAGCGCCGGTTCGGCGAGCATGCCGACGACGAGCGAGGTGATGGTGATGCCGAGCTGGGTGCCGGAGAGCTGGAAGGACAGCTCCTTGAGCGACTCCACGACCGTACGGGCTCGCTTGTCGCCCTCGGCGGCGGCCTTCTCCGCGTCCGGGCGTTCGACCGTGACGAGGCCGAACTCGGCGGCGACGAAGAAGCCGTTGGCCAGGATGAGCACGAACGCGGCTGCCAGGAGCAGCAGGGGGGTGGTCATGATGCCGCCGCCTCCGAAGCATGTCGGATGGGGGCGGCGCAGGTACTACAGGACGAACCGTCCATCGCCGGTGAGGGTCACTCCTCGGGTAGCAGGAACCCCTGTGCACCCGGCAGGGCGCGACAGGGGCGGAGGAACGAAGGGAACGCCTCCGTCACCAGATTAATCAAGACAGGGGGTCCAGCGGCAGGGTGGACGGCCCCGAGTCAGCTCTGATCTTGCCCTGTGGACGCATCGGGGTCCCGCAGGGTACGGGCCTCGGCGAGCGCACGCAGGGTCCGCGCGTCCGTGATGGCCTGCTGCTTGTCGATGCCGGGCTGGATGCCGAGCGCGGGCAGGCTGGTGCCGTCGGTGAGGTCGAGGAACACCCAGGGGTCGCCCGGACGGAGGTTCACCTGGATGATCTCCGCCCAGTCCAGGCGCCGACGGCTCGCGATGTTCACCACGGTGACACCGGAGTCGTCGGCGACGACCCGCACCCGGGCGAGCTGGGCCAGGACCCAGAAGATCAGGCCACCGGTGACGACGAAGCTGAGCCGCTCCCCCGGGCCGAGCTTCTCCAGCAGCATCGCGACGCCGGAGATGACGAGGAAGATCGCCACCCCGGCCGTGAGCAGCACCGCTCGGGTGCGGCCCGGCCGGAAGGTGACGGGAAGGGTGGGCAGGTCGGACATCGTCGCGTGGATCTCTCGGGGCTTGTCTCGGGGGCTCAGAGGCGGCAGGCGTGGATGGCCGTGGTCAGGATGGCGCGGGCGCCGATGTCGTACAGGTCGTCCATGATCCGCTGGGCCTCCTTGGCGGGGACCATGGCGCGCACGGCGACCCAGCCCTCGTTGTGCAGCGGGGAGACGGTGGGCGACTCCAGGCCCGGGGTGAGCGCGACGGCCTTCTCCAGCTGCTCGACGCGGCAGTCGTAGTCCATCATCACGTAGGTCCGGGCGACCAGGACGCCCTGGAGGCGGCGCAGGAACTGCTGCACCTTGGGCTCCGCGGCCTCCTCGGTGTCCGCGCCGGTGCGGCGGATCACGATGGCCTCGGACTTCATGATGGGGTCGCCGAAGACCTCCAGGCCGGCGTTGCGCAGCGAGGTGCCGGTCTCGACGACGTCGGCGATGACCTCGGCGACGCCCAGCTCGATGGCGGTCTCGACGGCGCCGTCGAGGTGCACGACGGAGGCGTCGACGCCCTGCTCGGCGAGGTGCTTGGCGACGATGCCCTCGTAGGAGGTGGCGACGGTCCGGCCCTTGAGGTCCTCGAGGGTGTGGGCGGTGCCCGGCTTGGAGGCGAAGCGGAAGGTGGAGCGGGCGAAGCCGAGCGGGAGGATCTCCTCGGCGTCGGCGCCCGAGTCGATCAGCAGGTCACGGCCGGTGATGCCGATGTCGAGGCGGCCGGAGGAGACGTAGATCGCGATGTCGCGGGGGCGGAGGTAGAAGAACTCGACCTCGTTCTCCGGGTCGACGATCCGCAGTTCCTTGGACTCGCGGCGCTGCTGGTAGCCGGCCTCATGCAGCATGTCCGCCGCAGGGCCTGACAGGGAACCCTTGTTGGGGACGGCGATGCGCAGCATGAGGTCGGCTTCCTTTGCGTGATGTGGGGTGGTGTCTGGGACGGGGTTCTACAGGTGGGCGTACACGTCGTCGAGCGAGATTCCACGCGCGACCATCATCACCTGGACGTGGTAGAGCAGCTGCGAGATCTCCTCGGCGGCCGCTTCCTTGCCCTCGTACTCGGCGGCCATCCAGACCTCGGCGGCCTCTTCGACGACCTTCTTGCCGATGGCATGGACGCCCTTCCCGACCAGTTCGGCGGTGCGGGAAGTGGCGGGGTCGCCGGTGGCGGCCTTCTGCTGGAGCTCGGTGAAGAGCTCCTCGAACGTCTTCTTGGACATGGTGCTGCCCACCCTAGCCGTAGTGCCGGTGGGCCTACCGCCAGGGTTCAGATACTGAGCGGAGGGTGGCGGCGGTCGCCACCGCGGCCGTCACCGCCTCGTGCCCCTTGTCCTCGCCCGAGCCCTCCAGGCCGGCCCGGTCCAGGGCCTGCTCCTCGGTGTCGCAGGTGAGGACGCCGAAGCCGACAGGGACGCCGGTCTCGACCGACACCTGGGTCAGCCCCTGGGTGACGCCCTGGCACACGTACTCGAAGTGGGGGGTGCCGCCGCGGATGACGACGCCGAGGGCCACGATCGCGTCGTAGCCGCGGCCCGCGAGGACCTTGGCGACGACCGGGAGCTCCCAGCTGCCGGGGACCCGCAGCAGGGTCGGCTCGTCGATGCCCAGGTCGTGCAGGGCGCGCAGGGCGCCGTCCACCAGACCGTCCATCACCTTCTCGTGCCACTGTGCCGCGATGACGGCGACCCGCAGGTCACCCACATTGCGTACGGACAGTTCCGGTGCGCCCTTGCCGCTCACGTCTCTCCTCTTGAACCGTCGTGCTGTTCTTACTGGTTGCCGCAGGGGGACACGGGGGCCGTGTCCAGCCAGGGCAGGTCGTGTCCCATCCGGTCCCGCTTGGTGCGCAGGTAGCGGATGTTGTGCTCGCCCGCCTCGACGGGCATCGGCTCGCGGGCCGAGACCTCGATGCCGTGCCGGACGAGCGCGTCGGTCTTCTCGGGGTTGTTGGTCATCAGCCGGACGCTGCGCACGCCCAGGTCGGCGAGGATCTGCGCGCCGGCCCCGTAGTCGCGGGCGTCGGCGGGCAGGCCCAGCTCCAGGTTGGCGTCGAGGGTGTCGTGCCCCTGCTCCTGGAGCTCGTACGCCCTGAGCTTGGACAGCAGGCCGATGCCCCGGCCCTCGTGTCCGCGCAGGTAGACGACCACGCCCCGGCCCTCGGCCTGGATGCGTTCCAGGGACGCGTCGAGCTGGGGGCCGCAGTCGCAGCGCTGGGAGGCGAAGATGTCCCCGGTGAGGCATTCGGAGTGGACCCGGACCAGGACGTCCTCGCCGTCGCCGATCTCGCCGTGGACGAGGGCGACGTGTTCGACGCCGTCGACGGTGGAGCGGTAGCCGTACGCGGTGAAGGTGCCGTGCACGGTGGGCAGCCGGGTCTCGGCCTCGCGGCGGACCGTCGGCTCGGCGCTGCGGCGGTAGTCGACGAGGTCCTCGATGGAGATGATCGTCAGGCCGTGCTTGCGGGCGAACGGGATCAGTTCGGGCAGGCGGAGCATCCGGCCGTCCTCGCCGGCGATCTCGACGATCGCGCCGGCCGGGCGCAGTCCCGCGAGGCGGGCGAGGTCGACGGCGGCCTCGGTGTGGCCGTTGCGGGTGAGGACCCCGCCCGGCTTGGCGCGGAGGGGGAAGACGTGGCCCGGGCGGACGAAGTCCGCCGGTTCCGCGTCGCCGCTCGCCAGCAGCCGGAGGGTGGTGGCGCGGTCGGCCGCGGAGATGCCGGTGGTGACGCCGTGGGCGGCGGAGGCGTCGACGGAGACCGTGAAGGCGGTCTGCATCGACTCGGTGTTGTCGTCGACCATCTGCGGGAGCTTCAGCCGGTCCAGCTCGTCGCTCTCCATGGGGGCGCAGATCAGGCCGCGGCACTCGCTCATCATGAAGGCGATGATCTCGGGGGTGACCTTCTCGGCGGCGATGACGAGGTCGCCCTCGTTCTCGCGGTCCTCGTCGTCGACGACCACGATCGGGCGGCCGGCCGCGATGTCGGCGATGGCCTGCTCCACGGGGTCGAGCGCGAAGTCCTCGATGCCGTCGGTGCTGTAGAGGATCGGTGCCGTGCTCATGCCGGCGCTCCTTCCAGTGCGGGCCGCGCGTCCTTGCGGGAGCGCAGCCACCAGTCGCGCATGCCCCACAGGACGAGCGCGCCGTAGATGACGTAGACGAAGCCGGAGAAGGCGTAACCGTTGGCGAAGTTGAGGGGGACGCCGACGAGGTCGACGAGGAGCCAGGCGATCCAGAACTCGACCATGCCGCGCGCCTGGGCGTACATGGCGACGACGGTGCCGACGAAGATGTAGGCGTCCGGCCAGGGGTCCCAGGACAGGGACGGGTAGGCCTTGAAGAGCAGGGCCACGGCGACCGTGCCGACGGCGGCGGCACCGAGCATCGCGGCGCGCTCGGGCAGGCTGGCGAAGCGCGGGACGATGTGGCCGTCCGCCGACCGGTCCTTGTCGCGGTTCCACTGCCACCAGCCGTACAGGGCGACGGCCATGACGACGACCTGCTTGCCGGCGCTGCCCGCGAGATGACCGTAGAAGGCGACGAAGAGCACGAGTCCGGAGAGGAACTGGACCGGCCAGGTCAGCAGCGAGCGCCGCCAGCCCAGGGCGAGGGTGATCAGGCCGAGGATGTTGCCGATCATGTCCGACCAGATGATGTGCTGGTCGAAGGCGACGAAGGCCTCGGAGTTCAGCCAGTTCACTGCGCCGCTCCCTGACCGGTCGTCGTGGCCAGCAGGCGCTCGACGTACTTGGCGACGATGTCCACCTCGAGGTTGACCGGGTCGCCGGGCTGCTTGAGGCCGAGCGTGGTCAGGGCGAGCGTGGTGGGGATGAGGCTGACGGTGAAGTGAGCGGAACCGGCCTCGACGACCGTGAGGCTGATGCCGTCGACGGTGATGGAGCCCTTCTCGACGACGTACCGGGCGAGGTCGGCGGGGAGCGAGATCTTGACGATCTCCCAGTTCTCGGACGGCTTGCGCTCCAACACCTCGCCGGTGCCGTCGACATGGCCCTGCACGATGTGGCCGCCGAGGCGGGCGCCGACGGCGGTGGGGCGTTCGAGGTTGACGCGGGAGCCGACGGTCAGGGTGCGCAGGCTGGAGCGGACGAGGGTCTCCGCCATGACGTCGGCGGTGAACTCGTCGCCCTCGTGCTCCACGACGGTGAGACAGACCCCGTTCACGGCGATGGAGTCGCCGTGCTTCGCGCCGTCGGTCACGACAGGGCCGCGCAGCCGGAAGCGGGCGGCGTCGCCGAGGTCCTCGACGGCGGTGACCTCACCCAGCTCTTCGACGATTCCGGTGAACACTTCCCGGGTCCTCCTGCCTCACTAGGGCACGGACTCCGGGGCCTGTCGATGACGACAGCGGACACGAGCGGGGACACCGGGGGCGACGCCGACAGACTCGTCCGCCTGGACGAGTACACATACGGCGGCGCGCACGAATGCCCGCCCGCCGCGCACTGCCTCCCATCCGGACTTTAACCGTCGGTCCAGGAATTTCACCTGGTCAACCGGTCACTGGACGTGACCGGGTCGCGGACTGTAACCGCCGGTTCGGACTTTCACCGACCCCGGAGTGCGCTGCTTTAGGTACAGGGCCAGTGTGCCACGCCGGATCGTCGTCCATACGGGCGAAGCGTGTGGAGTGGCTCACAGAGCGTGTCACTGGACTTGTCAGGCGGGCCGGGGTCCCAACTCGCCGCATCCGGAGCGGATCTGACGCTTGATCCAGACCTATTGACCTATTGGTCTAGTCCTCTTAGGGTCGACGGGTGCGGTCCGGCGGCGGTGACGACGGCCCTTGCCCGTCGCCGGGCCTCCCCATGCCGGGGTCCCACCGCTCCCACCTCGGGGTTCTGGCAGGGTGACCCCATGACGACGACCGCGACCGCAGACGAGTTCGAGACCCACCGTCCCCGGCTGTTCGGGCTCGCGTACCGGATGCTGGGCTCGGCCGAGGAGGCCGAGGACACGGTCCAGGACGCGTATCTGCGGTTCAGCGGGGCGGACCGGGCCGCGATCACCTACCCGGCGGCCTGGCTCGCGAAGACCGTCACCAACCTCTGCCTGACCCGGCTGACCTCCGCGCGGGCGCGGCGCGAGAGCTATGCCGGGCCCTGGCTGCCGGAGCCGGTCGTCACCTCCGACGGCACGCTCGGCCCGCTGGAGTCGGCCGAGCAGCGGGACGCCGTCTCGCTCGCGATGCTGGTCCTGCTGGAGCGGCTGACCCCGACCGAACGCGCGGTGTACGTGCTGCGGGAGGCGTTCGCCTACAGCCACCGGGAGATCTCCGAGGCGCTCGACCTGAGCGAGGCCAACTGCCGTCAGCTGTACCGCCGGGCGGAGCAGCGGGTGGCGGTCGGGAAGGGGCGCTTCGACGTCGCCCCCCGGCGGCGCGAGGAACTGGTGGCCTCCTTTCTCAGCGCGGCCCGGGACGGTGACCTGGCCGCCCTGGAGCGGACGCTCTCGGCCGAGGTGACGTGGTGGAGCGACGGCGGCGGCAGGGTCACCGCGGCACGGCGGCCGATCGAGGGCCGCGACAAGGTCCTGCGGTTCCTGGCCGGCGCGTTCAAGGGCTTCGCCGCCGGGGTCACGCTCACCGTCGTCGAGCTCAACGGCGCCCCGGGCGTCCTCGGCTGGGACGGCGACACGCTGCTGGCCGCGCTCGCCTTCGACTGCGGCGACGACGGGATCACGGATGTGCGGGCCGTGGTGAACCCGGAGAAGCTGGACTTCGTGCGGCGTCAGCTCGGGTGATCGCGCGGGACTGTCACATTCCGCGGGGGCTGCCCGGTCTCGGCTGACGAGGACGTTCCACCCGGGAGCGTCCGGCGTCCGAAGGGGCTGAACAGCATGACCACGATCCTGGTGACCGGTGGCACCGGAACCCTCGGCCGGCTCGTCACGGAGCGGCTGCGCGCGGACGGCCACGAGGTGCGGGTGCTGAGCCGGCACAGCCGGCCGTACGCCGTCGACCTGCGGGAGGGCGGGCCGGGGCTGGAGGAGGCCCTGGCCGGTGTGGACACGGTCGTGCACTGCGCGAGCACCCCGCGCGGGGGCGACGAGCGGGCGGCGGCGCATCTGATCGAGGCGGCCCGGAAGGCGGGGGTACGGCACCTGGTCTACATCTCGATCGTCGGGGTGGACCGGGTGCCGTTCGGCTACTACCGGGCGAAGCTGGCCGTGGAGAAGCTGGTGGAGGAGTCGGGGCTGGGCTGGACCGTGCTGCGCGCGACCCAGTTCCACGATCTGCTGCTCCAGTTGTTCGAGGGTCTGGCCAGGGTGCCGGTGATGTTCCTGCCGGCCGGGGTCGGCGACCAGCCGGTGGAGGTGGCCGAGGTCGCCGACCGGCTCGCGGAGCTGGCGGCCGGCCCGCCGGCGGGGCGCGCCGAGGACATGGCGGGGCCCGAGGTCCGTACCTTCGAGTCGCTGGCCCGCGCGTATCTGAGGGCGAGCGGCAAGCGGCGCCGGGTGGTGAACGTGCCGCTGTGGGGCGCGGCCTACCGGGCGTTCCGCGCGGGCGGTCACCTGGCGCCGGAGCGGGCGGTGGGGAAGAGGACGTTCGAGGAGTACCTGGCGGCCCGCGCGCGCACCGCCCGGTGAGGGTGCCCGAGGCACGCGCATACCTTCGGTGAACGCACGCGCGCGCGTACCGAACCGGAACGCACGCGCGCGTACCGGACTGTGAACGCCGGCGCGCGTACCGGACCGTGACCGCCCACGCGTGCCCCTTCGTCCCCTCGTCAGGGCGCCCCGAACAGGTCTTCCTGGGCGGACTCGCGGGCCGTGAGCAGTGCTCCGCGCAGGACACCGCCGCCGCCCAGGACGCCCGGCCGGACCTCGGTGGGCAGGGGCGTCATGCGCCGGAGCCGCCGCGCGACCCGCCCGGCCAGTTCCTCTCCGCCCGCCTGCCCGACCTCGCCCCCGAGGACCACGCACCCGGGGTCGAGAACGGCGACGACGGAGGCGGCACCGAGGGCGAGGCGGTCGGCGAGGGCCTCCAGGAACCGGCCGGCGGGCGAGGCCTGACCCTCGCCCTGGCCCTCAGCCTCGTCCCGCGCCCCCGTCGCCCGTACCGCCTCCCGCACCACCGCCGCCGCAGGCGGCTCGTCCCCCTCCGCCACGGCGGTCAGACCGTACCGGCCCGCCAGGGCCACGATCGCCGCCGAGCCGGCCAGCGAGTGGAAGCCTCCCTCGCAGTCCGTGGCCGACGGCAGGCCGGTCGTGCCCGGCACCGGCAGGAAGCCGATCTCGCCCGTGCCGCCGGAGGCGCCGCGGCGCAGGGTGCCGTCGAGGACGACGGCGGCGCCGGTGCCGTGGCCGAGCCAGAGCAGGACGAAGGTGGCGCGGTCCCGGGCGCCGCCCTCACGCTGTTCGGCGAGGGCGGCGAGGTTGGTCTCGTTCTCGACGCTCACGCGCGCGTACGGGAACCGTTCCTGGAGTGCGGCCACCAGGCGGCGGTGCCACTCGGGCAGGCCCGTGGTGTTCCGCAGCTCGCCGAGAGCGGGGTCGATCAGTCCGGGCGCGCCGATGCCCACGGTGTGCAGCCGGTCGGCGCCGGCCTCCTTGACGGCCTGCTCGACCAGCGTCACCGCCTGTTCGACGGCGGGGCCGGTGCCGGCGTCGCCGGCGATCGGCACGGAGGCCTCCGCCAGCACCCGGCCCACCAGATCGGACACGCGCACGGCGACGCCCTCGGTGCGCACGTCCAGCGCCGCCAGGTGGGCGCGGTCGGCGACCAGGCCGTACACCTTGGCGTTGGGTCCGCGCCGCTGCTCCCCCGCCTCTCCCACGACCTCGATCAGCCCGGCGGCCGCCAGGCGCTCGACCAGGTCGGCGACCGTCGGCCGGGACAGGCCGGTGAGCTGCTTCAACCGCCTTGCCGTCAACGGGCCTTCGTCCTGCAACAGCCGCAGGGCGAGCCGGTCGTTGAGGGCCCGGGCGGTGCTCGGGGATGCGGGCATGCGGGGAATCCTCCCACGGCCGGACGGTCGGGACCGGCCGAACACTCTCTTTTTATCAGGCAGGGTTCCTGATAGTTTGCGACGGCATCGCGGCGGGGCGGTGCCGAACCGTGGGAGGCGGGAGAATGAGCCAGGTGGTCCAGGCACCGACGGAGGTACGGCGCGCCCGGTACGCCGTGGCCGCCGTGTTCACCGTGCACGGCGCGGTCACCGGCTCCTTCGCCACCCGTGTGCCGTGGATCCAGGACCACGCCGGAGTGAGCGCCGGACAGCTCGGCTTCGCCCTGGCCTTCACGGCGTTGGGCGCCTCGTGCGCGATGCCGCTGGCCGGCCGGATCACCCACCGCCACGGCAGCCGTACGGCCCTGCGCGGTCTGCTCGCACTGTGGACGCTGTCGCTGGTCCTGCCCGCGCTCGCGCCCAACCTCCTCACCCTGTGCCTGGCGATGTTCACGTACGGCGCGACCTCCGGCACGGCCGACGTGGCGATGAACGCGCTCGGTGTGGAGGTGGAGCGGCAGCTCGGCAGGTCGATCATGTCCGGGTTGCACGGCATGTGGAGCGCGGGCGCGCTGATCGGCTCGGCGGGCGGCACGCTCGCCGCGCACCTGGGCGCCGACGCACGCGTGCACCACGCGCTGGCGGCGGGTGTCCTCACCGTGCTGGGCCTGCTGGCCTGTCACTGGGTGCTGGACCTGCGGCCCACCGAGGACGAGGAGCCGCCCCCGAGGTTCGCGCTGCCCCCGCGCTCGGCGCTGCTGATCGGCGCGGTCGGGTTCTGCGCGGTGTTCGCGGAGGGCGCGAGCCTGGACTGGTCGGCGGTCTATCTGCGCGACCAGCTGGAGACGTCGGCCGGGCTGGCCGCGGCCTGCACGACCGGCTTCATGTTCACGATGGCGGCGGCCCGGATCGCGGGCGACGCGGTGGTGAACCGCTTCGGCGCGGTGCGCACCGTCCGGGCGGGCGGCCTTCTCGCCACGCTGGGCGGGCTGTCGATCGTGCTCGCCGGGAATCCCGCGGTCGCGATGGCCGGGTTCGGGCTGCTGGGCCTGGGGATCGCCGTCGTCGTCCCGCTGTGCTTCGCGGCGGCCGGGCACAGCGGGCCGAACCCCAGTCAGGCCATCGCGGGCGTCGCGACGATCACCTACACGTCCGGGCTGGTCGCCCCGAGCCTGATCGGCGGGGTGGCGCAGGCGACCAGCCTGATGGTGTCGTTCGCCGTGGTGACGGTGCTCGCGTTCGGGCTCGTGGTGTTCGCGGGGGTGCTGCGGACCGGCGGCCGCCGGAGCGCGGAGGTCAGTCCGCGGGCCGCAGCAGTTCCCGACCCGCGGCCCTGAGGGTCTCGCTCCAGGGCGCGGGGCGCATGGTCGCCGCGTCCAGCCGGACGAGGACCCGGGTGCCCCGCGCGTACGTGACCGTCCCGTCCTGCGAGCAGAACCGGAAGCCGTACGTCAGGCCGGTGGTGCCGAGCCGTTCCACCCAGAGGTGGACGGCGTACGCACCCGGCCGGGTGACCGGCGCCTCGTAGCTGACGCGCAGTTCCCTGACCGCGTTGCAGGCGTCGCCGGCCGTCGCCCAGTCGCCCTCGAAGCGGACGCCGTACTCCCGGCACAGCTCGGTCCAGGCACGCTCCACCATCAGCGGGTAGCGGGCGTTGTGCAGCAGCCCGAGCGCGTCCAGGTCGTCGAAGTGGACGGTGACGGGGATCAGCCGGCCGTACGACAGGGCGGGGGCGATCGGGGCTTCGGCGGTCACGGGCGGGACTCCTGGGTGTATGGGGCAACGACACCTATCCTAAGCGGTCGCTCACCCTCTCCACTCACATGAGAATGATCCGGACAGAGGTAACCCCCACCAGGAACCCCCCAACCCCCAAGAACACCCGCACCCGCACGAAAGCGAAACCCACACCATGGATCTCGGCGTCCGCTGGAAACTGCACGGCGACGGACGCACCCCGGCGCCCGGCGCGGTGGTCCGCCCCGACGAACGGCTCTCCTGGCCCCGTACGGCCGGCCTCGGCGCCCAGCACGTGGTGGCGATGTTCGGGGCGTCCTTCGTCGCACCCGTCCTGATGGGCCTCGATCCCAACCTCGCCATCATGATGTCCGGCGTCGCGACCGTGATCTTCCTGCTCGCGACCCGTGGCCGGGTGCCCAGCTACCTCGGCTGCTCGCTCTCCTTCGTGGGCGTGGCGGCGGTCATCCGGGCGCAGGGCGGCACGAGCGCGACCGTCACCGGCGCGGTGCTCGTCGTGGGCGTCGCGTTGTTCCTGGTCGGGGTGGCCGTGCAGCGGTTCGGGGCGCGGATCGTCCACGTGGCGATGCCGCCGGTCGTGACCGGCGCGGTCGTGATGCTGATCGGCTTCAACCTCGCCCCGGTGACCGCCTCCACGTACTGGCCGCAGGACCAGTGGACGGCCCTGCTGGTGATGCTGTTCACCGCTCTGGCGGTGGTCTGTCTGCGCGGTTTCTGGTCCCGGATCGCGATCTTCCTCGGGCTGGTCTTCGGTTACGGCGTCTCCTGGGCCTTCGACCGGATCTTCGGCCGGATCCACTCGGCCGACGCGAGCGGCAAGGTCACCGACCACTGGCGGCTCGACCTCTCCGGTGTCGGACGGGCCGACTGGGTCGGGCTGCCGGACTTCCACGGCCCGGCCTTCCAGTGGTCGGCGATCCTGGTCGCGCTGCCCGTCGTCATCGCCCTGGTCGCGGAGAACGCCGGACACGTCAAGGCGGTCGGCGAGATGACCGGTGACCCGCTGGACGACAAGCTCGGTACGGCGATCTCGGCCGACGGCCTCGGCTCGGTGCTGTCCACCGCGGTGGGCGGCCCGCCCAACACCACCTACTCCGAGAACATCGGCGTGATGGCCGCGACCCGCGTCTACTCCACGGCCGCCTACTGGGCCGCGGCCGGCTTCGCGCTCCTGTTCGGCCTGTGCCCCAAGTTCGGCGCGGTGGTGGCCGCGATCCCGGGCGGCGTCCTCGGCGGCATCACCGTCATCCTCTACGGCATGATCGGCCTGCTCGGCGCCCAGATCTGGCTCAACGCGGGCGTCGACCTGCGCAACCCGCTGAACCTGGTCCCGGCCGCCGCCGGCATCATCATCGGCGTCGGCAACGTGACGATGAAGTTCACCGACACGTTCTCGCTCAGCGGTATCGCGCTGGGCACGCTGGTCGTCGTCACCGGCTACCACACCCTGCGCGTCCTCGCCCCGGGCCACCTCAAGCCGCAGGAACCGCTCCTGGACGAGGGCACCAGCTCCTACGACGAGGCGAGCTCGTAGGCGTAGGAGGGGCTGAACTCGCCCGCCGCGCCCCGGCAGCCGTCGGACTCCCCGGGCGGCTTCACCCACAGGTAGGCGTCGATGCGCGCCTCGCCGGTGGCGAAGGTGGGTGCGCGGCCGATCCTCCGCCCGGCGGGGTCGCACCACTCGCCCTCGCGGGGCGCCCCGTTCCCGTTGCGGCTGGTGTCGATGACCGCGCCGAGGTCCGGCGGACCGCCGAGGGCGTCCAGGACGCGCCGGTCGTAGGCGCTCTCGTCGGCCGTGCCGCGGAAGTTGGAGACATTGCTGAAGACGCCGTCGGCCGAGGCGGCGCCCGCCTGCCGCAGGAGCGCCGCCTGCTTCTCCGGGGCGTTCCAGCCGGAGTGGCCTGCGTCGTAGTAGACGCGGGCCCGGGGGTTCGCCGCCTTCAGGACGCGCCCGGCGCGGGCCAGCGAGGCGAAGCGGTCGGCCCGCCGGGCCTCGGGGAGACACCCGGCCTGGGCGATCGAGTCGGGCTCCAGGATGACGACGGTCTCGCCGGAGCCGAGTCCCGCGGCGAACCGGTCGATCCAGCCGTCGTAGGCGTCCAGGTCGGGTGCCCCGCCCTCGGAGGCGCCGCCGCAGTCGCGGTCCGGGATCGCGTACGCCACGAGGACGGGCACCCGGTCCTGCGCCGCGGCGGCCGAGGTGACCGCGCGGACCCGTGAGGTGACCGTGCCGGGCGCGTACTCGGTGAACCACACGGCCGTCGGCCGGCTCGCGATCCGGGACTCGATGACGGGGCGGCGCGGGTCGCCGGGATGGGTGCGGACCCATTCGAGGACCTGGGAGTCGGGATGGCGGTAGAGGCGCGGGGACTCGGTGGGCACGGGCCGCGACGGCGGGGCGCTCGGGGTCGCCGGGCCGCTCGACGGCGCCGGAGAGGGCGCCGCGGACACGACCGACGCGCTCTCCCGCGCCCCGGCCCGCCTCGGGTCCTCCGGTCCGCCGTCTCCCCCGCCGAACACGGCCGTCGCCGCGGCGGCGATGCCCAGCGCGACGGCCGCCGAGGCGGCCGCGACCCGGACACCGCGCCGTGTGACCCGCCGCTCGTGTGACCCCGACACCGTGCTGTCCCCTTCCCGCGTGACAGGCCCGTTCCCCCGTTCCGGGGAAGCGCCGGGCTCGCCGGCGCGCGGGCCGGCCCAGGGCTGGGACCCTTCCCCCATGCCGCAATGGGAACAGTTCACCCCTACCGTAGACATGGCCCCGCACCGGGCTCTCGACACGGACGTGCCCGACGTGCTCGCCCGGATGCGCGCCCTCGACGCGGTCCTGCCGCCCCACGACGGGGTGGCGGTCTTCAACCGGGTCTACCTTGCCGTGACCCGGGAGGTCGGCCGGCGGATCGACACGGGCGGGTTCACGGACGCGGGGGCCGCGCGCACGCTGGACGTCCTGTTCGCGGACCGCTACCTGGCCGCGGTGGACGCGGCCACGGCCGACCGGCGCCCCCCGGCCTGCTGGCGCCCGCTGTTCCAGATGCGCCGCCATCCCGGCGTACGTCCGCTGCAGTTCGCGCTCGCGGGCATCAACGCGCACATCGGGCACGACCTGGCGCTCGCCGTCGTGGACGCCTGTCGTGGCCTCGGCTGCGAACCGGCCGACCTGGAGGACGAGTACGACCGGGTGGGCGACCTCCTGGTCGCGCTGGAGGAACGCATCCGCGAGGAGCTGATGCCGGGCCCCGACCTGCTCCAGCTCGCCGATCCGCTCACCCATCTGCTCGGCTCGTGGAGTCTGGAGCGCGCCCGGGACGCCACCTGGACGGCGGCCCGGGCGCTGTGGGCCCTGCGCCGGCTCCCGGACGTCGCCGAGGAGTTCACCGAACGCCTCGACACGGCGGTCGGCTTCGCGGGCCGCATGCTGCTCACACCGCTGTGAGCGCCGTCAGTCCTCCGGCAGTTCCACCGGCGCGATCTCGTCGTACACGTCGCCCGGGCCCGGGTTGGTCGCGTCCGTCGCGCCGCCGAAGTGGTGCATGACGCCCCAGACGGCGTTCAGCGCGGTCTGCACGGCGCCCTCGGCCCAGCCCGCCGTCCAGGAGATGTCGTCGCCGGCCAGGAAGATGCCCCGCTTGTCGGCGGGCAGCCGGTCCTGCATGAAGTGGGTGAACAGACGCCGCTGGTAGCGGTAGTGGCCGGGCAGGTTGGCCTTGAACGCGCCCATGAAGTAGGGCTCGTTCTCCCAGGAGACGGTCACCGGGTTGCCGATGACGTGCTTCCTGATGTCGACGTTCGGATAGATCTCGCCGAGCGACTTCAGCATGACCTCCATCCGCTCGTTCGCGGACAGCGGCAGCCACTTCAGGCTGTCGTCGCACCACGTGTACGAGAGGCAGATGACGGCCGGCTTGTCCGGACCGTCGTCCAGGAGGTACGTGCCGCGGGTCATGCGGTCGGTGAGCGTCATCGACATGACGTCGCGGCCCGTCTCCTCGTCCTTGTCCAGCCAGAACGGCCGGTCCACGGGCACGAAGAGCTTGCTGGACTCCATGTAGTGGGTGCGCTCGATCGCCGTCCAGTGGTCGATCGGGAAGAGCGAGTCGTCGCAGGCGATCTTGGAGAGCAGCATCCAGGACTGGGCGGTGAAGATCGCCGCCTGGTACGTGCGGATGTCGCCGTTCGCGTCCGTCACCGTGATCCGGTTGCCCGCGGTGCGGTGCAGCCGGGTCACGGCCGGGCGGGGCTCGCCGCCCTCGTGCAGGCTCGCGAGCGAGGTGCCCCGGGCCCAGTGGACGATCTTCTCCGGCTCGCGCTCCCAGAGCCGCAGCGGGAGCTGCTGGCTGCCGCCGACGATGCCGCGGTGGTGGTCGTCGGCCTCGGTGTAGACGACACGCAGGATCTCCAGGATGGAGTTCGGGAAGTCCGTGTCCCAGCCGCCCGTGCCGAAGCCGACCTGGCCGAAGATCTCGCGGTGCCGGAAGGACTTGAACGCCTCGGAGTCGCAGAGGAAGCCGTAGAAGGTCTGGTTGTCGAGCTTCTCGACGAGCCTCGCCCAGATCTCGCGGATGCGCGGCACGTCCCGCTCGCGCATCGCGCGGTTCATGTCCGAGAAGTCGGCGCCTTCTTCGAGGCACTTGTTCCAGGCCTCGGCGACATCGCGGTAGACCTGCGGCAGGTCGTCGATCGTCTCGGCGTAGTACGACTCGCCCTTGAGGTCGACGACCGTCGAAGGGGTCGCCTCCGCAAGGGGGTTGGGGAAGGGCCGGGTCTCCAGGCCCACCAGGTCGATGTAGTGCTGGAGGGCCGTGGAGGAGGGCGGGAAGCGCATCGCGCCCATCTCGGCGGTGAGGGAGGGGTCGCAGCCGTCGAAGCCGACGGTCCGCAGCCGCCCGCCGATCCGGTCGGCCTCGTACACGACCGGCTTGAGGCCCATCTTCATGAGCTCGTAGGCGGCGACGATGCCCGACAGTCCGCCGCCGATGACGGCGACCTCGCTGCCGTGCTCGGTCGCCGGAATCTGGCCGAGCCCCGCCGGATGGGCGAGGAAGTCGTCGTACGCGTACGGGAAGTCCGGGCCGAACATGGTGATCGGCGGCTGCTGCTCGTCTGCGTGCTCGACGGCGTTGGGCACCGTGGACGTCATGGGGTACGGACTCCTTGCGACAAAGAAAACTGCGTCAGGGAAGGGCGGGGGTTCAGACCAGGGACCCGTAGAGGCCGGGGCGGCGGTCCTTCAGGTACGGGTTGGCCTCGCGGGAGGCGGCGAGCAGGACCGGGTCGGCGTCGGCGAGGACCAGTTCCTCACCGCGTCCCGCCCGGGCGCGGGCGACCCCGTCGGGACCGGCGAGCGTGGAGAGCCCGACGAACTCGAACTCGCCCTCCTGGCCGACCCGGTTGACGTAGGCGACGTACATCTGGCTCTCGAAGGCGCGCACCGGGATCACCGACTCGGCGACGAACTGGAAGGGGTGCATCTGCGCGGTCGGGACGACGAGGAGGTCCGTGCCGGCCAGGGCGTGGGCCCGGACGTTCTCCGGGAACTCGACGTCGTAGCAGATCATGAGGCCGACGGTGAGGCCGCCCAGCTCGGCCTGGACGACCGGCTGCTCCCCCGGCGTGAAGTGGTCGCGCTCGAAGCAGCCGAAGAGGTGGGTCTTGCGGTAGTTGGCGAGACGGGTCCCGTCGGCGGAGATCAGCTGCGCGGAGTTGTGGACCGTCTCGCCGGACCGCTCCGGGTAGCCGTAGACGAGCGCCACCCCGTGCCGGGCGGCCAGCTCGGCGACCGCGTCCGCGGAGTCGCCGTCGGCGGGCTCGGCGAGCCGGGCGATGTCGTCGCCGATCGCGTACCCGGTGAGGAACATCTCCGGCGCGACGAGCAGCCCGGCGCCGGCGGCGGCGGCGCGGCCCGCGGCCTCGTCGAGGACCTTGAGGTTCTCGACGACCGAGCCGGGGCGGCCGGAGCTCTGGAGCAGGGCTGTGCGCATGCGGGATCCTCACCGGTACGAGGGGGTTCGGGGTCTCCTAGAAGGTACGGTCGGCCGCGCGGGCCGGACAAGAAGGAGCCGTTGCGCGCCGATGAGCGGATCGTTGCGTGCCACGGGCGTCCGGCGGCGATTCGTTGCGCACCCTCACCCCCGCTCCCTTCCGCCCCCGCCCCCGGCTCTTCCGCCCCCGCTTTCTTCCGCCTCATCCCCGTTTCCCTCCCCGGGCCACGGCCGTCGCCGTGACCAGGTACGGCACCGCGCACAGCGCGAAGGCCAGGGCGTGGCCGCCCGTGGCGGCGAGGAGGGCGTAGGTGCCGTAGACGCCGATGGTCACCGCCTCCGTGCCCAGGCTCGCGACCGAGGTGAGGGTGGCCCGGCCGCCCTCCTGGATGCGGTGCTGGAGGCGGACGTCGGCCAGCACGGTGGCCAGCTGGAAGCCGCCGAAGGCGAGGGCGACGAGAGCGAACCCGGCGGGCGTCCGGGTCAGGGCGCCGGCCGCGAGGGCGAGCGCGGACGCCGTGAGCAGCGCGGCGAACCCGGTCCGGCCCAGCCGCTCGGCGGGCCCGGCCAGCAGGCTGCCGGCCGTGACGCCGGCCCAGATCAGCATCAGCAGGTAGGGGACGGCCGCGTCCGGGATTCCGGTGTCCCGGGCCAGCAGCGAGGTGTACTCGTCGAGAGCGCCCCAGACCGCGGCGACGGCCGGCACGAGCAGCAGGGCACCGCGGACCGAGCGGTCCCGGCGGGCCTCGCCGAGTCCGGCCCGCAGGGTCGCGGCCCAGCCGGTGCCGTCGTCCTCGTCCCCGCCCTCGCCCCCGGTGGCGGGGGCGCGGTGCTCGGGGAAGCGCGTCGCGGTCGCGGCGCAGAGCAGACAGGCCAGCACGCTGGCCGCGCCGACGGCCGGATGACCGCCGTACGCGAAGACCGGGCCCGCCAGGCCCATGGCGGCCATCGCGGCGGCCTGCCCGACGGCGTGGGCGCGGCCCATCACCCGGGCGTACCGGCCCTCGGCGCCGAGCCGCCGCAGCTCCTCGTAGACCAGGGCCTCCAGCGCACCGGAGCCCAGCGCGCCGCGCGCGCCCCACAGGACGAAGCCGGCCGCGAAGGACGCGTACGAGGGGACGAGCACCCACAGGGCGAAGCCCGCGGCGCCCAGCAGCGGGCCGAGCCACAGCAGTACCCGTCGGGAGACGGCGTCGGCCCAGGCGCCGGAGGGCACCTCCAGCAGGACGCCGGTCAGGGACCACAGCACGAAGAGCGAGGAGATCTGCCCGACGGACAGCCCGGTGTCCGCGAAGAGCAGCGCGTACACCGGGTAGAGCAGCACGAACTCGTCGAGGAACGCGTACGCGTACAGCGTGGCGGTCAGTCGACGAGTACCGGGGCCGGTCGTGGATCAATGTCGCCAGGTCATGCCACCGATGGTAGACAGCGCCTGCCCCGCTGCCCAGCGAATTGCGGCGGCCGTCGCGGTGCCCTGGAGGGAGGAGCCGGCCTCGCCGGCCGCCGCGTGGGGCGGGTCAGGTGGGAGAGCCCGAGGAGAAGCGCCTCAGCAGCGGGGACAGCACCAGCACCGACTTCGTCCGTTCCACGAAGGGCTCGCCCGCGATGCGTTCCAGGACGCGTTCGAAGTGGCGCATGTCCGCGGCGAAGACCTGGGCGACCGCGTCGGCGTCCCCGGTGACGGTGGAGGCGGCCACGACCTCCTGGTAGCGCTCCAGGCCCCGCTGGATGGTCTCCGGGGAGGTGTTGCGCCGGCAGTAGATCTCGACGAACCCCTCGGTCTCCCAGCCGAGGGCCGCCGGATCCACCCGTACGGTGAATCCGGTGATGGCTCCGGTGGCCCGCAGCCGGTCCACGCGCCGCTTCACGGCGGGCGCGGACAGGCCGACCAGGTGCCCGATGTCCGCGTAGGAGCGGCGGGCGTCCTCGGCGAGGGCGTGCACGATGCGTTCGTCGAGATCGTTCAGCACGGTCGGTTGATCACTTCTCAGCTGGTGCGGGGGTGGCGAGTCGGGAGCGGCGGTGGCCGTACACGAAGTAGAACACGAGGCCGACGGCCATCCAGACTCCGAAGACCACCCAGGTGACGGCCGAGAGGCTGCCCATCATCCACACGCAGAAGCCGAAGCCCAGGGCCGGCAGGACCGGTGAGAGCGGCACCCGGAAGGTGCGGGGCATCTCCGGACGGGTCCGGCGCAGCACCACGACGGCCACGTTGACCAGCGCGAAGGCGAACAGCGTGCCGATGCTGGTGGCGTCGGCCAGCTGGCCCAGCGGGATGGCCGCGGCGAGGACGCCGCAGAACAGGGAGACGATCAGCGTGTTGGCGCGGGGCGTACCGGTCTTCGGGTGGACCTTGGCGAACACCTTGGGCACCAGCCCGTCCCGGGACATGGCGAAGAGGATGCGGGTCTGGCCGTACAGCACGGTCAGGACGACGCTCGCGATGGCGATGACCGCGCAGAAGGCGAGCAGGGTTCCCCAGAAGCCCTGTCCGGTCACCTCGCGCATGATCTGCGCCAGTGCGGCCTCGGAGTCCCCGAACCGCTGCCAGGGCTTGGCGCCGACGGCCACGGCCGCGACGAGGACGTACAGCGCGGTGACGATGACGAGCGAGAGCATGATGGCCCGCGGCAGATCGCGCTGCGCGTCCTTCGCCTCCTCGCCGGCCGTGGACGCGGCGTCGAAGCCGATGTACGAGAAGAACAGCGTGGCGCCGGCCGCGCTGACGCCCGCCATGCCCAGCGGCATGAAGTTCTCGTAGTTGCCGGAGCGGAAGCCCTGGACGCCGATGGCGCAGAACAGCACCAGTGCGGCGATCTTGACGGCCACCATCACGGTGTTGGCGCGCGCGGACTCCCGGGCCCCGCCCAGCAGGAAGGCCATCGCGAGCATGACGACGATCAGGGCCGGGAGGTTGAAGACGCCCCCGTCGCCGGGCGGTGCCGACAGGGCGTCCGGGATGGTGACGCCCAGGGTCCCGTCGAGCAGCTCGTTGAGGTACTCGCCCCAGCCGACCGCCACGGCGGCGACCGAGACGCCGTACTCCAGGACCAGACACCAGCCGCAGACCCAGGCGATCAGTTCACCCATCGTTGCGTACGCGTACGAGTACGAGGATCCGGCGACCGGGATGGTGCCGGCCAGCTCGGCGTAGGACAGGGCCGAGAAGAGCGCCGTGAGACCGGCGATCACGAACGAGAGTGTGACGGCGGGGCCGGCCTTGGGGACGGCCTCGCCGAGGACGACGAAGATGCCCGTGCCGAGCGTCGCCCCGATGCTGATCATGGTGAGCTGCCACAGCCCGAGGGAACGCCTCAGCGCCCCTCCCTCACCCTGGCCGCCCTCGGCGACCAGGTGTTCCACGGGCTTGCGCCGCATGAGGCGCGCGCCGAGCCCCTGGGACGGCGGGGCGGCCTGGGTGCGGTCTTTCGGGGGTGCGCTTTGGTCGAGCACGCGCTGACTCCTTCGTCGGTGCCTCTCGACGCGAGGGGGACCGGCGGGCACACCTGCGCAGACAGGAACCCACCGAGCGGGGTCCCCGCCACGCCACGTACAGCGCACGACCCTATGAGCAGGGACGTAGCGGTCGTAATGTTGCAACCTTGCGCACCCACGCAAGATCGTTGCGTTCACGGCACGAAGGCGCGCTTTTCGTTGCAGGCCGTCTTAACGCACCCTCGAAAGGGCGCGGGAAGTGCGCGGCCGGCCCTCGCCGGCCCGCGGCGGCCCGCGGCGGACGGACGGCCCCGCCCGGTTCGGCCGATGGGCTACCAGCTGGCGTGCAAGGGCTTGCCCTCCGCGTATCCGGCCGCGCTCTGGATGCCCACGACGGCCTTCTCGGCGAACTCCTCGAGGGAGCCCGCGCCGGCGTAGGTGCACGAGGAGCGGACGCCCGCGATGATCGAGTCGATCAGGTCCTCGACGCCCGGCCGGGCCGGGTCGAGGAACATCCGGGAGGTGGAGATGCCCTCCTCGAACAGCGCCTTGCGGGCGCGGTCGTAGGCCGACTCCTCCGACGTGCGGTTGCGCACGGCGCGCGCGGAGGCCATGCCGAAGGACTCCTTGTACGGGCGGCCGTCCGCGTCGTGCTGGAGGTCGCCCGGCGACTCGTAGGTGCCCGCGAACCAGGAGCCGACCATCACGTTGGACGCGCCCGCGGCCAGCGCCATGGCGACGTCACGGGGGTGCCGGACACCGCCGTCGGCCCAGACGTGCTTGCCGTACTTCCTGGCCTCGGCGGCGCACTCCAGGACCGCCGAGAACTGCGGGCGGCCGACGCCGGTCATCATGCGGGTGGTGCACATGGCGCCGGGGCCGACGCCCACCTTGATGATGTCGGCACCCGCCTCGACGAGGTCCTTGACGCCCTCGGCGGCGACGATGTTGCCGGCGGCGATCGGCACCCTCGGGTCCAGTGCCCGCACGGTCCGGATGGCGTTGATCATCGACTCCTGGTGGCCGTGTGCCGTGTCGATGACGAGCGTGTCGACGCCCGCGTCCAGCAGCTGCTTGGCCTTGCCCGCCACGTCGCCGTTGATGCCGACGGCGGCGGCGATGCGCAGCTTGCCCCGCGCGTCGGTGGCCGGCGTGTACAGCGTGGCGCGCAGGGCGCCCTTGCGGGTCAGGATGCCGGCGAGCTTGCCGTCCTTGTGGACGGCCGGGGCGTACCGGCGGTTGGCCGCGTCGAGGGTGTTGAAGGCCTCGCGCGGGTCGATGTCGGCGTCGAGGAGCAGCAGGTCTCGGGACATGACGACCTCGAGCTGCGTGAAGCGGTCGACTCCGCTGAGGTCCCGGTCGGTGACGACACCGACCGGCCGGAAGTCCTCGTCGACGACGACGCCCGCGTTGTGCGCGCGCTTGGGCAGCAGTGAGAGGGCGTCGGCGACGGTCTGGTGCGGGGCGAGCACGATCGGGGTGTCCAGGACCAGGTCACGGCTCTTGACCCAGCTGACGACGTCGGTCACGACGTCGATCGGGATGTCCTGCGGGATCACGACGAGTCCGCCGCGCCGGGCCACGGTCTCGGCCATCCGGCGGCCGGCGACGGCCGTCATGTTGGCGACGACCAGCGGAATCGTGGTGCCCGTGCCGTCCGGGGAGGAGAGGTCCACGTCCTGACGCGATCCGACCGCGCTGCGGCTCGGCACCATGAAGACGTCGTCGTAGGTCAGGTCGTAGGCGGGCTGGATGTCGTTGAGGAAACGCACGTGCTGCACATCCCAGTCGATCAGAGGTGACCCCCTGACAGGTCAGCCAGGGGGAAGAGCACGTACTTCATTCTCCCATGACGACCGCGACGCAGTGGCCGGACAGAACATCCAAGCAGCTCACAGGGCTGTTAGGAGGATCCTCCGAGAGCGAGCACGACGGAGAGCGCCGGCACGTGGTTCGCGGCCGACGAGAAGACCTCCTGCGCGATCTCCCACTCCTCCGGCCGCACCTTCGCGTACGGCTGCCAGTTCCGTACGACGACCAGCACCGGTCCCGCCTCGGGTCCGTCCGGCAGGTCGGTGAGACTGTCCGCGAGGGCGTCCCAGTTGCGGCCGAACCAGTCGGGCAACTCCAGGTCCCGGACACAGCGGTCCATCAGCGCCGCCTTGTCCATGACCCCGTCGAGGTCCAGCGTGAGCACATGCTCGGTCATCCGGGCACCGTCCTGAGCGAGTCGTCGTTACGGCGTGAGGGGGACGGCCGTGCCGACCGCCCCCCTTCTGGTCTTCCCTCAGATCCCGTCCGGGTCCGCCCGGTTGAGGGCCGGCTTCGGGGTCGGGCCGGCCGTCATCAGGTAGTCGGCCGCGGAGGTGTCCGTCACCAGGCTGGTGACGAGCCCGGACCGCAGCACCGCGTCGATCGCGGCGGCCTTGCGCTGCCCGCCCGCGATCGCGACGACCTCGGGGATACGGCGGAGCTGGTCGGCCTTGACCGTGATGCACCGCTCGCCCAGGTCGCGCCCGACCCGGCGGCCCTCGGCGTCGAAGAGGTGCGCGGACATCTCGGCGGCGACGCCGAGCGAGGCGTAGTGGGCCCGCTCCTCGTCGCTGAGCATGTCGTGCACCGTCGAGATGCCGGGCTCCCAGGAGCCGATGGAGACACAGGCGACCGTGACCTTGTCGAAGTACTCGAAGGCCCGGGCGATCCCGGTCTGGTTGCGCAGCGCGGCCGCGGTGGCCGCGTCCGGCAGCAGCATCGGCGCGTAGATGGGGTGCGCGTCGCCGCCGGAGACCTGGGCGGCGCGGCGGACGGCCTCGACCGAGCCGCGTTCGGCGGTGCCGGCGTCGTACACGCCGGTCAGCTGCACCACCGTGCACGGCGGCAGCCGGTCCAGCGCCGCCGCCATGTGGATGGTGGAGCGGCCCCAGGCCAGGCCCAGGACGTCCCCTTCGTTCACGAGCTCGCCGAGCAGGTCGGCGGCCACTTCTCCCAGGTTCTCGGGGTCGGGCGAGTCCTCGGCCTCGGCCGGGGACTCGACCACCACGGCGTGCCTGAGGCCGTACCGGGCGCGGAGCGCGTCGGAGCGCTCCGCGTCCAGCTCGGCCGGCACGCGGATCTCGATCCGTACGAGATCCCGTTCGAGAGCGGTCTCCAGGACCCGGGCCACCTTGAAGCGGCTGACGCCGAACTCCTCCGCGATCTGGATCTTGGACTTGCCCTCGAGGTAGAAGCGGCGGGCCATGGCCGCCGCCTGCACCAGCTCTGCGGGTCCCATCCGCATGGCTGACCGGCCCGCCGACATACCCGACACGGCGATCTCCTCACTGCTGTTCACACTCTGGATACGCCGTTCATCCTTGCAGATCCGGCGCACTTGATCAGCCCTGATGAGAGCCGTTCACGTACCTGTGGCCCCGTGGCCGCGTGGGCCGCGTATTCCGTGGGCTACGTATGCCGTCCGCCCCCTGTTCAGAAGGCGGGCGGTTCAGTGGGCGCAGGCCCAGCTCGCCTGCGCGGTCGTCGCCTCCGCCTGGGCGCGCAGGGCGCGGACCGCCTCGGCGGGGTCCTCGGCGCCGTAGACGGCGGAACCGGCGACGAACACGTCCGCGCCGGCCTCCGCGCACCGCTCGATCGTCGAGGCCGAGACACCGCCGTCGACCTGGAGCCACAGCTGGAGGCCGTGCTTGCTGATCAACTCGCGGGTGCGGCGGATCTTCGGGAGCATGATGTCGAGGAACGCCTGGCCCCCGAAGCCCGGCTCGACCGTCATGATCAGCAGCATGTCGAGTTCGGGCAGCAGGTCCTCGTACGGCTCGATGGGCGTCGCGGGCTTGAGCGCCATGGAGGCGCGGGCGCCCTTGGCGCGGATCTCGCGGGCGAGTCGCACCGGCGCGGCGGCCGCCTCGACATGGAAGGTGACGGACGAGGCACCCGCCTCGACGTACTGCGGGGCCCAGCGATCGGGGGCCTCGATCATCAGATGGCAGTCCAGCGGAGTCTCCGTCGCACGGGCCAGGGACTCTACGACCGGCACACCGAGCGTGAGGTTCGGGACGAAATGGTTGTCCATGACGTCGACATGGAGCCAGTCGGCTCCTTCCACCGACTTCGCCTCGTCCGCGAGGCGGGCGAAATCGGCGGACAGAATGCTGGGGTTGATCTGCACGGCCATGACCCAAGCCTGCCATGCCCTCCAGGGGTTAGCCGCACCGGTCCCGGATGGATACCGTCGTACGAACGGTGCGGGCCGTCGGTGGCCGGTCGCACCCGCGCGGCGCGGCCGCGCGGGTCGGAGCCCCGCGCCCGTGGAGCGCTGTCGCGGGGGTGGGTATGAACGGGCACCGAGGGATCGCGCATCTCGTCTGCGGCCGGCGTGCCAAGTGGCTGGTGCTGGCCCTGTGGCTCGTCGTGCTGTTCCTGGTGGCGCCCTTCGCCTCGAAGCTGACCGACGCCCAGGACAACGACGCGGCCTCCTGGCTGCCGGGCTCGGCCGAGTCCACGCAGGTCCTGGAGATCTCCAAGGACTTCCGGCCGGAACAGATCCCGGCGGTCGTCGTCTACGCCCGTGACGGCGGCCTGACGGCCCAGGACCGCGCGCAGATCACCGCGGACGCGGGTCGGCTCAAGCAGCTCACGGACCACGGCATCCGGGGCGCCGAGACCCGCGGCCCGGTCTACGACCGCCAGGCGGACCCGCGCGCCGCGCAGATCTACGTGCCGATCACCATGGACGAGAAGGGCTGGGAGCGGATCGCCCCGGCCGTCGACTCGATCCGGGACGTCACCGGCAAGGGCGGGGCCGGTCTGGCCGTGCACATCACCGGGCCGGGCGGCACGTCCGCCGACTTCTCCGAGGCGTTCGAGGGCATCGACTCGACGCTGCTGCTGTCGGCGATGGCCGTCGTCATCGTCATGCTCCTGATCACATACCGCAGTCCCACCCTGCTGCTGGTCCCCCTGCTCGGCGTGGTGGCCGCCCTGTTCACGGCCCAGGCCCTGATCTACTTCCTGGCCGAGCACGGGGGCCTGACGGTGAACGGACAGAGCGCCGGCATCCTCACGGTCCTGGTGTTCGGGGCGGGAACCGACTACGCCCTGCTGCTCGTGGCCCGTTACCGGGAGGAGCTGCGCCGTCACGAGGACCGCCACGAGGCGATGGCGCTGGCCCTGCACCGGGCGGGCCCGGCGGTGCTGGCCTCGGGCGCCACGGTGGTCCTGAGCATGCTCGTGCTGATGGCCGCCGAGATGAACTCCACCGCCGGTCTGGGTCCGGTGGCGGCCATCGGCGTGGCGGTGGCCCTGCTCGCGATGATGACCCTCTTCCCCGCCCTGCTGGTGATCTGCGGCCGCTGGATCTTCTGGCCGGTCATCCCGCACTTCGGCACGCCGGATCCGACGGAGCGCGGTGTCTGGGCCCGCACGGGCCGCGGCATCGCCCGCAACCCGCGCATGATCTGGGCGGTGACCGCGCTCGTCCTGGCCGTCTGCTCCCTGGGCCTGATCCAGCTGCGCGCCGAGGGCATCAGCAACGCGGACGCCTTCACCGGCAAACCCGACTCGATCACCGGCCAGCAGGTGTCCGAGGAGTACTTCCCGGCGGGCAGCGGCGACCCGCTGGTCATCGTGTCCGACCAGGCCCAGGCCCGGCAGGTGGGCCAGGTGGTGGCCGCCACCGAGGGCGTCGTGCCGACCTCGCTCGGCCTCCCCCAGGGCACGAAACCCCTCTACGACGGCAAGGTGCTGTTCGAGGCCACCATGGCCGCCCCGGCGGACAGCGAGGCCGCCAAACAGACCGTGGAGCGGGTCCGGGACGCCGTGCACGCGGTGCCCGACGCCGACGCCAAGGTCGGCGGCGGCACGGCGGCCCTGCTGGACATGGACAGGGCGACCACGCACGACAACCTGCTGATCATCCCGCTGGTCCTGGCCGTCGTCCTGCTGATCCTCGGCGCCCTGCTGCGCGCCGTCGTCGCCCCGCTGCTGCTGGTCGGGACGGTGATCCTGTCCTTCGCGTCGGCCCTGGGCATCAGCGCGCTGGCCTTCCGCCACCTGTTCGACTACGCGGGCGAGTCGACGGACTTCCCCCTGTTCGTCTTCGTGTTCCTGGTGGCCCTGGGCATCGACTACAACATCTTCCTGACCACCCGTATCCGCGAGGAGGCGGCCCGCCAGGGCACCCGGAAGGGCGTGGTGACGGGACTCGCCACGACGGGCTCGGTCATCACCTCGGCCGGCCTGGTGCTGGCGGGCACTTTCGCCGCCCTCGGCACGCTCCCCATGGTCGCCTTCGCCGAGATCGGCTTCGCGGTCGCGCTGGGCGTCCTGCTGGACACCTTCGTCGTCCGGTCGGTGCTGGTCCCGGCACTGTTCCTGGACGTGGGTCCGAAGGTGTGGTGGCCGCACCGGCTGGCCCGGGACGACGGGCGGGCGCCGGCCCCGAGCGCACCGGAGCCGGTCACCCGGTCCGGCGGATGAGCGCCAGGTACATGGCGTCGGTGCCGTGCAGATGCGGCCACAGCTGGACGTCGGGACCGTCGCCGAGCGCCGGCACCCCCGGCAGCAGCGGCCGCGCGTCGAACAGCTCGGCCTGCGGGAACTGCTTGAGCACGTCGGCTACGACCGCCCGGGTCTCCGCGAGATGCGGTGAGCAGGTGGCGTAGCCGACGACGCCCCCGACCCGCACGGACTCCAGGGCGGTGCGCAGCAACCCGCGCTGCAGGGGCGCGAACCCGTCGAGGTCCTCCGGGCGGCGCCGCCAGCGCGCCTCGGGCCGGCGCCGCAGCGCACCGAGCCCGGTGCAGGGCACGTCCATCAGCACACGGTCGAAGGAGCCGGGCCGCCACGGCGGTCGCGTCCCGTCGGCGGCGATGACCTGGTAGGGCCCAGGGTTGCCGTGCAGGGCCTTCGCCACCAGCCCGGCGCGGTGCGGCTGCTTCTCGGAGGCGAGCAGGGTGGCCCCGCGTTCGGCGGCGAGGGCGGCGAGCAGCGCGGCCTTGCCGCCGGGGCCGGCGCACCCGTCGAGCCACTTCTCGTCCGGTCCGTCCAGCGGCGCGGCGGCGAGGGCGAGCGCGACGAGCTGGCTCCCCTCGTCCTGCACCCCGGCCCGTCCCTCCCGCACGGCGTCGACGGCGCCGGGCTCCCCGCCCTCGGTGAGCCGCACGGCGTAGGGCGACCAGCGCCCGGGCACCGCGGCCTCCTCCCGGAGCAGTTCCTCGGTGGTGGCCCGGCCGGGCCGGGCGACGAGGGTCACCTCGGGCCGCTCGTTGTCGGCTTCGAGCAGGTCCTCGATACCGGCGCGCCCGCCGCCGAGCGAGTCCCACAGCGCGGAGACGACCCAGCGCGGGTGCGAGTGCACCACGGCGAGGTGGTCCTCGGGATCGTCGTCGTACGGCGGCGCGACCTGCTCCAGCCAGCCGTCGAGATCGTGCTGGGCGACCTTCCGCAGCACGGCGTTGACGAACTTGGCCCGCCCGTCCCCGAGCACGACCCGCGCCAGCTCGACCGAGGCGGAGACGGCGGCGTGGGTGGGGATCCGCGTCCCGAGCAGCTGGTGCACGCCGAGGCTCAGCACGTCGAGCACCGGCGGATCGACTTCCCGGAGCGGGCGGTCCACACAGGCGGAGAGCACGGCGTCGTACGTCCCCTGCCGCCGCAGCGTCCCGTACACCAGCTCGGTGGCCAGCGCGGCGTCCCGCCCGTCGAACTTGTCGGGTCCCTCCTTCTCCCGCGCCTTGCGCAGCAGCGGGGGCAGCACCAGGTTGGCGTACGCGTCCCGCTCGTCCACGGCGCGCAGCGCCTCGTAGGCGAGGATGCGGACGGGGTCCTTCTGGGGCCGGCGGTGGGGCTTGGCGGGTCTGCGGGGACGGCGGGACTGCTCGCTCACGAAAAAGGTGCTCCGGATTGCAGGAGGGAAGACGCGTCCAGCGTACGGCGTGGGCGCGGGGCCGGTGCAGGAGCGTTACGCCCCGACCCGCTCACCGTCGCCGATGCGCACACCGCGCGCCCAGTCGGCGGCCCGCATCGGCTTCTTGCCCTGTGCCTGCACCCACAGCAGCTCCACGGCGTACGACCCGGTGCCGGCGTGCACGCTGTTCTTGCCCACGGCCAGCGCGCCCGGCGCGAGGTCGTCACGCCCCGGCACGGGCCGCACCTGGATGAGCTTGAGCCGCTCGCCCCGGAAGGTCGTCCAGGCACCGGGGGCCGGGGTGCAGCCGCGCACGACACGGTCGACGCGCAGTGCCGGGGCGGTCCAGTCGACCAGGGCGTCCTCGACGGTGATCTTGGGAGCGAGGGTGATGCCCTCGGCGGGCTGCGGTACGGCCTTCAGGGTGCCGTCCTCGATCCCGTCCATGGTCGCGGCGAGCAGCCCGGCGCCGGCGAAGGCGAGGCGGGTGAGCAGGTCGCCGCTGGTGTCGGTGGGACGGATCTCCTCGGTGACGGTGCCGTAGACCGGGCCGGAGTCGAGGCCCTCCTCGATCAGGAACGTGGAGGCGCCGGTGATCTCGTCCCCCGCCATGAGGGCGTGCTGGACGGGCGCGGCGCCGCGCCACGCGGGCAGCAGCGAGAAGTGCAGGTTGACCCAGCCGTGGGCGGGAATGTCGAGGGCCGCCTTGGGCAGCAGCGCGCCGTAGGCGACGACGGGGCAGCAGTCCGGCGCGATCTCCTTGAGCCGCTCCAGGAACTCGGGCTCCCGGGGCCGTCCGGGCTTCAGCACCTCGATGCCCGCCTCCTCGGCCCGCTGCGCGACGGGAGAGGCGACCAGCCGGCGCCCTCGCCCGGCCGGCGCGTCGGGCCGCGTCACCACGGCGGCCACCTCATGCCGCCCGGAGGCGATCAGAGCGTCCAGAGCGGGTACGGCGACCTCGGGGGTACCGGCGAAGACGAGCTTCATGAAGGGACGGGCCTCTCGGACGAACGGACGACGGGCAACGCACAAGTTTATGACCACGGATGAGAGGCCGCCGACGGCACGGACCTCCACCGGAGGACGGAGCCGCGCACGTCCCACCGGGGGGCGCCCGCATATGCCCACACGCCCCCACACCGTGACCAGCGGAGCGAACCCGCGTTGGTCAAGAAAAAGTTGACCCTTTCTTCACGCCGGTTCGAGAGGCTTGTTCATGGCCGACCATGCAACCCACGACGCCCAGGCCCGGGCCAGCCTGCACTTGCTGGTGCGGGACATCGAGCGGGTCCGCCGGCAGGTGGACGCGCTGCGCACCCTCACCGCCCAGCTGGGCAACGTCTACCGCCCGCGCCGCTCCGGCCCCTCCACGGGCTTCGTCGTCTACGGACGCGCCCCCGCCCCGACGGTCCGCCTCGCCCAGGAACTCCGGGACAGTGTCGAGACCCTGGTCACCGCGGCGGTGGACTTCGACCGTTCGCTCGGCTTCTCGTGGGACGCGGTGGGCTCCGCGCTCGGCGTCACCAAGCAGGCGGTCCACCGTCGCTACGGCGCCCGCCGTGCCGCCGCCCAGGCGCCCGCGGAGGCGGAACGGACCCCGGAGGCGACCGGCGCCCGCACGGTCGGCGTGAACACGGGCATCCCGACGGTCCCGGCGGTACCCACCGTCCCCGCGGCCCGCTCCATGCCGACCCAGCCGACGGCGGGCAGCCCGGCCCTGCGCGAAGAGGCGAGGCCGACCGCCTTCCCCGGCCCGCGCAACGGCTGACGCCCCCACTCCTGCCCTCTCGGCCCCTCCCGAGAGGGCGTCCGCATGTCCGCCCCAGTGCCGCCCCCTGCCGCGCGCGGACCGCCACGGGCCGGCCCGGCGTACGTCAGCCGACGTCCGCGCCGCCCACGCCGCCCACCGCCCACCGCCCACCCAACCTCACCGACCCCGCGTCCATCAGCCGATGCTCGCCCCACGCAACCCCACCGGCCCCGCGTACACCAGCCGGCATCCGCCCCCACGCCGCCCGCCGCACACCCAACCCCACCGACCCCGCATACGTCAGCCGATGTCCGCCGGGTCGATCCGCACCCGCACGGCCTCTTCCCCGCCTCGGGCCATCCGGGCCGCCTGCGCCGCCTTCAACGCGGCGGCCAGCGCCGCCCCCCTGCCCGGCGGCACCCGGACCAGCGCCCGTTCCCAGTGCTCCCCGGGCGGCGGCGTCCCCGGCCGCCGGGGACGCCCCGGGGGATCGACCGGCAGCGGCACGGGCCCCAGCACCTCGGCCTCCCCCGGCAGCTCCACGGCGCCCAGGAACGCGGCCACCGCCTCCGCGGTCCCCGACACCGCCGCCATCCGCGACACCGGCGGAAAGCCCAGCTCGGCCCGCTCGGCGAGTTCCCGCAGCGCATGCCCCACGGGGTCCCATCGCACCAGCGCCTGCACCGGCCGCAAGGTCGGCTCGGCGACGACGACCACGGTCCCCCCGTCCCCCTGCGGCCGCACCAGCGCCGCTGCCGCGATCCAGCGGCGCAGCGCGTCCTCACCGGCCCGCAGATCGGGGCGCCCCAGCATGGCCCAGCCGTCGAGCAGCAGCGCCGCCGCGTACCCGCCCTCGGCCACCGGCTCGGCCCCCGGCGTGCTGACGACCAGCGCCGGCGCCCCGGGCACCGTGTCCAGCACATGCTCACGCCCGGACGTGCGCACCGGAACGGCGGGAAAGGCCCGTCCCAGCTCCTCGGCGGTCCGCCGCGCGCCCACGATCTGGGCCCGCAGCCGGAAGGACCCGCACTCCGGACAGTGCCAGGCGCTCTCCCCACGCCCGCACCAGCCGCACCACAGCGCCCCGCCGTCCCGCGCCTCCAACGGCCCGGAGCAGTGCCGGCAGCGAGCGGCGGCCCGGCACTGCGCACACGCCATCCGCGGCACGTAACCCCGTCGTGGCACCTGGACGAGCACCGGGCCGTGCCGCAGCCCCTCCCTGGCGGCCTGCCAGGCGAGGGTGGGCAGCCGGGCGGCGCGCGCGGCCTCGTCCCGTGCCAGGTCCTGGTCCCCCACGGTCCGCACCAGCGGCGCGGCCTGCCGCACCTGCTCGCGCGTGGCGATCAGCGGCCGCGCCCACCCGCTCTCCACGAGCTGCGCGCCCTCCACGGTGCAGCTCCAGCCCCCCATCAGGAACCCGCACCCGTCCTGGGCGGCGCGCAGCAGCAGCACCTCGCGCGCATGGGGCTGCGGCGCGTGCAGCTCGCTGTGGCTGTCGTCCCCGTCGTCCCAGAGGGCGACCAGCCCCAGATCCCGTACGGGAGCGAACATCGCGGCCCGTGTGCCGACGACGGCCCGCACGGAGCCGCGGCGCACCGCCAGCCACTCCCGGTACCGCTTCTCGGGCCCGGCGTCGGCGGTGAGCAGCGCATGCCGCCCCTCACCCAGCAGAGCCGTCAGCGCCGCGTCCACCCGAGCGGCGGCCCGTCCGTCCGGTACGACGACCAGCGCGCCGCGTCCCGAGGCGAGCGTCGCGGCGACGGCCCGCGCGAGCTCCTCGCTCCACAGGGGGCCCGGCAGCGCGTTCCACACGGCGCGCGGCGCACCTCCGGACGCCAGCGACTCCAGGAACGCGCCCCCACGCCCGTACCGCGCCCAGGACCCGGGCGCCGGTGCCGGCGGCGGGGGCATCGGCGGGGGTGAGGGCCGCTGTTCGGCCCGCGCGCTGCGCGGCGGCACGGCCAGCTGGAGCACATCGGCCAGACTCCCGGCGTACCGGTCGGCGACGGCCCGCGCGAGCGCCAGCAGCTCCGGACTCAGCACCGGCTCGGGCGACACCACCTGGGCGAGGGCCGCGAGCGGCCCGGAGTAGTCGGACGAGGCGAGCCGCTCGACGAGGAACCCGTCGATGAGCCCTCCGCCCTCGCGCCGCCCCTCCCGCACCCGGCCGCGGCCGGCCCCGAACCGGACCCGCACCCGCACGCCCGGCTGGGCGTCGGCGTCCAGCTCGGCGGGCACCGCGTAGTCGAAGTACCGGTCCAGATGCAGCACGCCCTTGTCGACGAGCACCCGTGCGACCGGCAGCTCCCCCGCCAGCGCGGCGCCCCGCCACGTCCGCGGCTTGGCCCGGGGCGCCTTGGCCTTGCGCACGCTCTCCCGGATCAACGCGAGCTGCTCCGGCGGCGCACCCTCCCCGGTCCCGCCCCCTTGCCCGTACTCGCTGCTCACCCCTGCATTCTTACCCGACGGCACCGACAACAGCCCGCTCGGAGTGGAGCGTCCGGCGGGCGGGGCCCGCGCACACGCCAGGGGCCCGGCTCTCACGGGTGAGAGCCGGGCCCCTGGGTGACGGACGGGGACTACAGGCCGGCGGCCTTGCGCAGCTCCTCCACCCGGTCGGTCCTCTCCCAGGTGAAGTCGGGCAGCTCACGGCCGAAGTGGCCGTACGCGGCGGTCTGGGCGTAGATCGGACGCAGCAGGTCGAGGTCGCGGATGATCGCGGCCGGGCGGAGGTCGAAGACCTCGTCGATGGCCTTCTCGATCTTCTCGGGCTCGACCTTGTGGGTGCCGAAGGTCTCGACGAACAGACCGACCGGCTCGGCCTTGCCGATGGCGTAGGCGACCTGGACCTCGCAGCGCGCGGCCAGGCCCGCGGCGACCACGTTCTTCGCGACCCAGCGCATCGCGTACGCCGCCGAGCGGTCGACCTTGGACGGGTCCTTGCCGGAGAAGGCGCCGCCGCCGTGCCGGGCGAAGCCGCCGTAGGTGTCGATGATGATCTTGCGGCCGGTGAGGCCGGCGTCGCCCATCGGGCCGCCGATCTCGAAACGGCCGGTCGGGTTGACCAGCAGACGGTAGTTCTCGGTGTCGAGCTTGATGCCGTCGTCCAGGAGCGCCTTCAGCTCCGGCTCCACGACGAACTCGCGGATGTCGGGAGCCAGCAGCGAGTCCAGGTCGATGTCGGACGCGTGCTGCGAGGAGACGACGACCGTGTCGAGGCGGACGGCCTTGTCGCCGTCGTACTCGATGGTGACCTGGGTCTTGCCGTCGGGGCGCAGGTAGGGGATGGTCCCGTTCTTGCGGACGTCCGACAGCCGCTTGGAGAGGCGGTGCGCCAGGAAGATCGGCAGCGGCATCAGCGTCGGCGTCTCGTCGGAGGCGTAGCCGAACATCAGGCCCTGGTCGCCGGCGCCCTGCCGGTCCAGCTCGTCCTCGTCGCCCTCGACCCGGGTCTCGTACGCGGTGTCGACGCCCTGCGCGATGTCCGGGGACTGGGCGCCGATGGACACCGAGACACCGCAGGAGGCGCCGTCGAAGCCCTTCTTCGAGGAGTCGTAGCCGATCTCGAGGATCTTGTCCCGCACGAGCTGGGGAATCGGCGCGTAGGCCTTGGTGGTGACCTCGCCGGCCACGTGCACCAGACCGGTCGTGATCAGGGTCTCGACGGCGACGCGGGACGTCGGGTCCTCGCGCAGCAGCGCATCGAGGATGGTGTCGCTGATCTGGTCAGCGATCTTGTCGGGGTGACCCTCGGTCACGGACTCCGAAGTGAACAGGCGACGGGACACAACGCTCCCTGGGGTTGCAGCGGCTGCTGGCTGATCATTGGCGGACGCGACGGGAGCTGCGCCCGGCGTCGTCCTGGAACAGTTTATCGGTCGAGCCCGGCCACCGGCCCACATGTCTCGCCTCTCGGGAGCGCTGTGACCTGCGGCACGGGCATTCTGCCGAATGCCGAGCGCCCTTGGCCAGGGTCGCCACGCCCGAATCGAGCGGCGTTCGAGCGAACGAGGGATGCATCGAACCGTCAGCTCAGGCGCGGCGCCACCAGGTCCCACACGGTTTCGGCCAGGGCTTCCTTGGGTCCGTGCGGCACCGGGGTCTCACTGCCGTCGGCGCCCAGGACGACCGCCTCGTTCTCCTCGGAGCCGAAGGTCCTGCGCTCCCCCACCTCGTTCACCACCAGCAGGTCGCAGCCCTTGCGGCGCAGCTTCGTCCGGCCGTTGGCGAGGACGTCGTCGGTCTCGGCGGCGAAGCCGACGACCACCTGCCCGGGGCGGGCGCGGTCGGCGGAGATCTCCGCGAGGATGTCCGGATTCCGTACGAGGACGATCGGGTCGGGTTCCTGTCCGTCCTTCTTCTTGATCTTCCCGGCGGCGTAGGTCTCCGGGCGGAAGTCGGCCACGGCGGCCGCCATCACGACCGCGTCGGCGTCGGCCGCCGCCTTCAGCACGGCCTCGCGCAGCTGTACGGCCGTCCCGACCTGTACGACGTCGACGCCGGCCGGGTCGGGCAGCCCGGTGTTGGCCGCGATCAGCGTGACGCGGGCGCCCCGGGCGGCGGCGGTGCGGGCGAGGGCGTAGCCCTGCTTGCCGGAGGAGCGGTTGCCGAGGAAGCGGACCGGGTCGAGCGGCTCGCGGGTCCCGCCGGCGCTGACCACGACATGCCTGCCGGTGAGGTCGGGCTCGCGCACGCCCCTGGCCAGGACGCGGCGGCAGATCTCGAAGATCTCGGCGGGATCGGGCAGCCGTCCCTTGCCGGTGTCGACACCGGTGAGGCGGCCGACGGCCGGCTCGATCACCACGGCGCCGCGGCGGCGCAGCGTCGCCACGTTCTCCTGGGTGGCCGGGTGCTCCCACATCTCGGTGTGCATCGCGGGGGCGAAGACGACCGGGCAGCGGGCCGTGAGCAGGGTGTTGGTGAGGAGGTCGTCGGCGAGGCCGTGGGCCGCCTTGGCCAGCATGTCGGCGGTGGCGGGGGCGACGACCACCAGGTCGGCGTGCTGGCCGATGCGGACGTGCGGGACCTCGTGGACGTCGTCCCAGACCTCGGTGGAGACGGGGTGGCCGGAGAGGGCGGACCAGGTGGCGGCGCCGACGAAGTGCAGCGCGGAGGCGGTGGGCACGACCCGTACGTCATGGCCGGACTCCGTGAGCCTTCTCAGCAGCTCACAGGCCTTGTAGGCGGCGATGCCACCGCTGACCCCCAGTACGACCTTGGGCTTGTCCACCGTCTCTCCCCGGACCTCGGAAGCGCGCCGTGGCTCCGGCGCACGACTCCATCACACACCACAGGCCCGGCAGGAGCACTGCCGGGCCTGTGGAAAAGTCAGCTGCAAGCTGAAAGTAGTACTTACTGCGCCGGGCCCTCGACGGCCTCGGACGTCAGCAGACCCGCGTTGATCTCGCGAAGGGCGATCGAGAGCGGCTTCTCGTGGACGTGGGTGTCGACGAGCGGACCGACGTACTCGAGGAGGCCCTCGCCGAGCTGCGAGTAGTACGCGTTGATCTGGCGGGCCCGCTTGGCCGCGTAGATCACGAGGCTGTACTTCGAGTCGGTGGCCTCGAGGAGCTCGTCGATCGGCGGGTTGATGATGCCCTCGGGCGCGGAGATGGAAGAGGACACGCTCTACCTTCCGATGGATGGGAAAAGAATGGTCGTGATCACACGGCTCTGATCACATGGACCGCGATCACACAACATCCATCAAGGCTAGCAGCTCACGCGCCACATCCTCGACGGAGGTGTTGACCAGGGTCACGTCGAACTCCGGCTCGGCCGCGAGTTCGGTCTTCGCGGCGTCCAGCCGGCGCTCGATGACCTCGGGCGGCTCGGTGCCCCGCCCGGTGAGTCTGCGCACCAGCTCCTCCCAGGAGGGGGGAGCCAGGAACACCAGCTGGGCGTCCGACATGGACTCGCGGACCTGCCGGGCACCCTGGAGGTCGATCTCCAGGAGCACGGGCTCACCGGACTCCAGGCGCTCCATCACGGCCCCGCGCGGGGTGCCGTAGCGGTTTCCGGCGAACTCGGCCCACTCCAGCAGCTCACCGTTGGCGATCAGCTTGTCCATCTCGTCGTCGGTGACGAAGAAGTAGTGGACTCCGTGCTGCTCGCCGGGGCGGGGCTTGCGGGTCGTCGCCGACACCGAGAGCCAGACCTCGGGGTGTTCCTTGCGCATATGGGCGACGACCGTGCTCTTGCCGACCCCTGAGGGGCCGGAGAGCACGGTCAGCCGCGGACGTGCGTCCGGGGGTTCGGGGGTCGTCCCCCGGAGTGTTACAGCCATGCAGCGATTATTCCAGCAATCCCGGAGTGCCCGGGACTCCCTTCCCGGCAGTGCCCGGGATCAGGAGCCGGTGCTGCCGAACTCACGCTCCAGGGAGGCGATCTGGTTGGACCCGAGACCGCGTACGCGGCGGCTCTCGGAGATGCCGAGTCGCTCCATGATCTGCTTGGCGCGGACCTTGCCCACGCCCGGAAGGGACTCGAGCAGGGCGGAGACCTTCATCTTGCCGATGACGTCGTTCTCCTGGCCCTGCTTGATGACCTCGTGCAGGGAGGCGCCGGAGTGCTTGAGTCGATTCTTGACCTCGGCCCGCTCCCGGCGAGCCGCGGCGGCCTTTTCGAGCGCGGCTGCGCGCTGTTCGGGGGTAAGGGGCGGAAGAGCCACGCCTACGTCACCTCGGATGTCGAACTGTCGGATACGGACCGGTGAGGAACCTAGTCGCCCCACACCTGGGGAGCCACGAGCAACACGCTCTGCCCGTTTCTCCCCCACTGCTTGAAGAGTGTGGGGGTACCCCCACTGCTCGGAGACTAGCGGCCAACTCCGTCTGAGTCAGCGAGAACAGAGGAAAAGTCCTGGTCAGCCTCCGTCAGGACGGGATATTTCAGACATAGTGCCCCGGATTTGAGGATGTATCCAGCCTCAAATCGCCAGGGAGGCACTCGTCGGAGGTTTGAAAAGTGCCCGGGCCGCCCATCAGGCAGACCCCACCGCCGACCGGATCTCCTCCGCGAAACGGTCCGCGGCGTCACGCAGCGCGACCACGCCGGGACCGTGGCGCAACACTCCCCGGCTGACGTTCGGCACGACGTTGCGCAGCGCCGAGCCGAACACCCCGGGAAGGTCCGCCGGAGTCGCGCCCTGGGCGCCGACGCCGGGGGCGAGGAGCGGGCCGTTGATGTCGAGGTCGTAGGACGACAGATCACCGAGCGTGGCCCCGACGACCGCCCCGAAGGAGCCCAGCGGCTCCTCCCCCGCGTTCTCCAGCGCCAGGTGGGCCAGCATGGTCGCGCCGACGTCACGGCCGTCCGCGCGCACCGCGTGCTGCACCTCGCCGCCCTCGGGGTTGGAGGTCAGCGCCAGCACGAACAGACCCGCGCGGTTCTCCCGGGCGAGCGCGACGGCGGGGCTGAGCGAGCCGTAACCGAGGTACGGCGAGACCGTCAGCGCGTCCGAGAACAGCGGCGCGTCCTTGTGCAGGAAGGACTCCGCGTACGCGGCCATGGTCGAACCGATGTCGCCGCGCTTGGCGTCCATCACCACCAGGGCGCCCGCGGCCCGCGCCTCCTGGACCGACCTCTCCAGGACGGCGACCCCGCGCGAGCCGAACCGCTCGAAGAACGCGCTCTGCGGCTTCAGTACGGCGACCCGGTCGGCCACCGCCTCGACCACCGTGCGGCTGAACCGCTCCAGGCCCGCCACGTCGTCGTTCAGACCCCACTCCAGGAGCAGGGAGGCGTGCGGGTCGATGCCGACGCACAGGGGGCCTCGCTCGTCCATCGCGCGGCGCAGTCGGGCGCCGAAGGCCTCGGTCATGCCGTCTTCCTCACGTCGGCGCCGACCGCGTCGGCGAGGGTGGCGTACGGGCTCGTGCGCAGCCGGGCGGCGAGCCCCTTGTGGATGGCGCGGCCCCAGAAGGGGCCCTCGTAGATGAAGGCGCTGTAGCCCTGCACCAGCGTGGCACCGGCCAGGATGCGCTGCCAGGCGTCCTCGGCGTTCTCGATGCCGCCCACGCCCACGAGGGTGATCCGGTCGCCCACGCGCGCGTAGAGGCGGCGCAGCACCTCCAGGGAGCGCGCCTTGAGGGGCGCCCCGGACAGACCGCCGGTCTCCTTCACCAGCGAGGGATCGGACGCCAGACCGAGGCCCTCGCGCGCGATGGTGGTGTTCGTGGCGATGATCCCGTCCAGGCCGAGCTCCACGGCGAGGTCGGCGACCGCGTCCACGTCCTCGTCGGCGAGGTCCGGGGCGATCTTCACCAGCAGCGGGACACGGCGGTGCGCGACCGTCCGGTCCGCGGCCTCGCGCACGGCGGTCAGCAGCGGCCGCAGCGACTCGGTGGCCTGCAGGTTGCGCAGCCCCGGGGTGTTCGGCGACGACACGTTCACGACCAGGTAGTCGGCGTACGGCGCGAGCCGCTCGGTCGACTTCACGTAGTCCGCGGCCGCCTCCTCCTCCGGTACGACCTTGGTCTTGCCGATGTTGACGCCCACCACGGTCCTGAAGACGGGCGTACGGGAGGCCAGGCGGGCGGCGACGGCCAGCGAGCCCTCGTTGTTGAAGCCCATGCGGTTGATGAGCGCCCGGTCCTTCACGAGCCGGAACAGCCGCTTCCTGGGGTTGCCGGGCTGCGGCTCACCGGTGACCGTGCCGATCTCGACGTGGTCGAAGCCCAGCATCGACATCCCGTCGATCGCGATCGCGTTCTTGTCGAAGCCGGCGGCGAGCCCGAAGGGACCGTGCATGCGCAGCCCGAAGGCCTCGGTGCGCAGCTCCTTGTGGCGGGGCGCGAGCGCGGCGGCGACGAAGGTGCGCAGCACGGGCACGCGGGCGGCGAGGCGGATCCAGCGGAAGGCGAGGTGGTGCGCCTGCTCGGGGTCCATCCGCTGGAAGACCAGACGGAAGAAAAGCTTGTACATGGAAGTGTCCTCATGAAGAGGGGGACACCGTTTCCGGTGTCCCCCTCGTCGGCTGCTAGTCGCGGGCCGCGGTCAGGTGTTCGGCGTGTTCCTGGAGCGAACGGACGCCCACGTCACCGTGGTTGAGGGCGTCGATGCCCTGGACGGCCGCGGCGAGCGCCTGGACCGTCGTCAGGCACGGCACGGACCGCGCCACGGCCGCCGTACGGATCTCGTAGCCGTCGAGGCGGCCGCCGGTGCCGTACGGGGTGTTGACGATGAGGTCGACCTCGCCGTCGTGGATGAGCTGGACGATGGTCTTCTCGCCGTTCGGGCCGGTGCCCTCGGACTGCTTGCGCACGACCGTGGCGTTGATGCCGTTGCGCTTGAGGACCTCGGCGGTGCCGGAGGTGGCCAGCAGTTCGAAGCCGTGGCCGACCAGCTCGCGGGCCGGGAAGATCATCGAGCGCTTGTCGCGGTTGGCGACCGAGATGAAGGCGCGGCCCTTGGTGGGCAGCGGGCCGTAGGCGCCCGCCTGCGACTTGGCGTACGCCGTGCCGAAGACGGAGTCGATGCCCATGACCTCGCCCGTGGAGCGCATCTCCGGGCCGAGGACGGTGTCGACGCCGCGGCCGGAGGTGTCGCGGAAGCGGGTCCACGGCATCACGGCCTCCTTGACGGAGATCGGCGCGTCCAGCGGCAGCTCGCCGCCGTCGCCGGTGGCCGGGAGCAGCCCCTCGGCCCGCAGCTCGGCGATGGTCGCGCCCAGCGAGATCCGGGCGGCGGCCTTCGCCAGCGGCACCGCGGTCGCCTTCGAGGTGAAGGGGACCGTGCGGGACGCGCGCGGGTTGGCCTCCAGGACGTAGAGGATGTCGCCGGCCATCGCGAACTGGATGTTGATCAGTCCGCGCACCCCGACGCCCTTGGCGATCGCCTCGGTGGAGGCCCGCAGGCGCTTGATGTCGAAGCCGCCGAGGGTGATCGGGGGCAGGGCGCACGCCGAGTCGCCGGAGTGGATGCCGGCCTCCTCGATGTGCTCCATGACGCCGCCGAGGTAGAGCTCCGTGCCGTCGTAGAGGGCGTCGACGTCGATCTCGATGGCGTCGTCGAGGAAGCGGTCCACGAGCACCGGCCGGGTGGGGCTGATCTCGGTCGACTCGGCGATGTAGGAGGACAGCCGGGTCTCGTCGTAGACGATCTCCATGCCGCGGCCGCCGAGGACGTACGACGGCCGCACCAGGACCGGGTAGCCGATCTCGTCGGCGATGGCCTTGGCCTCGGCGAAGGTGGTGGCCGTGCCGTGCTTCGGGGCCGGCAGACCCGCCTCGGCGAGCACGCGCCCGAAGGCGCCCCGGTCCTCGGCCGCGTGGATGGCCTCGGGGGAGGTGCCGACGATCGGCACGCCGTTGTCCTTGAGCGCCTGCGCCAGGCCCAGCGGGGTCTGGCCGCCGAGCTGGACGACGACACCGGCGATCGGGCCGGCCTGCGCCTCCGCGTGGACGATCTCCAGCACGTCCTCGAGCGTGAGGGGCTCGAAGTACAGGCGGTCGGAGGTGTCGTAGTCGGTGGAGACGGTCTCCGGGTTGCAGTTGACCATCACGGTCTCGTACCCGGCGTCGGACAGCGCGAAGGAGGCGTGGACGCAGGAGTAGTCGAACTCGATGCCCTGGCCGATGCGGTTGGGACCGGAGCCGAGGATGATCACCGCGGGCTTCTCGCGCGGCGCGACCTCGCTCTCCTCGTCGTACGAGGAGTAGAAGTACGGCGTCTTCGCGGCGAACTCGGCGGCGCAGGTGTCGACCGTCTTGTAGACCGGGCGGACGCCCAGCGCGTGCCGGACCTCGCGCACGACGTCCTCGCGCAGGTCGCGGATCTCACCGATCTGCTGGTCGGAGAAGCCGTGCCGCTTGGCCTCGGCGAGCAGGTCGGCGTCCAGGCGGTCGGCGGCGGCCAGCTCGTCGGCGATCTCCTTGATGAGGAAGAGCTGGTCGACGAACCAGGGGTCGATCTTCGTGAACTCGAAGACCTCCTCGGGCGTGGCGCCCGCGCGGATGGCCTGCATGACGGTGTTGATCCGGCCGTCGGTGGGCCGCACGGCCGCGCGCAGCAGCTCGTCCTTGTCCCCGGGGTCGCCGACGAAGGTGAACTGGCTGCCCTTCTTCTCCAGCGAGCGCAGCGCCTTCTGGAAGGCCTCGGTGAAGTTGCGGCCGATGGCCATGGCCTCGCCGACCGACTTCATGGTGGTCGTGAGGGTGGAGTCGGCGCTCGGGAACTTCTCGAAGGCGAACCGCGGGGCCTTGACGACCACGTAGTCGAGCGTGGGCTCGAAGGAGGCCGGGGTCTCCTGTGTGATGTCGTTCGGGATCTCGTCGAGGGTGTAGCCGACGGCGAGCTTGGCCGCGATCTTGGCGATCGGGAAGCCGGTCGCCTTCGAGGCGAGGGCCGAGGACCGCGACACACGGGGGTTCATCTCGATGACGATGACGCGGCCGTCGGCGGGGTTCACGGCGAACTGGATGTTGCAGCCGCCGGTGTCCACGCCGACCTCGCGGATGACCGCGATGCCGATGTCGCGCAGGATCTGGTACTCGCGGTCGGTCAGGGTCATCGCCGGCGCGACGGTGATCGAGTCGCCGGTGTGGACGCCCATGGGGTCGAAGTTCTCGATGGAGCAGACGACCACGACGTTGTCGTGCTTGTCGCGCATCAGCTCCAGCTCGTACTCCTTCCAGCCGAGGATGGACTCCTCCAGGAGCACCTCGGTGGTCGGGGAGAGCGTGAGGCCCTGGCCCGCGATGCGGCGCAGCTCCTCCTCGTCGTGGGCGAAGCCGGAGCCGGCGCCGCCCATGGTGAAGGACGGGCGGACGACGACCGGGTAGCCGCCGAGCGTGTCCACTCCCGCGAGGACCTCGTCCATGGTGTGGCAGATCACGGACCGGGCGGACTCGCCGTGCCCGATCTTGCGGCGGACCTCCTCCACGACCTCCTTGAACTGGTCGCGGTCCTCGCCCTTGTGGATGGCCTCCACGTTGGCGCCGATCAGCTCGACGCCGTACTTCTCCAGGACGCCGTTCTCGTGCAGCGAGATCGCCGTGTTGAGGGCGGTCTGGCCGCCCAGGGTGGGCAGCAGCGCGTCCGGCCGCTCCTTGGCGATGATCTTCTCGACGAACTCGGGGGTGATCGGCTCGACGTAGGTGGCGTCGGCGATCTCCGGGTCGGTCATGATCGTCGCCGGGTTGGAGTTCACCAGGACGACCCTGAGGCCCTCGGCGCGCAGGATGCGGCACGCCTGGGTGCCGGAGTAGTCGAACTCGGCGGCCTGGCCGATGACGATCGGGCCGGAGCCGATGACCAGGACGGACTGGATATCGGTGCGCTTAGGCACGCTGGCCCTCCATCAGGGATACGAAGCGGTCGAACAGGTAGGCGGCGTCGTGCGGGCCGGCTGCCGCTTCGGGGTGGTACTGGACGGAGAAGGCCGGCTGGTCGAGCAGCCGCAGCCCCTCCACGACGTCGTCGTTCAGGCAGACGTGGGAGACCTCGGCCCGGCCGAACTTGGTCTCGCTCACCTTGTCGAGCGGCGCGTCCACGGCGAAGCCGTGGTTGTGCGCGGTGACCTCGACCTTGCCGGTCGTGCGGTCCTGGACCGGCTGGTTGATGCCCCGGTGGCCGTACTTCAGCTTGTAGGTGCCGAAGCCGAGGGCGCGGCCGAGGATCTGGTTGCCGAAGCAGATGCCGAACAGCGGCGTCCTGCGCTCCAGGACGGCGGTCATCAGCGCGACGGGACCGTCGGCGGTGGCCGGGTCGCCGGGGCCGTTGGAGAAGAAGACCCCGTCGGGCTCGACGGCGTAGACGTCCTCTTCGGTGGCGGTCGCCGGGAGCACGTGCACCTCGATGCCGCGCTCGGCCATGCGGTGCGGGGTCATGCCCTTGATGCCGAGGTCGATCGCGGCGACGGTGAACTTCTTCTCACCGACCGCGGGGACGACGTACGCCTCCTGGGTGGCGACCTCCTCGTAGAGGCTCGCGCCCTTCATGTGCGGCTGGGCCTGCACACGCGCGAGGAGCTCCGGCTCCGGGGCGATGGCCTCGCCGGAGAAGATGCCGGCGCGCATGGAGCCGCCCTCGCGCAGGTGGCGGGTGAGCGCGCGGGTGTCGATGCCGGAGATCCCGACGATGTTCTGGCGGACCAGCTCGTCGTCCAGGGAACGCTTGGCGCGCCAGTTGGACGGCACGCGCGCGGGGTCGCGCACGACGTAGCCGGAGACCCAGATGCGGCTCGACTCGTCGTCCTCGTCGTTCCAGCCGGTGTTGCCGATCTGCGGGGCGGTGGCGACGACGATCTGGCGGTCGTACGACGGGTCGGTCAGGGTCTCCTGGTAGCCGGTCATGCCGGTGGAGAACACCGCCTCGCCGAAGGTCTCCCCCACGGCCCCGTAGGCACGGCCGCGGAAGATCCGGCCGTCCTCCAGGACGAGTACGGCGGGAGCCTTGGTGGCTCCCCTTGTGGAGGTCGTCATCGTGCGCCTTCCGTCGTGTTGTTCTTGATCATGGAGTTGATGGCGTCGACCCACTCGGTGTGCTCGGCCGCCCGGTCGGACCGGAAGCCGGAGTCGATCAGCTTGTCGCCGTGCGCCCAGGTCACCACGAGCAGTCCGCCCTCGGTGAGGACCTTGCCGGCGATGCCCTTGCCGAGCAGGGCCTCACGCAGGGCGCCGGCCGGGATGAAGAAGTCGGTCGCGCCGGGGCGTACGACGTCCAGTCCCGCGTCCGTCAGGGTGAGCTCGACCCGGCTGCGGGTGCCCAGGCCGTGCGCCACGATGCGGTCGAGCCACTGCCCGGCGGTGGTGGAGCCGTGGTAGCGGCCGCTCATGCTCAGTCTCGCCGGGCCGGGGTCGTCCGGCACGGCGGGCAACTCGGGGAGGTCGCCCTGGAGCGTGCCGCGCCACTTCCAGCCCTCGCGCATCAGCCAGTAGACGAGTGCGACGAAGAGTCCGAGGCCGACCACCCAGCCGATCCGCGCGGCCCAGTCGGTCACTTCGGCCGATTGTTTCCCGGCCGCGAGCAGTAGTGCTGCAGATGTCACGTGAGCTTCCCGTCGACGAGCGTGGCCTTGCCCCGGAGCCACGTGTGCGTCACACGGCCCGGCAGCTCACGCCCCTCGTACGGGGTGTTGCGGCTGCGCGAGGCGAAGCCCGCGGGGTCCACGGACCCACGGTATGCCGTGTCGACGAGCGTGAGGTTGGCGGGCTCACCTGCCGAGACGGGACGCCCGTGCCCGGTCGCCCGCCCGATCAGCGCGGGCTTGAAGGACATGCGCTCGGCGACCCCGGCCCAGTCCAGCAGGCCCGTCTCGACCATCGTCTCCTGGACCACCGACAGCGCGGTCTCCAGGCCGACCATGCCCATGGCGGCGGCGGCCCACTCGCAGTCCTTGTCCTCGTGCGGGTGCGGGGCGTGGTCGGTGGCGACGATGTCGATCGTGCCGTCGGCGAGCGCCTCGCGCAGGGCGAGCACGTCACGCTCGGTGCGCAGCGGCGGGTTCACCTTGTAGACCGGGTTGTACGTCCGGACCAGCTCGTCGGTGAGAAGCAGGTGGTGCGGGGTGACCTCGGCGGTGACGTCGATGCCGCGGGACTTGGCCCAGCGGACGATCTCGACGGACCCGGCGGTGGACAGATGGCAGATGTGGACGCGGGAGCCGACGTGCTCGGCGAGCAGGACGTCCCGGGCGATGATCGACTCCTCGGCCACCGCCGGCCAGCCGCCGAGCCCGAGCTCGGCGGAGACGACGCCCTCGTTCATCTGGGCGCCCTCGGTCAGCCGCGGTTCCTGCGCGTGCTGGGCGACGACCCCGCCGAATGCCTTCACGTACTCCAGCGCGCGCCGCATGATCACCGCGTCGTCGACGCACTTGCCGTCGTCGGAGAAGACGGTGACGCCGGCCGCCGACTCGTGCATGGCACCGAGCTCGGCGAGCTTCCTGCCCTCCAGGCCGACGGTGACGGCGCCGATCGGCTGCACGTCGCAGTAGCCGTGCTCCCGGCCCAGTCGCCAGACCTGCTCGACCACGCCGGCGGTGTCCGCGACGGGGAAGGTGTTGGCCATGGCGAACACGGCGGTGTAGCCGCCGGAGGCCGCCGCACGCGTGCCCGTCAGCACGGTCTCGGAGTCCTCGCGGCCCGGCTCCCGCAGATGGGTGTGCAGGTCCACCAGACCCGGCAGCAGCACCTTGCCGGCGGCCTCGACGACCTCGGCGCCCTCGTCCGGCAGCCCGGTCCCGACGGCCGTGACGACCTCACCGTCGATCAGGACGTCCTGCGGCTCGCCGCCGAGCACCTTCGCACCACGGATCAGGATCTTGCTCATCGTCTTACTTCTCCTCGGTGGTACGGGCGTGGCTGACGGCGGGTTCGTTGCCGCCCAGGAGCAGATAGAGGACGGCCATCCGGATGGACACGCCGTTGGCGACCTGCTCGACGACGGTGCAGCGGTCGGAGTCGGCGACCTCGGCGGTGATCTCCATGCCGCGGACCATCGGGCCGGGGTGCATCACGATGGCGTGCTCCGGCATCTTCGCCATGCGGTCGCCGTCGAGTCCGTAGCGCCGCGAGTACTCGCGCTCGGTCGGGAAGAACGCGGCGTTCATCCGCTCGCGCTGCACGCGCAGCATCATCACCGCGTCGGACTTGGGCAGGGTGCTGTCGAGGTCGTACGACACCTCGCAGGGCCAGTGCCCGACCCCGACCGGCACCAGGGTGGGCGGGGCGACCAGGGTGACCTCGGCGCCGAGGGTGTGCAGCAGGTCGACGTTGGAGCGGGCGACCCGGCTGTGCAGGACGTCGCCGACGATGGTGATGCGCTTGCCGGAGAGGTCCTGGCCGATGCCGGCGTCCCGGCCGACCAGGCGGCGGCGCATGGTGAAGGCGTCGAGCAGCGCCTGGGTGGGGTGCTGGTGGGTGCCGTCGCCGGCGTTGACCACGGCCGCGTCGATCCAGCCGGAGTTGGCGAGGCGGTAGGGGGCTCCGGAGGCGCCGTGCCGGATGACCACGGCGTCGACGCCCATGGCCTCCAGCGTCTGGGCGGTGTCCTTCAGCGACTCGCCCTTGGACACGCTGGAGCCCTTGGCGGAGAAGTTGATGACGTCCGCGGAGAGGCGCTTCTCCGCGGCCTCGAAGGAGATACGCGTGCGCGTGGAGTCCTCGAAGAAGAGGTTGACGATCGTGCGGCCGCGCAGGGTCGGCAGTTTCTTGATGGGCCGGTCGGCGACCCGGGCCATCTCCTCGGCGGTGTCGAGGATCAGGACGGCGTCGTCGCGGGTGAGGTCGGCGGCCGAGATGAGATGACGCTGCATCTGTCAGGCTCCGTAAGGAAGTTCAGTTCGGGAGATTCCGGGCAAGGCTGAGCGTGCGTACGCCTGGGACGTACGCCTGCCGCTTGCTACTGGGTCTGCTTCACACCGAGCAGCACGGTGTCGCGACCGTCCTCCTCGGCGAGCTGGACCTTGACCGTCTCCCGCAGCGACGTGGGGAGGTTCTTGCCGACGTAGTCGGCGCGGATGGGCAGTTCGCGGTGGCCGCGGTCGACCAGGACCGCGAGCTGGACCGCGCGGGGGCGCCCGATGTCGTTCAGGGCGTCGAGGGCTGCGCGGATGGTGCGGCCGGAGAAGAGCACGTCGTCGACGAGGACGACGAGCTTGCCGTCGAGGCCGTCACCGGGGATCTCGGTGCGGGCCAGCGCACGCGGCGGGTGCATGCGCAGGTCGTCGCGGTACATGGTGATGTCGAGGGAGCCGACCGGGATCTTGCGGTCGGTGATCTGCTCGAGCTTGGCGGCGAGCCGCTGGGCGAGGAAGACGCCGCGGGTCGGAATGCCGAGAAGCACCACGTCGTCGGCGCCCTTGGCGCGCTCGACGATCTCGTGGGCGATGCGGGTCAGGACCCGCGCGATGTCGGGGCCTTCGAGAACGGGCCGCGCATCGGACGCTTGGGTGTCCATACGGAACGGACCTCCTTCTCCGCCTCACGGGACGGACCTTAAAGGACGTCGGGTTTGCGCCATCCACCGTAGCAGCCCCTGGGAGGGCCCCGATCACCCCCTTGGCGTAGCCGGCCGTCGATAGCACGGAAGAGTCGGTGTGGACCATTCGGCTTGACGCAGAAGAATCACGCTGCGTAACCTCACAATGAGTTACCAGCCGCGCGGCCTGGACCAAAGCCAGTCGCGTCGACCCAGTGCCGGGGAGCTATATGTCCAGCGAATACGCCAAACAGCTCGGGGCCAAGCTCCGGGCGATCCGCACCCAGCAGGGCCTTTCCCTCCACGGTGTCGAGGAGAAGTCCCAGGGACGCTGGAAGGCGGTCGTGGTCGGTTCGTACGAGCGCGGCGATCGCGCCGTGACCGTGCAGCGCCTTGCCGAGCTGGCGGACTTCTACGGCGTACCCGTGCAGGAGCTGCTGCCCGGCACCACCCCGGGCGGGGCCGCCGAGCCGCCGCCGAAGCTGGTCCTGGACCTGGAGCGGCTGGCCCACGTGCCGGTCGAGAAGGCGGGCCCCCTGCAGCGCTACGCGGCGACGATCCAGTCCCAGCGCGGCGACTACAACGGCAAGGTGCTCTCGATCCGCCAGGACGACCTGCGCACGCTCGCCGTCATCTACGACCAGTCGCCCTCGGTCCTCACCGAGCAGCTGATCAGCTGGGGCGTCCTGGACGCCGACGCGCGCCGCGCCGTCTCCCACGAGGAGAGCTGAGCCGCTCGGCGGCACAGCAGAAACGTACCGTCGGGGTGGCCGGAACCATGTGGTTCCGGCCACCCCGGCTTTTTTGTCCGCCGACGCCGGAGGGCCCACAGCGTGCGCTGTGGGCCCTCCGGCGGGCTCCGCGCCCCTCAGGGGCACGGGGAACTGCGCGACGAGCCACAGAGGGCCCGCAGGCGACGTACGGCCCACGGTCCTTCGGCTCTCCCGACGGCTAGTCGCGGCGCAGGGACGGCTTGAGGTCCTTCAGCCGGGCGAGCAGCCCGTTGACGAACGACGGGGAGTCGTCCGTGGAGAACTCCTTCGCCAGCTGCACCATCTCGTCGATGACGACGGCGTCCGGGGTCTCGTCGACCCAGATCAGCTCGTAGGCGCCGAGCCGCAGGATGTTGCGGTCGACGACCGGCATCCGGTCGAGCGTCCAGCCCACGGAGTACTGGGAGATCAGCTCGTCGATGCGCCGCGCGTGCCCGGCGTAGCCCTCGACCAGCTGCATCGTGTACTCGCTCACCGGCGGCTGCCGGGTGTCGGCCCGGGAGAGCCGCACCCAGTCCGCGAGGACCGTCAGGACGTCGGCTCCGCGCTGGTCGCCCTCGAAGAGGATCTGGAAGGCACGCTTGCGGGCCGTGTTGCGGGCAGCCACGGTTAGCTGTTCACCCGGCCGAGGTAGTCGCTGGTACGGGTGTCGACCTTGATCTTCTCACCGGTGGTGATGAAGAGCGGGACCTGGATCTGGTGGCCGGTCTCCAGCGTGGCGGGCTTGGTGCCACCCGTGGAGCGGTCGCCCTGCAGGCCGGGCTCGGTCTCGGCGACGGTCAGCTCGACGGCGGCCGGGAGCTCGACGAAGAGCACCTCGCCCTCGTGCTGCGCGACGACGGCCGTGAAGCCCTCGATCAGGAAGTTCGCGGCGTCGCCCACGGCCTTCGGGTCGATGTGCAGCTGGTCGTACGTCTCCATGTCCATGAAGACGAAGTACTCGCCGTCCTTGTACGAGTACTGCATGTCGCGCTTGTCGACAGTGGCCGTCTCGACCTTGACGCCGGCGTTGAAGGTCTTGTCGACCACCTTGCCGGACAGCACGTTCTTGAGCTTGGTGCGCACGAAGGCCGGGCCCTTGCCGGGCTTGACGTGCTGGAACTCGACGACGGACCACAGCTGGCCGCCATCGAGCTTGAGCACCATGCCGTTCTTGAGGTCGTTCGTGGAAGCCACGGTTGCGGAATCTCCTGGACTGACGTGGACGACCCCGGGGGCAAGCGCCTACAGCGCGAGCAGCTCCTTGGTCGTGATGGTGAGTAGCTCGGGTCCGCCGTCCGCCTCGGGGCGCACGACGAGCGTGTCATCGATCCGGACACCGCCCCGGCCCGGGAGGTGAACCCCCGGTTCGACGGTGACCGGCACGCAAGCGTCCAGTTTACCCATGGCCGCGGGAGCCAACTGCGGGTCCTCGTCGATTTCCAGTCCGACCCCGTGCCCCGTCAGTGCCGGCAGGCCCTGCGCGTACCCGGCGGAGTCCAGGATCTGGCGTGCCGCACGGTCCACGTCACGGTAGGCGGCGCCCGGTGCCAGCGACTCGCGCCCGGCTCGCTGGGCTGCGAACACGAGGTCGTACAGCTCGATCTGCCAGTCGGCGGGGGACGTACCGATGACGAAGGTGCGACCGATCTCGCAGCGGTAGCCGCGGTAGGTCGCGCCAAGGCAGACGGAGAGGAAGTCGCCCTCCTCGACCCGCCGGTCGGTGGGGCGGTGTCCGCGGCGGCCGGAGTTCGGGCCGGTGGCGACGGAGGTGGGGAAGGCGGGGCCGTCCGCGCCGTGGTCGACGAGCCGCCGTTCCAGTTCGAGGGCGAGGTGACGCTCGGTGCGGCCGACGAGGATGGACTCCAGCAGCTCTCCCAGGGCCTGGTCGGCGATCTCGGCGCCCACGCGGAGACAGGAGATCTCCTCCTCGTCCTTGACGACGCGGAGTTGTTCCACCGCACCGCCGAGGTCGGTGAGGCGCAGCCGGGGCGCCACGGAGCGCAGGGCCCGGTGGCGGGCCACCGTGAGGTGGTGTTCCTCCACCGCGAGGGAGTCTCCGCCCTGGGCCGCGAGGAGCCCGGCCGCCGCGACCGCCGGGTCGCCCCCGGCATGGGGCAGGGTGTGCACCCGGAGATTGTCGTCCGGCCGGCCTCCCTCGGCGGGGCGGTCGTCGGGGCCCGCGCAGACGAGGAGGTCCTCGTGTCTGCCCAGGAGCAGGACGGCGCCCTGCGGGGCCGCTCCCGCGAGGTACCTCACGTTGGCCGGTCGGGAGATCAGCGCCGCCGCGCTGCCGCTGGAGCCACAGCGGTCCCTCAGGCGTGCTCGGCGGGTCCCGTACACCTCTGACATGAGTCGAGCGTAGGAGCGGGCGCCGGTTTGTGCCGGTCGAGGGGGGCCGAGTGGGGTGGTTCGCCCGGGGCGGGGCGGTGCGGGCCGGGCGCGGGCGGTTCCCCGCGCCCCTGAGAACCCGCGGTCGCGTCGGTCACCACTTCGGGGGGCTGGCGATCGCCCTCGCCAGGACGTCGTCCAGGACCCTCGCCGTCGTCGGGACGTCCATCTGGGAGTTGTCGATGATCGGCAGCCCCGAGCCGTACCAGCCGGCCATGCGGCCGTGGATGCGGGCGACCTCCTCGTCGGTGAGACGGCGGTTGCCTGAGCGTTCCGCGTTGCGCTCCAGGACGACTTCGAGGCCCGGGAGCAGGACGACCGGGAGGAGGCCGGGCCCCACGTGGCGTTTCCAGCCGCCGAGGCCGACGACCGGGCGGTCGGGGAAGATCGCGTCGTCCAGGATGCAGGAGATGCCGTTGGCCAGGAAGTTGCGGGCGGCGAAGCCGCAGGTGCGGCGGGCCAGGCGGTACTGCGCCTCGGAGTGGTCGTTCCAGCCGCGCTGAGGGTCGGCGAAGCCCGAGCGGACCCATTCGCGCACGTCGTCGAGGCTGACGTGGGCGGTGGGCACCCTGCGGTGGTCGGCCCAGAACTTGGCGACGCTGGTCTTTCCGGCGCCCGCGGGGCCGATGAGCAGCACGGCGACGGTGGTGCTCGCGAGGTCCGGGGCGGTCACGGCCGGCGGGGCGCTGGGCATCGCCACGGGACCGCCGGGCGGCAGCGGGACGTGACCGGTGACCTCGGTGCCCGGCGGGGCGGGGACGTGCTGCGGGGCCGGGGGCGGCGGCACGGGTGGGACGGGGGGCTGCGGCGCGGGGGGGACCGGCCCGGAGGGGGCGCCGAGATAGCCCGGCGGGTGCTGGGGGGTGCTGCCCGGCTGGTGCGGGGCCGGGTGTTGTGCGGCCGGCGACCAGCCGGCGGCCGGACCGTGCCCCGGCTGGTGGGGCGGCGGCAGCGGAGAACCCACTGCGTGCTGCATCCGGTGCCACTCCGTCTCGTACAGGCCATGGGCGCTGGTGGTCGGGGTGTGATCCCCTTCTTTCCTCCCGACAGCCTAAAGGGCGCGGGAAGTGCTCCCGACGGAACGCTACCGCCCCCGGCCGTCCTTTGGTGAACGGCCGGGGGCGGTCTTAAGTGCCCGGTGGGGAAAGCGAATCGGGCGGAAGGGAACCCGGTGGACTTACCGGTCCTTCACGTGGTCCTACTGGCCCACCTCGCCGTACGCGGCGAGCAGGACCGCCGGGTCGGGACCCTCCAGGACGGTCGGCTTGGCCAGTCCGTCCAGGACGATGAAGCGCAGCAGGTCGCCCCGCGACTTCTTGTCGACCTTCATGGTCTCCAGCAGCTTGGGCCACTGGTCGTAGCGGTAGTGCAGCGGCAGTCCGACGGATTCGAGGACCGTGCGGTGGCGGTCTGCCGTCGCGTCGTCCAACCGGCCCGCGAGGCGGCCCAGTTCGGCGGCGAAGTGCATGCCCACGGACACGGCGGCGCCGTGCCGCCACTTGTAGCGCTCGTTCTTCTCGATGGCGTGCGCGAGGGTGTGGCCGTAGTTGAGGATCTCCCGCAGCCCCGACTCCTTCAGGTCCGACGAGACCACGTCCGCCTTGACCTTGATGGAGCGTTCGATCAGCTCGGCGGTGTGCGGGCCCGCCGGGGTGCGGGCGGCCTCGGGGTCGGACTCGATGAGGTCGAGGATCGCCGGGTCGGCGATGAAGCCGGCCTTGATGATCTCCGCGAGTCCCGAGACGTAGTCGTTGACCGGGAGCGAGTCCAGCGCGGCCAGGTCGCACAGGACACCGGCCGGGGGGTGGAAGGCACCGACGAGGTTCTTGCCCTCGGCGGTGTTGATGCCGGTCTTGCCGCCCACGGCCGCGTCCACCATGGCGAGCACGGTCGTCGGTACGGCGATCCAGCGCACCCCGCGCAGCCAGGTCGCGGCGACGAACCCGGCGAGGTCGGTGGTCGCACCGCCGCCGACGCCCACCACGACGTCGGTGCGGGTGAACCCGGACTGGCCGAGCGCCTTCCAGCAGTACGCGGCGACCTCGGCGGTCTTGGCCTCCTCCGCGTTGGGCACCTGGATGGCGACGGCGTCGTAGCCCTGCCCGGCGAGGTCGGCGCGGAGGGCGTCGCCGGTCTCGGCGAGGGCCTCGGGGTGGATCACGGCGACGCGCTTGGCCCTGGTGCCGATCAGCCCGGCGAGTTCGCCGAGGAGCTGACGGCCGACCAGGACCTCGTACGGCTCGGAGCCCGCGCTGCCGCCGACCCGGATCCGGGTCACAGACTCACTGCTCATGCTTCCTTCAACTCCAGGGCGTCCAGGGCGGCTTGGGTGACCTCTTCGGGCGTGCGGCCGTCCGTCGTCACCACGGCGGTGGCGACCGCCTCGTACAGGCTGCGGCGGGCCTCCATCAGCTCGCGCCACTGCTTGCGCGGGTTGACCGCGAGCAGCGGGCGGGCCGCGTTGAGGCCGGTGCGCTTGACGGCCTCGTCGACGTCCATCGACAGGTAGACCACCCGCTGGTCCGCCAGCAGGGCGCGGCTGTCCGCGTCCAGGATCGAGCCGCCGCCGAGTGCCAGGACGCCCTCGTGCTCGGCGAGCGCCCGGCGCACGGCCCGCTTCTCGATCGCGCGGAAGGTCTCCTCGCCCTCGTCGACGAAGATCTCCGCGATGCTGCGGCCCTGCTCGGCGACGATGTCGTCGTCGGTGTCCCGGTAGCCGACGCCGAGCCGCCCGGCCAGCAGCTGTCCGACGGTGGACTTGCCGACGCCCATCGGACCGACCAGGACGACCAGGGGCCCGCTCATCGGATGTGGAGGTTGTCGAGGTACGACCGGACGTTGCGGCGGGTCTCGGTGACGCTGTCGCCGCCGAACTTCTCGGCGACCGCGTCGGCCAGGACCAGCGCGACCATCGCCTCGGCGACGATGCCGGCCGCCGGCACCGCGCACACGTCGGAGCGCTGGTGGTGCGCCTGGGCGGCCTCGCCCGTGGTGACGTCCACGGTCTGCAGGGCCCTCGGCACGGTCGCGATCGGCTTCATCGCGGCGCGTACGCGCAGCAGTTCACCGGTGGTCAGACCGCCTTCGGTGCCGCCGGAACGGCCGGTGGAGCGCCTGATGCCGTCGGGCGTGGTGACGATCTCGTCGTGCGCCTTGGAACCCGGCACGCGCGCGAGGTCGAAGCCGTCGCCGACCTCGACGCCCTTGATCGCCTGGATGCCCATGAGGGCGGCGGCGAGCCGGGCGTCCAGCCGGCGGTCCCAGTGCACGTGCGAGCCGAGGCCGACGGGGACGTCGTAGGCCAGCACCTCGACGACTCCGCCGAGAGTGTCGCCGTCCTTGTGGGCCTGGTCGATCTCGGCGACCATCGCCTTCGAGGCGTCCGCGTCCAGGCAGCGCACCGGGTCGGAGTCCAGCTTCTCGACGTCGGCGGGGGTCGGGTAGACGCCGTAGGGCGCCTTCGCGGCGGCCAGCTCGACGACGTGCGAGACGATCTCGATGCCGGCCGTCTCCTTCAGGTACGACCGGGCGACCGCGCCGAGGGCGACGCGGGCGGCGGTCTCCCGGGCGGAGGCGCGCTCCAGGATCGGCCGGGCCTCGTCGAAGCCGTACTTCTGCATGCCGGCCAGGTCGGCGTGGCCGGGCCGGGGCCGGGTCAGCGGGGCGTTGCGGGCGAGGCCGGCGAGGATCTCCGGGTCGACCGGGTCGGCCGCCATGACCTGCTCCCACTTGGGCCACTCGGTGTTGCCCACCATGACCGCCACCGGGGAGCCGAGCGTGAGTCCGTGCCGGACGCCGCCGAGGAAGGTGACCTCGTCGCGCTCGAACTTCATCCGCGCGCCGCGTCCATAGCCGAGCCGCCGCCGCGCGAGATGGTCGGCCACCATCTCGGTGGTGATCGGCACGCCGGCGGGAAGGCCCTCCAGCGTCGCGACAAGTGCGGGACCGTGGGACTCCCCAGCGGTCAGCCAACGCAGCCTGCTCAACGATGCTCCTCAGTGCTCGCGCCCTGGTACTGCCCTACGCGCGTCCTCGCGTACGTCGTCGGCGTGACCGGGTGCGCGGCTCCGGCCAGCCACCTCGATCCTCCCACGTCCGCGGGCCTGATCGGCGGTCCGGTCCATTAGACGGACGAACGGAGGCGGCTCACCGCGCGTTATCGGTCCGGTGCCGTGGGTCCGTCCGGGAGGCGAGCGCGTGTTCGCCCGCCTTGCGCATGGCCTGCAGCGGGGCCGGGGCCAGGCCGGTCATCTGCTCCACCTGCAGGACGGCCTGGTGGACGAGCAGGTCGAGCCCGCTGACGACGGCGCCTCCGAACATGGACCAGCGGGCGGCCAGCTCGGTCGGCCAGGGCTCGTAGAGCACGTCGAAGAGGGTGGCGGGCCGCTCCGGCACCGAGGCGGCCAGGGCGTCCGTCGTGCCGGCCGGGGTGGTCGCGACGACCAGCGGGAAGCGCAGGGCGCCGGCCGCCTCGGTCCAGTCGGCGATCCGGACCTCGACGTCGAGGCGCTCGCCCCACTGCCGCATCTCGGCGGCGCGGGCCGCACTGCGGACGTAGGCCACGATCTCGCCTGTGCAGACCCTGCTCAGGGCGGCGAGCGCGGAGGACGCGGTGGCGCCGGCGCCGAGGATCGCGGCCGAGTCGACCTGTTCGACGCCGTGCTCGCGCAGGGCGGCGACCATGCCGGGGATGTCGGTGTTGTCGCCGACCCGGCGGCCGTCCTCGGTGAACACCAGCGTGTTGACCGCGTCCACGGAGGCCGCCGTCTCGCTGATCTCGTCGAGCAGCGGGATGACCGCGCGCTTGAGCGGCATGGTCAGCGACAGTCCGGCCCACTCCGGGCCGAGCTGCTCGACGAAGCCGGGCAGGGCCTCCTCGTCGACCTCGAAGCGGTCGTACGTCCAGCCGCCGAGCCCGAGCGCCTCGTACGCGGCGCGGTGCAGCACCGGGGAGAGGGAGTGGGCGATGGGGCTGCCGAGCACGGCGGCCCGGCGGGCGTCAGTTGCCCGTGCTCTCATTGAACTTGTCCTTGAGCCTCTGGAATTCTTCGTGCGTCTTGGCGAACTCGGTCTTGCTCACACCGTCGGTCGCCACGAAGTAGTACCAGCCGTCGTCGGTCGGGTTCAGCGTCGCCTTGAGCGCGACTTCGCCCGGGTTCCCGATCGGACCGGGCGGCAGACCCTTGTTGGTGTAGGTGTTGTACGGGTCCTTGTTGCTGTTGATCTCGGACTCGCTGATCTCGATCTTGCTCTCGCCCCTCAGGTAGTTGAAGGTCGAGTCGAACTGCAGGAATCCGTAGGTCTCGGGGTTCGCGCGGTCGAGGCGGTTGTAGATCACCTCGGCCATCTTGCGGTAGTCGTCCTCGGTCTTGCCCTCGGCCTGGACGAGGCTCGCCACGGTGACGACCTGCAGCGGGTCGTCCAGCTTGAACGCCTTGGCCTTGGCCTCCAGGTCGTACGAGGCGTAGGTCTTCGCGGCCTTGGCGACCATCCCCTTCAGGACCGACTCGGGCTTCATTCCCTTGGCCGCGGGGTAGGTGCCCGGGAAGAGGAAGCCCTCCAGCGGGTCCTTGATGTCGCTGTTGTTGTTCGCCCAGCTGGGCAGTCCGAGGGTCTTGTACTCCTTCTCGGCGACCTTCTTGGTGGCCCCGGCGGGAAGGCCGAGTTTCTCGTCGATGACCTCGTAGACCCGCACGTTGCGCTGGCCGGGCGTGACCATCACATTGGCCTGGCTGTCCCCGTCGAGCATCATCTCCACGGCGGCTTTCGCGGACATCTCCTTCTTCAGGATGTACGCGCCGGCCTGGATCTTGTCCCCGTCGGGGTTGTTCGTGGCCGCGGAGACGAAGGCGTCGACGCTCTTGACCACACCGGCGTCCTTCAGCAGCCGGCCGATGGCCGCACCGCCCGCGCCCTCGGGAATCTGGACGCTCACCGCCTGGCTCGTGCCGTTGCCCGAGTAGTCCGGGGCCGCGCCGTAACGATTCTTGTAGAAGTCGTAGCCGAAATAGCCGACGCCGCCGATACCGCCGGCGAACACCAGTACGACGACCAGGCAGGCGCAGCCGTTGCGGCTCTTCTTCTTGCCCTTGGCCGTCTTGGCGCCCTTGCCGCCGCGGCCCCGCCGTCCCGCGCCGTCCGGCTCGTCGTCGTCCTCGTCGTCGTCACCGCCGCCCGCGAAGAAGGCGTGCTCGCCCTGGTCGGGCCCGGGGTCCCAGTCGGTCTTCTCCTCGGCCTCCGGCTCGGCCCGCCGCCGGGCCGGCGGTTCGGGGGGCGGATACGCGTCGGGGGTGCCGTACAGGTCGGGCTGCTCGGCGCCGTACGCGGCGGCCTGCTGGCCGTACGGATCACCGGGATCGGCGGCGTACGGAACGTGGGCGTGGGTGCCGGTGCCGTCCCAGCCGCCCTCCTGGTACCCCTCGTGATAGGTCTGCTGTCCCTGGGGGACGTACTGCTGCGGGTACTGCTGGGGGTCGTAGGGCTGCTGCGGGTACTGCTGCTGACCGTACTGCTGCTGGTCGTACTGCTGCGCCTGTCCGTCGGCCCAGTCGCCGTATCCCGGCTGCTGCGGCTGCTGCGGGTAGTGGTGGTGCTGCGGCTGGCCGCCGTAGGCAGGCTGTTGGCCCATGTGAGCCTGCTGCCCGTCCCATCCGCCGTCCCCGTACAACGGGTCCTCCGGATGCCACGGTTCGGAGCCTGGGCCCCGGCCATACTCAGTCATCGATCCCCTAGAGCCGCGAGGCGGCGATCACGCGGCCTTCGCCGGGCCCGTCACCGTTCCGCCTCTCTCTGTGCGGTGGCTGTTCGAACACCGCCGCATCGACGCGGAACGTTACCGTATCGCGATCAGATGACCACTTCGACGCCCTCGCCCGGTGCTTTACCTGACACTCGTTCGGATTCCAGGGCCTGTTGAAGGATGATCACAGCGGCCGCCTGGTCGATCACCGACCGGCCCTTCTTGGACTTCACGCCCGAGGCACGCAGTCCCTGACTGGCCGTCACGGTCGTCATCCGCTCGTCCACGAGGCGTACGGACACGGGCGCGATGCTCTTCGCGAGCTCCTGCGCGAAGCCGCGGACCTTGACCGCGGCCGGGCCCTCGCCCCCCTTGAGGGAGCGAGGGAGACCGACGACGACCTCGATCGGCTCGTACTCCTCGACCAGCTGCTTCAGCCTGCGGTGAGCTGCCGGGAGGTCGCGTCCGGGGACCGTCTCCACCGGGGTGGCGAGGATCCCGTCGGGGTCGCACGAGGCGACCCCGATCCGGGCGTCCCCGACGTCGATCGCGAGTCGACGGCCCCTTCTCATCGGCCCACTCACTTGGCCGTTTCCGCCACGAGCCGCTCGACGGCCTGGACGGCCTCGCCCACGGCGGCCGGGTTCTGGCCACCGCCCTGGGCGACGTCCGGCTTGCCGCCACCGCCGCCGCCGAGGGTCTTGGCCGCCGTGCGCACCAGGTCGCCGGCCTTCAGACCGCGCTCACGGGCGGCCTCGTTGGTGGCGATCACCGTCAGCGGCTTGCCGTTGTTGACCGTGAACAGGGCGACCACGGCGGCCCGGCCGCCCTGGATGCGGCCGCGCACGTCGAGGACCAGCTTGCGCAGGTCGTCGGGGGTCGTGCCGTCCGGAACCTGCCCCGTCACCACGGCGATGCCGCGGATGTCCCCGGCGGACTCGGCGAGACCGGCGGCGGCCTGCAGCACCTTCTCGGCGCGGAACTTCTCGATCTCCTTCTCGGCGTCCTTCAGCTTGCCGAGCATGGCGGAGACCTTCTCCGGGAGCTCCTCCGGGCGGCCCTTGATGAGCTCCTGGAGCTGGGCGACGACCGTGTGCTCACGGGCGAGGAAGTGGTAGGCGTCGACGCCGACGAGGGCCTCGATACGGCGCACACCCGAGCCGATCGACGACTCGCCGAGCAGCTTCACCAGCCCCAGCTGGGCGGTGTTGTGCACGTGCGTGCCACCGCACAGCTCCTTGGAGAAGTCGCCGATGGTGACCACGCGGACGCGCTCGCCGTACTTCTCGCCGAACTCGGCGATGGCGCCCTGCTTCTTGGCCTCGTCGATGCCCATGACGTCGGCGCGCACGTCGAGGTCGCGGGCGAGCACCTCGTTGATCTTCTGCTCGACGTCGGTCATGACGGCCGTGGGCACGGCGGACGGGGAGCCGAAGTCGAAGCGGAAGCGGCCGGGCTGGTTCTCCGAACCGGCCTGGGCGGCCGTGGGGCCGAGGGCGTCGCGCAGGGCCTGGTGGGTGAGGTGGGTGGCCGAGTGGGCGCGGGCGATGGCCTTGCGGCGCCGGGAGTCGATCGTGGCGTGGACGAGGTCGCCGACGGTCACCTCGCCGACCTGGACGACGCCCTTGTGGACGTAGACGCCCGGGACCGGCTTCTGGGTGTCGCGGACCTCGACGACGGCGCCGGAGCCCACCTTGAGCCGGCCGGTGTCGCCGATCTGGCCGCCGCCCTCGGCGTAGAACGGGGTGCGGTCGAGCACGATCTCGACCTCGTCGCCCTCGGTGGCGGCCGGGGAGGAGACGCCGTCGACGAGGATGCCGACGACCGTGGACTCGCCCTCGGTGTCGGAGTAGCCGATGAACTCGGTCTCGCCGGCCTTGTCGGCGATCTCCCGGTAGGCGCCGGCGCCGGCGTGACCGGTCTTCTTCGCCTGGGCGTCGGCCTTGGCGCGCTCCCGCTGCTCCTTCATCAGGCGGCGGAAGCCCTCCTCGTCCACGGAGAGGCCCTGCTCGGCGGCCATCTCCAGGGTGAGGTCGATCGGGAAGCCCCAGGTGTCGTGGAGCAGGAAGGCCTTGTCGCCGGGCAGGACGGCGGAGCCGGCGGCCTTGGTCTCGCTCACGGCGCCGTCCAGCACGTTCGTACCGGCGTTGAGCGTCTTGAGGAAGCGGGCCTCCTCGGCGAGGGCGACGTTCTCGATGCGCTCGCGGTCGGTGACCAGCTCCGGGTACTGCTGCCCCATCATCCCGATGACGGTGTCGATGAGGTCCTTGACGACCGGGCCGGTGGCGCCCAGCAGGCGCATGTTGCGGATGGCGCGCCGCATGATGCGGCGCAGCACGTAACCGCGGCCCTCGTTGCCGGGAGTCACGCCGTCGCCGATGAGCATCACGGAGGTGCGCATGTGGTCGGTGACCACGCGCAGCGAGACGTCCGAGTCGTGGGCGTCGCCGTAGGCCACGCCGGTCAGTTCGGTGGCCTTCTTGATGACGGCCATCGAGGTGTCGATCTCGTACATGTTCTGCACGCCCTGCAGAATCATGGCGAGGCGCTCCAGGCCGAGGCCCGTGTCGATGTTCTTGCTCGGGAGCTCGCCGAGGATCTCGAAGTTGTCCTTGCCGATGCCCTCGCCCCGCTCGTACTGCATGAAGACGAGGTTCCAGATCTCCACGTACCGCTCGTCGTTGACGGCGGGGCCGCCCTCGACGCCGAACTCGGGGCCGCGGTCGTAGTTGATCTCGGAGCAGGGGCCGCAGGGGCCGGGGACGCCCATGGACCAGTAGTTGTCCTTCATGCCGAGGCGCTGGATGCGCTCCTTCGGCACACCGACGACCTCGTGCCAGATGCGCTCGGCCTCGTCGTCGTCCTTGTAGACGGTGATCCACAGGCGCTCCGGCTCCAGGCCGTAACCCCCCTTGTCCTGGGGCGTGGTGAGCAGCTCCCAGGCGTACTTGATGGCGCCTTCCTTGAAGTAGTCGCCGAAGGAGAAGTTGCCGCACATCTGGAAGAACGTGCCGTGGCGGGTGGTCTTGCCGACCTCTTCGATGTCGGGCGTGCGCACGCACTTCTGCACGCTGGTGGCGCGCTGGAAGGGCGGCTTGACCTCACCCAGGAAGTAGGGCTTGAAGGGCACCATGCCGGCGGGGACGAGGAGCAGAGTCGGGTCGTCCGCGATGAGCGACGCCGAAGGGACGACGGTGTGCCCGCGCTCCTCGAAGAAGCTCAGCCAGCGGCGGCGAATCTCGGCCGACTCCATCAGTGGTCCTCATTCCGGTTGTACGAGTACGTCGTGTTCTCGATGTACTTCGGGTTGCTGCTGTTCTCGAGGGCGGCGAACCGCCGGGGCGCGGGAAGCTCGGGGTCTGCGTGGATGCCGAGGGCGTCCTCCAGCTCGGCCTCCCGCTGGGCCATGTTCTCGCGGACGTCGAGCGCGAAGCCCACCGCGCGGTCCTTCAGGCGCGCTCCCGTCTCGAGCGCCTTGTTGGCCGCGGTCGCGGCGAGGCTCTCGGGGGTCAGCTGCCTCAGCTTGCGGTTGACCTTGGTGGTGGCCCACACACCGGCGGCGACGCCTGTGGTGAACCAGAACGTACGGCGGAACATGGCTGGCTCTCAGTCCCTCTTTCCACGGGCGTTCCGCTTCTCGCGCCGGGAGACCGTACGGCCCACGATCACGGTACGCCGGGGCTTGCTGGCGGGTACGTCGTCCTTGCGGCCGCCGAGGGCCCGGCGTACGCCGTACCCGAACGCGGCGACCTTGACCAGGGGGCCGCCGAAGGTGGAGGCGACGGTCGTCGAGAGCGCGGAGGCGTTCGACGTGACCTCCTGGACGTCGGAGGCGATCGCGTCGACCCGGTCGATCTGGGTCTGCGCCGAGCGCACCGCGGCGGAGGCGTCGGCCAGCAGCGGGACGGCCTGGTCGGTCACGTCCGCGACCAGCTTGGTGGTCGCCCTGAGCGTCTGGGCCAGCCTCGCCAGCGCGACGGCGAGGAAGGAGACCAGGATCGCCCAGAAGACGGCCACCAGGATCCCGGCCACCTCACCACCGGACACTGCGCACCCGCTCCCTGCTGTTTCAGGACCGCTGTCCCCAGGACGCGGTCTTGAGAACGCTGTCTGTGAACGCCTCTCTCTGGAGGCGAGCCTATCGCGCCCACGCGGCCGGTCCGTACCGGATTAGGGGTGCGCGAAGGCCCGCCGCCCCGCCCGCCCCGAGGGGCGGGAGGACGACGGGCCCGGGCGCGGAAGTGCTACGGCCGCCGGGAGATCAGCGGGCGTAGTACTCGACGACGAGCTGCTCGTCGCAGATCACCGGGATCTCCTTGCGGTTCGGCTCACGGTCCAGGCGGAACGCCAGGGCCTTGAGGTTCACCTGGAGGTAGCGCGGGGTCTCACCCTCGGGGGCGAAGCCGCCCTCACGGGCGATGGAGAAGAGGGTCTTCTCGCGGCTGCGCTCACGGACCATCACGACGTCGTCGGGACGGACACGGAACGACGGCTTGTCGACCTTCTGGCCGTTGACCTCGATGTGGCCGTGCACGACCATCTGGCGGGCCTGGTAGATGGTGCGGGCGATGCCCGAACGCAGGACCAGCGCGTCGAGACGGCGCTCGAGCTCGATGATCAGGGCCTCACCGGTCTTGCCCTGGACCTTGGAGGCACGCTCGTAGGCGCGGACGAGCTGGCGCTCGGACACGTCGTACTGCGCGCGCAGGCGCTGCTTCTCCAGCAGACGGACCTTGTAGTCCGAGTTCTGCTTGCGGCCACGGCCGTGCTCACCCGGCGGGTAGGGGCGGGCCTCGAAGTACTTGACGGCCTTCGGGGTCAGCGCGATGCCGAGGGCACGCGACTTCTTGACCTTGGGGCGGGACTGGTTCGCCACTTGTCTCTCATTTCCTGGTTTTCGGCTTGTCAGAGTTGAGGGAGGTCGCATCCGCAGCCGGGGAAACCCGCCGGGTCCTCATGGGACCTGCCGGGCAGCCGCTCCCCTGGTCTGGGCACATACGTGCAGCACGCGAGTGGCCCACCGACCGTCCCGGAACTGCGGGTGGTGGTGGGCTGCCCGCGACACCGTTCGACGGTGCGCGACGCTCCTGGAGCCGGTCCGGGGACCCGCTCCGGCTGACTGTCCCGTTCTGACTGCACGGGACCCAGCACTCCGAGCGAGTTTACAGGGTGCTCAGGACCGCTTTCGACCCAGGTGCTTCCTGGTCCACTCCACGGCGTCCGCGTAGCGCGCCTCGGCGCCGTGCCGCGTCGGGGTGTAGTACTCCCGGTCCTTGATCGCGTCCGGCGCGTACTGCTGGGTGGCGATGCCCTCCGGCAGGTCGTGCGGGTACACGTACCCCTGGGCGTGTCCCAGCTTGGCGGCGCCCTTGTAGTGCCCGTCGCGCAGATGGGGCGGCACGGGTCCGGCCAGGCCCTTGCGTACGTCGTCCAGGGCGGCGCCGATCGCGGTCGTCGCGGAGTTGGACTTGGGGGCCAGGGCGAGGGCGATGGTGGCGTGGCTGAGGGTGAGCGCGGCCTCGGGGAAGCCGATCATCGCGACGGCCTGGGCGGCGGCGACCGCGATGGTCAGGGCGCCCGGGTCGGCGAGGCCGACGTCCTCGCTGGCCGAGATCATCAGGCGGCGGGCGATGAAACGGGGGTCCTCGCCGGCCTCGATCATGCGGGCCAGGTAGTGCAGGGCGGCGTCGACGTCGGAGCCCCTGATCGACTTGATCAGGGCGCTGGCGACGTCGTAGTGCTGGTCGCCGTCACGGTCGTACTTCACCGCCGCCCGGTCGACGGTCTGCTCCAGGGTCTGGAGGCTGATCTCGCTCTCGTCCTGGTCGAGGGCGGCCCCGGCGGCGGCCTCCAGGGCGGTCAGGGCGCGGCGGGCGTCGCCGCCGGCGATGCGCAGGAGGTGGGCCTCCGTGTCCTCGGGGAGGGTGACGGCGCCCTTGAGGCCGCGCTCGTCGGCCAGGGCGCGCCGGATGAGCCCGCGCAGGTCGTCGTCGGTGAGGGGCTCCAGGGTGAGGAGCAGGGAGCGGGACAGGAGCGGGGAGATCACCGAGAAGTACGGGTTCTCCGTCGTCGCCGCGATCAGGGTCACCCAGCGGTTCTCGACGGCCGGCAGGAGCGAGTCCTGCTGGGCCTTGCTGAAGCGGTGGATCTCGTCGAGGAAGAGGACGGTCTCCTTGCCGTAGCCGCCGGTGGCGCGGCGGGCGCCCTCGATGACCGCGCGGACCTCCTTGACGCCGGCGGTGATCGCGGAGAGCTCGACGAAGCGCTTGTTCGTCGCCTTCGACACGACGTACGCCAGGGTCGTCTTGCCGGTGCCGGGCGGCCCCCAGAGAATCACCGAGGAGGGCCCGGCCGGGCCCTTGGCGCCCTCGCCGACCAGGCGGCGCAGGGGGGAGCCCGGCTTCAGCAGGTGCTGCTGGCCCACGACCTCGTCGAGGGTGCGCGGGCGCATCCGGACCGCCAGCGGACTCCCGGCGGGGTCCTTCTCCTGGCGTTCTTCTGCTGCGGCGGTGAACAGGTCGGGCTCCACGCTGAAACCCTAAATCACACCGCTGACAATCCCGCCGGGCCGGGCGAGGGGGGCCGTCAGCTGGTCCAGAACTCCCACCAGCGGGTCAGGATCAGCATGCCGATGATCCCGATGTGCAGCACGGGCACGACCCAGGTGAACTCGCCGAAGAAGCTCTTCAGCCAGCGCGGGGCCGGCAGGAAGTCGTTGCGGACGTTGAAGGAGGTCACGTACCAGAACATGATGATGGTGGCGACCCAGGCCAGCGAGCACCACAGGCACAGGGCGTTGATCCGGTACAGCGACTGGAACTGCAGCCAGGTGCAGAAGGCCACGCCGAAGAGCGTGCCGAAGTTGAAGGTGAGCCAGTACCAGCGCGGGAAACGGGCGCGGGCGAGCAGGCTCATGCCGACGCAGACGACGATGCCGTAGCAGACCAGGCCGAGCATCGGGTTGGGGAACCCGAAGGCGGCGGCCTGCTTGGACTCCATGACGCTGCCGCAGGAGACCACGGGGTTCAGGCTGCAGCCGGGCGTGAAGGTCGTGCCGGCGACCTTGGCCTCGAGCAGCTTGAACTTGTCGATCGTGATGACCCACGCGGCGAGCAGTCCGGCCGCGCCGGTGATGATCAGCAGGATCGCGAACGCGCGGCTGCCGCCCACCGTCCGGGTCGCGGACGCGGTGTCGCGCTCGGGCTCGGACTCCGTGGAGACGTCTTTGACTGTCGTCTTGCTCATCACGCCGATTCCGTCGTTGAGAGGGGCCAGCTTCGGGCAGGGGCCATTGTGCCGCACCGGGCCGGGTATCCACCGTTCGGTGGACATAAGGAAGTACGCGCGGTCGTCCCCCGGCGTTCGATTCCGGCCGAGTCTCGGAGCAGGACAACGGCACCGCGACCCGGGACGCGGGCGAGGTCAGGACGCTGGGCCCGGCCCGGGAGACGGGCACACGCGCGCGTCGCGCTCGTGCGCGTGGCGCTCGCGCTTCGGAATCGTCTGGCAGGACGAATCCGCACCCGCCGGGTTGACGGACGGCCGCGGTGACGAGCGCGATGCGGTTCGGGATGACGAGCGCGATGCGGTTCGGGCTGCTCGACCGTGGTGCCGCGGCCGGGGGCGTCAGGCTCCGGTGCGGCAGGTCTGGGCCGACTCCAGCCACGGGGCCAGGCCCGCGACGAGGGTGACGAGGAGCGCGGCGAGCCACGCCCGGTACAGATGCACGGACCGGGCCCGGCGGCGCGAGACCACCCAGACGAGCCACGCGGCCGATGATCCGGCTGCCAGTGACAGCGCGATGCAGAGGGGGGCCGCGTACTCCGGCAGGGGATGCTCGGGCGGGTGGGTGCCCCCGGTGCAGAAGGTGCCGCGGGTCTGCTGGGTCACCAGCAGCAGGACGAGGAAGAGCGCGGGGACCGACGGGATCCAGGCAGCGGCGGTCAGCAGCTTGTACCAGGCCCCCTTCCAGCCCCGCAGGGCGCCTTTCAGCACCTCGCGCATCAGCAGGACCGGCACGGCCATGATCACCGACGTCAGCCACAGGGCGGCGCGGCGGTACTCCCCGCGCACCTGGGCGTTGTCGGCCCAGTAGAAGAGCAGGAAGGCCTGGCACATCGCGGTGGTGAAGAGCAGACCGGCGAGCGCGTGCGCGGGGATCCGGGCCCGGGAGGTGCCCGGAAAGGACGCGGGCCACAGGATGTGGCGGAGTCCGGTGTCCGGTCCCGGGCGGACCGCGTCCTTCCACCGCTCGACGATCACGATTTTCACAGCGCGGTCCCCCTCGTCCTTCGTCCCACGGACAGGGACGACCCTCGCGTGCCGCGGGCCGGGGCGCCTCCGTGGAAACACGGAAACCGCCACGTACCCGGGTACCGGGAGGAGAGCCGGCGGCATGACGAAGGCGCCGGGCCCTGGGACCCGGCGCCTTCGTCGCGCACTCAGCCGAGCCGCGCCTCCAGCTCCGCCACGATCTCGTTCACGCCGATCGCCGTCTGCTCGCCGGACTCCATGTCCTTGAGCTGGACGACGCCCTCGGCGAGGTCGCGCTCACCCGCGATGACCGCGTACCGCGCCCCGCTGCGGTTGGCGTTCTTCATGGCGCCCTTGAGCCCCTTGACACCGAAGGAGAAGTCGGCCGCGACACCGAGCTTGCGCAGCTCGGTGACCTTCGCGAACAGCAGCCGGCGCGCGTCCTCGCTCAGCGGCACCGCGAAGACGGACGTCGGGGACGGCAGGTCGAGTTCGACGCCCTCCGCCTCCAGGGCCAGGACCGTGCGGTCGACGCCCAGCGCCCAGCCGACGGACGGCAGCGCCGGGCCGCCGATCATCTCCGACAGACCGTCGTAGCGGCCGCCGCCGCCCACCGCGGACTGGGAGCCCAGACCGTCGTGGACGAACTCGAAGGTCGTGCGGGTGTAGTAGTCGAGGCCGCGGACCAGCTTCGGGTCGTCCTCGAAGGCCACGCCCGCCGCCCTGATCAGCTCACGGACCTCCTCGTGGTACGCCTTGCAGGCGTCGCAGAGGTAGTCCCTCAGCAGCGGCGCGTCCCCGAGCTGCTTCTGGACCGACTCGCGCTTGTCGTCCAGGACCCGCAGCGGGTTGATCTCCGCGCGGCGCAGGGTGTCCTCGTCCAGGTCCAGGCCGCGCAGGAAGTCCTGCAGGGCGGCCCGGTAGACGGGACGGCACTCCTTGTCGCCCAGGCTGTTCAGCAGGATCCGGAAGTCGCGCAGACCCAGCGAGCGGTACGCCTGGTCGGCCAGGATGATCAGCTCGGCGTCAAGCGCCGGGTCCTCCGCGCCGATCGCCTCGGCGCCGACCTGGGAGAAGTGGCGGTAACGGCCCTTCTGGGGGCGCTCGTAGCGGTAGTAGGAGCCGGAGTACCAGAGCTTGACCGGGAGGTTGCCCGCCTTGTGCAGATTGGCCTCCAGCGCGGCGCGCAGGACGGACGCGGTGCCCTCGGGACGCAGGGCGAGCCTGTCGCCGCCCTTGGTCTCGAAGGCGTACATCTCCTTGGTCACGATGTCGGTGGACTCGCCGACGCCGCGGGCGAACAGTTCCACGCTCTCGAAGCCGGGCGTCTCGACGTAGCCGTAGCCGGAGTTGCGCAGCGGCGCGGCGATCGCCTCACGGACGGCGAGGTACTTGGCGGAATCGGGCGGCAGCAGGTCGTACGTGCCCTTGGGGGCCTTGAAGGTGCTCACGGAAGGTCTCTCGTCACATTCCTCGTCGGGGAGCCTGGGACGCTCCCTGGCCGCCGGCGGCCACCTGCCGCAGATACGGGTTGGTGGCGCGCTCCTGGCCGATGGTCGTCTGGGGGCCGTGGCCGGACAGCACCACGGTCGAGTCGTCGAGCGGCAGGCACACGCGGGCCAGCGAGTCGAGCATCTCGGCCATGTCACCGCCGGGCAGGTCGGTGCGTCCGATGGAGCCGGCGAACAGCAGATCCCCGGAGAAGAAGACCGAGGGGATCTCGGTCGTCCCGGGCATCCGGAAGGTCACCGACCCCTTGGTATGGCCGGGCGCGTGCGCGACGGAGAACTGCAGGCCCGCCAGGTCCAGCCGCACGCCGTCGGTCAGCTCGCGGACGTCGTCCGGCTCCCCCACGGTCAGCTCGCCCAGCAGCGGCATCCCGATGGACCGGCCGAGCGCCTTCTCGGGGTCGCTCATCATGTACCGGTCCTCGGGGTGGATCCAGGCCGGTACGTCGTGCGCGCCGCACACCGGGACGACCGAGGCCACATGGTCGAGGTGGCCGTGGGTGAGGACGACGGCGACGGGCTTGAGCCGATGCTTCTTCAGTGCTTCCTCGACTCCGGGGGCCGCCTGGTGGCCCGGGTCGATGATCACGCACTCCTCACCGGCGGCGGGGGCGACGAGATAACAGTTCGTCCCCCAGGCCCCGGCGGGGAACCCGGCAATGAGCACGATCGTCCTTCGTTGTGTCGGTACGGGAGGGCTTGTCGACGCCCTCTCGGGGGCCCCGACGGTCTTCACCTGTGGTCAGAGACTACCGGCGCTGCCGTTTCCTCAGCGAACCCATATACGGTACGGGGCACACGCACGCGGTCGGCTCACAAGACGCACGCGTACCCGTCGACGCACGAGACGCACGAGGAGAGAACCCGGTGGTCACCCAGGAACAGCGCAAGCGTCAGCTCGCCCGGGAGAAGTTCTTGCGGCAGCAGCAGCGCCGCACGGCCGCGCGGCGCAAGGCGCGCGTGCGCAACTCGGTGATCGCGTCGGTCCTCGGCGTGATCCTGGTGGGCAGCCTGGCGCTCTACACGACCGGCGTCCTCAAGGACGACAAGGACGACAAGGCGAACGCCAGCGCGGAGGCGTCCCCGAACGCCTCGCCCAGCGCCGCGAAGGACCCGTGCGAGAAGGCCGCCGCCGGCAAGGTCAAGGAGCTGACCTGGAAGAAGGAGCCGGCCATGACCGTCGACAAGTCGGCGGACTACACCATGAAGCTGGCGACGACCTGCGGTGAGATCGACATAGCGCTCAAGACGGCCGCGGCCCCGCACACCGTCAACTCGTTCAACTTCCTTGCCGGAAAGGGCTACTTCGACCACACGAAGTGCCACCGCCTGACCACCAACGGCATCTACGTGCTGCAGTGCGGCGACCCGTCGGGCAGCGGCAGCGGGGGTCCCGGCTACACCATTCCGGACGAGAATCTGAAGGACAAGAGCCTCAAGGACAACGTGTACCCGGCGGGCACGGTCGCGATGGCCAACACGGGGCAGGCGCACACCGGCGGCAGCCAGTTCTTCCTGGTCTACCAGGACAGTTCGCTCCCGCCGAGCTACACCCCCTTCGGTACGGTCTCGGCCGCCGGCATGAAGGTGCTGCAGAAGATCGCCGCCGCGGGGGAGAACACGGGCGCCGGTGACGGCGCCCCGAACGCGACGGTCGTGATCGACAAGGCGACGGTCACGAAGTCCTGACGGCCGGGGGCGGCGAGTCCCGAGGTCCGGGCGGCCAACAGCGGAATTTCGGTCGCGCTGGATGCGGACAGGCGCCCCGCCGGTCGCCTATGTTGGCCGTGACGAAACTGTGGACGATGCCCAGGGGCGCCGAAGCCCCTCGGAGGCATCATGTGGAGGAGGCGCTGTGAGCAGCGACCCGTGGGGCCGCGTCGACGAGACGGGGACCGTGTACGTGCGTACGGCCGATGGCGAGCAGGTCGTCGGTTCCTGGCAGGCAGGCTCCCCCGAGGAGGCGCTGGCCTACTTCGAGCGCAAGTACGAGGGCCTGGTTGTCGAGATCGGCCTCCTCGAGAAGCGAGTGCAGACGACCGATCTGTCGGCCAAGGACGCGCAGGTCGCCATCGACCACATCCGCGAGCAGGTCGACGCGCATCACGCGGTCGGCGACCTGGACGCGCTGCGGGCCCGGCTGGACAAGCTGGTGCAGACGGTCGAGTCGCGCCGCGAGGAGCGCAAGCAGCAGCGGGCCAGGCAGTCCGACGAGGCCCGCAAGGCCAAGGAGGACCTGGTCGTCGAGGCGGAGCAGCTGGCACAGTCCGACCAGTGGCGGGCGGCCGGTGAGCGGCTGCGGGCCCTGGTCGACACCTGGAAGGGCCTGCCGCGCCTGGACCGCAAGTCCGACGACGAGCTGTGGCACCGGTTCTCGCACGCGCGCTCGGCGTTCTCCAAGCGCCGCAAGGCGCACTTCGCGCAGCTGGACGCGCAGCGCGAGGAGGCCCGCCGCACGAAGGAGCGGCTGGTCGCCGAGGCCGAGGCGCTGTCGGGCTCGACGGACTGGGGTCCGACCGCCGCCCGCTACCGCGAGCTGATGGCCGACTGGAAGGCCGCCGGGCGCGCCCAGCGCGAGCACGAGGACGACCTGTGGAACCGCTTCCGCGGCGCCCAGGACGTCTTCTTCGCCGCGCGCAGCTCGGTCTTCGCCGAGCGGGACGCGGAGCAGGCCGAGAACCTGAAGCTCAAGGAGGAGCTGGCCGAGGAGGCCGAGAAGCTCCTGCCGATCGGCGACCTGAAGGCGGCGCGTGCCGCGTTCCGTTCGATCAACGAGCGCTGGGAGTCCGTCGGTCACGTGCCGCGGGACGCCCGGCCGAAGGTCGAGGGCCGGATGCACACCGTGGAGCGGGCGCTCCAGGAGGCCGAGGAGGCCGAGTGGCGCCGCACCAACCCGGAGGCACGCGCGCGTGCCGAGGGGCTGACCGGCCAGCTGCAGGCCGCGGTGGACAAGCTGAAGGCGCAGATCGAGCAGGCCCGCGCCCAGGGCAACTCCGCGCGCGCGGAGAAGCTGGAGCGCGAGTTGGAGGGCCGCCAGGCCCTGCTGGACCAGGCGCTGAAGGGGCTGCAGGAGTTCGGCGGCTGACCCCGTCCCGCGCGAGAGGCCCCCGTACGTGGTGTACGGGGGCCTCTCGCGTGTGTCCGGCGGCGGTTACGGCCGGCGGGCCGACGTCACGCGGTAGACGTCGTACACGCCCTCCACGCCCCGTACGGCCTTCAGCACGTGCCCCAGGTGCTTGGGGTCGCCCATCTCGAAGGTGAAGCGGGAGGTGGCGACCCGGTCGCGGGAGGTCTGGACGGCCGCGGACAGGATGTTGACGTGCTGGTCGGACAGGACGCGGGTGACGTCCGACAGCAGCCGGGACCGGTCAAGGGCCTCGACCTGGATGGCGACCAGGAAGACCGAGGACTGCGTGGGCGCCCACTCGACCGCGAGGATGCGCTCCGGCTCCCGGGACAGTGACTCCACGTTGACGCAGTCGCTGCGGTGAACCGATACGCCACTACCGCGCGTGACGAAACCGATGATCGGGTCGCCGGGGACGGGCGTACAGCAGCGGGCCAGCTTGACCCAGACGTCGTCGACGCCCTTGACCACGACGCCGGGGTCCTGGTTGCTGCGCCGCTTGCGGCTCCGGCCGCGCGACGGCGGGACCGCCTCGTCCATCTCCTCGGTGGCCGCCTCCTCGCCGCCGAGCGCCTGCACCAGCTTCTGCACGACGTTCTGCGCGGCGACATGGCCCTCGCCGATCGCCGCGTAGAGCGAGGAGATGTCCGGGTAGCGCATCTCGTGCGCCAGGGTGACCAGCGAGTCGCCGGTGAGGATGCGCTGGATCGGCAGGTTCTGCTTGCGCATCGCCCGCGCGATGGCGTCCTTGCCGTGCTCGATCGCCTCGTCGCGGCGCTCCTTGGAGAACCACGCCCGGATCTTGTTGCGGGCCCGCGGCGACTTGACGAAGCCGAGCCAGTCGCGGGAGGGGCCGGCGCCGGTCGCCTTGGAGGTGAAGACCTCCACCAAGTCGCCGTTGTCCAGGGTCGATTCGAGCGGTACGAGCCGGCCGTTGACCCGCGCTCCTATGGTGCGGTGGCCGACCTCGGTGTGGACGGCGTAGGCGAAGTCGACCGGGGTGGCCCCGGCCGGGAGCGCTATGACATCGCCCTTGGGGGTGAAGACGAAGACCTCGTTGCGGGACAGGTCGAAACGCAGGGACTCCAGGAACTCGCTGGGGTCCTCGGTCTCCTTCTGCCAGTCCAGCAACTGCCTCAGCCACGCCATGTCGTTGATGGCGTCCTTGTCCTTGCCGGACGACTTGGGCGCGTCCGTACGCACCTTGGAGGCGCCCGCGACGGCCTCCTGCTTGTACTTCCAGTGCGCGGCGATGCCGTACTCGGCGCGGCGGTGCATGTCGAACGTGCGGATCTGGAGTTCGACCGGCTTGCCGTTGGGGCCGATGACCGTCGTGTGCAGCGACTGGTACATGTTGAACTTGGGCATCGCGATGTAGTCCTTGAACCGGCCGGGGACCGGGTTCCATCGCGCGTGCACGGTGCCGAGGGCGGCGTAGCAGTCGCGGACCGTGTCGACGAGGACGCGGATGCCCACCAGGTCGTAGATCTCCGCGAAGTCACGGCCGCGGACGATCATCTTCTGGTAGACGCTGTAGTAGTGCTTGGGGCGGCCGGTGACGGTCGCCTTGATGCGGGCGGCCCGCAGGTCGGACTGGACCTCGTCGGTCACTATGGCCAGGTACTCGTCACGCTTGGGTGCCCTTTCGGCCACCAGCCTTACGATCTCGTCGTACATCTTGGGGTAGAGGATCGCGAAGGCGAGGTCCTCCAGTTCCCACTTGATGGTGTTCATGCCCAGGCGGTGGGCGAGCGGCGCGTAGATCTCCAGGGTCTCGCGCGCCTTCTTCTCCTGCTTCTCGCGCTTGAGGTAGCGCATGGTGCGCATGTTGTGCAGGCGGTCGGCGAGCTTGATGACCAGGACGCGCGGGTCCTTGGCCATCGCGACGACCATCTTGCGCACGGTCTCGGCCTGCGCGGCCTCGCCGAACTTGACCTTGTCCAGCTTGGTGACGCCGTCGACGAGCAGCGCGACGACGTCGCCGAAGTCGCGGCGCAGGTCGTCGAGGCCGTACTCGGTGTCCTCGACGGTGTCGTGCAGCAGGCCCGCCATGAGGGTGGCGGGGTCCATGCCCAGCTCGGCGAGGATCGTGGTCACCGCGAGGGGGTGGGTGATGTACGGGTCGCCGCTCTTGCGCTTCTGGCCGCGGTGCCAGCGCTCGGCGACCTGGTAGGCCTTCTCGATCTGCCGCAGCGTGGCCGTCTCGATCTTGGGGTCGTTGCTGCGCACTATCCGCAGCAGGGGCTCCAGAACCGGGTTGTACGGGTTGGCGCGCTGGACGCCGAGGCGGGCGAGGCGGGCGCGGACGCGGTTGGAGGAGCCGGAACGGGCCGGTGGCTGCGCCGCCGCCGGGCGCTCGGGCGGGGCCGGCTTGGGGCGCGCTTGGTCGGCCGGCTTGTCGACGGGCGCGGAACGGTCGTGCTCGACCGGCCCGCGGGCGTCGTGCTGCGCAGGCTTGGCCGCGGGCGCCGAAGCGGTCTCGGGCTTGGCGGCGGTCAGGTGCTGGGCCTCGTCTGGCAAGAGGACTCCTCGTGCGCGATCCGGGTCCCCCGGTCAGGCTCCGGAGCACCCATCGTAGCGATCCTGAGCTCCAGGATCGCCTTCAGGCCGATGTGAGGGCCGTCTACCGGAGAAACGCAAGGGGCGGGCGCCGGATTCCTCCGGGCCCGCCCCCTTGCCGTACGGCGGTTCTCAGACGGTCAGCAGTGATTCCAGCGGGGCCTCGCCGAGCGCCGCCTCCAGGCGGGGGCGGCCGTCGAGGAAGCTCAGCTCCATCAGGACGGCGACGCCCGCGACCTGGGCGCCGGCGCGGTGGATGAGCTGGATCGCGGCCTCGGCGGTGCCGCCGGTGGCGAGCACGTCGTCGACGATCAGGATCCGGTCCTCGGCGGTGAGGTCCTCGGCGTGCACCTCGATCTCCGCCGAGCCGTACTCCAGGTCGTAGGCCTGGCTGAGGGTGGCTCCGGGGAGCTTGCCCGCCTTGCGGACGGGGATGAAGCCGAGGCCGGCCCGGACGGCGACCGGGGCGCCCAGGATGAAGCCCCGGGCCTCCAGGCCGACGACCTTGGTGGCGCCGGTGCGCTCGGCGATCCCGGCGAAGGTGTCGGTGAGCGCGGTGAACGCCGCCGGGTCCGCCAGGAGCGGGGTGATGTCCTTGAACATCACGCCCGGCTCCGGGTAGTCGGCCACGTCACGGATGCGGCTGAGCAGCAGGGTCGTGGTGTCCGCGAGCTCGGTCATCGGCGCTTCCCCGAGGCACGGCGGCGGCCGCCGCGCGGCGCGGACTGGTCGCGCGGTCCGACGACGGCCGGAGTGGCGTCCTCGTGGTCGTCCGCGAGGCCGCGGGCCCCCGCCGGCTCGTCGGCCGCTGCCGCCTGGGCGCGCTTGGCCAGGACACGCTTCCTGAGGGCCTTCATCTGCGGCTCGCGCTCCTTGAGGTCGGCGACGAGCGGCGTGGCGATGAAGATCGAGGAGTACGCACCGGCCGCGAGGCCGACGAACAGCGACAGCGAGATGTCGTTGAGCGTGCCCGCGCCGAGGACACCGCCGCCGATGAACAGCAGGCCGGCCACCGGCAGGAGCGCGACCACGGTGGTGTTGATGGAGCGGACCAGGGTGCCGTTGATCGAGCGGTTGGCGACCTCGCTGTAGGTGAAGCGGGTCTGTTTGGTGAGGTCCTTCGTCTGTTCCTTGAGGGAGTCGAAGACGACGACGGTGTCGTACAGCGAGTAACCGAGGATGGTCAGCAGACCGATCACCGTACCGGGCGTGACCTCGAAGCCGACCAGGGCGTAGATGCCGACGGTGATGGTGATGTCGTGGATCAGGGCGACGAGCGCCGCGATGGCCATGCGCCACTCGAAGGCGATGGCCAGGTAGATCACGACGAGGACCATGAAGATCGCCAGACCCTGCCAGGCCTTGTTGGCGATCTGGTCACCCCAGCTGGGGCCCACGAGGTCGGCGGCGATCTTCTCCGGGTCGACCTTGAAGTCCTCGGCGAGCTTGTTCTTGATCTCGTCGGACTGCTGGGTGTCCATGCCGGCGATCTGGATGCGCAGGGTGTCGTTGCCGAGCTTCTGCACGACCGCCTGGTGGCCGGAGGCCTCTTCCGCGTAGGTCTCCGCCTGGGAGACGGAGACGCTGGTCTTCGGGGTGGTGAAGACCGCGCCGCCCTGGAAGTCGATGCCCATGTTCAGGCCGCGCACCGCCAGGCCCAGGATGGCCGTGATGGTGATCAGGACCGAGATGCCGTACCAGAGCTTGCGGTGGCCGATGAAGTCGTAGCTGACCTCGCCACGGTGCAGTCGGGCGCCGAGGTTGCCGAGTTTCGACACGCTCACGCCTCCTTCGTCTCGACGGGGCCGGCGACGGGACCGGCGGGACGGCGGGTGCGGCGCAGCGGGGGCTTGGCACCCAGGCTCTTCGGGTCGAGCCCGGACCACTTGTGGCCGTCGGCGAAGAACTTCCGGCGGGCCAGCAGCGTCATCAGCGGCTTGGTGAAGAAGAAGACCACGACGACGTCGAGGACGGTGGTCAGACCCAGCGTGAACGCGAAGCCCTGGACCTTGCCGACGGTGACGATGAACAGCACGGCGGCGGCGAGGAACGACACGAAGTCGGAGACCAGGATGGTGCGCCGGGCACGCGGCCAGGCCCGCTCGACGGCGGGGCGCAGGGTGCGGCCTTCACGGATCTCGTCCCGGATGCGTTCGAAGTACACGATGAACGAGTCCGCTGTGATGCCGATGGCGACGATGGCGCCACAGACGGCGGGCAGGTTCAGCGCGAAGCCGATGGCCGGGCCGAGCAACGCCATGAGCACGTAGGTGAGGGCCGCGGAGACCAGCAGCGAGGCGATCGCGATGAGCGACAGGCCCCGGTAGTAGGCCACCAGGTAGATCACGACCAGGGCGAGGCCGATGGCGCCGGCGAGCAGACCGGCGTGCAGCTGGTCACCGCCGAGGGCGGCGGTCACGGTGGTCACGCTCTGCTCCTTGAAGGAGAGCGGGAGCGCGCCGTACGACAGCATGTTGGCGAGGTTCTGGGCCTCGTCCTGGGTGAAGCTGCCGGAGATCTGGGCGTTGCCGCCGGTGATCGCGTTCTGCACGAAGGGGCTGGAGACGACGTCGCCGTCGAGGACGATGGCGAACTCGTTCTGCGGCTGGGTGTTCTGCGCGAGCTGGGTCGTGACGTCGGCGAACTTCTTCGTCCCCTTGGAGTTGAAGTCCATGGTGACCTGCCAGCCGGCGGCACCCTGCGTGTCGAAGACGGCCCGGGCCTTCTCGACCTCGGTGCCGTCGACGGCGGCCGGGCCGAGCAGGTACTTGTACCAGACCTTGTCGATCTCACCGCAGGCCACGGTCGGGTCGCCGGGCTTGACGCCCTCGGCGGCCTTGGCGCGGACGGACTCCTTGCTGCAGTCCAGGGCCGCGTACTTGGCCTGGAGCGCGGCGGACTCGGCGTCGGCACCGCTGCTCGCGGAGGCCGAGGGGCTGGCGGAGGCCTTGGCGCTGCCGCTGGCGGACGCGGACGGCGTGGAGTCGGCCTTCAGCGCGTCGGTGACGGCACGGCCCTGCGAGGTGGCGGTGGCCGACGGGGACGTCGAGGAGGTCGCCTTCTCCCCGGTGGAGCTCGCCGACGGGCTCGCCGAGGCACTGGGCGAGGCGCTGGAGGAGCCGCTGGCGGACGCGCTCGGCGAGGCGGCGGCGGCGCCGGTGGCCTCCTGGGCGAGGACCGGACGGAAGTACAGCTTGGCGGTGGTGCCGACCTGATCCCGGGCTTCCTTGGAGTTGGTGCCCTTCGGGATGTTCACGATGATGTTGCGCTCGCCCTGGGTCTGCACCTCCGCCTCGGAGACGCCCAGGCCGTTGACACGGCGGTTCATGATCTCGACCGCGGTGTCCATGTTGGCCTTGTTGATCGCGGACCCTTGGTCGGCCTTCGCCTCCAGCGTGATGCTGGTGCCGCCGGCAAGGTCGATGCCGAGACGCGGAGTGGTGTGTCCGGAGAGGAACATGCCCCCGGTGAGCCCCACGATGGCGATCAGGATCAGGGCCAGCGAGCGCCCCGGCTTGCTCTGGGCGCTCGCGTTCCGGCCCTTCTTAGGTGCTGCCACCTTCTTGTACTCCCTCTCGGGCCGCCTCGCGCCGGGTCAGCGCGGCGGCGGCCATGACATGTAGTCGGGATCCCCTGCGAGATGCGCACGCCCCGGGGCGCACGGGTGTGACCCGTGTGCCCCGGGGGCGTGACTACTTCTTCGCGTCGGAGTCGCCGTCGGACTTCTTCGGCTCCTCGTCGGCCTCGGCCTGCTGGGCCTCGGTCCCGGCGGCCTTCGTCCCGGCCTCGTCCTTCTTGCCGAGGTCGACGGACGTGTCGTCGGCGGCGGCGGCAGCTTCGTCGGCGGACTCGTCGGCGTCGGCGGGCTCGGTGAGGGAGGAGGCGTCGTCCGGGACGACGTCGGAGTCGGACTTCAGGTCGTGCTCGATGCCGTGGACGATGCGGTTGTACTCGTCGTCCGTCAGCACGGCGCCGATCGCGTTCTTCGCGAAGAGCAGTTCCACGCCCGGGCCGGCGTCGAGGAGGACCGTGTCGTCACTGACCTCCTTGACCGTCGCGTACATGCCCCCGATGGTGCGGACGCCACTGCCGGGCTGCATCTGGTTCCGCATGTCGGCGGCCTGCTGCTGCTTCTTCTTGGCCGACCGGGTCATCAGGAACATGGCCCCGATGAGCACGATGAACGGCAGGAGGGTCAAAGGACTCACGGGTCGGAACTTCCTTCAAGCGACCGCGATGGCTGAGCGGCCTGATGGATGGGGGTGTGTTGTGTGCTGCCGACAACGGCGGCATCGGCGGAGTCTAAGCGAGTCCGCGCACATGGAACAACGCTCAGCATGGCACCTGGGTTCCTGGCCCCGCCATTGCCCCCGCCGATGAACCGCTCAGGTCCCGAACAGGTCCTGTTGTCCGTTTCCCGCCGCGGCGGTGCGCGGCGGGGTGAGGCCGAGGTGCGTCCAGGCGGCGGGGGTGGCCACGCGTCCGCGCGGGGTGCGGGCGAGCAGTCCCTCGCGCACGAGGAACGGCTCGGCCACCTCTTCCACCGTCTCGCGCTCCTCCCCCACGGCGACGGCGAGCGTGGACAGGCCGACCGGGCCGCCGCCGAACAGTTTCAGCAGCGCCTCCAGGACCGCGCGGTCGAGGCGGTCGAGGCCGCGCCCGTCGACCTCGTAGACGGCGAGGGCCGCCGAGGCGATGTCCCGGGTGATCACGCCGTCGGCCTTGACCTGCGCGTAGTCGCGGACGCGGCGCAGCAGGCGGTTGGCGATGCGGGGGGTGCCGCGGGAGCGGCCGGCGATCTCGCCGGCGCCGGCGGTGTCGATCTCGACGTCGAGGAGGTTCGCGGAGCGGTGGATCACGCGCTGCAGTTCGGCGGGCTCGTAGAACTCCATGTGCGCGGTGAAGCCGAAGCGGTCGCGCAGCGGGGGCGGCAGCAGGCCCGCGCGCGTGGTGGCGCCGACCAGGGTGAAGGGGGGCAGTTCGAGGGGGATGGCGGTGGCGCCGGGGCCCTTGCCGACGATGACGTCGACGCGGAAGTCCTCCATCGCCATGTACAGCATCTCCTCGGCGGGCCGGGACATGCGGTGGATCTCGTCGAGGAAGAGGACCTCGCCCTCCTGGAGAGAGGAGAGGATCGCGGCGAGGTCGCCGGCGTGCTGGATGGCGGGGCCGGAGGTGATGCGGATGGGGGCGCCCATCTCCGCCGCGATGATCATCGAGAGGGTGGTCTTGCCGAGGCCGGGGGCGCCGGAGAGCAGCACGTGGTCGGCGGTCGCCCCACGGGCGCGTGCGGCACGCAGGACGAGGTCGAGCTGTTCGCGGACCTTCTCCTGGCCGATGAACTCGCCCAGGTCCTTGGGGCGCAGGGCCGCCTCGACGGCCTGGTCCTCGCGGTCGGCGACGGAGCCCACCAGCCGTTCGCCGGCGGCCTCGCTGTCGGTCGTGTCGTCCCAGTTCATAAGTGATGTGCCTCAGGGGTGGTGGGTCAGCGGGCTCGGTTCAGCGTCTGCAGGGCGGCCTTGAGCAGCTGGCCCACCTGTGGGGTGCCCTCGGCGGCCTCGGCCTGCGGTGTCACGGCGGCCACGGCCTCGTCGGCCTCGCGGGTCGCGTATCCCAGGCCGATCAGGGCGGCGTGCAGCTGGTCGCGCCAGCCCTGGGTGACCGGGGCGCCGACGGCGGGGGCGCCGAGGGGCTCGCCGAGCCGGTCCTTCAGCTCCAGCAGCAGCTTCTGGGCGCCCTTCCTGCCGATGCCGGGGACGGCGATCAGCGCTTTCTCGTCACCGGTCGACACGGCGCGGCGCAGGGCGTCGGGCCGGTGCACGGCCAGCATGGCCTGGGCGAGCCGGGGGCCGACCCCGCTCGCGGTCTGGAGCAGCTCGAAGACCTGGCGCTCGTCGTCGTCGGCGAAGCCGTACAGGGTCAGGGAGTCCTCGCGGACGACGAGGGAGGTGGCCAGTTTCGTCTGCTGCCCCATGCGCAGTCCGGACAGGGTGTCGGGGGTGCACTGGACGGCGATGCCGATGCCGCCCACCTCGACCACGGCGGAGTCGGGGGCGAGCGCGGCGACCGGTCCGCTGACGAAGGCGATCATCCCTTACGGCCTTTCGATGTGTGCAGGGCGACGGCCTGCTGGAGTCGGTTCTGCGCGGGGGCGCGCCAGATGTGGCAGATGGCGAGGGCGAGGGCGTCGGCGGCGTCGGCGGGCCTGGGGGGCGCGCTCAGCCGCAGCAGCCGGGTCACCATGGCGCCGACCTGGGCCTTGTCGGCGCGGCCGCTGCCGGTGACGGCGGCCTTGACCTCGCTGGGGGTGTGCAGGGCGACGGGGATGCCGCGGCGGGCGGCGCACAGCATGGCGACGGCGCTGGCCTGGGCGGTGCCCATGACGGTCCGGACGTTGTGCTGGCTGAACACCCGCTCCACGGCGACGAATTCGGGCCGGTACTCGTCGAGCCACCGCTCGATGCCCTGCTCGACGGCGACGAGGCGCAGCCCCAGCTCGGCGTCGGCGGGGGTGCGGACGACGCCCACGCCGAGCATGCTGAGCGGCCGGCCCGCGACTCCCTCGACGACGCCGACACCGCACCGCGTCAGTCCGGGGTCCACCCCGAGTACGCGCACCCGCGCCCCCTCCCTCTCGGCCTCGGCCGTCGATCGCCTGTTTGTGCAGGCTATCGGGTGCCACTGACAACGCGACGGGCCGACGGGGGTGTCCCGTCGGCCCGTTCGAGCAGGAGCGCCGGCTCAGGCGTCGACCTTCTCCATGATCTCGTCGCTGACGTCGAAGTTGGCGAAGACGTTCTGCACGTCGTCGCTGTCCTCGAGCGCGTCGATCAGCTTGAAGATCTTCTTGGCGCCCTCCTCGTCCAGTTCGACCTGGACGGACGGCACGAAGCTGGACTCGGCGGAGTCGTAGTCGATCCCGGCCTCCTGGAGGGCGGTGCGGACCGCGACCAGGTCGGTGGCCTCGCTGATGACCTCGAAGGTCTCACCGAGGTCGTTGACCTCCTCGGCGCCCGCGTCCAGGACGGCGCCGAGGACGTCGTCCTCACTCAGCTCGCCCTTGGGGACGATGACGACGCCCTTGCGGCTGAACATGTACGACACCGAGCCCGGGTCGGCCATGTTGCCGCCGTTGCGGGTCATGGCGACGCGGACGTCGGAGGCGGCGCGGTTGCGGTTGTCGGTGAGGCACTCGATGAGCACCGCGACGCCGTTCGGGCCGTAACCCTCGTACATGATCGTCTCGTAGTCGGCACCGCCGGCCTCGAGACCGCCGCCGCGCTTGATCGCGGAGTCGATGTTCTTGTTCGGCACCGACTGCTTCTTGGCCTTCTGCACGGCGTCGTACAGCGTGGGGTTGCCGTCCAGGTCGACGCCGCCCATCCGCGCGGCGACCTCGATGTTCTTGATCAGCTTCGCGAAGAGCTTGCCGCGCTTGGCGTCGATCACGGCCTTCTTGTGCTTCGTCGTAGCCCATTTAGAGTGGCCGGACATCTGCCTGTCTCCTTCGCGTAACCATCCACATAACGAACGCCAGAGATCCTACAAGGACTCGGCCGCCCGGTTGGCGCGCACCATGTCGACGAACAGGCAGTGCACGCGGTGGTCGCCGGTCAGTTCCGGGTGGAACGACGTGGCGAGCGCGTTGCCCTGACGGACCGCGACGATGTGGCCGTCGTGCTCGGCGAGCACCTCGGCCTGGGCGCCGACGGACTCCACCCAGGGGGCGCGGATGAACACGCCTTCCACAGGATCGCCCTCGACGCCGCGGACGTCCACCGCCGCCTCGAAGGACTCGTTCTGGCGTCCGAAGGCGTTGCGGCGCACGATCATGTCGATGCCGCCGATGGTCTCCTGGCCCGAGCGGGGGTCGAGGATCTTGTCGGCGAGCATGATCAGTCCGGCGCAGGTGCCGTAGACGGGCAGGCCGGCGCGCACGCGCGCGCGGAGGGGCTCCATCACGCCGAACAGCACGGCCAGCTTGGAGATGGTGGTGGACTCGCCGCCGGGGATGACGAGGCCGTCCACCTCGGCGAGTTCCTCGGGACGCCGCACCGGCCTGGCCACGGCGTCGGCCGCGGCCAGGGCGATGAGGTGCTCCCGTACGTCGCCCTGGAGGGCCAGGACGCCTACGACAGGGGCTTCGGTCATGGGTGCTTACCAGCCGCGGTTGGCGTAGCGCTCGGCCTCGGGGAGGGTGTCGCAGTTGATGCCGACCATGGCCTCGCCCAGGTTGCGGGACGCGTCCGCGATGATCTTCGGGTCGTCGTAGAAGGTGGTGGCCTTCACGATGGCGGCGGCGCGCTTGGCCGGGTCGCCGGACTTGAAGATGCCGGAGCCGACGAAGACGCCCTCGGCGCCGAGCTGGCGCATCAGCGCGGCGTCGGCCGGGGTGGCCACACCGCCGGCGGAGAACAGCACCACGGGGAGCTTGCCCAGCTCGGCGACCTCCTTGACCAGCTCGTACGGGGCGCGCAGCTCCTTGGCGGCGGCGTACAGCTCGTTGTTGTCGTAGCCGCGCAGCCGGGCGATCTCGTTCTTGATCTGGCGCAGGTGGCGGACGGCCTCGACGACGTTGCCGGTGCCGGCCTCGCCCTTGGAGCGGATCATCGCGGCGCCCTCGGCGATACGGCGCAGGGCCTCGCCCAGGTTGGTGGCGCCGCAGACGAAGGGGGTGGTGAAGGCCCACTTGTCGGAGTGGTTGACCTCGTCGGCCGGGGTGAGGACCTCGGACTCGTCGATGTAGTCCACGCCGAGCGACTGCAGGACCTGGGCCTCGACGAAGTGGCCGATGCGGGACTTGGCCATGACCGGGATGGAGACGGCCTCGATGATGCCCTCGATCATGTCCGGGTCGGACATCCGGGCCACGCCGCCGTCCTTGCGGATGTCGGCCGGGACCCGCTCCAGGGCCATGACGGCGACGGCCCCCGCGTCCTCGGCGATCTTCGCCTGCTCCGGCGTGACGACGTCCATGATCACGCCGCCCTTGAGCTGCTCGGCCATCCCGCGCTTCACGCGCGCGGTGCCGGTCTCGGGAGCCTGGTTCTCGGTGATGGACACGGGTTGACCTCACTGGAGTGGAAGAGGGGATGGTGCAGTCACCGAGGAAACGTGAGTGGACCAGTCCACAGCAAGGGCCAATGGCAAGCCGGTGGATCCTTTTCGGCTCGCGGCCCTGCCGGGGCCGTCTCAGGCGGCCCGGTCGGCGAGGGCGGCCGGCGGCTCGTCGTCCATCTCGAAGGCCATCGGGAAGGGGGCGTGGCCGGCGAGGCGGAACCAGCGGACCTTGCGGTGCTCGCGCAGGCGGCGGGCCGCGCCCACGGCGTCGTTGTGGAAGCGCCGGGCCATGGGGACGCGGCGGACGGCCTCCGTGAGCTCGTGGGTCGCCGCCTCTCCCCCGGGCGCCTCGCGGACGACCTCCACCTGCTGCGGGTCCGCGAAGACCGCCCGCAGCGCCTGGCTCAGCTCGCTCTCGGCGACCTCCCGCTGTTCCTCCTCGGCCTGCCGGGCGGCGTGCGCGGCCTCGTACAGGACGATCGAGGCGGCCGGGTCGAGGACCCCGGAGGTGGCCAGCTCCTGGGCCACGGACGCCCGGCGCAGCAGCTGGGCATCCAGCGCGGCGCGGGCGGCGTCGATGCGGGCGTGCAGGCGGTCCAGCCGCCCGGCCGTCCAGCTCAGGTACAGGCCGATGACGACGAGGACGACGAGGGCCCAGATGAGGGTTGCGGTCACGGACAGCAAGGCTAGCGGTGCGCTCCCACTGCACCGGGGGCCGGTCAGCCCCGCCCCGGTCCCGGCGCCCCCGGTCGTCGCCGGCCGCGGCAGCCGCCGCCAGCGCCGCAGCGCCCGCCGTGAACCGCCTCAGACACCGACAGGATGACCGCGCCCCCCCCTGGACCAGCCGAAGGGTGCGGTCACGGACAGCGAAGCCGGCGACGCGTCCCGCCGTACCCGAGGCCGGTCAGCCCCGCGCCGGTCCCCGGCCGGGACCGCGACGCCCGTCAGTCGCGCGCCAGTCCCAGCCGGGACCGGAGCCCCGGCGCCCCCCGGTCGTCGCCGGCCGCCGCGACCGCCGCCGCGCCCGCCGTGACCGTCTCGTACACCGACAGGATGTCCGCGCCGACGGTGGACCAGTCGAAGCGCCGGACGTGGGCGCTGCCCCGCTCGCGCAGTTCGGCCCTGCGCTCCGGGTCGCCCAGGAGCCGTACGGCCGCCTTGGCCAGCGCGTCGGCGTCCTCGTTGGCGAACAGCTCGCCCGCCGCGCCCTGGTCGAGGACCTGCGCGAAGGCGTCGAGGTCGGAGGCGAGGACGGGGGCGCCCGCCGACATGGCCTCGACGAGGATGATGCCGAAGCTCTCGCCCCCGGTGTTGGGGGCGACGTACAGGTCGACGCTGCGCAGGAAGCGGGCCTTGTCCTCGTCGCTGACCATGCCGAGGAACTCCACGCGCCCGCGCAGCTCCTTCGGCAGGTGCGCCACCGCCTCCTCCTCGTCGCCGCGCCCGGCCACCAGCAGACGGGCGTTCGGGCGCTCGGCGAGGATCCGCGGCAGCGCCTTCATCAGCACCGGCAGGCCCTTGCGGGGCTCGTCGATGCGGCCGACGAAGCCGATGGTGTCGCCCTGCCACTCCGGTCTGGGCTCGGCCTTGGCGAAGAAGTCGACGTCGACGCCGTTGGGGATGACGACCGCGTCCCCGCCGAGGTGCTCGACCAGGGTGCGGCGGGCGTACTCGCTGACCGCGATCCGCGCGCTGATCTTCTCCAGGGCGGCCTGGAGGATCGCGTACGCGGCGATCATCGCGCGCGAGCGGGGGTTGGAGGTGTGGAAGGTGGCGACGATGGGTCCCTGCGCGGCCCAGCACGCCAGCAGGCCCAGCGAGGGGGACGTCGGCTCGTGGATGTGGATGACGTCGAAGGAGCCGTCGTGCAGCCAGCGGCGCACGCGCGCGGCACTGAGGAAGCCGAAGTTCAGCCGGGCCACCGAGCCGTTGTACGGCACCGGGACCGCGCGGCCGGCCGAGACGACGTACGGCGGCAGCGGGGTGTCGTCGTCCGCGGGGGCGAGGACGGACACCTCGTGGCCGAGCCGGATGAAGTACTCGGCGAGGTCGCGGATGTGGAACTGGACGCCACCCGGCACGTCCCAGGAGTACGGGCAGACGATGCCGATCCTCACGCGGTCCCCCCGGGACCCGGGCGGGCGGGGTCGAGATCCGCGCGCCACAGCCGCTGCAGCATGTGCCAGTCCTCCGGGTGGTCGGCGATGCCCGAGGCGAAGGTGTCTGCCAGGGCTTGTGTCATGACAGACGTCTTCTCGGCCCGCGTACCTGTCCCGGGCACCTCGACCGGGGGATGGACGCGGCCCCGCATGACCGGCGAGTCGTCGTACCAGAGCGTGACGGGGAGCAGGAGCGCGCCGGTCTGCTGGGCGAGCAGGGCCGGCCCCGCGGGCATGGTGGCCGTGTCGCCGAAGAAGGTCACCTCGACGCCCGAGGCGGACAGGTCGCGCTCGGCGACCAGGCAGACCAGGCCGCCGTCGCGCAGCCGCCGGGCCAGGGTGCCGAAGGCGGCGCCGCCGCTGTGCGGCAGGACCTCCATGCCGAGGCCCTCGCGATAGGCGACGAAGCGGTCGTACAGGGACTCGGGCCTGAGGCGCTCGGCGACCGTGGTGAACGGGATCCGCAGTCGGGTGGTGACCCAGGCGCCCGCGAGGTCCCAGTTGGCCATGTGGGGCAGCGCGAGGACGACGCCCCGGCCGGCGGCGAGGCCGTCGGTGAGGTGGTGCAGGTCCTTGGGCTCGAAACCGGTCCTGATCCGCTCCTCGCTCCACGCGGGCAGCCGGAAGGACTCCATCCAGTACCGCAGGTAGGACCGCATGCCCGCGCGGGAGAGCTCGGCGAGGCGCTCGGGGCCGGCGTCGGGCACCACGCGCGCGTAGTTGCTCTCCAGCCTTCGCACGCCCTTGCCGCGGCGTTTCCAGGCGAGGTCGGCGACGGACCGGCCCAGACGCACGGCGGCCGGCTCGGGGAGCTTCTTGACGGTGCTCCAGCCGAGACCGTACAGCGCGTCGGCCAGGCGCTCCTGGGGGCTCACTTCGCGGCCTCGCTCCCCTGGGCCTCGTGTCCCTGGGCCTCCTCGGCCGCGGCGGCCTCCGCCTCGGCCGACTCCCGCCGGACGGTGACGACCCGCTGGATCAGGGTGACCAGGCTGCCCACGGCGACGATCCACAGGGCGACCGGCAGCAGGTACTGGATGCCCGGCACGCCGAACGTGTGCAGCCCCGCCAGTCCGGCCGCGACCAGGGAGACCACCAGGCGTTCGGCCCGCTCGACGAGCCCGTTGACGGCGACCGGCAGCCCGATCGACTCGCCCCGCGCCTTGGTGTACGACACCACCTGGCCGCTGGCCAGGCAGAAGATCGAGACGGCGCACAGCACGTTGTCGTCGCCGCCCCCCGCGTACCAGAGGGCGAAGCCGCCGAAGATCGCGCCGTCGGCGACCCGGTCGAGCGTGGAGTCCAGGAAGGCGCCCCAGCGGCTGGAGCGGCCGAGCTGGCGGGCCATGTTCCCGTCGACGAGGTCGGAGAACACGAACAGCGTGATCACGACCGTGCCCCAGAAGAACTCGCCCCGGGGATAGAAGACCAGCGCCCCCGCGACCACCCCGGCGGTGCCGATGAGCGTGACCGTGTCGGGGCTGACGCCTCTGCGGATCAGAAACGCGGCGAACGGAGTGAGGACACGCGTGAAGAATGCACGCGCGTACTTGTTCAGCATGGCCTTCCCGAGGGTCGGTGTCGCCGCGCGGCCCCTGCTGGCCACCGGCTGGCCCATCGTAGCCACGCGCGCGTGTGTGCGACGGGCGGGCACCCGGCCCCCGTGTCACGGCCACGCGGCATCCCGGTCACGGCCCGGTCGCGCCCCGCTCGCGGAACGGCCGGAACGCGCCGCCCGACGCGGCCCCCGGCACGGCCGGGAGGTGCCGGGGCGTCCGTCGTATGGACGCGCCGTGACGGGAGTGGAAAGCTCGAAGGACCGCGGGCGTCGCCGGAGCCGCCATCGCACGCGGGGCCGTCGTGCCCGCGCCCCCAGTGACCTCACCGTGCACGGGAGGCAAGACGATGGGCGACAAGGCGAACACACACCCCGGGGCCGCCGGCAGGGCTACGGCGGCCGACCACCCCGCGTCCGTACGGAATGTGGTGCTGGTCGGCCACTCCGGTTCGGGCAAGACGACATTGGTGGAGGCTCTCGCGCTGACGGCGGGAGCGGTGAACCGGGCGGGCCGCGTGGAGGACGGCGGCACCGTCTCGGACTACGACGAGATCGAGCACCGGCAACAGCGCTCCGTACAGCTGTCCCTGGTGCCGGTCGAATGGGACGGCATCAAGGTCAACCTCCTCGACACCCCCGGATACGCCGACTTCGTCGGGGAGCTCAGGGCCGGTCTGCGCGCCGCGGACGCGGCCCTCTTCGTCGTCTCGGCCTCGGACGGCGTGGACGGCTCGACCCGCATGGTGTGGGAGGAGTGCGCGGCCGTCGGCATGCCGCGCGCGATCGTCGTCACGCACCTGGAGGCCGCCCGCGCGGACTTCGAGGAGATGACACGGATCTGCGCGGAGGCGTTCGGCGGCGACGATCCGGACGCCGTCCTCCCGCTGTACCTGCCGCTGCGCGGCCCGCAGGCGCCGGACGGGCACGCGCCCGTGACCGGCCTGACCGGGCTGCTCTCGCAGAAGCTGTTCGACTACTCCTCCGGCGAGCGCGAGGAGCTGGAGCCGGGCGAGGACGTGCTGCCGGACCTGGAGGAGGCCCGCGGCCGGCTGATCGAGGGGATCATCGCCGAGAGCGAGGACGAGACCCTGATGGACCGCTATCTCGGCGGTGAGCAGGTCGACGTCAAGACGCTGATCGAGGACCTGGAGCGGGCCGTCGCGCGCGGTACGTTCTTCCCCGTCCTGGCGGCCGCCCCCGCCGCCGACGGCGCCCGGCAGGGCATCGGCACCGTCGAACTGCTGGAGCTGATCACGAGGGGCTTCCCGACGCCCCTGGAGCGCGAGGCGCCACGGGTGACGACGGTCGACGGGAGGCCGCGCGAGCTGGCACCCTGCGACCCGGACGGGCCGCTGGTCGCGGAGGTCGTGAAGACCTCGTCCGACCCCTACGTCGGCCGGGTCTCGCTGGTGCGCGTGTTCTCCGGCACCCTGCGCCCCGACGAGACCGTCCATGTCTCCGGACACGGGCTGACCGACCGGGGCCACGAGGACCACGACGTCGACGAGCGCGTCGGCGCCCTGTCGGCTCCCTTCGGCAAACAGCAGCGGGTCCTGACGCACGCCATCGCGGGCGACCTCGCGTGCGTGGCGAAACTCAGCCGTGCGGAGACCGGCGACACGCTCTCCGCGAAGGACGACCCGCTGCTCATGGAGCCCTGGCAGATGCCCGACCCGCTGCTGCCGCTGGCCATCCAGGCGCACAGCAAGCCCGACGAGGACAAACTGTCGCAGGGCCTGGCCCGGCTGGTCGCCGAGGACCCGACGATGCGCCTGGAGCAGAACCAGGACACCCACCAGGTCGTGCTGTGGTGCCTGGGCGAGGCGCACGCGGACGTGGCCCTGGAGCGGCTGCGCTCCCGCTACGGCGTCCAGGTCGACGTCGTACCGCACAAGGTCTCCCTGCGGGAGACGTTCGCCGGCCCGTCGGCCGGGCGCGGGCGGCACGTCAAGCAGTCCGGGGGGCACGGGCAGTACGCCATCTGCGAGATCGAGGTGGAGCCGCTGCCGGGCGGCTCCGGCATCGAGTTCGTGGACAAGGTCGTCGGCGGCGCGGTGCCGCGGCAGTTCATCCCGTCCGTCGAGAAGGGCGTGCGGGCACAGGCGGCCAAGGGGGTCGCGAGCGGGCATCCGCTGGTCGACGTGCGGATCACCCTGCTCGACGGCAAGGCGCACTCGGTGGACTCCTCCGACGCCGCGTTCCAGACGGCCGGCGCGCTGGCGCTGCGGGAGGCCGCGGCCGACGCGAAGATCCATCTCCTCGAGCCGGTGGCCGAGGTGAGCGTCCTGGTCGGCGACGACTACGTGGGCGCCGTGATGAGCGACCTGTCGGGGCGGCGCGGCCGGGTGCTGGGCACCGAGCAGACGGCCGGCGGGCGCACCTTGGTGCGGGCCGAGGTGCCCGAGATCGAGATCGGCCGGTACGCGGTCGATCTGCGCTCGGTCTCGCACGGCACGGCCCGCTTCCACCGCTCCTACGCCCGGCACGAGCCGATGCCGGCGCAGGTGGCCGAGCGGGTGCGCCAACAGGCGGAGGCCAGTTAGGGATTGATGCCACGTCACACTCAAGTGGCGCGTGAGGAAGGTGATCCTCCGGTTCGGCGGGCGGCTTCGGCCGTCCGCCGACGGACGCCGGTGGCTGGGGATACGCTGATGACCTGATCAACAGGTGTGCGGAGTACGGAAGTCGGGAAGGCCGCAGGAGCGAGAGTTGCGGCGATCGGGGGCGGGAATGACCGTTGACAGCGGTTGGGCGGACATCTTCGGACCACAGGTGCCGCGGACGGGCGGCGAGGGGCAGGCCCCGACCTACGCCCTTGCCTCGGCGGCCTACCGGGACACCCCCATGGAGGAGATAAAGAAGGCCGACAACGAATGGCACCAGTCGACGGTCAACGAGGGCCGCAGGTGGGCCAAGATCTTCCGGCCCAACTTCGGTGAGGCGTACTCCCAGGCGGTGATCGACCGCATGCTGGGCGTCGGCCGCAAGCCGCTCATCCAGTCCTTCGGCAGCGAACCGCAGGTCGTCGTCGAGCACTGCCTCGCGGCCAACCGCATCCGCCGCGAACGCGACCAGAAGCTGACCGGCATCATGCTGCTGTGCGGGGTGCTCTTCCTGCCGGGCCTGCTGGTCTGGCTGCTCGTCTTCCAGCTCCGGGCCACCATGGGCAGGACGGACAACAAGCGGATCTCCGGTCTCGGTACCGGCCTGCTGGTCGCCGTGGCCGCCCTCGCCGTGATCTTCCTGGTCCGCATGCCGTTCGCCGGCCTCGCGGGGTGGTACGCGCGCGGGTGCATCGTGGCCCCGGTGGCCGGCTGGTTCCTGGCCAAGCGGGTGTGCGAGAGCACGGCGCTCGATCTGCGCGAGCGCTGGGACAGCCTGCTGTCCGGCGGCAGCGTCGGCGCGAAGGTCCCCGAGGCGGTGCCCACCAGCCCCGACCAGGCCGCGGCCGAGCAGCTGCGCCAGTCCCTGGCCCGGCTCAGCGCCGAGCAGCAGTCGAACTCGGTCTTCTACGCCGGCCCCAAGGGCATACTCGGCATGGGCACGCGGTGGGGCGCCTGGCACCTCGCGGAGGAGCTGGTGCCGACCGACCCGGTCAAGGGCGTCCACGAGTTCCGCAGCTGGACGGTCGTCCGGGCGATCCACGACGAGCTGAGCGTGCTGCACCGGCAGCATCTGAAGACCGGAGGCTTCCCCCAGCCGTCGGTACGGCACTGGATCGTCACGCATGTGGGGGCGGGCGCCAAGGCGGTGGCCCGGCCCGAGGGGACCGACGTCGAGGCGTACCAGGTCAAGCCGAAGGCCGTCGAGGACATCTGCAACAACCATCAGTTCGACAGCGGCGACCGGCACTACCTGGGGGTGCAGTGGCCCCATCTGTGGAACGGCGATCTGATCCTCACCATGATGATCACCGTGACCGTGCTCAAGGAGACCCTGCGCATCGAGGTCACCGGACACGCCCTGGGCCCGGTCAACGGCCTGTTCAGCACCAAGCCGGAGGCCCCCACCAAGGAGGTCGCCAAGACCGTCCGCTTCTGGGAGACCCGGACCGTCAAGCTGCCGCTGGTCACGCCCGACGAGGTGGTCCGGGTCGCCGCCCGGGCCACGATCAGCTGGTATCCGCCGCTGCTGAAGTGGCTCGGCGGCTCCATCGGCCTGCCGGAGCCCTTCGGCCTGCGGCACGCCTGGGCCGACCAGCCCTGGAGCCACCGCTTCATGGCCGACGACGCGCTGCGCGCGGCCACACCGGTGCTGCGGGCGGTGCACAGGGCCGCGCTCCGGGTGCTCAGGGAGCACGACGTGGACGTGGAGAAGTTCAGCTCGCGCGCCTCGGCCCTCAGCGGCGCGGTCCAGGAGGTCTCCCCGAAGAAGGCCGACACCTACGACGCGTAGGCCTGTGACGGCTCGACCTGCGTGCGGACGGGCCGATGGGGCCGGGGCGGGCTGCCCCGGCCCCATCGGCCCGCACTCTCGTCCTCGCCCGCCGGACGAGCCGGCGATCACGCCTGCGGCCAGGCCTCCGCGAGCATCTTCCGCGTGTCCGCCAGCAGCTGGGGCAGCACGCGCGTGTGGCCGACCACGGGCATGAAGTTGGTGTCGCCGCCCCAGCGGGGCACGATGTGCTGGTGCAGGTGGGCGGCGATGCCCGCGCCCGCCACGGTCCCCTGGTTCATCCCGATGTTGAAGCCGTGCGCGCCGGACGCGGTGCGCAACGCCGTCATCGCCTGCTTGGTCAGCTCGGCCAGCTCGACGGTCTCGGGCCCGGTCAGATCGGTGTAGTCGGCGACGTGCCGGTAGGGCACGGTCATCAGATGGCCGCCGTTGTACGGGTAGAGGTTGAGCACCGCGTACACGTGCTCGCCCCGCTTGACGACCAGCCCGTCCTCGTCGGACTTCGCCGGAATCGAGCAGAAGGGACAGCCGTCGTCGGCACCCGGGCCGGTCGGCTTGTTCTCGCCCTGGATGTAGGCCATCCGGTGGGGCGTCCACAGGCGCTGGAACGCGTCCTGCGTCCCCACTCCGATCTGCTGCTCCGGCTCACTCGTCATGCAAGGCAGCATATGGCGTCGCCCGTTTGCGGCGTGTCGCCGGGGTTGGGAGAAGTGCCTCCCGGGCGAAGCTGGGCCGGTGGACGCCGAAGACCGTACGGCCCGCTGGGAGCGGCGGGCGGGGCCCCCGCTCGCGGTGGCCTCAGTCCTGTTTCTCGTGTCGTACGGGGTGCGCGTCCTGGGAGAGGGACTGCCCGAGCCCGTGCGCGATCTGTGTCTCGCGGTGACGTACGGGTCCTGGTCCCTGTTCGTCGTCGACTACGCGGTGCGCTGGCGGCTCAGCGGTGAGGGGCCGGCCTTCGTGCACCGCCACTGGCTGGACTCACTGGTGGTGCTGCTGCCGCTGCTGCGGCCGGTGCGCATCGTGCGGATCTACGAGGGCGTGGACGCGCGCCGCCGGGGCGAGCCGCGGCTGCCGCTCCAGGCGCGGGTGATGATGTACGCGGGCCTGTCCTCCGGCCTGCTCGGCGTCAGCGCGGCCCTGTCCGAGTACCACGTCGAGCACGAAGCCGCGGGCGCCTCGATCCGCACCTTCGGCGACGCGCTGTGGTGGGCGGCCGCCACGCTGGCGACCGTGGGCTACGGCGACGTCGTCCCGGTGACGCTGCAGGGGCGGCTGATCGCGGTGGTCCTGATGGGCTGCGGCCTCGCGCTGCTGGGCGCGGTGACGGGATCGTTCTCGTCGTGGCTGATGCAGCGGTTCGCGCGGGACGGGGAGGACCCGGGATGGCCCCCGGGGAGGTGATCTCCCCGGGGGCCGGTGTCACGGGTGCGTCAGACCTGGGTCCGCTCCTCGACGACCTTCGCGATCTTCGCGATGGCCTCGTCGAAGGGGATGCCGTTCTCCTGTGAGCCGTCGCGGTAGCGGAAGGACACCGAGCCGTTCGACATGTCCTCGTCGCCCGCGATGACCATGAAGGGCACCTTCTGCTTCTGGGCGTTGCGGATCTTCTTCTGCATGCGGTCGGAGGAGGAGTCGACCTCGACGCGCAGCCCCTGCTTCTTGGCGGCCGCGGCGAATTTCTCCAGGTACTCCACGTGCCCGTCGCCGATCGGGATGCCGATCGCCTGGACCGGGGCCAGCCACGCCGGGAAGGCGCCCGCGTAGTGCTCCAGGAGCACCGCGAAGAACCGCTCGATGGAGCCGAACAGCGCACGGTGGATCATGACCGGACGCTGCTTGGAGCCGTCCGGGCCGGTGTACTCCAGGTCGAAGCGCTCGGGCAGGTTGAAGTCGAGCTGGATGGTCGACATCTGCCAGGTGCGGCCGATGGCGTCCTTGGTCTGGACGGAGATCTTCGGCCCGTAGAAGGCGGCGCCGCCCGGGTCGGGCACGAGGGGCAGGCCCTGCTTCTCGGCGACCTGGCGGAGCGTCTCGGTCGCCTCCTCCCAGACCTCGTCGGAGCCGACGAACTTCTCCGGGTCCTTGGTGGACAGCTCCAGGTAGAAGTCGGTCAGACCGTAGTCGCGCAGCAGGCCGAGGACGAAGGTGAGCGTCTTGTCGAGCTCGTCCGACATCTGCTCACGGGTGCAGTAGATGTGCGCGTCGTCCTGGGTGAAGCCGCGGGCACGGGTGAGGCCGTGCACGACGCCCGACTTCTCGTACCGGTACACGGTCCCGAACTCGAAGAGGCGCAGCGGCAGTTCGCGGTAGGAGCGGCCGCGCGCGTCGAAGATCAGGTTGTGCATCGGGCAGTTCATGGGCTTGAGGTAGTAGTCCACGCCCTCGTCGAGCTGCATGGGCGGGTACATGCCGTCGGCGTACCAGTCCAGGTGGCCCGAGGTCTCGAAGAGCTTCCCCTTCGTCGCGTGCGGGGTGTAGACGAACTCGTAGCCCTCCTCCTCGTGGCGGCGGCGCGAGTAGTCCTCCATCACACGGCGGACGACGCCGCCCTTGGGGTGGAAGACGGCGAGGCCGGAGCCGATCTGCTCGGGGATGGAGAACAGGTCGAGCTCGGAGCCCAGCTTGCGGTGGTCGCGCTTCTCGGCCTCGGCGAGGAAGTCGAGGTACGCCTTCAGCTCGTCCTTGGACGGCCAGGCGGTGCCGTAGATGCGCTGGAGCATGGGGTTCTTCTCGCTGCCGCGCCAGTAGGCGGCCGCGTTGCGCATCAGCTTGAACGCCGGGATGAGGCGGGTGGAGGGCAGGTGGGGACCGCGGCAGAGGTCCTTCCAGCACAGCTCGCCGGTCTTGGCGTCCAGGTTGTCGTAGATCGTCAGCTCGCCGGCGCCGACCTCGACGTCCGCGCCGTCGTCGCTGGACGCGGAGCCCTTGAGGCCGATCAGCTCCAGCTTGTAGGGCTCGTTCGCGAGCTCCTCGCGGGCGGCCTCGTCGGTGACGGCACGGCGGGCGAACTTCTGCCCCCGCTTCTGGATCTCCTGCATCTTCTTCTCGATGGCCTTGAGATCCTCGGGCGTGAACGGCTTCTCGACGTCGAAGTCGTAGTAGAAGCCGTCCTTGACCGGCGGGCCGATGCCCAGCTTGGCCTCGGGGAAGAGCTCCTGCACGGCCTGGGCCATCACGTGCGCGGTGGAGTGGCGCAGGATGTTGAGGCCGTCCTCGGAGGAGATCTCGACGCCCTCGACCTCCTCGCCGTCGGAGAGCACGTACGACAGGTCCCGGAGCTCGCCGCCCACGCGTGCGGCGATGACGGAGCGCTCGCCGGCGAAGAGCTCGGCGGCCGTGGTGCCCGTCGTCACCGCGCGCTCTTCCCGCTCGGAATCGCGTTGGATGATCACACGGACGTCTGACACCGGTCTCTCCTGACTGCAGGTGGGTGCGGCGCCATACCGGGAGCGCGCGCAATTGGGAATCGTACCGACCCGGACCCGCCGACCGCGAAATCAGTCCCCGCCGTACTCCCCTCCGCAGGCCTCCTCGAAGAAGTCGAGATGTTCCTGCAGCGACTTCATCAACCGGTCCCGCTCCGCGTCGTCGACCTGCACCGGTACGACCCCGCAGGCGCCGGTGAGCCTGCGGAAGCCGCCCCTGCTCTCCAGCCGCCCCTGCACTCGCACCGGCAGCCCGACCAGGTGGGCCTGCCCGGCGATGCGGTAGTCCTCCTCGTCGAGGGTGAGCCGGACGTTCGGGACCTCGGCGCCGGCGAGCACCCGCAGCCGTACGCTGCCCTCGCCGCGCGGCCCCGACCGGCGCAGCCGGACCACGGTCCCGGTGATCCGCACGGCCACGGCGGGCTCCTCGCGCAGATAGCGGGCGCCGGCCTCGCGCAGCACGGGCAGGTCGCCGGGGGAGAACTCGACGGGCTCGGCACCGGCGGCGCAGCCCTCGGGCACCCCGGCGGCGGGCGCCCACTCCACCGCGACCCGGGCGCCCTCGGTGCCGCGGACCAGGGCGATCAGGGCGTCGGTGAGTTCCCGGCTGGCACCGGCCTCCACGGCACCGTCGAAGGCGTCCATGCCGCCGGTGGCCCGCTGGTAGTCGATCGCCTCACGGACCGCGTACAGGGCCTGGTGGAGGCGTACGGCGAGGGGGCGGGCCGGGCGGGCCGGCACGAAGGCGGTCAGCCGGCGGCCGCCGGCCCCGGAACCGACCAGGACCTGATCGAGGAGCGCGGCGGCGGCACGGCGGTGCCGGGCGCCGTAGTAGCCCGCACGCGCGCGGGTGGCGAGCGCGCCGGCGAGGAGCATCTGGCGGGCGGCGCCGCGCAGCTGTTCCTCGACCGTCCAGGGCGTGGCCCCGGCGGGCCCGGCAGCGCCCTCGGGGGTGTCGCGCCACCAGCGGATCTCGTCGCTCGGCACGGCGAGCCCGACCAGCACCTCGCGCGCGGAGGGCGTGCCGCTGCGGGTCAGGGCCTGCAGCGCCTCGCCGAGCAGGTCGTCGCTGTCGGGGAAGGCCCGGCTCTCCGGCACGAGCAGGCTCGTGCCGCTGCCTCCGGGCCCGGGCGGGGTCCAGCGGCCGTAGCGTCCGGCGGCGCCGCCGCGCCGCTGCCAGCCGTGCCGGCGCAGCAGGGCGGCGAGGACGGCCGGATCGACCTCGCCGGGCTCGGGGGCCCGGTCCCAGCCGGGCTCGGGGTGCGGGCGGACCGCCCTCAGGGGCTCGTCGTGGGGGCGGTGGGTCATGGTCTGCCTCCCGTCCCGACCCGCGTCATGATCTCGCACAGCGCCCGGTCGTCGAAGATGCGTGAGGTCGGTATCCGTACGGTGGTCCGGGTCCGCCCGGTGATCGGGTGGCCGGCGAGATTGACCCAGTAGCAGCAGTGCCGCAGGTCGAGGCGGTCGTGGCCGGCGCGCAGCCAGTGGTCCTGGGACCGGGGGACGATCATCACGACCAGGATCTTGTGCACCGACACCGGGGTGCGGGCGAGCTTGCGCAGATGGTCGTTGTCGAGCGTGAAGGAGAAGGACCGGCCCGGTGGGCCGGGCGGGATCTGGTAAGTCGCCTTGAGCTGCACCTTGATGGTGACCTCGTCGTCCACCGTGTGCCCGGGTGCGCTGTGGCTGACGTGCCAGTCGATGCCGTTGTCCGGGAAAGGCTGGGACAACGAGCAGCCGGCGGCCGCCGCGACCGCGTGCAGGTAGCCCACCTGCAAGGTCTCCATGCAGGCGGTGGTGGCGAGCGTGCCGCGATGGGGGCCCGTGTGTTCGGGCAGCAGCCCGCCCCGCTCGGGCTGCGCTATCGCCATGACCAACAGCCTTCCAAGCCGCGTGGGATGCCCGAGACCGGGCCGGGTGGACAACCGAGTGGAACGCCGGGTGAGATCCCGCCTCGGGCCGCTGAACTGCAAAGACCCGTACTCCTGTTGTGTCCTTCCGGCGTACGGCGCAAACAGCCCGGGTATCACCAAACAGGCAGAAGACGGTGCGTCAGCTGCCGTGGGTGAACGAGGGGTTGTGCAGATATGACCAACTGGTACGAGGGCCCGCTGGCCGCTTTCGACACGGAGACGACGGGCGTCGACGTGGAGGCCGACCGGATAGTGTCGGCCGCCCTCGTCGTCCAGGACGCTCCGGGGGCACGGCCGCGGGTGAGCCGCTGGCTGGTGAATCCGGGGGTGCCGGTGCCCGCCGAGGCGACGGCGGTGCACGGGCTGACGGAGGAGCACCTGCAGCGCAACGGCCGCTGGCCGGCGCCGGTGATGTTCGAGATAGCCGAGCTGCTGGCCGAACAGGCCGCGGCCGGGCGGCCGTTGGTGGTGATGAACGCGCCGTTCGACCTGACGCTGCTGGACCGCGAGCTGCGCCGGCACCGGGCCTCGACACTGGGGCACTGGCTGGAGCCCGCGCCGCTGCGGGTGCTGGACCCCCGGGTCCTGGACAAGCACCTGGACCGCTACCGCAAGGGCCGGCGCACGCTCACCGACCTGTGCGCGCACTACGGCGTGACGCTGTCCGACGCGCACGACGCGGCGGCGGACGCGCTGGCGGCGCTGGAGGTCGTCCGCGCGGTGGGCCGCCGCTTCGCGGCCCGGCTGGAACGCCTGACCCCCGCCGAACTGCACGCCCTCCAGACGGCGTGGCACGCGGCACAGGCACGCGGCCTCCAGGCGTGGTTCGCCCGCAGCGGTTCCCCGGAGACGGTGGACACGTCGTGGCCGGTGCGCCCGGAGCTGCCGGCGGCGGCCTAGAGAGACGGCCGCACGCAAAAAGAGCCGGCCCGCGTGACGCGGACCGGCTCCTTCCCGGTGGGCGATACTGGGTTCGAACCAGTGACCTCTTCGGTGTGAACGAAGCGCTCTCCCACTGAGCTAATCGCCCGGGAACGCACTGAACAATACAGGGCCCCGCACGCTTCCTTCAAACCGCTTGCAGGTACGCGGCCAGGCCGCGCCGGCCGGACCGCATCATCAGCCGGTGGTTGGCGCGGAACAGCGGGCGCCCGGGTACGGCGAAGCGCCTGAGCAGCAGCTTGTTCACGTCGACCTCCTGCTCGTAACGGGCGAGGGTGCCGGGGCCGCCGGCGGTGAGCGTCCAGCGCGCCCCGCCCTCGATGTCACCGGACAGCGCGATCTCCAGGACCCCGGCCGCCCGATCTCGCCGCACCTCGCGCACGGAGAACGTCATGTCGTACGGCAGGAGCGAGCGGATACGGACCACCCCGCTGGTGTCGTCGCGGCGGGTCACCTCGCGGACCTCGCGCCACCAGCGCGGATAGTCCTCGGGCCGCTCCAGGACGGCGTACACGGCGGCGGGCGGCGCGGGCAGGGCCCAGAGGCTGAGGAAGCGGTAGTGGGTCCAGTCCATGGGCAGAGTGTGCCCGGGCCGGGGTCCGGCGAACGGCATTTGAGTACGTACTGAGTACGCGCACTCATGGCATCCGGCGTGACGCCGACCACACTCCAGGCATGACGCACTTTCCGCCCCCGGCCGAGGAGTTGCGGCTCCTCGACGCCGAGCTGCGCCAACTGGACGCCCGCAGGGCCCAGTTGCTGGCGCGCCGCGCCTGGCTGGTCAGCACGCTCCAGCCGGTGCGCCCCCTGCCCCCGGCCCCGCCCACGGCGCCCCGGCCGGAGACCACCGCCCCGAGCGTGCAGAACGTTCTGCTCCTGCTCGGCGGCATCCTGCTGACCGTGGCGGCCATGGTGTTCACCCTGGTCAGCTGGGGGCACCTCGGTATCACCGGCCGTTCCCTGGTGCTGGGCGCGGTCACCCTGGCCGTGCTCGGCGCCCCGGTGGCGCTGCTGCGGCGCGGACTGCGCTCGACCGCGGAGACGGTCGCGGGGCTGGGCCTGGCACTGACCCTGCTGGACGCGTACGCGCTGCACGAGACCGCGTTCCCGGCGGCGGACGGCGTGACGTACACGGCGGTGGCGTCGACGGGGCTCGCGGCGCTCTGGGCCGCGTACGGCACCGCGCTCACGGCCCTGCGGCTCCCCCGCCCCGCCGCCCTGCTGGCCGCCCAGCTCCCGCTCCCCCTCGGGGTGATCGCGGCGGACGGCGGCCCGTACGCGGTCACGACCGCCGTGCTGCTGACGGCGGCCCTGGACACGGTGGCCGCGCTGCGGGTGTCCGTGCGGTCCGTCCGGCTCGTCGCCGTGGTCTGCGCGTTCGCCACGGGTGGCTTGGGCGCCCTGGCGGCCGGCCTGCTCTCCCTGGACGCGGCGGGTCCGGGCGCCGCGCTGCGTGCGGCCGCGCTGTTCTCCCTCGCGGCGGCCGTGGCTCTGGGTGCCGCCCGGTTCGCTCCGCGGCCCGGTCTCGCGACGGGCACGGCGGTGGCGGGCGGCCTGTGCCTGGTCGCCGGTGCGGGCGGCGTGCTGCGGGTGTCACTGCCCGCCGACTGGACCGTCCCGGCCTTTCTGGCCTGCGGGATCGCCCTGCTGGCCGCCGCGCGCGGCCCGGAGCCGGTCCGCCGGGGGCTCGTCTCGGCCTCGGGCGCGGTGCAGGCGGGCGCGGTGCTGTGGACGGTGCCCGCCGTGGGCGTCACGCTGCTGGGGCCGGCCGTGTGGGCGGGCCGCCCCTGGTCGGGGGTGCCCGCCGATGCCCGTACGGCGGCGACGCTCGACGCGTTCTGGCCGCCGCACGCGGTCACCGCGCCCCTGGTCCTGGCCACGGTGGCCGCCGTCCTCGCGGTCCGCTTCGGCGAGTGGCGCCCGCACGCGCTGCCCCTGGCGTGGGCGGCGGTGCTCGTCCTGCCCGCCGCGCTGGAACTGCCGTACACCGCCGGCCTGCTGGTGCACGGACTCGCGGTGCCGGCGCTGCTGGGGTTCACCGCCCGGACGGCCACGGCGCTCCCCCGGACGGCCACGGCGCTCGCCCTGGCGACCTCGGTCAGTCTCGCGTTCCTGTCCCTGGCCGCCGAGCCGGCCACCCTCGTCGTCCTCCCGGCGCTGACCGCCGTGTTCGCGGTGGCCGCCCGGCGCGGGCGGCCCGCCCCGGTGTGCGCGGCCGCCTCCGTGGGGTACGCCACGGCCCTGGCGTGCGCCGTGGGCGCCTCCGCCGGCTGGCGGCCGGAGCACATCGCGCTTCTGGTGCTGGTGGTCCCGGCCGCCGCCGCCCTGGCCGCACCCCGCGTCACCGACCCCGCCACCACGCTCGCGGTGGAGGCGGCCGGCGCCGCGGCGGGTCTCCTCGCCGTCGGGCTGGCGGTCCTCGACCTGCCGCTGCTCGCCCTGGTGCTGTCCCTGTGCGGGGTGATCGCCGCGGGAACGGCCCTGCGCCCCGAGCGGCGCCCTGTCGGCTACGCCGCCGCCGCGCTCTTCGTCCTGGCCTCCTGGGTGCGGCTGGCCGGCTGGGAGGTCACCGTCCCGGAGGCGTACACCCTGCCGGTCACGGTCCCCGCGCTGCTCGTCGGCGTCCTGCGCCGGCGCCGCGACCCGCGGGCCTCGTCCTGGACGGCGTACGGGCCCGGGCTCGCCGCCACGCTGCTGCCGAGCCTGGCCGCGGCCTGGGGCGACCCGGAGTGGACCCGTCCCCTGCTGCTGGGCGCGGCCGCCCTGGTGCTCACCCTGCTGGGTGCCCGGCACCGTCTGCAGGCGCCCCTGGTGCTGGGCGGCTCGGTGCTCGTCCTGGACGCGCTGCACGAACTCGCCCCGTATCTCGTCCAGGTGGCCGACGTGCTCCCGCGCTGGCTGCCTCCGGCCCTCGCCGGCCTGCTGCTGCTCGCACTCGGGGCGACGTACGAGCAGCGGCTGCGGGACGTGCGGAAGGTACGGGAGGTCCTGGGGCGGATGGGTTAGGGCCCGTCGTCCGGATCGGGCCGCGGGAGAGCGACCTGCCGTCCGGCCGGCCCGAGCGGGGCCCGGTGCGTGCGGCTGCAAGGCGGAGGAGGCGTCGACGCGGAGTGTCGGCACCCGACGACGACGCGGCCGGACGACAGGCCCCGGGGCCCGTCCGGCGGATCACGCCGGACGGGCCCCGGTCCCTTCGGTCACGACGGCATTTTGTCCCCGAGCAGCGCCAGGTTCTCGATGGCGGCGAGGCCGTACAGGGCCGTGTCGTTGGTGGACACCCAGGCGGCCTCGCTGCCCGCGACGAGGGTGGCGGGGCCGCTCAGCGGCTCCGTCTTCCACGGCGAGGACTCGGTGTACCCGTCGGAGCTGTAGAACTTCGTCCACGCCCGCTTGGCGAGCGCCGCGTCGCCGGTCTGTACGGCGGCGTAGGCGTCGAGGCGGGAGTGGCCCTGGAAGAGCAGCAGGGTGCCGAAGTTGGAGCCGTAGCGGGCCGCCTGTTCGGCCTTGGTGGCGTTGAAGTAGCGGCAGTAGTCGTAGTACGCCTCGTTGAAGGCCGGCATGTCGACGAGGTGGATGAGCTCGGCGCACAGCTCGTTGAGGCCGAAGACGGCCGACAGGTGGGAGACGCCGACGACCGGGGTCGTGGCGACGGCGAACCTGCCGGTGTCGAGGTCGTACAGGCCGCTGCCCTGCACGAAGCCGTTGGGCTGGGCGGCGATGGTCTCCATCGTCGACAGGACCCGCGCCTTGGCCTTCTCCCACTTGGGGCCCTTGCGCTCCCACTCGGTGAGCCAGGCCGACACCAGACCGCTCCAGTCGGTGCCGAAGCCGATCGACAGGGCGTGCCGGTCGGGCGTGTAGGGCTCGGTGCGGATCTTGCGCAGGGGGTCCAGGGCGAGGAACGTCTCGTCCGAGTCGACGTTGGCGTGCATCAGGTCGCCGACGCGTTCGTCCGCCGTGAGGAAGTAGTAGTAGCGGCGGTAGGTCGTGTTGGCGATGCGCTGCTGCTTGGCGCTGTCGGCGTAGTGCTGGACGCCGTGCCGGGTGCCGAGGCCCGCCCACTGGCCGAGGTGGTAGACGTCGACCTCGCCGGTGTGCCGGGTCATCGCCTCGGCGAAGCGGAAGATGTCCGCGCGGCCGCTGCGCAGATAGGCGAACCAGAGCCAGAGGTCCGGCGACAGCTCGGAGTTGTCCCAGGCGTAGCCGCCGATGTCGTACCGCCACTGGTGCCGGACGGTGTCGTAGGTGTGCATGATGTCGCCGTAGTCCCAGAAGCCGTACCAGCGGCGCTGCTCCACCTGGTCCTTGTAGTAGGTGAAGAGGAAGTCGAGGTGGTCCTCGATCTTCGCCTTGGCGGGGGTGGAGCGGTCCGGCTCGGAGTACAGGCCCGGGCCGAAGACCTTCGCCCTGATGAGCTGCTTGGGCGGGGCGGCGAGCTGGGGCAGCACCCGTACGGCCTCGACCTGTTCGGCGAGCTTCGCGGGGGCGGGGGTCGATTCGTTGGCCCAGAAGAGGAGTTCGGAGGTACGGGCGATCCCGTAGGGGGTGCCGAAGCCGGGCTCGTGGTCCTCGTAGGTGATGTTGAGGCCTTCGAGCTGCTCGGGGTAGGTGTCCTGGCCCATGCCGTCGTGGTAGAACCGCAGGTCCATGGGCTGCGCCTCGGGCGACCAGAGCCAGAGGGTGACCTCGGCCTCGTCGGTGTGGGCGTCGCGGATGTCGAGCTGGGCGGGGTGCTTCTCCCAGAAGTCCCTGAGGCCGAAGGAGAATCCGCCGCTGACGCCGCCGACGTAGCCGAAACCCGAGGCCCGCTTGCCGCCGCCGGCGGCGATCCAGCCGTAGCCCTTCTTGGTGCGCTTGCGGAGCGTGAAGCCGTCGGCGGAGAGCTGGGAGAGGGTGTAGTCGCCCCATTCGGGGATGTACTGGAGGCGGGTGGTGACCCGCTGGTCCCAGGTGGACGGGTCGGGCAGCCTCTCGCCCGCGTACTGGGCGGCCTGGACCGCCGCTCCCGGGTCCCGGCGCAGTCCGGTGATGCCCTTGACGGCCTCGCGCAGCAGACCGGTGCCCTCGCCGCCGATGCGGATGTGCCGGTCGTACGCCGCGTCGCGCATCGGGACCGTGAAGCGCACGCCGAGGCCGCGGATGAAGTCACCACTGGCCTTGCCCGGCTCCTGGGTCCCGTCGTACGTGATCGTGTGGACCATGCGGAAGGAGTCGGCGCCCGCGTAGAAGTAGAGGCGGATCGAGAACGGCATCCAGCTGCGACTGCCCTTGCGGTGCTTGCCGTCGACGCGGACGACCGCCCGGACCGGGCCCTCCTGCTCGACGGTGACCTCGCCGACCGCGCCCTCGAAGCGCTCGGTCCGGACCGTGCCCTGGTCCTCGTCCTCGATCTCGGGCTGGCGGATCAGGACGAGGCGGCCGTTCCTGGCGATCTCGGTGGAGCCGCGCCGGACGGACTTGATGAGCGTGGTGCCGTCCTTGCCGATCCTGACGGTGATGACACCGGTGGAGACGTCGATGGTGCCGCCGCTCTTGTCGACGGTGACCTTCTTGTCGGGGGCGGCCGGGTCGCCGGCCGTGAGGGTGAGCTTGCCGGTGCCCGAACTGACCGCGTGGGCGGTCCACTTGAGGGATCCGTCCGGCCAGTACGCGATCGGCCAGGACTGCACGGGCACGGCCTTGCCGTCGGCGTCCGTCAGCGCGAAGGTCTGGTCCTCCTGGTGGACGCCCATCGGCCAGGGCACACCGAGCGTGGAGCCGGGGGCGGCGCCGAGACCGCCGTCCTCCAGCCAGTCCAGGGTCACCGGATCCGCGTCCGCCGCCTGGGCTGCGGGCGCGGCCCCGGCGTCCTGCGCTCCCAGGGCCCAGGAGAACTGGGCCGCGGCTCCGGCGACTGCCGCCGCCTTGAGGAGGGACCTGCGGGGGATGGGAGACATGAGATGCAGCCTTTCCTTGTCCGTGCGGGATGCGTGTTCCGTACACACAACTGACTGGTCAGGGGCATGACAGAGAGAGTGCGGCGCCCGTGGCGCCGGCCTCGGGGCGGGGCGGGGCGGGGCGGGCAGGCTCAGCGGTTGCGGTACCGCTCCTCGACGGCCACCGCCGCCGCCGCGACGGCCCCCAGCACGGGGACCGCCAGCGGCGGGACGAACCAGGCGGACAGGGCCACGACCGCCGGCCCGCAGACGACCAGGAAGGACCCGGCGGGATCGCGCACGGTCCGCCGCGCGGAGTCCGCCAGCAGCCCCCGCCAGGCGTCACCCGGGGTCCACACGGCGGCCGCCCGCAGCAGGGTCACGACGAGTCCGATCAGCGCGAAGAGGCCGACGGCCCCGGCGAACGGACCCCCGGGAATCCCGGCCCGCGCGGCCAGCACGTCCACCCGGACCGCGCCGGCCGCCGCCCACCCGGCGAGCCCCACCGCCCACCCGCCGCGCAGGGCCGCACGGAAGTCCGCGACGAACTCCCGCCACCCACCGCTCTCATGGGACGTACGCCGGCGCAGATGGCGGGCGCCGGCGGCGAACGCGGCGGGGTAGGTGACGACCCCGAGACAGGCCACGGCGATCCACACGCCGGTGAGGAGACATTCGGCGAACACGGCGAACCGCTCGCCGAACACGGACTCCTTGCGCGCGGAGCGCGCCTTCCCGTGTGCCTGCGCCATGGGTGACCGCCTCAGCCCTTCAGTCCGGACGTCGCCATACCGTCGATGAGGTAGCGCTGGAAGGCCATGAAGAAGGCGATCACCGGCACCAGCGCCACCAGCGACATCGCGATCATGCTGCCGTAGTTGGAGATGCCCTCCTGGTCGCGGAACATCATCAGGCCGAGCGAGACGGTGTACTTGTCGGGGGTGTTGAGGTAGATCAACGGCCCCATGAAGTCGTTCCACGCGTTGATGAAGGTGAAGATGGCGCTGGTGATCAGGGCGGGACGGCTCAGCGGCAGCACGATGGACCAGTAGGTCCGCAGGTGTCCGCAGCCGTCGAGCTTCGCGGCCTCGTCCAGCTCGCGCGGCAGCCCGCGCATGAACTGCACCATCAGGAAGACGAAGAACGCCTCCGTGGCCAGGAACTTGCCCGCGACCAGCGGCACCAGCGTGTCGACGAGTTCGAGCTTGCGGAACATCACGTACTGCGGGATGAGCAGGACGTGGTACGGCAGCAGCAGTGTGCCGATCATCAGCGTGAACAGCAGGTTCCGTCCGGCGAACCCGATCTTGGCGAAGGCGTACGCGGTCAGCGAGCTGGACAGCACGACACCGGCCACGGCGAGCACCGCGTACATCAGCGAGTTCACGAAGAAGCTGCTGATGGAGATGCCGGAGATGCCGTCCGCGAGCCCGGAGAAGTTCGCCCAGACCGGCTTGGCGGGCAGCAGGTCGAGGCTGGCGATGATGTCCTTGCTCGGCTTGAACGCGGCACCGACGACCCAGATCACCGGGTACAGCACGACCGCGAGGACGACGAGGGCGCCCGCGTGCCAGGCGATCGATCCGGCGCGCCGCCGCTCGTGCGGGGCGCGCACGACAGGGGTGGTGGCACTGGTCACTTGGCGGCCTCCTCGTAGTGCACCCACTTCTTCTGCGACCAGAACAGGACCGCCGTCACGAGCGCCACCGCGACCACCAGCGTCCAGGCCATCGCGGAGGCGAAGCCCATCTGGGCCTCCTTGAAGCCCTTCTGGTACAGGTAGCAGGTGTAGACGAGCGTGGCGTCGGCCGGCCCGCACCGGGTGTCGGAGACCACGTAGGCGGAGCCGAACACCTGGAACGCGTGGATGGACTCCAGCAGGACGTTGAAGAACAGCACCGGGGAGATCATCGGCAGCGTGATGTTCCAGAACCGGCGGAAGGGGCCGGCCCCGTCGACCTCGGCCGCCTCGTACAGCTCCCGCGGAACCTGCTTGAGGCCGGCCAGGAAGATGACCATCGGAGCGCCGAACTGCCAGATGCTCAGCGCCACCAGGGCGTAGAGGACGTAGTCCGGGTTGCCGATCCAGCCGCCCACGTCGAGGCCGAAGATCTTCTGCGTGCGGTCCACGACGGCGTCGTCGGAGAACAGCGCCCGCCACACGAAGCCCACGGAGACGCTGGCGCCGATGAGCGAGGGCATGTAGAACGCGGCCCGGTACAGACCCTGTCCCCGCCGCTTCTGCGCGAGCAGCAGGGCGACGCCGAGGGCGAGCAGCAGCTTCAGCGGTGTGGCCACGACGACGTACTTCAGCGTGACCTCGACCGACTTCTGCCAGCGCGGGTCCTGGAACATCGTGGTGAAGTTGTCGAGCCCCACCCACTGGGGCGGCGTGAACAGGTTGTAGCTGGTGAACGCGTAGTACAGCGACGCGATCATCGGCCCCGCCGTGAGCAGCAGGAACCCCGCGATCCACGGCGACATGAAGAGGTAGCCGGCGAGATTCTCGCGGCGCCGCCCGCGCCGCCCGGCGGCGGGAGCGGAGGACCGCTTCCCGGCCGGGCGCGCGGGCGCTTCCTTGACGAGCGTCATGGTGGTACGTCCCCTCAGCCCGCGAACGCGGCCTTGGCCTCGCTGAACAGCGCCTTGGCGGCGTCGGCCGGCTTGCTCTTGCCCTGGGCGACCTCACCGCCGATGCGCAGGAACGCCGCCTCGATGACGTCGGCGCCGGACGGGTGCGGGGTGATCTTCCCGAGGACACCGGCCTTGGCGACCTCGTCCTCGTAGGCGGCGACGCCCTTGTTGTTGGGGTCGGTCGGCGTGAAGGCCTCGTACTGCTCGGTGGTGGCGAGGAGGCCGCGGTCGTAGCCCATGATCTTGCCGACCTCGGGGTCGTGGACCATGAAGTCGATGAACTGGGCGGCCTCCTTGGGGTGCTTGGTCCCGGAGAAGGCGCTGAGCATCAGCGAACCGAGGTACTGGCCGGTGTCCTTGCCGTCCGTGGTGGGGATCGGCGCGAGCCCGTAGTCCGACTCGCCCTCGCCCTCGTAGCGGATGGAGAAGTTGTCCCAGGTGAACTCGGACGCGGCGAGCCCGGCCGACAGACCCGACTTGGGCTTGACCTGCTCGATCTTCTTCGGGTCGGCGACGAGCCCGGACTTCACGCGCTTGTAGCCGTCCTCCCACCACTGCGTCAGATCGTCCTCGGTGAAGCCGAGAGCGGAGTCGGTGAAGAAGGCCTTGCCGTTCTGCCGCAGATACAGGTCGTAGAGGTACATGATGCTGAAGTAGCCGGTGTCACCGGCGATCTTCAGCTTGTCCTGGATCGTCTGCAGCGCGTCGAAGTACTCGTCCCAGGTCCAGCCGAACTTCGCCTCCACGCCGGCCTTCTCGAAGGCCTTGAGGTCGATGACGAGGGCCATGGTGTTGGCGCCGACGGGTATGCCGATCTGCTTGCCGTCGACCTGACCGTTCGCCAGAACGCCGTTGCGGAAGTTCTCCAGGCTCAGATTCCCCGCGTCCGCCTGGGACTTGAGATCCATCAGAACACCGCGCTTGTCGTACTTGCGCAGGAAACCGACCGCATTCTGGAAAACGTCCGGCGGATTTCCGCCGGAGGCCTGGGTCTGGAACTTCTCCCAGAACGCCTCGTAGTCGGTGAATTCGGGCTTGATCTTGATCTTCGGGTACTTCTTCTCGAAGAGTGCGATCGTCTTCTTGATGGCGATGGTGCGCGGCTCACCACCCCACCAAGCGTAACGGAGCGTCACCGTCCCGTCTCCGGAACCGCTCCCACCCCCGCACCCCGTGGTCGCGGCCAGCCCGAGCGTGGCCGCCGTCGCTCCGGCCGCCTTCAGGATCGTTCGCCTCTCAACATTCCTGCTGGTTCCCACAGTCGGGCCCTCCCCGCAGCGTCATTGCCGCTTGCATGAATCGTTTCAAGAAAGCGCTTGCTGGCACAAGGTACGAGGGGGCTGAGGGAGCGTCAATGATTCGGACAGGAATTTCTTGCGCGGCGACTCGGGGGCGCAGCCAGCACACGGCGGCGGCCTGGGGTGACGCGGGCGGCCAAGCCCCAGGTGAGAGGCGTGCGTTCGCCCCGTCGAACCGGTGGGTGGCGCGGGGACGGCGGGACGGAGCGACGGAAATCCGCCGGTGGGGCGGGGACGGGAGACGGGCGGACGGACCCGATGTGGGCAGGGAGGAGGGAGGGATGCGGCCCGCCGGCACGGCGGGGGTGGCGACGGACCGGCGGCGGGTCGAGGTGGCCGAGCCGCGCGGTGAGAGGCCGGGACGCGACGGTACGGCGACTGCGTACCGTCACGCTTCGTCGACGGCCGGATGAGCACGGCGGAGGCGCCGCCGGTCGCCGTGATCATGCACAGATGACGGTGGCCCGTCCGCGATATCGCGGACGGGCCACCGTTCCGGGGTGGGCGATACTGGGTTCGAACCAGTGACCTCTTCGGTGTGAACGAAGCGCTCTCCCACTGAGCTAATCGCCCGGGCGCAGGAAGAACATTACCCCATGTCAGGGGGTGCCTGTGACCAGGTCCGCCCGGACCCCGCGCCTCCGTCGAAGATCGACGGGAGATCCACCGGAGATCACTGGTCCTTGATGTTCCAGGGCATCTCGAAGCCGAACTTCCACACGTAGACGCCCAGCAGAACGCCGATGATCACCAGGCCGATCGAGGTCAGGATGATGTTGCGGCGGCGCACCTTGGGATCGAGGGCGCGCGCGGCGGCCTCGGTGACCTTGCGTTTGGTCCAGCGCAGCACCAGCTGGGCCCAGACGAACTCGGTCGCCCAGATCGCCATGCCGCCGAAGATCACCACCCAGCCGGGTCCCGGCAGCGGCAGCATGATGATGCCGGCGCCCACCACGGCCAGGCCGATGACGAAGACGCCGACCTGCCAGCTCAGGTGCAGCGCTCGGCGCGCCTTGACGAACTCGGGGGCCCTGGAGCCGAGCCCTTGGTCCTGCGGCTCCTCCGCCGCTCCCCCCGCCTTCGTCCCGTCCGCCGCCATGGCCACCTCGCCAGGCTCGTTACTCCCCGTATTCATACACCCAGACCCTACCTGAGAGATTCCAGTCACCGGAATGGTGGTACTACGCGAACGGGCTCTCGGCCGGAAGAGTTACGTAAAGGCACGCAAAACACTCAGAGGGGTTTACAACGGCACCGTAGGTGGCATGTCGATTTCGCCGACGTGCGAATCCCCGAGCGCACACTGAGCGAAAGGCCCTGGCGCTTATGAACACCACGGTCAGCTGCGAGCTGCACCTGCGCCTCGTTGTGTCGAGCGAGTCCTCCCTGCCTGTCCCCGCAGGCCTGCGGTACGACACGGCCGACCCCTACGCCGTGCACGCCACCTTCCACACCGGAGCCGAGGAGACCGTCGAGTGGGTGTTCGCCCGCGACCTCCTCGCCGAAGGCCTGCACCGACCCACGGGAACCGGCGACGTCCGCGTCTGGCCGTCGCGCAGCCACGGTCAGGGCGTCGTCTGCATCGCCCTGAGCTCCCCTGAGGGCGAGGCCCTGCTCGAGGCCCCGGCGCGGGCCCTGGAGTCCTTCCTGAAGCGGACGGACGCGGCCGTGCCTCCCGGCACGGAACACCGCCACTTCGACCTCGACCAAGAGCTCTCGCACATCCTGGCGGAAAGCTAGGCGAGGCTCACACCGAGCCGCCCGGCGCCGTCCACTCGGGGAGACGGCTCGGGCCACGACCAACGCAGAGGGAACGCGCCGACGCCGCACCACGGCCTGCCGTGGTGCGGCGTCGGCGCGCGCACGCGACCGCGTCACGGGAAGCCGGGGCCGGGAGCCCCGTGGCTTCCGCGCGTGGGGCGGCTACCATCGGCCAGCATCGGCGGGCGTCCGCCCGACCCTCAGGCCAGGGAGCGAAACGTGCTGATCACCCACGACACCCGGTGTGCGCTCGATGCCGTGGTGGATCTGGTGAACACCGCGCCGGAGGACGAGACCTCCCCGGACGCGCTGGCGGACGTCGACGCTCTCGCGGAGTTCGTACGACGGCACGACATGAGTGACGTCGGCGTGCTCTCCGAGTTCGACCTCTCCGCCGTACGCAAGATCCGCGGGCGGTTCGCCGGGATCTTCGCGGCCCGGGACGCCCGGACCGCCGCCGGTCTGATCAACGAGCTGGTCGCCGCCGCCGGCACCACGCCCCGGCTCACGGACCACGACGGTTACGACTGGCATGTGCACTACTTCGCGCCCGGCGCCTCGGTCGCGGACCATCTGGCGGCCGACTGCGGCATGGCGCTGGCCTTCTTCGTGGTGGCCGGGGAGCAGGAGCGGCTGCGGCGCTGCGAGGCCCCCGACTGCCGGCGCGCCTTCGTCGACCTCTCCCGCAACCGCTCCCGCCGCTACTGCGACAGCCGCACCTGCGGCAACCGTCTCCATGTGGCCGCCTACCGGGCACGGCGCAAGGAAGCGACGGGCTGACGGGCCCGGCCGGGGTGCGTACCGAGGGGTGGTTCCTCGATGCCGACGCGGCCCCGGCGGGTGGCGCCGGGGACCGCGGGTACGGCTCAGAGCAGCAGCAGATCATGCAGCGAAGCAATGAGCAGCAGACACCCGATCACCGCAAGGAAGATCATCAGCGGTGGCTGGGAAAGGGCGAAGAGGCAGCCGCGCGGCTCTTCCTGAGGCGGCGCGGTGTCGCCTTGTTTCATGTCCAGCATCTCGGGGCGATGATGACGCAGGCCAGGCGTCCGGCGCGATCAACGCGCCCGGAATGAGCGGGTGTTCGCCGTATTCCGCAACGTCGCTTTCAAGCCGTGATCGTTTCCGCGCGCCGACGGGCCGACTGTGTCGTTTCAACCGTCGGGCCACCGTCGTGGAGGTGCCGGGGGCGCGGCAGCCGCGGGCCGTGCCCCTGGCAGGGGCGCGGCGTGGCTCAGGCGTTCCCCGGCTTCATATCCCGTGCTTCTTCAGGATCGCCTCGATGTCGCTGAAGTCGTCCGCGTCGCCCTTCGCGCGCGGGGTGGATGCGGGGCGGGACGCCGGGCGGGGCGCTGCCGGGCCCAGGGAGGGCGCCGGGGCGGCCGGGGTCACGGCGTCCGTCCGGGCGGAGCGGGCTGCCGCCCTGCGCTCCTTGCGAGTGCCGCGAGTGCCGCCCCGGCGGCGCTCCACGGCGCGGGTGGTCGCGAAGAGGGCCCAGGCGACGCCGAGCACGGCGAAGCCGGCCCAGGCGGTGGGACTGAAGGCGGTGTCGGCCAGCCACTCGACGACGCCGGTCATCACGAGCCCGAGGGGGACGAGCGCGTAGGCGGCGATGCGGGCGGCGGACAGGAAGCGCTTGCGGTAGGCCGTGACCGCCGCGATGCCCAGGCCGGCCGCGGCGACGGCGGAACAGACGGTCTCGGCGATCATGCGGTCCTCCAGGCGAGGCGCTCTCGGGCAGGGACGGCGACTGGGCGCCTCGACGGACGGGCGCTTCGTCCCTTCCATCCTGCACCTTTGGACCGCTCCCGGGCCATGTTCCGACCGGACATCAGGGACATCTCCGGGTCGGCTCCTCCGCAGGTCCCGGTCGGGGCCCCCGCGCCGTCCTGCGGGAGGCGCAGGCGGGCCGGGCGAGGGACAGCCCGCACGGAAGGGGGGCTGCCGGCACGGGTGCGGGAGCCGGCCACGACAGTGGTCCGGATTGGGGTGGGTGGGGGCGGGCTGGGAGACTGGTGGCATGAGTGACTCCTCCTCGGCCTCCGCCTCCGCGTCCGCCCCGGCATCCGCCCCTCCCGCCGTCGTCCTGGACGTCTGGTGCGAGCTGCAGTGCCCCGACTGCCGCGGCGCCCTCGACGACCTGCGTGCCCTGCGCGAGCGCTACGGCGACCGCCTGGAGCTGCGGCTGCGGCACTTCCCGCTGGAGAAGCACAAGCACGCCTTCGCCGCCGCGCAGGCCGCCGAGGAGGCCCTGGAGCAGGGCAAGGGCTGGCCGTACGTCGAGGCCGTGCTGGCCCGGGTCGAGGAGCTGGACCGTGCGGGAGAGTCCTTCCTGGTCGAGGTCGCCCGTGAACTCGGTCTGGACGCCGAGGAGTTCGACACCGCGCTGATCGACGGACGGCACATCCTGATCGTCGACGCCGACCAGGCCGAGGGCAAGGCGATCGGCGTCACCGGCACCCCGACGTACGTCATCGGCGGCGAGCGCCTCGACGGCGGCAAGAGCCAGGAGGGCCTGCGCGAGCGCGTCGAGGAGATCGCGGACCGGCTGCTGGCCGGGGCGGGGTGAACCGGGAGCCTCAGAGCAGGTTCTTGTACATCGAGTAGCCCACGGTCACGTACCCGAGCGACGCGTACAGCCGCTCGGCAGGTGTGTTGCCCGCGAAGACGTTGAGGCCGAGCACCCGCCTGCCGGCGGCCACCGTCCGGTCCTCGGCCAGCAGCATCAGGGAGCGGCCGTGCCCCCGGCCGCGATGCTCCTCGTAGGTCTCGACGTTGAAGACGAACGCCTTGTCGTCGGCGAAGGCCAGCCACAGGTCGCCGACCGGGGTGCCCTCGTGCTCCAGGACGCAGATCAGTGTGTTCTCCGAGGCCAGGCCCCGGGGCAGCGACCGCGCGTAGTCCTGCAGTGCCTTCGTCCGCGCGAGGGCCTCGGGCACGTCGCGGTCGATCCAGTCCTGCGCGTACTCCGCGATGCCGCGCTCGTGCCACGGGCCGTACTCGGCCTCGGTCATGGGCCGGCTCCGGCTGCCCTCGGGCAGGGCGGGCGCGGCGGCGCCGAGCTGCTTCTCCATGCCGCGGTTGCGGTGGACGTAGCCGAGCGCCGTGGCGAGGCGCAGCGCGGCCGCGGCGTCGCCCGGCACCCTGATCTCGATCTGCCGGCAGCCCCAGCCGCGCGCCACCTCCTCGGCGGCGAGCGCGGCCACGGCGCCGCGGCCCCGGCCCCGGTCCGGCTCCTCGATGTGCAGGTCGTCGATCCGGGCGACGGCGGGCCCGAAGCGCGGATCGGTCGAGAGGCTGACGGCTCCGACGGGGCGGCTGTTCACGCACACCTGGTAGTGGCGGGACAGGGACCCGTCGGCGGCGCGCTGTAGCGGCTCGGTCGGCCGCAGTGTGGTGGTCATCAGGGGGGTTTCTACCCGTCGTACGCCCCGCAGTCAGCTCGTTTTTCCGCTGCTTCCGCGTCCCCGCTCCGGCCTGGCCGTGTCCGCGACGTCCCGCCAGCCTCGCGACGCCGGCACGCCCTGGGTCGTGTCCGCGAAGTCCCGCCGTTCGCCCGCAGGGCGGGCCTCGCGGCGTCGTGGGGCCCCTCCCGCGCGAGCGAAGCCGAGCGTGGGGGAGCGTGCTCCCGGCGTGCCGGGCGGACGGCCTCGTACTGGGTGTACTCGGGCTTTCGCCCGGTGCGGCGAGAGCACGTGCCGGGCGTCGCGAGGCAGGCGGGACTTTGCGGACACGGCCTAGGGGTCGAGGTCGTCCCCCGCGCGCTCGTCGAAGATCCGCATCGCCTTGGCGGTCACCGGGCCCGGCGCTCCGGGCAGTTCGCGGGTGTCGACGCGGTGGACGGCCTGGACGTCGCGCAGGGTGGAGGTGAGGAAGACCTCGTCGGCGCGCTCCAGCACGTCGAGCGGGAGGTCGGTCTCCTTGGCGCCGGTCCACTCGACGGTGAGTCGGCGGGTGATGCCCGCGAGGCAGCCGGAGGCGAGCGGCGGGGTGTGGATCTCGCCGTCCAGGACGACGAAGACGTTCGACCCGGTGCCCTCGCAGAGCTGTCCGACGGTGTTCGCGAACAGGGCCTCCGAGGCGCCGTGCTCGTGGGCGCGGGCCAGCGCGACGACGTTCTCGGCGTACGAGGTCGTCTTGAGGCCGGTCAGCGCGCCGCGCTCGTTGCGGGTCCACGGGACCGTGATCACGGCGGTGGAGTCGGGGCGGCGGGTGGTCTCCCCGAGCGCGACGACGAGGGTGGGGCCGCGGTCGCCGCGGTCGGAGCCGAGCGGGCCGTGACCGCCGGTGTAGGTGATGCGCAGCCGGCCGAGCGGCATGGGGTTGGCCTCGAGGACGGCGGCGCAGGCGCGGCGGACCTCGTCGTGGTCGGGGTCCGGCAGGCCGAGGCCGCGCGCGGAACGGGTCAGCCGGTCGAGGTGACGGGTGAGCGCGAACGTCCTCCCCTCCGTCGCCTTCACCGTCTCGAAGATGCCGTCGCCCACGGTCAGGCCGTGGTCGAAGACGGAGACACGGGCGGAATCGATGTCCTGAAGCCCGCCGTCGAGCCAGATCTTCACGTCAGGGTCCCTTCACTCACCTCGTACGTTCCCGACGCTACCGCGAGCAGTCGCGCGGCCTTCAGCTCGGTCTCCCGCCATTCCGCCTCGGGGTCGGAGCCCCAGGTGATGCCGGCGCCGGTGCCGAAGCACAGCACGGCCGTGCCGTCGGGGCTCCGGTCGATCCAGAAGGTGCGGATGCCGACGGCCAGCTCGGCCGTGCCCCGGTCGGCGTCCACCCAGCCGATGCCTCCGCAGTACGGGCCGCGGGGTGCCGTCTCCAGCGCGTCGATGATGCGCAGGGCGCTGGACTTGGGGGCGCCGGTGACGGAGCCGGGCGGGAAGGCGGCGTCGAACAGTTCGGGCCAGCCGGCGTCCTGGCGCAGCTCGCCGCGGACCGTGGACACGAGATGGACCAGCCCCGGGTGCTTCTCGACCGCGCACAGGTCGGGCACGGTCACGCTGCCGGTGGCGCAGACCCGGCCGATGTCGTTGCGGACCAGGTCCACGATCATCACGTTCTCGGCGTAGTCCTTGTCGAGGAGGTCCGCCTCGGTGCGGCCGGTGCCCTTGATCGGGCCGGACTCGATCATCCGTCCGTCGCGGCGGAGGAAGAGCTCCGGGGACGCCGTGGCGATCTCGACGCCGTGCGCGGGCAGGCGGATCGTTCCTGCATACGGTGCCGGGTTGCCGCGGGCCAGCAGGGCGGTAAGGGCGTCCACGTCGGCGCCGGGCCCGACCGGCGCGGTCAGGACACGGCAGAGGTTCGCCTGGTAGACCTCGCCGGCCGCGATGTGCTCCCGGATCCGGCGCACGCCGCCGGTGTACGCGGCGCGGTCGAGCGAGGACGTCCAGTCACCGGCCGCGGGTCCCCGCCACTCCCCCGGCACGGGCGCGGGCACCGGTTCGTCCCGTACGTCGGCGAAGCGGGCGCAGACCAGACCGCCTTCGAAGTCGGCGCAGACGGCCCAGAAACCGGCGGAGTCGAGGGCGGCGGGGTCGCTGGTGACGTCGAGGAGACCGGTGGCGACACGGCCGCCGAAGCGGGCGAGAGGAGCGAGGTCGAGCACGGTGTCGAGTCTAGGGCGGGTGTCAGGGGGCGGTCCGGGGACGTCCCCGGCGGGGCCCTGAGCAGGTCCGCTGCACGGCGCCGGGCCGACCGCCGCAGGTCCGCCGCAGGTCCGGGCGGGGCGGCAGGGGCGCACGCTGCACAAACGCGTTTTTGTACTGGCCCAGGAATCCGCTAGAGTTCAACTCGTCGCCGGGACGCGAGAGCCGACCGAAACGACAAGCGGACGTAGCTCAGTTGGTAGAGCGCAACCTTGCCAAGGTTGAGGTCGCGAGTTCGAGCCTCGTCGTCCGCTCGAAGGAAGAAGGGGTCGTCCCGATCCCCTACACTCCTGGTGGAGTGGCCGAGAGGCGAGGCAACGGCCTGCAAAGCCGTCTACACGGGTTCAAATCCCGTCTCCACCTCCAAGGACGATTAGCTCAGCGGGAGAGCGCTTCCCTGACACGGAAGAGGTCACTGGTTCAATCCCAGTATCGTCCACTGGATCTTCCAGCACGTACGGCAAGATCCGCACCCGCGCGATTAGCTCAGCGGGAGAGCGCTTCCCTGACACGGAAGAGGTCACTGGTTCAATCCCAGTATCGCGCACGCAGTGTTCGTGGTCTCAGGATCACGGTCCCGAGGACGATTAGCTCAGCGGGAGAGCGCTTCCCTGACACGGAAGAGGTCACTGGTTCAATCCCAGTATCGTCCACCCACCGAAACCCCCGGCCGTCTCGTACGGCCGGGGGTTTTCGCTCGGGTCAGCTGGAGAACAGCATGTGGCCGAAGCTCTTGTGGCGGTGGTGACCGCCGTAGTGCCCGCCCTGGTGGCTGCCGTGGCCACCGTGCGGGGCGCCCCAGGCCGGGGCGGCGGGAGCGGCCGGGTACGCCTGCGGGGCGGGCGGCGGGGGCGCCGGCTGGGACCACTGGGACTCCAGGCGGGTCAGCGCCTCCAGCTCGCCGTAGTCCAGGAAGATCCCCCTGCAGTTGTTGCACTGCTCGATCTGGACACCATTGCGGTTGTATGTGTGCATCTGGCCGTGACACTTCGGGCACTGCATGATTCGGCTCAACTCCTCGCCGGTCGGTCCTGTTTCGCGTACCGCCAGGACAGACTCTGTCCGGCTGCGGTCGGTTGCACCCTACTTCGCCGAACTTGACGCCAACTGCGGAGGGACGGAACTCATCCGGGCGCAGGCGTCGACCAGCAACTGTTCGACCTCGTCGAGCGGGCGGTGCTGTGCGATCGCCTTGGTCACCGCCCGGGCGGCCGTCTGGACGGTGAGGGCGCGGGCCGGGACGTCGAGGGCGGGCCAGGGGTCGCCGTCCGCGGGGACGGCCGGGCCGCCGGCGGCGCGGTAGGCGGTCAGGAAGCGGGTCCACTCGTCCGGCGGGAGCAGGCCGCAGGCGTACCAGGCGGCCGGGCGGGCGAGGTCCCAGGCGGGGACGCCGACGCCGAGATCGTCCACGTCGATCAGGCGCCAGGCGCCGTCGGGGGCGGGGTGGCGGACGAGTTGGCCGAGGTGCAGGTCGCCGTGGCAGAGGGTGGTGGTGTCGGGCATGGGGGCTTCGGCGCGGGCCCAGGCGGGGAGGGTGGTCCAGGCGCGGAGGAGGGGGGCGGTGGCGGGGTGCGGGCGGGCGGCCTGGAGGCGGGCGACGGCCTGGGCGGCCTTGGCGGGGCCTCTCATCGGGGGGAGGACGGGGGTGGGGGGCGGCTCGCAGGTGCGGGTCGGGTCGGGGGCGGAGGCGGAGGTAGGGATGCGGTGGAGGTGGGCGAGGAGGGTGGCGGCTTCTTCCCAGGGGGCCGCGTCCGGGTCGTCCGGGTCCACGGGGGTGCCGTACGGCCAGAACGTGATGAGGCGGCCATGGAGGGCCGTGGGGGTGGGCGTGAGGGGAGGGAGGAGGACGTCCGGGTGGCGGGTGGCTACGGCGAGGCGGGGGGTGAGGTCGGCGGGGGTGGTGGTCGGGGGGTGGGCCTTGGCGACGGTGTCCGCGTGGCGTACGACGGTGGCGTCGGGGCGGTGGGCGAGGGTGCCGGTGGTGCAGGGGCAGGTGGGGGTGGGGGTACGAGTCCGTACGCCGGCGCCGGCGCCGGTGTCGGTGTCGGGGACGCCGTTCGTGTCGGGGGCGAGGGAGGGCGCGTGGGCGTGGGCCTTGGCCTTGGCTCGGGCGGTGAGGGCGGAGAGCAAGGGGGTGGCGGTCACGGGGCTCCCTGGGGCGGTGCGGGGTCTGCTGGTGAGGGTACGAGGTGTCTCGCCCCCGCCGCCCCTCCCCTTCCCGTCCCCCAGGGGCTCCGCCCCTTCGACCCCGGCCGGGGCTCCGCCCCCGCCCCGCGGGAGGCTCCGCACCCGCCCCCCTCCGCCCTCGCTCCGCGACGGGGCTCGACCCCGGACCCCGCTTCGGCCCTGGACGGGCCTCGTCCTCGGACGCCGGACGGGCTGGAAGAGATGACCTGTCCTGTCAGGTGGAGCCGGGGACATGGCAATGCCGGCGCAGCTCCCCAGCTGCGCCGGCATTTTTGCCGTCCGCCGTACCCCCGTCCCCACGGGGTTTCATGGGTGGATGTCCCCGCCCGGACCGCTCTTCCGGGCCTGGGGTCGCCGCTCAGCGCCCCAGCATCACGCCCACGGACGACGCCTGAGTGGCCACTGTCTCCCAGCCGTCGAAGACGAGGAGGAGCAGGGCCGCCAGGGGAAGGGCCATGAGTGTCGCCACCAGGGGGTGGCGGCGGCCCGTGCGGCGGTTTCGGGTGCGGAACTGTGTCCGCGGTGCCGTGTGGGCCATGGTCCCTCTCCTGACCGTCTCGTTTGTCGTTGGCAGCGGCGGGTGCCTGACCTCGGGGGACGAGTGCTGCACCCGCCGCTTGACCTCAAATCTAGGCGTGGGGCGGGCGCCGGGCGTCATGCCTTCGTATCGATTGCCGGGCCTCCCGGAGGATGAGCCATGACCTGCGGAGTACTCCCCTGGGTGGAGACGGGGTCCTAGGTCTCAGGGTCTTCCCGGAGAGGGTGTCCGGTGCGGGTCGTTTTTTCCGACCGGTCCTCCCGCGGGACGGGCTGTTCGACCAGGGCGAGGACCCTGTTCGCCATGAAGCGGGCGGTGCGCACCACCGTACCGTTCCGAGTGACTTCGCTCACTTCCACCACCCCCCGCCGGACCGCCGTCTCCACCCTGCGGCCCGCTCTGCCGGCGACCACCTCATAGGTGCGCGTCGTGTCACCGGCGTCCACGACTATCTCGACCCGATCACCCTTCACCGATTCAATCCCCCTTCTGCGAGAGGTGGTTGAGGTCACAAGCTCATCAAGGTCCGCCTGTTCCCAGGCTCTCTGACCACTCTTCAAGTCTCCCACCCGGCACTGACAATCGATCGGGAGCAGAGGGCGCGGCCTCTGCGCGCGAACGGCCGTGGAAACGTAAGCTGTGGCACGTCACACGGACCGGGCAGCGGGGATGAACATGGCGATGATGCGCCTGAGGCGCGAGGACCCGCGCGTCGTCGGCTCGTTCAGGCTTCACCGACGGCTCGGCGCGGGCGGAATGGGCGTCGTCTATCTGGGCTCGGACAAGAAGGGGCAGCGCGTCGCGCTGAAGGTGATCCGGCCCGACCTCGCGGAGGACCAGGAGTTCCGTTCGCGGTTCGCCCGTGAGGTGTCCGCCGCCCGGCGGATCCGGGGCGGGTGCACGGCGCGGCTGGTCGCGGCCGATCTCGACGCCGACCGGCCCTGGTTCGCCACGCAGTACGTGCCCGGGCCCTCCCTCCACGACAAGGTCAACGACGAGGGCCCGCTCGGCGCGGCCGAGCTCGCCTCGATCGGGGCCGCCCTGTCGGAGGGGCTCGTCGCCGTCCACGAGGCCGGGGTCGTCCACCGGGACCTGAAGCCGTCCAACATCCTGCTGTCGCCGAAGGGCCCGCGGATCATCGACTTCGGCATCGCCTGGGCGACCGGAGCCTCGACGCTCACGCACGTCGGCACGGCGGTCGGCTCCCCCGGCTTCCTCGCGCCCGAGCAGGTGCGGGGCGCCGCGGTCACGCCGGCCACGGACGTGTTCTCGCTCGGTGCCACGCTCGCGTACGCCTCCACGGCCGACTCGCCCTTCGGGCACGGCAGTTCCGAGGTGATGCTGTACCGCGTGGTGCACGAGGAGCCCCATCTGAACGGCGTGCCCGACGCGCTGGCCCCGCTGATCCGGGCCTGTCTGGCGAAGGACCCCGACGAACGGCCCAGCACGCTCGATCTCTCGCTGCGGCTGAAGGAGATCGCCGCCCGCGAGGCGCAGGGGACCGGCGATGCCCGGCCGCCCGTGCCACGGGCCGCGGAGGCGGACCGGCCCACCGGACGTCTCGCCGGCTCCAGTTACCCGGAGCGCACGCTGCGCCGGCCGGGCGGGCCGCACACGGGCTCGGGTTCCGGCTCGGGCTCGCGCTCGGGCTCCGGATCGGGTACTCCCCCGCCCCGGGGTGGCGTGCCGTCCTCCCGGGGGGCGGTCCCCTCCCGGGGCGGGGTTCCGTCGCGGGGAGGCAGTGCCTCACGTGGGGGCGGTGCCTCGTCGTCGCGGTCCGGGAGCCGTCCCGCTCCCGCCTCGCGCAACAGCCGTCCCGGCGGCAGCGGCAGCCGGCCGGCGCCCCGCAGCGGGGCCGGGCGGCCCGGGCCGAGAAACACGGGGACCGGCCGACGGCCCGCCAACCCGCGGCTGCTGCGCCAGCGCCTGTTCGTCTTCGTCGTCGTGACGCTGCTCGTGGCGCTGGGCATCGGCATCGTCCAGGGCTGCCAGGGCCCGGACCGTGGCCTCGGCGGCGGGGACGGCGTCGTACGGCAGCAGCAGTCGCAGCCGGAGGTGCTGCCCGGCCGGGCATAGGACCTGCCGCGAAAGCGGCGTCGTCGCCCGACGGCAGGCGGGGCGGGCAGCCCCAGGGGCCCGTCGTTCGGATCGGGCCGCAGGAAGGCGACGGTGCCGTCCGGCCGACCCGAGCGGGGCCCGGTACGTGCGGCTGCGAGGCGGAGGAGGGCTTCGGCGCGGAGCGTCGGCAACCGACGACAACGCCGCCGGGGTCCCCTCCCCTCCGGGGGAGGGCGTGCCGGGCCCCTAGCTCCGGGGGCGCCCCGTGGCCACGGCGTAGAAGGCGACCGCCGCGGCCGCGCCGACGTTGAGCGAGTCGACGCCGTGGGACATGGGGATGCGGACCCATTCGTCCGCGGCGACCAGGGCCTGGGTGGAGAGTCCGTCGCCCTCGGCGCCGAGCATCAGGGCGACGCGGTCCATCCGGTGCGGGGCCGCCTCGTCGAGGGAGCGGGCCTTCTCGTCCGGGGTGAGGGCGAGCAGGGTGAAGCCGGCCTCGCGGACCGAGTCCAGACCCTTGGGCCAGGTGTCCAGCCGGGCGTACGGCACCGAGAAGACCGCGCCCATCGAGACCTTCACGCTGCGGCGGTAGAGGGGGTCGGCGCAGTCCGGGGAGAGCAGGACCGCGTCCATGCCGAGGGCGGCGGAGGACCGGAAGATCGCGCCGATGTTCGTGTGGTCGTTGACCGATTCCATGACCACGACCCGGCGTGCGGTCTGCAGGAGTTCGGCGGCCGTCGGGAGCGGCTTGCGCTGCATGGAGGCGAGGGCGCCCCGGTGCACGTGGTAGCCGGTGACGCGTTCGGCGAGCTCCGGGCTGACGGCGTAGACCGGGGCCGGGAGCTCGTCGATGACGTCGCGCATGACGTCGACCCACTTGGCGGAGAGCAGCATCGAGCGCATCTCGTACCCGGCGTCCTTGGCCCGTCTGATGACCTTCTCGCCCTCCGCGATGAACAGGCCCTCGGCGGGCTCGCGCTTGCGGCGCAGCTCGACGTCGGTCAGGCCGGTGTAGTCGCGCAGGCGCGGGTCGTCGGGGTCCTCAACGGTGATGAGATCGGCCACAGGGTGATACTGCCTTGTCCAGGGTGCGGTGCCAACGGCTGGGAACGGGTTGTGTTACCCGGGGTTACGCAGACGTCCGGGGGCCGACGGTGACGACCTCGCCGATGACGATCACCGCAGGGGGTTTGACCTCCTGCGTCCGCACGGTCTCGGCGACCGTCTCCAGCGTCGCGTCGACCCGCCGCTGGGCGGCCGTCGTGCCCTCCTGGACGAGCGCGACGGGGGTGCCGGCCGGTTTGCCGTGCGCGACGAGCGTCTCGGCGATCTTTCCGATCTTGTCGACGCCCATGAGGATCACGAGGGTGCCAGTGAGCTTGGCGAGGGACGCCCAGTCGACCAGGGAGCGCTCGTCGTCGGGGGCCACATGGCCGCTGACGACCGTGAACTCGTGGGCGACGCCCCGATGGGTGACCGGGATGCCGGCCGCGCCCGGGACCGAGATGGAGCTGGAGATGCCGGGGACGACGGTGCAGGGGATGCCGGCCTCGGCGAGGGCGTGCAGCTCCTCCATGCCGCGGCCGAACACGTACGGGTCGCCGCCCTTGAGGCGGACCACCGACTTGCCCTGCTTGGCGTGCTCGATCAGCGCGTTGTTGATGGCCTCCTGGGCCATGTAACGGCCGTACGGGATCTTCGCCGCGTCGATCACCTCGACGTGCGGGGGGAGTTCGGCGAGGAGGTCGCGGGGCCCGAGGCGGTCGGCGATGACCACGTCGGCCTCGGCGAGGAGTCGGCGCCCGCGGACCGTGATCAGGTCGGGGTCGCCGGGCCCGCCGCCGACGAGGGCGACGCCGGGGGTGCGGGTGCGGTGGTGCGGGGCGACGAGCGTGCCGTCGCGGAGGCCCTCGACCACCGCGTCGCGGATGGCGGCGGTGCGGCGGGGGTCGCGGCCCTTGGCCTCCGTGGTGAGGACGGCGACCGTGACGCCCTCGCTGGTGCCGGTGGCCGGGGTCCAGGCGGTCGCCTGGTCGGCGTCGTCGGAGCGGACGCACCAGACGCGGTGCGCCTCCGCCTCGGCGGAGGCCCGGGTGTTGGCCTCGGCGTCGCTCGTGGCGATGAGGGCGTACCAGGCGTCCGCCAGGTCGCCCTCGGCGTACGGGCGCTGGTGCCAGGTGAGTTCGCCCGCGTCCGCCATGGCCTCGACGGAGGGGGTCGCGTCCGGGGAGACCAGGTGTATGTCGGCCCCGGCCGCGATCAGCGCGGGGAGGCGGCGCTGGGCGACCTGGCCGCCACCGAGGACGACGACCCTGCGGCCGGTGAGGCGGAGGCCTACGGGGTAGGCGGGGTGTTCGGCCATGAGGGGCGGCTCCTCTCTACGGCGTGCGGGGCCCTGACGTGCGGATTTTACGGCGCGGGCGGGGCGGACGGGTTCGGTGTCCGATGGCTGGGCAGCGTTGCCGGTGCGCGGGTGGGGCGGTGGTGCCCAACCCCTTCGGCCTGGGGACGTCTCCCGGGCCCTGGGGCGCTCGGGGAGGAACGCCCGGCGCCTGCCACGACCGCGGCCTGCAGGCCGTGGCCGTCGGGCACCTCACCCCGGCGAAGGCACCCGGAACCGGTGTCCCGGGTGCCTCTCGCGTCCTACTTCTCGGTGACGCCCGCCGAATCGAAGGTCGCCACCTCGTGCATCGCCCGGGCCGTGCTCTGGACCAGCGGGAGGGCCAGGAGGGCGCCGGTGCCCTCGCCGAGGCGGAGGTCGAGGTCGACCAGGGGGCGCAGACCCAGCTTGTTGAGGGCCGCCACATGGCCGGGTTCCGCGCTGCGGTGGCCGGCGATGCAGGCCGCGAGGACCTCCGGGGCGATGGCCCGGGCGACCAGGGCGGCGGCGCCGGCGCTGACGCCGTCCAGGATCACCGGCGTACGCAGGGACGCGCCCCCGAGGAGGAGGCCGACCATCGCCGCGTGTTCGAAGCCGCCGATCGCGGCCAGGACGCCGATGGGGTCGGCGGGGTCCGGCTGGTGCAGTTCCAGGGCGCGGCGGACGACCTCGGTCTTGCGGGCGAGGGTCTCGTCGTTGATACCGGTGCCCCGGCCCGTCACCTCGGCCGGGTCCGCGCCGGTGAAGACGGAGATCAGGGCCGCGGACGCCGTCGTGTTCGCGATGCCCATCTCGCCCGTCAGCAGGGCCTTGTTGCCGGCCGCCACCAGGTCACGGGCGGTCTCGATGCCGACCTCGATGGCCTGCTTGGCCTCCTCGCGGGTCATCGCGGGGCCGGTGGTCATGTCGGACGTGCCCGCGCGGATCTTGCGGGGCAGGAGGCCGGGGGTCGCCGGGAGGTCGGCGGCCACACCCACGTCCACCACGCACACCTCCGCGCCCACCTGGGTCGCGAAGGCGTTGCAGACCGCGCCGCCGCCGAGGAAGTTGGCGACCATCTGGGCCGTCACCTCCTGCGGCCAGGGGGTGACCCCCTGGGCGTGCACACCGTGGTCGCCGGCGAAGATCGCGACGGCCGCGGGCTCCGGGATCGGGGGCGGGCACTGCCGGGACAGGCCGGACAGCTGCGCGGAGATGATCTCCAGCATGCCGAGCGCGCCGGCCGGCTTGGTCATGCGCTTCTGGCGCTCCCACGCCTCGCCGAGCGCCTTGGCGTCCAGCGGGCGGATCCCCGCGACCGTCTCGGCGAGCAGGTCGTGCGGGTCCTCGCCGGGCAGCGCGCGACGGCCGTACGTCTCCTCGTGGACGACCCAGGACAGCGGGCGGCGCTTGGCCCAGCCGGCCTGCATCAGCTCGGGCTCGTCCGGGAACTCGTCGACGTAGCCGACGCAGAGGTAGGCGACCACTTCGAGGTGTTCGGGCAGGCCCAGCGCGCGGACCATCTCGCGCTCGTCGAAGAAGCTGACCCAGCCGACGCCGAGGCCCTCGGCGCGGGCGGCGAGCCAGAGGTTCTCGACCGCGAGCGCGGAGGAGTACGGCGCCATCTGCGGCTGCGTGTGGCGGCCCAGGGTGTGGCGGCCGCCCCGGGTCGGGTCGGCGGTGACCACGATGTTCACCGGGGTGTCGAGGATGGCCTCGATCTTCAGTTCCTTGAACTGCTTCGCCCGGCCCTTGGGCAGGGACTTGGCGTACGCGTCGCGCTGACGCATCGCCAGTTCGTGCATGGCGCGCCGGGTGTCGGCGGAGCGGATGACGACGAAGTCCCACGGCTGCGAGTGGCCGACGGAGGGCGCGGTGTGGGCGGCCTCCAGCACGCGCAGCAGCACCTCGTGCGGGATCGGGTCGCTCCGGAAGCCGTTGCGGATGTCCCGGCGCTCGCGCATGACCTTCAGAACGGCCTCACGCTCGGCGTCGTCGTACCCGGGCGCGGCAGGGCCGGTGGACTCTGTGACTTCTTCCACGGGGGCCGTGCTCTCTTCCTGGTCGGCGGCCCTGGTGTCCAGGTCCTCCGGGCTCTGGGCGACCTCGGGGTCGGGGTCGGCATGGGCGTCGGCCGCGGGCTCCGCGTCCGGGGTCGCCGGGGCGGGAGCGGCGTCGGCCGCGCGGGGGGCGGGGACGGTGGGAGCGGGAGCGCCGGGGGCCTGTGCCGGGATCCCCGGCTGGGCCGACGCGGTCTCCGCGGGCCGCTGGTCCTCCGGCGGAACCACCGGGGCCTGCTGCGGGGTGGGGGCGAGGTGCGGGGTGGTCGGCACACTGCCCTCGACCGGCACGAACGCGCCCATCGGCTGGTCCGGGTGGGGGGCGGAGAGCGTCATGCCGACGGGCGCGGCCGGGGCCTCGGCAGGCGCCCCGCCGGGCACCTCGACCGGTACGGCTGCGGGGATGTCGGCGGGAGCCTCGGCGGAGACCTCGGCCGGCGTCTCCGCCTGCGGGGCCGCGGACACCGGGGCGGGGGCGGAGGCCGGGGCGGGATCGTCCAGGGACTGGGATGCCGGATCCGCCTGGTGGACGGCGGGGGCGGCGGGCTCGCTCACGGGCTGCGCCTCCGGCTCCGGCTGGGTGGCCGGGGCCTGGGCCGGCCGGGCCGCCTGCTCCGGAGCGGGGTGCGTCCGGGAGACCGGCTCGGGCTGCGGCTGCGCGACGCCCGGTGCCACGGGCTGGACGGTGGCGGTCTCCGCGGCCGGGACGGCTGCTGCGGCCTCGGCGGGTACGGCGGCAGCCGCCTCGGCAGACACGTCGGAGGTCTGGGCGGGCTGCGGGACCTCGGGAGCCGCGGTGGCTTGCGCGGGCTGGGGGGCCTCGGGAGCCACGGTGGCTTCCGCGGGCTGCGGGGCCTCGGCGACGGCGGGTTCACCGGGAGCGGTGGCGCCCTCGGCGAGCTGCGCCGCGTCGCCGGCGGGTACGGAAGGCTCGGCGGCAGGGTTCTCCTGCACGGGAACGGGAGCCGCGGGCACCTCTTGCACGGATGCGACCGTCTCCGGCGCGGGCTGTCCGGCTGCCTCGGCGGTCACGGTCGTCTCCGGTTCGGGGGCCTGGCCGGTGGTGTCGGGTGCGGGCACGGGCTCGGTGACCTGCGCCGCGTCCTGGGCCGGGGTGGCCTCCGGGACCGGGGACTCGGTGGCGGGCTCGGAGGCCGGGGCGGCCTGAACCGGCTCGGAGAGCTGGGCGGCCTCGACAGTGCTCGGCCCACCCTCCTGGGCTGCCTCGGGAGCGGGCGCCTCGGCTGCGGGAACCGTCCCGGGGCCGGGCACCTCGGCCGCCTGGGCGACCTCAGAGGCGGTCGGCTCGGACACCGGCGCCGCTGCACCCCCGGGCTCGGCGCCCGGGACCGCCTCGGCAGCGGGCACCTCGGCAGCCTGGGCCGCCTCGGCGGGAGCCGCCTCCGCAACCTGCGCCACCTCGGCAGCGGGCACGTCGGCACCCTGGACGGCCTCGCCGTCGGTCGTCTCGGGCACCTGGACCGCCTCAGCAGGCGCCTCGGCAGCCTGCGTCACTTCGGCCGCGGTCGCCTCGGCGCCCTGGACCGTCTCACCGGCGCTCTCCCCGGGAACCGGGACCGCGTCGGCAACGGGCGCGACAACCTGCGGCACGTCGCCCGTGGACGTCTCGGCACCCTGGACCGCGTCGGCCCCGGCCGCCTCGACGGCCTGGGCCGCCCCTTCCGCGACCTGCGCCGTCTCGGCAGCGCCGGCCTCGGACGTCTGCGTCTCCTCGGCCGGGCTCGGCGCGGCCTGCGCCACCGGCACCGGGCCCTCGGCGGCCTCCTGCGCCACCTCGGCCGGACTCACCTGATCCATCTGATGCGCCTGGGCGGGACTCGCCTCGGCCGCCTGCGCCGCGTCGGCGGGTGCCTGCTGCGCGGCGGCGCCCGCCTCCACGGCCTGGGCGGCCTCGACGGAGCCCGCCTCGGGAACCCCGGCGGGCTCGGCCTCGGCCCCGGCCTCGGGCACGGACCCGGTAGCGGCCGTCGGCTCCCCCGCCGGCACGCCGTCCGCGGCGGGCGCGGGCTGTTCCCCGTGGCCGCCCTCGGTGACCGCGGGCGCCTCCGGCACAGCGACGGCCTGTTCCGACTCGTCGGACGCGTCGGGCCCGTCGGCCTGGTCGCCCCCGGAAGAGGCGCCGGCCCCCGCGTCCGGCGCCGCCTCCGTCACCTCGCCGGCGACGTCCTGCTCGGCCTCGGCGATCAGAGCCGCTCCGAGCAGCTGACCGGGATCGACGAACCCGGTGGCGGTGGCGGCGAACCGCGCGGGCTCGGCCGTCGCCGCCGGTCCGGGAACCTGAGCGGGCTCTCCGGTGAGGGCGCCGGGAACCTGCGGCGTCGTAGCCGGACCGCTCTCGCTCCCGGCGTACGCCGCCTCGGTGCTCTCCGCCTCCTGCTGGGCGGTCGCGGCGATCGCCTCGGTGGCCACGCGGGCCACGACGGCCTCGGCGGCGCCCACCTGGCCGGGCTCGGGAGCCACGGGACCGGCCGCCGGAACAGGAACGGCCGTTTCCGCGGGGGTCGCCCCGGGCACGGCCGGCCCCTGAGCCGGAACGGCGGCGGGAGCGGTGGCCTGGGCCCCCCAGGGTGCCGCGCCCTGCGGGGGCGTGTCGCGCAGCGGCGGGACGTCGAGGTATTCGGGACCGGAGACGGGCGGGCCGGCCTGACGCACCGGAGCGCCGGCGGGGCCGCGGTCCGCGAGGGAGCGGACCGGGCTGGAGGAGGTGTCGGGGATCGGGGGGCCCAGGTGGAGAGGGCGGCGCGGGGCCGGCTGCGGCGGCGCGGCCGGGCCCGGCAGGCGTACGGCACTGAGGTCCACCGAGCCGCTGTCGCGGCCGGAGAGCTCGTGCGGGCCGGGCTCGTGCACCGTCTCGACGACCGGCTCGGGCGCGGGCGGAGCCACTTCGTTGCCCCACGCGCTCTGGGCGCCCGGCAGCAGCAACAGGTCTTCGTCCTCGGCGGTGGTCTCGGAGAGGTAGGTGTACGCGCCGTGCGCGGGGGCGCCCGGCTGTTCCACCATGCCTGCGTTCTCCGGCAGCCCCTCGCCCGGGACCTGGCCGGTGTCGGTCATGCGTACCCCTCGCCCATCGGTTAGTGCTCCTACGACCAGCTCATCCGGAACGGCGCACCGACCGCCCCGTAGTGAAGAACGAGCGTCCGTGCCCAGCGGCACGAACGACCCGCCCGAAAAAGCGACAAAGCCATTCAGTGGCATTGTCCCGGCCGTGGCCGCGTCGCGACAGGTTGATCTCCGTCGTGCCGCTGTGGACTGCGCCACGTTGCGCGCCCTCCGGTTCTGCCGTACCACGCCCCACCCCAAAAGGGATGTGTTTTCCGGACATTGACCGACGAAGCGCCGGGTGAACGGAAGCGGTACGACGATCGGCCAGCCTACCGCGAGCGGTACGACAACAGGATCACGGGGAGGGCGGAGGAGGTCATGGCCGGCGGTCCGGCAGAACCCCGCTGAGCAGGAACGCGACACTCCGCTCGGTCTCCGTCCAGACCCGCGTGTCGAGTTGGACGGACTGCAGGAGGGCGCACTCGACGAGGTAGCCGTGCTCGGTCAGGTCGCGGCCGACGAGTTCGGCGGCGTCGCGGGTCGCCGCGTGGGTGACGATGCGCTGCGGGCGGCGGTCGGCGACGGCGGAGACCACCGCCACTCCCCCGCCGCCGACCCGGACGACGTCCGGTTCGGGCAGGTTCTCCAGGACGTGCGGGGCGGTGCCGCGGACGATCTGGAGCTGGACGCCGTGGCGGCGGGCGGCGGCGTCCGTGCGGGCGCAGGCGTCCAGGTCCCGGTCGACGGCGAGGACGGCCGCGCCGGCCCGCGCGGCCTCGGTCGCGAACGCGCCGCTGCCGCAGCCGATGTCCCAGACGAGGTCGCCCACGCGCGGTCCGAGCCGGGCGAGTTGGGCCGCGCGCAGCAGGTCCGTCTCCCCTTCGCCGAGGCCGCCGCCGTACGCCTCGGCGGGCAGGGCCCAGCCGCGCGGGCCGGCGCCCGGGTCGCGCCCGGCGATCCAGCCGCCGCCGTCCCCGGCGGTCACCGGGCCGCCGATGACGATCACGACGTTGGGGTCGCGCCAGGTGTGGTCGACGGCCTTGTCGGAGGTGAGGACGCTGACCCGTTCGCGGTCGGTGCCGAGTTCCTCGCAGACCACGAAGGTGCGGTGCACGCCCTCCAGGAGCAGACCCAGCTCGGCGGGCCCGGCGCCGGGCGAGGTGAGCACGGCGACCTTGGTGTGGGCGCGGCAGACGTTGACCGCGCGGCGCAGCGTGCGCCGGTGGGCGACGACGACCTGGGCGTCGTCCCAGGGCATCCCGGCGCGGGCGAAGGCGGTGGCGACGGAGGAGACGGCCGGGACGACCTCGACCTCGAGACCGAACTCGGGTGCGCGCAGGGTCCGTACGACGCCGAAGAAGCCCGGGTCGCCGTCGGCGAGGACGACCGCCGTGCCGCGGTGGCCGGCGATGCGGCGGGCGGCCAGGGAGACGCTGCCCAGCCGGATGCGTTCGGCGGCGGGCGGTATCTCGGGCAGCGTCAGATGGTGGGCGGCGCCGGCCACCAGGGTGGCGGCACCCAGCGCCGAGCGGGCCGCGGCGGTCAGCGGCGAGCCGTCCCAGCCGATCACCGTGACGCGGTCGGCCATCGTCGTCAGTCTCCCCGGGGTTTACGCAGGTAGCGGGCTCCGTGAGGGTACCTGGTCGACGGGGCCGGACGACGGGGGCTCGCGTTCAGTTCCAGTCGGTGTACGACGTGAATCCGCCGCTCTCCGCCAGCTGCTCCCCGGCGCCCTCCAGGTCCTCGGGCAGCAGGCTCCACACGATGAAGTCGGTGCGCACCTCGGTCCAGGTGCCGTCCTCGGCGCGGGCCCGGGCTATGCAGGCGTTGCGCAGCACGCCCTCGCTGATGCAGCCGATCTTCTGCGCGACCTGCTGGGAGGCGGTGTTGTCGGCGGCCGTGCGCAGCTCGATGCGTTCGAGTTTCTGGTCGGTGAAGAGCCACTGGGCGGTGGCGAGGGCGGCCTCGGAGGCGTAGCCCTCGCCGCGGGCCCAGGAGGCGACGATGTACGACAGTTCGGTGGAGCGGACGTGCCAGTTGGTCTTGCCGAGCTGGATGACGCCGACGAGCCGCTGGGTGAGGAACTCGGTGACGGCGAGGTCGAGGCCGCGGCCGGCCGTGCGTTCGGCGGGCGCGTACTCGGTGATCCAGGTGCGGGCGTCGCTCTCGGTGAACGGCTGGGGTACGGCCGTCCACGCCGCGATCTGCTCGTCGTTCATCATTTCGGCCAGGGCCGGCACGTCGTCCTCGTCGAGGGGACGCAGCACCAACCGCTCCGTGCTGATGGAGATGGTGGGGAAGGTGCTCGTCATGCGCCGCTCCGTAACCTTCGAAACCTCGGGACCCTGTCTACCGGACCGTCAGGACCCGCTGAACTGCCCAGCATGCAGCATGAAAGCACTGGACCGCACCACGGGGTCCGCCCCCGGTGAGGGGTGAACCCCGTGGTGTGCGGCGCCTGTCGGCGCGAGCCGGTTCAGAACGCGGCGACGACGGCTCCGTCGTACTTGTCCTCGATGAACTTCTTCACCTCGGCCGAGGTGAGCAGCTTGGCGAGCTTCTCGACCCGGGGGTCGTCCTCGTCGCCCTTCTTGACGGCGAGGAAGTTGGCGTACGGGTTGTCCTGGGCGGACTCGGCGGCGAGCGCGTCCTCGGCGGGGCTGAGGTCGGCCTCCAGCGCGTAGTTGCCGTTGATCACCGCGGCGTCGACGTCGGCGAGGGAGCGCGGCAGCTGGGCCGCCTCCAGCTCCTTGAACTTCAGGTTCCTGGGGTTGGACGTCACGTCCTTGGGGGTCGCCGCGAAGCCGACGCCGGACTTCAGCTCGATGAGCCCGTTGGCCTCCAGGAGCTTGAGCGCGCGGGCCTCGTTGGTGGTGTCGTTCGGCAGGGCGACGGTGGCGCCCTTCTTGAGGTCGTCGAGCTTCTTGACGTCCTGGGAGTAGAGGCCGAGCGGCTCCAGGTGCACCGTGGCGTTCGGCACGGCGACGATGTCGGTGCCGTTCTTCTTGTTGAAGTCGTCCAGGTACGGCTGGTGCTGGAAGTAGTTGGCGTCGACCTCGCCCTGCTGGACGGCGGTGTTGGGGGTCACGTAGTCCGTGAACTCCTTGACCTCCAGCTTCAGGCCGGCCTTCTCCGCGAGGTTGTCCTTGATGTAGGTGAGGATCTCGCCCTGCGGGGTGGGCGTGGCGGCGACGGTCAGCGTGGCGTTCGCGTCGGTGCCGGCGGAGTCCTTGTCCGAGCCGCAGGCGCTGAGTCCGAGGGTGAGGGCTCCGGCGGCGAGGACGGCGGTGGTGATCTTGGCGGTGTTACGCACGAAAAGTGCCTTTCCTGTGGGTGGTGCTGCCCCGCGGTGGGTGGGCGGGGGGATCTGGGGGGTCTGGGGGGCTCAGGCGGCCTTGCCGACGTCGGCGGCGTCGGCCGCCGCCGGCTCCTTGGCCTTCAGCAGCCGCAGGGCCGGCGCCGGGCCGGAGCGGCCGCCGCGGCGGTGCAGGGCGCGGGCCACCGAGTCGCCGGCGAACTGGATGAGGGCGATCACGACGGCGAGGACGGCGACGGTGATCCACATCAGGTCGGTCTCGAAGCGCTGGTAGCCGTAGCGGACGGCGATGTCGCCGAGGCCGCCGGCGCCGACCGTGCCGGCCATGGCGGAGTAGCCGATCAGGGCGACGATCGTGGTGGTCGTGGAGGAGATCAGCGAGGGCAGCGACTCGGGGACGAGGACCTTGCGCACGACGGTCCAGGTGTTGCCGCCCATCGCCTGCACGGCCTCGACGAGTCCGCCGTCCACTTCGCGGACAGCCGTCTCGACGAGGCGGGCGAAGAACGGGATGGCGCCGATGGCCAGCGGCACGATGGCGGCCTCGCGGCCGATGGTGGTGCCGGTGATCGAGCGTGTGAAGCCCATCAGCGCGACCATCAGGATGATGAACGGCATCGAGCGGGCGATGTTCACGGCCTGCCCGATGACCTTGTTGGCGACGACGTTCTGCAGCAGGCCGCCCCGGTCGGTGAGGACCAGCAGGACGCCGAGCGGGAGGCCGCCCGCGACCGCGACGAGCGTGGACCAGCCGACCATGTAGAGGGTGTCCCCACAGGCCTGCTCCAGCAGGGGCTGCATCTCGGACCAGGTCACTTGGCACCTTCCTTCACCAGCAGGGGCTCACCCACGACGTCGATCTGCAGGCCCTGTTCGCGCAGGAAGCCGATCGGTACGACGTTGTCGTCGTAGCGGCCGGGCAGTTCGATGCGCATCCGGCCGACCTGGAGGCCGCCGACGGTGTCGATGGCGGCGCCGAGGATGGAGATGTCGATGTTGTAGGTGCGCGACAGCTGGGAGATGACCGGCTGGGTGGCGGCCTCGCCGTGGAAGGTGACGTCCACGACGGTGCGGTCCTCGCCGGTGGCCTCCCCGCCGACGGGGAAGAGCGCGGCGGCCAGTTCGGAGCCGGGGGTGGCGAGCAGCTCGCTGACCGTGCCGGACTCCACGATCCGGCCCCGCTCCATGAGCGCGGCGGAGTCGCAGATGGACTTGACCACGTCCATCTCGTGGGTGATGAGCAGGACGGTCAGGCCCAGCTGCCGGTTCAGGTCGCGCAGCAGCCGGAGGATGGAGCGGGTGGTCTCCGGGTCGAGGGCGCTGGTCGCCTCGTCGGACAGGAGCACCTTGGGGTCGCCGGCGAGGGCGCGGGCGATGCCGACGCGCTGCTTCTGGCCGCCGGAGAGCTGGGCCGGGTAGGACCGCGCCTTGTCGGCGAGTCCGACCAGGTCGAGCAGCCCCAGGGCCTTGCGGGAACGTTCCTTCCCGGAGATGCCGAGGATTTCGAGGGGCAGTTCGACGTTGTCCTGCACGGTGCGCGAGGACAGCAGGTTGAAGTGCTGGAAGACCATGCCGACACGGCTGCGCGCCTGCCGCAGTTCCCGGCCGGCCCGGGGTCCGCGGCCGGCGAGGGCGGTGAGGTCCTGTCCGGCGACGGTGACCGTGCCGGCGGTGGGGCGCTCCAGCAGGTTGACGCAGCGGATCAGCGAGGACTTGCCGGCGCCGGACTGGCCGATGACGCCGTACACCTCGCCTTCGCGGACGTGCAGGTCGACGCCGTCGAGGGCGGTGACCTCACGGCCGCGCGAGCGGTAGACCTTGGTAAGGCCCGTGGTGGTGATCACTGGGATTTCCGTCACTGTCGAGTGCGCGGGCAGGGGTGTGCCCGGACGCACGGGTGCAAGCTGTCAGGGACGCGACACGGTTCTCACGGTGATGGCGGGATCCGGGGAAGAACAGGTGCGCGGGGCGGCCATGTCACACGGCGCACGGCGCGGGGACATGCCACGGCGTCTCGCTTCGGGGCGCGAGCTCGGGGGTGGTGCAGGGGCCCTCTAGAAGGCGCACATTCGACACAGACAACGAGCACCGGGCGTCATGGTCGCCTCGGTCGCGGTGCGGCTGCTCGTCGTGGTCATGGGCATCAGTAAACCAGACGTACGGTCCTGACCGAGCCAGGCTGTCCGGATACTGGACAGTCATGGACAGCCCTCCCGGGTGCGGGGGCGGACGCCGGGGGCCGATTACGGCGTAATAGGGTCGCTGCATGCTTGATGCCCTGACGCTGGTGACCGGCGTCGCCGCGTTGCCGCTCGCCGCCTGGTGCGGCTGGGCGGCCTACCGCGACCAGCCGACGAAGGACTGGCACTTCATCGGGATGGCCGTGGTCTCGGTGCTGGCCCTGGTCCAGTTGGTGATCGGGATCGTGCAGCTGGCGCGGGGCGAGAAGCCGGAACAAGGCACGACGATCTTCGTGGCGTATCTGCTGGGCGCGTTCGCGTGCATCCCGGCGGCGGGGTTCATGTCCCTGGCCGAGCGGACGCGCTGGGGTTCGGTCACCGTCGCCGCCGGCGCGGTCGTGCTCGCCGTCCTCGAGGTCCGGCTCTACGACATCTGGGGAGGCTGAGATGACGGCCGTTCAGGACAAGCCGGCCCGGCTGATCGGCGGGCCCGGCCTGGTGCTGGTGTGGTTCTACGGCGTGATGGTCGTCGGGGCCGTGTCGCGCTCGGCGTACCAGATCGCCACGGAGTTCGACCGGGCGCCGCTGGCGTACACGCTGTCGGCGGTGGCGGGGCTCGTGTACGGGTTCATCACGTACTCGCTGGTGCGCGGCGGCGAGACGGCGCGCAGGGCGGCCCAGGTGTGCTGTGCCGCCGAACTCGCGGGCGTGCTGATCGTCGGTACGTGGACCCTGATCGAGCCGTCGGCCTTCCCGGACGCGACGGTCTGGTCCGACTACGGCATGGGGTACGTGTTCATCCCCGTCCTGCTGCCGCTGTCGGCCCTGTACTGGCTGCGGAAGTCCCGTACGGCTAAGCCGTAGCCGCGTACTCCCCCGCCTGCTTCTCCAGGACGATCATGGGTACGCCGTCCGTGCCCTGGGACGTGCCCACCGTCTCGTAGCCGACGCGGCGGTACAGGCGGAGGTTGCCCTCGCTGCGGTGACCGGTGTGGAGACGGAACTTCTTGGCGCCGCGCTCCTCGGCCAGGGCGGCCTCGGCGGCGCGGAGCAGCCGGGCGCCGATCCCGTGGCCCTGGAGGCGCGGGTGGACGCACAGCTTGCCGATCGAGGCCGCGCCGTCCTCGGTGATGTGGCCGCGGACCGAGCCGACCACCTCGTCGCCCAGCCGGGCCACGATGACGCAGTCGGAGACGAGTTCCTCCTTGACGGAGTCCAGGCTCTGGACGAGCGGGGCGATGCGGTAGTTGCCGTACAGCGCGGCTTCGCTCTGGAAACACAGGTACTGCAGCCTGAAGATCTGCTCGGCATCCTGCTCGGTCGCCACCGAGATGGTCACGCTCATGCCCATGTGCGCACGCCTCCCGCTCACCTGATCGCCTGTGGTCCTTCACTCCTATCCCCGCACTTCGCGGGCCGCAACCTCCGGTGTGAGCAAACGACGCAGACATCCCAGACATCTGGAGCGTTCCGGTCCGAGACTTCCCTGTGAGATACCCAACTCCCCCGCGATCTCCCGGTAGGTGAGGTCCTCGGAGGAGAGGAACGCCTGAAGGAGACGGGGGCAGCGGCCGGGGAGGCGGCGCACGGCCTCGCGCAGGACACGGCGGTGGGCGGCGGCGAGGGCGAGGTGCTCGGGGCCGCGGTCGTGGTCGTCGGCCGGCTCGGTCTCGTACGGTCGCTCGAGGTGGGTCGTGCGGTGGGCACGGCGGGCCTCCGCGCGCACGGCCCGGCGCAGCCAGTCCTCGGGGTCGCGCGGCGGGCCGCCGGCGGCGAGGTGCTCCAGGAGGCGGAGCCAGACCTCCTGTTCCAGGTCGCCGGGTTCGGTGCCGGTGGCGTGTGCCTCGGCCGAGGCCTCGGCGGCGAGGAGCGGGCGCAGATCGGTGAGCAGGTCGTGCGTCATGGGGCACACGATGCGGCCGCCCGGGCGGCTGGTTGCGCGGGCGGCCGTATGTCACTCCAACGGGGAGTCAGCCGTTGACGAAGTCCTGGCGGGCGAGGAGTCCGGTGTCCGGGTTGTCGGTGAAGACCCCGTCGATGCCGGTCGCGAAGTACGTGCGGTAGGCGCCGAAGACGTCGCCGTACGCGTCCGCGTCGGTGCCCTTGCGGAAGTCGGCGGGCAGGAACGGGTTCTCGTTGCGCAGGGTGTACGGGTGCAGGACCAGGCCGACCGCGTGGGCGTCCCGGACCAGGGTGGTGGGGGTGGTGAGGCGGCCGTCCGCGTCCTTCGGGATGACCAGGTCGAGGGTGGGGCCGATGCCCTGGGCGTAACCGGCGATCTCCCGGAGGCCGGCCCGGGTGACGAGGTCGGCCACCGTGCGCGGGTCGCCCGCCTCGACGAAGTCCCAGGGGCGGGTGTTCGCGGCGGAGAGCAGCACCACGAGGGGGTTGTCGACCAGCTTGTTCAGGCGCTGGATGCTGCTCGGCTCGAAGGACTGCAGGACGACCGGCGAGTTCTTCCTGTCCTTGCCGTACTTGTGCAGCAGCTTGGCGACCCGCTCCTCCAGGCCGAGGCCCAGCTTGCGGAAGTAGGTGGGGTGCTTGGTCTCCGGGTAGATCCAGACCTGCTTGCCGCGCCTGCGGGTCTGCTCGTCCTGCCACCTGAGGACTTCCTCGAAGGTGGGGATCTCCCAGCGGCCGTCGTAGAGGGTGTTGTGCGGGCGGTTGGCCGGGATGCGCTCCACGGCGCGCAGGGTCTTCAGCTCGGCGAGCGTGAAGTCCTCGGTGAACCAGCCGGTGGTGGAGACGCCGTCGAGGACCTTCGTGGTCCTGCGGTCGGCGAACTCGGGATGGTCGGCGACGTCCGTCGTGCCGCCGATCTCCGGCTCGTGGCGGCAGACGAGGTGCCCGTCCCTGGTGGGGACGAGGTCGCCGGCCTCCACGATGTCGGCGCCCAGGTCGAGGGCGAGCTGGTAGGAGCCGAAGGTGTGCTCGGGGCGGTAGCCGCTGGCGCCGCGGTGACCGATGACCGTCGGGACCGGGAGGCTCCTCAGGCCGCCTCCGCCGTGCCGTGCGTCGGCCGCTCTCGCGGTCCCCGACAGGCCGAGGACACCTCCGGTGGCCCCGAGCACCGCCGCGCCGAGGAGCGCCCGGCGTCCGGTACCGCCCCCGCTCGCCCTCTCGTTCGACTCCCGCGCGTCCTGCGATCCCATGAGGCCCTCCTGCCCGTCGGCTCGTCCGTGCGGGCCGATCGTAGGGGCGTGGACATGACCGCCGGGAGACCGTGGTCCCAACACGCGGGTGACGGTGGATGGCGTGTGCCGTACGAGTGTCGTAGGGCTTCGCCGCCGAGGTGGTACGCGTGCGGTAGGGCCGCCCTACGGCGATGTGACGGGGCGTCGGACACCGCAGATTCGAACGGGTGGGGCCGGGTACGCGCCCGGTGTCGGGCCGTCCGCGGTATCTCTCGCCCGTGTTCCGTCCGCATGACGGGCCCGCGACGGTGCGGCCAACCAGGTATACGTACGTCAACAGTGCGTAAGGCCTCGGTGAACCCGATGTGCGTCACCCGGGGGGCCGCGAGTATCGTCCTCACCTGCACAGACTCATACCGTTTTCCCTTGGCATCGGAGGGCTCGTTGTCCCGCTTCGCGCTCATCAAGGCAGTGCTCGGACCGGTCATGCGCCTGATGTTCCGTCCCCGGGTCGAGGGCGCGGAGCACATCCCCGGCGATGGTCCCGTCATCCTGGCCGGCAACCACCTCACGTTCATCGACTCGATGATCCTGCCGCTCGTGTGCGACCGGCAGGTCTTCTTCATCGGCAAGGACGAGTACGTCACCGGCAAGAGCCTCAAGGGCCGGCTGATGGCCTGGTTCTTCACCGGCGTCGGCATGATCCCGGTGGACCGGGACGGCGGACGCGGGGGCGTGGCCGCGCTGATGACCGGGCGGCGGGTCCTGGAGGAGGGGAAGGTCTTCGGGATCTACCCCGAGGGGACCCGCTCCCCCGACGGCCGCCTCTACCGGGGGCGGACCGGGATCGCACGGCTCACCCTGATGACCGGCGCGCCCGTGGTCCCCTTCGCGATGATCGGCACGGACAAGCTGCAGCCGGGCGGTGCGGGGATGCCCCGCCCCGGGCGGGTCACCGTCCGGTTCGGCGAGGCGATGGAGTTCTCCCGCTACGAGGGGATGGACCGGGACCGCTATGTGCTGCGGGCCGTGACGGACTCCGTGATGGCCGAGGTCATGCGGCTGTCGGGGCAGGAGTACGTGGACATGTACGCGACCAAGGCCAAGGCGGCGTAAGGGGTCGCGTCAGGGTTCACCGAAGGGCGCGGGTCGTGCGCGGACGGCCGCGCAGGTCCCCGCGCCCCTGAGGTGCGCCCCTCACCCGGCGTGGTCGAGGCGCTGTCCCCGCAGCAGGAACCAGGCCGCCACCGCGGTCGCCAGCAGGACCGCCGCGCCCACCCCGGACGCCACGCCCAGACCGTCGACGAAGGCCTCGCGGGCCGATGTCAGCATGGGCGCGGCCGTGGACGCCGGCATGTGCGACGCCGCCTCCACCGCGCCGCCCAGTGACTCGTGCGCCCCTTCGGGAGTTCCCGTCGGCGACGGGAAGCCGCGGTAGACACCGGTCACGATCGAGCCGAGTACGGCGATGCCGAGGGCCGCGCCCAGTTCGTACGCCGTCTCGGAGACCGCGGACGCCGCTCCCGCCCGTTCCCTGGGGACGCTGGACAGGATGACGTCGGCGGTCACCGTGAAGGAGAAGCCGGCGCCCACGCCCACCACCAGCAGGGCGGCTCCCAGGACCGGGTAGCCGGTGGTCCCGGTGAGCGCCGTCAGCGCGGCCAGTGCCAGGCCGATCGCCGCGAGGCCGCCGGAGACCACGGCGCGTACCGAGAAGCGGCGGGCCGCGCGGCCGGCGACCAGACCGGCCGCCACTGCGCCCACGGCCGCGGGCAGTTCGGCCAGGCCCGCCTCCAGCGGGCTCCTGCCCTGCACCAACTGCAGGTACTGGGAGAGGAAGAACACCAGGCCGGACATGCCGAGGACGGTCAGGAGATCGGCCAGGACGGCGCCGCTGAAACCGCGCCGGCGGAACAGCCGCATGTCCAGCAGCGGGGCGGGGAGCGTGAGCTGGCGGCGTACGAAGCCGTGGAGCGCGGCCGCGCCCAGCAGACCGGCGGTGAGCGGCTCCCAGGTGAGGCCGTGGCCGGCGGCCTCCTTCACCGCGTAGACGACGGCGATCATCCCGGTCAGGGAGAGCAGCACGCTGGGCAGGTCCCAGGGGCCGGGGTCGGGGTTCTTCGACTCCGGCAGGGTCTTCACGCCGACGAGGACGAGCACCACCATCACGGGCAGGTTGATGAGGAAGACCGAGCCCCACCAGAAGTGTTCCAGGAGGAAGCCGCCCGCGATGGGGCCGACCGCGGTGCCCGCCGAGGCCGTCGCGCCCCAGATGCCCACCGCCAGGCTGCGTTCGCGCGGGTCGTGGAAGAGGTTGCGGATCAGGGCGAGCGTGGCGGGCATGAGGGTCGCGCCGGCCACGCCGAGCAGGGCGCGGGCCGCGATCATCGTCTCCGGTGTCGTCGCGTAGGCGTTGAGGACGGAGGTCAGTCCGAACGCGGTGGCACCGGCGAGCAGGATCCGCTTGCGGCCGATCCGGTCGCCGAGGCTGCCCATGGAGACCAGCAGACCGGCGATGACGAAGGAGTAGACGTCGCCGATCCACAGCAGCTGGGTGCCGGTGGGGTTGAGATCCTCGCTGATGAAGGGGGTCGCGAGACCGAGGACGGTCGCGTCGACGGCCACCAGCAGCACGGCGAGCACGAGGACGGAGAGCGCGAGCCAGCGGTCGGGGCGCTTCACCGCCTCCGTCGTCGTCGCCGGCTGCAGGGTGCTGGTCATGGTTCCTCTCTCCGTGCGGTGTCGTGTCTGAGCGCGCCGCCGAGCAGAAGCTCGACGACCATGTGCGTGAAGTCGTTGCGGGCGACCCTGCCCTCCGAGACGGCCCAGGCGCCGGAGGCCAGCAGGCCGTAGAGCGCCTCGGTGAGCCAGGCCGGGGTGAGGTCGATGCGGAACTCGCCGCCCGCCTGGCCCCGGCGGAACAGGGCCGCGATGCGGTCGTCGATCCGGGTCCAGCCCTGGTTCTGCCCCTCGCCCTCGAACAGCTGGTTCTCGGTGTAGAGGAAGGCGAGGAGGCCGGCGGACGGTTCGATGGCCCGCACCAGACGCCGTACGGCGTCGCTCGCGGGGCCGTCGTCCAGGCGGGCTGCGTCCAGGGCGGTCTCGCACTCCGCGATGCCGAGCGCCTCCAGGGCGCGGACGAGGGCGTCGCGGCCGGCGAAGTGCCGGTGCAGCGTGGCGCGGCTGATCCCGGCGGCCCTGGCGACCTCGTCCATGGTCGCGGTGGACTTGCGGGTCAGCAGGGCGGCGGCGCTGCGGAGTACGTGATCACGATCGACGGCCATGAGACGACGATAGACCATGTGAGACATTTTTGTCTCACCCTGGGCATGCGCGCCTCATGGAGGGGCTTTTCCGGGGTCCGGGTCCGATCAGTGCCAGGGCAGGGCGGCGCGCCGCTCCCAGTACTCCCGCGGGTCCTCGGCGAGGGCGGCCAGTGCGGCCAGCTGCTCCTCGTCCAGGTCGACGACCGCCGCGTGCAGATTGGAGGCGAGCTGGGCGGCGGTCGCGGCGCCGGAGAGGACCACCCCGGCCCAGGGCCGGCGCAGGACGAACGCCAGGGCCACCGCGTCGCAGCCCAGGAAGACCTCCGCGGCCACGTCCTTCAGGGCCTGCGGCGCGTACGGGTCGGCGAGCCGGCCGTTGGCCATGCCCTCCTTCACGATCACCGTGAGACCGGCGTCGTGGGCCTCGGCGAGGGCGGGGGCCGCCGAGGTCTCCAGGACGTTGTACGTCGACTGGACGGTACGGAAGAGGGGTTCGCCGTCGACCGTCACGGCGAGGGCGGCACGGATGGCGTCGGCCTGGGCGGGGCCGCTGGTGGAGAAGCCGACCGTGACGCCCCGCGCGGCGGCTTCCGCGAGCCTGGTGTGGAGTTCCTTGTCGGTGAGCGCGGGACTGTCCGGGGTCACCGAGTGGATCTGGTAGAGGTCGAGCCGGTCGCCGAGCAGTTCGGCGGTCTCGGCGCGCTGACGCTCGTACGTCTGGACGCTGTGGTCCTTGACCTCGTGTTCCTCCGCGTCGGTGGTCCAGCCGGCGGTGTAGGTGTAGCCCCATTTGCTGCCCACGACGACGTCGTCGGCCTCGGGCCTCGCCCGGAGCCAGTCGGCGAGGAACTCCTCGGAGCGGCCGTAGGAGCGGGCCGCGTCGAAGTAGCGGACACCCTGGGCGTAGGCGGCGTCGAGGAGTTCACGGGTGCGGGTGCGCAGCGTCTCGACGCCGCGGTCCGCTCCGAGGTCCCGGTCCCGGCCGAGGTTGATGTAGCCGGGGCGGCCGACGGCGGCGAGTCCCAGTCCGAGGTGACAGGTGGGGGTGGTCGCTGCGGCCAGTCGGGCGAAAGGCATCGCGGGCTCCGTTCGGTCGGCTCCGGTACGGCTCCCGACCAACCTAACGGCACGTGTGCGGTTCCCCGCGCGCCCGAAGGGCCCGCGGCCCTCGACACAGCCCGCGACATCACTCTTCCAGGCGTGTGCGTGACAGAAGTCCAGGCAGCGGCTCTGCAGAAAATCTGTCACGGCCACAGTAGACATGGGGTCGTCGCGGGGGTACTGTTTCTCTCGTACTCAGGAAGTCGATGAGGCGCGGCAGAGATGAACTGCCGTGCATGCAGGTCCAGCAGGACGCGGCCGGACTGGCCGCGAGCAGTACCCGCGGTATCCAGCAGTACAACCGAGTAATCGAAGGTAAAGGAGCAGACGCCATCAGGATCGCCCGGGCGAGGAAGAGTCCGCCCGGGTACCGCAGGCCCCGGATTGGAAGGTGGTCCCCGGTCACGCATCCGCGATCCCCGCAGTCCCGCCTCCCGGGCGGAACCTGCGGACGAAGAAGGCCGGCGCAGTTCGCCGGCAGATGGTGTTGAAAGCTCGGGGCCCGGGTGCCGTATGGCACCCGGGCCCCCCGACGCGTCCCGAAAGAAGAGGTCTATGCCCGCTGCCACACCCCGTCCCGCCGACAATCTCGACGACGACGACTACCCCGCCTACACGATGGGCCGGGCCGCCGACATGCTCGGCACCACTCCCGCCTTCCTCCGCACCCTCGGCGAACACCGCCTGATCACCCCCTTGCGCTCCGAAGGCGGCCACCGCCGCTACTCCCGATACCAGCTGCGCATCGCCGCCCGCGCCCGCGAGCTCGTCGACCAGGGCACCCCCATCGAGGCCGCGTGCCGCATCGTCATCCTCGAGGACCAGCTCGAGGAAGCCCGGCGCATCAACGAGCAACTGCGCGCCCAGGGCCGCGAGTCGCAGCCGAAGACCTCGGCCTGACGCCCGGGACCGGGTCGGGCTGCCGACGCGGCCGGTCTCGTCGTCCGGGTCATGTTCTCCCCCCTGTGCACGCACGCACCGCGTGACCGCTCCGCTTCCCGTGTCCGTTCACCGGTTGACGCCCGGCGCCGCGGTTCCCAAGCTGGGAGGTGGGGCTGGTGAAGGGACCGCGGTCGTGCGTGGTGGGCAGAGTGGGGTTCCCGGGCTGCTGACGGCTGCGGAGACGGCGGCGCCGGTGGACGCCGTCGACGTGGTCGCGCAGGACCTGCGGCGGCGTTTCGAGGCGACGGAGGTCTCCTTCCTCATCGTGGACCTGACGGGGAAGTCGGTGGCGCGACTGGCCAGCACCACCTCGGAGGACGGGCGGGAGGCGGAGCGCATCCCGATGTTCGGCAGCGTCTACGAGGAGGTCATCCGCACCCAGCGGCTGTACCAGGAGGCGACCGGCCGAGGACATCGGGTGATCGTGCCGGTCACCAACCGCGGGGACGCGATCGGGCTGCTGGAACTGATCCTGCCGACCGACCCCGGTGAGGACGTGCTCCACCAGGTCGGGGAGGCCGCCCACCTCCTGGCCTACATCGTGATCGCCAACGGGCGCTTCACCGACCTCTACACCTGGGGCAAACGCTCCCGGCCGCCCACCCTGGCAGCGGAGATCCAGTACCAGCTGCTGCCCCCGTCACTGTCGTGCGAGGCCGCGCAGTTCACCCTGAGCGGGAACCTGGAGCCCTCCGAGGACCTCAGCGGCGACACGTTCGACTACACCCTGGACCGCGACACCCTGCATGTGTCGGTGACCGACCCCATGGGCCACGACATCGACTCCGCACTGGCTGCCACGCTCCTGGTCAGCGCCCTGCGCGGCGCCCGCCGCGCGGGAGCCGGACTGGCCGAGCAGGCGCACCGGGCCGACCAGGCACTGATCGACCACGGCCGCGGTCACGCCACCGGGCAGCTGCTGCGCATCCATCTGCGCACCGGCCGGGCCCAGTTCGTCAACGCCGGTCACCCCTGGCCGCTGCGCATGCGCGAGGGGGACGTGGAGACGATCACCTGCGAGGTGGACCATCCCTTCGGCATGTCCGAGTTCGCGCCCCAGCCCTACCGCGTTCAGGACCTCGATCTGCGCCCCGGTGACCGCCTGCTCATGTTCACCGACGGCATGCTCGAACGTCACGGGGAGACGGTCGACCTGCCCGCCCTGCTGAAGCACACCCGGGACCTGCACCCGCGGGAGACCGCGCTGGCGATGACGTCGGCGGTCCGGGACGCCGCCGACGGCCGGCTCGCGGACGACGCCACCCTCATGTGCCTGGACTGGCACGGCCCCCAGGAGACCCAGCGGCACGTCAGCTCCGGCGCGGACGCCCGGCAGGCCTCGGCCGCCCGCCCCAGGCGGCAGCCGTGACCGGGACGCTCCCGGCCACGGACGCATGACCGGGGCGCTCCAGGTCACTCGCCTCGCACGGTCCGGGGAGCTTCCCGTGGCCGGCGGGCGATGTCGTCGCCCGCCGGCCCGACCGCGACGTCCGGGCTACCGCTTCTTGGCGTCGGCCCACGCGTGCTGGGCCGCCACGTCGGCCTTCACCTCGGCCAGCTGGACGGCCACCGCGCTCGGGGCGGTGCCGCCGCGGCCGTCACGGGAGGCCAGGGCGCCGGGGACGTTGAGGACGGTGCGGACCTCGGGGGTGAGGTGGGCGGAGATCTTCGCGAACTGTTCGTCCGTCAGCTCGTCCAGTTCCCTGCCCTCGGCCTCGGCGACCTTGACGCACTCCCCCGCGACCTCGTGCGCGACCCGGAAGGGCACGCCCTGCTTGACCAGCCACTCGGCGATGTCGGTGGCGAGGGAGAAGCCGGCCGGGGCCAGTTCCTCCATGCGCTCGCGGTTGACCGTGAGCGTGGCGATCATGCCGGTGAAGGCCGGGAGGAGCACCTCGAGCTGGTCGCAGGAGTCGAAGACCGGCTCCTTGTCCTCCTGCAGGTCGCGGTTGTAGGCGAGGGGCAGGGCCTTGAGGGTCGCCATCAGGCCGGTGAGGTTGCCGATGAGGCGGCCGCTCTTGCCGCGCGCCAGCTCCGCGATGTCCGGGTTCTTCTTCTGCGGCATGATCGACGAGCCCGTGGAGAACGCGTCGTGCAGCGTCACGAAGGAGAACTCCTTCGTGTTCCAGATGATGATCTCCTCGGCGATCCGGGAGAGGTTGACCCCGATCATCGCGGTGATGAAGGCGAACTCGGCGACGAAGTCGCGCGAGGCCGTGCCGTCGATGGAGTTGCCGACGCTGCCGTGCTCGAAGCCGAGGTCCGCGGCGACCGCCTCCGGGTCCAGGCCGAGGGAGGAGCCGGCCAGGGCGCCGGAGCCGTAGGGCGAGACGGCGGTGCGCTCGTCCCACTGGCGCAGCCGCTCGGCGTCCCGGGACAGGGACTGCACATGGGCGAGGACGTGGTGGGCGAAGAGCACGGGCTGGGCGTGCTGGAGGTGGGTGCGGCCGGGCATCGCGACGTCCGGGTGCGCCTCCGCCAGGCCGATCAGTGCGTCCTGGAGCTCGGCGATCAGGCCGCCGACGATCCGGGCGTGGTCGCGCAGGTACATCCGGAACAGGGTGGCGACCTGGTCGTTGCGGGAGCGGCCCGCGCGCAGCTTGCCGCCCAGGTCGGGGCCGAGGCGCTCCAGGAGCCCGCGCTCCAGGGCGGTGTGCACGTCCTCGTCGGCGATCGTGCCGACGAAGGAGCCGTCGGCGACGTCCGCCTCGAGCCGGTCGAGTCCGGCGATCATCCGGGTGAGTTCGTCCTCGGTGAGCAGGCCCGCCTTGTGCAGCACGCGTGCGTGGGCGCGCGAACCGGCGATGTCGTAGGGCGCGAGCCGCCAGTCGAAGTGGACGGACGCGGACAGCTTGGCCAGGGCCTCGGCGGGGCCGTCGGCGAAACGGCCGCCCCAGAGCCGGACGTCACCGCTGTTGCTGCTCACTTGCGTTGCTCCTCACGCCACAGTCAAGGTCATGCATGATTATGCAGCCCCCTGCATGATTCGTCAATTCTACGGGTTCCGCGGAGATCTTCAGAGATTTTGAAGTCACCTTGAACAACGGCAACCGCTTACCCGTACTCACACCCGAACGCCGGCGCCGCGTTCGTCAACCCACTCCTGACCCAAGTGAGGCATCCGCATGTCCAGGGCTCTTCCGAAGTACAACAAGCGTCGTGTGGCGATCATCGGCGGCGCCGCCGCTCTGGCCCTGACCGGCGCCGTGGTCGTGAACTCCGCCCTCGCGGGGGAGTCCAAGAGCGGCTCGACCAACGCCCAGACGCTCGCGGCCGGTCCCGGCACGATCGTGTGCCCGGACGTCGCCTCGAAGCTCCCCGCCGTCCCCGCCTCCGCCAAGGCCGAGGTCGACCGCAACCTCGCCCTGCTCCAGACCCAGATCCAGGAGGCCAACACCCGCCTCCAGAACACCGTCGGCCAGGGCGGCCCCAACTTCGTGCAGAACGCCATCCTCGGCCCCCTGAAGGACAAGCGGGTGGCGACCGTCAACCGCATCGCCACGGCGATCGGCCGCACCGCCGCCAAGCCGACCGGTCTGGACGCGCTCGCGCCCTGCGCGCTCAACGCGGGCGGCGCGGCGAACACCGGCGGCGCGGCGGCCGCCACCCCGAGCGCGTCGGCGACCCAGGCCGCCGGCAACGCCGGGAACACGGGCAACGGCAACGCGGGCAACGGGAACACCGGCAACGCCGGCGCGGCCGGCACCATCACCTGCCCGGACGTCGCCTCGAAGCTCCCCGCCGTCCCCGCCTCCGCCAAGGCCGAGGTCGACCGCAACCTCGCCCTGCTCCAGACCCAGATCCAGGAGGCCAACACCCGCCTCCAGAAAACCGTCGGCCAGGGCGGCCCCAACTTCGTGCAGAACGCCATCCTCGGCCCCCTGCAGGGCAAGCGCGCCTCCACGATCGACCGCATCGCGATCTCCATCGGCCGCACCGCCGCCAAGCCGACCGGCCTGGACTCCCTGGCCGCCTGCACGTTGAACAAGTGACGTGACAGGCGCGGTGGCCGCCCCGAGGAAGCGCCGGCCGGGGCGGCCGCTGCGACAGGTCCGCACACCAGGCGCACCCAGCGAGGGAATCTCCTGCTCCCTCGGACGCGTGAGCGGCTTTCCCCGATAATCCTTGGACATGGGAAAGACCTATGAGCGCATCGACGGCAGGCTCCGTACGTTCATCGAGGAGCAGCCCCTCTTCTTCACCGCCACCGCCCCGCTGGCCGCGGACGGCACGATCAATCTCTCCCCCAAGGGCCTGAAGGGTTCGTTCGCGGTTCTCGACGAACGCACCGTGGCCTACCTCGACTTCGCCGGATCCAACGCGGAGACCGTCGCGCATCTGCGGGAGAACGGGCGGATCACCCTGATGTGGTGCGCGTTCCAGGGCCCGCCGAACATCGTGCGGGTGCACGGTCGGGGGGAGCCGGTCTTCCGGGACGACCCCCGCTTCAAGGACCTCCTGAGCCGCTTCCCCGGCATAGACCCGGTTCCGCACGGGCTGCGCGCGATCGTCGTCGTGCACGCCGACCTCGTGCGGGACACCTGCGGATACGCGGTCCCCTTCATGTCGTACGACGCGGACCGGGACCTGCACGCGAAGCGGTTCGCGCGGGAGGACGACGAGTCCCTGGACGCGTACTTCGGGAAGAAGGAGCACATCGCCACGAGCATCGACGGCCTCCCGGGGCTTCCGCTCCCTCTCCCGCCGACCCCCTGAACGGGCGCCCGCCGCTACGATCCCGCACCCGCCGTGTCAGGTCCTCGCCGGCAGTTCGACCGTGAACGTCGTCGAGGCCGGGCGGCTCCGCAGACCGACGCTTCCGCCGTGTGCCTCCACCACCGCCGCCACGATCGACAGGCCCAGGCCCGCTCCGGCGCCGCCGGGATCCGTGGAGCGGCGGCGGTCGGCCCGGGTGAAGCGTTCGAAGACGCCGGGCTGGATGTCGGCGGGGACACCGGGGCCGTCGTCGTGGACCCTGAGCACGGCCGTGTCACCGTCCGTCTCCAGGGTCACCGTGACCTGCGTGCCCGCGGGTGTGTGCTGACGGGCGTTGGCCAGGAGGTTGGCGAGCACCTGGTGGAGGCGGTGTTCGTCGCCGGTGACGGTGACCGGTTCCTCCGGGAGGTCGAGGGTCCAGCGGTGGTCCGGGCCCGCGGCCCTGGCGTCGGTCACCGCGTCGAGGACCAGGTGGGTGAGGTCCACGGGGCGTCTCTCCAGGGGGCGGCCGGCGTCCAGGCGGGCCAGCAGCAGCAGTTCGTCGACCATCTCGCCCATCCGGGAGGACTCCGCCGCGATGCGTTCCAGGGCCCGGGTCACCTCCGGGGGGACCGGGCCCGGGTGGAGCAGGGCCAGCTCGGCGTGGCCGCGCACCGAGGCGACCGGGGTGCGCAGTTCGTGGCTGGCGTCGGCGGCGAAGCTGCGCAGGCGTTCCTCGCTGGCGTGCCGTTTGGTGAGGGCGTCCTCGACGTGGCCCAGCATACGGTCGAAGGCCCCCGCCATCCGGCCCACCTCGCTGTGCGGGTCCGCCGCGGGGGCCCGTGGCGGCAGGGCCACCTCCCCGCTCGCCAAGGGCAGTTCGCTCACCCGCGTGGCCGTCGCCGCCACCCGGCTCAGCGGGCGCAGGGACCAGCGCACCCAGAGGGCTCCGAGCACGCCCGCGACCGCCAGGGCCACGCCGAAGACGATCGCGGCGACGAGTTCGAGGCGGTGGACCGTCGCCTCCACCGGCTCCAGCGGCAGACCGGTGACCAGTACGTCTCCGTCCAGTCCCGCGGTCGCCCGGACCCGGTACTCGTCCAGGGCGGAGAGGTGCACGGTGTGGGCCCGGCCGTCGGCCGGCAGCGCGGCGAGCGCGTGCTGGTCGGCCTCGCTCAGGTCGACCGTCAGGTCCGTCGTCTCGGCGCCCGCCGAGGGGACCACGGCGGCGTTGGTCACGGTGCCGTTCACCAGCCGCGCGCCGAAGGTGCCCACCGCCTGCCGCCGGGTGTCGCCGCGCTCGTCCCCGTCGTGGTCGTCCGGCGGCAGGCCGCCGTGCTCCAGGCTGGCCGGGAAGCGGACGCCGACCTCGCTCAGCTGCTCGTCGAGGCGGCTGGTGAGGAAGCCGTTCAGCCCCACCACCGCGGCCACGCCCACCGCCGCGCAGCTGACCGCGAGCAGCACCAGCAGGCCGGCGGTCAGACGGGCCCGCAGGGTGCGGGGCCACAGGGTGCGCGGCAGCGGGACGCGGGGCAGCGGGATCCTCATGAGACCGCCGGCTTCAGCACGTACCCGGCCCCGCGCACGGTGTGGATCATCGGCTCCCGGCCCGCGTCCACCTTCTTGCGCAGGTAGGAGATGTACAGCTCGACGACATGGGCGCGGCCGCCGAAGTCGTACGACCACACCCGGTCGAGGATCTGTGTCTTGCTCAGCACCCTGCGCGGGTTGCGCATGAGGAAGCGGAGGAGTTCGAACTCGGTCGGGGAGAGTTCGATCAGCTCGCCCGCACGGGTCACCTCGCGGGCCTCCTCGTCCATCACCAGGTCGCCGACGACCATCCGCGGGCCCTCCTCCTGCTGGCGGGCCATGCCCGCGCGGCGCAGCAGTCCGCGCAGCCGGGCGACGACCTCCTCCAGGCTGAAGGGCTTGGTGACGTAGTCGTCGCCGCCCGCCGTGATGCCGGCGATCCGGTCCTCCACCGCGTCCCGCGCGGTGAGGAAGAGCACGCAGACGTCCGGTTTCACCGTGTGCAGGGAGCGCAGGACGGCGAAGCCGTCGGTGTCGGGGAGCATCACGTCCAGCACGACCGCGTCCGGCATCAGCTCCCGGGCCGCCGCCACCGCGGACGCGCCGTCGCCGGCGGTGCGGATCTGCCAGCCCTCGTAGCGCAGCGCGCCCGAGAGCACCTCCGCGAGGTCGGGGTCGTCGTCGACGACCAGGACGCGCAGCGGGGTGCCATCGGGGCGGGTGAGGGCGGGGCGCCCGGAGCGGGTGGTGTTCATGGCTGTATCCAGGATCGCCCCTGGCCGGCCCGACCGGGGTCTGCGCACGCTCTGAGTTTCCTCTGAGTCCGCCGTGCGGGGCGGCCGCTCAGAGCGATCTCAGAGGTTCTCCGCGCACAGTGGCGTCGTCCCGGCACCGCTTCGGAAGGACCCGCGACATGACCACCCTGTACGAGCGACGGACCGCGCCCGCCCTGGTGCCGGCTCGCCGGCGCTCCCCCGCGGGCCCCGTGCTCGCCGTGCTCTGGGCGGGGGCCGCGGCCGTGCTCGCCCTGTGGTGGTCCGACACGGGGTCCGTGGTCGGTGCGGCGGGCTGGCTGACCGGGGCCGGGCGGATCGCCGGGCTGCTGAGCGGTTACGCCTGCGCGGTGCTCGTCGGCCTGATGGCGCGCGTGCCGGTTTTCGAACGGGGGATCGGATCCGACCGGGTGGCCCGCTGGCACGCGATGGCCGGCCGCTACACGATCTGTCTGCTGCTCGCGCACGTCGTGCTGATCCTCGCCGGGTACGCCGCCCAGGACCGCCGGTCGCTCGTCGACGAGACCCTGTCCGTGGTCCTCGACTACCCCGAGATGCTGAAGGCCACCGCCGGCACGGTGATCCTCCTCGCGGTCGGCGTCACCTCCGCGCGGGCCGTGCGCCGCCGTACCGGCTACGAGTTCTGGTACTACGTCCACCTCCTCACCTACGCCGCCGTGTTCCTCGCCTTCGGCCACCAGCTGGCCCTGGGCGACGACTTCAACGGTCATCCGGTGGCCACGGCCGCCTGGTACGCCCTGTACCTCGGGGTCGCGGGGCTGGTGCTCTGGTTCCGGGTCCTGGTTCCCGTACGGCTGAACCTGAGGCACCGGCTGCGGGTGGAGTCCGTGCAACGGGAGGCGCCGGGGGTGTACTCCGTCGTCGTACGCGGCCGGCGGCTGGACGAACTCGGGGCGCGGGCCGGGCAGTTCTTCCGCTGGCGGTTCCTCGGGGCGGGTCTGTCCCGGACCTCGACGCCGTACTCGCTGTCGGCGCCGCCCCGCCCGGACCTGATGCGGATCACCGTCAAGGCGCTCGGTGAGCACAGTGCGCGCGTCGCCCTGCTGCGGCCCGGCACGCGCGTGTGGGCGGAGGGGCCGTACGGCGCGATGACCGCGGACCGGCGCACCGCGCCCAAGTCGCTGCTGATCGGGGCGGGTGTCGGCATCACGCCGCTGCGGGCGCTGTTCGAGACGCTGCCCGGCGAGGTGACCCTGCTGTACCGGGCGCACTCGGCCGAGGATCTCGCGCTCGGCGCGGAGCTGGAGGCGATCGCGCAGTGGCGGGGCGCGCGGGTGCTGTACGCGCTCAACGGGCCCCAGGGGCAGCGGCCCGACCTGAGCGCCGCGTCGCTGCGCGCGGCGGTGCCTGACCTGGCCGGCCACGACGTCTACATCTGCGGTCCGCACGGCTTCGCCCGCGGCGTGTACGAGGCGCTGCACGCGGCCGGGGTCCCGGACCGGCGTATCCACCACGAGTCGTTCGAGCTGTGAGGTCATCCCCGTGCACGCGCTGAAGAAGAACCGGCCCTTCCGCAGGATCATGCTGGCCAGTGCCGCCACCGTGTCCGGTGTGGTGATGCTGCTGACGCTGAAACCGCACACGGCGCCCGAGTCGGTGTCGGTCACGGCACCGGCGCCGTCCAGCAGTTCGAGCACGTCCGGCTCGGGCACGGTCAAGGGCAGCAAGACCGTCACCGGTGAGTCCGTGCAGACCCGCTGGGGCCCGGTCCAGGTGCGGATCACCGTCGTCGACGGCAAGATCACGGACGTCACCGCGGTGACGTACCCCCAGGAGAACCCGCGCGACCAGCAGATCAACGCGTACGCCATCCCCCGGCTGCGGAGCGAGGCGCTGGCCGCGCAGAGCGCGGAGATCGACACCGTTTCGGGAGCGACGTACACGAGCGACGGTTACCGGCAGTCACTCCAGTCCGCGCTGGACTCCGCGGGGCTCTGAACACAAAGCGGTCGAGGCACGTATCTGTGGGCGCCAAGGGTCAAGTCCCCACGGAGGAACCGTGACCACCACGATCGCAGGCGGACGTGCCGCCCGCCGCCAGACGATGCGCCGCATCCGCCCGCGCCGATCCCCGGCCGTCCCGTTGCTGCTCGCCGTATGGGCGGGCGCGGCGGGCGTGCTGTGGCTGTGGTGGGCCAACACGCCGAACATCGCGGACAACAACAGCAAGATCCTCAACGCGGGACGGATCACCGGTCTGCTCGCCGGCTACATGATGGCGCTCGTCGTGCTCCAGATGGCGCGGGTGCCGGCTCTGGAGCGGCGGGTGGGCTCGGACCGGGTGGCACGCTGGCACGCGATGAGCGGCCGCTACACCCTCAGCCTGACCTTCGCGCACGTGTTCCTCATCATGTGGGGGTACGCGCTGCAGGCCGGCAAGTCGCTCGGCGACATCGTCCAGCAGACGATCGACTCCATCAACCAGCTGCCCGACATGGGCAAGGCGGCGATCGGCACCGGTCTGCTGCTGATCATCGGGCTGGTGTCGATCGGCGGGGTGCGCAAGCGGATGCCGTACGACACCTGGTACCACATCCACCTGATGACGTACGCCGCGGTGTTCCTGACCTTCTGGCACCAGATCACCACCGGCAACGACTTCGCGATCGAGCCCGCCGCCAAGACCGTCTGGTACGGGCTGTACGGCTCGGTCACCGCGCTGGTCGTCTGGTACCGGATCCTCACCCCGATCCGGCTGAACCTCCGTCACCGGATGTACGTCGAGGCGGTCATCGAGGAGACGCCCGGCATCGTGTCGGTGCTGATCGGCGGGCGCAAGCTGCACCGGATCGGCGCGGAGGCCGGGCAGTTCTTCCGGTGGCGGTTCCTGGCCCCGGGGATGCGGTTCAGCTCCCACCCGTACTCGCTCTCGGCGAACCCTCGCCCCGAGCTGCTGCGGATCACGGTCAAGGCGATCGGTGACCACAGCGCGGCGCTGCGCGAGCTGCGGCCCGGCACGAAGGTGTGGGCCGAGGGCCCCTACGGTGCGATGACCGCGTCCCGCCGCAGCCGCGGCAAGGTGCTGCTGGTGGCCGGCGGTGTGGGCATCACGCCGATGCGGACGCTGTTCGAGACGCTGCCGGGCGCGCCCGGTGACATCACGCTCCTCTACCGGGCCAACAGCACCCAGGACCTGGCGCTGTGGGACGAACTGGCGAAGATCGCCGACGAGCGCGGGGCCCGGCTGATGTACGCGGTCAACAGCCCCGACGGGGCGCGGCCCGACATCTCGGCGGAGTCCCTGCAGCGCAAGATCCCCGACATCGACGACCACGACGTCTTCATGTGCGGGCCCAACGGCTTCGCCCAGGGGGTGTACGAGGCACTGCGCGGCGCCGGGGTCCCGGCCCGCCGTATTCATCACGAGTCGTTCGAGATGTGAGCGACCAACCCTCCGCAGGACCCTCGGCATTCGACGTGAATCAGGAGCTCAGGAAGAGATGAGGAAGAGCCACCCTCTTCGGCGGGTCGTGCTGGCCAGTGCCGCCACCGTGTCCGGGATCGTGCTGCTGCTGTCGCTGAAGCCGTCGACCGACCCGACGTCCACCCAGGCGGCGGGCGCGGGCGCGGCGGCGCAGGAAGCGGCGCAGGGCGGATCCGGCGCGGTCGTCTCCGGCACCATGACCGGTGACGCGGTCAAGACGCAGTACGGCAACGTCCAGGTGCGCATCACCGTCGTCAACAACAAGATCACCAAGGCGGAGGCCGTCCAGGCGCCGTCCGGCGGAACCAGCACCCAGAAGACCGAGCTGGCCATCCCCAAGCTGAACGCCGCGGTGCTCGCCCAGCAGACCTCGGAGATCGACACCGTCTCCGGGGCGACCTACACGAGCGAGGGCTACAAGAAGTCCCTGCAGTCGGCCATCGACAAGGCGAACGCGAGCGCGGGGTCCTCCCAGGGGTCCGGCTCGGGCAGCGCGCAGGTCTCCGGCACCTTCACCGGTGACGCGGTCAAGACGCAGTACGGCAACGTCCAGGTCCGTATCACCGTCGCCGGCGGCAAGATCACCAAGGCGGAGGCCGTCCAGGCGCCGTCCGGCGGAACCAGCTCGCAGAAGACCGAACTCTCCGTCCCCAAGCTCAACCAGGCGGCGGTGGCCGCCGGCAGCGCCGACATCGACACCGTCTCCGGAGCCACCTACACCAGCGAGGGCTACAAGAAGTCCCTGCAGTCCGCGCTGGACCAGGCGAAGGAGAAGGCCGGGTCGTCGTCCGGCGCCGGGTCCGACGCCGGGTCCGGCTCGGGGGCCTCCTCGGGCGCCGCCCAGGCCTCCGGCACCTTCACCGGCAGCGTGGCGCAGACGCAGTACGGGCCGGTGCAGGTCCGTATCACCGTCGCCGGCGGCAAGATCACCAAGGCGGAGGCCGTCCAGGCGCCGTCCGGCGGAACCAGCTCGCAGAAGACCGAACTCTCCGTCCCCAAGCTCAACCAGGCGGCGGTGGCCGCCGGCAGCGCCGACATCGACACCGTCTCCGGAGCCACCTACACCAGCGAGGGCTACAAGAAGTCCCTGCAGTCCGCGCTGGACCAGGCCGGTGACTGACACGGTGGCCGAGTCGGCAGCAGCTCCCGCCGCGGTACGTCTGGCGGAGGAGGTCATGGGGACCGTCTTCTCCTTCGACGTCCGCGGCGGGGATCCCGGCGCGGTGCGCTCGGCGCTCGACGAGGCGGTGGCCTCGCTGCACCGGGTGAACGAGGTGTTCAGCACCTACCGCGAGGAGAGCCAGGTCTCCCGGCTGGCCCGCGGTGAGCTGGCCCTCGCGGACTGCGACCCCGAGGTGGCCGAGGTGCTGGAGCTGGGCGCCGAGGCGGAGCGGGTGAGCGACGGCTGGTTCAGCATGCGCTACGAGGGCCGGCTCGACCCGACCGGGATCGTCAAGGGCTGGGCCGCCGAGCGGGCGGCTCGGCTGGTCGCCGCGGTGGCCGGGGTGAACGGCGTCAGCGTCAACGGCGGCGGGGACGTGCAGTTGCTGGGCGTTCCCGGGCCGGAGCGGCCGTGGCGGGTGGGGGTGTCCGACCCGCTGCGCCCCGGCGGGCTTGCGGCGGTGGTGTCGGCGGCGGGGGCGGACGAGCTGGCGGTGGCGACGTCCGGTACGGCGGAGCGGGGCGCGCACATCGTCGACCCGCGCACGGGCCGGTCCGCGGTGACCGACCTCGTCGCCGTGACGGTGGTGGCGCCCCGGCTGACGTGGGCGGACTGCTGGGCCACGGCCGCCTTCGCGATGGGGTCGCGGGAGGCGCTGGCGTGGCTGGAGGCGCTGCCGGACGTGGAGGCGCTGCTGATCACGGCGGGCGACGAGGTGCGGTGCACGGGGGGACTGGCCCGGCGTCTGGGCTGACCGGGGGTGGGTCGCGCGGCCCGGCGCCGACGGGGCGCCGCCTGCGCCCACCCGTGCCGCCCCAGGCGGCACGCATGCCCGCAGGTCGCGAACGGTGGCGGGGGACGTATGCCCGCGGCTCACGACCGATGGCCGGGCGCGTATGCCCGCAGCTCACGAACCGTAGCGGGGCGCATGCCCGCAGGTCGCGAGCGGTGCGGGGACGTATGCCCGCAGGTCGCGAACGGTGGCCGGGCGCGTGTGCCCGCGGCTCACGAACCGTGGCGGGGCGCATGCCCGCAGGTCGCGAGCGGTGCGGGGACGTATGCCCGCAGGTCGCGAGCGGTGGCCGGGCGCGTGTGCCCGCGGCTCACGAACCGTTGCGGGGCGCGAGCGGTGGCGGGGCGGCGCGCGTGACGCGGCACGCATGCCCGCGGCTGGTCGGCGGTGGCGGGGCGCGTATGCCCGTACCTCGCGAACGGTGGCGGGGCAGCGCGCGTGGTGCGGCGCGTATGCCCGCGGGTCACGGACCGTAGCCGGGCGTGTGGGCGCGGCTCGCGGGCGGTGGCGGGGCGGCGTGGGGGACTGCGGCTCCCCAGGGGCGCGGGGAACTGCGCGACCAGCCACGCACCGCCCGCAGTCGGCCGGCCCCGCGACCACCCCCTCAGTGGCCGTTCTGAGCCAGCCTCAGCAAGTGGTCGGCCAGGGCCTGACCCCCCGTCGGCTCGCGGCTGATCAGCAGCAGCGTGTCGTCACCGGCGATCGTCCCGAGGATGTCGTGCAGTTCCGCCTGGTCGATCGCCGAGGCGAGGAACTGCGCCGCCCCCGGCGGGGTGCGCAGCACCACGAGGTTGGCAGAGGCCTCCGCGGAGATCAGCAGCTCCTGCGACAGCCGCCGCATCCGCTCCTCCTTGGCCGACTCCCCCAGCGGCGCGCGAGGGGTGCGGAAACCCCCCTCGCTCGGCACCGCGTAGATCAGGTCGCCCTCGTTGTTGCGGATCTTCACCGCGTTCAGCTCGTCCAGGTCCCGCGACAGCGTCGCCTGCGTCACGCTCAGCCCGTCGTCGGCGAGCAGCTTCGCCAACTGGCTCTGCGAGCGCACGGGTTGCCGGTTGAGGATGTCCACGATCCGGCGGTGGCGGGCGGTGCGGGTCTGCGGCACGGCGGGCCCGTTGGCCCCCGGCTGCTCGTGGTCCTGCGCCTGGCTCATCGTCGTCTCATTCTCCGGATCCGTCCCCGTTCGCTGTGTCGAGGAGGCCGGGCAGCGCCCCGAGGAACGCCTCCACCGCGTCGTCACCGAGGTTCAGCGGCGGCATCAGCCGGACGACGTCGGGGGCGGGCGCGTTCACGAGGAATCCGGCCTCCTGAGCCGCCTGCTGCACCTGGGGCGCGAGCGGCTCGGAGAGCACGATACCCAGGAGCAGGCCCGCGCCCCGGACATAATCGATCAACGGGTGGCCCAGACCCTCGATTCCGCCGCGCAACCTCTCGCTCTGCTGCTTGACGTTCTCCAGCAATCCCTCGTTCTCGATGGTGTCGAGGACGGCGAGGCCGGCCGCGCAGGCGACCGGGTTGCCGCCGAAGGTCGTGCCGTGCTGGCCGGGCTGGAGCAGGTCCGCGGCCCGCCCGAAGGCGACGGTCGCGCCGAGCGGCAGCCCGCCGCCGAGCCCCTTGGCCAGCGTCACGACGTCCGGCAGGACGCCCTCGTGGGCCTGGTACTCGAACCACTGCCCGGTCCGCCCGATGCCGGTCTGCACCTCGTCGAGCACCAGCAGCGATCCCGTGGCGGCCGTGATCGCCCGAGCCGCCTTCAGATAGCCGGCCGGGGGCACGACCACGCCGTTCTCGCCCTGGATCGGCTCGATGATCACCAGGGCGGTGTCCTCGGTCACCGCGGCGGCCAGCGCCTGCGCGTCGCCGTACGGGACGTGCGTGACGTCGCCGGGCAGCGGCAGGAACGGGGCCTGCTTGCCGGGCTGGCCGGTGAGCGCGAGGGCGCCCATCGTCCGGCCGTGGAAGCCGCCGTGGGTGGCGACCATGTGCGGCCGCCCGGTGAGCCGGCCGATCTTGAAGGCGCCCTCGTTGGCCTCGGCGCCGGAGTTGCAGAAGAAGACCTTGCCGTCCCGGCCGAAGTGGCGCAGGAGCCGTTCGGCGAGGGCGACGGGCGGCTCGGCGACGAAGAGGTTGGAGACATGGCCGAGGGAGGCGATCTGCCGGCTGACCGCCTCGACGACCGCCGGGTGGGCGTGGCCGAGGGCGTTGACCGCGATGCCGCCGACGAAGTCGAGGTACTCCTTGCCGTCGGCGTCCCACAGCCGGGCGCCCTCGCCGCGCACCAGCGGGATCCTCGGGGTGCCGTAGTTGTTCATGAGCGCGCCCTGCCACCGCCGGGTCAGCTGCTCGTTGGCGGAGTTCGCGGTCATTCGGCATCCCCCTGCTGCTCGTCGGCCACGACCATCGTGCCGATGCCCTCGTCGGTGAAGATCTCCAGCAGGATCGAGTGCTGGACCCGCCCGTCGATGACCCGGGCCGTGGTGACGCCGTTGCGCACGGCGTGCAGACAGCCCTCCATCTTCGGGACCATGCCGGAGCTCAACTCCGGCAGCAGCTTCTCCAGTTGGGAAGCGGTGAGCCGGCTGATCACCTCGTCGGAGTGGGGCCAGTCCTCGTAGAGGCCCTCGACGTCCGTGAGGACCATGAGGGTTTCGGCGTCCAGTGCCGCAGCGAGTGCCGCAGCCGCCGTATCAGCATTGACGTTGTAGACATGTCCGTCGTCCTGGGAGCGGGCGATCGAGGAGACGACCGGGATGCGGCCGTCGGCGAGCAGGGCCTCGATCGCGCCCGTGTCGATCGCGGTGATCTCGCCCACCCGCCCGATGTCGACCAACTCCCCGTCGATCTCGGGCTGGTGCTTGGTGGCGGTGATGGTGTGCGCGTCCTCGCCGGTGAGGCCGACGGCGAGCGGGCCGTGCTGGTTGAGGAGCCCGACCAGCTCACGCTGGACCTGCCCGGCGAGCACCATCCGTACGACGTCCATGGCGTCCTCGGTGGTGACGCGCAGGCCCGCCTTGAACTCGCTGACGATGCCGTGCCGGTCGAGGGCGGCGCTGATCTGCGGGCCGCCGCCGTGCACGACGACGACGTTGAGGCCGGCGTGCCGCAGGAAGACGACGTCCTGGGCGAAGGCCGCCTTCAGCTCCTCGTTCACCATGGCGTTGCCGCCGAACTTGATGACGACGGTCTTGCCGTTGTGCCGGGTCAGCCAGGGCAGGGCCTCGATGAGGATCTGGGCCTTGGGGAGCGCGGTGTGCTTCCGCGTGGGTGCGTTGCTCATGAGGAGTAGGCGCTGTTCTCGTGGACGTAGTCCGCGGTCAGGTCGTTGGTCCAGATGGTGGCCGTCTGCGAGCCCGCGGCCAGGTCGGCGACGATGTGCACCTCGCGGTAGCGCATGTCGACCTGGTCGCGGTCCTCGCCGACGCCGCCGTTCTTGCACACCCAGACGCCGTTGATGGCGACGTTGAGCCGGTCGGGCTCGAAGGCGGCCCCGGTGGTGCCGATCGCGGAGAGGACACGGCCCCAGTTGGGGTCCTCGCCGTGGATCGCGCACTTGAGGAGGTTGTTGCGGGCGATGGAGCGGCCCACCTCGACGGCGTCCTCCTCGGTCGCGGCGTTGACCACCTCGACCTTGATGTCCTTGCTGGCGCCCTCGGCGTCGCGGATGAGCTGCTGGCCGAGGTCGTCGCAGACGGTCCGTACGGCCGCCGCGAACTCCTCGTACTCCGGGGTGACGCCGGAGGCGCCGGAGGCGAGCAGCAGCACCGTGTCGTTGGTGGACATGCAGCCGTCGGAGTCGACCCGGTCGAAGGTGACCTTGGTGGCGGCGCGCAGCGCCCTGTCCAGGGTCGTGCTGTCGAGGTCGGCGTCGGTGGTGAGGACGACCAGCATGGTGGCCAGGCCGGGGGCGAGCATGCCCGCGCCCTTGGCCATCCCGCCGACGGTCCAGCCGTCCCTGGTCACGACGGACGTCTTGTGGACGGTGTCGGTCGTCTTGATGGCGATGGCGGCCTTCTCGCCGCCGTGCTCGGAGAGCTGGGCGGCCGCGGCCTCGACCCCGGGGAGGAGCTTGTCCATCGGGAGCAGCACCCCGATGAGGCCGGTGGAGCAGACGGCGACGTCGCCGGCGCCCACGCCGAGCACATCGGCGACCTTCTCGGCGGTCGCGTGCGTGTCCTGGAAGCCCTTCGGGCCGGTGCAGGCGTTGGCGCCACCGGAGTTGAGGACGACCGCGGTCAGCGCGCCGCTCTTGAGGACCTGCTCGGACCACAGGACCGGCGCGGCCTTGACGCGGTTGGAGGTGAAGACGCCCGCGGCGGACAGACGGGGCCCGTTGTTGACCACGAGGGCCAGGTCCGGGTTGCCGTTCTCCTTGATCCCGGCGGCGATGCCCGCCGCCGTGAATCCCTTGGCTGCCGTGACACTCACGGTGCGACTCCGATCGTGGAAAGTCCCAGCCCCTCGGGGAAACCGAGGGCGATGTTCATGCTCTGGACGGCACCGCCCGCGGTGCCCTTGGCCAGGTTGTCGATGGCGCTGATCGCGATGATCCGGCCCGCGGCCGCGTCGTACGCGACCTGCACCTGAACGGCGTTGGAACCGTACACGGACGCCGTTGCGGGCCACTGGCCCTCGGGGAGGAGGTGGACGAAGGGCTCGTCGGCGAGGGCCTTCTCGTAGGCGGCGCGGACGGACTCGGCGGTGACGCCCGCCCGGGCCTTCGCGCTGCACGTGGCGAGGATCCCGCGGGACATCGGCGCGAGGGTGGGCGTGAAGGAGACGGAGACCCGCTCCCCCGCCGCGGCGCTGAGGTTCTGGATCATCTCGGGCGTGTGCCGGTGGCCGCCGCCGACGCCGTACGGCGACATCGAGCCCATGACCTCGGAGCCCAGCAGGTGCGCCTTGGGCGCCTTGCCCGCGCCGGAGGTGCCGGAGGCGGCGACGATCACGGCCTCGTTCTCGGCGAGCCCGGCGGCGTACGCGGGGAACAGCGCCAGTGAGGCGGCCGTGGGGTAGCAGCCGGGGACCGCGATGCGCTTGGACCCCTCCAGCGCGGCGCGGCCGCCCGGCAGTTCGGGGAGGCCGTAGGGCCAGGTCCCGGCGTGCGCGGAGCCGTAGAACCGCTCCCAGTCGGCCGCGTCCTTCAAGCGGAAGTCGGCGCCCATGTCGACGACGAGGACATCCGGGCCGAGCTGCTCGGCGACGGCGGCGGACTGTCCGTGCGGGAGGGCCAGGAAGACGATGTCGTGTCCCGACAGGACCTCGGCGGTGGTGTGGTCGAGGACGCGGTCGGCCAGCGGCAGCAGGTGCGGCTGGAGCGCGCCCAGCTTCTGACCCGCGTTGGAATTGCCGGTCAGGGCGCCGATCTCGACCTCGGGGTGCGCGAGGAGCAGGCGCAGCAACTCGCCGCCCGCGTACCCGCTCGCTCCGGCCACTGCCGCACGTACCGCCATGGACTCCTCCTCTAGACGGCATGACTATACGTTTCGCTGCACGTTTATGCAATCCATCCATGCACCGCTCCACGGGTGCCAGAATCGGCGGGCCGATGATCATGCCTACGACAAGAGGGGGAACACCGTGATCGCCATGACGCCGATAACCGGCCTCGACCTCACCGGCTTCACCGAACGTGAGCCGGGGGTGTGGACCGATGAGGCGGGGCTCGTCCTGTCGGTCCACTTCTTCCCGCTGGTGCCGGACCTGCCGGCCCCGCTGGACGAGCCGGAGCGGCTGCGGGCCGGGCTCGCCCACGGCACGGCCGGAGCGGGCGGTGGGCTGATCGAGGCGGTGCCCGGTGCCGTGGACGGCGTCCCGGCCGTCCGCCAGCTGGTGAAGATGCCGCTGGGCAGCCGGCCCGGGCAGGCGTTCCTCGGCACCTGGACGGTGCCGAGGGAAGGGTGCAGCACCGTGGTGAAGGTGCAGGCCGCCGAAGGCGCGACGACCGGGATGCGGGAGGCGATGATCATGGCCCAGGTGGGGCCGGCCGACTATTTCCGGCCGCACCCGTACGTGGGGGACCAGATCGGCGGTCTGCCGTACCACGTGGGTGACGAGGAGCGGTGGGACGCGCGGTTCCCCGGCCATCCGCTCACGCTCGTCCGCGCGGCGCTGGGGCGGATCACGCCGACGGTGACCTTCGACGAACGCTTCAAGGCGCTGCCCCCGTTCGGCGGGCCGGCCCCGCAGTCGCCGCCTCCGCCGCCCCCGGCGCCGCCGGCCAGGCGGGGCTGGTTCCGGCGCAAGGACGCCTGACGGGCGTGGGCGTCGGCCGCCCACGCCCGTCGGCACCCGCTACCTCTGCCTGATCCTCAGGAAGGTGATCGAGTTCGCCGGGAAGGTGTACGTGAACCTGTCGGCGACCCCGGTGAAGGTGGACGTCACCGGGGCGACCGCGGTCTCCGTCTCCTTGTTGACCGCGTCCGGCGCGGCGGCCAGCGTGGTGACGCGGGCCTTGGACGCGACCTTGGCGCCGCCCAGATCGATCGCCGTGCGGGCGTCGGCGGACTGGGCGTTGACGACCTTGACGATCAGGTCGCCGGTCTTCCTGTCCTTGGTGACGACCTGGCGGAACGGCTCGGCCGGCCTGTCGTCGGTGAAGCCGCCCCACTCCTGGCCGTCCAGATAGAGCGTGACCTGGCGGCCCCGCACCTTGATGTCGACGTCGTAGGCCCGGCCCGTCTCGATGGTCCCGGCCTTGGAGATCAGTGTGGACTTGCCGCCGTCCACGGCCTGCTCGACGGCGGTGGTGGTGTTGTTCCAGCCGCCCAGGTTCCACCAGTAGTAGTTGCCGGTGTCCTTGACGCCGAAGGCGACCAGGAAGCCCTCCTTGCCGGACTTCTTGGTGGCCTTCACGTGCAGGTCGTAGTCGTGCCAGCGCACGTCACCGGCCGAGATCATGGTGTTCTCGGCGGCGACGTCGGTCTGCACGTACTGCCCGTCCTGGAGGGACCAGCTGCCGCCCCCGGTGTGCGTCCACTGCGAGGCGTCGCCCGAGAAGTCGTCCGTCAGGAGCGTCACGCCGTCCGCGTCCGTCACCTTCACGTCGTCGTACGCCGCCGTCGTCGCCCAGGTCGACAGGCCCACGGCGCCGGTGACGGGGCCCTGGAGGGACGGGGTCCCGGTGGCCGTCGAGGGCACCACGCGGTCGCCGACGTTGGTCATGAACAGTTTCTGGACCTCGTAGTTGGCCGAGTTCCAGGAGGCGTGGTTGTTGAACCACACCAGGTCCGGGCTCCACTGGACGTAGTCCTCGTTGGCGAACAGCGGGGCGTAGGAGGCGAGCTTGACGACGTCCGCGTTGCGTTCCAGGCCGGTCATGAAGGCGGCCTCGGCGAGGCCGTTCTTGAAGGCGTTGCCCCAGGAGGCGTACTCGCCGAGGAAGACCTTCGGGCCGCCGCGGTCGTAGGAGTCGTAGCGGTCGTTGTTCTGCAGGAACCACTGGGGGCTGTTGTAGTAGTGCTCGTCGACCATGTCGACGCCGGCGTCCCGGTTGAGCCGCCAGGCCGTGTCGAAGGTGGAACCCGAGTCGTCCGGGCCCGAGTTGGAGATCACCGTCATGTACGGGTACTTCGCCTCGATCGCGGCGCGGAACCGCTGGAAGCGGGCGAAGAACTCCTCGGGGAGGTTCTCCTCGTTGCCGACCTCGACGTGGGTGAGGTGGAAGGGCTCGGGGTGGCCCATCTGCGCGCGCTTCCTGCCCCAGGTGGAGGTGACCGGGCCGTTGGCGAACTCGATGAGGTCGAGGGTGTCCTGGATGTGCCGCTGGAGCAGCGCGTCGTCGACGACGGCCCTGTTCTGGCCGCAGCCGGTCACCAGGGCCGGGACGACGGGCAGCGGCATCGCGCCGATGTCCTCGGCGAAACGGAAGTACTCGTAGTAGCCGAGCCCGTAACTCTGGTTGTAGCCCCAGAAGTTGGAGTTGGTGGCGCGCTCCTCGACCGGGCCGACGGTGTCCTTCCACTGGTAGGAGCGGGCCCGCTGCCAGCCGGAGGCCTCGCTGTAGTCCTGCATGGAGCCGGTGTTGACCAGGCAGCCGCCGGGGAAGCGCACGAAGCCCGGGTGCAGGGCGGCGATCTTCTCGGCGAGGTCCTTGCGCAGGCCGTTGGGCTCGTGCTTGTAGGTGTCCCGGGGGAACAGGGACACCATGTCGAGGGCGGTCGCGGCGGACGAGGCGACGGCCAGCCGGCCCGCGCTGCTGGTGCGGGTGGCGGTGAAGGAGGTCTGGTACTTCGCCCAGCCGCCGGCGGCCACGGCCACCTGGCGGGCGGTGGCGAGCGCGCCGTCGGCGTCCCGGAGGGAGACCGTCAGGGTGGTGCCGCTCCCGGCGCGGGCCCACACCGAGAAGTCGTACATCCGGCCCTCCTCGACCCGGACACCGGTGTTGTAGCCGGTGTTGGTGACGGACGAGCCGGCGCCCAGCGAGAGGTAGGCGCGGTTGCGGTCGTTCAGACGGCCCTCGTCGTCCACGACGTTCGCCGTGCCGGACACCGTCCAGGAGGTCAGCGGGGTGTACGCCTTGTTGTCGACGGTGGAGTACTCGAAGGACCGGTTCTGCACGAGCTCGGCGTACAGACCGCCGTCGGCTGCCCGGTTGATGTCCTCGAAGAAGACGCCGTACATCGTGTCGTCGATCCTCGGGCCCTTGGCGGCGGGGTCGACGGTGATGGCGTAGTCGGTGGCCTCGGCGGCCCCGGCGGGGGCGGGGACGAGACCGGCGGCCAGCAGGAAAGCGCTTGCTCCGAGGCCGAGTCTCAGACGGTTGCGGGTGGTGCGTGGCATGGACACTCCGCGGCTCTTGGGGTCGTGTGCAGTTGTCACAGCTCGTGCGACGTGTTCGAAATACGGAACAGTGGTCAACACGTCGAACGGCAAGATAGGGACGGGGCATGAGCGCGTCAATGGGGCGGGCGCGTATCGTCGGGGGCGTGGATGCTCTGGTGCCCTCGCCGACGGAAGGACCGGCCATGCCGGGCGGGTGGTGGCCGGTGGAGGACGTGCTCACCCATCTCGCCGGGCGCTGGCGCGTGGAGCGCACGGTGCGGGACCTGGCCGGAGGGGGCGAGGGACACTTCCGCGGCACCACGCTGTTCAGCCCGCTGGACGGCGGGGGTCTGCTGCATCAGGAGTCCGGGACCTTCACCTGGCAGGGCGTCTCCCGCCCCGCCGAGCGCACCCTGCGTTTCCTGCCGGGCCGGGCGCCCGGGACGGCGGACGTCCGCTTCGCCGACGGCCGCCCCTTCCACGACCTGGACCTCACCGAGGGCCGGCACACGGCCGGCCACCCCTGCTCCGCCGACCTCTACCGAGGCGAGTTCACCGTCCGGGACGCGGACCACTGGCGCACGGTGTGGCGCGTGGGCGGCCCCGCCAAGGACCTGCTGCTGACCACCGACTACACGCGCGTGGGCTGAGTCGGCGCTCCCTCGAGCCGGAGGTTCCAGCGCCCGCCGCGGCCGGTGACGGTGGTCGTCGACAGCGGCCGGACATCGATGTTCCAGTACGTCGACGGCGGCGCCTTCAGCGCGTACACGAGGGCCGCGCGGATCACGCTGGGCTCGGCCACGGCGACGATCCGGTCGCCGTCCGCGATCGGCCGGGTGTCGAGCCAGCCGCCCACCCGGGAGATGAACTCCAGCAGCGACTCGCCGCCGTGCGGAGTGGCCCGCGGGTCGGCCAGCCAGGCGTCCACGGCCTCCGGCTCCCGCGCCATCGCCTCACCGAGGGTGAAGCCGCGCCAGCGGCCCATGTCGCAGTCCCGCAGGGCGAGCTGCACGAGCGGGGCGTATCCGAGCGCGTCCCCGGTGGCACGGCTGCGCGGGGTGGGCGAGCAGTAGCGCAGCTCGGCGGCCGCGAGCGGCACGAGGTCCGCGGCCACGCGCTGCACCTCGTCCCAGCCGGCCTGGTCCAGCGGCCGGTCGTCCTCGAAGCGCTCCGCGAGCAGCGGTGAGCTGCGCGCGGCGGCGACGAACGTGACCCGAAGTGGCATGCGGTGATGGTGAGCCGCACAAGTGCGCAGGTCAAGAGGCGGTGGGCGGCCGACCGGAAGAAAACTTACCGACGGGTCAGGACCGGCCAGGACAACTCACTCCAAAACGAGCGTGCCGCTCACGTCGCGCCGAGCTTCTCGAAGATCAGGGCCATCCACCGGTCCGGCTTCTCCAGTGCCTCGAAGCCGGCCTTCGCGTACACGCCGTGCGCGTCGTGCGTGGCGAGCAGGATCCTGCGCAGCCCGTGGGGCAGCAGATGCTCGCGTACGGCCACGACCAGCGCCGTCCCGAGGCCCTTCCCGCGCACCGCGGGGTCCACGTACACGTCGCACAGCCAGGCGAAGGTCGCGAGGTCCGTCACCACGCGCGCGTAGGCGACCTGCTCCCCCGAGGCGGAGTCGTACACCCCGAAGTTGAGCGACCCGGCGACGGCCTGCTCCTGCTTGTCCCGTGCGCGCCCGATCGCCCAGTACGCGTCGGTGGACAGCCAGCGGTGCACGCGCTCGATGTCGAGGCGGCCGGCGTCGGTGGAGATCTCGTAGCCCTCGGCGAGGATCGTGCTGTCGCTCATGGCCCGGATCCTCACAGCAGGGCGCGGATCATGTCGAACGATTTCCCGGCAGCACCTCGTCGCAGGCCACCCGCAGCCGGCGCAGCCCTTCCGCGATCTCCTCGGTCCCCGCCACGGCGGCGAAGCTCAGCCGGACATGGGCGGCCGGGGGTTCGGCGCTGAAGTAGGGGCGGCCGGGGGTGAGCGCGACGCCGGCCCGCAGGGCGGCGGCCGTGAAGGCGGCCTCTCCCCCGGAGCCGAAGGCCCGGGAGGTGCCCTCGATGCCGTCGGGCAGCCGCACCCACAGGTGGTAGCCGCCGGACGGGACGTGCGGGAGGGCGAGTTCGGGCAGGCGCAGCCGCAGCGCGGAGGTCATCGCGTCCCTCCGGGCCCTCAGCTCGGCCGCCACGGACCGCAGATGGCGCGGCCAGGCGGGCGAGCCGACGAGTTCCAGGGCCGCCTCCTGCAGCGGGCGGGGCACGAAGAAGGTGTCGACGACCTGGATGGCGCGCAGCCGTTCCAGCACGGGCCCGCGGGCGGCCAGGGCACTGACCCGGAAGCTGGGCGAGGTCGCCTTGGTGAGCGAGCCGACGTGGACGACGACCCCGTCGGGGTCGTCGGCGACGAGGGGACGCGGCAGCGGCCCGGAGTCCTCGTGCGCGAGCCGCCGGACGAAGTCGTCCTCCACGACGAAGGCGCCCGCCTCCCGCGCGATGCGCAGCACCTCACCGCGCCGGCCGGGGGCGAGGACGGCGCCGGTCGGGTTCTGGAACAGCGGCTGGCAGACGAACACACGGGCGCCGGTGGCCCGGAAGGCGTCGGCGAGCAGTTCCGGCTTCACGCCGTCGGGGTCGACCGGGACCGGTACCGGGCGCAGACCGGCCGAGCGGGCGATCGCGAGCATGCCGGGGTACGTCGGTGACTCGACCAGCACCGGCGCGCCGGGCGGGGCGAGGGCGCGCAGGGCGGTGGTCAGCGCCGCCTGGCCGCCCGCGCTGATCAGCACCTCGGCCGCGGTCACGGCGCCGCCGATGGTGCGCGCGAACCACTCGCGCAGTTCCGGCAGTCCCTCCATCGGCGGCCGGCCCCATGCTCCGGGCCGCCGCCCCGCCCGGGCCAGGGCCGCGGACATCGCGCGCTCGGGTTGCAGCGAGGGGTGCAGATAGCCGCCGTTGAACTCGATCACGCCGGGCGGCGGGGCGGCCAGCGAGACCGTGACGCCGGAGGCGTCCACCGAACGCGGGACGAGGTCGGCGGCGCCGTCCGCACTGAGGGCGACCTCCTGCCAGGAGGTGTCCCCCGCCGCCGGGACCGCGGGGCGCGGCCGGGCCCGGAACGCGCCCGCGCCGGGCCGGGTGACCACCAGCCCCTCGGCGGCCAGGTGGGCCAGCGCCCGCGAGACGGTCACCGGGCTCACCCGGAACCGTTCGACCAGCGCCCGGCTCGACGGGAGCTTTCCACCGGGAGAGTAGCGGTCCAGCTCCCGTCGCAGTTGATCCGTCAGTTCAGCCACACTGCTACGCTCGTGCATGAGGACACAGAGTAGCGCTATCGCCCCGGCGCCGATAGCAGTCAGCACCCCGCCACCCCAGGGCCTCGGCACCCTCCAGGCCGCCCTCGGGGTCGTCGCCTTCTCGCTCACCTTCCCCGCCACCGCCTGGGGTCTGGAGGGCTTCGGCCCCTGGTCGCTGGTCGCCGTGCGCAGCGTGCTGGCCGCGCTGATCGCGGGCGGGGCGCTGCTCGCCCTGCGGGTTCCGGTGCCCGTCCGGCGGCACTGGGCGGGCCTCGCGGTCGTGGCCGCCGGGGTGGTGGTGGGCTTCCCCCTCCTGACGACCCTGGCGCTGCGGACGTCGACCACCGCGCACGCCGCCGTCGTGGTGGGTCTGCTGCCGCTGACCACCGCGCTGCTGTCCGCCCTGCGCGTCGGCACCCGCCCCTCGCGCACCTTCTGGACGGCGGCGCTGGCGGGGGCCGCGGCGGTGGTGGCGTTCACCGTGCAGCAGAGCGGCGGGGCCCTGACCACCGCCGATCTCTACCTGTTCGCGGCGCTGCTGGTGTGCGCGGCCGGCTACACCGAGGGCGGCCGGCTGGCCCGGGTCATGCCGGGCTGGCAGGTGATCGGCTGGGCGCTGGTGCTCTGCCTGCCGATCGGCGTGCCCGCCGCCGCCCTCGCCGTCACCTACGAACCCGTCCACCTGACCGCGCACAGCGTGGCCGGGCTGCTGTGGGTCGCGGCGGGCTCGCAGTTCCTCGGCCTGGTCGTCTGGTACCGGGGGATGGCCGCCATCGGCATCCCCAAGGCCAGCCAGTTGCAGTTGGCCCAGCCCCTGCTCACACTGGTGTGGTCGGTGCTGCTGCTGGGCGAGCACCTCACGCCCGCCGCTCCGCTGACGGCCACGGCCGTGCTGGTCTGCATCGCCGTCACGCAGCGGGCGCGCGGCTGAACACGGCTGAGATCGACAAGACGGACCACTGCTCTCTCCCAACAGGCGAGGAGGCCCCGCAGATGCGTGCAACCGCGGGCGACCAGTTTGTCCAGCACGGCAGGGTGGTCGGCCAACACGACAAGATCGGCGAGATCGTCGAAGTACTGGGCCAGGACGGCAACCCGCCGTTCCGGGTCCGCTTCCAGGACGGCCACGAGGGGCTGTGCTCCCCCGGCCCCGACACCGAGATCCGTCACAGGACCAGGACCGAGGAACAGCGTTAGTCAGCGCGGGGGCTTCGCCGGCTGCCCGTAGTGGTCGGCGACCACCCGTGCCATCGCCCCGATCCGGTCCTTGCGCACGTCCCCGGCGGCGAAGAAGACGTGGCCGCGTACCTCCGGGCGCTTCTTGGCGAGGGTGAGGTGCCTGGTCAGCTCGGCCTTGTCGGCCCAGGCCCTCGGCTGCCCCGGGGCGCCCGCCTTGTAGAGGCCCTCGCCCAGGTAGAGCCGTGTACGGCTGCCCTTGGCCACGGCCGCCCACCAGGCCACGAGCTTGGCGTAGTCGGCGGCGGAGTTGCCGATCTCCCAGTACAGCTGCGGGACGACGTAGTCGATCCAGCCCTCGCGCACCCACTTGCGGCTGTCCGCGTGGATCTCGTCGTACGACTGGAACGCCCGGGTGTCCGATCCGCGCGAGTCGGTGGAGGCGTTGCGCCACACGCCGAACGGGCTGATCCCGAACTGGGTGCCCGGCCGTACGGCCTTGATGCGGGCGGCCGTCTCCTGCACCAGCTTGTCGACGTTGGCGCGGCGCCAGGCGGCCCGGGTGGCGAAACCGCCGCCGTGCGCCTTGTACGCGGCGTCGTCGTCGAACCGCTGGCCCGCGACCGGATAGGGATAGAAGTAGTCGTCGAAGTGCACGGCGTCGACCGGGTACTTCTTCACCGCGTCCATCATCGCGTCCTGGACGAAGGCACGGACCTTCGGCAGCCCCGGGTTGTAGTACAGCCGCCCGCCGTGCTCCACCACCCAGTCCGGGTGCCGGCGGGCGGGGTGCGAGGCGACCAGCCGGGAGCGGTCGGCGTGCGTGGCGACGCGGTAGGGGTTGAACCAGGCGTGCAGCTGAAGGCCGCGGGCGTGCGCCTCGGCGACGGCCGTGCCGAGCGGGTCCCAGCCCGGCGACTTCCCCTGGGTGCCGGTGAGGACCTGCGACCAGGGCTCGTACGCGGACGGCCACAGCGCGTCGGCGGTGGGCCGCACCTGGAAGAACACCGCGTTCAGCCGGTCGCGGACCGCCACGTCGAGCCAGGCGATCAGCTCCTTGCGCTGCTGAGCGGCCGTCAGCCCCGGCTTGGACGGCCAGTCGCGGTTGGCGACCGTCGCCAGCCACATGCCGCGCATCTCGCTCTTCGCGCGGCCTTCTCCCGCTCCGCCTGCCCCTCCCGCCTCCTCCGCCTCTCGGGTCCCTCCTGCCTTTCCGGCCTCTCCGGCCTCTCCTGCTCCAGCTCCCGCTCTCGGCGGAGCCAGAGCGGCCGCCGCGCCCGTCGTGGTGAACGCAGACAGCGCCGCCAGCGCGAACGCCCGCCGGGTCAGTCGCCCCATCGCACCCATCCCCACATCACTCTGCGGATCCGCTCGGTCACGGATCGTCTCCGCGCACAGCATGCACCCACCCCGGTGATCGATCATCGATACTTGCTAGTAACGTGCACGATCGGAGCAGGCCGACCGGGACCCGGCAGACCTGTCACAGTCGTCGTCAGTGTCAGCGCAGCGAAAGGGACGATGTGACCGACATCGAACGCGTGGGAGTGGTGGGCTGCGGCCAGATGGGGGCGGGCATCGCCGAGGTCTGCGCCCGCGCCGGACTTGACGTCAAGGTCGCCGAGACCACCGGCGAGGCCCTGGAGATCGGCCGGACCCGGCTGTTCAACTCCCTGGCCAAGGCCGCCGAGCGCGGCAAGATCAGCGAGGCGGAGCGGGACGAGACGCAGGCGCGCCTCAGCTTCACCACGGACCTCGGCGAGTTCGCCGACCGCGACCTCGTCGTCGAGGCCGTCGTCGAGAACGAGCAGGTCAAGACCGAGATCTTCCAGGTTCTCGACCAGGTGGTGACCCGCCCGGACGCGATCCTGGCCTCCAACACCTCCTCCATCCCGCTGGTGAAGCTGGCGGTCGCCACCGCACGGCCCGACCAGGTGGTCGGCATCCACTTCTTCAACCCGGCCCCCGTGCAGAAGCTGGTCGAGCTGATCCCGGCGCTGACCACCTCCGAGGGCACGCTGAGCCGTGCGCAGCTGTTCGCCGAGAAGGTGCTGGGCAAGCACGCGATCCGGGCCCAGGACCGCTCCGGCTTCGTCGTCAACGCGCTGCTGATCCCGTACCTGCTCTCCGCGATCCGGATGTTCGAGACGGGCATCGCCAGCCGCGAGGACATCGACAACGGCATGGAGATGGGCTGCGCCCACCCGATGGGCCCGCTGAAGCTGTCCGACCTGATCGGCCTGGACACGGTCGCCTCGGTGGCGCAGAGCATGTACGACGAGTACAAGGAGCCGCTGTACGCCGCTCCCCCGCTGCTCCAGCGCATGGTGGACGCGGGCCGGCTGGGCCGTAAGACCGGCTCGGGGTTCTACACGTACTGAGCACCCGCCGTGATCGGCCGGGCCCGGCACTCCGCGGAGTGCCGGGCCCGGCCGTTTCACACACCGTGTGCGCACCGGGCCCGCATATGCCGCACGCACACGCTCCCCTCCGGTCCACCCGGCGGGTTGACTCATCATGCGCATGCAAGGGATGCGGTACCACCACGTTCGACTACGGAAAGGAGTGGACCCGTGACCGCCGATCCGGAGCATCCCGTGGTCCATGGTGAACTCGCTGAGTTACGCCGTCGCCTCGATGTGGCGTACGCCCGCGTCGAGGGAGGACTGGCCCTGCTCAGTCATCGCACCGAGGAGACCGCGAAGGAACTGGACGAGCTCAACACCCGCATGATCTCGCTGGAGCACGCGCGCTGGCCGCTGCCCTCGCTCGCGGCACTCACGGCCCTGGGAGCGCTGGTCGTGACGGTCTGGCAGGCGCTGGCCCGCTAGGGGCCTGTCGTCACATCGTGACGACAGGACCTAAGGCCTGAGGTGATGCAACAGCAGTAACGCGGCCGCCATGTTGGCGGCCGGGACCTCCCCCCGGGCGACCATGTCGGGTACGAGCTTGAGGGGGACCCACTCCCGGCGGTCCGACTCGAAGTCGTCCACCGGGTGTCCCACGTACTCGCCGCGGTCCGACCAGTAGATGTGGTGGACGGCGTCGGTGAGGCCGTTGGACGGTTCCACGCTCATCAGGTGGTGCAGGGGCCCCGGTCGCCAGCCGGTCTCCTCCTCGAGTTCGCGGGCGGCCGCGTGGGCGATGTCCTCACCGTCCTCGACGACGCCCGCCGCGAGCTCCCAGCCCCAGCTGTCGGTGATGAAGCGGTGGCGCCACAGGAGCAGGACCTCGTTCGCCTCGTTGACCACCGTGGCCACGGCGACCGGGCGCAGCCGTATCAGGAAGTGGTCCAGGTGCCGGCCGTCCGGCAGTTCCACATCGGCCAGGTTGACGCTGAACCAGCGATTTTCATACACAGTTTGTTCGTTCTGTTTCGTCCACTGCACGGTTCTGCCACCTTCCGTCGGGTGAGTGGCAATATCGCAGCAGGGACGGTGGGACGCCGGTGTTCGTGTTCCCCTCGCGGAGCCCTCGGAAGGCGGTCCGCACGACCTGTCTACAGCGGTACGCGCAGTGCTCCGTCGATGAGTTCGGCGGCCTCGGCGGTGCCCGCGCAGCCGCTGCGCACCAGGTGTTCGCGCACCGCCCGGAGTCTGTCGCGCAGCCGCTGGGACTCCATTCCCCTGGCCTGCTCGGCCATCTGCACGGCGGTGACCACCGCCTTGTCGGCGTGGCCCTGGCGCAGTTCGATCGTGCTGAGCATGGCGAGCCGGTGCACCCGGCCCCGGTCGTGCGCCGGAGTGCCGACGGCGGCATGGGCGTGTTCGGCGGCCGCGGCGATCTCCCCGAGGCTGAGCAGCGCCTCCGCCACCTGGACGTTGACCAGACCCGGCTGTACATAGCCGGTCTCGTCCGGCTCGTGCCCCCGCCGGATGTGTTCGGCTGCCGTCTCCGCCCGCCGGATGCACGACAGGGCGCTCGTGCCGTCGCCGAGGTGGGCGTACGCCTTGGCCTGCATCGCGTACAGGTCGGAGGCGAGGGCGGGGGTGATGTGCTTGCCCGCGGCGCGCAGCGCGGCCTCCGCGAAGGCCACGGCCTGCCGGTACTCCCGCATGAACAGCGACTGGTTGACGAGGAGCGCGATGACGTACGCGCCAAGTCCCCGGTCCCCGCTGGCCTTCGCGAGTCTGAGTGCCTGGTGGAAGTAGCGCTGGGCGAGTCCGTGCGCGTCGGAGTCGTATGCGCAGATGCCCGCGACCGCCACCAACCCCCCTGTGGAGCGGTGCAGTTGACGTCCCGTCTCATCGGTGTAGCTGCCCCGCAGCAGGGGCGCCGCCTCGGTGTTGAGGAAGCCGACGATACGGCTGCGGGTCGCGATGCCGCCCGCCTTGCGGTACATCTGCTCGTAGTGGGTGCGGGCGGCACGCAGCATGGCGATGTCGGCGGACGTGACGCGATGCCGGCCGCCCCGGGAGACGTCGACGTCCTCGGGCGGGTTCTCCCACTCCCATACGGGCATCACGGCCGGGGTGCCGGTCACCGCGGGCGCGCCGAGGATGTGCGGACGCTGCTGTTCGTCGGAGCGCCACAGGGCGGTGGCCCGCTCGACGAAGCCGGAGAGCGAGCCGCCGTGCGGGCTGGACGGCTCCCCCGGGACGCCGAGGCCGATGTCGTCGAGGGTGACCGGCCGGTGCAGGCGCCCGGCGAGGACCTCGCAGATCAGGTCGGGCACCTGGCCGCGCGGGCGCTGTCCCTTCAGCCACCGGGCGACCGCCGTGTGCTCGTACCGCAACGCGAGTCCGCGCGCCCGCCCGGCCTGGTTCACATGGGCGGCGAGGCCCGCGTGCGAGATGCCCGCCTCGTCCAGGATCGCGTCGAGCAGAGTGTTGGGCTGCATTGGGTGCCCCCCGGTGCCTCGGTGCCGCAAGCGTAGTGGGTCCGTCTTCACACGGGGTGTGAACGGAGTGCGCGTATCCGCCCTGTGCGCGCGCTGTCGCTGACGGTTTCCGCCCGCTTGACTGAAATGCCTCGCAAGAGGTTCGCCGGGCCGTCGGCTCCCCCTCATAAAGCGACGGTCCGGCGTTTGACTCCCTCCCAGGCACCGCGACGCGCGTCGGACCGGCCCCGAAGGGCCGGTCCGACGCCGGTCCGGCGGTCGCCGCCGGAGTGGTTCGTCAGCCCCTGAGGACCGCTCCCGTCCGCTCGCCCGCGAGGGCGACCGCGGCGTCCCGGGCCGCCGACGCCTCGTCGACGGTCAGCGTCCGGTCCCCGGCGCGGAAGCGCAGGGCGTACGCCAGCGACTTCTTCCCGTCGCCGAGCTGGTCGTCGTTGACGTACACGTCGAACAGCCGGATGCCCTCCAGCAGTTCCCCGGCCCCCTCCCGCAGCGCGGCCTCGACCTCGGCGTGCGGGACGAACTTGTCGACGACGAGGGCGACGTCCTGCGTGGCGACGGGGAACGTGGAGATGCCCGGCGCCTGCGGGGTGTCGTCGCCGACCGCCTCCAGCACGTCGAGGTTCAGCTCCATCGCGGAGGTGCGGGCCGGCAGACCGAGCGCCTTCACCACCCGCGGGTGCAGCTCGCCGGCATGGCCGACGACCCGCTCGGCACCGTCCGCGACGACTACGAGCTCGGCGCACCGGCCCGGGTGCCACGGGCCGTACTGGCCCTGGCGGACGACCAGCTCCGCACCGGCCTCACGGGCCACGGCCCGGGCCGCCTCGACCGCGTCGGCCCAGTCGGCCGGGCGGCCCTTGCCCCACCAGCCGGCCTGCTCGCGGGCGCCCGCGAGGACGGCGGCGACATGGCGCGGCTGCTCGGGGAGCACGGCGTCGAGCGCCGCGAGCTCCTCGTCGGTCGGACGGCGGTCGACCGGGAGGTGACCGGCGACGCCCTGCTCCTCGCGGGGGTGGAAGACCAGCCCGGTCTCGAACAGCGCGAGGTCGTGCGAGCCCCGCCCGTCGTTGCGCCGCAGCGCGCCCAGCAGCCCCGGCAGCAGCGACGTGCGGAGCGCGGGCTCCTCGTCGTTGAGCGGGTTGGTGAGCTTGACGACACGGCGCGCCGGGTCGTCGGCCTCCAGGCCGAGCTGGTCGAAGACCTGCTCGCTGACGAACGGGTAGTTCGGCGCCTCGACGTAGCCGGCCCCGGCCAGGGCACGGCCGACGCGGCGGTGGAGGCGCTGGCGGTGGGTGAGACCGCGGCCCGACGGGGGCTTGGGCAGCGTGGAGGGCAGGTTCTCGTAGCCCTCCAGGCGGATGACCTCCTCCGCCAGGTCGTTGATCTCGGTGAGGTCGGGCCGCCAGGACGGGACGGTGACGATCAGCTCGTCCTGCCCGTACACGTCGCAGCCGATCTCCTGGAGGCGGCGCACCACGGTCTCCCGGCCGTAGACGACACCCGCGACCTTGTCGGGGTGGTCGGCCGGGACGGTGACGGTGTGCGGGGCGGACGGGGCGGTGATCTCCGTGACGCCCGCGTCGGCGGTACCGCCCGCGAGGAGGACCAGCAGGTCGACCGTGCGCTGGGCGGCGGCCGCGGCGGCGGCCGGGTCGACGCCGCGCTCGAAGCGGCGGGAGGCCTCGGAGGACAGCTTGTGCCGGCGGGCCGTCCGCGCGATCGACACCGCGTCGAAGTGGGCGGCCTCGATGACGACGTCCACCGTGGAGTTGTCCACGTCGTCGTGGTCGGCGATCTCGGTGTCGGCGCCGCCCATGACTCCGGCGAGGCCGATCGGGCCGCGGTCGTCGGTGATGACGAGGTCCTCGGCGTGCAGCTTCCGGGTGACACCGTCGAGGGTGACGATCTGCTCGCCCTCGCCGGCCCGGCGGACGCCGATGGTGCCCTGGACCAGCCCGCGGTCGTAGGCGTGCAGCGGCTGGCCGAGCTCCATCATCACGTAGTTGGTGATGTCGACGGCGAGCGAGATCGGGCGCATGCCGACCTTCTGCAGCCGGCGCTTCAGCCAGATCGGGGAGCGCGCCTCGGGGCTCAGACCGGTGACGGTGCGGGCGGTGAAGCGGTCGCAGCCGAACGGGTCGGAGACCTGCACCGGGTAACCGAAGGCGTTCGGCGCCGGTACGTCGATCAGGGCGGGGTCGCGCAGCGGCAGACCGTAGGCGATGGCGGCCTCACGGGCGACGCCGCGGATGGACAGGCAGTCGCCGCGGTTGGCGGTGACGGCGATGTCCAGGACCTCGTCGACCAGCTCCAGGAGCTCGATGGCGTCCTTGCCGACCTCGGTCTCCGGCGGCAGCACGATGATGCCCTTGGTGCCGTCGTCGCCCATGCCCAGCTCGTCGCTGGAGCAGATCATGCCGTGGGAGGTCTTGCCGTACGTCTTGCGCGCGGCGATCGCGAAACCGCCGGGGAGGACGGCGCCCGGGAGCACGACGACGACCTTGTCGCCGACGGCGAAGTTGCGGGCGCCGCAGACGATCTCCTGCGGCTCGCCGGTGCCGTTGGCGGTGCCGACGTCGACGGTGCAGAAGCGGATCGGCTTCTTGAAGCCCTCCAGCTCCTCGATGGTCAGCACCTGACCCACGACGAGGGGGCCCTTGAGGTCGGCTCCGAGGTGCTCGACGGTCTCGACCTCGAGGCCGGCCGAGACGAGCTTGGCCTGGACGTCACGGCCGGTTTCGGTCGCCGGCAGGTCGACGTACTCCCGCAGCCAGGAAAGCGGGACCCGCATCAGATCTCCATCCCGAAGGGCCGAGTGAACCGGACGTCACCCTCGACCATGTCTCGCATGTCTTCGACGTTGTGGCGGAACATCAGCATCCGCTCGATGCCGAACCCGAAGGCGAACCCGCTGTACTTCTCCGGGTCGACGCCGCAGGCGGTCAGCACCTTGGGGTTGACCATGCCGCAGCCGCCCAGCTCGATCCAGCCCTCGCTGGAGCAGGTGCGGCAGGGGCGGTCGGGGTTGCCGACGGACTCGCCGCGGCAGACGTAGCACACCATGTCCATCTCGGCGGACGGCTCGGTGAAGGGGAAGAAGTTCGGCCGCAGCCGGGTCTTCATGCCCTCGCCGAACAGGGCCTGGACCATGTGGTCCATCGTGCCCTTGAGGTCGGCCATGGTGAGGCCCTCGTCGACGGCCAGCAGCTCGACCTGGCGGAAGACCGGGGTGTGCGTGGCGTCCAGCTCGTCGGTGCGGTAGACGACACCGGGGCAGATCACGTAGACCGGCAGCTCGCGGTCGAGCAGGGAGCGGATCTGCACGGGCGAGGTGTGGGTGCGCAGCACGACACCGGACTCGGTGCCGCCCTCGGGGCCCTGCACGAAGAAGGTGTCGGCCTCGCCGCGGGCCGGGTGGTCCGGGCCGATGTTGAGGGCGTCGAAGTTGAACCACTCGGCCTCGACCTGGGGGCCCTCGGCGACCTCGTAGCCCATGGCCACGAAGACGTCCTCGATGCGCTCCGAGAGCGTGGTGAGCGGGTGGCGGGCGCCGGCCGGGACGCGGTCGTACGGCAGAGTGACGTCCACCGCCTCCTCGACCAGCACCCGGGCGTCCCGCTCGGCCTCCAGCTCCGTCTGGCGGGCCGCGAGCGCCTTGTTCACGGCGCCGCGGGCCTGGCCGACGCGCTTGCCGGCCTCGGCCTTCGCGTGCGGGGGCAGGGCGCCGATCTCGCGGTTGGCGAGCGCCAGCGGGGAGGTGCCGCCGGTGTGGGCGACCTTGGCCTCCTGGAGCGCGTCGAGGGAGTCCGCGGCGGCGAAGGCGGCGAGCGCCTCGTCCCGCATGCGCTCGATCTCATCCGGTTTCAACGCCTCGACCTCGACAGGGTCGTACGACTTATTGGGTGCCGACATCTCTTCCCGTGCTTCCGATTGGCTGGCTGACGTCCCCGTCACCGACTCGTGGACAGATCGTCACGGTTTTTGGGACACAAAGGTGCCAAAGGCCGAGTCTAACGGGGTGTGGGTGTACGAACGCGCCCGCGGGCCGCTCCGGCGGATCTCACGCTCTCAGGCGAGATAGGCCGGGGCCGCCACGGGCAACGTAAATCGGAACTCCGCGCCGCCGCCGGGGGCGCGGCCGACCGTGATGGTGCCGCCGTGGGCCTCGACGATGCCCTTGACGATGTACAGCCCGAGGCCCGTGCCACCGCGCTTGCTGCCCCGCCAGAAGCGGGTGAAGACGCGGTTCATGGACTCCTCCGGGATGCCGGCACCCTCGTCGCTCACGGTGACCGACGTGCCGGTGTCCTCCCCTTCCCGGGGGGACGCGGCGGGCGTGACGTCAATCGTGACGGTTCCCTCGCCGTGACGCACCGCATTTTCGATGAGGTTGCTGAGCACCTGGTCGATCTTGTCGGGGTCGGCCCACAGGGCGGGCAGCGGCTGCTCGATGCGGAGCAGGAACCGGTCGGCGGGCTGCCCGGCGGCGACGTAGGCCTGGATGTGGCGTCCGACGGCGGCGCCCATGTCGACCGGCTGCCGGCGCACCTCCAGCCGTCCGGAGTCGATCCGCGATATGTCCAGGAGCTCGGCGATGAGCCGGGTGACGCGGTCGGCGTCGGCGTCGACGGTCTCCAGCATCAGCCGCTTCTGGTCGTCGGTGAAGCGGGCCCACTTGGCGAGCAGGGTGGCGGTGAAGCCCTTGACCGAGGTGAGCGGCGAGCGCAGCTCGTGGGCGACGGTGGCGATCAGCTCGGCGTGGCTGCGTTCGGTGCGGCGGCGGGCCTCGGTGTCGCGGAGGGAGACGACGACGCGGCGGACGGGTCCGGTGGGGCGGGTGCGGACGTACCGCACGGACACGAGCACCTCCCGGCCGCCGGGCAGCAGCAGGTTGCGCTCGGGCTGGCCGACGCGGATGGCGAGGCCGCCGTAGGGGTCGGTCAGCTGCCACCAGCGGCGGCCTTCGAGGTCCTCTAAGGGGAGGGCCTTTTCGAGCTTCTGGCCGAGCGCCTCGGCGGCGGGGACGGCGGTGATGCGCGCGGCGGCCGCGTTGAAGCAGATGACGTGCCCGTGCTCGTCGGCGACGACGAGCCCGTCGGGCAGGTCGTCGGGGTCGATGCCGAGTTCGGCGAGGTCACCGGCAGGGCGGGCCGCTCCCGGTGCGCTGCTCGTGCCGACACTCATCCCCGTACCTCAACTCCCGTCCCTCTGGAAGAGGCCCCCGAGCTGGTCACCCTACTAGCTCTCGGTGACGGAGCGGCACCCTCCGGAGGCGCGCTGTGCACGGGCCGACGCGTAGAGACATACGGCCGCGGCGGTCGCCAGGTTCAGGCTCTCGGCCTTCCCGTGGATCGGGACGCGCACGACGGCGTCGGCGAGGGCGCGGGTCTCCTCGGGCAGCCCCCAGGCCTCGTTGCCGAACACCCAGGCGGTGGGCCCGCCCATGGTCCCGTGGTCGAGCTCGTCGTCCAGGTCGTCCTCCCCCGCGCCGTCGGCGGCGAGGATCCGTACCCCGGCGCCCTTGAGCCCGGCCACGGCCTGCTCGACGGGCACGCCGACGGCGACCGGCAGGTGGAACAGCGAACCGACGGAGGCGCGGACGGCCTTGGGGTTGTAGAGGTCGACGGAGGCGTCGGTGAGCACGACGGCTTCCGCTCCGGCGGCGTCGGCGCAGCGCAGCACGGTGCCGGCGTTCCCGGGGTCGCGTACGTGCGCCAGGACGGCGACCAGCTTCGGCCGGGCGGCGAGGATCTCCTCGAAGGGGGTGTCGACGAACCGGCAGATCCCGACCAGGCCCTGCGGGGTGACGGTCGTCGAGATGTCCGCGATGACCTGCTCGTCGGCGAGATGGATCCGGGCGCGGCTGGTCCTGGCCTCCCCGATGATGTCCGCGTACCGCTCCGCGGCCTCGACGGTGGCGAACAGCTCGACCAGCGTCCCCTTGCCGTACGCCGCCGCCTCGCGCACGGCCTGCGGTCCCTCCGCGAGGAACAGCCGCTCCTTCCCCCGGAAGTTCCGCCGGGCGAGCCGCCGGGCGGCGGAGACCCGGGGGGAACGGGGGGAGACGAGCTCGGGACTGGCGGAGGACATCTTCTGGTTCACCTTCAGGATCTGGACTGCCGGAGGACGCTCACCGGCGCTGGCGGGGTGCCACCGCGCCCACCCGTGCCGCCCCGGGGACATCGCGGCAGGCGATGCCTGCGACCCCCCGGGGGCGCGGGGAACTGCGCAGCCCCCGACGGCCCGCACCCGAACGGCCGCCCGTGGGGTCAGCAGCGAAGGACCCGCAGGCCAGGAAACCTGCGGGTCCTTCGGTCACGTCGGCTGAAGCCGGCGCAGCGTCACGCGGCCTTCGGCGCGTTGACGTCCGACGGCAGCGCCTTCTGCGCGACCTCGACGAGCGCGGCGAACGCGTTGGCGTCGTTCACGGCGAGCTCGGCCAGGATCTTGCGGTCGACCTCGACGTTCGCGGCCTTCAGACCCTGGATGAAGCGGTTGTAGGTGATGCCGTTGGCGCGGGCAGCGGCGTTGATGCGCTGGATCCACAGCTGACGGAAGTCGCCCTTGCGCTTCTTGCGGTCGTTGTAGTTGTAGACCAGCGAGTGGGTGACCTGCTCCTTGGCCTTGCGGTACAGGCGCGAACGCTGACCGCGGTAGCCGGAGGCCTGCTCGAGGATCGCCCGGCGCTTCTTGTGGGCGTTGACTGCCCGCTTGACGCGTGCCACTTGTTAACTCCTTGTAGCGGGGCCGTGGGTGTCGTCACACGGCCCGGAATCGATTGGGTCCCGGTGTCTTGGGAGGGTCAGGCGCTGGGCGCCCGGCCTCACTTGCCGAGAAGCTTCTTGATCTTCGCGGCGTCGCCCGGGGCCATCTCGGCGTTGCCGGTGAGGCGACGCGTCACTCGGGACGACTTGTGCTCGAGCAGGTGGCGCTTGCCGGCGCGCTCACGGAGCACCTTGCCGGAGCCGGTGACCTTGAAGCGCTTGCTGGCACCGCTGTGCGACTTGTTCTTCGGCATAGCGCCGTTCTCTCCTCGTCGGTGGCGCTCCGGTGCCCGGTCGTGAAACCGGGCACGGTGGAGCGTCGCTGCTGTTTGGGTTGCATCCAGGGGACTCGCGTCCCTCGGATCACGCCTCGGCGGAAGCCTCGGCCGGGGCCTCGGCGTCTACCTCGGCGTTCACGGCGTCGGCGTCCGCGGCGTTCTGCGAGCGGCCGGGGTTGGCCTTCGCCTCGGCCTTGCGGGCCTCCTGCGCCTGACGGGCCTCGGCCATCGCCTCGGTCTTCTTCTTGTGCGGACCGAGGACCATGATCATGTTGCGGCCGTCCTGCTTGGGGTTCGACTCGACGAACCCGAGCTCCTGGACGTCCTCCGCGAGGCGCTGCAGCAGTCGGTAGCCCAGCTCGGGCCGGGACTGCTCGCGACCACGGAACATGATCGTGATCTTGACCTTGTCGCCCTGCTTGAGGAACCGGACGACGTGACCCTTCTTGGTGTCGTAGTCGTGCGGGTCGATCTTCGGCCGGAGCTTCATCTCCTTGATGACCGTGTGCGCCTGGTTCTTGCGCGCTTCACGGGCCTTCATGGCCGACTCGTACTTGAACTTCCCGTAGTCCATGAGCTTGCAGACCGGCGGGCGGGCGTTCGCCGCGACCTCGACCAGGTCCAGGTCGTACTCCTGCGCAAGCTCCAGTGCCTTCGCCAGGGGGACGATGCCCACCTGCTCGCCACTGGGACCGACAAGTCGCACCTCGGGAACGCGAATCCGGTCGTTGATGCGGGGCTCGGCGCTGATGGATCCTCCTCGGTAGCACCACGCGGCGGTCTGGCGGACGGCCGCGTAACGTCTGTGTTCGTTAGGCCTGTAACCACGCCGAAGCACAAAAAATGCCCCGAACGATCACACGCGGGGCTCCAAGCACTACCGGAGCACCTTCGCGGGGAACGCGGGGCGCACTACCGGGCGACTCCATCGTCCGTACGGAACGATGGTGGCCGCCTGACCGGGGTGACCCGCCGTCCCGGAGGGCGGTCGGGTGGGAGCTCGGAGTCTCCACTTGTGGGCCGGGCCCGCCTGCTGAGGGGCACGCGTGTCCGACCGGTCGTTACACGAGATTACCAGGTCGCGCACGCGTGCGCTAATCCGGTGTCTCATGCCTCCTGCTGTCAAGGGGGCGGGCGACGGGCCCTATCGTGTCCTGCATGAGTGAGACCTCCCCCGCCGGCTCCGCAGACGGCCCCGGTTCCCCCGACTTCGACGAGATGACCCGCGACATCGCCGAGGTCCCGGCCGTCGAGGTGATCGTGACGGTCGCCGTCAACCTGATGAGCGCGGCGGCCGTGAAGCTCGGGCTGACCGAGGAGGGCGACAAGTACAAGGACCTGGACGAGGCCCGCAAGCTGGTCACGGCCCTCGCCGGGCTGCTGGACGCGAGCGCGACCGAGATCAGCTCCTTCCACGCGGCCCCGCTGCGCGACGGCCTGAAGTCGCTCCAGCTGGCGTTCCGCGAGGCGTCGATCGTCCCGGACGAACCGGGTCAGGGCCCGGGCGAGAAGTACACCGGACCCGTCTACGGCTAGCCGGTCCCGGAGCGGGGGCGGCTACGGCCGTCGGCCATGGCCCACGGCCGTGACTCACCGCCACGGCCGACGGCTAAGGCCGCACGTACAGGGGCTCGCCCGGAGGTGTCGTCCCGGCCGGCAGCAGTGCCAGGTCGAGGCCGCGCACCAGGCGGGCCCTCAGTGTGTCGTCGGCGGCCAGACGCGCGGCGACGGCCCGGGCGGCCTCGGCGGGAGCGGCGGCCGGGTCCAGGACGAGCGCGAGAGTGCCGTCCGCCTGCCCCGGCCCGAGGTGGGCGCTGACCACGGCCGGCTCGGCGGCCACCGCGTCGCGCACCGCCTCCCGCACCGCCGGGTCGGCGAGCGGATCGGCCGTCGTACGGCCCTCGGCGAGCGCCAGCAGCGCCGGTCCCGTCAGTTCGAACGCCACCGGCCCCGCCATGTCGAGCACGACGGTGTCCGCCTTCTCGTGCGCGGCGGCCTGCAGCGCCTGGTGCAGCGGTACGGCGACGGGGCGCGCCGCGGGGTCCCAGCGGGCCAGCGAGTCGGTGGACGTGAAGGCGGGCAGGGCGGTGCGGGCGCCGGCCTTCAGGGTGGGGACGGCCATGTCGCTGGTCTTCTCGCGGCGCAGCCCGTTCTCGTCCTCCTCGACCTCGCCGAGGACGGCCACCACGGGCACGAGCAGCCGGGTGCCCTTGAGCGCCTCCAGGACGGGTCCCACGGCGCTGCGGTCCTCGGCCCAGGCGGCGAGCGCCGCGGCCAGCCGGGGATCGGCGGAGCCGTCGTCGTCGGAGTAGCCGGGGTCGGGAATGTTCTTGTTCGCCACGGTCACCGACCTTATCGGGGGGATGCTGCTGGGCTTGTGCGGGGGCGGAAACGTGACGGTGACGACTTTCACAGGATTCTCAGTCTCCGCTGACGTACCTCTTACGTCCGTCTAACGGCCCGCACAGCCGCCGCCACCACGATCACGGGCATGGAGTCTCGCAGAGCCCGCCGCAGCCGCCGCGCTCGCCCGTCCCGGCGCCGTCCGCTCCTCTACACCGCGCTCGCCGCCGTGGCCGTCCTCGGCGCCACCGCGGGCGGAACCGTCTATGTGAAGGCCCAGGCACACTCCGGTACGGGAGCCGTATCGTCGTCCTCCCCGGCGCCGTCCGCGTCGGAGTCGGCGGACGGAGGAGTGTCGGTGGAATCGGTCGCGGCACCGGAGGTGGACTACGACGCGCTGCTGGCCGAGGCGATGACGTCGGTGACCGTGCCGGACGACGCCTCCGTGTCGGTGGCCGTGCTCGACCTGGACTCCGGGGACGGTGCCACGTACGGCGACGCCGCGTTCGACACGGCGAGCATCGTGAAGGTGGACATCCTGGCGGCGCTGCTGCTCCAGGCGCAGGACGCGGACCGGCATCTCACCGCCGCCGAGAAGACGTACGCCACCGCGATGATCGAGAACAGCGACAACGCCTCGGCGTCGGCGCTGTGGCGGTCCATCGGGAAGGCGCAGGGGCTGGACGCGGCGAACGAGCGGTTCGGGCTCACCGGCACCGAGGGCGGCGACGACATGCTGTGGGGACTGACCCAGACCACGGCCGCCGACCAGCTCACGCTGCTGCGGCAGGTCTTCGGGGACGACTCCGAGCTGAGCGAGGCCTCCCGGTCCTACATCCAGGGGCTGATGGGGCAGATCGCCGCCGGCCAGCACTGGGGTGTCTCGGCGGCTGCCGACGGCTCGTCGTGGGCCCTGAAGAACGGCTGGCTGGCGCGGAGCACCACCGGTCTGTGGGACATCAACAGCATCGGGCGGGTGACCGCCGGCGGGCGCGCGTACCTGGTGGCGGTGCTGTCGAACGGCAACGCGACCCAGGCGAAGGGCATTTCACTGGTGGAGGCGGCGGCGCGAGCGGCGGTGGCGGCGTTCGCGGACGACGGCACGTCGGCTTCGGCTTCGGCTTCGGCTTCGGCTTCGGCTTCGGCTTCGGCTTCGGCTTCGGCTTCGGCTTCGGCTTCGGCTTCGAACACCGAATAGCCGGGCGTCAGTAGGTCTCGAACTCGTCCGGCTCGCGGCGGCCGCGCCACAGGACGACGGCGCCGATCAGGAGCACCACTCCGGCGCCGCCCGCGACCGGGGCGGCCCAGCTGGAGGTGTCGTCGTCGGAGCGGGCGGCGTCGGGGCCCGAGCCGAAGTACTGCTCGCCGTAGGAGGCGGACTTCAGTCCCTCCGGCTTGAGACCGGCGGCGGCCTTGATCGCGGCGGCGGGGTCGATGAAGCCGAAGCCCCGGGAGTCGTCGCGGCCGCCGGAGGGGGCGTTGCGGGCGGTGTCCTCCAGGAGCTTCTTGATCTGCGCCGGGGTGAGTCCGGGGTGGGCGGCCTTGACGAGCGCCACCGCTCCCGAGACGAACGCCGACGCCGCGCTGGTCCCCCACCCCTGGTAGTACTTGTGGTCGGGGTCGGCGATGACGACGTCGACGCCGGGCGCGCTGACCGTGGCGTACCAGCGGCGGGTGGAGAACGACGCCCGGGTGCCGTAGCGGTCGACGGCGGTGGCGGCGATGACGCCCGGGTAGGCGGCCGGGTAGGAGATGTGGTCGCCCTTGTCGCCGCCGTTGCCGGCCGAGGCGACGACGACGGCGCCCTTCTTCAGCGCGTACTGGACGGCCTCGTCCTCGGCGGGCTCGGGGTGGGCGGAGGCGGAGTCGTCGCCCAGGGAGAGGTTGATGACGTCGGCGCCCTGGTCGGCGGCCCAGCGGATGCCCTCGGCGAGGGCGTTGCCGCGGGTGTTGCGGGCCTTGGTGCGCTGCGGGTCGCCGTCCTCCAGGATCACCCGGACGGGGAGGATCCTGGCTTCCGGTGCGATGCCCATGACGCCGTCGCCGTCGTCGTAGCCGTGCCCGTGGCCCGCGATGATGCCGGCCATGGCGGTGCCGTGCCGGGCCCAGGCCCGGTCGCCCTCCTTCGCCCCGAAGCCGACCATGTCCTTGCCTTCGAGCACGTTCCCGTCGAGGTCCGGGTGGTCGGCCTCGACCCCGGTGTCCAGCACGGCGACGGTGACGCCCTTGCCCTTGGTGGTCTGCCAGACCTCCTGGGTGTGCAGGGCGTCCAGGGCCCACTGCTGGGCGCGGATGCTGTCGGCGTACGCGGGGGCGGCGGGCAGCAGGGCGACGGAACCGGCGAGGAGGCAGCACAGGAGCCCGGCCCCGCGGGTGGTCCTACGACGGCTACGACGGCTCATGAGGGCTGCTCCGAGGGCGGCGTGACGGCGGTCTTGCGCAGGCTTCGCTCGATGCGGTCGGCGAGGCCCTGGGCCTCGTTGCCGAGGCCGGCCTGGGCGGGGGCCGTGGTGGCGCCGGAGGCCGTTGCCTGCCGGGCGGGCTGCGGGCTGTCGACGGTACGGCCGTCGGCCCAGCCGGAGACGGCGTACACGACGACGGGCGCGTCGGTGAGGACGGAGATCGTCCACGAGGCACGCTGCCGGTCGCCGAAGCCGGCGGCGACGGTGCCCTTGGCGGCGTACGCCCGGGGCATCAGGTCGGTCCGCCTGGTCAGCCCCTCCCTCTCGAACCGGGTGCCGAGGGAACGCATCGCGGTCGCGTCGGCGGTGGTGAACAGCAGGCCGACGGTGGTGACGTAGCTCTGGGTGGCGTCGGTGTACGTGGCGCGCAGGAGCCGCCGGCAGCCGACGGGGGTGAGGGCCTGGCGCAGCAGCGGGTCGAAGGCGTCGGCGCAGCCGCTGTCCGGGGCGACGGCGATCCGCGTCCAGGTCCGGTCGGCGCCGCCCGGGCCCGCGCCCTGTCCCTCGACGGTCGGCGGGAACAGCTCGTCGACGGGAACGTTGTGCCAGAGGCCGCCCGCGACGGCGTACCTGTCCCGCCCGACGCCGCCCTCCGCGTCCCCGATGAGCCAACTCCCGGTGACGGCACCGCCGATGAGCCCGAGTCCGAGCACCACACAGGCGGCGGCCATGACGGTACGAGTCCGCCGGCCGACCCCTCGGGGCGCGCCCCCGAACCCTTCCGGCTGCGCGAACGTGACGACCGGGCGGGTGGCACCGGGCGCCCCGCCCGGGACCATCGGAGCGCTCCAGGACAGAGCGGGGTCGGGCGAGACCCCGCCGGCACCGCCCTCGGGCGCCCCGACAGGACGCGGCGGAATCGCCCCGGAGGCGAATCCGGAACGGTGCGGGCCGGTACGGGGCACGGCGCCCGGCCGGGAAGGGCGCACGCCGGGGGCGGTTGCGGGGCGCGGGGGGTGGTCGCCGGGAGCGTCCGCGGGGCGCGAGGTGTGGTCGCCGGGGGCGGCTCCAGGGCGGGAAGGGTGGGTGCCGGGGGCCGTCTCAGGGCGCGGAGGGCGGGCGCCGGAGGGGGCTCCGGGACGTCCGGGACGGGTCGGGGGCATGGGGGGAGCGGGCCGGGCGGATGTGTCCTGGCTCGCCGACGGCACGTCGAAGTCGGGATGCCGGACCGGCGAGGCCGGAGTCCAGGCCGGCTCCGCGTCCGCGGCGGGCGGCGGGGTGCCGGGACGAGATACGGAGGCGGCGCCCTGACCCGCATCCGCCTGGACGGCCCGGCTCGGGGCAGGCACCCAGCTGCGGGGCAACGGGCTCCAGGCACTGTCGTGAGCACTCTCGGCAGCGGAACGCGTACTGCCGCCGGAGTCCCCGGCCTGTGCAGCCGCCGCCCCTCCGGGACGCGACGCCCCCGGCGCACCGGGGCGCGAGCCGCCGGAACCGTCCCGACGCGCGCCACGGGGACCCGAGTCCGGCTCTGCGGCCGGACCTGCCGCGAAATCCGAGGAACGCGGCGCCGCCGGACCGGACGAACGAGGCGCTGCCGCACCGAACGGCCGATCCGCCCCAGGCCCCGGGGAAGGAGACGCCCCCGGACCGGAAGGAGCACGTGTACCCGAGCCGGAGGACCGAGGCGCCGCCGGACCGGAGGGAGAGGAAGGGGGCGCCGCCGGGCCGGCAAGCCGAGACGCCCCTGCCTCGGACGAACGAGGTGCCACGGGCCCGGAGGGCCGAGCCGCATCCGGCTCCGCGGAAGGAGACGCCGCCGGACCGGAAGGACCGGCCGTGGTCGGGCCGGACGGCCGAGGCGCCGCCGGGCCTGCCGCACGAGACGCTTCCGGGCCGGAGGGCCGGGACTGCGCCTGCCTCGAGGAGGCGGGCGGCGGGTCTGAGGGTCGAGGCGCCGCGGGGGGCGCGGAAGCAGGTGCCGGCGGACCGGAAGGACGGGACACCGCCGGGCCGGTGGAACCGGAGGGAGCCGGGGCGAAGGGGCGGAACACCGCCTGGTTCGCGGAGCCGGTGGAGCCGGTGGAGGGGGCCGGGACCGAGGGGCGCCGGGTGGTCGGGGTTCCGTCGCCGGGGTGGTCCGGGCGGGCGGGACGGTAGCCGGGCGGGTGCGGCGGGGTCGAGCCGGTCGGGCCCGCGGCGCGGGGCGCGACCGATCCGTCGGTGCGAGACGGGTGCACGTCGTCAGGACGGGACCCACCCGGGCCGTTGGTGCGAGACGCAGCAACGTCGTCCGTACGGGACGCCGGCACGTCGTCCGTACGGGACACCACCGGGCCATTACCCCGGGGGGCGGGCACCTCGCCCGAACGGGGCGTGGTCGGGGCGTTGCCGTGGGGGCCTGCCGGTCGGGGGGCGCCGGGGGCCGGGGGGCGGGTGGCTTCCCGCGAGGGCGCCTCGTCGCGTCGTGCGGTCGGGCGGCCCGCCTGGGGCGGGGTGTCCGGGAAGCGCGCCGACGCGGGCGGCGGGGGCGGGTTCATGGGGTCCGTGGGGTGGGGGGAGGACGAGGTCCGCCGGGGCGGAGCGGTGTCGGGGGCCCGCGTCCCGGGCACCGGTGCGTAGGGCCGGACCCAGGGCGAGGCGTCGCTGCCCGCCGGGGTGGAGGCGCCGTCCGTGACGGCCCTGTCGGTGTGCGCCCCGGAAGAGCTCGGTATGCCCGGCTCGGAGGACTCGGACGTACCCCGTCCGAAAGAGCCCGGCGTACCGGGCTCCGAGGAGGCCTGCGTGCCCGGCTCCGCGGGGGCGGACGGGGGCTGGGGCGGAGGTGGGGGGGTGGTGGGCTGGGGCGGGACGTTCGGGCGTGGGGGAATCTGGGCGCGGCGTGCTTCCGTGCTCATGCACCCCCCGTTTCCTCGTGCCCGGGCCGTCGTTCTCGTACTCGGGCCGTCGTGCGTGTGCCCGGGCGGCCCGGTGCGGACGCGGTGATCCGTCCAGGCACGCATACCCGCGCGGACGGGCCGGCATCCCGGCGCGGATCTCCGGCCGGAGCCGTCCTCCGTGCGTGCGCGTCACTCTACGGCTTGTTGCCGGGCGAGCGGGAACCAGTCCGCGACCTGCGGGGCATCTGCCCGGAACGTCCCCCTACCCTGCGGTAATCCAGTCTGGCAGGCTTCGTTCATGACTGCGCGCGCCGCCGACCGGGCCCGGTACGACCGGGCCACCGAGCATCTCGACGCCCCTCTCGCGATCGTCGACCTGGAAGCGTTCGACGCCAACGCCGAGGACCTCGTCCGGCGGGCCGGCGGCAAGCCGATCCGCGTGGCGAGCAAGTCCGTGCGCTGCCGGACCCTGCTGGAACGCGTCCTCGCGAAGGACGGCTTCGCGGGCATCATGTCCTTCACCCTCGCCGAGTCCCTCTGGCTCGCCCGCTCCGGCTTCGACGACATCCTGCTCGCCTACCCCTCCGCGGACCGCGCCGCCTTCGCCGAGCTCGCCTCCGACCCCAAGCTCGCCGCCGCCGTCACCGTGATGATCGACGACGTCGCCCAGCTCGACGTGATCGACGCCGCACGCGGCGGCGGCACCGAAGTCGTCCGTGTCTGCCTGGAGTTGGACACCGCGCTGAAGCTTCTCGGCGGCCGGGTGCGGGTCGGCGCGCTGCGTTCCCCCCTGCACTCCCCCGCCCAGGTCGCCGAGGTGGCACGCGCGGTGGTCCGCCGGCCGGGGTTCAGGCTCGTGGGGATCATGGCGTACGAGGGACACATCGCCGGGGTGGGCGACGCGGTCGCCGGCCGGCCCTTCAGGTCCCGGGCGATCCGGCTGATGCAGGCCGCGGCCCGCCGGGAACTCGCCGAGCGGCGCGCCGCCGTGGTCCGCGCGGTGCGGGCCGTCGCACCGGATCTGGAGTACGTCAACGGCGGCGGCACGGGCAGTGTGCAGCACACCGCCGCCGAGGACGCCGTGACGGAGATCGCCGCCGGGTCGGGGCTCTACGTGCCGCGTCTCTTCGACAACTACACGTCGTTCAGCGGGCGTCCGGCCGCCCTGTTCGCCCAGCCCGTGGTGCGCAGGCCCGGTGTCGGGGTCGTCACGGTGCTCGGCGGCGGCTACCCGGCCTCCGGTGCGGCCGGGCCCGACCGGCTGCCGGTGCCGTACCTCCCGGAGGGCCTGCGCTACGACCCGCAGGAGGGCCCCGGCGAGGTGCAGACCCCGCTCCTCGGCTCCCCCGCCGACGACCTGCTGATCGGGGACAAGGTGTGGTTCCGGCACGCGAAGGCCGGTGAGCTGTGCGAGCGGTTCGACGTGCTGCACCTCGTCGAGGGGGACACGGTCACGGCGACCGTGCCCACCTATCGCGGCGAGGGCCACACGTTCCTCTAGGCGGAGGAAGGCGGAGTCCTACAACGGAGTGACGTACGCCCCGGCGATCCCGCCGTCGACCAGGAAGTCGGTGGCGTTGACGAACGAGGAGTCGTCGCTGGCCAGGAAGGCGACGGCGGCGGCGATCTCCTCGGCCTCGGCGAACCGGCCGACCGGGATGTGCACCAGACGGCGGGCCGCCCGCTCCGGGTCCTTCGCGAACAGCTCCTGCAGCAGCGGGGTGTTGACCGGCCCCGGGCACAGGGCGTTCACACGGATGCCCTCCCGCGCGAACTGCACGCCCAGTTCACGGGACATGGCCAGCACACCGCCCTTGGAGGCCGTGTACGAGATCTGGGACGTGGCCGCGCCCATCCTCGCCACGAACGACGCCGTGTTGATGATGGAGCCCCTGCCCTGCCGCCGCATGTACGGGATGGCGGCCTTGCAGCACAGGTAGACGGAGGTCAGGTTGACCTCCTGGACGCGCTTCCAGGCCTCCAGGCCGGTCTCCAGGATTGAGTCGTCGTCGGGCGGGGAGATGCCCGCGTTGTTGAAGGCGACGTCGACGCTTCCGTAGGTGTCGTAGGCCGTCCTGAACAGCGCCTCGACCTGCTCGGGGTCGGTGACGTCGACCTTCACGAAGATGCCGCCGATCTCCTCGGCGACCGCCTTGCCGCGGGCCTCGTCGACGTCGCCGCAGACGACGTGCGCGCCCTCGGAGGCGAGCCGGCGCGCGGTGGCGAGGCCGATGCCGCTGCCGGCTCCGGTGATGACGGCCGTACGGCCGACGAGACGGCGGCAAACGATGTCTTCGGTCACTGTGCGGAGCCCTCCGTGCTGATGAAGACGTTCTTGGTTTCGGTGAAGGCGGTCAGGGCGTCCGGGCCCAGTTCACGGCCGACGCCGGACTGCTTGAAGCCGCCGAACGGGGTCCAGTAGCGGACGCTGGAGTGGGAGTTCACGGACAGGTTGCCCGCGCGCACGGCCTGCGAGACGCGCAGGGCGCGGCCGAGGTCCCGGGTCCAGACGGAGCCGGAGAGGCCGTAGGGGGTGTCGTTGGCGAGCCGGACGGCGTCCGCCTCGTCGGTGAAGGGCAGCAGGACGGCGACGGGGCCGAAGATCTCCTCGCGGGCCGCGTCGGAGTCGGGCGCGGCACCGGTGAGGACGGTCGGCGGGAACCAGAAGCCGGGCCCTCGGGGAGCGGTCCCGCGCAGTGCCCGGGCGTCGTCCGGCACGAACGAGCGCACCCGGTCCACCTGCTGACGGGAGATCAGCGGGCCCATCTGCGTCGCCTCGTCGGCCGGATCGCCGACCACGACGGCGGACAGGGCGGCCGCGAGCAGGTCGGCGACCTCGTCGTACACGGACTCCTGGACGAGGATCCGGGTGCGGGCGCAGCAGTCCTGGCCGGAGTTGTCGAGGAAGGAGAAGGGATCGACGGCGGCCTTGAGGTCGGCGTCGGCGAAGACGAGGTTCGGGCTCTTGCCGCCGAGTTCCAGGGTGACGGGCTTGACCTGCCGGGCGCAGCGCTCCATGACCTCGCGGCCGGTGCGGGTGGAGCCGGTGAACACGATCTTCGCCACGCCGGGGTGGTCGACCAGGGCGCGTCCGGTGACGGCGCCGTGGCCGGGGAGGACCTGGAACAGCCCTTCGGGAAGGCCGGCCTCCAGCGCGAGCCGGGCCAGTTCGAGGGCGGTGAGCGGGGTGGTCTCGGCGGGCTTGAGGACGACCGCGTTGCCCGCCGCGAGGGCCGGGAAGGAGCCCCAGGCGGCGATCGGCATGGGGAAGTTCCAGGGGGCGATCACGCCGACCACGCCGAGCGGCTCGTGGAAGGTGACGTCCCAGCCGCCGGGGACGGGGATCTGCCTGCCGAGGAGCCTTTCGACGCCACCGGCCGCGTAGAGCAGCAGGTCACGGGCGTTGCCGGCTTCCCAGCGGGCGTTGCCGAGGAGGTGGCCGGCCTCGCGGACCTCCAGCTGCGCGAGCTCTTCGAGGTGGGCGTCGACGACGTCGGCGAAGCGGCGCAGCAGCCGGGCCCGGTCGGCGGGGGCGGCGGCCGCCCAGGCGGTATGGGCGGCGCTCGCGCGGGCGACCGCGCGGTCCACGTCGGCCGCGTCGGCGGCGGGGACGGTGGCGACGACCTCCTCGGTGGCGGGGTTGAGGACCGTCAGCTCGTGCGGGTACGGGTCGGACACGGAAGGGCCTTTCACGGGCGGGTGCGGCACGGGCGGACGGGTCACAGACGTTCGAAGGAGCGGCGCAGCTCCCAGTCGGTCACCGCGGCGTCGAAGGCCGCCAGCTCGACGCGTGCCATGTTGCGGTAGTGCGCGACGACCTCCTCGCCGAAGGCGGCCAGGGCGATCGGGCTGTTCTCCCAGAGTTCGGCGGCCTCGCGGAGGGTGGTGGGGACGTGCGCGTACTCGGCGGTGTAGGCGTTGCCGGGGCAGGCCTCGGGCAGCTCCAGCTTCTGTTCGATGCCGTACAGCCCGGCCGCGACGAGGCCGGCGACGGCGAGGTGGGGGTTGACGTCGCCGCCGGGCAGCCGGTTCTCGAAGCGGGTCGAGCGGCCGTGTCCGACGACCCGCAGCGCGCAGGTGCGGTTGTCGTGGCCCCAGGCGACGGCGGTCGGGGCGAAGGAGCCCGGCTGGAACCGCTTGTAGGAGTTGATGTTGGGGGCGTAGAGCAGGGAGAAGTCGCGCAGGGCGGCGAGCTGTCCGGCGAGGAAGTGCCGCATGACGTCGGAGAGGCCACCGTCCCCGGCGGCGAACACGTTCCGGCCGTCCGGGTCCGTCAGCGAGAGGTGGATGTGGCAGGAGTTGCCCTCGCGCTCGTTGTACTTGGCCATGAAGGTGAGGGAGACGCCCTCCTGGGCGGCGATCTCCTTGGCGCCGGTCTTGTAGATCGCGTGCTGGTCGCAGGTGACCAGGGCCTCGTCGTAGCGGAAGGCGATCTCGTGCTGGCCGGGGTTGCACTCGCCCTTGGCGGACTCGACGGTGAGTCCGGCGCCGGCCATCTCGTTGCGGATGCGGCGCAGCAGGGGCTCGATACGGCCCGTGCCGAGGACCGAGTAGTCGATGTTGTACTGGTTGGCGGGCGTGAGTCCCCGGTAGCCCGCGTCCCAGGCCTGCTCGTAGCTGTCCTTGAAGACGATGAACTCCAGCTCGGTGCCGACCTGGGCGGTGAAGCCGTGCTCGGCGAGGCGCTCCAGCTGGCGGCGGAGGATCTGGCGGGGGGCGGCGACGACGGGCGACCCGTCGTTCCAGGCGAGGTCGGCGATCAGCATGGCCGTGCCGGCGTTCCAGGGCACGCGGCGCAGGGTGGACAGGTCGGGGTGCATGGCGAAGTCGCCGTAGCCCCGGTCCCAGGAGGACATGGCGTATCCGTCGACGGTGTTCATCTCGGTGTCGACGGCGAGGAGGTAGTTGCAGCCCTCGGTGCCGTGCCGGAGGACCTCGTCGAGGAAGAACCGGGCGGCGAAGCGTTTTCCCTGCAGACGCCCTTGCATGTCGGGGAAGGCCAGGACGACAGTGTCGATCTCACCGCCCGCGACGAGGGTGTGCAGCTCCTCGACGCCGAGCGGGGGTGTGCGGTCTGCCACGGGAGGGCCTCCTTCGGGCTTCCCCGGCTGATTCGGGCAGCCGGGAGCCATAAGGTATTGCCGAGAACCATTGCTTGGGAAGGGGGCACGGCCAGATGTCGGTGGACGCTGACGGCGGACTGGACGACCGGCTGACGCCGGTGCTGCGGCCGGTGCGGGCGGGGAACGGCTTCGAGGAGGCGCTGGAGCAGATCCTGCAGGTCGTGCGGCTGGGTCTGGTGCCGGGGGGCGAGCGGCTGCCGGCCGAGCGGGACCTTGCGGAGCGGCTCGGGATCAGCCGCGTGACCCTGCGCGAGGTGCTGAAGGTGCTCCAGGACCAGGGTCTGGTGGAGTCCCGCCGGGGCCGGTACGGCGGAACGTTTGTCCTGCCGCGCGCGGACGCCGGCGGCGAGGACGAGCTGCGGCGCCGGATCGCCGAGGTCGACATCGAGGACGTCCTGCGGTTCCGGGAGGTGCTCGAGGTCGGCGCGGCGGGGCTGTGCGCGGCGCACGGGCTGACCGGCGAGCAGGCGGAGCGGCTGCGCGACGCGCTCGCCCGGACCGCGGACGCCCCGCTGGCCGACTACCGCCGCCGGGACACGCTGCTCCACCTCACCCTGGCCGAGCTGTGCGGCTCGCCCTCGCTGACGGCGCAGTACGCCGCCGTACGGGCGAAGGTGAACGACCTGCTCGACTGCATCCCGCTGCTGGTGCGCAACCTGGAGCACTCGCAGCGCCAGCACACCGCGCTGGTCGAGGCGGTGCTGGACGGTGACGCGGACGGGGCGCGGGAGATGATGCGCGAGCACTGTGCGGGCACGGCGGCCCTGCTCAGAGGCTTCCTCGCATGACATGCTATTGGTCTGGAGACGGTCCATTGCGGGGGCGGGAGGCCATATGACGGACGGCGGGCGGCCGCTGATCGGCGTCAGTACGTATCTGGAGGCCGGGGCGCGCTGGGGCGTGTGGGAGCTGGAGGCGGCGCTGCTGCCGGCCGGCTATCCGCGGCTGGTGCAGCGGGCGGGCGGCCTGGCCGCGATGCTCCCGCCGGACGCGCCGGAACACGCGGCGGCCACGGTCGCCCGTCTCGACGGGCTGGTCGTCGCCGGCGGCCCGGACGTCGAGCCGGTCCGCTACGGCGCCGAGCCCGACCCCCGCACCGGCCCGCCGGCGCGGGAGCGGGACGCGTGGGAACTGGCGCTCATCGACGCCGCGTTGGCGGCGGGCGTCCCGCTGCTGGGCATCTGCCGGGGCATGCAGCTGCTGAACGTGGCCCTCGGCGGGACGCTGGTCCAGCACCTCGACGGGCACGCGGAGGTGGCGGGTGTCTTCGGCCGCCATCCGGTCAAGCCGGTCCCGGGCACGCGGTACGCCGCCGCCGTCCCGGAGGAGAGTTCCGTCCCCACCTACCACCACCAGGCCGTCGACCGCCTCGGCAGGGGCCTGGTCCCGAGCGCGTACGCGGCGGACGGGACGGTGGAGGCCGTGGAGCTGCCCTCCGCCCGTGGCTGGGTGCTGGGCGTGCAGTGGCATCCGGAGATGGGCGAGGACGTACGGGTGATGCGGGCCCTGGTCGAGGCCGCCCTGGCCGCTACGGCCACTCCCACCGCTTCCTGAGCCAGGCGAGCGCCGCCTCCCCCTGGGCGCGCTGGAAGGCGCGCAGGGTGGGCAGACCGGGCGGCGACGGGCGCAGGGAGCTCTCGGCGAAGTAGCCCGCCAGCGCGGCCAGGGCGACGGTCACGCGGTGCGGGTCCGCGTCGCGGCCGCAGGGATGCGCGGTGAACAGCTCCTCCGGGTCCGGTCCGCCCTGGGCCCGCACACAGGGCAGCATGACCAGCAGGTCGAACCAGGGGGCGGCGCGCACGGCGTGCGGCCAGTCGACGAAGACGACCCGGTCGTCGGCGGTGAGCAGCATGTTGTCGGCGCGCAGATCGCCGTGGGCGAGGGTGTCGCCTGCGGTGGCGTCCGCCCAGCCCGCGGCGAGGTCGGCGAGGGCCGGCAGCCGGGCGAGGGCCCAGGGGTCGAGGCGGGAGCGGAGGGGCAGCGCGTCCGGTGCCGGCAGGCGCTCCCAGCCGGCGAAGGACTCCCCGAGCGACTCGGCCGCGGGCGGGGCCGGGACGGGCGCCGGGGTGAGGGCGCGGCTCAGTTCGGCGACCGCGTCGAGGACCCGCCGCAGCTCCTGTGGGCGCCAGGGGACGTGGGGCTGGCGGCCGGGGACCTCCTCGAAGAGGAGGGCGACCCAGGTGCCGTCGTCGTAGGTGCCGAGGAGGCGGGGCGCGGGCACGCCGGTTGGGAGGGCGGCGGCGTTGCGGGCCTCCGCACGGTGCAGGTCGGGGCTGTGCGGGTTGGTGTCCGCGCTGACCGCCTTGACGAAGGCACGGTGGCCCGCGGCGGTGCGGAGCCTTGCGGCGACGCCCGGGGAGAAGCCGCCGGGCTGGGTGGCGGCGTGGGTGACCGGCGCGCCCAGAAGGTCGGCGACGGCGGTGCGGACGGGGGCGGGCAGGGCTTCCCAGGGAGTACGGGTGCCTTCGGCGGGCGGGGCGGGGGTGCTCATGCAGCATCGTGGCCGCCGCACCCACCCTCCGGCCAACGATTTTCGCCCCCACCCCCTTGCACCTCCCGCCCCGCGCAGCGCGCCCCTGCGGCCCCGCACCCGAGAGCGGCACACCCCGCCACCCTTGCGCGTCCCGTCCCCAGGGGCACGCCCCTGTCACCCCCTGCCGCGCCGGCGCCAGAGGGCGGTGCGCCCCGCCGCCCCTGCCGTCCCGCACCCAGGAATGCGCCGCACCCCCCTTGCACCTCCCGTCCCTGCGCCGCACCCCTCGTGCACCTCCCGTCCCTGGCGGCACACGCCCGCGCCGACGCTGCCGTCCCGCACCCGAGGGCTGTACGCCGCCACCCCTGCCCGTCCCGCCCCCTGGGCGGCGCGCCCCCGGATCCCCTCCGTCAGCCGGCCGCGGCGTTCATCCTCTGGTGAGGGAGAGCAGTTCTCTTGCCGGGCCGGTCGGTCGGTGTCCCGTCGGCCAGACCGCTCGGAGGTCGCGTGCGAGGGACACGCCCTCCACCGGTATGCCGACCAGCCGGCGCAGTGCCAGCTCCTCCCCCACCGCCAGTTCGCTCAGCACCGCCGGCCCGGCTCCGCCGACCGCCGCCGCCTTCACGGCCGTCGTGGAGGACAGTTCGATCAGGGGCCTGGCCAGGCCGCCCAGGGCCGTGTCCAGGACCTGCCGGGTGCCGGAGCCCTTCTCCCGGAGGATCAGCGGCGTCGACGCCAGCTCGGCCGCGGCCAGCGCGCGCCGCCGCCGGGCCCACGCGTGCCCCGGCGCGACGACGACGATCAGCCGGTCGTGGGCGATGACCGCGGAGTCCAGCCCCGTGGGCACCGTCAGCCCCTCCACGAACCCCAGATCGGCCTCCCCGGACAGCAGCCGCTCCGCCACCGCCGCCGAGTTCCCGGCGTGCAGCGACACCGCCGTGTCGGGCCGGCCCGCGCGCAGCGCGACCAGCCACCCCGGCAGCAGGTACTCCGCGATCGTCATGCTCGCCGCCACCCGCAGCCGCGAGTCCCGCCGGTCCCGCAGCGCCTGCGCGCCGGCGTCGAAGGCCTGGGCCGCCTCCACGATCCGCCGCGCCCAGTCCGTCACCAGCGCCCCGGCGTCGGTGAGCCGGGATCCGCGCGGCGAACGGTCCACGAGCGCCACGCCGAGCTGCCGTTCCATGGACCGGATCCGGCTGCTCGCGGCGGGCTGGGTGATGCCCAGCTCGCGCGCGGCCGCGCCGAGACTCCCCAGCCGGGCCACGGCCAGCAGCAGCTCCAGCGCCCCGAGATCGGGGACGCGATGTGCCAGGGGCCCGCCGGTCCCGGGCTGTTCCTCGGTCCTGTCCGCCCTGTCCGCGTCACCCATAAGGCCAGTTTATGCCCTCATAGAGACATCGTCCCTGGTGGCGGACGTGCCGGTGGACGACGGTGGAGTCCATGGTCACCGCCGCCCCGCCGTCCCCGCCCCTGCCCCCGCCCCTGGCCCTGCCCCTGCGCACCGCCGTCCGGCACCTCGGACCGAACTGGTACGCCACCGTCATGGGCACGGCGATGGTGGGCACGGCGGGAGCCGCGCTCCCGGTGCGCCCGCCGGGCCTGCGCCCGGCCTGCGCCGCCTTGTGGGCGCTCTCCCTGGCCCTCCTGCTGGCCCTCATCGCCGCCCGCGCGCTGCACTGGCGCCACCACCCCGACCAGGCCCGCGCCCACCTCCGCGACCCGGCGACGGCACCCTTCTACGGCTGCCTCGCGATGGCGCTGCTCGCCGTCGGCGGCGGCGCCCTCACCGTCGGGCGGGACTGGATCGGCACGGACGCCGCGGTCGCCCTCGGCGCCGCATTGTTCGCCACCGGTACGGTCGTGGCGCTCGCGGCCGCCGTGGGAGTGCCGTACCTCATGGCCGTACGCCACGCGGTACGGCCGGGGCAGGCGTCGCCGGTGTGGCTGCTGCCGCTCGTCGCGCCCATGGTGTCGGCCGCGTCGGGCCCGCTGCTGGTGCCGCACCTGCCGCCCGGTCAGCCCCGGCAGACCCTGCTGTTCGCCTGTCTCGCGCTGTTCGGGCTGAGTCTGCTCGGCACGCTCCTGATGCTGCCGGTCGTGTTCGGCCGCCTGATGACCGGCGGTCCGCTGCCGCTCGCGCTCACCCCGGCGCTCTTCCTCGTCCTGGGCCCGCTCGGTCAGTCGACCACCGCCGTCGGGACGTTCGCGGACGTCGCACCGGGGGTGGTGCGGGGGCCGGACGGCCGGGGTCTCGCGGTGCTCGCCGTGCTGTACGGCGTGCCGGTCATGGGGTTCGCGCTGCTGTGGTTGTGCCTGGCCGCCGCCCATGTGGTGCGCGCCCGCCGGCAGGGGATGGGGTTCTCGATGACGTGGTGGGCGTTCACCTTCGTCAATGGTCGTTCGTACAGTCACCCCACGTCGCGCACCGCGAGTAGCTCGATCACTGCCCCGGACGAGGCCAGCAGTGGTGCAGCAGTGGAACGTCTGGGGTCCGCCCGGTAGGCAGCGAAGGCCTCACTGTCCGGAAAGGTCACAAGGTGGGCCTCGACACGATCGTCCGGCGTGCGCAGTCGGCGTTCAAGACACCCTCCATGCTCGGCAAGAAGGGGCAGGACGGCACTTTCATAAGCGTCGAAGGCGCCCAAGCCCCCTTCGGGCAGCCGCGCAAGCATCAAGTACGTGACAGCCATGGCCCCTCGTAGTGACCTCAATAACAGCGGTCTCCTGAGCCTAGCCGGAACGCACGCCTTCGCTGGTAGATCAGAAAGGCACACCGGCACGCTTCGCCAGCCGTGTCAGCCTCGGATTGCTACGGCGGTGCAGTGAGGTCAGCACGCGCATCAGCTCCTGGCTCGTCGGGTGGACCCTGGCCATCTCGGGTGCGACGTTCCAGGCTTCTTCGAGGGCTTCGACAGCGGAGTCACGGTCGCCCAGGGCCAGATGGGACCGTCCCAGGTTCATGTGCAGCGGGCCGATGCGGGTCGCGGGCAGCGAGGTGCCTTCCCGAATGAGGTCGTCCGCCGTGTCCAGCGCTCGGCGGTGCTGGTCCATATCGGAGTACGTCGAGATCACGTGAGTAGCGGTCTGGTCCGGCCCGAAGTGAATGCCGTGCTCGTCGGCGTCCCCGCCGTACTCCTCGGCCGTCCGCCATGCCGCCCGGATGTGCTCCCGGGCGGCGGCCTCGTCCTTGAGCCGACCGGCCAGGGTGAGTCCCCGCAGGTGCAGGATGCCCAGGCCGAACGCGCGGTCACGCCCCTCTAGCGTCGACTCGGCCTCGACGATCGCGCGGTCCACGATCGCCATCCCGCCCGCGAAGTCCCCCGAGTTGAGAAAGGTCCCGGCCTCGTCCCGGGCGGCCACCGTTGCGGCGATCGGATGAGCCCGCTCCGAAGCCAACCTCTGCTTCATGACGGCCAGTTCGGCCAGGTGCATCCAACGGAACCTGGCGGCCAGCCAGTACACCACCGAGTACGTGTCCGCGACACGCGTCCATGCGTCCGGCGACTGCGTGGCGTGCGCGTAGTTGGTCGACTTCGCCAGCACCGCGGGCAGCATCTGAAGGACCGCCCCCAACTCGGTGCGGTAGCGATGCCCGTTCAACGCCGCCAGTTCGCGTGGCAGGTCCTCGGGGTGCAGCGGCGGGGCGTCCGGGATGTCGAAGCGCCGGATGGCGTGGTTGAGCGCGGCTAGGCTCGCCTCGTCCGTCTTGGCTACAGGCTCCGTGCCCAGCAGCTCATCGAGCGTGAGCCCCATGGCCTGCGCGAGGGAGGCGGCGATGCCCTGCGTGAGGGCGCGGTCGCCGATCTCGATCTTGCTGAGCAGGGAAACCGACACACCCGCCCGCCGGGCAAGGGCGACCTGACTGAGGCCGCGTGCCTTGCGGCAGACGGCCACGTTCGTACCGGGTCCGGGAATCCTGATCGCGCTCATCCTGTACGTCTTCCCCGCTCGACGTCCGTTGCGTCCCATCGTCTCACTCCGTCCCTCCCGCACCCGGCCGTTGTGCAAGAGCTGTGCAAGTTGGCTTCGCGCAGCGGCAGTTCTCTTGGGTGACACACGTATGCCCAGGTGGGACGAGGACGCATGACACAGATTGAGAAGCCAGCGACGATGCTCGATCACGGCACCCTGCCGTACCCGCAGGGCACCCTCGTCGAGGACAGAGTCTCGGGACGCACGGGTGAACTCCAGGACGTGATCGAGGAACGTCTGAAGGACTCCGGCCGGGTCATCAGCCAGACCGCGTACATCCGCCCGCAAGGGGGTGGCATCGAGTGGGACACCCCTTTGGACCACGTCCGGCGCGTCGAGACCGATTAGTACTCCAGCAGCGGTTCGTGTCCTGAGCTGGTGGTTGTCGTTGTCCCGGTCATGGAGGGGATGACTGAAGTCGCTGACTGGGCGGGTGAGTTGGA
>NZ_JBIAWO010000008.1:225212-285889 GCF_042895685.1 Streptomyces sp. NPDC001381 | reverse complement strand
GCCGGGGCGCGGGGGGGGCGCGGGGGGCGGCGGCGGGGGGGGGGGGGGGCGGGCGCGGGGGCGGGGGGGGGGCCCCCCCGGGGCCGGCGCGCCCCCCCCCCCCCCCCCCCCCCCCCCCCCCCCCCCCCCCCCCCCCCGGGCGCCCCCCCGCGCGCCCCCCCCCCCCCCCCCGACTCGTTTGCCGGGTCCGTTCACCCGCGTGAGCGCCCCGAGTGGTGAGCGGGCCCGGACTGCCTGACGGTGGATCACGTCAGGGCCGGGTCATCTCAGCTGACGAAGCGCCAGCTGCCCGGCCGTGCCGAAAGGAACCCGTCACATGCGTTCTGCTCGCATCATCCTGGCCAGCGCGGCGGCCTCGGCCGTCCTCGCCCTCACCGCCCCCGGCGCCTACGCGGCCGACGGTGACTGGGAGAAGGGTGACTCGTCCTACAGCAAGAAGGAGGAGAAGAAGGACGACTCCGGCTACAGCAAGGAGGAGGAGAAGAAGGACGACTCCGGCTACGGCAAGGAGGAGGAGTCCGGCTACGGCAAGGAGCACGACAAGGACAAGGGCTACGGCAAGCCCCACGGCGGCGTCCACACGGGCGGCGGCGCGCTGACCCTCGTCGGCGACGGTCACGACAAGAGCGGCAAGGACTGGAGCAAGGAGGACAGCGGCAAGGAGGACTCCTGGAGCAAGGACGACTCCTCCTGGAGCAAGGAAGACGGCGAGAGCTCCTGGAGCGGCAAGGACAAGCCCCACGGCGGGATGCACACCGGCGGTGGCGCCCTGGCCTCGCCCGGCGTGACGGCGGGCGGTCTGGCCGTCCTCGCGGTCGCCGGAGCCGGCCTGTACGGCGTGCGCCGCAAGAAGTCGGCGCACGGCCTGGCCTGACCATGCCGGACGCGATAGAGCCGCGGCCGCCACCGGTGCATCGTGTGGCGGCCGCCCGGCCGGCTCTGCGCGCCGCCCCGTCCGCCCCCCGCCGTGTCCGATCCGAGGTGTTCCCCGATGGCAGTCCCCCCTCCCCCTCCCGCCGCCGACGAGCCGGAGCCGACCGGCCAGGGGTCGCGATCGACCCTGACCCTGCTGTGCGCCGTGGCGCTGCTGATCCTGGCGGTGAGCCTGATCGGCGGCAACGACGCGTCGTCGGACGCCACGTCCCGCCCCTCGCAGGCCCGGCTGGCGCCGCCGGCCCCCGAGATTCCCCCCTCCCCGGTCCCGTCCGCGCCGTCCTCCGCGTCCCCCTCCGCCCCCGCCGCGGGCGCCGGACAGCCGGTGGGCAGGCATCTGCCCCGTTCCCGGCCGGTCCGTCTGCGCATCCCCAGGATCTCGGTGGACGCCCCCTTCACGGACCTCTCCCTCAACGCCAAGGGGCAGCTCGAAGCACCGCCCCCGAACGACACCAACCTGGTCGGCTGGCACGCCGCCGGCCCCTCCCCGGGCGAGACGGGCACCGCGATCATCGCCGGGCACGTCGACACCAAGACGTCCGCCGCCGTCTTCGCCGAGCTGCGCTACCTGAAGAAGGGGGACGTCGTCGACGTCCAGCGGGCCGACGGGAGCGTCGCGCGCTTCGTGGTCGACGGCGCGCAGACGTTCGCCAAGGACGCCTTCCCCAGCGAACGCGTGTACGCCGACACGGCCCAGGCCCAGGTGCGGCTCATCACCTGCGCGGGTGAGTACGACCGCTCGGCCAAGGACTACAAGGACAACCTGGTCGTCTTCGCCCATCTCCGGTGACCGTCACCCTCAAGGGTGAGCGGTCACCCGCGTAGTCCATCCGAATCGCGCGCTGGTGGGGACCGGCCCAGGATCGAGTCACGCTCACGTCGCATCCCCGCGACGTCACCTCGCCTCACCGCGACCGAAGTTCACCGCTCCCCTCCGCGAAGGAGATGTGCCCCGCATGACCACCACGTCCGCTCCCGCCTCCGCCCCGCTGACCCGTCAGGTGTCGCAGCGGGTCTCCCAGTCCGTGTTCGACGGCTCCCGCCTGCGGGTCGTGCTGCTGGTGGACGTCTACGACGGCGCCCAGCAGCAGTTCCTGGAGGCCTACGAGCAGCTCTGCAACCAGGTCGCCTCCGTCCCCGGGCACGTCAACGACCAGCTGTGCCAGTCGATCGAGAACCCCTCCCAGTGGCTGATCACCAGTGAGTGGGAGAGCGCCCCGCCGTTCCTCACCTGGGTGAACAGCGAGGAGCACGTCGAGATGGTCAAGCCGCTGCACAACTGCGTGCGCGACACCCGTTCGCTGCGCTTCCACGTGGTGCGCGAGACCGGCGGCCCGGCGTCGGCGGCGGAGCGCAGCCTGCAGGCCGCACCCCGCATGGGCGACGGCGTGATCCGCCACGCGCTCACCTTCACCGTGAAGCCCGGCAGCGAGGAGGCCGTCGCGAAGATCCTCGCCGACTACGCCTCGCCCGAGCCGAAGGTCGACGACACCACCCGGCTGTGCCGCACCTCGCTGTTCATGCACGGCAACCGGGTGGTGCGGGCCATCGAGGTGCGCGGCGACCTGCTCGCGGCGCTGCGCCATGTCGCCCGGCAGCCCGAGGTGCGGGCCGTCGAGGAGGCCATCAACCCCTATCTGGAGCAGGACCGGGACCTGGACGACCCCGACTCCGCCCGGGTCTTCTTCACCCGTGCGGCACTGCCCGCCGTCCACCATGTGACGGCGGACCAGGAGGACCCGCGGGCCGAGCGGCACGCGCTGTACTACCCGGCGAAGCCCGGCAGCGGTCTGGAGCTGGCCCGGCTGCTGGCCCGGCAGGACGAGTCGGCCGCGGACGACCCGAAGTCGCCGGTGCTGCGCAGCACGATCTTCCAGCGCGACGACGTCGTGGTGCGGCTGGTCGACGTGCGGCACGGCGTCAAGGCCGACGACCCGGCGCTCTCCCCGAAGGCGGCCGAGGTGCAGAACCTGCTGGACGGCCGTGAGCTGCGGGGTTCCGCCGGGCCGGCCCGGATGGCGCTCGTCACCGACCGCCGCTCGCCCGAAGCCTGACTCCTCACCGGCCTCCCCGACACGGCACACGACCTGTCGGCCCAGCACACGATCGGAGCAACGTCGTGACCCCTTCCCGTCCCAGAATCGTGGATCTCAGCGAGGTCGAGCCCAACACCCGGCGCGGTGGCGATCTGCGCGCCATGCTCACCCCGGCCACGGTCGGCTCCACCAGCGGTTTCATGGGCGTGGCCATCATCCAGCCCGGCGACCGCATCGGCGAGCACTACCACCCGTACTCCGAGGAGTTCGTGTACGTCGTCTGCGGGCAGCTCGAGGTCGACCTGGACGGCGAGCCCCAGCCGCTCCAGCCGGAGCAGGGGCTGCTGATCCCGATGCACATGCGTCACCGGTTCCGCAACGTCGGCAAGGTGGAGGCCCGGATCGTCTTCCACCTCGGGCCGCTGGCCCCGAGCCCGCCGCTCGGTCACGTCGACACCGAGGAGACCGCCGGGGTCGTCTCATGAGCAGGCGCGTGGCGGTGACCGGTATAGGTGTCGTCGCCCCGGGCGGCATCGGTGTCCCGGCGTTCTGGGACCTGCTCTCGCACGGGCGGACCGCGACACGGGGCATCACCTTCTTCGACCCGGCGGGCCTGCGGTCCCGGATCGCCGCCGAGTGCGACTTCGACCCGGTGGCCCACGGGCTGGACGCCGAGGAGACCGCCCGGAGCGACCGGTACATACAGTTCGCGCTGGTCGCCGGGGCGGAGGCGGTGCGCGACGCCGGCCTCGACCTGGGCCGGGAGAACCCGTGGCGGGTCGGCGTCTCGCTGGGCACCGCGGTCGGTGGCACCACCCGTCTGGAACACGACTACGTGCTGGTCAGTCACCGCGGTCAGCGCTGGGACGTGGACCACCGGCAGGCGGAGTCGCATCTGCACCGGGCGTTCACGCCCGCCACCCTCGCGGCCACGGTGGCCGAGCGGTTCGAGGCGCGCGGTCCCGTGCAGACCGTCTCCACCGGCTGCACCTCGGGGCTCGACGCCGTGGGGTACGCCTTCCACACGATCGAGGAGGGACGGGCCGACGTCTGCATAGCGGGTGCGTCGGACTCACCGATCTCCCCCATCACGATGGCGTGCTTCGACGCGATCAAGGCGACGTCGCCGAACAACGACGACCCGGCCCACGCCTCGCGCCCCTTCGACGCCGACCGCAACGGCTTCGTCATGGGCGAGGGCGGTGCCGTCCTCGTGCTGGAGGAGCTGGAACACGCCAGGGCCCGTGGCGCGCGGGTGTACTGCGAGCTGGCCGGCTACGCCACCTTCGGCAACGCCTACCACATGACCGGCCTGACCAAGGAGGGCCTGGAGATGGCCCGGGCGATCGAGTTCGCCCTGGACCACGCCCGTCTCGACCCGACGGCCATCGACTACGTCAACGCCCACGGGTCGGGCACCCAGCAGAACGACCGTCATGAGACGGCCGCCGTGAAGCGGGCCCTGGGGCAGCACGCCTACGCCACCCCCATGAGCTCCATCAAGTCCATGGTGGGTCACTCGCTCGGCGCGATCGGCGCGATCGAGGTCGTCGCCTGCGTCCTGGCCGTGGCCCACCAGGTGGTACCGCCCACCGCGAACTACGAGACCCCCGACCCCGAGTGCGACCTGGACTACGTGCCGCGGGTCGCGCGCGAGCGGACGCTGAACAGCGTGCTGTCCGTGGGCAGCGGGTTCGGCGGGTTCCAGTCCGCGGTGGTCCTGACCCGGCCGAGGGAGAGGACACGATGAGCGAACCGCATCCACGGCGCGCCGCCGTCACCGGAATCGGTGTGGTAGCGCCCAACGGAACCAGCACCCAGGCCTTCTGGAAGGCCACGCAGGAAGGCATCAGCGTCCTGGACCGGGTGACCCGCGAGGGGTGCGAGCACCTGCCGCTGCGGGTGGCCGGCGAGGTCCGTGGCTTCGACCCGGCGGCCGCCGTCGAGGAGCGCTTCCTCGTGCAGACGGACCGGTTCACGCACTTCGCGATGGCCGCGGCCGACCTGGCGCTGGAGGACGCCCGGCTCGGGCAGGCCGACACCGCCGACGCCCCGTACTCGGTGGGCGTCGTCACCGCGGCCGGATCCGGCGGCGGCGAGTTCGGGCAGCGCGAGCTGCAGCAGCTGTGGGGCAAGGGCAGCCGGTTCGTCGGGCCGTACCAGTCGATCGCCTGGTTCTACGCGGCCAGCACCGGCCAGATCTCCATCCGCCGCGGCTTCAAGGGCCCCTGCTCGGTGGTCGCCGCCGACGAGGCGGGCGGCCTGGACGCCCTCGCGCACGCGGCGCGGGCGGTGCGGCGGGGCACCGATGTGCTGGTGACCGGCTCGACCGAGGCGCCGCTCGCCCCGTACTCGGTGGTCTGCCAGCTCGGCTACGACGCGCTGAGCACCGTCGAGGAGCCGGATCGGGCCTACCGCCCGTTCACCGACTCCGCGTGCGGGTTCGTGCCCGCCGAGGGCGGTGCCATGTTCGTCGTGGAGTCGGAGCGCTCGGCGCGGGAGCGGGGGGCGCGGATCCAGGCCACCCTGGAGGGGCACGCGGCGACGTTCACCGGGGCCGGCCGCTGGGAGGCGTCCCGGGAGGGACTCGCCCAGGCCGTCCGGGGCGCGCTGGACGAGGCGGGCTGTGCCCCGGAGGAGATCGACGTGGTCTTCGCCGACGCCCTCGGGGTGCCGGAGGCGGACCGGGCCGAGGCCCTCGCGATCGCCGACGCCCTCGGGGCGCACGGCCGGAAGGTGCCGGTCACCGCGCCGAAGACCGGCATCGGCCGGGCCTACGGCGGGGCGCCGGTGCTGGACACGGCGGCCGCGGTGCTCGCGATGGAGCACGGCCTGATCCCGCCCACCCCGCATGTCTTCGACATCTGCCATGACCTCGATCTGGTGACCGTCCGTGCCCGTGCCGTCGAGATGCGCACGGCGCTGGTCCTCAGCCGGGGCCTCATGGGCTCGAACTCGGCGCTGGTGCTGCGGCACGGCGCCGCCCACGCCTCCTGGTGAGGCGCCGCAGAACAGAAGGAGTGGAACCGTATGAGTGACCGCATCACCGTGGAAGAGCTGTCCGAGCTGATGAGGAAGGCCGCCGGGATCACCGTCCCGCCGGCCGAGCTCCAGGAGCAGTCCGACACCGGTTTCGACGAGCTCGGCATCGACTCGCTCGGCCTGCTGGGCATCGTGGGCGAGCTGGAGAACCGGTACGGCGCGCCGATGCCGCCGGACGCGGAGCGCTGCAAGACGCCCCGGCAGTTCCTGGATCTGGTGAACAGCGCGCTGCCGGCGGGGGCGTGAGATGACCGGACACACGCAGAACGAGATCACCATCGCCGCCCCGCTGGACCTGGTCTGGGACATCACCAACGACCTGGAGAACTGGCCGCGGCTGTTCAGCGAGTACGCCTCCGTGGAGATCCTGTCCCGGGAGGGGCGCAGGACCACGTTCCGGCTGACCATGCATCCGGACGAGAACGGCAAGGTCTGGAGCTGGGTCTCCGAGCGGGAGCCGGACCGCGACGCGCTCACCGTCCGGGCGCGCCGGGTCGAGACCGGGCCGTTCGCGCACATGGACATCCACTGGCGGTACGAGGAGGTCCCGGCCGGGGTGCGGATGATCTGGACGCAGGACTTCGCGATGAAGCCGGACGCGCCGGTCGACGACGAGTGGATGACCGACAACATCAACCGGAACTCCAAGGTCCAGATGGCCCTGATCCGGGACCGCATCGAGAAGGCCGCGGCCGAGCGCGGAGCCACGCCGGGCCTGACCGACTGAGCCGGACGGAGGACAGTCCCCCATGCACCAAGCCCTGATCGTCGCCCGGATGGCCCCGGGTTCGGCTCCGGACATCGCCAAGGTGTTCGAGGAGTCGGACCGGGGAGAGCTGCCGCACCTCGTCGGGGTCGCCCGGCGCAGCCTCTTCCAGTTCGGCGACGTCTACCTGCATCTGATCGAGTCCGAGCGCGATCCGGGACCGGCCATCGCCAAGGTGACGGATCATCCCGAGTTCCGGGGCGTCAGCGAGCGTCTGTCGGCGTACGTCAGCGCGTACGACCCGCAGACCTGGCGGTCCCCCAAGGACGCGATGGCGCAGCGCTTCTACCTCTGGGAGCGCGATTGACGCCGGCTGATCCCCGCCGACGTCACCGGTCGCCGGGTCCGCGACGCTGCGGGCCCGGCGACCGGTGGTTTCGGGGCGTCCGGCTCAGCCGGGGACGTGGCAGTCGAACGCGTGCAGGTACGGGTTGACCGGCCGGATGTCGTCGATCACCAGGCCCGCGTCGGTCAGCCGGCTCACCATGCTCTCGGTGGTGTGCTTCGCGCCGCCGACGTTGAGGAGCAGGAGCAGGTCCATGGCGGTGCTGAAGCGCATCGAGGGCGTGTCGTCGACGAGGTTCTCGATGACGACGACCCGGGTGCCGGGTCCGCCCGTCCCGATGACGTTGGCGAGGGTGCGGGCCGTGGACTCGTCGTCCCACTCCAGGATGTTCTTGATGACGTAGACGTCGGCCTTGACGGGTACGGCCGCGCGGACGTCACCGGGCACGATCCGGGTGCGGTGGGCGAGGTCGCCGCCCTCGCGCAGCCGGGGCAGGGCGTTCTCGACCACACGGGGCAGGTCGAGCAGGGCGCCCCGCATCGCCGGGTACTTGTCGAGCAGGCTGGCCACGACGTGGCCCTGGCCGCCGCCGAGGTCGGCGACCGAGGTGCTGCCGGACAGGTCGAGGAGGGCCGCGACCTCGCGGGCCGACTGCTCGCTGGACGTGGTCATCGCCCGGTTGAAGACCTCGGCGGACTCGGGGGCGTCCTCGTTGAGGTAGGTGAAGAACTCCTTGCCGTAGAGGTCCTCCACGACGTTGTGGCCGGTGCGCACCGCCTCGTCGAGCTTGGGCCAGGCGTCCCAGGTCCACGGCTCGGTGCACCACAGTGCGATGTTGCGCAGGCTGTGCGGGTCGTCCTCGCGCAGCAGCCGGGACATGTCGGTGTGGGTGAACGTGCCGTCGGGGCGCTCGGCGAAGACGCCGTGGCAGGACAGGGCCCGCAGCAGCCGGCGCAGCGGCTTCGGCTCGGCCTTCACCGCGGCCGCGAGGTCCTCCACGGTCATCGGGCCGTCCCCGAGGGCGTCGGCGACCCCCAGCCGGGCGGAGGCGCGCAGGGCGGCGGCACATGCCGCCCCGAACACGAGCTCCCGTAGCCGCATGGGTGGGGGCGGGGCGCTTTGAGCGGTCGTCATGTGCCGCCTTCCTTCCTCTTCTGGGTGGGGTGTCAGGTCAGCACAGGCCCGCGGGCTTGGAGGCCTTGCAGGAGTTGCCCTTGAAGGTGTTGCCCTTGCCGGTGTCGGTGACGACGAGGTCGGCCGGCGAGTTGCCGCGCAGGACGTTGTCGCTGATCCGGTTCCGCTCGCTGGTGGTGCCGACGAAGCTCTTGAACAGGACGATGCCGCCGGAGAGCGGGGAGCCGCCGACGTTGTCGGTGATCACGTTGCGGGTGATCACGCTGTCCTCGGCGCCGGTCAGGACGATGCCGGAGCCCTGGAGGGCGTCCAGCCGGGCGGTCTTCGGGCAGGACTTGTTGTTGCGGGTGATGCGGTTGTCGCGGACGGTGACGTGGCCGGCCTTCGGCTTGTTCTCGTCGCCGACGACGAAGACGGCCGCGCAGTTGCCGGTCATGGTGTTGCCCGCGACGGTGAGCTCGCGCAGCCGGCGGACGGTGACGCCGATCCGGTTGCCCTCCAGCCGGTTGTCGAGGACCCGTGTGCCCCTGGTGTCCGTGGCACCCTGCTCCTCCTTGACCGTGTTGGCGAGGAACAGGCCGGCGTCGCCGTTGGCGCGGGCGGTGTTGCCCCGCAGCAGGGTGCGCACCGAGGCCTCGGTGGCGATGCCCCAGACGCCGTTCTTCTCCGCCGTGACGTTGCGTACGGTCAGCTTGTCGGTGGCCGTGGCGTACACACCGTTCCTGGTGAACCCGGAGACGGTCAGGGAGGTGAGGGTGACGCCCTTGACCTTGCGGTCCTTCGTGCCGGTCACGCAGATGCCGTTGCCTTCGGCGGCACAGGTGTTCGCGGCCTTGTTCTTGGCCGGGGCCGGCTGGAGCACGGTGTCGTGGCCCGCGCCGCGCAGGGTCACCCCGCTCTTGGCGATGGTGACGCTCTCGCGGTAGAGGCCGGGGGTCAGGAAGACTGTGTCGCCGGGGGCGGCGGCGTCCACCGCCTTCTGGATCGACTGTCCCGGCAGGACCACACGGATCGCGTGAGGTGCGCGGGGGGCGGGACCGGCGGCCGCCGGGGCGGCACCGAGCCCCGTCCCGACGATCGCGGCGGTGCACGCCAGATACAGAGCATGGCATTTCGTCATATTCCAGACAATATGCCCGAATTCAACCGGATCTGGTGGATGAGCCGTCCGGCGGCGTGTCACCCTCGGGGCCGCACGACGGGTCCGGCGCCGGACGGCGCGTCCCGTGCCGGCTCCGCCTCTCCCGGCGCACCGGACCTGCTCCCCCCGAGCTCACCGGACCCGCTCCCCCGAGGTCACCCGACCCGCGCCCCGAACGCCTCGTGGGCCCGCTCGTCGAACAGTACGAACCTCACCTCGTCGACCTGCGTCTCCGTGGCCCTGACCGTCTCCACCGCGATCCGGGCGGCGTCGTCCATCGGCCAGCCGTAGATGCCCGCCGAGACGGCGGGGAACGCGACCGTGCGGGCGCCCAACTCGTCCGCGACCCGCAGGGACTCGCGGTAGCAGGAGGCCAGCAGCGCGGAGCGGTCCTCGCTCGCGCTGTACACGGGGCCCACGGTGTGGATCACCCAGCGCGCGTCCAGGTCGCCCGCGGTCGTGGCGACCGCCCGGCCGGTGGGCAGGCCCTTGCCGTAGTGGGAGGCGCGCAGCCGACGGCAGTCGGCGAGGATCGCGGGGCCGCCCCTGCGGTGGATGGCACCGTCGACGCCACCGCCGCCGAGGAGCGAGGAGTTGGCCGCGTTGACGATGGCGTCCACGGACTGGTCGGTGATGTCGCCCCGGACGAGCGTGATGGTGGTCATGCCTGTGTATACCAACAGCCCGTGACCGGCGACCCGCATGACCGGCAGGCGTCAGCCCTGCTCGCGCAGCCTGCGCCACACGGCCTTGGCCGCGTTGTGGCCCGACATGCCGTGCACGCCCGGGCCCGGAGGGGTGGCCGAGGAGCAGATGAACACGGCCGGATGCGGGGTCGAGTAGGGGAACAGGGACAGCCGGGGCCGCAGCAGCAGCTGGAGACCGGTGGCCGCGCCGGTGGCGATGTCACCGCCGACGTAGTTGGCGTTGCGGGCGGCGAGTTCGGCGGGACCGGCGATGGCGCGGGCGAGGACACGGTCGCGGAATCCCGGTGCGAACCGCTCCAGTTGGCGTTCGATGGCGTCCGTGAGGTCGCCGGTCCAGCCGTTGGGGACGTGCCCGTAGGCCCAGAACACCTGCCGGCCGGCCGGGGCGCGGGTGGGGTCGGCGACGCCGGGCTGGACCGTGATCAGGAAGGGCCGCTCGGGTGCGCGGCCCTCCCGGGACGCGGCGCGCAGGGCGGCGCCGATCTCCGCGCTGTCCGCGCCGATCTGCACGGTCCCGGCCACCCGTGCCTCCGGCGCGGTCCAGGGCACCGGTCCGTCGAGCGCGTAGTCGACCTTGAAGGCGGCGGCGCCGTAGCGGAACCGGGCGTAGTGGCTGCCGAAGCCGGCGATGCGGGCGAGGGCGGTGGGCGAGGTGTCGAAGACGTACGCGCGGGCCGGGGGCAGGTCGTCGAGGCGCTTGACCTCGTAGTCGGTGTGGACGCTGCCGCCGAGGTCCCGCAGATACGCGGCGAGGGCGTCGGAGATGGCCTGGGAGCCGCCGCGGGCCACGGGCCAGCCGCGCGCGTGTGCGGCGAGGGCGAAGACCAGGCCGATGGCGCCGGTGGCGAGACCGTTGAGCGGGGACATGACGTGGGCGACGAGACCGGCGAACAGGGTCTTGGCCGGTTCGTCGCGGAAGCGGCGGGCCAGCCAGGTGGACGGGGGCAGGCCGGCCAGGCCGAAGCGGGCCAGGGTGACCGGGTCGCGCGGGAGCGCGGTGAGGGGGAGGGACATGAAGTCGCGGGCGAGGGTGTCCCAGCGGGGCAGGAAGGGCTCGACGAGACGGCGGTACGCGCCCGCGTCGCGGGGGCCGAAGGACGCGGCGGTCTCGGCGACGGAGCGGGACAGCACGGCGGCGGAGCCGTCGGGGAACGGGTGCGCCATGGGCAGTTCGGCGTGCAGCCACTCCAGGCCGTAGCGCTCCAGGGGCAGGGCGCGGAACGCGGGTGAGTTGATGCCGAGGGGGTGGGCCGCGGAGCAGGGGTCGTGGCGGAAGCCCGGCAGGGTGAGTTCCTCGGTGCGGGCTCCCCCGCCCACGGTGTCGCGCGCCTCGAAGAGCGCCACCGAGAAACCGCGCCTGGCCAGCTCCACCGCGGCGGTCAGCCCGTTGGGCCCCGCCCCCACCACGACCGCATCGAGCATCGACGGCACTTCCGACCCCTTCGTCAGCGGGTGGCCCCCGCAGCCCGGCGGCCTCCGGGGCCAGGATATGCCGGTGGTACGACAGCCCCCTCGGCCCGGCCCGGCCCGAGACGCCCGGAACCGCCCCACCGCCGCCCCCGGACCGGCCCCCGCCCGGCACCCGCCGGGGCGGACGGCCCCGGCGCGCCGAGAACCCGCGCCCGCCCACCAGCCGTCACCCCGCCCGGCCCCCGGTCCACGGCCGCTCCGAAACCGGTCACGGCCTCCCCCGCCGGACCACCGCACCGCAACCCGTCACGCCCTCCCCCGCCGGACCACCGCACCGCAACCCCTCACGGCCTCCGCCGCCAGGCCACCGCACCGCAACCCGTCACGGCCTCCCCCGCCGACACGAAGGGGCCCCCGAGCCCCAAGCCGTACCCCCGTCCGTTGGGCCCCGTCAGCCCGCCGCGGGCCCCGTTCCCGACAGCAGGCTCGCCACCCGGCGGGCCGTAGCCGCGTCGCGGGCCGCGGTGAAGGGCAGGGAGTTGCCGCCGGTGATGCGGAACGGTTCGCCGGTGAGGGTCAGGTGGGCGCCGCCCGCCTCCTCGACGAGGAGCAGTCCGGCCGCGTGGTCCCATGCGGCCTCCCAGGAGAAGGCCGTTGCGTCCAACTCGCCGCGGGCTATGGCGAGATACTCCAAACCGGCCGATCCGCAGGGGCGGGGTGCGACGCCGTCCGTGCGCAGGGCCAGCAGGGCGCGCTTCTGCTCGTCGGTGGTGTAGTCGGGGTGGGAGGTGGCCACCACGAGGTCGCGGCCGGGCGCGGGCGGTCCGGCGAACAGCCGCTCGCCGTCGAGGAAGGCGCCGCCGCCGCGCACGGCGGTGGCGAACTGGTCGCGGGCCGGGGCGTACGTCCAGGAGCCGCGCAGGACGCCGTGGTGGGCGAGGGCGACCAGGGTGCAGAAGCCGTCGTCGCCGTGCACGAACTGGCGGGTGCCGTCGACGGGGTCGACGATCCAGACCGGGGCGTCGCCCTGTATCGCCTCGTACGTCGCCGGGTTGGCGTGGACCGCCTCCTCGCCGACGACGACCGAGCCGGGCAGCAGGGCGGCGAGGGCGTCGGTGAGGAACAGCTCGGCGCCCCGGTCGGCGTCGGTCACCAGGTCGTGGGGGCCGTTCTTCTGGTCGACCTCGTGCGCGGCGAGCTGCCGGAAGCGGGGCATGATCTCGGCCTCGGCGGCCTTGCGCAGTGCCTCCTCCACGTCCGCCGAGCGGCGGGCGAGAAACTCGTCGATGGTTTCCTTGTCTTCGATCATGCCCTCCATGAGAGCACGCCCCACTGACAATCCCCACCCCGCCGGTGCACTCCAGGCGGAATCGGGATGAAGAACGAGTACGCCGAGTTCAGCGGCCCACCGCGTACCCCTGCATCCCCCGCGGGTTCGCGGCCGCCGACAGGATCCCGGTCCGCGGGTCGCGGGCGACGGCGCACAGCCGTCCCTCCGACCAGGGGTCGCCGACGGTCACGTCGTGCCCGCGCCGGCGCAGCCCCTCCACCACCTCCGCCGGCGTCCGGGACTCCACGGTGACGCTGCCCGGCCGCATGCCGCGCGGGTAGAAGGAGCCGGGGAAGGAGTCGTTGTGCCAGTTCGGGGCGTCGATCGCGCCCTGGAGGTCGAGACCGCCGCGCACGCGGGCGCGGAGGGCGACGGCGAGGAAGAAGTGCAGCTGCCACTGGTCCTGCTGGTCACCGCCGGGCGTGCCGAACGCCAGCACCGGCACCCCCTCGCGCAGCGCGAGGGAGGGGGTGAGGGTGGTGCGGGGGCGGCGGCCCGGCGTGAGCGAGTTGGGCAGGTCCTCCTCCAGCCAGGTCATCTGCAGCCGGGTGCCGAGCGGGAAGCCCAGTTCGGGCACGACCGGGTTGGACTGCAGCCAGCCGCCGCTGGGGGTGGCCGCGACCATGTTGCCCCAGCGGTCGACGACGTCGAGGTGGCAGGTGTCGCCCCGGGTGAGGCCGTCCGCGCGGACGCCGGGCCCGCCCCGGGTCGCCGCGTCCGCACGCGCGCGTGCCCCGCCGGCCCTCTCCGGCTCCCCCGGCACCGGCGAGGCGGGGCCCTGGGCTACGGTCGGCTCGCCGGCGCCCATCGGGTCGAAGCCGGGGCCGTCGCCGGCGACGACGTACGCGTGCGCGCACAGCCGGGGGGTGCGGCCGCCCGGGCTGCCCGGCCGCAGCTCGTGGGACGCCTTCTCGCCCACCAGCGACCGGCGCCCGGCGTTGTAGGCGTCCGACAGCAGCTCGGCCAGCGGGACGTCGGCCGCGTCGCCGTACCAGGCCTCCCGGTCGGCCATGGCGAGCTTGCAGCCCTCGACGAGCAGATGGACGTACTCCGCGGAGCCGTACGCGGGCAGCTCGGGCGGGAGCAGGGCGAGTTGCTGGAGCAGGGCGGGGCCCTGGCTCCAGGGGCCGGCCTTGCACACGGTCCAGCCGTTCCAGTCGTACGTCGCCGGCGCCTCGTAGGTCGCGGACCAGCCGGCGAGGTCGGCGGCCGTGAGGGTGCCGGTGTGGCGCTCGCCGCTGGTGTCGAGGGTGGGCCGGGCGGCCTGCCGGAGCAGCGCCTCGGCGACGAAGCCGCTCCGCCACACCTGTCGCGCGGCCTCGATCCGCGCCTCGCGGTCCCCGGCGCCGGCGGTCTCGGCGAGAAGCCGCTTCCAGGTGGCGGCGAGGGCGGGGTTGCGCAGGAGTGCGCCGGCCCGCGGCGCCTTCCCGCCCGGCAGGTACACCGCGGCCGACGACGTCCACTCCGTCTCGAACAGTTCCCGGACCGTCTCGACGGTCGCCCCGACGTTCTCCACGGGCGGGTGCCCGTGCTCGGCGTACCCGACGGCGTACTTCAGGACGTCGGCGAGGTCCTTGGTCCCGTGGTCGCGCAGCAGGACCATCCAGGCGTCGAACGCGCCGGGCACCGCGGCGGCCAGCGGACCCGTCCCCGGTACGAGGTCCAGGCCGAGTCCCTTGTAGTGCGCGACCGTCGCGCCCGCGGGTGCCACGCCCTGCCCGCACAGCACCCGCACCTCGCCGCCCGCCGGGGCGAGCAGGATCGGGACCTCGCCGGCGGGCCCGTTGAGATGCGGCTCGACGACGTGCAGCACGAACGCCCCGGCCACGGCGGCGTCGTACGCGTTCCCTCCGTCCTCCAGCACGGCCATCGCCGACTGCGAGGCCAGCCAGTGCGTGGACGACACCATGCCGAAGGTGCCCTGGAGGGTGGGCCGGGTGGTGAAGCTCATCTCTCACCTCGCTGGTGGCGCGCCGACTGGTCGCGGGAAGGCTGTCCACCGGGGGCGTGTGTCACGCGGGCTGCGGTGTGAGGCGTCGGTGGCCCTTGCGGTCGTAGTAGCGCGTCATCGCGAAGCCGAAGAGCGGGGCGAGGACCGCGCCGATCGCGATCATGATCCAGGAGCGGGTCAGTCCGGCGTCGCCGCGCGCGTCGAAGTAGAGGATGGCGCGGACTCCGTCGCTGAGCTGGCGCATCGGCTCGAAGTGGGACAGGAAGCGGTAGAAGCCGGGCACGGCCTGGAGCGGGACGGTGGCGCCCGAGGACGGCAGCCCCAGGACGATGAACACGAACATGGACACGAGCTGGCCGATGCCGCCGAAGGCGGCGTTGATGGCCTGCACGCCCAGACCGACGGCGAGGGACGCGCAGTAGGAGTAGATCCACAGCAGGGGCAGGTGGGTGGCGTCCATGCCGAGGACGCCCACGCAGGAGACCATCACCAGGGAGGCGCTGAGGAGCGTGATGCCCGCCGTCATCACCATCTTCAGCAGCAGGGTCTGGGTGCGGTCGATGGGCACGGTGGGCCGGCGGGTGTGCCAGGGGCCGATCTCGTTGTCGGCGTAACCGAGCGCGGTGTCCACGCCGTTGCTGATGACGTTGCCGCCCATGAAGCCGGCCAGCACGAGCAGCAGGGTGTAGTAGAAGGCGCTCAGGCCGAGGCCGCTGTGGGCGCCGACGGGATGGCCGACGCGGGTCACGACGGCCACGGGGTCGGCGAGCAGCAGCCGGGTCGTGGAGTCGGCGCCGGGGGCGGCCGCCGTGAGCCGCTTGCCGAGGGTCAGCGAGACCTGGTGGGCCGCGTCGGTGGTGATCCGGTTGGCCAGGGAGGAGCCCAGGCTGCCCTTGCCGGGGTTGGTGAGCGTGGTGATCGTCGGCCGTGTGGTGGCGCGGGTCGTGGTGAGCGCGGTGACGGAGTCGGTGAAGCCGGCGGGGATGACGAGCGCGCCGTAGACCTTGCCGGAGTCCAGCTGGTCCTGGGCCTGGGCGCGGCTGAGCCGGCGCCACTGGGCCCTGCCGCCGGCGGTGTCGGCGGCGATGGCGGCGGCGGCCTGGGTGCCGAGGTTCTGCCGCTGCCCGGCGGGCGGCTCGCTGGTGTCGCCGTCGACGAGGGCGATGGGCAGGTCGCGCAGGTCGTCGTCGGGGCTGACGATGCCGCCCATGTAGAGCAGGGACAGCAGCAGGGCGAGAATTCCGGTCAGCACCGCGGGTACCAGCCACAGTCTGGGGCGGGCCAGCAGGGTGACGGCACGGGCCTCGGGGGCGGCTGGTTCGGGCATGGCTCTCCGTACGTTACCGGCTATGGGGGTACATATCCCTTTCTCACCGTACGCCCGATACATCCGACGATGCGTCAGAACCTGTGCACCCCTTCGTCACCGCGCCGCCACGCAGCGAGTTTTCGCTTCCGCCTCATAGGGAGTCGTGTGACACTGGCGTCCTTGTCCGCACTGCGGACCCCGTCCGCACCGTCCCCCACGAAAGTGCGCCGTGCGTTCTCTCCCACTGCCGCTCGCCCTCACCGCACGCCTGACCCCGGTGGTCGTGCTGGCCTGCGCGGGCTGGGCGCTGACGTCCGGTCCGGACACCGACACGAAGGACACCGCGGCCAAGGACACCCGGCAGACCCGGTCCGAGAAGACGTCCGGACCGTCCGAGACCGCCGTGTCCAAGACGTACGCCGCCGCGCCCGCGCCGTGCACGAGCGTGGCCACGAAGACGGTCACCTCGCTGGTGCCGGGCGCCAAGACGGCCGGCAAGGAGATCCCCTCCACGGACACCGAGCTGCGCCGCACCTGCTCCTGGAACGCGCTCAAGGGGTACGACTACCGCTGGCTGGACATCTCCTTCGAGATCACGGAGTCGGACGACGCGGCACAGACGTCGTACAAGGAGCGTCTGAAGGAGAAGAGCGGCGGCGGCGCGGTGCCGGGGCTCGGCGACGAGGGCTACTCGGTGGTGAACCTGACGACGGAGGACAAGCAGCAGACCCGTGAGGGCACGGTCATCGCCCGGGTCGCCAACGCGCTGGTGGTCGTCACCTACAACGGCAGCGACTTCGAGTCGAAGAAGGCCCCCGGCACCGACGTGATCAACAAGGGGGCCATCAAGGCGGCCAAGGAGGCCGTGGCCACGCTGCGGAAGAACGTCTGACCCGCTCCGCGGCGGAGAACGGCCGGGAAGGCCGACGCCCTCCCGGCCGTGCGTGCGCCACGCGTCAGGCGCCGCGTTCCTCCTGTCGTCCGCGCAGCAGCATCAGCGCCAGGTACACCACCGTCGACGTGCCCAGGCCGACCGCCCAGCCGTAGTCGGCGAGCGGTTCGAGCGCCGGAACGGGCCGCCCGTCGAGGATCGGCTTGAAGCTGGCGCCGCCGACCGCGAGGACGCCGCCGGCCAGGAAGGCCGCCACGGCCCGCCAGTTCCAGCCGCCCTCGTACCAGTAGCGGCCCCCGGTGCGGTACAGGTCGGTCAGGTCCAGCCTGCCGCGGCGCAGGATCCAGTAGTCGGCGATGAGGATGCCGGCGACCGTCCCCAGCAGACCGCCGACCAGGCCCAGCCAGGTGAAGATGTAGCCCTGCGGGTCGGAGTACAGCTTCCACGGGAAGATCAGCACACCGAGGACGCAGGTGGCGAGGGCGCCCGTCCGGAAACTGATCCTGCGGGGCGCGATGTTGGAGAAGTCGAACGCCGGCGAGACCAGGTTGGCCGCGATGTTCACCGACAGGGTCGCCACCAGCACGGTCACCAGCGCGAACAGCAGCCCGAAGACGTTGTCCGTCCTGGCGGCCAGCTGGACCGGGTCCCAGATCGTCTCGCCGTACACGGCCTGCGAACCGGAGGTGACCAGCACGGACAGCAGCGCGAACAGCGTCATGGTGGTGGGCAGTCCCAGCGCCTGGCCCCATGTCTGCGCCTTCTGGGACTTGCCGTACCGGGTGAAGTCCGGGATGTTCAGCGACAGCGTGGACCAGAAGCCGATCATGCCCATCAGGGACGGCCAGAACAGCTTCCAGAAGTCGCCGCCCCAGCCGAGCTTGGAGGGCTGGTCGAGCAACGGGCCGAAGCCGCCGGCCTTGTCGCTCATCCAGATCAGCATCACGAACGCGCCGACGAGGACGAAGGGCGCCGCCCAGTTCTCGAAGCGGCGGATCGTCTCCATGCCGCGGTAGATGATCGCGACCTGGATCGCCCAGAAGATCGCGAACGACAGCCACATGGTCCAGGCGTGGCCGCCGATCTTGCCGGCCTCGCTCCAGCCGTTGCCGATCAGTTTCCCGGCGAGGAAGTAGATCGCCTCACCGCCGATCCAGGTCTGGATGCCGAACCAGCCGCACGCCACCAACGCCCTGACGACAGCGGGGAGGTTGGCGCCGCGGACGCCGAAGGAGGCACGGGCGAAGACCGGGAAGGGGATGCCGTACTTCGGGCCCGCGTGCCCGGTGAGCAGCATCGGGATCAGCACGATGACATTGGCCAGCGCGATGGTGAGCACCGCCTGCTTCCAGTCCATGCCGACGGCGATCAGACCGGAAGCGAGCGTCCACGACGCCGTGTTGTGGGCCATGCCGACCCACAGCGCGGAGAAGTTGTACGTGGTCCAGGTGCGCTTCTCGACGGGGACCGGGAGCAGGTCCTCGTTGGCGAAGGGGCCGCTGGGCAGCGGCGAACCAGGAGCGATCTCCACCCGGCCGTCGGCGAGGGTGACTTGGGAGGTCGGCGGTATGGCCGTGGGAGCGGTGTCGGTCATGGGCAGGCCAATCAAACGAGGGCGGATCCGGAAAGGCCGTGCGGGGCCGGCGGGGCCGGGGAGGGGCGGCGTGGGGGCGTGTCCGCCCTTCCCTTCTCCCGCCCCCCTCCCCCGGGACGGCGGGAGAGGGGAGAACTGGGGTGGGGGGACGGGGAGTCGGTCCGTGGGGAGGGGTCAGCCGTTGACGGCCGGGATCACCTGCGCGCCGTACGCGTCGATGACCTTCTCCTGCGCGTCGTGCATGTCGTAGACGGCGAACTGGTCGACGCCCAGCTCGCGCAGGGCGTTCAGCTTCTCGATGTGCTTCTCGACCGGTCCGATGACGCAGAACCGGTCGACGATCTCGTCGGGCACGAAGGCGGTGTCGGGGTTGTCGCTGCGGCCGTGGTGGGAGTAGTCGTACCCCTGGCGGGCCTTGATGTAGTCGGTGAGTTCCTCGGGGACCTGGGAGGAGTGCTCGCCGTACTTGGACACCAGGTCGGCGACGTGATTGCCGACCATGCCGCCGAACCACCGGCACTGGTCGCGGGCGTGGGCGAGCGCCTCGGGCGAGTCGTCGTCGGTGACGTAGGCGGGGGCGGCGACGCAGATCTTCACCTCGGACGGGTCACGGCCGGCGGCGACGGCCGCGTCCTTGACGGCCTTCACCATGTACTCGGTGAGGTACAGGTCGGAGAGCTGGAGGATGAACCCGTCGGCCTCCTCGCCGGTCATCCTGAGCGCCTTCGGGCCGTACGCGGCCATCCAGACCGGCAGCCGGGCGTCGTCCCTGATCCAGGGGAACCTGACGACCGTGCCGCCGAGGTCGGCCTCCTGGCCCGAGCCGAGCGCCCGGATGACCTTCATGGCCGCGCTGATCCGGGCCAGCGTGTTCGGGGAGCGGCCCGCGACGCGCATCGCGGAGTCGCCGCGGCCGATACCGCACACCGTGCGGTTGCCGAACATGTCGTTGAGGGTGGCGAAGGTGGAGGCGGTGACCTCCCAGGTGCGGGTGCCCGGGTTCGTCACCATCGGCCCCACGGTCAGCGTGCGGGTGTTCGCCAGGATCTGGCTGTAGATCACGAACGGTTCCTGCCAGAGCACGGCGGAGTCGAAGGTCCAGCCGTAGGTGAAGCCGTTGCCCTCCGCGCGCTTCATCAGCTCGACGACCTTCGAGGCCGGCGGGTCGGTCTGCAGGACGAGTCCGAAGTCCATGTGCGCCCTTCCTAGTTGAGGTACTGACAGGTGGAGCGCGGGGTGTAGACGCCGTGACCCGCGCGTCCGGTGTACTCCCGCTCGGTGATGACGAGTTCGCCGCGCGACAGGACCGTCTCGACGCGGCCGGTGAGGCGCCTGCCCTCGTACGCCGAGTAGTCGACGTTCATGTGGTGCGTCTCGGCGGAGAGGGTCTGCTCGGCGTGCGGGTCGTAGATGACGACGTCGGCGTCGGCGCCCGGGGTGATGGTCCCCTTCTTCGGGTACATGCCGAACATCCGGGCCGGGGTGGCACAGGCGATCTCGATCCAGCGGCGGCGCGAGATGCGCCCCTCGACGACGGCCTGGTGGAGCAGGTCCATCCGGTTCTCCACGCCCGGCAGACCGTTGGGGATCTTGGAGAAGTCGCCCCGGCCGAGCTCCTTCTGGCCGACGAAGCAGAACGGGCAGTGGTCGGTGGAGACGACCTGCAGGTCGTTCGTCCGCAGGCCCTGCCACAGCTTGGCCTGGTGCTCCTTGGGCCGCAGGGGCGTCGAGCACACGTACTTCGCGCCCTCGAAGTCCGGCTCGGCGAGGTTGTCGGTCGACAGGAACAGGTACTGCGGGCAGGTCTCGCCGAAGACGTTCAGACCCTCGTCGCGTGCCCTGGCCAGCTCGGCGACCGCCTCCATCGCCGAGACGTGCACGACGTAGAGCGGAGCGCCCGCGACCTGCGCGAGCCTGATGGCGCGGTGGGTGGCCTCGGCCTCCAGCAGCGCCTTGCGGACCTCCCCGTGATACCTCGGATCGGTCTCCCCCCGGGCCAGCGCCTGCTCCACCAGCACGTCGATGGCGATGCCGTTCTCCGCGTGCATCATGATCAGGCCGCCGTTGTCGGCGGAGCGCTGCATGGCGCGCAGGATCTGGCCGTCGTCCGAGTAGAAGACCCCGGGGTAGGCCATGAACTGCTTGAAGGAGGTGACGCCCTCCTCGACCAGCAGGTCCATCTCCTTGAGGGTGTCCTGGTTCACGTCGGAGACGATCATGTGGAAGCCGTAGTCGATCGCGCAGGTGCCCTCGGCCTTGGCGTGCCAGGCGTCCAGGCCCTCGCGCAGGGTGTGGCCGACGCTCTGCACCGCGAAGTCGACGATGGTCGTCGTCCCGCCCCAGGCGGCTGCCCGGGTGCCGGTCTCGAAGGTGTCGGAGGCGAAGGTGCCGCCGAACGGCAGCTCCATGTGGGTGTGGGCGTCGACCCCGCCCGGGATCACGTACTTCCCGGTGGCGTCGATGACCTGTTCGGCCGTCCAGGCCTCGGCGGCCGGGGTGCCGGAGGCGGCGAGGGCGGCGATGCGGCCGTCCTCGATCAGGACGTCGGCGTGGATCTCGTCGGACGCGGTGATGACGAGACCGCCGCGGATGATTTTCCGGCTGCTCATACTCCAACTCCAGAACGGCGATCGGGAAGGTGCGGGTCGTCGGTGGCGGGTCGCGCCCCGCGGCGGAGCCGGGGACGGACGCTGCCCCGCGCCCCGGGGAGGGCTGCGCCCTTCCTCGGTCGCGCGGGGAGCCACGGGGTCAGGGAGCCGTCAGCGGGCCGTACGCCTCGGGGCGGCGGTCCCGGTAGAACTGCCAGCGGTCGCGGACCTCGCGCAGCTTGGCCAGGTCCAGGTCGCGGACGACGAGTTCGCTCTCCTTGTCGCTGGCCACCTCGCCGACGAACTGGGCCTCCGGGTCCACGAAGTAGGAGGTCCCGTAGAAGTCGTTGTCGCCGAGTTCCTCGGTGCCGACCCGGTTGATCGCGCCCACGAAGTACTCGTTGGCGACGGCCGCCGCCGGCTGCTCCAGCTGCCACAGGTAGGCGGACAGTCCGCGCGAGGTCGCCGAGGGGTTGAAGACGATCTCGGCGCCCTCCAGACCCAGGGCCCGCCAGCCCTCGGGGAAGTGGCGGTCGTAGCAGATGTAGACGCCGATCTTCCCCACGGCGGTGTCGAAGACCGGCCATCCCACGTTCCCGGGGCGGAAGTAGAACTTCTCCCAGAAGCCCTTGACCTGCGGGATGTGGTGCTTGCGGTACTTGCCGAGGTACGAGCCGTCCGCGTCGATCACGGCGGCCGTGTTGTAGAGGACGCCCGGCTGCTCCTCCTCGTACATCGGCAGCACCAGGACGATGCCCAGTTCGCGGGCGAGCGCCTGGAAGCGCTGGACGATCGGGCCGTCCGGGATCCGCTCGGCGTACTCGTAGAACTGCGGGTCCTGGACCTGGCAGAAGTACGGTCCGTAGAACAGCTCCTGGAAGCACAGGACCTGAGCACCCTGCGCGGCCGCGTCGCGGACCGCCTGCTCGTGCACCTGGATCATCGATTCCTTGTCGCCGGTCCAGGCCGTCTGGAAGACGGCGGCGCGGATCACTCTGCTCATCGGGACCTCCGGTCGCTCGGTGTGCGAGGAGCCTAGGAAGTCCGCGAGCGGGCTTTGAGTTGCAGCGTGTCACGTCTGCACGGGCGCGGCGTGCCACCGTGTCACGTCTTCGCCGACCCATGTTTCACCGCCGTTTTCGCAGGTCGTTGCTTGTTTCCGGGCTGTTGCGCAGGCCCCTTCGGTCACGCCTGTTGCGCGTCGTGCGCGAGCAGCGCGATGTGCACCGAGGCGGCCTGTTCGAAGTCGTCCAGGTCCACTCCGAGCCGTGCCTGTATGGCCTCCAGCCGGCGGTACAGGGCCGGCCGGGAGACGTGGTGGAGCTGCGCGGTGCGGGACTTGTTGCGGCCGGTGGCCAGATAGGTGCGCAGCACGGCGAGCAGGTCGTCGGCGGCCGTGCCGCACAGCAGCCCGTCCAGTTCCCGCTCGGCGAAGGACTGCACGTGCGGGTCGTCCCGCAACAGCCGTATCAGGCCGCGCAGATGGACGTCCCTGAGCCGGACGACGGGCGGGAGGTCGAGGGCGGCCGAGGAGTCGGCGACGGCGTCGGCGACGTGCTGGGCCTCGCGCAGCCCGGCCGGGACGTCGTCCCAGCCGGTGCGCGGACCGGCCGAGGCGACGACCGTGGCGGGTTCCCCGGACTCGGTGCGCAACCGGGCCGCGAAGTGCGCGGCGAGCGCCTCGGCGTCCTGGTCGCGGGCGAGGCTCAGCAGCACGGCGGTGGCGCCGTCGGCGAGTTCCGCGACCAGGCCGGGCAGCCCCAGCAGCCGGAGCATCCGGTCGAGGTGGGCGGGATCGCCGTCCCGTACCACCAGCGGGACGAAGGTGCGCCGGTTGACGGGCAGTCCGGCCGCGCGGGCCCGCGGCAGCAGCTGCCGCGCGGGTACGACACCGGAGACCAGGTCCGTCAGCAGGCCCTGCGCGGACTGCTCCTCCCAGGTGTGGGCGGAGGTGCCGCCGAGCATGCGGTGCAGGACGAGGGCCTCGGCGGCCCGGTCGGCGAGCAGCCGCCCGCCGGCGGTGTCGCCCCGGTAGCCGCACAGCATGATCTGTCCCCACCGCTCGCCACGACCGCCCAGTTCGGCGCGGATCCAGCCGTCTCCCTCGGTGCCGCCGGCCTGCCGGGCGATGCGCTCCCAGTCCCGCAGCACGTCGTCGACCGCCGACCGCTCCCCCGCCGTGGCCAGCACCCGGTGGGCGAGGTTGGTGACGACGACGGGGCAGCCGGTGTGGTGGGCGACCTCGTCGAGCAGCCGCTGCAGCGGGGCCCCGGCGGTGATCAGCCCGGTCAGGGCGGTGCGGACCGCCTCGGAGAGGCTGACGGCGGCGAACTTGCGGCGTACGAGCCGGGACTGCACCTCCTCGGTCAGCTCGGCGAACGGGAAGGGCCGGTGCAGCACGACCATGGGCAGTCCGCACCGCTCGGCGGCGCGCCGCATCACGTCCGGCGGGGCGGGGAAGGCGCGCCCCAGGCCGAGGACCACGGCGGCCGCCTCGGCCCGGTGCAGGGACCGGATGTACTCGGCCTGCGCGCCCTCGTCACCGGCGAGCAGCACGCCGGTGGTGAGGACCATCTCGCCGCCCCTGAGCATCACGCCGACGTCGGCGGCCTCGGCGACGTGCACCCAGCGCACCGGCCGGTCGAGCCGGTCCGCCCCGGCGACCACCTCGGGGTCCCCGGCCAGGACGCGTTCCAGGGAGAGGACCTGGCGGACCGACAGGGCGGGTTCCAGGGGCTCGACGGGGCCCCAGGGCTCCGAGGTGGTGGTCATGGCGGTGTTCCCTTGCTCAACCGTCCGGCCCGGGCCGGTGCTGCTACCGCGTGCTTCTCAGCGCGCTTTCGAGGATCGCGGCGCCCTCCTCGGCCTCCGCGACGGTCAGGGACAGCGGCGGGGCGATGCGCAGGGCGCTGGTGTCGTGCCCGCCGCCCTTGCCGATCAGCAGGCCGCCCTCCCGGGCCGCCTCCAGCACGGCGGACGCCCGCTCCGGGTCGGCCCGGTCGGTGCCGGGCTTCGTCAGCTCGACGCCGATCATCAGTCCGCGTCCGCGCACCTCCCGGACGCCCGGGTCCTGGGCGGCCGCGGACCGCAGCCGCTCGATGAGCAGGCCGCCGACCCGCCGGGCGTTGCCCTGGAGGTCGTGCTCCAGGAGGTAGGTGAGGTTGGCGAGGCCGGCCGCCATGGTGAGCTGGGTGCCGCCGAAGGTGGAGATGCTGTTGGCGTCCAGGCAGTTCATGATCTCGGCGCGGGCGATCACGCCGCCGATGGAGGCGCCGTTGCCGATGCCCTTGGCGAAGGTGACGATGTCCGGCGGGCCGCTGCGGCCGTGCGCCTGCCAGCCCCAGAAGTGGTCGCCGGTGCGGCCCCAGCCGGTCTGCACCTCGTCGGCGATCCACAGGATGCCCCGCTCGTGCAGCACGTCCCGGAAGGCCGCGTAGAGGCCGTCCGGGGGCGAGGTGAAGCCGCCGACGCCCTGGACGGGCTCGGCGATCAGCGCGGCGGGCGGACGGGTGTGGCCGAGGAGGTCCTTCAGGTCGTCGACGCAGGCCGCGATGAACTCCTCGTCGCCGAGCCCGGCGAACGGGCCGCGGCCGCGCACCCCGCCGTGCACGTACAGCGTCTGCAGCGGGGACAGCGAGGTCGGTGACCAGCCGCGGTTGCCGGTGATGCCGACCGCGCTGAAGGAACGGCCGTGGTAGCTGTTGCGCATCGCCAGGATCGTGTTGCTGCGCCGGTACGTGGTGGCGAGCAGCAGGGCGGTGTCATTGGCCTCGGTGCCGGAGGTGGTGAAGAAGACGCGGGCGTCCGGGACGCCGCTCAGCTGGGCGATGCGCTCGGCGAGTTCGACCATCGGCCGGTTGAGGTACAGGGTGGAGGAGTGGACGATCCGGCCGGCCTGCTCGGTGACGGCCTTGGTCACCTCGGGCAGGGCGTGGGCGGTCATCGTCGTCAGGATGCCGCCGAAGAAGTCGAGGTACCTGGTGCCGTCGGCGCCCCAGACGTACCGTCCCTCCCCGTGGGTGATCTCCAGCGGCTCCTCGTAGTAGAGCGCGAGCCAGTCCGGCAGGACGCCTCGGTGACGCGCGTACAGGTCGCTCACGGCTGCACCAGCCCTTCGTAGGCGTCGGGGCGGCGGTCGCGGTAGAAGGCCCACTGCTGCCGCACCCGGTCGATCAGGTCGAAATCGAGGTCGCGGACGACGAGTTCCTCGCTCCGGTCACTCGCGACCTCGCCCACGAACTGCCCTCGCGGGTCGACGAAGTACGACGTCCCGTAGAAATCGTTGTCCCCGTACTCCTCGACTCCCACACGGTTGATCGCCGCGACGAAGTACTCGTTGGCGACGGCGGCGGCCGGCTGCTCGAGGCGCCACAGGTGGGAGGACAGACCGCGGTGGGTGGCGGAGGGGTTGTAGACGAGCTGGGCGCCGTTGAGCCCGAGCTGGCGCCAGCCCTCCGGGAAGTGGCGGTCGTAGCAGATGTAGACGCCGACCTTGCCGACGGCGGTGTCGAAGACGGGCCAGCCGAGGTTGCCCGGCTTGAAGTAGTACTTCTCCCAGAAGCCCTTGACCTGCGGGATGTGGTGCTTGCGGTACTTGCCGAGATAGGAGCCGTCGGCGTCGATCACGGCGGCGGTGTTGTAGTAGAAGCCCGACTGTTCCACCTCGAAGACCGGGACGACGATCACCATGCCCGTCTCGCGCGCGAGCTCCTGCATACGACGCACGGTCGGCCCGTCCGGCACCGGCTCGGCCCAGCGGTAGTGCTCCGGCTCCTGGACCTGGCAGAAGTACGGGGCGTTGAACACCTCCTGGAAACCGATCACCCGGGCGCCCTGCCGGGCCGCCTCACGGGCGTGCTCCTCGTGTTTCCCCACCATGGACTCGGTGTCGCCGGTCCAGGTGGCCTGGACCAGTGCGGCGCGTACGACCTCGGTCATGAGCTGCTCCTTCGACGGGACGTCAGAGCCTCTACGCCCGTAGACGACGGTCGTAGAGGGACGAACGTAAGCCTCCGGGAGGGGCTTGCCAAGACCATCGTCGTTAACCCGCGGAGTCGATCGCGTTTCACACTCTCGTGGGGGAGTCGCGGGGCGTACGGCCTACCGGAACGCGCCCCCGCTCAGGTGGTGAAGCCGGCCACCCGCAGGGCGTGGACCAGGTCCCAGTGGCGTTGCTCCGAGACTTCCCGGGCGGACTCCAGCAGGAGAGGGACGAGGGTCTGCGGGTCGGGCGCGGCGCTGCGGGCCGCCTCCTCGGGGGTGCGGACGCGGACGTAGGCGTCGAGCAGGGCGCGGACCTCCCGGCGGCGGCCCTCGCCCGCCAGCCGCAGGACGGCCTGCCCGATCTCCTCGGCCGGGCGGGCGACACCCTGCCGCAGGATCTGCTCGCCGTCGGCCGTACGCCCCACGGCGACCAGGGCGTCCGCCGCCTCCACCAGCCGGTCGGCGGGCAGGGAGGCCGCCTCCCAGAGCAGGGTGGTCCAGTCGGCGCTCAGCCCGGCGCGCTGCAACTCGGCGGCGAGCAGCGGGATACGGGCGGCCGGCCAGTACGCCAGCTCGACGAGCAGCGCGTGCGCCTCGCCGCTGCGGCCCTCCGCGCGCAGCGCCACCAGCCGTTCCACGGCCCGGACCGTCTCCTGCCGGGCCTCGGCGTCCAGGGGCTCCCGCTGCGGCTGGGGCGGCCGCTCCGCCCGGTCGGCGGCCCCGGCGAACCGCGCGCCGCGGAGGGTACGCCGGGCGGCGGGAGCGGGCGCGGGCAGCGCCGGCCCGGCGGCGGGGGGTACGACGACGGGGGCGTCGTCCTCCTCGGCCATCCCGGCGAACCGCGCACCGCCCCGACGGCGCTTGCGCTGCTTGGGGAGGGAGGCCTTGCCGGGCGCGGCCGACGCGCCCTCGGCGAGGGACGCGGCGGCTTCCGGCTCGGGGGCGGGAGGCTCCAGGGGGGCGGGGGCGGAGCCGGGGGCGGGGGCGGGTGTGGAGGCGGGGTCCGGGTGAGCGGCGGGGCCGGGGTCGGTGCCGGTGCCGAGGCCGGCGCCGTGGGCGGGACCTCCCCGGCCGGAGCCTGTCCCCCTGCCCTGGGCGGGACCTCCCGGCTCGGCCCCTCTCCCGGTGCCGTGGGAGGGACCGCCGGGGCCGAACCCTGGCTCGGTGCTGTGGGCGGGACCGCCAGGGCCGGACCCAGGCCCAGTGCCGTAGGCCGGACCGCCAGGGCCGGACCCAGGCCCGGTGCCATAGGCGGGACCGCCGGGGCCTGACCCAGGCCCGGTGCCATAGGCCGGACCGCCAGGGCCTGACCCAGACCCGGCGCCATAGGCCGGACCGCCAGGGCCTGACCCAGACCCGGCGCCATAGGCCGGACCGCCAGGGCCTGACCCAGACCCGGCGCCATAGGCCGGACCGCCAGGGCCGGACCCAGACCCGGCGCCATAGGCCGGGCCTCCCCCGCCGGACCCTCTCCCCATGCCCCGGGCGGAACCGCCCGGCTCGGCTCCTGACCCGGTTCCGTAGCCAGCACCACCCGGGTCGCCTGCGGGGCCGCTCTCGGTTCCGTCCGCGTACGCCGGGGAGGTTCCGTACGCGGGGGCGGTGGGCGCCCGTGGGGCGGTCCGGTGGGCCGGAGGGGCGGCGGCGCCGATCCGGCCCTCCGCCGTTCGCCGGTCCAACTCGGCCATCCGGTAACGGAGTTCGGCACAACGGGCGACGGCGCGTTCATGGTCGTCGTGGGCCCAGGCGAGGTCGAGGCGGATGGCCTCGGTGTCCTCGGGGGTGGCCGCGCCGGCGAGCAGGCGCCCGAGTTCGGCCTGGCGTTCGGCGGCGTAGCGCTGTTCGCGGAGCATGACGTCGAGGCGGTCGCCGAGGGCGTCACGGCCGCCGGGGCGGGCGTCGTACGCGGCGAGCGCGGCGGCGTGCAGCGACCGTACGCGCTCCGCCTCCTGGGCGGCGGCCGGCGTGCCGTACTCGGCGGCGAGGTCCTGGAGCAGGGCCTCCACCACGTCCCAGGGCGGCACCTCACGCCCGTCGAGACAGGCCCGCATACCCTCGGGATCGCGCTGCCAGAACACCGCGCACCATCCGGCGCCCTGGTCGAGGCGCGCCAGCAGCCCGTTCAGGTGGTTCGCGAACTCCCGCACCCGGCCCGGGAGTTGATCCAAGCCCATCGCCCAACTCCCGCCCGACCGGAACACTCCGGTCCGTAGAAAACACCAGCTGTGTTACAGCCGGGCTACGAAGAGTTTTCAAAGGGGGCGCGGCAGGCGTCCCGCTCGATCTTGACCGGAAAGCGCCCACCACCGTCCGAACGCCGTCGCAGACGCCTCACACGCCGACCGGAGCACACCGCCCGGCCAGTTCGTCCATGGACAGTCCGAGCGCCCCGGCGAGCGCGGCGACGGTGAAGAACGCCGGGGTCGGGGCCCGTCCGGTCTCGATCTTGCGGAGGGTCTCGGCGGAGATGCCCGCGCTCGCCGCGACCTCGGTCATGCTCCGGCCGCCGCGTGCCTCGCGGAGCAGCCGGCCGAGCCGCTCGCCGCGCTCGCGCTCTTCTGGGGTCAACGGGGTGCGCACCATGCCGTCATTCTAATACCGGTATAGTAATTGGCATGGTGGAACTGAAGACGAAGGCGTCGATCGACGCCATGTACGAAGCGGGCCAGGTCGTGGCGCATGCCCTGATCGCGGTGCGCAAGGCCGCTGACGTCGGCGTTTCCCTGCTGGAGCTGGACGAGGTGGCGCGGGAGGTGCTGCGGGAGGCAGGCGCCGACTCGCCCTTCCTCGGCTACCGGCCGGCCTTCGCGCCGACCCCGTTCCCGGCCGTCGTCTGCGCCTCGGTGAACGACGCGATCGTGCACGGCATCCCCACCCGCTACCGTCTGCGCGACGGAGATCTGGTGTCCATCGACTGCGGTGCCCGGCTGAACGGCTGGGTCGGCGACTCGGCGATCAGCTTCACCGTGGGCCGCCCGCGCCCGGCGGACGTCCGGCTGGTCGAGACGGCGGAGAGCGCCCTGGCGGCGGGCATCGAGGCGGCGGTCGTCGGCAACCGCATCGGCGACATCGCCCACGCGATCGCCGCGGTCTGCCGCGCGGGCGGCTACGGCGTCCCCGCCGGCTTCGGGGGCCACGGCGTGGGCCGCAGCATGCACGAGGATCCCCCGGTCCCCAACGAGGGCCGTCCCGGCCGCGGCCTGCGTCTGCGCCCCGGCATGGTCATCGCGATCGAGCCGATGCTGATCGCGAGCGGCAGGGACGACTACCACGCGGCCCCGGACGGCTGGACCCTCAAGACGAACGACGGTTCGCGGGCCGCCCACACGGAACACACCGTGGCCGTCACGGAGGACGGCCCGAGGGTCCTCACCGAGCGACGCCAGGGGTAGTACCGGGCAGACGGGCACGGGGCAGGGCAAGTACGGGGCAGGGGCAGCTACGGAGCAGGGCAAGTACGGGGCAGGGTCAGCTACGGGCGTGGTGACACCGCGCCTCCCCCGCGTGGGCGCGGCCGTCCGCCGCACGGCCCGCACCCGCGCCCGCCGTACGACCGCATCCCGCAGGACATGCCGCCCCTCAACGAACGTGCAATCGTGGTGTAGCCCGGCACGGACAGGGCACCCGTCGGCACCGGCATACGCACGTCGATCGATCGGAACGCCATGACCAGCGGCTACACCAGCCCGGAGGGCTACGGCGACCCCTTCGGTGAGTTCCTGGCCCGCTTCTTCGGCGGGCCCCGCCCAGGCCCCCGCCAGATCAACATCGGACAGCTCCTCAGCCAGCCCGCCCGGGAGCTGGTCCGGGGCGCGGCCCAGTACGCCGCCGAGCACGGCAGCCGCGACCTGGACACCGAGCACCTGCTGCGCGCGGCCCTCTCGGCGGAGCCGACCCGCAGTCTGCTCAGCCGGGCCGGCGCGGATCCCGACTCCCTGGCGACGGAGATCGACAAGCGGTCGGGCCCGGTCCAGCACTCGCCGGGCGAGGCGCCTCCGCCGACCTCGCTGTCCCTGACCCCGGCCGCCAAGCGCGCCCTGCTGGACGCGCACGAGCTGGCCCGCTCCCGGGGCGCGGGATACATCGGCCCGGAGCATGTGCTCAGCGCCCTCGCCGCCAACCCGGACTCCGCGGCCGGCCACATCCTCAACGCGGCCCGGTTCGCCCCGACGGGACTGCCTCCGGAGGCCCCGGAGACGACCCAGGCCCACCCCGAGCGGCAGCGGCCCACCGGCACGCCCACCCTGGACAAGTACGGCCGCGATCTCACCGAGCTCGCCCGGCAGGGCCGTATCGACCCGGTGATCGGGCGGGAGGACGAGATCGAGCAGACCATCGAGGTGCTGTCCCGGCGCGGCAAGAACAACCCGGTGCTGATCGGTGACGCGGGCGTCGGCAAGACCGCCATCGTGGAGGGGCTGGCCCAGCGCATCGCGGACGGCGACGTCCCGGACGTGCTCGGCGGGCGCAGGGTGGTCGCCCTGGACCTGACCGGGGTGGTCGCGGGCACCCGCTACCGCGGCGACTTCGAGGAGCGCCTGAACACCATCGTCGGCGAGATCCGCGCCCACTCCGACCAGCTGATCGTCTTCATCGACGAGCTGCACACGGTCGTCGGCGCGGGCGGGGGCGGCGAGGGCGGCTCGATGGACGCGGGCAACATCCTCAAGCCGGCCCTGGCCCGGGGTGAGCTGCACATCGTGGGGGCGACGACGCTGGAGGAGTTCCGGCGGATCGAGAAGGACGCGGCGCTCGCCCGCCGCTTCCAGCCGATCCTGGTGCCCGAGCCGTCCGTCGCGGACGCGATCGAGATCCTGCGCGGGCTGAGCGACCGCTACGAGGCCCACCACCAGGTCCGCTACACCGACGAGGCGCTGGTGGCGGCCGTGGAGCTGTCGGACCGCTATCTCACCGACCGCCGGCTGCCGGACAAGGCGATCGACCTGATCGACCAGGCCGGAGCCCGGGTGCGGCTGGGCGCCCGCAGGAAGGGCACGGACGTACGCGCCATGGAGCGCGAGGTCGAGCAGCTCGCCCGGGACAAGGACCAGGCGGTCGCCGACGAACAGTACGAGCAGGCCACGCAGTTGCGGGACCGCATCGTCGAGCTGAAGCAGCGCATCGCGGACGAGACCGGGGAGGAGGCCGCCGACGAGGGCATGGATCTGGAGGTCACCGCGGAGGCCGTCGCCGAGGTGGTGTCCCGGCAGACCGGCATCCCGGTCGCGAGCCTGACCCAGGAGGAGAAGGACCGGCTGCTGGGCCTGGAGGAGCATCTGCACGAGCGGGTCGTGGGCCAGGAGGAGGCCGTACGGGTCGTCTCGGACGCGGTGCTGCGGTCACGCGCGGGACTGTCGAGCCCGGACCGGCCGATCGGCAGCTTCCTCTTCCTCGGCCCGACCGGGGTCGGCAAGACGGAGCTCGCCCGGGCGCTCGCGGAGATCCTGTTCGGCAGCGAGGAGCGCATGGTCCGGCTGGACATGAGCGAGTACCAGGAACGGCACACGGTCAGCCGGCTGGTGGGGGCCCCGCCCGGGTACGTGGGCCACGAGGAGGCCGGGCAGCTCACCGAGGTGGTGCGCCGGCATCCGTACTCGCTGCTGCTGCTCGACGAGGTGGAGAAGGCCCACCCGGACGTCTTCAACATCCTGCTCCAGGTCCTGGACGACGGGCGGCTGACCGACTCCCAGGGCCGCACGGTCGACTTCACCAACGCGGTGATCGTGATGACCAGCAACCTGGGTTCGGAGGTGATCAGCAGGCGCGGCGCCGGCATCGGTTTCGGGCCGGGCGGCACGGAGGCGGCCGAGGAGGCGCGGCGCGAGCAGATCCTGCGCCCGCTGCGGGAGCACTTCCGGCCGGAGTTCCTCAACCGCATCGACGAGATCGTCGTCTTCCACCAGCTGACGGATGATCAACTGCGGCGGATCACCGAGCTGTTGCTGGACAAGACACGGCGGCTGCTGCACGCGCAGGGCATCGGCGTCGAGTTCGCGGCCGAGGCGGTCGACTGGCTCGCCGAGCGCGGCTACCAGCCCGAGTACGGCGCCCGCCCGTTGCGCCGCACCATCCAGCGCGAGGTCGACAACCAGCTGTCCAGGCTGCTGCTGGACGGCCGGGTCAAGGACGGGGACCGGGTGCGGGTGGAGGTCGAGGGCGGGCGGCTGGCGTTCCGTACGCAGCCGCCCGCCCCCACCGCCGAACCCTGACGCCGGTGCTGTGAGGCCGCTGTTACGGGGCCGGACGGACGACCTGTGCGGAGCCGCCGCCGCGCCGTACGGTCTCGGCGGCGGCCAGCCACCTGCCGTCCGGCAGCCGCTGCACGCCCGTCGCCGCGCCGATCTCCGCGTTCGGCTTGAACGAGTGCCCGATCGCTTCCAGCCGGGACCGCAGGCTGCCCGCGCCGGTGGCGTCGTAGAGGGCGGGTTCCAGTTCCGTCTGGGCCGCGTTGCGCTGGCTGGCGCGCGGCGCGGCGATCGCGTCGACCAGGGGCAGGCCACGGTCCAGGAACTCGGTGAGGGTCTGCAGCACGGTCGTGATGATGGTCGCGCCGCCGGGCGAGCCGAGCGCCACCACCGGCCGGTCGTGCCGGTCGAGGACGATCGTGGGCGAGATCGAGGACCGCGGCCGCTTGCCCGGGCCGGGCAGGTTCGGGTCGTGCACGGCCGGGTTGGCCGGGGCGAAGGAGAAGTCCGTCAGCTCGTTGTTGAGGATGAAGCCCCGGCCGGGGACGGTGATGCCGCTGCCGCCGGTCTGCTCGATGGTGAGCGTGTAGGAGACGACGTCGCCCCACTTGTCGGCCACCGTCAGATGCGTGGTGTTCTCGCCCTCGTAGGTGGTGGGCGCCGCCGTGCCGGCGCTGTCGCAGGCGGCCGGGTGGCGCGGGTCGCCGGGCGCCACCGGGCTGGTGAGCACCGCGTCGTCCTTGATGAGGCAGGCGCGCGAGTCGGCGTACTTCTGCGACAGCAGTTCCTTCGTGGGTACGTCCTCGAAGGCGGGGTCGCCGACCCAGCGTCCCCGGTCGGCGAAGGCGATCCGGCTCGCCTCGACGAAGTGGTGCAGGTACTGCACCTCGCTCGCCTTGGACAGGTCCGTCTTCTCGAGGATGTTGAGGGCCTCGCCGACGGTCGTGCCGCCGGAGGACGAGGGCGCGATGGAGTAGACGCCGAGACCGCGGTACGTCGTCCTCGTGGGCGCCTGGAGCTTGGCGCGGTAGGCGGTGAGGTCCTTGGCGGACAGCTTGCCGGGGCGCGCCTTCCAGCCGGAGGCGGGGTCCACGGGCGGCCTGTTGACCGTGTCGACGATGTCCTCGCCGAGGTCGCCCCGGTAGAGCGCGGCGACGCCCTTGCGGCCCAGCTCCTCGTAGGTCTCGGCGAGGTCGGGGTTCTTGAACGTCGAGCCGACGACGGGGAGTTGTCCGCCGGGCAGGAACAGCTTCGCCGTGTCCGGGAAGTAGCGGAAGCGGGTCTCGTTGGCTGCGGTCTGGGAGCGGAAGGTGCTGTCGACGGTGAAGCCGTCGCGGGCGATGCGCTCGGCGGGCCTGAGGACCGTACCGAGTTTCCTGCTGCCCCACTTGTCCAGCGCGGTCGCCCAGGTGGCGGGGGTGCCCGGGGTACCGACGCTCAGGCCGCTGCTGACGGCGTCGGCGAAGGCGAGCGGGGAGCCGTTCTCCAGGAACAGGTCGGTGCCCGCGGTCAGCGGGGCGGTCTCCCGGCCGTCGATGGTGTGCACGGAACGGGACCTGGCGTCGTAGTAGACGAAGTAGCCGCCGCCGCCGATGCCGGAGGAGTAGGGCTCGGTGACACCGAGGGCGGCGGCGGTGGCGACGGCCGCGTCGACGGCGTTGCCGCCCTTCCTCAGCACCTCGATACCGGCGGCGGACGCGTCCGCGTCGACGCTGGCGACGGCGCCGCCGTAGCCGACGGCGACCGGGACCTTCTCAACGGCCGTTCTCTGTGCGGCGGGTGGCGCTGCCGCCCCCACCGTGACCACGGCGGCCGAGACCGCCAGGACCGACAGTTTCCGCGCGACAGGGCGACGCATCCGTACCTCCAGTCCAGGACCGTCCGCGCAGCGTAACCACATTCACAGGGCCTCGACAGCCTCCTTCCGGGCACTGTCATACGTCTGCCACACCTCGAACACGGGTACGTAAAGGTCGTGTCGGCCCGCTAGCATGCGCGCCCATGAACGACGACGTGCGCAACATCGTCCTGGGGGTCATCGCGACCGGCCTCAGCGCCGCGCTCGGCTGGGTGGCCCGCACCTACCTGTGGCGGCGCAAACTCCGGCGCAAGCAGGCGTTCTTCGGGCTGCCCGAGAACTCGGAGTGCCTGCTCGTCGTCAACCGCGACGCGGGCAGCCCCGATCTCGCGGTGCACCGCCACGACGTGTTCGCCCTGCTGGAGCTGGCCGCGCTCATCAAGGACTGCGGAGCGGGCGCGGAGGTCGTCACCCAGGACGCGGCCCGGCAGGGCTTCGGCGAGCGGACGGAGTTCTGCGTCGGCGGCCCGGGGTCGAACCGGCGCATGGCGGCCCACATCAGCGCCATGCTGCCCGGGGTGCGTGTCAACACCGACCGGGAACCGGGGCCGGACCGGCTGGCGTTCCAGATCGGCGGCGAGCACTACCGCATGGAGGCGGGCGTCACCGAGTACGTCCTGCTGGCCCGGCTCACCGCGAGTCAGCGGCGTGAGGCACGGCCGGTGTTCCTGTTCTGCGGCCAGCGCGCCATCAACAACCAGGCCGCCACCCGCTACCTCGTCCGCAACCACGAGCGACTGGCCCGCAAGCACGGCAACGGTTCCTTCGTCCTGCTCCTGAAGGTGATCAACTCCCAGGCGTACGGCCCCGATGTGGTCGAACTGGTCGAGGACGTGACGCGGGCGGCCCAGGCACCCCTGCCGGACACAACAATCGTTACTGCCACGTAACTTACCGGCGGGTTACTTCCGGTAAGACGCGCCGGTTACCGTCGGGTCACTTTGCTGGACGCATGTCGAGGAGTGACCCGTGGGACGACCCCACCGCATGGCCCTGCGCACGACCGCCGTCGGCGCCGTCTCCGCCTCCCTGGTCGCGGGCGGCGTCCTCGGCCTCGCCCCCGCCGCGCAGGCCGCCACCGGCGGCATCCGGTACGTCGACATCGCCGGGGACGGCGGCACGGTCCTCAAGGCCAACGTGGTCACACCCGCCGGCGCCGACGGCACCCGCCGCTATCCGCTGATCGTGCTCCCCACCAGCTGGGGTTTCCCGCAGGTCGAGTACCTCGCCCAGGCGCGCAGGCTCGCCGACGACGGCTATGTCGTGCTCAGTTACAACGTGCGCGGCTTCTGGCAGTCCGGCGGGGAGATCGACGTGGCCGGTCCACGCGACGTGGCCGACGCGGCCAAAGTGGTCGACTGGGCGCTCGCCCACACCCCCTCGGACGCACGGCACATCGGCATGGCGGGTGTCTCCTACGGCGCCGGCATCAGCCTGCTGGCCGCCGCGCACGACCCGCGCGTCAAGGCCGTGGCCTCGCTCAGCGGCTGGGGCGATCTGATCGACTCGATCTACTCCGGCCGCACCCAGCACCTCCAGGCCGCCGCCCTGCTCGACACCGTGGGCACGGTCGCCGGGCGGCAGAGCGCGGAGTCCCGGGAGGTGTTCTCCGCCTTCTACTCCTCCGACCTGGCGAAGGAGAAGGACATCGTGGCCTGGGGGAAGAAACGTTCCCCCGCGAGCTTCCTGGACCGGCTCGACAAGAACGGCACGGCCGTCATGCTCGCGGGCGCCTGGGGCGACACCATCTTCCCGCCCAACCAGACCGCCGCCTTCTACGAGCGGCTGACCGGCCCCAAGCGCCTGGAGTTCCGCTCCGGGGACCACGCGACCCCCGAGATCACCGGCCTGTTCGGCCTGCCCAACGACGTGTGGAGCGACACCCGGCGCTGGATGGACCGCTATCTCAAGGGCGTGGACAACGGCATCGACCGCGAGCAGCCGGTGCAGCTCAAGTCCCGTTCCACGGGCGGCTACGAGGGCTACCCGGACTGGAAGTCGGTGGGCGCGACCCGCACGAAGCTCGCCCTCGCCGGCACGACCACGATCCACACCAACGTCGACTCGGGCGCCGACGGCGGGATCGTGTTCCTCTCCAGCATCCTCGACCAGATCGCCCGGGTACCGCCGGTCGCCTCGATCCCGCTGCTCCCCCGGTACTGGGCCGCCGTCTGGCAGTCGGAGAAGTACGCCACGGCCCGGCAGGTGCGCGGCACCACGAAGATGCACACCACGGTCACCCCCACCGCGGAGAGCGGCACCCTCGTCGCCCACCTCTACGACGTGGGGCCGCTCGGCCTCGGCAAGCTGGTCTCCCACGCGCCGTACACCTTCCACGGGCGTACGCCCGGGAAGCCGTTCGGTCTCGACCTGGAACTGTTCTCCACGGCCTACGACGTGCCGGCAGGGCATCGGCTCGCCCTGGTGGTCGACACGGTCGACCCGCTCTACATCGAGCACAACCCGTCCGGCGCGCGGCTGACCTTCTCCTCGCCGGTGAACGACCCGTCGTACGTGTCGGTCCCGCTGCGCGAGCAGTGATCTCCGGCCGGCGCCGGCCGGGCAGGGCTCTGTGACTGCCGCCCCCTACGGCCGGGTTGCCGCGGAGGGTCCCCCACCACCTGGCAGTGTCCCCGGTTCTGCCGCGGCGGCGGTCGCGATCCCGGTTTCGGGGGATGAACGGCCCATCCTAGTCGCCCCCTTCAGTGCTTGAGAATCTTGGACAGAAAGTCCTTGGCCCGGTCGCTGCGCGGGCTGGTGAAGAACTCGTCCGGGGTGCGGTCCTCGACGATGCGGCCGTCGGCCATGAACACCACGCGGTTGGCGGCCGACCGGGCGAAGCCCATCTCATGGGTGACGACGATCATGGTCATGCCGTCCCGGGCGAGCTGCCGCATGACCTCCAGGACCTCGTTGATCATCTCCGGGTCGAGGGCGGAGGTGGGCTCGTCGAACAGCATCGCCTTGGGTTCCATGGCGAGGGCGCGGGCGATCGCCACGCGCTGCTGCTGACCGCCGGAGAGCTGGGCGGGGTACTTGTCGGCCTGATCGGCGACGCCGACCCGGTCGAGGAGGGCGCGGGCCTTCTCCTCGGCCTGCTTCTTGTCGGTCCTGCGGACCTTGACCTGGCCGAGTATCACGTTCTCGAGCACCGTCTTGTGCGCGAAGAGATTGAACGACTGGAAGACCATGCCGACGTCGGCCCGCAGCCGGGCCAGCTCCTTGCCCTCCCCCGGCAGGGCCTTGCCGTCCAGCAGGATCTCGCCGGACTGGATGGTCTCCAGCCGGTTGATCGCCCTGCACAGCGTCGACTTCCCCGACCCCGAGGGGCCGATGACCACGACCACCTCCCCCCTGCCGACGGAGAGGTTGATGTCCTGCAGAACATGCAGGTCACCGAAGTACTTGTTGACGTCTCGCAGCTCGATCAATGGATCGACGGCCATCCGCAGCCCTACTCACTCTCAGCTGTGTCGTGGTTGCCGCAAACTATCCAGCGCCGCCCGGCCCCATGACACGACACGCACCCGTCGGGCATTAGCCGTATTTACGCCGCGCTTATGCCGGATGTGTGCGGGGCTCAGGCCTCGGCCACCTCACCGTACAGCTGGGACAGTTCGGGAACCCCGTTCGCCGCCCACTCGTGGCCGGCCGTCACGACGTCGAACTCCCGCCCCGACGCCAGCCGGACGACGGGCTGCCCGCCCGGCCAGAAGTCCCACGCGGCGCCGGGGACGGTCCGCACGATGACCGTGCCCAGATAGAGCCCGGCGTCGTTGCCGAGCCACGGCAGGATCTCCTCGTCGTCGCGCCAGCGCGGCACGAGCTGGTCCAGCGCCTCCAACGAGGTCCCGGTGTCGTCGAGTCGGATCCCCTCCCGGGCCGCCAGGGAGCGCAGCAGCTCGCATTCGGAGAGGAGTTCGGCCACCCCCTCGGCGTCCACGGCCGGCACCGCTTCACCGTGCTTCTTGCGCCTGTTGCCCAGGAAAGGGATGTTCATACGTCCAGCGTGTCATTCGCACCGACGTACGCACCACAGGCGCGCTGGCGCGTGCTTACGGTCGAATTCGCGGCCCGGGCGGGCATGGCGCGTTGACCGGCACGCGGCCGGTCCCTAGCGTCGCGAGGCGCTGTTGGCCGCCGGTGTACGGGAGGAGTCGGTACGTGCGCCGACGTGTCCGGGAGTTCCCGCTGGTCCTCGCCCTGTGCGGGCTGCTCCTCACCCCCGCGCAGGCGGCGACGCCCCCGCCGCCCCCGCCGCTGGAGACCCTGTACGACAACGCGGCGCGGGCGGACCTCGACGGTACGGGCGCCGCGCTCGTGGCGTCGGACCTGGCCGCGGCGGGCTGGACGCCGGGGCGCACGCTGACCCTGCGGGGCGCCCGGCTGACCTGGCCGCGCCGCCCGCCGGGCGCCCCCGACAACGTGCGCGCCGCCGGGCAGACCGTGCGCGTCCGCGGGCGCGGCGACGCGCTGGCCTTCCTGGTCACGAGCACGGGCGGCCGGGAGGCGGGCGGCGCGGGCAGCGTCACGTACGCCGACGGTTCCCGCTCCCCGTACCGGCTCACCGCCCCCGACTGGCGCACCGGCCCGCTCGGCGCCACGGTGCTCGCCCTGCCGCACATCGCCACCCCCGGCGGGCTGCTCGCCGAGCGGGCCCGGCTGTACGTCGTGACGGTCCCGCTGGTGCGCGGGCGCGAGGTCGCCTCGGTGCGGCTGCCGGTCGCCCCGCGTCTGCATGTGTTCGCGCTGGCCGTGCGGGAGTCCTCACCGGGCCGGACGGGCACCTGGGCGGCGGCCACGTCGGGGCGGCCGGCGGTGGGCCCGTGGACCGGCCGGACCCTGCGGCTGGTGGTGCACGTCTCGACGGGCGGGCGGTGGGTGCGGCTGCGCTTCGACAACACCTTCGCCCCGGCACCGGTACGCATCGGAGCGGCGACGGTGGCCCTGCGGGCGGCGGGAGCGGCGGGCGCCCGGACCGTCGCGGTACCGCCCGGGCCCGGCGTCCACCCGGCGGCACGGCCCGACACCGGCACGGTCACGCGGACGGCACCCGCGCCGGTGGGCTTCGGGGGCCGGCGGGGTGTTGACGTGCCCACCGAGGCACGGACGGTCGGCGATCCGCTCGCCTTCGCCGAGCCGGACGGGAGCCCGGGCGGCCGGAAGGGGGCGGTCACCCACGGGGCACCCGCGCCGGTGGGGTTCACGGGTGAGCGGGGCCTTCACGTACCCACCGAGGCACGCACGGTCGGCGATCCGCCCGTCTTCCCCGTGCCGGACGGGAGCGCGGGCGGCCGGAAGGGGGCGGTCGCGCAAGGGGTGCCCGTGCCGGTGGGGTTCGGGGGTGAGCGGGGTGTTGAGGTGCCCGCCGGGGCGCAGGTGGTCAGCGATCCGCTGGCCTTCGCCGTGCCGGACGGGGGTGATCTGCTGGTGAGTCTCCATCTGCCCGGCACGGTGGCCTCGGTGCCCCTGCACGGGCTCGCGGTGCAGCGCTCGTACGTCAGCGAGCCGGGTGATCACACGGCGGACGCGGGCGGGACGGCGTACACCGGGACGATCACCACCTGGCCGCTGCTGACCGGGGTGGACGTGGCCGGCGGGCCGGGGTCGGTGGTGCTGCTGGGGGACTCGATCACCGACGGGGACCGGTCCACGGTGGACGCCGGCCGGCGCTGGCCGGACGCCCTGGCCGCCCGGCTGCGCGCGCAGCACGCCGTGCCGCGTTTCGGCGTCCTGAACGCCGGGATCGCCGGCAACCGGGTCCTCGCCGACCGCTATCCCGGCGACGGGGTGTCCACCGTCGTCGCCGGGGTGAGCGCGCTGCACCGCCTCGACCGGGACGTGTTCGCGCAGACGTCGGTACGGACGCTGGTGGTGTTCGAGGGCATCAACGACCTGCGGGCCCGGGCGACGGCGGCGGAGGTGATCGCCGGGCTGCGGGAGATCGCGGAACGGGCGCGGGAGCGCGGGGTGCGGGTGCTCGGAGCGACGCTGCCGCCCTGCGGGGGCTCCGCGCGGTGCACACCGGCCGTGGAGACCGAGCGGGCCGCGCTCAACGCGTGGATCCGCGACGCCGGCGCGTTCGACGGCGTCCTCGACTTCGACCGCGCCCTGCGCGACCCCGCCGCCCCGGCGCGCATGCTGCCCGCGTACGACAGCGGGGACCACCTGCACCCCGGGGACGCGGGGTACGCGGCGCTCGCGGAGGCCGTGGACCTCGGGGCGCTGTGAGCTACACGTCCAGGTCGACCACCACGGGCGCGTGGTCCGAGGCGCCCTTGCCCTTGCGCTCCTCACGGTCGACGTAGGCGTCCTTGACGGCCTTCGCGAACGGTTCGTTGCCGTATACCAGGTCGATGCGCATGCCGCGGTTCTTGGGGAAGCAGAGCTGGCGGTAGTCCCAGTACGTGAACGGGTGCTCGTACTTCAGGGGGCGCGGGACCACGTCGGACAGGCCCGCCTCGCGCAGGGACGCCAGGGCCGCGCGCTCGGCCGGGGTGACATGCGTGAGGCCCTCGAAGGCGGCCACGTCGTAGACGTCGTCGTCCGTCGGCGCCACGTTGTAGTCGCCCAGGACGGCGAAGGGGCGGCTGCCGGCGGCGTCACCGGCGACGGCGGCCTTCAGCGCCTCGAACCACAGGAGCTTGTAGGCGTAGTGCGGGTGGTCCACCTCCCGCCCGTTGGGCACGTACACCGACCAGACGCGGGCGGGACCGCAGGTCGCGGAGATGGCGCGGGGCTCCGGTGCTCCGTCGTAGCCCGGGTCGCCGGGCAGGCCCTTGACGACGTCCTCGATGCCGACGCGGGAGATCACCGCCACGCCGTTCCACCTCCCGGTGGCGTGGACCGCCGCCTCGTAGCCCAGCTCGCGCAGCTGGTCGAACGGGAACTGCTCCTCGGCGACCTTGGCCTCCTGGAGGCAGAGCACGTCGGTGCCGCTGCTCTCCAGCCAGGCCAGCAGCCTCGGCAGGCGGGCGGTGATCGAGTTGACGTTCCAGGTCGCGATGCGCATGCCTCACAACCTACCGGGCGCCACCGACACTCACAGGGCCGTGCTCTCCCCGGGCGCCAGCCGCAGGTGCTCCGCGCCGCCGAGGGCGCCGATCTGGTTGTCGTAGATGGGGCGGGCGAGGTCGGTGAGGAGGGCGTCGTGGATGTCGTAGGCGCGCTGCGGCTTCACCTCGCGCACGTAGTCGATGACCTCGGAGATCTTGCTCCAGGGGGCCATGACCGGAAGCATCAGCGTCTCCACGGCGCGGTCGGGGACCGTCAGGGCGTCGCCCGGGTGGAAGACGCGGCCGCCGTCGATCAGGTAGCCGACGTTGGTGATGCGCGGGATGTCGGGGTGGATGACCGCGTGCAGTTCGCCGTGCACCTGGACGTCGAAGCCGGCGGCGGTGAAGGTGTCGCCGTGGCCGACGGTGTGGACGCGGCCCGGGAAGGCGGCGGAGATCTTCTCCGCGACCGACCGGAGGGTCCAGATCTCGGTGGCCGGATCGGCGTCCAGCGCGGCCCGCAGCCGCTCCTCGCTGAAGTGGTCGGGGTGTTCGTGCGTGACCAGGATCGCCTCGGCGCCGAGGGCCGCGTCCGGCTCGCTGAATCCGCCCGGGTCGAGGACGAGCGTGCGCCCGTCCTTCTCGAGACGGACGCAGGCGTGCGACTTCTTCGTGAGCTTCATGGCTCCATCCTGCCGCGTCCCGGGCGGCCTCGGGCGGCTCAGCCTGGTGCTCCCACTCCCCGGCTGACGATCACTCCGTCGGCGTGGTCTCCTCGCGGATGATCTGCTGCGCCACCCGGAAGGCGCTGTTCGCCGCCGGTACGCCGCAGTAGACCGCCGCCTGGAGCAGCACCTCCTTGATCTCGTCGGGCGTGAGGCCGTTGCGCAGGGCGGCCCGGGTGTGGAAGGCGAGTTCGTCGAGGTGGCCGCCGGCGACGAGCGCGGTGAGCGTGACGCAGGAGCGGGAGCGCCGGTCCAGGCCGGGACGGTCCCAGATCTCGCCCCAGGCGTAGCGGGTGATGAACTCCTGGAAGTCGCCCGAGAAGTCGTCGGCCTGCGACAGCGCCCGGTCCACGTGCGCGTCCCCGAGGACCTCGCGGCGCACCTTCAGCCCGGCGTCGTACGGGTCCGGGCGGCCCATGACCTGCGGCGGCTCGACGACGGGTGCGGGCGCGATCTCGGCGATGGGCACCGCCTGCGGGGGCGCGGTCACGACCGCCCGGACGGGGATGCCCGGCACGGCCGTCTGTCCGGTGCTGGACTCGTAGGCGGGCTGCCACGCGGTGGAGAAGTGCCGTACGAGGAGATCGGTGACGGCCGCGGGCTGCTCCACCGGGACCAGGTGGGAGGCGCCGGGTACGACGGCCAGGCGGGCGTCGGGGATCCCGGCGACCAGGGTGCGTGCCTCGGCGGGGCCGGTGACCTGGTCGTCGGAGCCGACCAGGACCAGCGTCGGGACGCCGACCCGGCCGAGCTCGGCGCGGACGTCGAACGCGGCGAGCGCCTCGCAGGCCGCGATGTAGCAACCGGGGTCGGTGGTGCGCACCATCTGCACCGCCCACTCGGTGATCGCGGGCTGCGCCGCCGCGAACCCGCCGGTGAACCAGCGGTCGGGCGAGGTGCGGGCGATGGGGTCGAGCCCGTTCGTCCGGACGATCACCCCGCGCTGGCGGAACTCGTCCGCCGTGCCGAACCGCGGCGAGGCCGCGATCAGCGCGAGCGAGGCGACCCGCTCCGGGTGACGCAGCGCCAGCTCCACGCCGACCGCGCCGCCGAACGCGCAGCCCGCGTAGCCGAAGCGCTGCACACCGAGGCCGTCGAGCGTGGCGAGCAGACGCTCGGCGAGATCGGCGACGGAGCCCGCCGGGTAGGCCGGGGCACCGCCGTGTCCGGGCAGGTCGAAGCGGAAGATCCGCCACTGCTGGGCGAGTTCGGGGACCTGACGGTCCCACATGTGCCAGGTGGTGCCCAGGGAGGGACCCAGGATCAGGACAGGTGCGTCTTCTGGCCCGTCAAAGCGGTATTGCAGGGTGTTCGGTGGTGTCTCGCTCACCCGTCAGACCCTCTCATCTCTCACGGAAGCCCCTGGAGCGGGGGCCTGCACGAAGGCTGACCACATCGTGCCACGAAGGCCGAAACGGCAGGGTCAGGTCCCGGCCGAGCGCAGCGCTCGGCACCGGACGACATGGAGCGCCACGGTCAGCCATCAGGCCAGCCATCACGTCAGCGTCCTCGTGCTTCGTCACGTCGGTCGTCATGACGCCGGCCCCTCGGCGAGCGGCCCCAGCGCCGGAGCGCGGAAGAAGGGCGGACCGGTGCCGATCAGGATCGCGCCCACGGGCAGGCCGGTGAACAGCGGCTTCTCGGTGCGCAGGGTGCCCGCGGCCACCGGTGCGGGCTTCTGTCCGGCGAGCGAGCCGGCCAGCGCCGGCACGAACACCATCGGCAGGAACCGGCCCAGGATCATCGCCAGGCCCGCCGTGATCCGGCCTCGCCCCGGATGCGGGGTGCTCGCCCCGGAGCGTCCAGAGGGTCCTGCCGTCCGGGAACGCCGCTGGTCCGGACGGCGACGAGCGGCTTCTCAACGTTCTCCCGCAGGAGGCACGGCGCAGACACTCACCGTGGTACGGATCGCAGACCGATGACCACCCGTCAGCCCTGGCCGACGCCGGGGTTCGAGCGCTTGCCGTGGACTGCCATGGGACGGACGGGCGCGGGAACGCCGCCTCCCGGCAGTCCGGCGCCCACAGGCCCGCACCCCGGCCGGCGTTCAGCGCCTCCCCCATGCCGCCGTGCGCAGCCGAGGCGGGCGGGTCACGACGGGGCCGGTTGCGTATGCGGACGGATGACCGCCATGGGGCACATGGAGTACTGGAGAAGAGCGTGGCTGACCGAGCCGAGGGCCAGCCCGCGGAAGCCGCCGCGACCGCGGGAGCCGACGACCAGAAGGTCGGACCGGTCAGAGGCACGGGCCAGGGCGAGAACCGGGGATTCGTGTGCCAATTCCTCCACGACCGCCACGTCCGGATACTTTTGGCGCAGCGGAGCAAGCCACTCCTGCAGTGCACGCCGGTGCTCCGCGTCCGCCTCGTCCTGGGCAGGGCTGACCGGCGCAGGCCCCCCGGGGGGCCTCCAGGCGTACAGTGCCTGAAGCTGTGCACCACGCAAGGACGCCTCCTTGAAGGCGTACTCCAGAGCGGCCTGGGAGTGCGCCGAACCGTCGGCACCGACAGTGATGCGGCCCTGGTCGAGAGGAACGTGGCTGACGACGACCACCGGGCTCGCGGCATGTCCGACGACCTGCAGGGCGACCGAACCGAGCATCAAGGTCCCGAAGCCTCCTCTGCCCTTGGCACCCAGAGCCACGGTGTGCGCCCGCTCGGACTCGGAGAGGAACGCGGCCGCCGGCGTGCCGTCGAACTCGGCAGAGACCACCTCCAGCCCGGGGTGGGCTTGCCCGGCAATCGCGGTGGCCTCACTCACGATCCGGGAATCCGGCACCGGACCCGGTTCGAGGGACAGCACGTGGACGATGCGCAGCGGGCAACGGTGCAGTGACGCCTCTTGCGCGGCCCACAGCAGGGCCCTCAGGCTGCGCCCGGAGCCGTCGACCCCGACCACGATCGGATCAGTCATCGCCTCTCCCGGGGTTCATGTCGAATTCCCTGGTCGCCGCCGGACCGGTGCAGGTCGCCGGGACCGCGGCAGACCCTGGTGACGTCCTCCTCCTGCTGCCGCGTGCGGCCCGTCGAGGAGCAGGCTCCCTTCCTCTCCCTTCCACCGTCCCGCATGCGCACTGCGTGGGCATCCCGGGGACGAGCGAAAGCGATGCCGGACCGCGTTGCCTGAGGTGTGACCACCTGGGTCCGGTCGTGGTGCCGCCGGGCACCTGCCCTCAACTGGCATGCCGGACAGGTCGGTTCCTAGACTGTGAGACGTGGTCCGACCCAACGAGGAGGTCGAGGCACTCCTTCAGGAGTACGCGGATCTCATCGCGATCACCGGAGGCGAGGCGTTCAAGGCGCGCGCCTACGAGAAGGCCGCCCGCGCGATCGGCGGCCACCCGGCCGATGTCTCCCATCTCGACGTCGCGGGTCTGAAGGAGATCCCGGGCGTGGGCAGGTCGATCGCGGAGAAGGTCATCGAGTACTTCCGCACCGGCAAGGTCACCGTGGTCGAGGAGAGGCGGGCCAGGATCCCCGCGGGGGTACGGCAGCTGATCGCCATCCCCACCCTCGGCCCCAAGAAGGCGATGGCGCTCTACCAGGATCTGCACATCTCCTCGGTGGACGAGCTGACCGACGCCATCAAGGCGGAGAAGCTGCGCGACCTGAAGGGCTTCGGGGAGAAGACCGAGGCGAACATCCTGCACGGCATCGCCCTCCTGCAGCAGGCAGGAGAGCGGATCCCGCTGAGCACGGCCATGGAGTCCGCCGAGGACGTCGTCGCGGAACTCTCCCGGGTCGCCGGCTGTGGGAACTGCGCATACGCCGGTTCGCTGCGCCGCATGAAGGAGACCATCGGCGACATCGACGTCCTCGTCGCCGCCGACCGGTCGGCCCCCTTCATGGACGCCCTCACCGAACTGCCCTCCACCGCAGAGGTCATCGCCCACGGCGAGAAGAAGACCTCGATCCGCACCGCCGGGGGACTCCAGGTCGACCTGCGCGTGGTACCGCCGGAATCGTGGGGCGCGGCCCTCCAGTACTTCACCGGCTCCAAGGCGCACAACATCCGCACCCGCACCATCGCCGTCCACCTGGGGCTGAAGCTCTCCGAGTACGGCCTGTCCGAAACCGACGGCGGAAAGAGGGTCGCCTCCCGCTCCGAGGACGAGGTGTACGCCAGGCTCGGCCTGCCCTGGATCCCACCCACGCTGCGCGAGGACCGGGGCGAGATCGAAGCCGGCCTGCGCGGCGAGCTGCCCGAGGTGGTGACCGCACAGGACATCCGCGGTGACCTGCACACCCACACCGACCTCACCGACGGCCTCGCCCCGCTGGAGGAGATGGTGGCGGCGGCCGCCGAGCGCGGATACGCGTACTACGCGATCACCGACCACGCACCGAACCTGTACATGGAGCGCATGACCGACGAGAAGATCCTCGCCCAGCGCGAACGGCTACGGTCACTGGACGGCAGGCACCGCCGGATGCGGCTGCTGCACGGCACCGAGCTCAACATCGGCCCCGACGGGGAGGTCGACTGGCCCGACGCGTTCCTCCAGGGCTTCGACATCTGCGTGGCCTCGGTGCACTCCCACTTCCACCTCGACCGCAAGGCGATGACCCGGCGGATCGTCCGCGCCTGCGAGAACCCCCACGTCAACGTCATCGGCCACCCCACCACCCGTCTGATCGGCAGACGTCCGGGCATCGACGCCGACTGGGACGAGGTGTTCGCGGCCTGCGCCCGCACCGGCACCGCACTGGAGATCAACGCCCAGCCCGACCGCCTCGACCTGGGCGACGAGGACATCCTCCGCGCCAGGAGTCACGGGGCGAAGTTCGCCATCGACACCGACGCCCACTCGGTCCCCACCCTCGCGTACCTCCGCTACGGAATCGGCACGGCACAGCGCGGATGGCTCACCCCCGACGATGTGATCAACACATGGCCACTGCGGAGACTGCGCGGGTTCCTGCGCGGGAACCGGGCGGCATGACCGGTGGCACGGGTGAGTGCGTACCAGGCGAACTCGTGGATCAGCGGGTGTCCGCGCCGTACGTGTGCGTCGTGATCAAGGACAGGTCGTCACCGCAGGTGGCCGCCCGCCCGTCGGAACCTGCCCGGGCCTCGACGAATCGCCGAGGCCGACGTTCATGCGTGATCGACGAGTTGCGCAATGCCCTTCCGGCGCGTGGGCGTGGGGAGAAGGCTTACCGCGTGCCTCCGTGGTGGGCGGTCAGGGAACCGCCGTTCCGCGGTGGCCCCGGCGGGGCGGCAGCCCGGGCAGCACTGTGGGCGGAGCTTGCGGCCGTGTGCCGGCGGATTCCTCTCGTACCGGGTGGCCGGCGAGGGTCGCGACGATGTCGGACGCGGTCAGCACCCCGGCGAGACGCCCGTCCTCCTCCAGTACCGGGAGCGCGTCGAGTTCGGTGTAGCCCATGAGATCGGCCGCGTGCCGCACGGTCTGCTCCACGTGTATGAGCGCCGGTCTGTGGCCGGGCAGGAGGTCGCCCACACGCAGGCCGGACAGCGAGACAGCCGGTGCCGCACAGGCGACCGCCACGTCGGCCCTGTCCAGCAGGCCGGCACAGCGACCGTCCGGGTGCACGACCGGAAGGTGACGGGAGCCGGATCGCTCCAGCAACTCCCAGGCCACGAGTACGGTTTCATCCACAGCGATCGTGACCACAGCCGTGCGCATCACGGCGGCGACCGTCCGCGCCAGGACCTCCTGCTCGTCGTGGACCGCCCCTGGCTGGTGTTCCATGGCCGCCTCCCTCCGTGCCTTCCTGTCTGCGCGGGCGTCCTCCGCGGCGTTACGAGGAGGACGTCGGTTTCCCTGCCGCGGCGGGTGGGTGACCGTCCTGCCGCGGTGGCTGTTGACGGAGCACGTCGAGGACCACGGACCCGTCGACGGTCTCGCGGGTGGTGAGCAGGCCGGCCAGGGTGTCCAGCGCGGCCCGGTGGTCACGCAGCAGATCCACCGCACGTTTCTCGGCTTGCCGCACCAGGCGGCCGGTCTCCTCGTCGACGATCCGCTGGGTCTGCTCGGAATAGGGCCGCTGCAGCGCCTCTTCGGGGCTTTCGCCGCCGAGGTAGTGGGGGGCTCCGGAGCCGTACCCGACGGGGCCGAGGGCCGGGGACAGGCCGAACTCGCGGATCATGCGAGCGGCGATCTGGGTGGCTCCGGCGAGATCGTCGGCGGCGCCGGTCGAGCCCTCGCCGAAGACGACCAGTTCGGCCGCCCGTCCGCCGAGCCGGACGGTGAGCGAGTCGATCAGATAGCTCTCGCTGTACAGGTGCCTTTCGGCTTCGGGGAGTTGCTCGGTGGCGCCCAGCGCGGGCCCGGAGGGCAGGATGGTGACCTTGGCGACCGGGTCGGCGTGCTCGCACAGGGCCGCCACGAGCGCGTGTCCCGACTCGTGGACGGCGACGGAGTGCCGTTCCTCCGGAAGCAGGGCGTTGGTGGACTCCCGCCGCCCGAGCAGCAACCGGTCGCGGGCCTCGTCGAGATCCTGGGCGTCGATCACGGCACCACCCGCCCGGACCGCGTTGATGGCGGCCTCGTTGACCAGGTTGGCCAGGTCCGCACCGGAGAAGCCCGGTGTCGCCCGGGCCACGACGTACCAGTCGACGTCCGGTGCCAGGGTCTTGCCACGGCCGTGGACGGCCAGGATCGCCGCCCGCTCGCCCTGGTTGGGCAACGGCACGGTCACATGCCGGTCGAAGCGGCCCGGGCGCAGCAGAGCCGGGTCGAGGGTCTCGGGCCGGTTGGTCGCGGCCAGGACCACGATGCCGCTGGCCTGGTCGAAGCCGTCCATCTCGGCAAGGAGCTGGTTGAGGGTCTGCTCGCGTTCGTCGTTGCCGCCGACCCGGGAAGCCCCGCCGCGACGGCTGCCGACGGCGTCGATCTCGTCGATGAAGACGATCGACGGCGCCCGCTTGCGCGCCTCCGCGAAGAGGTCACGCACCCGTGAGGCCCCGACGCCGACGAACATCTCCACGAACGCCGAGCCGGTCACCGACAGGAACGGGACCTCTGCCTCGCCCGCCACCGCGCGGGCGATGAGGGTCTTGCCGGTACCCGGCGGACCCACCATGATCACGCCTCGTGGCCCCTTGGCTCCCGCGATCGCATAGCGCTCGGGATGGCGCAGGAAGTCGACGATCTCGCTGATCTCCTGTTTGACCCCCTCGTAGCCGGCGACATCCTCGAAACGGGTGGTCGGCCGCTCCGTTTCGATGATCTTGGCGCGGGCACGCCCGATGGCGCTGAGCCCCCCGCCCAGTGTCCGGGCCGCCTGACGGCGGGCCCACACGAACAGGGCGACGATGAGCAGCAAGGGCAGGAACAGCACCAGCAGCGTTCCGAGCGGGCTGCCGCTGCTGCTCCGGGACGCTGTGATCTCCACCTTCTTGGACCGCAGCTGCTGTTCGAGGCGGCTGTTGTCCAGGGCCGTGGGTATCCGCGTGGTGAACTTCGTACCGTTCTCGAGGCTGCCCTTGATGGCGCCCTTGTCGTTGATGTCGACCGTCTTGACCTGACCGCCGCCCACCTTGCCGACGAAATCGCTGTACGAGAGCGACGCGCCGTGCTGGGACGGGGTTCGTGTCAGCACCACGAGCAGCAGGACCAACGTGGCGAGGGGCAGCAGCCAGCGCGCCCAGGAAGGCGTGGGCGAAGGCGCCGACGGCCTGGGCGGCTCATGGGGCGGCCCGGGCTTGGCCGAGCGGGACGAATGCCGTCCCGGCAGACGGACTGATGTGATCAACGGACGGCTCCCTCGGGGGAGGACGCGAAGAGGCGCGGACCGCAGGCGGACGTCCCAGTTCCAGGATCGGCTCTTTCTCCGCCGTCGGCAGGACCGGACCCACGGGCGCCCGGGTTGCGCCACGCCGGTTTGCGGCGATGGTGGAGTCATGCGGCCGGGAGCAGGACGCCGCGGGGGTCCCGCTCCCCGCCGGGCTCTGCGTCGGCCGCGTGCTGAGACGTCCGTGACCGGACAGGAGCCCGCCTCCGCTTCGAGGTCGCGGGGAAGGGACGGCGATCGTGGTTGCGAGGACCGGCGTTTTCGGCGCCATGACCAAGGAGCATCGCGAGCAGCTCATGTCACACGCTCGTGAGGTGTCGTTCGAGGCAGGCGAGCGCATCTTCGACGAGGGCGGCACGGCCGACCGCTTCTGGATCATCCACACGGGCACGGTCGTTCTCGACCTTCAGGTACCTGGCAGACAGGCAGCGGTCATCGAGACCCTCGGTGCCGGAAAACTGCTGGGCTGGTCCTGGCTGGTCCCTCCCCACCAATGGCATCTGGGGGCCGAGGCGGGCAGCCCGGTCCGGGCCTACGAGTTCGACGCGGCGGCGGTGCGCGAGATGTGCGCGAAGGACCCGGGGCTGGATCACGAGCTGTGCACTTACGTATCCGGGGTGCTCGCGCGCCGGCTCAGGTCCGCCCGGGTGCGACTGCTCGACCTGTACGCCCCCCACGGTGCGGGCGAGATCCCCTGACAAGGCGAGACGAGGTGCTTCGAAGTGCCGCAGACCCCGCACATCGTTAGCGATGTGATGACTCAGACGGTCGTGGCTGTCGGACGCGACGCGCCCTTCAAGGAGATCGTCCGGACCATGGAACAGTGGAAAGTCAGCGCCTTGCCCGTCCTTGAGGGCGAGGGGCGCGTGATCGGCGTCGTCTCCGAAGCCGACCTGCTGCCCAAGGAGGAGTTCCGTGACAGCGACCCGAGCCTCCTCGAGCAACGCGGGCGTCTGTCCGATGTAGCCAAGGCCGGAGCAGCGACGGCGGCAGAACTCATGAGCACCCCCGCCATCACGGTCCACCCCGGTGCCACCCTGGCCCAGGTCGCCAGGATCATGGCCGTCCAACACGTCAAGCGTCTGCCCGTGGTCGACGACATCGGCATGCTCCAGGGCATCGTCAGCCGCGCCGATCTGCTGAAGGTCTTCCTGCGGTCGGACGAGGACATCGAGGAGGAAGTCCGCCGGACCGTGGTCTCCTACCTCTTCCCGGCCTTCAGCCACACCATCCACGTGAACGTGCACGACGGAGTCGTCACCCTCCGCGGACACATCCGCGACACCTCGCTCATCTCGGTCGCCGTGCGCCTCGTGCGCGCCGTGGAGGGCGTCGTGGACGTCGAGCCCCGACTCACCGGCGAGTCCGCCAGGCCGGCTGCACCAGGGGGCGCGCCATGAGGGGTGGGCCGTGCGGCCCCGCGATCAGGGTGGGAGGGGGCCCGGTCGCAGGGGCGGTCGGTTCCCAGAGCACGCCGGAGCCGCTGCACGCGCTCGAGGACGGTGGTGGCGGGGCGCGTACGTCGCGCGCCGACGGTCGCCCGGGGCACCGGCGCGGTGCGGTGGTCACAGCTCGTCGGTGCCGCCCAGGCCGGTCAGCGCGCCCACCGGATCGGAGTCGGGGGTGCCGCGCGGCCACCAGTCGTCGTGGCCGGGCTCCGACTCGTACGCGTACCACAGGCCGTCGCGGCCGAGGCGGAGCTGGACGTGGCCGCGGGGGTGCGTGAGGTGGTTGCGCCAGGGGCGGAAGGCGGGGAGGTCCGCGGAGAGGAGGAGGGGGCGGGCCCGGTCGAAGCGGCCCGCCGGGGGGTCCCAGGACTCCTCCAGGACGATGAGGCCGTCCGGGCCGCCCTGCCGCCATGCGGCGACCGCGCGCGCCAGTTCGGACGGGGTGCGGCCGGCGGCGGAGGCGAGGGCCGCGTAGAGGGAGCGGCTCGCCGCGGTGAGCCCGGAGCCGGGGCGGGCGGCGGCGAGCCGTACGGCGTCCTGCCAGAGGGTCAGTTCGCCGATCTCGTCGTGGCCGGTGGCGAGCAGGGCGTGGGCGCGGGCGGCGGCGTCGGACGCGAGCTGGTCGAGGGCGAAGGAGTCGGGGCCGTTCGGGGCGGACGGGTAGGCCGGGGGCTGCCCGGGGTGCGGCGGGACGGGCAACGGGGCGGGGAGCGGCGGGAGTTGGGTACGCCGGCTCAGGGCCACGGCCTCCGTGGCCCGGACGCCCGGCAGCGGCGCGGGTTCCTGCTCCTGGGCGGCGCGGGCCGCACGGGTGGCGTTGCGCCGGGACAGCGCGTCCAGCAGTTCGCGTTCACCCCGGCCGCGCAGCAGGAGCAGGACGAACGGGTCGGCGTCCAGCAGTCGCGCCGTCTGGTAGCAGAGGGCGGCCGCGTGCTTGCAGGGGTGGGCGCGGTCGGGGCAGCTGCAGTGCGGGTCGAGCTCGCCGGGTCCGGGCAGCAGCGGCACCCCGCACTCGGCGAGGGACTCGGGCATCTCCTTGTCGAGCAGCGCGGCGATGTGCGCGGGGCGTTCCACCGCGGTGTCCAGGAACCGCTCCCAGTCGTCGTCCCCGAACGTCCGCAACCGCACCTGCACGCGGTACGGACGGGGACGGCTGCCCTGCACGTACGCCAGGACGAGTCCGGGCGTGACGGTGATGGCGTCCACATGCCCCCGCTGGGCGTAACCCCGGCCGCGGGCCAGCCTCTTGACGTCCAGCGCGCCCTCCTCCAGGGCGGCCACCCAGGCGTGGCCCCACCAGGTCTCGGCGAACCGGGGCTCGTCCTCCTCCCCGGTCGCGGACAGGGGCGGGAAGGCGGGGAAGGTGCGGCGGTGCTCGCCGTCACGGGAGGGGGCGGCCATGGAGCGGGGGGAGGCGGGCGGGCCGGGGGTGGTGCGGGGTTCCGGGGCGGGGGCGAGGGTGGGGGCAGGGGCGGGGCGCGCGTCGGCGGCGGTCCGGTGGGCGGCGGGGTCGGGGGCGGGCTCGGGTTCGGATTGCTGCCGCGCCGCGCCGTCGGGCGCGGGTGAGGTGGTGGCCTCGGCGGGCTCGGCGGGCTCGGGCGCGTCCTCGGCGGGCATACGGAAGGCATCGGCGAGGAACTCCCGTACGTCGCGGGCGCGTTCGCGAGCGACACGGTCACCGGCACCCCGGCCTCGCGCGGTGCCGGCGCCGCGGCGCCCGAGGGTCGCGTCGCCGGCGGCGGAAGGGCCGGGTCGTGCGGCGGCACGGGGCGAGGTGCGACCGGGACCGTCGTCCGTCGGCGGTGCGTCGGGCGCGTCCTGTCGTGCCCGGGCCCGGGCGGCCCGCAGGGCCTCGCGCGCGATGTCCGCCGGGCGGGCGCCCACAGCGGCGGGCTTCGGCGCGGGAGTGCTCGACGCGGGGGCCGCGGACGTGGGGGTGTCGGGGGTGGAGGTGTGGGCGGTGGGGGTGGAGGCGGGCGTGGCCGGGGTGGCGCTCCTCGGCGCGGGGCTTGCCGGAGCGGGTGTTGCCGGTGTGGGCGGGGCGGGCTCCGCAGCGGCGGGAGTGGCGGCGCCGAGTGCTCGCCGCAGGGCCGCGCGGGCGGCGTCCGCGGGCCGGGGGGCGGTCTCGCCCGGACGGGGACCAGAAGTGCCGAAGCGGGGCTCGGCGTCACCGGAAGACCCGGGGACGGCCTCGGCACCGGCGTGGGCGGCGTCGGCGGACCCGGCGACCCTGCCGTGGGCGAGGGCTGCGCCGGGGGCCGTATCGCCTCGTGGCGGCTCGGCGCGCACCGAACGCCCCGCCGAAGCCTCGTCGGTCTCCCCCGGCGGCACGCCCTCGGCCCCGCTCCCCCGCTCCCGTGCCGCGCGCAGGGCACGACGCACCGCGTCGGCGGGACGGTCGCCCGCACCCTCCCCGGGCCTCTCCGCGCCACCCTCGCCCGCCCCGCTCACCGGGACCTCCTCACCTCGGCTCACCACGGTCTCCCCCGCTCGCGTCACCGCGTCTGCCCCGGTCCCGTCCGGGGTGTTCCCTCGCTGCTCCCGCTCGTCCATCACACCTCCCTCCGCAGACGCACCAGGTCGGTCAGCTCGCGGTCGGTCAGCTCGGTGAGGGCGGACTCGCCGGAGCCGAGGACGGCGTCGGCCAGGGCGCGCTTGGATTCCAGCATCTCGGCGATGCGGTCCTCGACCGTGCCCTCGGTGATGAGGCGGTGGACCTGGACGGGCTGGGTCTGGCCGATGCGGTAGGCGCGGTCGGTGGCCTGTTCCTCCACGGCCGGGTTCCACCAGCGGTCGAAGTGGACGACGTGGCCGGCGCGGGTGAGGTTGAGGCCGGTGCCGGCGGCCTTGAGGGAGAGGACGAGGACCGGGGTGGCACCGCTCTGGAAACGGTCCACCATCCGTTCGCGCTCCGGGACCGGTGTGCCGCCGTGCAGCAGGTCCACCGGGATCGCGCGGGTGGCCAGGTGGGCGGTGATCAGCCGGGCCATGCCGACGTACTGGGTGAAGACGAGCGCCGAACCGTCCTCGGCGAGGAGGGTGTCCAACAGCTCGTCGAGAAGGGCGAGTTTGCCGGAGCGGGTGGCGAGCCGGTCGCCGACGGCGGCGGTCTCCTCCTTCAGGTACAGGGCGGGGTGGTCGCAGATCTGTTTCAGCGCGCCCAGCAGCTTCAGCACCAGGCCCCGGCGGGCGATGCCCTGCGCCGTCTCGATGGCGAGCAGCGACTCGCGCACCACCGCCTCGTAGAGCGCGGCCTGTTCGCGGGTGAGCGGCACCGGATGGTCGGTCTCGGTCTTGGGCGGCAGTTCGGGCACGATACCGGGGTCCGACTTCCTGCGGCGCAGCAGGAAGGGGCGGACCAGGCGGGCGAGGCGCTCCACCGCCTCGCCGTTCTCGACGTGCTCGCCGTTCTCCACGGCGCGCGCGTGGCGGGCGCGGAAGGACTTCAGCGGGCCGAGGAGTCCGGGGGTCGTCCAGTCCAGCAGGGCCCACAGTTCGGAGAGGTTGTTCTCGACGGGGGTGCCGGTGAGGGCCACGCGCGCGGGGGACGGGATCGTCCGCAGCGCCTTCGCGGTCGCCGAGTAGGGGTTCTTCACGTGCTGGGCCTCGTCGGCGACGACCATGCCCCACGGCTGTCCGGCCAGCGTCGCGGCGGCGGAGCGCATGGTGCCGTACGTGGTGAGGACGAAACCGCCGGTCAGGCCGTCCAGGCTGCGGTCGGGGCCGTGGAAGCGGCGGACGGGGACGCCGGGCGCGAATCGGGTGATCTCGCGCTGCCAGTTGCCCAGGAGGGAGGCCGGGCAGACCACGAGGGTCGGTTCGGTGCGGGCCCGCTTGAGGTGGAGGGCGATGACGGTGATCGTCTTGCCGAGGCCCATGTCGTCGGCGAGGCAGCCGCCGAGGCCGAGCGAGGTCATGAGGTCCAGCCAGGCCAGGCCCCGGAGCTGGTAGTCGCGGAGGGTGGCCCGCAGGCCGGCGGGGGGCGCGGCGGGGCGCACCCCGGCCGTGAGGCGGTCGCGCAGGGCGGCCAGGGCGCCGACGGGGACCGCCTCGACGGTCTCGCCGTCGACCTCGGCGGTGCCGGTGAGCGCGACGGACAGGGCGTCCACCGGGTCCAGCAGGCCCAGTTCGCGCTTGCGGGCCTTGCGGACCAGGGCCGGGTCGACGAGGACCCACTGGTCGCGCAGCCGCACCACCGGGCGGTGGGCCTCGGCCAGCGCGTCCATCTCGGCCTCGCCGAGCGGGTCGCCGCCGAGCGCCAGCTGCCAGCGGAACTGCAGCAGTTCCTCGCTCTCGAAGAAGCCGGTGCCGTCGGTCGCCGAACCGGGTGCGGGCCGGACCACCGCGGCCGCGGTCAGGTCCTGCGCCAGGTCCCTGGGCCAGTGCACGGCGACCCCGGCCGCCGCGAGCCGGGTCGCCGCGACGCCGAGCAGGTCGCTCAGCTCGTCCTCGGACAGGGCCAGCACGTCGGGCGCGTCCTGTTCGGCGAGCCGGGACAGCGGCGGCCACACGCGTGCCGCGCGCCGCACCGCGAGGGCCGCGTCCACCCGCGCGCGCGGGCCGAACGCCGCGTCCGCCTCGCCCGCCCACAGGGCCGCCGCGTCGGTCACCAGGGTGGGGTCGGCGAGGCTGTGCACCTGGACGATCGCGGCTCCCGCGCCGCGCACCCGCCCGCCGTCGTCGGACACGTCGAACATGTCGTACGCCGACAGGTCGAGGCGGAGCGAGATCCGCACGCCCGCGTCCATGCCGGCGGCGACCTCCGCCGCCCAGTCGTGCGCGCCGGGCAGCCGCTGCGGGCGGCGGTCGGCGAAGGGCTTGCCTGCGGCGTACGGCGCGGCGGGGGTGCGCGGCAGGGTGTCCGCCACGGCGTCCAGGAAGGCGCGCATCAGGGCCTCCGGCCGGGGCAGCCGGAGCGGGCCGGGACCGGGCAGCGGGACGGCGTGCCCCTCGTGGGGCAGGGCGGCGGCGACGGCGCGCAGGTGGGCGACGTCCTCCGGGTCCAGGGGGCCGGCCCGCCAGGCGTCGTGGCCGGACGGGGTCAGGCCGGGCAGCAGGCGGCCGCGGGCGGTGAGCCCCAGCGCGTGCAGCGCGGCCGCGCCCCAGCAGGCGGTGGCGGGGTGGGCGGCGGGGTCGCGGCGGGCGCGCACGAGCAGCGGGAGCGCCCGGTCGAGGGGCAGCACCAGGGCGGGGGCCTGCCGGCGGCGGACGGAGGCGCCGTGCGGGCGGACGACGGTCAGCTCCGTGGCCTCGGCGGCCGGCGGATCGGGGAGCGGGTCGTCCTGCGGGTCCCAGAAGGCGACGCGGCCCTCGCGCGGGACGGGGGCGGGCAGGAAGACGGCGGCGAGACGCACCGGGACGCCCGCCTGTTCCACCGCGGCCCTGTCGCTCATACGCCCTGTCCACCTCCCGCCCGCATGCCGGTCCAGTCGTCTTCGACTCTACGGGCGGGGTCTGACAATCGGTCCCGGCGGCCGGTCAGGGAACCGTGCGCGAGACGACGTAGACGAAGGGGTAGGTCGGGTTGCCGTAGTTCACGACGACGTCCAGGGTCGGCGTCGGGTTCTTCTTCTCGCGCACGATGCCGGCGAACTCGCCCTTGCGGGCGCCGGGGCCCCTGAACCGCCAGCCCGTGACGTCCTGGTCGCGGGCGCTGATGGTGATGTCGCCCTTCCTCAGGTCGTCGCGGCTGACGCCGATCTGCGCGAGGAACTGGTCCAGGCCGGCGTGCGTGGTCTGGAACTGCACGTAGAGCCGGCTGGTCTTCCAGTTGTTCGTCTCGTAGTAGGCGACCTGGTTGGAGGGGTGCGGGACCGGCACCTGGTAGAGGCGGCGCTGCACCTTCGAGGGCCAGCCCTCGGTCAGGCCGGTCGCCGAGTACTTCGCCTCCTTGTCCTTGCCGCTGTCGCGGCTCTGGTTGGCGGAGATCACCAGGTAGCCGGCCGGAACGCCGATGAGCAGCACGATGATCAGCAGGGTGAGCGCCCGGCGCCGGATCACATGACGGCGGTCCTCCGGCGGCCGGGACGGCTCGTCGGGGGGCGCGGCCTGGCGGGGCAGCGAGGCGGTCATCCGGCGTCCCCGGCCGTGCGGAGCGGTGCGGTCATGCGGTGTCCCTGGTCGTGCGGGCCGTACTGGTCGTGCGGGGTGGTGCGGGGGTCATGCCGTGTCCTGGGTGCGGCGGGCCGCCTCGGTGAACCGCTCGAACCTCTCGAAGCGCTCGACGCGGCGCCGCTTGGCGCGCCGGAAGCGGCGGGCGACCAGGCGGGCGAGGTCGGCGGCGCCGACCATGCCGGCCTCGGGGCCGAGCTGGGCGCGGACGATCCGGGCCTCGGGGCGGTAGCCGCGCCCGGTGAGCTGGCGCTTGAACGCGTCCCGCGCGGGGGCGATCAGCAGGTCGTCGGCGGCCGACACCCCGCCGCCGATCACGAAGCAGGACGGGTCGAGGGCGGCGGCGAGGTTGGCGATGCCGACGCCGAGCCACTGGCCGATGTCCTGGAGCAGCTCGATGCACATCGCGTCGCCCTCGCGGGCCAGCTCGGTGATCATCGGGCCGGTGATGTCACCGATCTGCCCCTTGACGTGCTCGATGATCCCGTACGCCACCGGGGAGTCGGCGGCGGCCAGCTCCTTGGCCTCCCTGACCAGGGCGTTTCCTGAGCTGTACTGCTCCCAGCAGCCGCGGTTGCCGCACGGGCAGCGGTGGCCGCCGGGCACCACCTGCATATGTCCGAACTCGCCCGCGACCCCGTATTTGCCGCGCTTGACCTGGCCGTCCTCCAGGATCGCGCCGCCGATGCCGGTGCCCAGCGTGATCATGACCAGGTGGTCCTCGCCGCGGCCCGCGCCGAAGCGCCACTCCGCCCAGGCGGCGGTGTTGGCGTCGTTGTCGACGAGGACGGGCACGGAGAGCCGGCCCGAGAGGCGGTCCCGGAGCGGCTCGTTGCGCCAGGACAGATGGGGCGCGAACAGGACGCGGTTGCGGTCGGCGTCCACCCAGCCGGCCGCGCCGATGCCGACGGCGTGCACGTCGTGCCGGTCGGACAGGTCCAGGACCAGCTCGACGATCGTGTCCTCGACGACCTTCGGGCTCTTGGACTTGTCCGGCGTCTCGGTGCGGACCTTCTCCAGGATGTTGCCGTCGGCGTCGACCACGCCCGCCATCACCTTGGTGCCGCCGATGTCGATGCCCACCGTCGGCACGCGCGGTGCCGTGAGGTGCGAGCGGCGCTCCCTGGTGCCCACTGTCCGCAGGGCGGGGGCACGCCGGGAGCCGATGGGGGCGCTGAAGTTGCCGTAGGTGCTCATCGCCGCCGATTCTGCCTCACCGCCGCGTCCTACGCCGAGCGGGGCATCAACGGGGCGGTTCCGGACCAATGCCGCCCGCGGGGGCGTCGTGACGGGTCGCGCCCACGCGGCGCGGGCGCGGACCGGTACGGCCCCGCGCCGCCGGGGGCGGCCGCCCCGTGGCGGAAATCGCACCCGTGTTTGTCCGCACAATACGACCGGAACGGCCGGGGAGGACGGCCCTCAGGACCGCACGCCGGCCCTCAGGCTCGTACGGCAGCCCTCAGGACCGTACGAGCAGCTGGAACTCGAACGAATAGCGGGAGGGACGGTAGATGTGGTCGCCGAATTCCACCGCCCGGCCGGTGTCGTCGAAGGTCGTGCGCTGCATGGTGAGCAGGGGGGCGCCCTCGTCCTCGGCGAGCCGCTCGGCCTCGGCGGGCGTGGCGGCGCGGGCGCCGATGGACTGGCGGGCGCTGTGCAGGGTGATCCCGGCGGCCCGCATCAGGCGGTACAGGCCGGTGGCCTCCAGCTGCCCGGTGTCCAGGTCGAGGAGGCCGGAGGGAAGGTGGTTGCACAGGTACGCCATCGGCTCGCCGTGCGCGAGCCGCAGCCGCTCCACCCGGTGCACGTCACTGCCCTCGGCGACCGAGAGGGCGGCGGCGACCTCGGCGGACGCGGGAACGACCGTGTTGACCAGGACGGTCGTCGCGGGACGCTGCCCGGCCGCCTCCAGGTCGTCGTAGAGGCTGCTCAGCTCCAGCGGACGCTTGACCTGGCTGTGCACGACCTGTGTGCCGACGCCCCGGCGGCGCACCAGCAGGCCCTTGTCGACGAGCGACTGGATCGCCTGGCGCACGGTCGGACGGGACAGACCGAGCCGCGCGGCGAGCTCGATCTCGTTGCCCAGGAGGCTGCCGGGGGTGAGCGATCCGTGCTCGATCGCGGCCTCCAGCTGTTGCGACAGCTGGAAGTACAACGGCACCGGGGAGCTGCGGTCCACACGGAGTTCGAGCTGCGCGGTCGGGTCCACTTCTGGTTTCGGCACCCGCCGAGCGTAGCTCCGTGCGCTGTTGACGGGAAGTTGTGTAGTTCGGTTGTCCGGACATACGCATTGACATCGTGCGGCCTGCGACGTCACTTTGTTTTCATGCGCATCGGGGTCATCGGGACGGGCCGCATAGGCACCATTCATGCGAACACACTCAGCCGTCACCGCGAGGTCGGATCCCTGATCCTGACGGACGCGGACCCCGCGCGGGCTCAGGAGCTCGCGCTGCGGCTGGGCGAGACGGCCGCCCCCGGGGTGGACGAGATCTTCCGCTGGGGCGTGGACGCGGTGGTGATCACCACGGCGACCTCGGCCCACGCCGAACTGATCGGTCGGGCAGCACGCTCGGGCCTGCCGGTCTTCTGCGAGAAGCCCATCGCCCTGGACCTGGCGGGGACCTTACAGGCGATCGCCGAGGTCGAGGCCGCGGGAACGATCCTTCAGATGGGGTTCCAGCGCCGCTTCGACGCGGGCTACACGGGGGCCCGGGAGGCCGTACGGTCCGGCCGGCTCGGGCGGCTGCACACCGTGCGGGCGCTGACCTCCGACCAGTCGCCGCCGCCCGCCGAGTGGCTGCCGGTGTCCGGCGGGATCTACCGGGACGCCCTCATCCACGACTTCGACTGCCTGCGCTGGGTGACCGGGCGCGAGGTGCGGGAGGTGTACGCCACCGGATCCGACGCCGGTCCCGCGATGTTCCGGGCGGCGGGGGACCTCGACACCGCGGCGGCGGTCCTCACCCTGGACGACGGCACTCTCGCCACCGCCACGGCGACCCGGCTGAACGGCGCCGGCTACGACGTCCGCATGGAGCTGGCCGGCGAGCTCGACCAGATCGTGGTCGGCCTGGACGACCGTACGCCGATCGCCTCCACCGAGCCCACCGGTCCCCCGGCCGCGGACAAGCCCTGGGGCGGCTTCCTGGAGCGGTTCGGGCCCGCGTACGAGGCGGAACTGGTCGCGTTCGTGGAAGTGGTGCGGGGCGAGCGCGCCAACCCCTGCGACGGACGCGAGGCGCTGCAGGCCTTCCGGATCGCGGAGGCGTGCGACGTCTCGCGCCGGGAGCGCAGGGCGGTGTCGCTGACGGAGATCCGGGGGGCGTGAGGCGCCACAACGCGACGTCACGGCACACGACGCCACCAGGTCCAGCCGCGGGCCCCCCCCCCCGGGGGGGGGGGGGGGGGGGGGCGGGGGGGGGGGCCCCCCCCCCCCCCCCCCCCCGCGCCCCCCCCCCCCCCCGGGGGGCCCCCCCCCCCCCCCCCCCCCGCC
>NZ_JBIAWO010000008.1:0-225204 GCF_042895685.1 Streptomyces sp. NPDC001381 | reverse complement strand
GGGGGGGTGCGGGGGGGGGTGGGGGGGCGGGTGTGGGGGGGGGGGTGGGGCCCCACACCGCGCCGCCCCGCCCCCCCCCCCCCCCGGGCCCCCCCGCCCCCCCCCCCCGGGGGGGGGGGGCCGCGGCTGGACCTGGTGGCGTACCCGTCGCCGAACTCCCCCGCGTCGATCACCGCAGTCACGGAGTTCCCCTCCCCCGCGCCCCCTCGTCCCCTCGCCCCCACCCCCTCACCGCGACGACGCGCGGGATCCGCGGCTAGCGCCCGCCCTCGTCGAGAAGCCCCGCGTCGTACGCGAGAAGGGCGATCTGCACACGGTTGTTGAGGCCGAGCCGGGCCAGGACGCGGGAGACGTGGGCCTTGACGGTGGCGACGCTCATGAAGAGCGTGGCGGCGATCTCGGCGTTGGTCAGGCCCCGGCCGACGGCGACGGCGACCTCGCGTTCGCGCTCCCCCAGGGCGGCGAGCAGCTCGCGCGCGCGGGTGCGCCGGGTGTCGGCGGCCGAGCCCGCCGCGTGATCCATCAGCTGCCGGGTGACGGCGGGCGACAGTACGGGGTCGCCCGCCGCGACCCTGCGCACCGCGTCCAGGATCTCGGCGGGCGGGGTGTCCTTGAGGACGAATCCGGCGGCGCCCGCGCGCAGGGCGCGCAGCACCTGCTCGTCGGCGTGGAAGGTGGTGAGGACCACGACCTGGGGGGCGTCCTGGCGGCGGCGCAGCCGCTCGGTGGCGGTCAGGCCGTCCACGGCCGGCATCCGGATGTCCATGAGGACGACGTCGGGGCGGGTGCGGTCGACGAGTGTCTCGGCCTCCGAGCCGTCGGCGGCCTCTCCGACGATCTCGATGTCGTCGGCGCCGCCCATCATGAGGGACAGACCGGCGCGCACCAGGGGATCGTCGTCGACGAGGAGGAGTCTGATCGCAGTCATGGCCTTACGTAATCACGGTCGGCGGCAAGGGAGTTGTCCGAGGGGCGGCAGGGGGTGCCGCCCGGCCGGCGGCTCGGGGGCCGGCCGCCGTCAGGCCGTCGCGGGCCACGGCAGCCACCCCCGCACCTCGAACCCCCCGTCGCCCCGGGGACCGTGCTCCAGCCGTCCGCCGGCCAGGGACGCCCGTTCGGTCAGGCCGATGAGTCCCTGGCCGGAGCCGGGGACGGGCGGGACGTCACCCTCGGGGGCGGGGTTGCGCACGATCACGGTGAGGCCCTCGCCGGGGCCGCCGGCGACGGTCACCCCGGCCTCGGCGCCGGGTGCGTGCTTGCGGGCGTTGGTGAGGCACTCCTGGGTGATGCGGTAGGCGGTGCGGCCGACGGAGGCGGGCACGGCGCCCGGGTCGGTGACGCGCAGGTCGAGGGTCACCTTCATGCCGGCCTCGCGGGACTCGGCGACCAGCGTGTCCAGGGCGGCCAGCGTCGGCTGCGGGCGGCCGTCGTCGGGTTCGCCGGCCCGCAGGACACCGATGATCTCGCGCAGGTCCTGAAGAGCCTCGTGGGCGCTCTCCCGGATGACCCCGGCCGCCCGCGCGATCTCCTCGCGGGGGGCGTCCGGGCGGAACTCCAGTGCGCCGGCGTGCACGCTGAGCAGGGTCAGCCGGTGCGCGAGCACGTCGTGCATCTCGCGCGCGATGGCCTCGCGGGCCAGCCGCTGCGCCTGCTCGGCCCGCAGCCGCGCCTCCGTCTCGGCCCGCCGGGCCCGGTCGCGCAGGCTGAGCATCAGCTGCCGCTTGGACCGCACGAACATGCCCCAGCCGATGACCGCGAGGGTGAGCAGCACGGTGAACAGCACGGCGGCCGGGTAGTCCAGGTCGGGTTCCGGGCGCAGCCAGAAGAACACGGGGACCAGTGCGAGGCCGGTGCCGCCGGTCCAGGCCACGTAGCGGAAGGGCCGGTGCACGGCGAGGGTGAACACGGCGACCAGGCCGGCCCCGCCCGCCGTGTTCGACAGGAAGCCGACGGGGATCATCGCCACGGCGAGCCCGAGCGGCCAGCGGCGGCGCAGCCAGACCGCGGCACAGGCGAGCGCGCCGAGGAACTGGTCGGCGACGGCGACCACGTGCGGGAGGTCGGGGTCGTCGCCGAGGCCGTCGGCGGCCACCAGACCGGTGACGACGGCCAGCAGGAAGCAGGTGAAGTCGACGGCCCAGTCGCGCGCGGTGCGCCGGGGCCGTCCGGACCGCTCGGTGTCCGGGTCGAGTCCGGCGGCCAGCGCGGACGGCAGCAGCCATCGGCGGCGCACGACCCCGGGCGCGGTGTGGAGCGCGTCCGGTGTCCGTACCGCGCCGTCGTCTGCCCTCATGACCGGTCAATCTACGCAGCGCGGGAGGGGGCCGTCGCGTCCCGGGCGGGATCGGCTGCCGACGGACCGGAACGACCTACGAAAGTGACGTCGCCGTCGACTTTCGGCCCCGCCCGGCCGGGCGGGGCCGAGCCTTCGGTCGGACGTGCCTCGCCCCGCGGCCGATGTGCGTGGGGGGTCCGCGGGGCGAGGGTCCTCATCATGAAGGAACTGCTGGAGGTACTCGGATTCCTCGCCCTCGTGCAGGGCGTGCTGGGCCTGGTGCACGAGTTCGCCCACTGGCGGGTGGGACTCGTGCAGCGGATCGGCTTCCTCGACGGCTACGAGGTCTACGCGAGCGTCGCACTGGTGGTGCTGGCGTTCGCGCTGTTCGCCGCCGCGGAGGGCCGGAAGTCCGGCTGAGCGCGGGCCGGACCTCCGGCCGGTCGCACCTTTCCTCGGTCGACCTGAACGTCGTGGGGGGACGACTCAGCAGTCGTAGTCGATCAGGTCGAAGGTGGCGTAGTGGTCGGCCGTGTAGTAGTCCTCGTCGGTCTGCCGGCCGGTGACGACACGGCGGGCGCCGCGCGTGGAGGAGCCCGGCGTCTTCACGGTGTACTCGTGGTAGTAGCCCGTGGACCGAGCGGGCAGGACGCCTTCCCGGTTCTGGAAGACGGCCCCGTCCTGCGAGTACGGGAACGGCCCGCCCTGCTCGATGAGGTCGAGCGTGTCGTACGCCTGGGAGGGCAGATCGCCGTAGCAGATGCTGCCGACCGCGGCGTGCGCCGTCGTGGCGGAGACGGTGCCGCCCACGAGCAGGGCGGACAGGACGGCGGCCGAGGCGCCGATGCGGGTGATCCGTGGGGGGAATCTCATGCCCTCATGATGACGCGCGTAGACCATGGCATGTCAATGACAAGTCCGAGGATTTTCCCGTCAAGTCCGTTGAGTTTTCGGGAATTTAACCCGCCGCTAGCCGTTGTCCGGGAGCTCGTACGAGCCGTAGCGCGGACGGCCTTCCAGGTCGTACGTCTGGAGGGAGACGCCGGCTGCGGTGACCCGGCCGCCCGTGTGACGGAAGGCGGTCGGCACGGCGCCGTCGGCGAAGAAGCGGCGGCCGGTGCCGAGCACCACAGGGAAGCTCAGCAGGTGGAGCGTGTCGACGAGGTCGAGGGCCAGCAGGGACTGGGCGAGAACGCCACTGCCGTGCATCTGGAGCTCGCCGTCGGTGCTCTCCTTCAGGGCGGTGACCTCCTTGGCGAGGTCACCGCCGACGACCGTGGTGCCGGCCCAGCCCGGGTCGGTGAGGGTCGTGGAGGCGACGTACTTCGGCAGCGCGTTCAGCCGGCCGGCGACCGGGTCGCCGGGGTCGGTCACCTTCGGCCAGTACGAGGCGAAGATGTCGTACGTCCGGCGGCCGAGGAGGAACGCGCCGGCCCGGTCGAAGACCTCGGTGATGAAGGCGCCGAAGTCGTCGTCGCCGTACGGAAAGCTCCAGCCGCCGTGCTCGAAGCCGTCGCGGGTGTCCTCCTGGGGACCGCCGGGCGCCTGGTAGACGCCGTCGAGGGTGACGAAGATCGTGGAGACGAGCTTGCCCATGGCGGGTGCCTGCTTTCTTGCGCGGGGTCCGTTGTCATCACCTCAGACCCCGTCGGCACCCGCAACTCATCGGTGCGCCCGCCTCAGCCTGCGTTCGTCGAGAACAGTCCGCCCGTCGGGCCCTGCTTGTCGCCGCCCTGGGCCTTCTTCAGGGCGTTGGCGAGGCTCTCGATGGTGAGCGACTGCAGGATGACCCGGCCGTGGCCCTCCAGGGTGGCCAGGGACAGACCCTCGCCGCCGAACACGGCGTTCATGATCCCCTGGCGGTTGAGGCCGCCGACCCGCTGGACGCCGTACCGGATGCCCTCCTCGAAGGCGACCACGCAGCCGGTGTCGACCTCGATGCGGCCGCCGAAGTCCGCCGGGTCGAGGTCGATGAAGTTGCCGGCGCCGGCGATGATCACCGTGCCGTGCCCGGTGAACTTCTCCAGGATGAAGCCCTCGCCGCCCTTCATGCCGGTGCGGCCGCCCTGGAAGGCGATGCCGAACTCGACGGTGGACTCCGCGGCCACGAAGGCGTCCTTCTCGGCGAACCACGCGCGCGTGCCGTCCAGCTCCAGGGCGCGCATCTCGCCCGGGAGCACGCCCGCGAAGCCGACCGTGCCCTCGCCGCCCTGCGCGGTGAAGTACTGGAACGCCAGCGACTCGCCCGCGAGGGCGCGCTGGCCGACCTGCATGGCGGTGCCCATGGCCTGGCGCAGCATGCCGCCCATGCCGCCGCCACCGCCCTGGGGCTGCCGGCCGCCGCCGTCCGACGGGCCGCCCAGCCGGGTCTCCATGGTCACGTTCGTCGTCTTGAACAGGAACTTCCCCGCCTCGCAGTACACGGTCTGGCCGGGGCCCAGGTTGACGACCGCCATCTGCATGGCGTTGCCGACGATTTCTTGCTGAAGGGTCACACGGGGAGAACGCGGGAGGTGGAGCGAAGAGTTCCGCCCGCCGGGCACGGGTCCGACGGGCCGGTCGCGGCTCGCCTAGGGGGTGTTTCGAAAGTCCTGTGCGGTGCCCGCGGTGTTCTTTCGAAACACCCCCTAGCCGCCCAGTTCCTGGTGGCGGGCCGCCAGCCTCCTCGCCCCTTCGTCCGTCAGGGAGCCGTGCAGACGCACGCGCGAGACGCCGCCGTCCGGGTAGATGTCCACGCGCGCGTGGGTTCCGACGGCCGGGGCGGGGAGGACGAAGCGGTGGTTGGTGTCGGGCTGGAGGCGGGTGCGCGGGAGGACCTCGGTCCACTCGCCCTCCTCGCCGTCCCGCACGGAGACCGAGGCCCAGCCCGCGCTGTTGCCCTTCAGGTACGCCGTGTCGATCTCCAGGGCGCGGATGCGGGACTGGGCCACCAGCCGGTAGCGGATCCAGTCGTTGCCCCGGTCACGGCGCCGGCGGGTCTCCCAGCCGTCGTCCATCTTGCGGGACCGGCCGGGCCGAAGGGTGTTCGACGGCGGTGAGTAGAAGCGGTTCGAGGCGTCCTCGGCCCGGCCGCCGTTCTCCAGGGCGACGACGTCGAAGGTGCCGAGCGCCTCCAGCCAGCGCGGGTCCGGCACGACCTCGCCGTACACGCGCAGACGGGCGATCCCGCCGTCGGGGTGCTGGTTGAGGCGCAGGTGGGTGAAGCGCTGTTCGACGGCTATGGAGAAACCGTTCGCCGCGTGACCGCCGACCGGGGTGCGCGGAACCAGCGTCGTCCACTTCACGTCGTCGCCCAGCAGTTCCTCAGGGGACGGGGTGCCCGGGACGGACGTGCCCTCGACCGAGACGGCCTGCGGGTAGTTGCCCCGGAAGTGGGCGGTGTCGACCACGATCCCGCGGATCACGCCGGGCGCACCGAGGCGGACCAGCGCCCAGTCGTGGTCGTCGGCGGCCGGCCAGGGGTGGTGGGCGGAGACCCCGCGGCGGCGGCGGGTCTCCCAGCCGTCCATGATCTTGCCCTTGTGCCCGAAGTGCTCGGGGTCGAACTCGGCGCGGTGGGGCAGCAGCAGGTTCTCGCGCTCGGCGAAGAACTCGTCGTTGGCGGCGATGACGGCGGCACCGAGCTGCCGGTCGGCGAGGTCGGCGTGGTGCGTGAACGGGAAGTCGGCGGTGCGGTAGTCCGCGTACGGGTCGCCGCCGCCGTAGGGGTTCGCGTCGCCGGTGAAGCCAGGTGTCGCTGCCACGGTGATCAGGTCTTCCTCTCGGGAGTCGGCCGGTGCGGGTGCGCGGGGATCAGGGGGTGCGCGTGAGGAGCGCGCCCTTCGGTCCGGTGAACTCGCCGTCCGCGACGATGCGTTCGCCGCGCAGCCAGGTGGACTTCACGACGCCGTGGAGGGTCCGGCCGGCGTAGGCGGTGACGCGGTTGCGGTGCTGGAGGGCCGCCGGGTCGACGGTGAAGGTCTCGTCGGGGGCCAGGACGGCGAAGTCGGCGTCGCGGCCCGCCGCGATGGCGCCCTTGCGGGCGTCGAGGCCGACGAGTCGCGCCGTGTGCGTGGACATCCAGCGGACCACGTCCTCCAGGCCGTGGCCACGCCTGCGGGCCTCCGTCCAGACCGCCGCCAGGCTCAGCTGGAGGCCGGAGATGCCGCCCCAGGCGGTGGCGAAGTCGCCGGTCTTCAGGTCCGCGGTCGACGGGGAGTGGTCGGTCACCACGCAGTCGATGGTGCCGTCGGCCAGCGCCTGCCAGAGCAGGTCCTGGTTGGCGGCCTCGCGGATGGGCGGGCAGCACTTGAACTCGCTGGCGCCGTCCGGGACCTCCTCGGCGGTGAGGGTGAGGTAGTGGGGGCAGGTCTCGACGGTGATGCGGACGCCCTCCGCCTTGGCCGCCGCGATCAGGGGCAGCGCGTCGCCGGAGGAGAGGTGCAGGACGTGCACGCGCGCGTGGAGCCGCTTCGCCTGGGCGACGAGCGCGGCGACGGCCGTGTCCTCGGCCCGGCGCGGACGGCTGGCGAGGAAGTCGGCGTACCGGGGGCCGCCCCGCTGCGGGGCGGCGTCGAGGTGGTGCGGGTCCTCGGCGTGCACGATCAGCAGCCCGTCGAAGCCGGCGATCTCCGCCAGTGACCGGGCCAGTCCGTCCTGGTCCAGGTGCGGGAACTCGTCCACGCCGGACGGGGAGAGGAACGCCTTGAAGCCGAAGACGCCGGCGTCGTGCAGCGGGCGCAGGTCCTTGACGTTGTCGGGCAGGGCGCCGCCCCAGAAGCCGACGTCGATGTGCGCCTTGCCGGCGGCGGCCTCCTGTTTCGTCCTCAGGTGCGCGACGGTCGTGGTCGGCGGAAGGGAGTTGAGGGGCATGTCGACGAGGGTGGTGATGCCGCCGGCCGCCGCCGCGCGCGTGGCGGTCCAGAAGCCCTCCCAGTGGGTCCGGCCGGGGTCGTTGACGTGCACATGGGTGTCGACCAGGCCGGGCAGCAGGACGTGATCACCGAGGTCCTCCAGCCGGGCGCCCGCGGGGACGGGGGCGTCGTGCGGCAGGACGGCGGTGATCCTCCCGGCGGACACGGCGACCGAGGCGGCGCGTGTCCCTTCGGGAGTGATGACGCGCGTCGAGCGCAGCACCAGTTCAGCGTCGGACACCCGGACCCCTCTCTCGCCGTTCACTTCCGCGCAACGGGATTCGCTGCCGTGAAACTTCCACGTAACGGAATTCAACGTTCTGTTGAAGGAGTCTCACTCTCCCGGCTGACGTCCGTCAAGGGCACACCCCCAAGGATGCGCCACCACCCGGCACTCTGGATGTTTCCACAGTGCGGAATCCGAATTCCGCAGATCAGAACGTAGCTACGTACAAGCGAGGAGTCAACCGACCCCCGGTAGGCTTCAGCTCTTCCCGCCGGTTTCGAAAGGAACGCGCCGTGCCGACGTCGAGCGCCAGCACCCCCGACTCCGCCAAGTCCGCAGGCGGCGGGGTCCAGTCCCTCGAGCGCGCCTTCGACCTGCTCGAGCGGATGGCGGACGCGGGCGGCGAGGTCGGCCTCAGCGAGCTGTCCGCGAGCAGCGGGCTGCCGCTGCCCACCATCCACCGCCTGATGCGCACCCTGGTGGCCTGCGGGTACGTCCGTCAGCAGGCCAACCGCCGCTACGCGCTGGGCCCGCGGCTGATCCGGCTCGGCGAGTCCGCGTCCCGCCTGCTGGGCACCTGGGCGCGGCCGTACCTGGCCCGGCTGGTCGAGGAGACCGGCGAGACGGCGAACATGGCGCTGCTCGACGGGGACGAGGTCGTGTACGTGGCGCAGGTGCCGTCCAAGCACTCGATGCGGATGTTCACCGAGGTGGGCCGACGGGTGCTGCCGCACTCCACGGGCGTGGGCAAGGCACTGCTCGCGGGCTTCCCGGACGCCGAGGTGCGCGCCCTGCTGGCGCGTACCGGCATGCCGGCCGCCACCGACAAGACCATCACCACGCCGGAGGGTTTCCTCGCGGCGCTGGCGGACGTGCGGCGCGCGGGCTACGCCGTCGACGACAACGAGCAGGAGATCGGGGTGCGCTGCCTCGCGGTCTCCGTCCCCGGCTCCCCCACCGCGGCGGCCATCTCCATCTCCGGCCCGGCCGGCCGTGTCACCGATACGGCGACGGAGAAGATCGTGCCCGTGCTCCAGCAGGTGGCGGACGAACTGTCGGAGGCCCTGACCAGCTCGGGTCCGGCGGCCTAGCCGGTCGCCCGCGAGGGCGGTACGACCCGAACGGACCCCGGCCCGAGGCGGAGACCGCCGCCGAACGGCCCGTCGGCCCGCCCGGCACCCCCGGACGACTCGGTCAGGCGGGGCACGCCCGCGGCGTGTGCTTCGGAGGGCCGCCCGCCCCGCGCGACGGCGAGTGGCGCCGGGTCCACGAACCGGTGCCCGACGACCGAGATCACGGACCACTCGGGGCGGGCCCGAGGCCGAGAGGCCTGCCGCCCCCGGAGATCATGGGCCGGCCCATGCCTCCGAGACCGGCCGTCGGCCTGCGACAGACATCCCGGAGACGAGACGACCCGCGGGCCCGAGGCCGGGAGTCGGCCGCTCCCGGCGCGCAACGAGCGGTGGAGAAGGGGGCCGCGGCGTGCGCGCGGGCGTATCTCAGCGGTGCGGCGGTTCGCCGAACAGGTCCACTGCCTCGCGCACCTGCGACAGCCCTCGTGCCAGTGCGCTGACCGAGCCGATCGCCCCCGCGATCAGCAGCAGGGAGCGGCGCAGACGCGGTGTCTCGGGCGTGCCCGCGGCGGCCATGGCGGCCAGGGCGGCCAGTTCCTCCTCCGCGATGTCCCGGTCCGGGAACTCCGCGGGGTGTGCGGCGAGTTCCCGCCGCAGACGGGACACGGCGGAGCGCAGCTCCACCACCCGCGGGTCCTTGTCGCTGCCGGTCACAGCCCTCTGCTCCACGCTCCGCAACACAGTCCTCCCCCTCGCACCCCGTTGTGCGCGTGCACGTTCCCGCGCCGGGCGTCGGCCGGGCGCCCGGTCGGCGCGGGCGCCCAGTTAACGCCACCTCGGCCCGTGCGCGCCAGTCCGCTGCGTCACCGAGTTGCTGCGCAGCGTGATCCGGTCACTGTCGGCGCCATGCGGTATGCAGGATCCATGACGCACAGGGAGGACGAGGTGATCGGCCTGCTGCTCGCGGCCGGCGGCGGACGGCGGCTCGGCGGGCGGCCGAAGGCGCTGCTGACGCACCGGGGACGGCCGCTGGTGGAGCACGCGGTGGGGGTGCTGCAGACGGCGGGCTGCACGCGCGTGCACGTGGTCCTGGGGGCCGCCGCCGACGCCGTACGGGAGCGGGCGCGGCTCGAGGGGTGCGTGGTCGTGGAGAACCCGGACTGGGAGGAGGGCATGGGCACCTCGCTGCGGGCCGGACTCGCCTCGCTCGCCGGGACGGGGGCGCGGGCGGCACTCGTTTCGCTGGTCGACCAGCCGGGCATCGGCCCGGAGGCGGCGGCCCGCACGCGCGCCGCCTTCGAGGACGAGGGGACGCTCGCGGCCGCCTCCTACGACGGTGTCCGCGGGCATCCCGTCCTGTTCGGCGCCGCCCACTGGGCGGGCGTCGCGGCGAGCGCGAGCGGCGACCAGGGGGCACGCGCCTATCTGAAGGCGCACGCGGCCGTGCTCACCCTCGTCGAGTGCGGCGACGTGGCCCGGCCCTACGACATCGACACGGAGGCCGATCTGAGACATCTGGAGTGAGGGAGCGGCAGCGCGCCCCCGCACCGCCGCCCGCGCCCCTCCCGCGCCCCCGCGCCCCCGCGCCTCCCCTGCGACTCCCCCGCGACTGCCTCGACCCCGGAGCATCTCGACATCAACAAAACATTGAACTTCCACGATGAGGAAACTAGTATCCAATTCCGCAAGGGCACCCGGTGCCACGCTCGCTGAAGGAAGTGACAGCTGATGTCCGCACCAGCGCCGTCCCCGCTGGCCATCGTCGACGCCGAGCCCCTGCCGCGGCAGGAGGAGGTCCTCACCGAGGCCGCCCTCGCCTTCGTGGCCGAGCTGCACCGCCGGTTCACCCCCCGGCGTGACGAACTCCTCGCCCGCCGCGCGGAGCGCCGCGCCGAGATCGCCCGCACCTCCTCGCTCGACTTCCTCCCGGAGACCGCCGCGATCCGCGCCGACGACTCCTGGCGGGTGGCCCCCTCCCCCGCGGCCCTGGACGACCGCCGGGTGGAGATCACCGGCCCCACCGACCGCAAGATGACCATCAACGCCCTCAACTCGGGCGCGAAGGTCTGGCTCGCGGACTTCGAGGACGCCTCGGCACCGACCTGGGAGAACGTGGTCCTCGGTCAGCTCAACCTCATCGACGCGTACACCCGCACCATCGACTTCACCGACCCGGGGTCCGGCAAGTCCTACGCCCTGCGCCCCGACGAGGAGCTGGCGACGGTCGTCATGCGGCCGCGCGGCTGGCACCTGAACGAGCGGCATCTGGTCGACGCCGACGGCACCCCCGTCCCGGGCGCCTTCGTCGACTTCGGCCTGTACTTCTTCCACAACGCCCGGCGGCTGCTGGAGCTCGGCAAGGGCCCGTACTTCTACCTCCCGAAGACGGAGTCGCACCTCGAGGCCCGCCTGTGGAACGACGTGTTCGTCTTCGCGCAGGACCACGTCGGCATCCCCCAGGGCACCGTCCGGGCGACCGTCCTGATCGAGACGATCACGGCCGCGTACGAGATGGAGGAGATCCTCTACGAACTCCGCGACCACGCCTCGGGGTTGAACGCGGGCCGCTGGGACTACCTGTTCTCCATCGTGAAGAACTTCCGTGACGGCGGCCCCCGTTTCGTGCTGCCGGACCGCAACGCCGTGACGATGACCGCCCCGTTCATGCGCGCGTACACCGAACTCCTCGTCCGCACCTGCCACAAGCGCGGCGCGCACGCCATCGGCGGCATGGCGGCGTTCATCCCCTCCCGGCGGGACGCGGAGGTCAACAAGGTCGCCTTCGAGAAGGTCCGCGCCGACAAGGACCGGGAGGCGGGCGACGGCTTCGACGGCTCCTGGGTCGCCCACCCCGACCTGGTCCCCATCGCGATGGAGTCCTTCGACAAGGTGCTCGGCGACCGGCCGAACCAGAAGGACCGCCTCCGCGAGGACGTCCACGTCGAGGCGGCCGACCTGATCGCCGTCGACTCGCTGGACGCCAGGCCGACGTACCAGGGACTCGTCAACGCCGTGCAGGTCGGCATCCGCTACATCGAGGCCTGGCTGCGCGGGCTCGGCGCCGTCGCCATCTTCAACCTGATGGAGGACGCGGCCACCGCCGAGATCTCCCGCTCGCAGATCTGGCAGTGGATCAACGCCGGCGTCGAGTTCGAGAACGGCGAGAAGGCGACCCCGGAACTGACCCGCAGGATCGCCGCCGAGGAGCTGCGGAACATCCGCGCCGAGCTGGGCGAGGAGGCGTTCGCCGCCGGCCACTGGCAGCAGGCCCACGACCTGCTGCTGGAGGTCGCGCTCGACGAGGACTACGCCGACTTCCTCACCCTGCCCGCCTACGAGCAGCTCAGGGGCTGACGCTCACTCAGGCCGGTCCGAGTGGCCCAGGGACTTCCCCGGGGCCACTCGGTCGCGTACGAGGCGCTTGACCGCCGTCGGTTCCGGGAAGCCCTGCTCGCGACGGTCCCAGACCACCTCGTCGCCCACCCGGACGACGAACACCCCGCCCCTGCCTGGCTTCAGCGACAGCTCCGTCAGCTCGGCCTCGAAGGTCGTGAGCAGCTCCTGCGCCAGCCAGGCGGCACGCGGCAGCCAGCGGCACTGGGTGCAGTACTCGATCTCGACCCGCCGCGGGTCGCGCGGGCCGGCCGCCGAAGAGGGCTCCGTCATCCGAGGTGCACCGACCAATCCTGTTCCGCGGCCGGCTTGCCGTGCAGGTCGGGGACCCGCTTGAGCCAGCTCGGCCGTCCTTGTTCCGTCCTCGCCGCGCGCCGGGCCTCCTCGGCGGCGAGCTCCTCCCGGCTGGGGAAGTCGGTGGGCAGCCAGGCCGCGGAGGCCCCCGCGCGCGCGTGGAGGTGGTCGACGTACATCTCGCGGACCGCGTCCGGCGTCGCGAACCCCTCCTCGCCGGCCAGCCACGCGTCCGGGACCTCGGCCACGATGTCCCGCAGCAGTTCCCGTGTCACCCTCGGCGCCAGTTCCGCGTCGGCGGCGCGCACGTCCGGGCCGTAGTGGCCGAGGGCGTGGTGGCGGAAGTCGTAGGCCCTGGCGGGGTCGGCGCCGTCCCAGCGGTGGTGGAAGACGAGCGCGGCGCCGTGGTCGATGAGCCACAGCCGCGGGGGCACGGTCCCGAGGGTGGGCCAGATCATCAGGTTGGAGCTGTGGACCGTGCGGTCGACGTTCACGGTCAGGGCGTCCAGCCAGACGATCCTTCCGGCCTCCAGCGGGTCCACCCGGAAGGACTTGGCCACCTCGGGCGTGAAGTCCTTCGCCCCCGGCAGATGGTCCATGCCGAGGTTGAGGCCCGCGCTCGCGCTGTGCAGGTCCCGCACCTCCTGGTGCGGCTCGTGGTCGGCGACGGCCGGGTCGAAGTGCACGAACACCAGCTCGGGGAACCTCAGTCCGAGGGCACGGGCCAGCTCGCCGACGATCACCTCGGCGACCAGCGCCTTGCGCCCCTGCGCGGAGCCGGTGAACTTCACGACGTACGTGCCCAGGTCGTCGGCCTCGACGACCCCGGGGACGGAGCCGCCGGACCGCAGCGGGTTCACGTATCGGACGGCAGTCACTTCGCGCAGCACACCGGCCAGCGTAATTCAGATCATGTACGTGCGGATCGCGCCCGGACGGATCACGCCGGGGCGTCCCGTCCGCGGGCCAGCGGGTTCGGCAGCGGCAGGTAGCGGGCGTCGGCGCCGTCCGCGCCGGTCCAGCGCAGCAGCAGGTTGGTCTTGCCGGGCAGGGTGGGCGCCGCGAGCAGACCGCGCACCTCGGGCAGGTCGTGGCGGGCCAGTTCGCGGCGGGCGGCCGGCCAGGGGTCGAAGCCGGGGTGCCGTTCGGCGAGGACGGCGGCGATCTCGGTGAGATGGTTGACGACCAGGCAGTACACCAGCCGCTCCCAGCCCGCGGCCCGCTCCACGTCCGCCGTGAGCTTCACGCCCTCGGCGTCCCGGAACACGGCCTGCACCGGCATGCCGTCCTCGTCGACGGCGACCAGTGTGTTCTGCAGATGCGCCTCCAGCACGACGCCGTGGTCGGCGAACACCGCGAGCACCGGAGGCACGACCACCCTCAGATACGCCTCCCACCAGACAGCCGGATCCACCGGACCCCCGGCCGCCGGACCCACCGGACCCCCGGCCGCCGCACCACCCGTCGAGCGGACCGCCATGCCACCCGTCGAGCGGCCCGCCGCGCCACTGGTCGCCCGGGCCGCCGCACCGCCCCCCGCCGGTCGCGCGGCCCCGCCGAGCGGGCCGGCCTCGTCGAACGGCCCGGCCCCGTGGAGCGGGCCGGCACCGCCGAGCGGGCTGCCCTCGAAGCCCTCCACCAGACCCGCGGCGAGCAGCGGGGTGGCGCCGGGCAGGACATGGCCGTCGAGGCCGTCGCGGACCAGGACGGCCAGTTCCTCGAACGCGAAGGACGCGGTGCGGTAGCCGCGGTCGCTGAGCCAGGCCGCCGGGCTGTCGAGCGCGGCGAAGGCCCGGGTGGCCGCCGCGTCGGTGCGGCGCAGTTTCAGCAGGTCGTGGCGCCACAGCCGGCGGACGTCGTTGGTGATGCGCACATCGAGGCTGAACTTGAGGAACAGATCGCGCCCGGGCGCGTACAGGGTGCGCACGGCCGCCGTCGGCCAGGCCGTGAAGCCCGCCGTGCCGAGCCGGACGAGACGGCCGTCGGCGAACGCCGGGGCCAGCGCCGGGGCCGCCAGGTCGAGCTGCCAGGGGTGGGCGGGCAGCAGCCGGTAGCCCGGCGGGGCCGCGCCCAGCGCGTCCAGCGCGGAGGTGTCGCCCTCCTCGACGACCAGGTCCTCGCGCACGCCCAGCAGAGCCGGCGGGAACGCGGCGTACGCCTCGGGGGCGTACGGCAGCCAGCCGGCGACCGGGCCGCCGCCGCGCGCCTTGGGGGCGGGGTGGTGCGGGTGGCCGGTGACGAGGGACTGCTCGGAGCGCCGGTAGCGGCCGGGGGGCGGGGTCGCACGCGCGCGTGCCGCGAGCAGCGCGGCGACCGCGTCCCTGCTGTCGATCATCTCGGCGGGCAGTTCGTGGTTGGACAGGCCGGTGTGGCGGCGCAACTCCTCCGCGACCAGCTTGACCAGTTCGGTGTGGCCGAGCGGCTGCCAGACGCCGGCCGAGCGGACCTCGGGCCCGGCGGGCCGCCGGGTGCCGCGCACCCGCAGCAGCCGGCCGGTGCCGGGCAGCCGGTACAGCGCCCGCCCGTCCGTCGCGGAGGCCCCCGGCAGCGGCTCGGCCACCTCCCGCAGGAGACAGTTGAGCAACGGCGCGACCGCGCGGGCGTCGGCCATGGCGTCGTCCACGGCTGCGTCGGCGGGCGCCGCGGTCTCGGCGGGCGGGGGGATGAGATCCACGCGATCCACTCGTTCCCTACGGTTTCTTCTGGGCGGAGACGATCAGTATCGCTGTCGTCACGGCCCCTCCGTGACTGACGTACCCGCACCCCGAGGAGCCCACCCGTGCACCGACCCCCCACCGCCGAGTCCGAGGTGGCGGCCGAACTGGCCGTGCTGCGCCCCGCTCTCGGACCCCGGTTCGCCGCCGCGCTGCCCGGCGCCCGGGCGGCCGTGCTGACCCGGCTGTGGCGGGCCCTCGCCCACGAACCGCTGCCCTGGATCGCCCGCCGCGAGTCCGGCCGGCAGGGTCTCACCCTGCGGCTGCCGGACGGCCGCCGGCTGCACGGCCCGCGGGCGGACCCGTACGCGACCGCGGGGTACGTGACCGAGGTACGGCTGGACCGGGTGGCGTACGACGATCCGGCGCGGCTGATGACGGAGCTCGCGGTGCCGCACGGCGGGGGTTTCGCCGCCGAACTCGGGCACAGCGCCGCCTCGCTGGCGCTCTCCCGGGCCGCGCAGGAGCCGGTGTCCCCGGACCAGGCGTGGCCGGTGCACGACTGGGAGTGGGAGCAGCGGGTCGTCGACGGGCACCCGTATCACCCCAACTGCCGTTCCCGGCCCGGCTTCTCGGTCGCCGAGCAGCTGGCGTACGGGCCGGAGCACCGCCCGTCGGTGCGGCTGGGGCTGCTTCCGGTGCCGGCCGGGGAGTGCCTGGTGTCGGGCGCGTGGCCCGAGGACCTGCGGGACGGGGACCGGCTGCTGATCCCGGTGCATCCGTGGCAGGCGGCGCACGTGCTCAAGCGGTCGTGCGAGCGGGGGGTGACGGCGCATCCGCTGATGTCGCTGCGCACGCTGGCGATTCCCGGCGGACCGCATGTGAAGACCGCGCTGAGTGCCCGGCTGACGTCCTCGGTGCGGGACATCTCCGTGGCGTCCGTCGCCTCCTCGGCGGCCCTGTCGGCCTTCGCGGAGACCCTCGCCGCGCGCACGGACGGCCTGCTGCACGTCACCCGCACCCTGGGCGCGGCGACCCCCGACTCGCCGGATCTGGCGGCGGTGCTGCGGGAGTCGCCCGCGGTGTACGCGGGCCCGGGCGAGCACGTGGTCCCGGTGGCCGCCCTCGCCGGCACCGGCCTGCCCGACTCCCCCGCATGGTCGGCCGGGTTCGCGCGGCTGGCCCTGACCGTCGGCCTGCGCCTGCTGGAGCTGGGGGTGGCCCTGGAGGCGCACGGTCAGAACCTCCTCGTCGTCCTGTCGGCGTCGGGCACCCCGCTGCGGCTGGTCTACCGCGACCTCGCCGACATCCGTGTCGCCCCGTCCCGTCTGGCCCGGCACGGCGTGCCGCTGCCGGACGGCCTGCCGGCGCGCATCCTCACGGACGACGTGACGGCACTGCGGCGCAAGCTGTACGGCTCCCTGGTCGCGGGATCGCTGGCGGCCACCACGGGGAGCCGTACGGCGCTGCGGGCGGCGCTGGAGACGGCCGTACGGGAGCTGCCGCGCACCGCCGATCTGGCGGCGCTGTGCGAGCGGCCGTTGCCGGCGAAGGCGCTGACGCTGATGCGGCTGTCACCCGGCGTGACCGGGGACCAGTGGGCCGAACTGCCCAACCCGCTGGCCCCGGACACGGACTGACGTCGCTTCGGGTGCTCCGGTCGGCCGGTTTCCTTGACCAGACGCTCGGCGCCGCCTTCTCCCTTGTCTGCCTCACCGGCGCTGTCCGCGACACGGGCACCGAATGCCGTCAATTGCCGCGGCCGCCCTCACTCCGGAACCGAGGGAAAGCCAACTGCGGCAGCGCGCCGACAAGTTGGCCGGGCCCGAAGAGCGGTGGAGCGCGGACAAGGTCAGTAGCGAAATATTGAGCACTGTTCGCCGCAATCCGGGTACGGCCGACATGGCAGGGAAACAGGGCACCCGACCTCAAGAGGCTTATTCCCGTCGGGAATCAATGAGCCCAGGGGGAAATTCGGGGCAGCAATTCACAGACTCAAGGGCTGGGGTATTCGCGAATACCCCAGCCCTCGCTGCTTGCTCGTCAAGCAGGGGCGGGCGCGACCGAGAGAGGACAGCCTGCCCCAATGGCGCGGTCCATCAAGAAGATCATTTCTGGACCGGCCGTGCCGGCGGACAGGACTTCGCCAATCGGTCGACACCTCACATGACGAGGAGCCCCGACTCCATGGCCCGAACAACCGCAAGAGTCCGATTTGGACAGTTGAGCTTGGCCAGAATGATGCCGACCGTGCGCTTGACCCCATGTTCAGACACACTCAGCGATCGAGCGACTTGTCGGTTGCTCAGCCCCTCGGCAATCAGGCGCAGCACCTGGTGTTCACGTGCCGTCAGTGAAATCATCGACGCGCGCTTCGAGGTGGTGTCATCACCGGCCTGGTCGGACGCGGTCACGGACCGTCGCGCCAGGGTCGCCGACACATGAAATCGTCCGGCCTGCACGTCGACGATCGCTTCACGCAGGGACACGGGGCAGAGATCTTCCCAGTCCAGGAAACCACTTGCATGGTCGGCCCACGATTGCTCGACAACGTCTGCCGAATCCACCAGGATCAGTACCCGCGTGTTCTGCATACGCAGCTTTTCAGCGATGTCGCCGGGTACGGACTCCAAAGCATTGATGTCCGAAATGACCAGCCGGCCGTTGCAGAAAGCCGAGAGATCTTCGGCATCCGTGACGGATTTAACCGTCAACTGGATGTCGAGCGAACGGAGCATTCCCTCGATACTGTATCGACGAATGCCGTCTTCGATGATCAGCGCTATCCCAGTCTGTGACGGGGATCGTCCAACCTGCAGGGAAGCTCGTCCGCCAGACATGGCAGGCGCCAAGTCGAGTGTCCGACTGCCATAGTTTTCGTGACTTTCACCACTAGAAATCGGTTGCCAAAATAACCTGTTCTTCACGCTGCCCATGCCAGCGATCCCCCGTTACCCATATCAGTGCCCCCCATTTCGTCACGTTGAAACCTGGAAGGTCCGCCCCCTGATAGATGAGCATGGCACGGAGTGACGGGAACTGTCCACCCCGGACTAGACACCACGCCCGGTCGACGAGGCATCTCTGAAGAAAAATTTCAAGTAAAAATTCCGCACAGGCCCGCGGAACTGTTTGCCGCGTTCGATGGCCCCGACCTGATCGCGTATGCCGGGTTCATCCCGGCGATCCGGTTGGCCGAGCGGTGCACGGGGACGAGTGTCCGGGAATGGTGGTCGACTTCGTACGCCGTACAGTCGAACTTCCGGAGGGCACAACCTGTCGTACGCGACGGGGCGTACTGATCTGTGAGGGCGGGGCTGCGATGTTTCGGTCGGTCCGCCCTCGGGCAACGGCCCGAAGCCCGACGCCGACTTCACCCCGCTGCGCGAAGGGGGTCTGAACATCGTCGGCTTGGACCAGGCCGCGTGATGCCGGCGGCGCCCGCGGTGACGACGCGGGCGCCGAGTCGTCAGGCGGGCTGGACGGTGATGGTGCAGAGGCGCTTGGTGGCCCGGGTCAGGGCTACGTACAAGTCCCGTTCCCCACCGGGGCGGGCTGTGATGATTTCCTCGGGGTTCACGACGACGACCCCGTCGAATTCCAGACCTCGTGCTTCGGACGCCGGCAGGATGCGTGCGCGGTGAGCGATGCCCTGGGCCGTCAGCTCGCTCACCCTGGTGTCCGCGCAGATCACCCCCAGAAGCTCGCCCGGGTGCGCGGTGCTCTGGGCGCGGAGTTCCTGGACGACGGCGGTGACCAACCCGTCCGAAGGTGTGGTCACGGTGCGGGGGCTCTCACCGCTTCGCAGCGACCGTGTGGGCTTCTGGTCCGGAGCGATCCGCGTGAGCAGGTCCCGGACGCTCTCCAGGATCTCCTGCGTGGTGCGGTAACTGACGGTCAGGTTGTGCAGTCTGAACCGCGGTCCGACGTGAGGGCTCAGTGCTTCCTTCCAGTCGCGTGCGGTCGCGACCGGGCCTGACTGGGCGAAGTCACCCACCAGCGTCATCGCCCTTGCCGGGCAGCGGCGGACGATCATCCGCCACTGCATGGCGGTCAGTTCCTGCGCCTCGTCGACGACGACGTGCCCGTACGTGCGCCGAGGGGGGCCGTCGACCAGGCTCGCCGCCTCGTCCAGCAACGGCACATCGGCATCGGTCCACGGGTCGTCCGGACCGCGCAGCAGAAGGGAACGCTCCTGATCGGTCAGGCGGGGCAGGCGCTCGGCGAGAGCGCCGGCGTCCGTCAGGAGCGCCTTCAGGAGGTCACCGGGTACCAGCCGCGGCCACAACGCCTCGACGGCTCGGTCGACGCCGGCGTCGTCGAGGAGATCGGCTCGGATGGCGTCCAGGTCCAGCTCGTGGACCGGCCCCGGGTCGGCCGCACCTTCGGCACGGCGCTGGGCGACTCCCGTGAACCGGTCGAGGTTCAGGCCCGTCATCCTTTCGGCATCGGCGTCGATCTGCTCCAGGAGGTCGCCCATGTCCCGTTGCATCGCGTCGGTGACGGCGTCGACCAGGAGCTCCTTGAACACCTGGCGCGCGGGGTTGTGCCCCGATACGGCTGCCAGGGCGGCATCGCGTGCCGTGGCGACTTCCTCGCCGGAAAGGTGAACGAGTTCCTGTCCGACCCTCACGGTGAAGTCACCGGCGGGGGCTTGGTGGACGCGCACCAGGCCGGCCAGGGCGTCGGCGAGGTCGGACCTTCCCTTGAGACGCGCCGTGTCGAACGGGCTGACCGTGTCCGTGGACACTCCGGCCAGTTCCTGGCAGGTCGCCAGAACGACGTCGTTCTCTCCGAGCGAGGGAAGGACCTGGGAGATGTAGTCGAGGAAGCGGGCGTTCGGGCCCACCACCAGGACACCCTCCTCCATGGCGCGCGGGAACGCGTACAGGACATAAGCCGCCCGGTGCAGGGCGACCACCGTCTTGCCGGTGCCGGGCCCGCCCTGTACCACGGTCACCCCGCGGTGGGCGGAGCGGACGATCTCGTCCTGCTCGGCCTGCAGGGTCGCGACGGCCGCGTGCATCCTGCCCGTACGCCGTGCCGACAGAGCCTCGGTCAACGGGCCGTCCCCCACGACGTCCTCGTCGGTCGGCGCGGTCCCGTCCAGCAGTTCGTCGCTCACCGAGACGACCGTGCGCTCCTCGAGGCGCAGGTGCCGGCGCCGCCGCAGGTCCATCGGGTGGACCGGTGTCGCCTCGTAGAAGGGCCGCGCCGCGTTCGCGCGCCAGTCCACGAGCAGAGGCAGGTCGTCCTCCTCCGTGTGCAGTCCGATCCGCCCGATGCGCAGGGCCGTGCCGTCCGTCCAGTCGATGCGCCCGAAGACCAGCCCCTTTTCGGCGCTCTCCAGCCGGCCGATTTCCTTGGCCAGACGCTCGGCGGCGTTTTCTCTCTCGTATGCCTCACCGGCGCTGTCCGCCGGGGCCTTCAGCACACTCGCCCGGTCTGCTCGCGCCTCCGAAAGCCGTTCGGCGAGCAGTTCGTACAAGGAGGAAACATAATCCCGCTCCAATTCAACCGCACGCACCGCGGGATCATTGGTTTTCGACAACAGGGGTCTCCTTCCTTATGGGCGAGCCCGCCCTTGGATGCCGGCGGCGATGTTTTGCCACGCGCGGAAAAATGGGGAAGATCAGGCGAGGCGAGCCGCGGGGGCCTCTTCGTGGTCCGGCTCCGGTGTCGGGCTCTTCTTCTTTCCGGCAGCAGGCGAGGTGATCAGCAGCACGGCTGCTCCGAGGAGTGCGATGGCCGCGATCCAGCCCGCGCCGACGTGCATGGCATGGATGAACGCGTTGTCGGCGGCCTGCGCAAGAGAGGGCCGGTGGATGGTGGTGGCGACATGGCGAGCCTGTTCGGCGGAGACGCGCGCCTGATCCTGCACCGGACCGGGTGCACCCTCCAGCGACGGTTCGATCGCGTGCCGGTACGTGATCGACATGATCGTGCCGCCTACTGCGATTCCGATCACGCTGCCGGTCTGTCGCACGGTGTTGGTGACGGCCGATCCGGCACCCGCCTGTTCCAACGGCAGGTCGCCGATCAATGCGGCCGTGACGGGGCCGATCACCATGCCGACCGAGAAACCCTGTATCAACAACAGGATCTCGATCCACACGAGAGGGGTGTCGAGTCCGAGCAACCCGTACCCGCCCATGGTCAGCGCAGCCACGGTCAGCGCCGGTACGGTGACGAGGCGCAGCGGCAGACGGCGGACCAGGCGCGCGGCGAGGGGCGCCCCCGCGAGCGCGCCGACCGCGGTCGGGATATTGGCCAGACCCGCCTTCATCGGCGAAAAGCCGAGCGCTCCTTGCAGGTAGAACGCGTTATAGAAGGTGATGGCGGCCACGCCGAAGAGGAGCAGTCCGAGCGCCACGTTGCCGCCACCGAACGTGCGTTGCGCGAACAGTCGCGGATCAAAGCTGGGTGCCTTGAGCCGGAGTTCGACGAGTACGAAAACGGCCAGCAGAGCCAGACCGACGACGATCGGCGCCCACACGTCGGTACGACCCCACTCCGCCACCTGCCCCGCCCGGATCAGCCCGTAGGCCAACGCCACGAGCCCACTGATCGACAGCAGCATTCCAGCAGGGTCCAGCGGTCGCCGGGTGGGGCTGCGGAAATTCGGAACCAGCACGGCGAGCCCGATCAGCGCCAATGCCGCGACCGGAACATTGATCAGGAAGACCGAGCCCCACCAGAAATGATCGAGCAGGGACCCCGCCAGCACCGGGCCGGCAGCCATTCCGACACCGGCCGACGTCGAGAAGATGCCGATCGCGGCAGCCCGCGCGGGGCCGGTGAAGGTCCACATGAGGATGGCCATCATGGCGGGCGTGATCAGCGCGCTGCCCACCCCCATCGCAGCTCGAGCTGCGATCAGCCGGCCCGCGTCGCTTGCGTACGCCGCCCACAGCGAGGACCCCGCGAAGATCACCAACCCGCTGGAGAACACGGTCCGGTGACCGAACCGATCGCCCAGCGCTCCTGCGGTGAACATCAATGTGGCGAAGGCCAGAGTGTACGCACCGGTCGCCCATTGCAGCTGACCGGGATCGGCCCCCAGACCACGGACCGGGTCCGCGAGGGTCTCCAGCGTGGTACTGAGGACGGTATTTTCAATCCAGATCAGCAGTGAACACAGCATAAGAATGGCAAGAATCAACTGCTGCCTGGACTTCGGCAGCGTTGGGGGCGCGGTCATGAACACCTTCGGATATCGACGGGCGGGACCTTGACCGAGTGGAATATAAGCAAGCCCCACAACACTGTCAAGCTCGGAGTTTCTTGCCAAGGCTATTGCGGCCGAACGAACTATATGCCTCTGCCGGATTTGCAGACTGAGCAATTTTGTGCCTCCGGCAGATTTGTGATTCGACGGAATTTACTTCCGGGGGGTTGCGGCTGAGTGGATTTCCTGCCTCCAGTGAGCTGTCGCACCGCGTCGCCCGTGGAATCAATGTCCGCCGAGCGCATCGAGCCAGCGCCGGAGGTGCGCGGCGGTCTCTGCCGCCCGTTCCTCGATGATCGAGAAGTGATCTGCCTCGATGTACTCGGCCGGTCCACGGTGTTGCCAGTCGGGGACGGGGGCGACGTCGCCGAAGCTGCTCAGCGTCACGGTGGCCCGCAGATCCAGCGTCGGCGCGGCGATCGGCTCGGCCTCGCGCTCGGCATATGTCCGCACGTAGCCGCCCATGGAGACCAGGCCGTGGTCGTCGACGGGGGTCAGCGCGTTGTCCCGGGACAGGATCTGCCCCAGCGCGTCGGTGAGCACGAGGCGGTTGAGTTCGTGCTCTTCCGGGGAGTAGGTGTCGATCATCGCGACGCCCGCGAGCTCGCCGCCGTCGGCTTCGATCCGCCGGGCGACCGCATGGGCGAGCGCACCACCGGCCGAATAGCCGATGAGCGCCACCGGGCCTCGCTCGAGTTCCGTCGCGACGGCCGCGGCGAGGCTCTCGATCGCCGCCGCCCATGTCGCCGGCAGGTCCTCGCCTGCGCGCATGCCGGGCAGCCGCAACGCACTGACCCGCCGCTCGCCGCCCAGTTCGCGGGCCAGGCGGGCGAACTGGTGCGGGCCCGATCCCGCCAGGAACGAGGGGATGCACACCAGTGCCGGTGCCGCGGCGCCGCGCGCCAGGAGCTGCGCGTCCGGGCGGTGTTCGGCGGCCTCGCCGACGGAGTACGTGGTCATCAGAGCCGAGCTCGCGGTCAGCAGGGGCATCGCCCCTTCCAGCTCGCCGCGGCGATGCGCCGCCGACACCAGGTCGGTGATCGTGCCGCGCACGCCGGCCGGTGTCCGCTCGGCCACGCCGGTGTCGGATTCCTCGATCAGCGATCGCACCAGTTTCGCCACGTCGGCGGCGGTCGGGTGGTCGAAGATCAGCGTCGACGGCAGCGTCAGCCCGGTCAGCTGGGCGAGCCGGTTGCGGAATTCGACGGCACCGAGGGAGTCGAAACCGAGCTCGGTGAACGGCGCGTCCGGATCGATCGCGTCGCCGGACAGGTGGCCGAGGACCGCAGAGGCGACGTTGCGCACCTCGCGCAGGATCGCACCGCCGCGGTCGGCGTCGGGCAGTGCGGCCAGCCGCCGCGCCAGGCTGACACCGGCACTCGCGGCGGCCGGGGGAACCCGGATCATGCCGCGCAGTACCGCGGGCAGTGTGCCGCCGCGCGCGAGGTCGGTGAGCGCCGCCGTGTCCAGCAGGGCCGTCGTCGGTGTCGCCCGGTCGGTGGCGAGCGCGTTGTCGAACAGCGCCATCCCGGACTCCGGGTCGATCGGGATCAGGCCCAGCCTGGCCCGGATCTGGCGGGCGTACTGCTCGGCGCCGTCCCCGCCGAGTATCCCTGCCATGCCGACGGTCCACAGTCCCCAGGCCAATGAGTGCGCGGGCAGGCCCCCGCTGCGCCGCACGCGCGCCAGCGCGTCCAGGACGCCGTTCGCTGCGGCGTAGTTGCCCTGCCCTTGTCCGCCGAGCAACGGTGCCGCGGACGAGAACAGCACGAACGCCGACAGATCCAGATCGCGGGTCAGCTCGTGCAGGTGCAGCGCCGCATCGACCTTCGGGGCCAGCACCCGGGTCGTCTGCGCGGCGGTGAGGGTGTCGAGCGTGCCGTCGTCCAGGACGCCCGCCGCGTGGATGACGGCGGTCAGCGGGGCGTCGGTGTCGATGTCGGCCAGCAGGACCTGGACCGCGGTGCGCTCGGTGACGTCGCACGCCACGACCCGGACGTGGGCGCCGAGGTCGGTCAGCTCGGCGACCAGTTCGGCGGCGCCGTCCGCGGCGGCACCGCGCCGCGATGCCAGCAGCAGCCGTCGTACGTCGTGCTCTGCGACCAGATGCCGGGCGACGATCGCGCCGATGCCGCCGGTGCCGCCGGTGATGAGCACCGTGCCGTGGCCGAACGGCGGCACGCCCGGTTCGGTGGTGGGCAGCTGCTGCAAGCGCGGTGCCAGGAGCCGGCCCTCGCGGACCGCCAGGTGCGGTTCGTCCTGGGCCAGGGCGTCGGCGAGCGACTTGATCGGCAGGCCGTCGCCGTCGTGGTCGATGAGCAGGAACCGGCCCGGGTGCTCGGACTGTGCGCTGCGCACCAGGCCCGCCACGGCGGCTCCGACCAGATCGGGTTCCTCGCCGGGCAGTCCGGCGGCCGTGTGCGTCACGATCGCGAGCCGGCCGGGGTGTTCGGCGGCCGTCCAGCCCTGCAACAGTGCGAGTGTCCTCAGCACGCCGGCGTGTATGTCCGCCGCGCCGGCACCGGTTCCGCGGGGCGCCGACCAGACCACCGTGTCGGGAACATCCCGCAGCACGGCGAGTTCCGCGAGATCGGCACAGCTCGTCGGGGGCTCAGGGGCCTCGACGGCCGCCGGGGCGCCGAGCACGACGATGCGCCCGGTGTCCGCCGTGGAGACGGCAGGCACGGCGACCCACTCGAGGTCGAACAACGGTGCCGCGCCGTGCAGCCGGGCCAGCGCCCGCCGCTCGATCGGGCGGGACCGCACCGACTCCACGCTCAGCACGAGGGCACCGGTCGCGTCGACCGCCTCCACACAGAAGGTGTCCGGTGCGACGCGGGCGATGCGGGCACGCAGGGCACCCACGCCGGACTGTGCCAGCTGGACACCGTCGAAGGCGAAAGGCAGCGTCACCCGGGCGTCGGTCCCGCCCCCGGCGAGCCGGCCGACAGCCGCGTGGAACACCGCGTCCAGCAGTGCCGGATGCAGTCCGAAGGCGGCGGCGCGCGCCGCGGTGTCGGCGTCGAGCGCCAGGTCGGCGAAGACTTCCTCCCCACGCGACCACGCGGCGCGCACACCCCGGAACACCGGGCCGTGCCCGAAGCCGAGGTCGCCGAGCGCGCGGTACACCTGCTGCCCGTCGACCGGATCGCCCGCAACCGGAGGCCACACCTGGGACCAGCCCGGCGCCGCGGCCGGCACGGCGGGCGTGAGCAGGCCACGGGCATGCTGCACCCAGGCGTCGGCGGCACGGGCGTGGATGGCCACGGTCCGGTGCCCGTCGGCGTCGGGTTCGCCCACGGCGAGCTGAATGTCCGCGGCACCGTCGGCGGGAAGAACCAGCGGCTCCGCGAGCACCAGTTCCGCCAGGCGCGGCACGCCGAGCCGGGCGCCGGCGGCCAGAGCCAGTTCCACGAATCCGGTACCGGGCATCAAGACCGTGCCGAAGACGGCGTGGTCGGCGAGCCATGGGTGCGTGCGCAGCGAGAGCCTGCCGGTGAACAGCCACTCGTCCTTGCCGGCGAGCTGCACCTGGGCGTGCAGCAGCGGATGGTCGGCGGAGTCGGCACCGGCGAGCGGCGCGGCGGCCTCCGCGGGCAGCAGCCAGAATCGTTCGTGCTGGAAGGGATAGGTGGGCAACGTGATCCGTGCCTGCCGTCGAGCTCCGAAGTAGGCCGCCCACCGCACCGGCCGGCCCGCGCAGTGCGCGGTGGCCAGCGCGGCGACGAGCTGCTCGGGTTCGGCGACTGTGCGACGGGACGCCGCGACTACCGATGCGCGCGCCGTGAGGTCTGTCGCCAGAGTGGCGCGGGTCATGGTCGTCAGCACCGCGTCCGGGCCCAGCTCGACGAACAGGCCCACACCCGAATCGAGCAGTGACCGCACCGCCGGGGCGAAGCGCACTGCCTCGCGCACCTGCCGTACCCAATACCCGGGCGTGCCCCCCGAGTCGTCGGCGAAGGCGCCGGTGACCGTGGAGCACAAAGGTATGCGTGGCTCGTGATACGTCAGGCCCGCGGCGATCTCCGCGAACTCGGTCAGCATCGGATCCATCAGGGCGGAGTGGAACGCGTGGCTCACCCGCAGCCTGCTGGTCTTGACGCCCTCGGCCACCAACCTCGACTCGAGCGCCGAGACCGCCTCGGTGTGTCCGGAGAAGACCACCGCGTCGGGAGCGTTCACCGCGGCCAGCGAGACCGCGGCGGCCGCCGGATCGGCGTCGACCGCCGCCAGCAGCTCCACGGCCCGCCCCTCCGGCACCGCGGCGGCCAGCATGCTGCCGCCTGCCGGCAGCGCCCCCATCAGCCTGCCCCGGGCCGCAACGAGTGTGCAGGCGTCCGACAACGACCACACACCGGCCACATACGCCGCGGCGAGCTCGCCGATCGAATGCCCGGCCACCACGTCCGGCGTCATGCCCAACGACTCGACGAGGCGATACATCGCCACCTCGAACGCGAACAACGCGGGCTGGGTGTACTCGGTGCGGTCCAGCAGAGTCTCGTCAGCCGCTCCGAACATCACATCCCGCAGCGAATGCCCCAGGTGCGCGTCGAATTCCGCGCACACCTCGTCGAGCGCGGCCGCGAAAGCCGGGAACGCCCGGTACAGCCCAGCGCCCATCCCGGTCCGCTGTGCGCCCTGACCGGTGAACAGGAACGCCGTCGTACCGGTCCGGCCGGCGCCGTCGGCGATGCCCGTTCCCGGCTCGTCGGCTGCCAGGCGTGCCAAGGCCGCCAGCAGCGTCTCCCGGTCCGAGCCCACGACGGCGGCGCGCTGCTCGAGCCGCGCGCGGTGCAGTGCCAGCGTCACCGCGACGTCGGTCAGGTCGAGCTCCGGACGCTCACTCAACGTGTCGTACAGACGGCGCGCCTGGGTCCGCAGGGCGGCGGGCGTCCGCGCGGACAGCAGCAGCGGCATGGCCGGCGGGCCCGGTGGATCGACCGGCAGCGGCGGGACCGCGGGCGCCTCTTCGAGGATCACGTGCGCGTTGGTCCCGCTGATCCCGAACGACGACACTCCCGCCCGGCGCGGGCGCTCCCCGGCCGGCCAGGGCTCGGCCTCGGTCAGGATCCGTACCGCGCCCGCCGACCACTCCACGTGCGGGGAAGGCTCGTCGACATGCAAGGTGGGCGGCAACGCCTCGTGCCGCAGCGCCTGCACCATCTTGATCACACCGCCGACACCGGCAGCCGCCTGCGCGTGCCCGATGTTCGACTTCAACGACCCGATCCGCAGCGGCTCGGTGCGGTCCTGTCCGTAGGCGTTGATCAGCGCCTGTGCCTCGATCGGGTCACCCAGCGTGGTGCCGGTGCCGTGCGCCTCCACCGCGTCCACCTCCGCCGCGGCCACCCCTGCGTTGACCAGTGCCTGCGCGATCACCCGCTCCTGGGACGGACCGTTCGGCGCGGTCAGGCCGTTGCTCGCGCCGTCCTGGTTGATGGCGCTGCCGCGGATCACGGCCAGTACCGGGCGCCCGTGTCGCTGCGCGTCGGACAGCCGCTCGAGGGCGAGCACGCCGACGCCCTCGGCCCACGAGACACCGTCCGCGGCACTCGAGAACGCCTTGCAGCGCCCATCCGGTGACAGCGCCCGCTGCCGGGAGAACTCCTGGAACAGCATCGGAGTCGACATGACCGTGACCCCGCTGGCCAGGACCAGCGACGTCTCGCCTGCGCGCAGTGCCTGCACCGCCAGATGCAGGGCCACCAGCGACGACGAACATGCCGTGTCCACCGTCACCGCGGGTCCTTCCAGACCGAGGGAGTAGGACACCCGGCCGGAGACGACGCTGCCGCCCGATCCGGTCGCCAGATAGCCTTCCGCGGCACCGTCGGCGGCCTCGCGCGCCGTGTAGCCGTAGTCCTGGTACATGACGCCCGCGTACACCCCGGTGTCGCTGCCCCGCAGTGAGGTCGGATCGATACCGGCGTCTTCGAGCGCTTCCCAGGACGCCTCGAGCAGCAGCCGCTGCTGCGGGTCCATCGCCGCTGCCTCACGGGGGCCGATGCCGAAGAAGGCGGCATCGAAATCACCCGCGGCCCGCAGGAATCCGCCTTCTCGGGTGTAGATCTTGCCGGGTTTGCCGGGGTCGGTGTCGTACAGGTGGTCGACGTCCCAGCCGCGGTCACCCGGGATCGGGGTGATCGCGTCGACGCGTCCGGCGATCAGTTCCCAGAGCTGGTCGGGATTCTCGACGCCGCCGGGATACCGGCAGCTCATGCCGACGATCGCGATCGGCTCGTCGGCCCTGGTCCTGGTCGAGGCGGGGCGCGACCGCATCGGCGCCGAACCGTCGACCCGGGTCCGCAGGAAGCCCGCGACGGCGGCGGCGGTCGGATAGTCGAACACCAGCGTGGACGGAAGCTGAACACCGGTGGCGGCGGTCACCTTGTTGCGGAACTCGACTCCGCCGAGCGAGTCGAAGCCCAGTTCCGTGAACGGCGTCTCGGGGTCGATGGCGTCGGCCGACTCGTGGCCGAGGACCGCGGCGGCGATCGTGCGGACCTCGTCGCTGATCAGCGTCTCCCACCGATCGGCGGGGGCGTCGAGCAACCGCTGGCGCAACGGGCTGTCGGCGATCCGGCGGCGCGACGGTACGTGGATCAGGCCGCGCAGCACCGCGGGAAGCGTGCCGAGCCGGCCGAGCGCGGTGAGGGCGGGTGTGTCGAGCAGCGCGGTCATCAGCATCGGTTCGCCGGTGGTCAACGCATCGTCGAACATCTGCATGCCGGTGTCCGGCTCGATCGGGGACAGACCGAGACGCGTGCGGATCTGACGTGTCAGATGTTCGGCACCCGGGTCGTTCAATGCCTCCGCCATGCCTCGCTTCCACAGCCCCCAGGCCAGCGAGTGCGCGGGCAGACCGGCGCTGCGGCGCACCTGGGCGAGCGCGTCCATCGCCGCGTTCGCGGCCGCGTAGTTGCCCTGGCCCTGCCCGCCGAGCAGCGGCCCGGCGGAGGAGAACAGCACGAACGCCGACAGGTCCATGTCGCGGGTGAGTTCGTGCAGATGCCAGGCGGCATCGGCCTTCGGGGCGAGCACCCGGTCCACCTGCCCGGCGGTCAGGGTCGCGACGGTACCGTCGTCGACCACGCCCGCGGTGTGCACGACAGCGGTCACCGGTTCGTGCGCGGGTACGGATTCCAGCAGCGCCGCGACTTCGGCGCGATCGCCGACATCGCAGGCGGTGACGCGTACGTCGGCGCCCAGCGCGGTCAGTTCGGTGACCAGCTCCGCGACACCCGGCGCGGCGGAGCCGCGGCGCGAGACGAGCAGCAGTCTGCGCACCCCGTGCCGGGTGACCAGGTGGCGTGCGGTGACGGCGCCCAGTCCGCCCGCGCCGCCGGTGATCAGGACCGTGCCGTCGCCGAAGGGCTCGCCGGTCGCTTCGACGGTGGTGGCACGGATCAGCCGCGGTGCCACCGTGGCGCCGTCGCGGATCGCGAGCTGTGGTTCGTCCGTGGCGACTGCGGCGGCGATCCGCTGGTGCAGGTCCGCGGGGTCGTTGTCGTCGAGGTCGACGTTCACGATGCGCCCCGGGTGTTCCGATTGCGCGCTGCGTACCAGGCCGCGGACGGCCGCTGCCGCGGGGTCCGGCGTCTCACCGGGCAGACCCGCTCCGTTGCGGGTCAGCACGATCAGCGTCGAGTCGGCGCAGCCCGGTTCGGCGAGCCAGTCGCGCAGCACCGCGAGGGCGTTGTGCACGGCGGTGCGGATGGTCGCGGGGACGTCGTCGCCGTCCGCCGGCGCCGTTTCGGGCGACCAGACGACAGCCGCGCCTGTGTGGCCCCCGCCTGCCGCGAACGCCGCGACATCCACGAACGTCTCGGCGCAGCCTGCGACGGGCCGCTCCAGTGCGACCAGGTGCCGGTCCGGCACCGCAGGCGCCGTCACCGGCGTCCAGTCGATCGTGTAGAGCGGGCTGCGGGCACCGGCGAGCGCGCTCGCGTCCGCGGGGCGGGCGAGCACGGCGTCGATCGACAGCACCGCGGCGCCGGTGGCGTCGCAGGCGTCGACGCGCACCTTCCCGGATCCCGAACGGATGACGCGGGCCCGGACCGCGGTGGCGCCGCGCCGGAACACACGGACGCCGCCGAAGGAGAACGGAAGCGGCAGCCTGCCGTCGGGGAGGTCGTCGGCGAGCACATCGATGGCGGCGTGGAAGGTCGCGTCCAGCAGCGCCGGATGGACCTCGAAGCCCGCCGCCCGGCCCGCTGTCGTCTCGTCCAGGATCACCTCGGCGAACACGTCGTCACCACTGGTCCAGGCGGCGCGCACGCCCTGGAAGCCCGGGCCGTAGCCGAATCCCAGGTCGGCGAGCCGGTCGTACAGACGCGTGCCGTCGATCGGCGTGCCGTCGGCCGGCGGCCAGTCGGGGTCGGTCCAGGCCGGCGTCACGCCGTCGGCGGGGGCGAGGGTGCCGGTGGCGTGCAGCGTCCAGTCCGGCTCGCCCGGGTGGGACGGCGCGGTGCCGGTGACGGCGCGCGAGTGGATCGACAGGCGTCGACGGCCGGTGTGGTCGGGCTCGGCCACCGAGACCTGCACGTCCACGGCAGCGGCACCGTCGAACAGCAGCGGCGTCTCCAGGACGAGTTCGTCCACGACGGGCAGTTCCAGGCGGCCGCCCGCGGCCAACGCGAGATCCACGAACCCGGTGCCGGGCAGAAGCACCGCTCCGAAGGCCGTGTGGTCGGCGATCCACGACTGGTCGGTGGTGGAAAGCCTGCCGCTGAACAGCCATTCGTCGCGGCCGGCGAGCGGCGCGGCGACGCGCAGCATCGGATGATCGAGCGCGGACAGGCCGGCACGTCCCATGTCACCGAGCGCATCGTCGTCGGGCTGCACCCAGTAGCGGCGATGCTGGAAGGCGTAGACAGGCAGGTCGAGGTGGGTGACCGGCCTTCCTGGTGAGAGCGGCTCCCAGTCGACGGTGACGCCCGAGCAGTGGGCGGCCGCGAGCAACCGCAGGAACTGGTCGGCCTCGTCGACGCCACGCCGTGACGCAGCGGCGACCAGCGAGCGGGACGCCACCTCGTCGATCAGTGTGTGGCGGGTCAGCGCCGCCAGCACCGCGTCCGGACCCACCTCGACGAACCGGCGCACGCCGGAGTCGACGAGTGACTGCACGGCCGGGGCGAACCGCACGGCCTCGCGCACCTGCCGCACCCAGTACTGCGGCGTCAGCAGTTCGGGACCGGCCGGCGCGCCGGACACCGTGGAGCACACGTCCATGCGTGGCGTCCGGTACGTCACCGATCCGGCGACCTGCTCGTACTCGGCGAGCATCGGCTCCATCAACGCCGAGTGGAAGGCGTGACTGACCGTCAGCCGGGTCGTCTTCACGCCCTCGTCCGCCAGCCGGTCCTCCAGTGCGGCGATCGCCGCCGTCTCTCCCGAGAACACCACCGCCGCAGGCGCGTTCACGGCCGCCAACGACACCGTCCCGGCCGCGAGGAGTTCCAGCGCCCGCTCCTCCGACACCGCGGCGGCGAGCATCGCTCCATCGGCCGGCAGCGCGCCCATCAGCCGGCCACGGGCGGCGACGAGCCGGCACGCGTCGGCCAGCGACCACACCTCGGCCACATAGGCCGCGGTCAGCTCACCGATCGAATGCCCGACCACCACGTCCGGGGTCACGCCGAACGACTCCAGGAGGCGATACAGCGCCACCTCGAACGCGAACAGCGCAGGCTGCGTGAACTCCGTCCGGTCGAGCAGGGCCATGCGCTCGGTGTCGCCGACGCCGTTCCCGGCACCACCGCTCTCGCCGAACATGACCTCGCGCAGCGACACCCCGAGCAGGGCGTCGAATTCCGCGCACACCTCGTCGAGGGCAGCGGAGAACTCGGGGAACGCGGCGTCCAGCCCGGCTCCCATGCCGATACGTTGGGCGCCCTGACCGGTGAACAGGAAAGCCGTCTCGCCGGTGGTGGCGGCACCTGACACGACATGCGGGGATGCCGAACCCGCGGCCAGGGCGGTGAGGCCGGCGAGCAGAGCGGCCCGGTCGGCGCCGAGCACCGCGCCGCGCCGGCCCAGCTGAGCGCGCGCGGTGGTCAGGACGGCGGCGACATCGGCGTCATCGGCCTCGGGGTGGTCGGCGAGCCAGGCCAGCAGCCGGCTCGCCTGTGCCTGGAGCGCGGTCTCCGACTTGGCCGACAGCAACCACGGTGCCGGCAGCGCCGGTAGGCCCGGCTCCGGCTGCTGTGCATCGGCATCCGGTCCGGTCACCGGATCGGCAGCACGGTCGCGCGGCGCCTCTTCGAGGATCACGTGAGCGTTGGTCCCGCTGATCCCGAAGGATGACACGCCCGTCCGACGCGGACGATCGAGCTCCGGCCACTGCCGAGCCTGCGTCAGCAGTTTCACCGTGCCCGCCGACCAGTCGACCTCGGGGGTCGGCTCGTCCACGTGCAACGTCGAGGGCATGACCCCCTCGCGCATCGCCATGACCATCTTGATCACGCCCGCGACACCCGCCGCGGCCTGCGTGTGACCGATGTTCGACTTGACCGAACCCAACCACAGCGGGTTGTCGTCCCCACGGGCCTGGCCGTAAGCGGACAGCAGCGCCCGCGCCTCGATCGGATCACCCAGTCGCGTACCCGTACCGTGCGCCTCCACGGCATCCACCTCGGACGCCGACAGCCGCGCGTCGGCCAGCGCGGCCCGTATGACCCGCTCCTGCGCAGGCCCGTTCGGCGCGGTCAGCTGGCTGCTCGCACCGTCCTGGTTCACCGCGGAGCCACGCATCACCGCCAGCACCCGGTGCCCGCTGCGCTCCGCGTCCGACAGCCGCTCCAGCACCAGCACGCCGACGCCCTCGGCCCAGCCCGTGCCGTCCGCCGACGACGAGAACGCCTTGCACCGCCCGTCCGGCGACAACCCGCGCTGCCGGGAGAACTCCACGAACGTGCCGGGTGTCGCCATCACCGTCACACCACCGGCGAGCGCCATCGAGCACTCGCCCTGACGCAGCGCCTGAGCGGCGAGATGGAGCGCGACGAGCGAGGACGAGCACGCGGTGTCGACCGTCACCGCCGGCCCCTCCAGGCCGAACGTGTAGGACAGACGACCCGACGCGACGCTGCCCGCGCTTCCGGTCAGCATGTAGCCCTCGAAGCCCTCGGGCGTGTTGGGGCGGGAGCCGTAGTCGTCGTACATGACGCCCATGTACACCCCGGTACGGGTGCCCCTGAGCTTGGTCGGGGCGATGCCCGCGTGTTCGAAAGCCTCCCAGCCGGTCTCCAGCAGCAACCGCTGCTGGGGGTCCATCGCCGCCGCCTCGCGAGGGCTGATGCCGAAGAACTCGGCGTCGAACCGGTCCGCCTCGTACAGGAAGCCGCCTTCGCGGATGTACGAGGTCCCGAGGTGGTCGGGGTCCGGGTGGTACAGGTTCTCCAGGTCCCAGCCGCGGCCGTCCGGGAAGGGACCGACCGCGTCACGTCCGGCGCTCAGCAGCTCCCACAGGTCGTCCGGGGAGGCGACACCGCCCGGGAGCCGGCAGGCCATGCCCACGATCGCGATCGGCTCGTGTGCGCGCTCCTCCAGGTCCTGCACACGCTGACGGCTCTCCCGCAGATCGACCGTGGCCCGCTTGAGGTAGTCGCGAAGTTTCTGCTCGTTGTTCATGTCTACCTGCCGAGTTCGTTGTCAAGTGCTGCGAAGAGTTCGTCGTCGGTCGCCAGGTCGAGGTCGGCGCCGTCGGGGCCGCCGTCCACCGTCCGAAGCAGGCCGCGCAGTCGCGCGGCGTACGTTCCTGCCGGTCCGTCGCCGTCCGACGGGCGGGCGGCCGAGAGCGCGGCCTCGAGTGCGTCCAGGGCCGCCTGGACCGGGTCTGCCGCTTCGCCGACCAGCTCGCCCCGCAGGTGTTCGGCGACGGCCTGAACGGTCGGGTGGTCGAAGACGAGCGTGCTGGGCAACCGCAGTTCGGTGACGGTGTTCAGCCTGTTGCGCAGTTCGACCGCGGTGAGGGAGTCGAAGCCCAGGTCCAGCAGTCCGCGCTCGACGTCGATCGTCCGCGGGGCCGGGTGGGCCAGGACGATGCCGACCTGTTCCCTGACGAGGTCGCGCAGCAGCTGCTGCTGCTCTTCCCCGTCCAGGCCCGTGAGCCGCTGTGCCAGCGGGATCTCCGCCGGAGCGGAGGCATGCCGGCCGGCGGGGCGCTCGGTGCGCACCAGGCCCCGGTACAGCTCGGGCAGTGCGTCCCCGAGGTTCCGCAGTGCCGCTAGGTCGAGTGCCACCGGTGCGAGCACCGGTCGGGTCACCGCCGCGGCGCCGGCTCGTGGCGCCTCGGCTCCGGCCAGGGCCGTGTCGAGGGCCGCGAGTGCTCGGTCGGCCGGCATCGGCAGGATCCCGTTGCGTGCGAGCCGGGCCCGGTCGGCACGGTCGAGGTCGTTCGCCATGCCGTCCTGCCACATACCCCAGGCGAGGGACACGGCGGGCAGGCCCTCGGCGCGCCGGTGTTCGGCGAGCGCGTCCAGGAAGGTGTTGCCGGCGGCGTAGTTGGCCTGTCCGGCGTTGCCCACCAGGCCGGCGACGGACGAGAAGAGGACGAAGTCCGTCAGCTCCAGTCCGGCGGTCAGCTCGTGCAGGTTCCAGGCGGCTGCCACCTTCGGCCGCAGGACCCGGGCGAGGCTCTCCGGGCTCGTGGCCTCCAGCGTGGCGTCCTCGACGACTCCGGCCACGTGCACGACCGCGGTGAGCGGGTGCTCCTCCGGGATCGAGGCGAGCAGCCCGGCCAGCGCGTCGCGGTCGGCCGCGTCGCATGCCGCGACCCGTACGTCCGCGCCGAGCGCCGTCAGTTCGGCGACCAGGTCCCGCGCCCCGCCTCGCCGGCTGGTGAGCAGCAGGCGACGGGCGCCGCGGGCGATCACCAGGTGGCGGGCGACCTGGGCTCCGAGGGCGCCGGTGCCACCGGTGATCAGCACCGTGTGCTCCGGGTCGAACGCGTCGTCGGCGTCCGGGGTCCGGACCGGGAACGGGACCTTGGCGAGCCGGGTCACGTAGGCGTGTCCCTCGTGCAGTTCGAGCTGCGGTCGGGGGTCGGCCAGGGCCGCGGCCAGCAGCTCGCGGTCGGCCGGCAGGCCGTCCGTGATCACGTGCTGGAAACGTCCCGGGTGTTCCGACGCGGCGGTCCGCATCAGCCCGGAGAGTGCGCTGTGCGCCAGTTCCCCGGTGCTGACCACGGCGAGCCGCGCTCCGGCCGGCACGTCGGCGGCGAGCCACTGCCGTAGTACCGCCAGCACCTCCTCCGTGACCCGGCCGGTCTCCTGCGGAGTGGCCGGGCGTACCGGAAGGACGACCACGTCGGGTGCGGGCGCGCCGTCCGCCGTCGAGGCGGCCAGGCCGGCGAGGTCGGCGTGGTGCTCGGCGGCGAGTCCGAGGCCGGCGCCGCCGAGGACCGCGATGGCCGTATCGCCACCGGCGGGGAGTTTCACCCCGGCCCGCTCCACCGCGTACACGTGCTGGTCGGAGGGGCGGGTCAGCGCGGTCCCCGCCGGCAGGGCCCGCAGAGCGAGCGATGCGACGTCGGCGACCGGCACGCCCGTCTCGTCGGCGATGCCGACCGCGACCGTTCCGTCCGGGCCGGGCGACAGCTTGACCCGCAGGGTGCCGGTCCGGACCCCGGTCAGCTGGACGCCGCCGAAGGAGAAGGGCAGCCGCAGCTCGGCCGGCTCCTCCAGGAGCAGCGCGTGCAGCGCGGCGTCGAACAGTGCCGGGTGCAAGGCGAATCCATCGGGGTCGACGGACAGCCGTACCTCGGCGTAGAGGTCCTCGCCCGAACGCCATGCCGCCTGGAGGCCCTGGAAGGCGGGGCCGTAGCCGTAGCCCTGGTCGGCGAGGCGGTCGTACAGGTCCTCGACCGGCTGGGGTTCGGCGCCGGCCGGAGGCCAGGACGCCAGGTCGGGTCCGGGGATGCCGGGAACGGCGGCCACCACGGTTCCGGTGGCGTGCCGGTTCCAGACGCCGCCTTCCTGGTCCCCGCGCGAGTGGACGGCGACGGGCCTGCGGCCGTCCGAGTCGGGGCCGCCGACGGTGATCTGGAGCTGGAGCGCACCCTCGTCAGGAAGGACCAGGGGTGCCTGGAGGGCGAGTTCCTCCAGCCGCTCGCAGCCGAGTGCGGCGCCCGCGTGGAGCGCGAGCTCCACCAGGGCCGTGCCCGGGACCAGCAGGGTGCCGGCGACGGCATGGTCGGCGAACCAGGGGTGGCTGCGGGCCGAGATCCGTCCGGTGAACAGGAGACCGTCGGAGTCGGCGAGCGGAACCGCGGCCCCGAGCAGCGGGTGCCGTGCGGAGTCGAGTCCGGCCGAGGTGACGTCACCGCCGCCGGGCCCCTCCGCGAGCCAGTAGCGCCGGCGCTGGAAGGGGTAGGTCGGCAGGTCCGGGGCCGGTCCGGCACTCTCGCCGAACAGGGCGCGCCAGTCCACCGGCACGCCCCGTACGTGGGCGTGGGCGATTGCGGTGACGGCGGTGTGCGGCTCGGGGCGCCCGCCGCGCACCACGGGGACCAGGAGCGATCCCGCGTCGAGGAAGTCCTGCCCCAACGCGCTGAGCACACCGTCCGGGCCGAGCTCCAGGAAGGTCCGTACACCTTCGGCCTCCAGGGCGCGTGCCGCGTCCAGGAACCGCACCGGCCGGCGGACGTGCCGGACCCAGTACTCGGGCGTGGTCAGTTCTTCGGCGCCGGCCAACTGCCCCGTCAGGGTGGAGACGATCGGGATGGTGGGCGCGGTGAACGTGAGCCCCTTCGCGACCGTCTGGAATTCGTCCAGCATCGCGTCCATGTGCGGGGAGTGGAAGGCATGGCTCACGCGCAGCCGCTTGGTCTTGCGTCCCTGGGCGGAGAGTTCGGCCCCTATGGCCTCGACGGCTTCCGCGTCGCCCGAGAGCACCACGGAGGTGGGGCCGTTGACGGCGGCGATGTCCAGCAGGTCCTCCCGTCCGGCGAGCAGCGGCAGCACCTCCTGCTCCGCGGCCTGCACGGCGAGCATCGCGCCGCCGCCGGGCAGTGCCTGCATCAGCCGGCCGCGGGCCGCGACGAGCTGCGCCGCGTCCGCAAGTGAGAGAACGCCGGCGACGTGCGCGGCGGCCAGCTCACCGACGGAGTGGCCCGCGAGGAAGTCCGGCCGTACGCCCCAGCTTTCGAGGAGGCGGAAAAGCGCGACCTCGGTTGCGAACAGGGCTGCCTGTGTGAAGCCGGTCTGGTCCAGCCGCGCCGGGTCCGCACCGAAGAGGACGTCGAGCAGCGGCGTTTCCAGCCATGGGTCGAGCTCTGCGCATACGGCGTCCAGGGCCTCGGCGTAGGCGGGGTAGGCGGAGTACAGCTCCCGGCCCATGCCGAGTCGCTGGCTGCCCTGACCGGTGAAGAGGAAGGCCGTACGGCCGTCCACGGGTGTGCCCCGCACGGTCGGTGCCGCGCATCCGTCGACCGCTTCGGCAGCGGTGGAGGCCACCACCACGGCGCGGTGCGGCAGTCCGGCTCGTCCGACGGCCAAGGTCAGGCCCGTCGATGCCAGGTCCTGCCGCGCGGTGCCGGCGAGGGCCGCACCCACCTGGTCGGCCTGCGCCAGCAGGGCCGCGTCGTTGTGCGCGGACAGCAGCAGCGGGACGACCGGCATCGGCTCGGCCGGCGGGACCGTCCCCTCGGCCGGCGGCTGCTCCACGATGACGTGGGCATTGGTACCGCTGATGCCGAAGGAGGACACGCCTGCCCGGCGCGGCCGCTCGGACTCGGGCCACGGCACCGCCTCGGTGAGCAGTTCCACCTCGCCGGCGGTCCAGTCCACGTGCGGGCTGGGCTCGTCGATGTGGAGGCTCTTGGGGAGCACTCCGTGCTGCATCGCCATGACCATCTTGATGACGCCGGCCACGCCGGCGGCGGCCTGGGAGTGTCCGATGTTGGACTTCAGAGAGCCCATCAGGAGGGGCGACGTACGCTCCTGCCCGTAGGTGGCGAGCACGGCCCGGGCCTCGATCGGGTCGCCCAGCGTGGTGCCGGTGCCGTGGGCCTCCAGCGCGTCGACGTCCGCGGTGGTCAGGCCCGCGTTGGTCAGGGCCTGGCGGATCACCCGCTCCTGGGAGAGGCCGTTGGGGGCGGTGAGGCCGTTGCTCGCACCGTCCTGGTTGACGGCGGTCGCGCGGATCACGCCGAGGATCCGGCGGCCGTTGCGCCGGGCGTCGGAGAGCCGCTCCAGCAGGAGGATTCCGGCGCCTTCGGCCCAGGCCGCGCCGTCCGCCTGGGCGGAGAAGGACTTGCACCGGCCGTCCGGTGCCAGGCCGCGCTGTCGGCTGAACTCGACGAACAGGGTGGGCGCGGCCAGTACGGTCACACCGCCGGCCAGGGCCAGGCCGCATTCGCCGTTCCGCAGCGCCTGCGCGGCGAGGTGGACGGAGACGAGCGAGGAGGAGCAGGCGGTGTCGACGGTGATCGCCGGTCCCTGCAGGCCGAAGGTGTAGGCGACGCGGCCGGAGGCGACACTGACCGTGCTGCCGACCGCCAGGTAGCCCTCCAGGGCCTCGGGGGCGTCCTTCAGGCGTGCCGCGTAGTCGTTGGCCATCACACCGGCGAACACACCGGTCTGGCTGCCCTTGAGAGAGGTCGGGTCGATGCCCGCGCGCTCGAAGGCCTCCCAGCAGATTTCCAGCAGCAGGCGCTGCTGCGGGTCGATGGCGGTGGCCTCCCGGGCGCTCACCCCGAAGAGTTCGGGGTCGAACTGCGGAGCCTCGTAGAGGAATCCGCCGTGCCGGGTGTACGAGGTGCCCACGTGGTCGGGGTCCGCGTCGAACAGGCCGTCCAGGTCCCAGCCTCGGTCGTCCGGGAACGGGCCGATGGCGTCCCGCTCGTCGGACAGCAGCGCCCACAACTCCTCCGGGGAGCTGACCTCGCCCGGGTAGCGGCACGCCATCGCGACGATCGCGATCGGCTCGTCGGAGGCGCCGGCGACCGGTTCTGCCTCGGCCACCGCGACGGCCGGGCCGAGCAGTTCGGTCCGCAGGAAGCCGGCCAGCTCGACCGTGCTCGGGTAGTCGAACACCAGCGTCGCCGGCAGCTTCAGACCTGCGGCCGCGTTCAGCCGGTTGCGCAGTTCCACCGCCTTGAGCGAGTCGAAGCCCAGTTCGTTGAAGGCCCGGTCGGGCGCGACCTGGTCGCCGTCGGTGTGCCCCAGGACGGAGGCCACCACGCCGCGGACCAGTTCCAGCAGCACACGCTCCTGGTCCTGGGGGGCCAGGGGTGCCAGGCGTTCCTGGAGGGAGTTCCCGCCCGCCTGCTCGCCGACGGCGGCGCGCCGTGCCGGGCGCACCAGGCCGTGGAAGAGCGGGGGCAGGGTGCCGTCCTCGCTCTGTGCCCGCAGTCCTGTGTAGTCGAGCAGCGCCGGAACGAGCACCGGCCGACGGGTCGCGAGGGCCGCGTCGAACAGCGCCAGCCCCTGCTCGCTGCCGATGGGGGCGATGCCGCCCCGGGACATGCGGGCGAGGTCGGCGTCGGTCAGGTGACCGGTCATCCCGCTGCCCTCGGCCCACAGGCCCCAGGCCAGCGACGTACCGGGCAGACCCAGGGCCTGGCGGTGGAGCGCGAGGGCGTCCAGATAGGTGTTGGCCGCAGCGTAGTTGGCCTGTCCCGCGGTGCCGACCGTACCGGCCAGCGAGGAGAACAGGACGAACGCGTCCAGTTCCAGGTCGGCCGTCAGCTCGTGCAGGTGCCGGGCGGCATCGACCTTGGGGCGCAGTACGGTGTCGAGCTGCTCGGCCGTGAGGGCGTGCAGCGTGCCGTCGTCGAGGACGCCGGCGGTGTGCAGGACCGCGGTGAGCGGGTGCTCCGAGGGGATCGCGTCCAGCATCGCGGCGACCGCCCTGCGGTCGGCCGTGTCACAGGCGACCACGGACACGTCGGCTCCGTGGGCCGTGAGTTCGGCCTCCAGCGCCGGCATGCCCGCCGCGTCCCGGCCGCGGCGGCTCGCCAGCAGCAGGTGCCGTACGCCGTGTTCGGCGACGAGGTGGCGGGCGAACAGCCGGCCCAGGGTGCCGCTGGCGCCCGTGACGAGCACGGTGCCCTCGGGGTTCAGGGCGGGCGCGGTGTCGCCCGCCGTGGGCGACTTGACCAGCCGCGGTACGAGCAGTGCCCCGTCGCGCAGGCTCACCTGCGCGTCCGGTACGGCCAGCGCACGGCCGAGCTCGGCCTCGGAGACGTCCCAGTCCGTCAGGTCCAGCAGGCCGAACCGGTCGGGGTTCTCAGCCATGGCGGTACGCACCAGCCCCCAGACGGGAGCCGAGCCGAGTCCGGCCTCCGTGCGGGCGGTGGTCGCGTCATGGGTCGCGAAGACCAGGCGCGAGTCGGCGAACCGCTCCTCGGCGAGCCACTCCTGGGCCAGCCGCAGAGCCCGGTGTGCCACGGCACCGGGACCGTCCTCGCCGGGGAAGGGGACCACGACGAGCGGTGGGGTTCCGACCACGCCGGCGAGGTCCGAGTAGCTGCCCAGAGGGGCGGGCAGACCGTGGCCGGAGTCATCGAGGACGGCCCACCCGGCGGCCTCGGGGGCCTCCGGGGCGGTCGTCCACTCCACCTGGAGCAGCGGCCGGCGGGGGGTGCCCGAGCCGGCCAGCTGTGCGGGGTCCACGGCCCGCAGGCCGAGCGTCCTCACCGACGCGATCGGCGCACCGCTCGCGTCGGTGAGGGACAGGGCGGCACCCGAGCCCTCCGGGGTGATCCGTACGCGCAGCGCGCCGGCGTTCACCGCGTGCAGCCGGACGCCGGTCCAGGCGAACGGCAGCGCCAGGCGGCCGTCCTCCGCGAGCGCCAGCGGGTGCAGCGCGGCGTCGAGGAGGGCCGGGTGGATCCCGAACTCGCCCGGGGGGACGTCCTTCGGGAGCGCGACCTCGGCGAACATCTCCCGGCCGGCGCGCCACAGCGCCCGCAGGCCCTGGAAGGCAGGTCCGTACTGGAAGCCCCGCTCGGCGAGCGTGTCGTACGCCGCCGTCAGGTCGACCGGCTCGGCGCCGGCCGGTGGCCAGGCGGTGTCGGCCGGTACGGCCGCACGTCCTTCCGCGTGACCCAGTACGCCGGTGGCGTGCAGGGTCCACGGGTGGATCGCGGCGTCGTCGGACTCGGGTTCCGGGCGGGAGTGGACCGACAGCGCGCGCCGGCCCTCCTCGTCCGGAGCGTCGACCACGGCCTGGAGCTGTACTCCGCCGCGGCCGGCCAGCACCAGCGGTGCCTGGAGGGTCAGCTCGTCGAGCTGGTCGAGGCCCGTGTGGTCGCCCGCCCGGATGGCGAGGTCCACGAAGGCGGTACCGGGGAGCAGCACGGTGCCGGCCACGGCGTGGTCCGCCAGCCAGGGCTGCGTGTTCAGGGCGATCCTGCTGCTGAGGACCAGCTTGTCCTGGTCGGCCGTCCAGAGCGCGGCGCCGATGAGCGGGTGCCGCTCGGCGGTCATGCCGAGCCCGGCCGCGTCCCCGGCCGTCGCCGGGCCCTCCAGCCAGTGGCGCCGGCGCTGGAAGGGGTAGGTCGGCAGGTCGACGACCGCGCCGGGTCCGCCGGCCACGGCAGTCCAGTCGAGGGGGGCGCCCGAGACGTGGGCCTGCGCCGCGGAGGCGAGGAAGTCGTCGAGTCCGCCCTCGTCGCGGTGGAGCGAGGGCACGGTGACGGCACCGTCGTACGACGTGTCGTCGATCGTCTCCTGGAGCGCGACGGTCAGCACCGGGTGGGCGCTGGCCTCGATGAAGACGCGGTGGCCCTGGTCGAGCAGGGTCCGGGTGGCCCCCTCCAGCTGGACGGTCCGGCGGAGGTTGCGGAACCAGTACGAGCCGTCGAGTTCCGTGCCGTTCAGCGGCTGCCCGGTGACGGTGGAGAGGAAGGGCACCTCGACGGCGCGCGGGGTGAGCGAGGACAGGGCGTCGAGAAGCTCGTCCCGCAGGCTTTCGACGTGCGCGGAGTGGGAGGCGTAGTCGACCGGGATGCGCTTGGCGCGCAGGCTGTTGTCCTTGCAGTGGGCGACCAGTTCCTCGAGAGCGGTCACCTCTCCGGCGACCACCACGGAACGCGGGCCGTTGTGTGCGGCGATGTCGATCGCGCCGTCCCAGCGGGCGATGAGCTCGCGGACCTCGTCCGCCGGCAGAGCCACCGACACCATCCCGCCCGTACCCGCCAGCTTCACGATCGCCCGGCTGCGCAACGCCACGACCCTCGCCGCGTCCTCCAGCGACAGCGCCCCCGACACCACGGCCGCCGCGATCTCACCCTGCGAGTGACCGACCACCGCATCCGGCTCGACACCCACCGAACGCCACAGAGCCGCCAGCGACACCATCACCGCCCACAACGCCGGCTGCACCACATCCACCCGGTCGAAACCGGGCGCACCCTCCGCACCACGCAGGACGTCCAGCAGCGACCAGTGCGTGAACGGCGCCAGCGCCCGCTCACACTCCACCAGCCGGGCGGCGAACACCGGAGAGGAGTCCACGAGTTCCAGAGCCATGCCCTGCCACTGCGAACCCTGCCCCGGGAACACGAACACCGTCCTGCCCGAGCCCGTGACCGCGCCCTGCACCAGGTTCGGCGCGGACCCGCCCGTGGCCAGCGCCTCGAGACCCGCCAACAGCTCGTCCCGGCCGGTGCCGGAAACCGTCGCCCGGAAGGGGAGGTGCGGGACCCGGGTCGCGAGAGCCGAAGCCACCCGCGCCGGGTCGGCGACCTCCGAGGCCAGCAGCTCGCGCACCTGGCCGGCACGCGCCGCCAGGGCCGCCTCGCTCTTCGCCGAGACCACCAGCGGAAGCGCCGCCACCACCGGCTCACCCGCCACGACCGGCTCCGGGCCCTGCTCCAGGACCACATGCGCGTTCGTACCGCTGATACCGAACGAGGACACGGCCGCGCGCCGCGGACGCGCCACCTCCGGCCACGGCCGACGTTCGGTGACCAGCTCCACCGCACCCGTGGACCAGTCGACGTGCGGTGTCGGCTCGTCCACGTGCAGCGTCGGCGGAAGCTCTCCGTTACGCATCGCCATCAGCATCTTGATGATGCCCGCGACACCCGCGGCAGCCTGCGTGTGACCGATGTTCGACTTGATCGATCCCAGACGCAGCGGCTCTTCGCGGTCCTGGCCGTAGGTGGTCAGCAGCGCGTTGGCCTCGATCGGGTCACCGAGCCGGGTACCGGTGCCGTGCGCCTCGACCGCGTCCACCTCGTGCGGAGCGAGGCGGGCGTTGGCGAGGGCCTGGCGGATGACGCGTTCCTGCGAGGGTCCGTTGGGGGCGGTGAGGCCGTTGCTCGCACCGTCCTGGTTGACCGCGGAACCACGGATCACACCAAGGACGTTGTGTCCGAGCCGTTGAGCGTCCGACAGCCGCTCCAGCACCAGCATGCCCGCGCCCTCGGCCCAGCCCGTGCCGTCCGCCGAAGCCGCGAACGACTTGCAGGTCCCGTCCGGCGACAGACCACGCTGACGCGAGAACTCGACGAAGGTCGTCGGCGTGGACATCACGGTGACACCGCCGGCGAGTGCCATCGAGCACTCGCCCTGGCGCAGCGCCTGAGCGGCCAGGTGCACCGCTACCAGCGACGAGGAACACGCCGTGTCCAGCGTCACCGCCGGCCCCTCGAATCCGAACGTGTAAGCCACACGGCCCGACAGGACACTCGAGATCGTGCCCGTCAGCAAATGCCCCTCGAAGCCCTCCGGAGCACTCCCCAGCCGCGACCCGTAGTCGTTGTACATCACACCGGCGTAGACACCGGTCGAGGAACCGCGCAGCGAGGCGGGGTCGACTCCCGCACGCTCCAGCGCCTCCCAGGCGACCTCCAGCAGCACCCGCTGCTGCGGGTCGGTCGCGATCGCCTCACGCGGACTCAGACCGAAGAACTCGGCATCGAACTCGGCGGCCTCGTAGAGGAATCCACCCCTGCGCGTGTACGACTTGCCGGTCTTCTCGGGGTCCGGGTCGAAGAGGCCCTCCACGTCCCAGCCGCGGTCGGACGGGAACTCGTCGATCGCGTCCCGGCCCTCCGCCACGAGCCGCCACAGGTCCTCCGGCGAGGAGACCCCGCCCGGGTAGCGGCAGCCCATGCCGACCACGGCGATCGGCTCGTCCAGTCCCGGGGCGTGGGCGGCCACCGACGGGACGACGGCCGTTCCGGTCGCATCGAGCCGGTCCAGCAGGAAGTCCGCCACCGCCTGGGGCGACGGGTGGTCGAACACGAGGGTGGTGGGCAGGCGCAGCCCGGTCACCGAGTTGAGCCGGTTGCGCAGTTCGACACCCGTGAGGGAGTCGAAGCCGATGTCCATGAAGGCCTTGGCCGGATCGATGCCGGCGTCGGCCCCGTGCCCGAGGACCAGCCCCACGGTCTCCCGTACGGTCCGGAGCACGGCCTGCGCCCGCTCCTCCGCGGCCAGCGCGATCAGCCGCTGCACCCACGACGAGTCGGCGCCGCGGGCGGCGCCGGCCGCCTGCCGGCGGGGGACGCGGACCAGACCGGTGAACAGCCCGGGGAGCGTGTTCTCCGCGGCCCGGGTGCGCAGGGCGCCCAGGTCGAGTTCAGCGGGGACCAGCAGCGGCTCCGCCGAGGCGAGCGCCGCGTCGAACAGGTCGAGACCCAGTTCCGGGGTCAGCGGGACGATTCCGCTCCGCTTCCACCGCGCCACGTCGGCGTCGGCGAGGGTTCCGGCCATGCCGTCGGCGCTGTCCCACAGGCTCCACGCGAGGGACGTGGCGGGCAGGTTCCGGGCGCGGCGGTGCTGCGCGAGGGCGTCGAGGAAGGTGTTCGCGGCCGCGTAGTTGGCTTGGCCGGCGTTGCCCATGAGACCCGCGATGGACGAGAACACGACGAACGAGGCGAGGCCGTGGGACTCGGTGAGGCGGTGGAGGTTCCAGGCCGCGTCCACCTTCGGACGCATCACCCGCTCCAGCTGACCGGCCGACAGCGAGGCGACCGTCGTGTCGTCCAGGACACCCGCCGTATGCACCACGCCCGTCAGCGGACGCTCGACCGCCACCTCGTCCAGCAGACCCGCCAGCGCGTCGTGGTCCGACACGTCACAGGCCACCACCCGAGCCCGCGCGCCCAACTCGGCCAGCTCCGCCACGAACTCGGCGGCCCCTGGGGTCTCACCACCGCGACGCGACACCAGCAGCAGGTGCCGCGCACCGTGATGCGTCACCAGCCGGCGCGCCACCAGACGGCCCAGCGTACCCAGAGCACCGGTCACCAGGACGGTGCCCTCCGGATCCAGATCCTCCACCGCACCCGCCACGACACCTTCGGCGCGCGTGAGACGCGGCACGAACAGCTCGCCGCCCCGCACCGCCACCTCAGGCTCGCCCGATGCCAACACGGCAGGCAGCAGCTCCAGACCGCCCTCGTCCACGTGGGCGAGGACCAGTCGGTCGGGCTGCTCGGTCTGCGCGGTACGGATCAGGCCCACGAGCGGGGCCGTGTGCAGGGCGCCGTCCGGGACGACGAGCACGAGGCGGCTGTCCGCGAACTGCGGGGCGGCCAGCCATTCGCGCACCGCCTCCAGCCCGCGCGCCGCCGTGGCGTGGGTCTGGTCGAGTACGCCACCGGTGGTGTCGTCGACGAGTTCCTGCTCGCCGATCACCACGAACTCCGGTACGGCAGATCCTGCGTCGACCGCGGCGCCGAGCGCGGCGAGGTCGGCGTAGGGCGCCTCGCCCAGCCGGACCCACCGCCGGCCGGCGGCCGGCTCGGCCGCCGGGACGGGTTCCCAGGCCACCCGGTACAGGGACTCCACGGCCGGGCCGGCAAGGGCGAGCTGATCGCGGGCGACCGGCCGCAGGGCGACCGACTCGACGGCCGCCACCGGAGCGCCGGCGCCGTCGGCGAGAGCGAGACGGGCCGTGTCCTGACCGGTACGGGTCCAGCGGACGCGCAACACCGTGGCACCGACCGCGTGCAGCACGAAGCCCGAGAAGGAGAACGGCAGACGGATCGTGCCGTCGTCCGGCGCCGGGGCCGCGTCCTCCAGCACGAGCACGAGCGGGTGCAGGACCGCGTCGAGGACGGCGGGATGCACGCCGAAGCGCGCGGCTTCGGTGTGGAGCTGGTCGGGCAGGGCGACCTCGGCGAAGAGGTCGTCACCGGCGCGCCAGGCGGCGCGCAGGCCGTGGAAGGCCGGCCCGTAGCCGTAGCCCAGGTCGTCGAGGCGGTCGTAGACGCCGTCCAGCGGAATGGGGGTGCCACCGGCCGGGGGCCACTGGTCCAGGGAAACGCCCGGCGAGGGGACGGCGGACGTGAGCAGGCCGGCCGCGTGGGCGGTCCACCGCTCTTCGCCGGTCCGCGAGTACACGGTGAACCGGCGATCGCCGCGCGCGTCGGCCCGGTCGACGGTCAGCCGCAGCTGAGCACCCGTCTTCTCCGTGAGGATCAGGGGTGTCTGGAGGGTGAGTTCCTCGACGGTGGTGTACCCCAGCTGGTCGGCCACGGCGCCCGCGAGCTCCAGGAACGCCGTCCCCGGAACCAGGACCGTCCCACCGATCGTGTGATCGGCCAGCCACGGATGCGAAGACAACGACACCGAAGCCGAGAACTGCACCGCATCACCGTCGGGCTCCGTGATCACCGCAGCCAGCAGCGGATGATCCACAGCCGTCAGACCCAGACCGGCCGCGTCACCGGAACGCGGCGCATCCAGCCAGAAACGCTCACGCTGGAAGGCGTACGTCGGCAGCTCCACCACACCGGAACCCGGCAGGAACCGCTCCCAGGCCACACCCCCGCCCTGTGCGTGCACAGCGCCCAGGGCGGCGAGGAGGGAACGCCTCTCGGCACGGTCCTTGCGCAGCACCGGAACCACGACGACGCCCTCGGTGTCGGCCAGGCACTCGCCCGTCAGCCCCGCGAGCGTCCCGTCGGGACCCAGCTCCACGAACGCCGTCACACCAAGACCGGCCAGCGTGGCGATGCCGTCGGCGAAACGGACCGCCGAACGGGCCTGTACGGCCCAGTACTCGGCAGTGAACTCCTCGACCACCTCACCGGTGACATTCGAAACGACCGGGATCCGGGGAGCCGAATGGGTCAGGGTCCGGGCGACCTCGGTGAGCTCCGCCAGCATTCCGTCCAGGTGCGCGGAGTGGAAAGCGTGGCTCACCTTCAGCCGCGTCGCCTTCACACCCTCCCCGCGAGCCAGCTCCAGGACGTCGAGCACCGCCGTCTCGTCACCCGAGATCACGGTGCCGGCAGGGCTGTTGAACCCGGCCACGTCCACACCGGAACGACCCTCGAGCCACCCGACGACGCGCGCTTCACCCGCGTTCAGGGCAACCATCGCCCCACCCTCGGCCACACCCTCCATCAGACGCGCCCGCGCACACACCAGACGCGCGGCGTCCTCGAGCGACAGCACACCCGCCACATGGGCCGCCGCCAGCTCACCCACCGAATGACCCACCAGATAGTCCGGGGTCACCCCGTAGTGAGACAGCAGACGGAACAGGGCCACCTCGACCGCGAACAACGCAGGCTGAGTGAACAGCGTCCGATGAAGCAGCTCCGGCTCGCCCTCGATCACCCCGGCGAGCGAACGGTCCAAGTGCACGTCCAACGCCCCGACGACCTCGTCGAACGCAGCCGCGAACACCGGCTCCGCCGCATACAGCTCACGGCCCATGCCCACACGCTGACTGCCCTGCCCGGAGAACAGGAACGCCACCGAACCGGCCGAGACGGCCTCGCCCGGGGTCAGCGCCCGCAGAGCGTCGAGGAGTTCTTCACGGGTCTCCCCCACGACCACCGCACGGTGATCGAAACGGGCACGCGACACGGCCAGCGAGCGGCCCACGGCCACGACGTCCAGCTCTGGCCGCTCCTCCAGGAACGACACCAGCCGATCCGCCTGCTCCGACAGAGCGGCCCTCGACCTGCCCGACACCACCCACGGCACCGGCCCCGGCACCGACGGCTCCGCCACCGGAGCTTCGGTCTCCGTGACCTGCTCGACGATGAGGTGGGCGTTGGTACCGCTGATGCCGAAGGACGAGATGCCCGCCCGGCGCGGACGATCGAGCTCCGGCCACCGCTGGGCCCGCGTCAGCAGCTCCACCGCGCCGGCCGACCAATCGACGTGCGCGGTCGGCTGGTCCACGTGCAGCGTCGCCGGGAGAACCCCGTGACGCATGGCCATGACCATCTTGATCACGCCCGCGACGCCCGCCGCGGCCTGCGTGTGACCGATGTTCGACTTCAGCGAGCCGAGTCGGAGCGGCTCTTCCCGGTCCTGGCCGTAGGTGGCCAGCAGCGCCTGCGCCTCGATCGGGTCGCCGAGCTTGGTGCCCGTGCCGTGCGCCTCCACGGCGTCCACCTCGGACGCCGACAGGCGGGCGTTGGCCAGCGCGGCGCGGATGACCCGCTCCTGCGAAGGCCCGTTCGGGGCCGCCAGACCGTTGCTCGCACCGTCCTGGTTCACGGCGGAACCACGGATCACCGCGAGCACCCGATGCCCGTTGCGCTGCGCGTCCGACAGCCGCTCCAGCACCAGCAGACCCACGCCCTCGGCCCAGCCCGTGCCGTCCGCCGACGACGAGAACGCCTTGCACCGCCCGTCCGGCGACAGCCCGCGCTGCCGGGAGAACTCCACGAACATGCCGGGCGTGGCCATGACGGACACGCCTCCGGCGATGGCCACGGAGGACTCGCCCTGGCGCAGCGACTGCGCGGCGAGGTGGAGCGCGACGAGCGAGGACGAGCAGGCGGTGTCGACCGTCACCGCCGGGCCCTCGAGACCGAAGGTGTAGGCCAGCCGGCCCGAGGCCACACTGGCGGTGTTGCCCGTCAGCAGGTAGCCGTCGTGTCCGCCGGACGGCTCGTGCAGCCGCGGCCCGTACTCCTGGGCCGTCGCGCCCACGTACACACCGGTGCGGGTGCCGCGCAGCGCGGCGGGGTCGATGCCCGCCTGCTCGAAGGCCTCCCAGGCCGTCTCCAGCAGCAGCCGCTGCTGGGGCTCCATCGCCGCCGCCTCGCGGGGACTGATGCCGAAGAACTCGGCATCGAACCGGTCCGCATCGTGCAGGAAACCCCCTTGGGTGGCGTAGGTCGTGCCGGTGCTGTCCGGATCGGGGGTGAAGAGCGCATCGAGGTCCCAGCCCCGGTTGGTCGGGAATCCGCCGACCGCGTCGGCCTCGCCGCTGACCAGACGCCACAGATCCTCGGGAGAGGCGACCCCTCCCGGCAGCCGGCAGGCCATGCCCACGATCGCGATCGGCTCGTCAAGGGCTGTGGCCTCGTACTCGTCGTCCTCCTGGCCCTGGTCCAGGCCGAGGAGCCGACCCCTGAGGTGTTCGGCGAGTACGGCCGGGGTCGGGTGGTTGAAGAGGAGGCCGGAGGGCAGCGACAGCCCGGTGGCCCTGTTCAGCGCGTTCCGAAGCTCGACGGACGAGACGGAGTCGAAGCCCAGGTCCTTGAAGGTCGTGTCGATGTCCACGTCGCGCGCCGATCCGTGGCCGAGCACTGCTGCCACGTGCGCACGCACCAGCTCCAGGTCATCGCCGCGCGGCGCGGACCGCTTCGGACCGCTCCGTTGTGCCGCGGCGGTCCGGACCTGGACCGGTCCGGTCGCCGGACCTTCCAGCCAGAAGCGCTCACGCTGGAAGGCGTACGTGGGCAGATCCACCAGACCCGAACCGGGCAGGATGCGCTCCCAGTCCACCTCCACACCGTTGGCGTGCGCCTCTGCGACCGAGGTCAGGAAACGGTCCTGTCCACCGTCGTCGCGCCGCAGCGATCCGACGACGACGGTGCCGCCGACGCCGGCCTCGTCGGCCGTGTCGCCGAGGGCCGAGGTGAGCACCGGGTGGGCACTGACCTCGATGAAGACGTGATGCCCGTCGCCGAGCAGAGCACGGGTGGCCTCTTCCAACCGGACGGTCTGGCGGAGGTTGCGGAACCAGTACCCGCCGTCCAGCTCCTCACCGTTCAGCGGCTGCCCGGTGACGGTGGAGAAGAACCTGATGTCACCGGTACGCGGCGTGACGTCGGCCAACAGCTCCCGCAGCTCGTCCTTCAGCAGGTCCACGTGGGCGGAGTGAGAGGCGTAGTCGACCGCGACGGTGCGGGCGCGGTATCCGTTGGCCTCACTGTGAGCGACGAGGTCGGCCAGGGCTTCCGGGTCGCCGGAGACGACCGTGCTCACGGGGCCGTTGTGTGCGGCGATGTCGATCGCGCCGTCCCAGCGGGCGATGAGCTCGCGGACCTCGTCCGCCGGCAGAGCCACCGACACCATCCCGCCCGTACCCGCCAGCTTCACGATCGCCCGGCTGCGCAACGCCACGACCTTCGCCGCGTCCTCCAGCGACAGCGCCCCCGACACCACGGCCGCCGCGATCTCACCCTGCGAGTGACCGACCACCGCATCCGGCTCGACACCCACCGAACGCCACAGAGCCGCCAGCGACACCATCACCGCCCACAACGCCGGCTGCACCACATCCACCCGGTCGAAACCGGGCGCACCCTCCACACCACGCAGGACGTCCAGCAGCGACCAGTGCGTGAACGGCGCCAGCGCCCGCTCACACTCCACCAGCCGGGCGGCGAACACCGGAGAGGAGTCGACGAGTTCCAGAGCCATGCCCTGCCACTGCGAACCCTGCCCCGGGAACACGAACACCGTCCCGCCCGCACCACCCGGCACCGCACGACCCGTCACCACACCAGCCGCGGGCACACCCGCGGCCAACGCCCGCACACCCGCCAGCAGTTCCTCGCGCGTCTCCCCCACAACCACCGCACGGTGATCGGAACGAACACGCGACACCGCGAGCGAGCGACCCACCGCCGCGGCATCCAGCCCCGGCCGCTCCTCCAGGAACGACACGAGCCGCCCTGCCTGACAGGCCACGGCCTCAGCCGACTTGCCCGACACCACCCACGGCACCACACCCGAGCCGGACGCGGCGCCGGGCGACTCCTGCGCCGCGGCCGACTCGGTGCGCCAGTCCGACAGCACGACGTGGCAGTTCGTGCCGCCCACGCCGAAGGAGCTGACACCCGCGTAGAGCGGCTCGTCCGGCCGCGGCCATGCCTCGACCCCGCGCTGTACGGCGAGCTTCAACTCGTCGAACGGAATGTCCGGGTTGGGGGTTTCGAAGTTCAGGCTCGGCACGAGCTCGCGGTGACGGATGCAGAGCGCCGCTTTCAGCAGGCCGACGACGCCTGCGGCACCCTCGAGGTGTCCGACGTTGGTCTTCACCGATCCGACCCGCAGCTCGGCTCCGTCCACGCGGCCGTCACCGAGCACCGCGCCCAGAGCCGACGCCTCGATCGGGTCGCCCAGTACGGTACCCGTGCCGTGCAGTTCGACGTACTGCACCTGTTCCGCGGACACGTTGGCACGCTGGTACGCCTGCCGCAGGACATCCTGCTGGCCGGACGGACTCGGGACGGTGAGACCCTCGGTGGTCCCGTCGTTGTTCATCGCGCTGCCGTGCAGCACGCAGTAGACCGGGTCGCCGTCCGCTACGGCGGCGTGCAGCGGCTTGAGCACGACGAACGCGCCGCCCTCACCGCGTACATATCCGTTCGCCCTCGCGTCGAAAGTGAAACTGAGGCCGTCCGGTGACAGTGCGCCGAACCGCTCGGCGCTGGTGGTGCTGTCCGGCACCAGGTTGAGGTTGACACCGCCGGCGATGGCCATGGTGGACTCGCCGCGGCGCAGGCTCTCGACTGCCAGGTGCACGGCGACCAGTGAGGAGGACTGGCCGGTGTCCACGGCCGCACTCGGTCCGTGCAGACCCAGGGTGTAGGAGATCCGGTTGGCAATGACGCCGCGGTTGAGACCGGTCAGGGTGTGGCGGGTGATGCCTCCGCCCCCGTGCTGCCGCGTGAGGGCGGCGTAGTCGTCGGCGATGACGCCGACGAAGACGCCGGTCCGGCTGTCGGCAAGATCGGACGGGAGGATCCTGGCGTCCTCCAGTGCCTCCCAGGCGAGCTCGAGCATCAGCCGCTGCTGCGGATCCATCGACGACGCCTCACGCGGACTGATGCCGAAGAAGCCCGCGTCAAAGCCGCTGACGTCCTCGAGATAGCCCCCCGGCCGAGAGGGCAGTTCGGGGCGGCCTGCCGGGGGCGCGCCGATCGCACTGCGGCCGTCGCGCAGCAGCTGCCACAATTGCGCGGGGTTCTCCGCGTGCGGCAGTCGGCAGGACATACCGACGATGGCGATCGCCTCGGTCGATATCGACGTGTCAGCTTGGAATTCAACCATGGTCGAGTACGCCCTACCTATTGTTACGTACGATGCCTGAGCGGGGGCGTAGCACCCGCAGCCGCGCCGCGGGTGCTACGCCGATGTGATTCGGTTTCGTTTGCGGTTACGAGCCGACGGCCGGCTCGTATTTCGAGACGAGCATCCGTTTGAGAACTTTTCCGCTGGTTCCCAAGGGGAGAGCGTCGGTGAACTCGACTCGCCGCGGGTACTTGTATGCGGCGAGACGCTTTTTGCCCCATTCGATGATCTCGTCATCCGATCCAGCGGTGACGTCCTCCGGCCGGGCAGGCACGACGATCGCCCAGACCTCCTCACCGAGCTCAGGGTGGGGAACACCGATGACCGCCACCTGCGCCACGGCCGGATGCCCGACGAGGATCTCCTCGATTTCGCGCGGATAGACGTTGTAGCCGCCGCGAAGAATCAAGTCCTTCTTACGGCCCACGACAGAAAGGTAGCCGTCGCCGTCCAGCCTGCCGAGATCGCCGGTGAGGAACCAGCCGTCGGTCAGAACCTCGGCGGTGACATCCGGGCGACCCAGATATCCGGCCATGACGTTCGGACCGCGCACCACGATCTCGCCCACCTCACCGGCCGGCAGGAGATCGATCCCGTCGGCATGCGGCCGGGCTATACCGACAGTGATGCCGGTGATCGGAACACCGACTGTTCCGGATCGAAAAGTCACGCCCGGATAGTGATATGCGACGCTGCAGGAGGTCTCGGTCATCCCGTAGCCCTCGTACACAGGACAGCCGAACGCGCTTCGGACCTCTTCGAGGGTCTTGACCGGAAGCGCCGATCCCCCGCTGTACACGCGGTCGAGTCGAGGAACCTGCTCTCCCTGGGCCACGGCGTCGAGCAATTTGGCATACATGGTGGGCACGCCCATGAACACCGTGCACCGGTGTTCCGTCATCAGCGCGAGGGCCTCCCGCCCGGAGAACCTCGGCATCATGACGATGGATATGCCGGCGCGGAAGCCGGTCAGCATGCCGCAGATCTGACCGAAGCCGTGCGACAGCGGCAAACACCCGAGCAATACGTCGTCACTCCGGAACATGTACGGAGTGGTGACCATCCTCTCGACGTTGTACAGAATGTTCCGGTGGGTGAGCATCACCCCTTTCGGCTCACCCGTCGTACCGGACGTGTAGAACACAACCGCGACATCGTCGGGCTCCCGCACCGCACAATCGTCGACGGGCGCCGTGCCCTGCGCCGCGTTCTCCAGGTCGACAGTGCCCGCGGGGCCCGGGCCGACGGTGAGGAGCACCGTGCCGAGCGGCTCCGCCGCCTCTCTCGCCCGGGCGAGCAAGGAGGTGGCGCACACCAGAAAACGGGCGTCGGCATCGGTCAGTACGTGATCGATCTCCGACGCGGTCGACATGACATTCAGCGGGACCGCGACGGCACCGGCCGCCAGCACGCCGAAGTACACGACGGGAAACTGCGGGGTGTCGACCAGGAGCATGGCGACCCGGTCTCCTGGCCGTACCCCGTTGGCTCGCAGCGCCGCGGCGTAGCGACGTGCCTGTTCCCACAGCCACCCGTAGGTGACGTGCTCGGACTCGTGGATCACGGCCGAGTGGTCGGGTCGCCGCGCCGCCGTGTCGGCGAGCACACCTGCAACGGACATGGTCATCCGGCGGTGCGGGCGCCGCGACCGCGGAGTTCGGACGTGGACCAGTCCCGGGCACTCGCGGTCGGGATGTCCAGTTCCTTCCAGATCCCCTGAAGGGCGTCGGCGAAGGTCTCGACGTCCTTGTGATCGTGCACGGCGGACGGAGCGATCCGCAGAATCTCCTCGCCCTCGGACACGCTGGGGGCGTTGATGGACTGGACGTAGATCCCGTGCTGCTCGAACAGCAGCCGGGACGCCCGCTTGCACAGATCGTCATCGCCGACGAAGGCCGCGACGATATGGGAGTCCGTCGAGATGAACGGGATGTCGGCCGCGGTGAGAAGGCTGTGCAGAAGCCGCGCGTTCTCCGAGAGAGTCTTTCGCTCGACATCGGAGGACCGCAGGTACTGAACCGACGCCAGCGCAGCGGCCGCGACCGCCGGCGGCGGCGAGGTGGTGAAGACGAACGAGCGCGAATAGGTCCGCACCGCGTCCACGAGGGCCGCCGGTCCCGCGATGTAGCCGCCGACCGTCCCGTACCCCTTCGCCAAGGTACCCATCACGACCGTGAACCGGTCGGCGATGCCTTCCCGCGCGGCGATGCCGGCGCCCTGCGGGCCGTACATGCCGACCGCGTGAACCTCGTCGATGAAGGTCGTGGCACCGTACTTGTCCGCGATGTCGGCGATCTCGGCGAGCGGCGCGACGTTGCCCGACATGGAATAGACCGATTCCACGACGATGAGCTTCGGGCAGTCGGCGGGAGCGGCCGCGATCAGTTCTTCCAGGTGGGCGACGTCGTTGTGCCTGAAGATGTGCTTCTTCGCGCCGCTGTGCCGGAGACCGTCGATGATCGAGGCGTGGTTCTTCGCATCGGAAAACACGACGGTGTCTTTCGGCAGCCCCGCCAGCACGGTGAGGGATCCCTCGTTGGCCGTGTATCCCGAGGTGAAAAGGAGAGCGGATTCCTTGCCGTGCAGATCCGCCAGCTCATTTTCGAGAAGGACGTGATAGTGGTTGGTTCCACCGATGTTCCGGGAACCTCCGGAGCCTACGCCATGGGTATCTATCGCGGCTTGCATGGCCGCGATGGCCTGACGATTCTGGCCCATTCCCAGATAGTCGTTGCTGCACCAGACGCTTACTTCCGAATCCACCCCGTCGCGCCGCGCAGTGGCCATGGGGTAATCACCGGAACGACGGCCGATCTCCAGGAACTCACGCTTGCTTCCAGCAAGATCGTCAGCGGATGTCCCACTCAGGTATGATGCCAGGTGAACGTTCATTCACTCGCCTTCTCGACGTAGCGGTTGGATTGACCTGCGAACCGAAAGGTCCACGCTAGGAATATTGCGACCTCAGAAGCACCTTGTCGGGCTTGCCGTTGCTGTTCATCGGCAGAGCACTCAGGACGTGTATCTTCTCGGGAACGTGAATCGGAGAAAGCGTCTCAGCAATCCTCGCGCGAATGCTTTCCACTTCGACCACCTCAGCCGGATCGCATTCGATTGCGGCGTGGATGTGATCGCTTCCGTCCTCGTCCTGCACGCCGTAGACGGCGGCGTGCAGGACACCCGGATGGGAAAGAATTTCCGCCTCGAGAACGATGGGATGTACCTTGACGCCGCCGACCTTGATGACGTGGGCCACCCGACCCAGAAGAGTCAGATAGCCTCGCTCGTCGAGACGACCGATATCTCCGGTGAAATACCAGCCGTCACGAAGAACGTGCGCAGTCAGTTCCGGGTTGCCGTTGTAGCCGTCCATCATCTGAGGCGAGCGGACACGAACCTCGCCGATCTCCCCCACCGCCAACTGCGCGCCCGAATTCGAGTTGCAGACGACGACCTCCACCTCAGGGAAGGGCCGACCGACAGTGGCCGCGAGTTCCGGGTCGCCGTGCTCCTGAGGCGTCAGGATCGTGATCCGACCGCTCTCACTCGTGGCATATCCCTGCGCCAGAGCAGGACCGAAAAGCTGAAAAGCCTGTGCAATTCTCGCGGGCGCCGCGGGGCTGCCGCCGTAGACGATCCGCTTCAGCGAAGACAGGCCCGCAGCTTCCACGGCGGCAGTGTCACGGATTCCTCGCCCGGCCAGATGGTCGATGAGCTGGAACACGTGATTCGTTGCCATGAACGTCCACGAGACCTCCTTCTCCGCGGAGACGGTGTCCACGAATTCCTCGGCATCGAAGCTCTCATGGAGATAGAGCGCTCCGCCCAGGGCGAAGACTGCGTCCACCATCGCGGCAACGCCATGACTCAGAGGGGTGGACACCAGGATCGACGCGCAGTCGTATTCACGACCGACGCCCATCCACGCACGCATCGTGGCTTCCCACGCGCGGCCCGACAACCGGATGCCCTTGGGCCGGCCGGTGCTGCCACTCGTGAAGCCGATGAAGGCCAGCGCCTCCGGATCCCATGACACGGCGTCCGGGGCATCGGCGCCATCGACCCGGCCGGCCTCACTGCGTTCCCCGTCCTGAACTCGCGTCACGGGGATCCCGCCACCGTCAGCGAGCTCTGTCGCGCGTTCCGAACTCTCGGCATCGGCATAGACGGTCACGGCTTCGGTTTCGCGCAGGATTTGGATCTGGTGATCCAACGGAAGGACCGTTGTCCGGGTACCAGGATTAGTGGTTCGCAGATAGCACACGGCGCCGCCGAGCAGATGGGTCGCGTACCGCACGGTGAGCATCTCAGGACTGTTGGGTGCGACGAGGATCGCCACCACATCCCCCTTGCCCACTCCGCGGTTGCGCAGCGCGAGGAATGTTTCCGTCACGGACCGGATCAGATCGCCACCAGAGAAGGCTTCGCCACGCCAATGAACGACATCCCGATTCGGCGTGGCAGCGAGCAGCGACAGGATCTCCGAGACATAACTGCGACTTGCGCTCCACCAATGCTCAGGCAGGCTCATGGGACCTTCCTTCAAACGTGCCAACTATCACGACGTCATCCAATTGGGCGTTCAATCTTGACCATGCGAGTGAAGTAGGCGGTAGATCGTTCGACTGGCTACAACGGAGTGTCGGAAGGCATCCCGATCGGGGTAGCCGTTCGGGGCACGCCACCCAGGGCGTCGGCGTCATCGATGGGGTGACCGTGTGCGGGGTGGGCGTCCACACGGTGCCCCGCGCCACTCCCGGCCATGGGCTGTGGACCCCGTTTTGTGGCGGGACACCCCTGATCAATAGGATCCGCCGATGATCAGAACACAACGGCTGGCGGCGGGCGTCTGCGCCCTGCTCGCCGCGCTCACCGCCGGGCTCGCGTTCCCGGCCGGGGCGGTCGCCGACGAGACCACCGCCCTCGCGCCCAAGGTCGACCTGGTCCTCGACGTCAGCGGCTCGATGCGGACGAAGGACATCGACGGCGGGACGCGCATGGCCGCGGCCAAGCAGGCGTTCAACGAGGTGCTGGACGCGACCCCGGAGAACGTCCTCCTCGGCATCCGCACCCTCGGCGCCGACTACCCCGGCGACGACCAGAAGACGGGCTGCAAGGACACCGCGCAGCTCTACCCGGTCGGCCCGCTGGACCGCACCGAGGCCAAGACGGCGGTGGCGACCCTGTCCCCCACCGGCTGGACCCCGATCGGGCCCGCCCTGCTGAAGGCGGCCGACGACCTCGACGGCGGCACCGGCTCCAAGCGGATCGTGCTGATCAGCGACGGCGAGGACACCTGCGCGCCGCTCGACCCGTGCGAGGTGGCCCGGGAGATAGCCGCCAAGGGCATCGGCCTGACCATCGACACCCTCGGCCTGGTGCCCAACACGAAGATGCGGCAGCAGCTGAGCTGCATCGCCGAGGCGACCGGCGGGACGTACACCTCGGTCGAGCACACGGAGGAACTCACCGACAAGGTCAACCAGTTGGTGGACCGTGCGGCCGACCCGGTGGTGACGCCGGTCGCCACGGACGGTGCGGACTCCTGCGCGAAGGCGCCCACCCTCAAGTCGGGCCTGTACACCGACCGCGAGGAGTTCGGCCAGGAGCGCTGGTACCGGGTGGACGTCGAGCCGGGCCAGGAGCTGCGGGCTTCGGTGAGCGTGGCGGCGGACCGGACGATGAACCCCGACTACGGGGTGCTGCTGAGGGCGGTCACGGTGCACGGCCGGGAGATCGTGCGCGGCGAGTCGGCGGGCAACGGCCGCACCGACGTCATCTCGACCGGACTGCGCTACCCGAAGGCGGAGAGCGACGACGAGGAGGCACCGGCCGAGACCGTCTGCCTCCAGGTGACGAACGCGTTCTCGGCGGCCTCCGGGGTGAAGACCACGCCCGGCATGCCCGTGGAGCTGACCGTGGACGTGGTCGACGGTCCGTCACAGGCGAGCGACGTGGCCTCCTTCGGCCTCGGGCGCAGCTGGTGGCTGCTCGGCCTCCTGGTGCTGGTGGGCTTCCTCGCGGGTCTGGTCTGGGGCTGGCTGTCGCGCTGGCGTGTCGCGGTCTGGAGGACCAACTGATGCGGATCACACGAGTGTTGAGCACGGCGCTGCTGGCGCTGGGCCTTGCGGCCGGACCGGCCGCCGCCGACTCCTCGCCCTCCGCGAGCCCGTCCGGGGACAGCTCCGCGCCGACCTCCGCGGGCACGTCGTTCCGTACGGCGGTGGAGGTCGAGCAGGGGCGGACGGCGACGGCGAGCGCCTCCACGGGTGACTATCTGTACTGGTCGTTCCCGGCCGACACCGGCCAGCGGCCCACCGTCAGGACGACGGTGAAGCTGCCCGGCGCGCACGCGGCGCAGACGTGGCAGATCGACGTGTACGACGGCCTGCGGCGCCGTCAGGCCTGCCAGTACGGCGCCCAGACCCGCACCGCCGCCCAGGGCGCCTCCTCCGTGGAGCTGGCCTGTGTGCTGCGCACGGTCCGCGCCTGGTCCGAGCCGTGGGCGAACGACCCCCTGCCGGGCACGTACTACGTCCGGCTGACGGTCACCGGCCTCGGCGCCGCCGACCTGGGTCAGCCGGTGAGCGCGGAACTGCGGGTGGACTCCAAGGACATCGGCGGCTCGGCGGCGGTGGACGGCTCGCTGGCGAAGCCGCTCGTCCCCGGGATCGCGGTCACGTCGGAGGCGGAGGACGACGACACGTCGGCGTCGGCCGTGCTGTCGAGCATCGAGCCGGACGACGGCTGGGCGTCCGGCTGGTGGTCCGACCGCTGGGTGTGGAGCGCGATCGGCGCGGTGCTGGCGGCGCTGGCCGGGATCGGCGGTTACACGCTGACGCGCGGTTCCGGACGGCCGCGGCAGGTGCCACCGGGCGCCTGACCTTTCCCGACACCCCGTCACAAGGCCCATCACCGTACGGTGGTGGGCCTTGTGCGCGGGTCACGCCTCGCGCAGCGCCTTCGCGAGCGTCCCGTCGCCGCTGACGTCGATCCGCCCGGCGCGCACCGCGTCCACCACGCTCAACTCCCCCCGGGACAGGGCCGCGCTGGTGCCGGCGTCCAGTGCGAGCCGCGCGTCGGGTTCCCGGGGGGCGGGGCCGTCGCCGTAGACCGGGCCGTCCTGCGCGCCGGCGAAGACATGGAAGTGCCCTTCGTCCAGGCGGACTTCGACGAGGCCCTCGCCCTCCAGCGCGCGCAGCAGGGGCAGCGCGAACCAGTGGGCGCGGACGGCGTCGGTGGGGCGGCGCTCGCCGAGCTCGCCCTCGCCCCACTTGCCCAGCGCCTGCAGCACCGGCATCAGCTCCCGGCCGCGTGCGGTGAGTTCGTAGACGTAGGCCGCGCCCGGCGGAGGCAGCCGCCGCCGGGTGGTCAGCCCGTCCCGCTCCATGTCCCTCAGCCGCCCGGCGAGTACGTCCGTGCTGACGCCCGGCAGGTCGGCGTGCAGGTCCGTGTAACGGCGCGGGCCCGCGAGCAGTTCCCGGACGATCAGCAGGGTCCAGCGGTCCCCGACGGCGTCGAGCGCGCGAGCGGCGGAGCAGTACTGGTCGTAGCTTCGACGAGGTGACATGCGACGCAGTCTAGACATGTCGTTGGACTTTCCAAGCTGGAACTTGGTAAAACCAAGCAACACCACAACCGGAGGGGCGAGCGCGCATGGAGTTCCGGCAGTCGAACAAGCTCAGCGAGGTCTGCTACGAGATCCGCGGGCCGGTGGTCGAGCATGCGAACGCGCTGGAGAAGGCGGGCCACAGCGTGCTGCGCCTGAACACCGGCAACCCCGCGCTCTTCGGCTTCGAGGCCCCGGAGGAGATCCTCCAGGACATGATCCGGATGCTGCCGCAGGCGCACGGCTACACCGACTCGCGCGGCATCCTCTCCGCCCGCCGTGCCGTGGCCCAGCGCTACCAGACCCTGGGCCTCGAGGTCGGCGTGGACGACGTCTTCCTCGGCAACGGCATCTCCGAGCTGATCTCGATGGCCGTGCAGGCCCTGGTCGAGGACGGCGACGAGATCCTGATCCCCGCCCCCGACTTCCCCCTCTGGACGGCGGTGACCACCCTCGCGGGCGGCAAGGCGGTGCACTACCTCTGCGACGAGCAGGCGGACTGGTACCCCGACCTGGACGACATGGCGTCGAAGATCACGGACCGCACCAAGGCCGTCGTGATCATCAACCCGAACAATCCCACGGGCGCGGTGTACCCGAAGGAGATCGTCGAGGGCATCCTCGACCTGGCCCGCCGGCACGGTCTGATGGTCTTCGCCGACGAGATCTACGACCAGATCCTGTACGACGACGCCGTGCACCACTCGGCCGCCGCGCTCGCCCCCGACCTGGTGGTCCTGACGTTCTGCGGGCTGTCGAAGACGTACCGGGTGGCCGGCTTCCGCTCCGGCTGGCTGGTCGTGACCGGCCCGAAGCAGCACGCGAAGGACTACCTGGAGGGGCTCACCATGCTGGCCTCCATGCGGCTGTGCGCCAACGCTCCCGCCCAGTACGCCATCCAGGCCGCGCTCGGCGGCCGCCAGTCCATCCGGGACCTCACCGCACCGGGCGGCAGGCTCCACGAGCAGCGCGACGTGGCCTGGGAGAAGCTCAACGAGATCCCCGGCGTGTCCTGCGTGAAGCCCAGGGGCGCGCTGTACGCGTTCCCGCGCATCGACCCCAGGGTGCACCCGATCCACGACGACGAGAAGTTCGTCCTGGACCTGCTGCTGCGGGAGAAGATCCAGGTCGTCCAGGGCACCGGATTCAACTGGCCCGCCCCCGACCACTTCCGCATCCTCACCCTCCCCCACGCGGACGACCTGGAGGCGGCGATCGGGCGCATCGGGCGATTCCTGAGCGGATACCGGCAGTAGCCGTTCCTAGCCTGGGCCCATGGGTGATCTCTTCCTGGTCCGGCACGGTGAGACCGAGTGGTCGCGCTCCGGGCGGCACACCGGGTGGACGGACGTCCCGCTCACCGAGAACGGCCGGGCCCAGGCGCGGCGGCTGGTGCCGCTGATCCGCTCGCACCGCGTCGGGGCCGCGTTCGTCAGCCCGCTGCAACGGGCGCGGGAGACGGCGGAGCTGATCGGGCTGCACGGCATCCGGGTAGACGCCGACCTCGGGGAATGGGACTACGGCGGCTACGAGGGCGTCACCACCGTCGAGATCCTGCGCACCCGGCCCGGCTGGTTCCTGTTCACGGACGGAGTCGCGCCCGGGCCGCCGGACCACCCCGGGGAGACGCCCGAGCAGGTCGGGGAGCGGGCAGACCGGGTGCTGGCCAAGGTCGACGCCGCGCTCGCCGACACCGAGGGGTGTGTGGTGCTGGTGGCGCACGGCCACCTCCTGCGGGTGCTGACCGCGCGGTGGCTCGGCCTGCCCGCCTCGGCGGGAGCGCTGTTCCAGCTCGCCACGGGCACCCTGTGCCGGCTGGGCACCGAACACGGACGGCCGGTGATCGCCGCCTGGAATGTCAGACCCGGGTCGTAGCCTTCGAGTGGGCCGGCACCACTCGGAGGGGAGCACGCCGTGACACGACCGCCCACCGCCGCGCAGCGGCGGGTGATCGACGCCGCCGAACCCGTCACCGGGCGGCTCAGGGGCACGGAGGCGCAGCTCGCGGCGCTGGTGAAGCGGGGGCTCGCGTTCCGCCATCCGCGGCCGCCGCACGACCACTTCCTGACGCCGGCGGGGCACCGGATACGGGAGGCGGAGGCGCGGGCGGAGCCGGAGGCCGCGCCCGCGCCTCCGCCTCCCGGGGAGAAGAGCGGCGCCGGTGTGTTCGCCGCGCGGGTCGGCGGCGAGGAGGACGCCGGCGCGGGCGGGCCCGCCCGCGCGCGTGAGGTGCACAGTGCCTGGCAGGGGCTGCTGGAGCTGCGCCGGATGACCAATCCGGACGGAGCCGTGGACCGGCCGTGCGGCTGGGAGCGCACGCACCTCGTACGGGCCGCCGCGCTGGCCCTGGAAGCGGCGGGCCACCGTCCGGCGGGCCCGGACACGGCGGCCGGCGGGCCGGGCACCGGGACCTCGGGGGCGGGACGTGCGGGCTCCGGTCCCTGCACCGGCGGTTACCGGGTGCGGGCGACGCCGCAGCCGGAGGCGGTCGCCGTGCGCGGGCCGGACGACGCGACGCTGCGGGCCTGTGCGGCGACACTGGAGAAGGCGGGCTGGCAGGTGGGCGAGCACACCGACCCCCGGACCAGAGCGCGCTATCTGCTGGCTTCCCCACGCCGGGTGTGAGGACATGCCAGGATCGGTGCCCGGGGCATCGTTCCCTCGTCGTCGAGAAGGGGAAGCAGTGAGCGAGCCGTTTTCCGTCCGGGTCACCGTCCGCGGGTACGAGACCGACGTGCAGGGCCACGTCAACCAGAGCGTGTACATCAACTACGCGGAGCACGCCCGCTGGTCGCTGCTGCACGCGGCGGGCATCACCCAGAGCGGCCTGAACGCCCGCGGGGTGGGCCCCGTCGCCCTGGAGACGACCATCCGCTACCGACGCGAGCTGGTCGCCGGCGACGAGGTCGACGTGACGTGCGTCTTCGAGTGGGGTGGCGGCAAGACGTTCCGGATCGAGCAGACCATCAAAAAGACGGACGGCACGGTCGCGGCCGAGCTGACGGCGACCGGCGGACTGCTGGACCTCAAGGAGCGGCGGATGGTGGCGAACCCTCAGGACTGGTTCAAGGAACTGGCCTCGGACCCCGGCCTGTTCGGGCTGTAGTCGCACCGCCTCGGTCGCGCGGAGGCCGAATTCGGATGCGGAGGGCACCGCGGACCTGCGATGCTGCGGCCCCATGGCCGCCCGACGCACCCGACCCAGCCTCTACGTCTCCGTGGACATCGAGGCCGACGGACCGATCCCCGGACCGTACTCCCTGCTGAGCCTGGGCGCGGCGGTGGCCGGCCGGCAGGACGCCGACGGGTTCACCGCGGCCGACCCCGCCCGGCACACCTTCTACCGCGAGCTGCGGCCGATCAGCGAGGACTTCGTCCCCGAGGCACTGGCCGTGAGCGGCCTCGACCGGCGGCGGCTGGCCAGGGAGGGGCTCGAACCCGCCCTGGCGCTGGCGCAGTTCAGCCGCTGGGTGCGCGAGGTCAGCGGCGACGCCCAGCCGGTCATGTGCGGCTACCCGGCGTCGTACGACTGGATGTTCCTCTACTGGTACCTGATCCGCTTCACCGGCGAGAGCCCGTTCGGCCACTCGGGCTGTCTGGACATGAAGACGCTGTACGCCGGCAAGGCGGGCGTCCCGCTGCGGGCGGTCGGAAAGCGCTCGATGCCGCCCGAGCTGCTGCCCGGCCGCCGCCACACGCACCACGCCCTCGACGACGCGGTGGAGCAGGCCGAACTGTTCGCCAACCTCATGCGGTGGCCGGGTCCCGGATCGGGCTGACCCCGGTCAGGGCCGTCGGGCCTCACCGGGGCACGCGTGTCCGGTGCGTGCCCCGGTGACGGTCGCCACGAGCCCCGCCGGGGTCATGGCTCCGGCCGAGGGCCGTCCCCCTCGGCCGGAGGTCCGGGCGGTCAGCTCGGTCCGGCGATCCGGGCGAGCCGCCGGGCCTCCTCCCGCGTCGAGCGTGCGATCGCGTCCTCGTCCGCGGTCAGCAGGCGGCCGTCCCGCACGATCTGACGGCCGTTCACGAAGGAGGCGGTGACCGGGGCGGCCGCGCCGAAGACCAGGGCGGTGACCGGGTCGGCGATGGAGGCGTGGGCGAGGGTGTCCAGCCGCCACAGCACCAGGTCGGCGAGCTTGCCCGGCTCCAGCGAGCCGATCTCGCGGGCCCGCCCCAGGACCTGGGCGCCGCCGAAGGTGCCCAGCCGCAGTGCCTGACGGGCGTTCAGGGCGGCCTCGCGGTGGGCGCCGAGGCGGTTGACGAGCAGCGCGTTGCGCAGTTCGGTGTGCAGCTCGCCGGACTCGTTGGACGCCGTGCCGTCCACGCCGAGGCCGACCGGGACACCGGCGGCCAGCATGTCGGGGACGCGGGCGATGCCGGCGGCCAGACGGGCGTTGGAGGACGGGCAGTGGGCGACGCCCGTCCTCGTCCGGGCGAAGGCCTCGATGTCGGAGTCGCTCATGTGGACGCAGTGCGCCATCCACACGTCCTCGCCGAGCCAGCCGGTGGACTCGAAGTAGTCGGTCGGGCCCATGCCGAACAGCTCGTGGCAGAACTTCTCCTCCTCCACCGTCTCCGAGCCGTGGGTGTGCAGGCGCACCCCGAGCCGACGCGCCAGCTCCGCGCCCTCCCGCATGAGTGCGGTGGAGACGGAGAACGGCGAGCAGGGGGCGACGGCCACCTGGGTCATCGCGTCGAAGGAGCTGTCGTGGTGCCGCCCGACGGTCTCCTCGGTGGCGGCGAGCGCGTCCTCGAGGCTCTCCACGGCGAAGTCCGGCGGCAGACCGCCGTCCTTCTCGCCGCGGTCCATCGAGCCACGGGCCAGGGTGAAGCGGACGCCCATGTCGCGGGCGGCGCCGATGATCGCGCCGGAGAGGTCACCGGCCCCCTCGGGGAAGACGTAGTGGTGGTCCATGGCGGTGGTGACACCGCCCCGGGCCATCATCGCGAGCGAGCCCTGGGCGGCCGCCCGGACCATGGGTTCGTCGATGCGCGCCCAGGTCGGGTAGAGCGCCACGAGCCAGTCGAAGAGGTTGTGGTCGGTGGCCAGGCCCCGGGTGATCCACTGGTAGAAGTGGTGGTGGGTGTTGACCAGGCCGGGGGTGACCAGGTGCCCGGTGGCGTCGACGCGCCGGACGACGTCCTGGAGTCCCTCCGGCGCCGTGCCCGCGCCGACCGCCTCGATGCGGTTGCCGGCGAGGACGACGTACCCGTGGGCGTACTCGGTGTCCCGCGCGTCCACGGTCGCGATCGCCGCGTTCTCGATGACGATGCGCTGGGTCATGGTGGGTCCTTCGCTTTCGTGTCCGCGTCAGAGGTTGCTGAGGTCGACCGGGATCCTCGCCTCGCAGCCGTCCCGCAGGATGGTGGCCTCGATCAGCCCGTAGGGGCGGTCGGCGGCGTAGTAGACGGCCCCGTCGGGGGTGGCGTTCTTCAGCCCGAACGGCTCCAGGTCGACGAGGAAGTGGTGCTTGTTGGGGAGTGAGAAGCGGACCTCGTCGATCTCGCCGCGGTGGTCGATGATCCGCGAACCCATCTGGTACAGCGTCTGCTGCAGCGACAGGGAGTACGTCTCGGCGAACGCCTGGAGCGTGTGCCTCCGCGTCTGCGCGTAGGACTCGTCCCAGTCGGGCGTCTCCTGGGCGTCGTCGGTCCAGTTGAAGCGCCAGCGGCCGGAGACCTGCGTGGCCAGGATGCGGTCGTACGCCTCGGGGAGCGTCGTGTACTTGTCCTTGACGTAGCCCCAGAACTCGGAGTCGGTGGAGTTCATCACGACCAGGTCCTTGAGACCGGAGATCACCTCCCACGACGTGCCGTCGAAGGTGATCTGCGCCAGGCGGGTCTCCTGCCCCGCGCGGACGAACGAGTGCGCGCCCTCCCCGGAGTGCTCGATGCGCTCCCAGGCGTACTCCTCGATGCGGATGCGGGCCCGGTGGATGGCGTCCTGGCTGGTGACGAAGTGCCGGGCGAGGTGGATGCCGAACTGCTCGGCGGACTCGATGCCGTGCTCCTTGGCGAACGCGTACACCGTGTTCTTGGTGGTGTCGGTCGGCAGCACGCTGGCGTTGGAGCCGGAGTAGTGGACCTCGTCCATGTCGCCGCCCAGCGACACCGACACGTTGAGGTCCTTGATGTGGTGGGTGGCGCCGTCCCGCGTGATCTTCACGACTCGGTTCTCGGCCTTGCCGTACTGGTTCTGTCCCAGGATGGGCATGGAGCTAGCTCCCTCGGTATACGGAGTAGCCGAACGGGTTGAGCAGCAGCGGTACGTGGTAGTGCTCGCCCGGCAGGACGGCGAACGTGACCGCCACCTCCGGGAAGAACACCCCGGGACCGCTGTCCCGGTTCGCGGGGGCGTCCTGCCGCGCCTCGGCTCGCCTGTTCTCGAAGTACGCCTCGACCGCGAAGTCGAGCCGGACGTGGGTGGTCCCCTCCGGCAGCGCCGGGAGGTCCCTGCACCGGCCGTCCGCGTCGGTCGCCGAACCGCCCAGCGGCCGCCAGTCCGCCTCCCGGCCGGGGCGGGCCGCGAGCCGGACGGCGACGCCCGGGGCGGGGCGGCCGACGCTGGTGTCCAGGATGTGGGTGGACACGGAAGCGGTGGTGCTGGTGTGCATGCTGCTCTCAGTCCTCTTCGACGAGCCGGGCCAGACGGATACGGTTGATCTTGCCGAGCTCGGTGCGGACGATCTCCCGTTCCCGCTCCGGCGCGTTGCCGAGTCGTTCCCGGACGGCGTCGCGCATCTGCTCGCCGGTGCGGCCGGTGGCGCAGATCAGGAAGACATGACCGAACTTCTCCTGGTAGGCCAGGTTGAGTTCGAGCATCTCCGCCCTGAGCTCCTCGGAGGCGCCGGCCATGCCGCGCTGCTCGCGGGCCGAGGCCGGGTCGCCGGGCCGGGGACGGCCGATCGGCGGATGCCCGGCCATCGCCTCGTCCAGGTCGGCCTCGGTCAGCCCGGCCAGGGCGGTGTCTCCGGCGGTGTACAGCTCGTCGGCGGTGGCGTACGGACGGGCCGCGAGCAGCCGGTTCGCCCAGGTGGTGGAGGCGCACGCGTCGAGGAGGGCGGCGAGGGCCGCGGACTCCTCGAGCTGGTTGAACCGGGCCAGGCCCGGGGGCGGGGAAGTGGAAGTCACGGGAGCCTCCGTGGCCGCGGGAACGGCCGTCATGCCGAACGGACTGCGCCCAGCTAACGCCTCCCCGCGACACCGCGTCAACACTTTGTTGAAAATTCCGGGTTACGAAGCCCCGGCCGGCCCCGCCCGCGCCCCGGGGGGCCGATCAGGCCTCTTTCTCCCGGTTGAGATAGTTGTAGACCGTGAAGCGGCTCACCCCGAGCGCGCTCGCCACGGTCTCCACGCCGTGCCGCACGGAGAAGGCGCCGCGCGCCTCGAGTATCCGGACGACCTCCTGCTTGGCCTTGCGGTCCAGATCGGCGAGCGGCTTGCCCTTCTTGCGCTCCATGGCGGCCAGGATGTGGTCCAGGGAGTCGGCGAGCTGGGGCAGGCGCACGGCGACGACGTCGGCGCCCTCCCAGGCGAGGACCACGTCGTCGGGTCCGGCCTCGTCGGGCGGGACCATCTCGCCGCCCATCGCGTCGACCAGCGGCTTCACGGCCGCGATGAAGGGCTCGTCGCCTGTGCCGGTCACGCCCCCTCCCCCTTGCCGCCGTCGCCGACGACGTTGACCTGGAGGGAGATCCGGGTGGCGCCCGCGCCGAGTGACTTGCGCAGCAGGGCGTCCACGGCGGCGAGCACCTCGTCCGCGCGCCCCTCCGCGGTGTTGCCGAACGGCCCGACGTCGACCGAGTCCAGGTCGGCCGCCTCGATCACCTCACGGGCGACCAGTGCGTGCGGGGGCGCCTCGTCGAGGTCGAAGGGCTCGGTGGTGAACTCCACTTTCAGTCGCATCGCGCCCCACACCTCTCCGACCCGCGCAGCGTCACGGCCCTCGACGGGAGGGCGAGCCGGGCACCCGGCACCCGGGACCCCGACCTTACCCCGCCGCCCTTGACAAGCCGCGACCGCCGACTGCAATCTTCCAACAGGCAGAAAATAACTTCCACATTACGGAAGTAATGAGCGCACTCGGCGCGGAAGGGAGCGCGGCGCCCCATGGGATTCGAAGACCGCCGCTTCGACGTCAACCTGTCGATCCTCTTCACGGAACTCCCGCTCCTGGAGCGCCCGGCGGCCGCCGCCGCGGCCGGCTTCACCGCGGTCGAGCTGTGGTGGCCGTGGCCCGACACGCCCACGCCCGAGCGGTCCGCGCTGCACGCCCTGAAGCGCGCGATCGAGGACGCGGGCGTACGGCTCACGGGCCTGAACTTCTACGCCGGACAGCTGCCCGGCCCGGACCGCGGCGCCCTGTCGCTGCCCGGCGAGGAGTCGCGGCGGTTCCGCGCCAACGTCGACGTGGCCGCCGACTTCGCCGGGTCCCTGGGCTGCACGGCGCTCAACGCCCTCTACGGCAACCGCGTCGACGGGGTCGACCCGGCCGAGCAGGACGCGCTGGCGCTGGAGAATCTGGTGCTCGCGGCCCGGGCCGCCGACCGGATCGGCGCGGCCTTGCTGATCGAGGCGCTGAACACGGCCGAGTCGCCGCGGTATCCCCTGGTGAGCGCGCCCGCGGCGGTCGAGATGGCCGACCGGGTCGACGCGGCGACGGGACTCGGCAACGCGAAGTTCCTGATGGACCTCTACCACCTGTCGATGAACGGCGAGGACCTGCCGCGGGTGATCGAGACCTACGCGGCGAGGACCGGCCACGTCCAGATCGCCGACAACCCCGGCCGCGGCGCGCCCGGCACGGGCTCACTGCCGCTGGAGTACCTGCTCGACCGGCTGCGCAAGGCCGGATACGACGGCTGGGTCGGCCTGGAGTACGAGCCGGGCGACCGTCCGAGCGCCGAGGCCTTCGACTGGCTGCCCCGCCGACCCCCGTACCGAGAGGCACCCCGATGACCCACGCACGTCCCAGGATCGCCTGGATAGGCCTCGGCATCATGGGCTCCCCCATGTCCGAGAACCTGCTCGAGGCGGGCTACGACGTCACCGGCCACACCCTGGAGCAGGCCAAGCTGGACCGGCTGGCCGCCGCCGGCGGCACCCCGGCCGGGTCCGTCGCGGAGGCGGTCGCCGGCGCCGACGTGATCATCACGATGGTGCCCGCCTCCCCGCAGGTCGAGGCGATCGCGTACGGCCCGGACGGCATCCTGGACAACGCCCGCTCCGGCGCCCTGCTGATCGACATGTCCTCGATCACCCCGCAGACCTCGATCGACCTGGCGAGGGCGGCCCGGGACAAGGGCCTCAGGGTCCTGGACGCGCCGGTGTCCGGCGGTGAGGCCGGGGCCGTCGAGGCCGTGCTGTCCATCATGGTCGGCGGCGAGCAGGCCGACTTCGACGCCGCCAGGCCGCTCTTCGAGGTGCTCGGCAGGACCGTCGTCCGGTGCGGGCCGCACGGCTCCGGCCAGACGGTGAAGGCCGCCAACCAGCTCGTCGTCGCCCTGAACATCCAGGCGTGCGCCGAGGCCGTGGTCTTCCTGGAGAAGTCGGGCGTGGACCTCGAAGCCGCGCTGGACGTCCTCGGCGGCGGTCTGGCGGGCTCGACGGTCCTGGCACGGAAGAGGGACAACTTCCTCCGGCGCGACTTCGCGCCGGGCTTCCGCATCGACCTGCACCACAAGGACCTGGGCATCGTCACCGACGCCGCCCGCGCCGTCGGCGCCGCCCTGCCGGCCGGTGCCGTGGTGGCCCAGCTGGTCGCGTCCCTGCGCGCCCAGGGCGACGGCGGCCTGGACCACTCCGCGCTGCTGCGGGCGGTGGAGCGCCTCTCGGGCGCCCGGGTCTGACCCCCGATACCCCGGGCGGCGCCGTCGCCGACACATGTTCGGTCGCGCCCGGAGCGACGGCGCCGCCCGGCCCCGCGACCTGCTGAACGGCCCCCAGGGCCGGGCGGCCCCCGGTCGCCTCGCCGGCGGAGGAGCGCCGTGTGCGCCCCTCGGCATGCGGACGGGGCCCGGCGGCAGGACGCTGAAGGCATGGCACATCCAACGGAGCATCCGCACGTCGTGGTGCATCCGCCGGCTCTCGACGGATCCCGCCGGGTCACCGAGGGCGACGAGACCCTGGGCATCGCCACGCACGCGGACGACGTCAGCGAGATCCTGCGGCTGGCCGACCTGTACGTGACCGACCTCGCGGAGAGCGACTTCATCGAGTGGCAGGGGGGCGGGCCGGACGACTGGCCGGGGCTGTCGGAGCAGCACGGACAGCAGGAGACGTAGGCGGGGTACGCCAACCTCAAATCAACCTCTGAACATGGTTCAGCAGGCTTCGACCGGGGCCGGGTCAGGGCACATTGTGGTCACGCGGGGCCCGTCGGCACGGGGGCGGCGGGCCCCGCCACAGGGGGTCGCCATGGCAGTGGACGGATCGGTCCGGCTTCAGCCGTACGAGATCGCACTGCTGCGCGGCGGCCCTCGGGCCGCCGTCACGGTGGCCGTCGTCGACCTGCATCTGCGGGGCGTCGTAGAGGCGGGCCGGCCCGGCAGACTGCGGACCTCGGGAGCGTCCCCCGAGGCTGCCGGGCAGGGCCCGCCTCCCCGATGCGGGGAGAGCGGCCTGCCGCCCCTCGCCGAGGCGGTCCGCGCGGAACTGGTCCGGCCCGCCGGCCCGGCGGAATTGATGAACCGGCCGCCGGTGCGCCGGGCCCTCGCCGATCTGTCGGCCGCTCTGCGGTCCGCCCGTCTGCTGCGGGCCCTCCCTCCGCACCGGAGCCGGGCCGGGCGGCGGGCACTGGAGACCCTGCTCGCCGCTCACCCGCTTCCGGCGGGCAGGAAGGGCGTCGCGGCGGACGAGACGGTGCTGGCCGTGGCCCTGCACGGCGAGGCGGCGCTGAGTCTGCTCGTGCCGCGGTTCGCACTGCGGGCGGGGCTGGTCCCCCGCGCCGAGGTGACCGACCGGGGGTTCCACCGCGGCGCTCCGCGCGGGGGCGGCACGGGCGGATACTTCCACTGCGGTGGAGCCGCCTCCTGCGGCGGCTCGTACTGAACGCGTCGAAGGGGCGGCCCGTCCCCGGACGGACCGCCCCGCGCGGTGTCAGACCTTCAGCGCCCTGACCGACGTCGGCGCGTGCCACGGTTCGGTGGCGACGTCCTCGAACTCCACGACGGCGCCGATGTCGTTGGTGACGCTCATCGAGATGTCGGTGACGCGTTCCAGGACCGCCTCGACGACGACCGGCACCCGGAACTCGGCGGCGAGCTTCTTGGCCTCCTCGAAGGCGGCGCCGAGGGCGTTCGGGTCGGTCACCCGGATCGCCTTGCAGCCGAGGCCTTCGGCGACCTTGACGTGGTCGACGCCGTATCCGCCCGGTTCCGGCGCGTTGACGTTCTCGAAGTCCAGCCGGACCTGGAAGTCGATGCCGAACGCCCGCTGCGCCTGGCGGATCAGGCCCAGGTAGGAGTTGTTGACGAGGACATGGATGTACGGGATCTTGTGCTGCGCGCCGACCGCCAGTTCCTCGATCATGAACTGGAAGTCGTAGTCGCCGGAGAGGGCGACGACCTGCGCCCGCGGGTCGGCCGTGGCCACGCCGAGCGCCGCCGGGATCGTCCAGCCCAGCGGACCCGCCTGGCCGCAGTTGATCCAGTGGCGGGGCCGGTGGACGTGCAGCAGCTGGGCGCCGGCGATCTGCGAGAGGCCGATGGCGGTGACGTACCGGGTCTCGGGGCCGAAGGCCTTGTTCATCTCCTCGTACACCCGCTGCGGCTTGATCGGGACGTCGTCGAAGTGCGTACGGCGCTGGAGGGTGGCCCGCCTGTCCTGGGCGGCCGCCGCCCAGGCGGAACGGTCGGGGAGCCCGCCGTCCGCCGTACGCTCCCTGGCCACCTCGACGAACAGTTCCAGGGCCGCCTCGGCGTCCGAGGCGATGCCGTAGTCGGGGGCGAAGATCCTGCCGATCTGGGTGGGCTCGATGTCGACGTGCACGAAGGTGCGGCCCTTCGTGTAGACGTCGAGGCGGCCGGTGTGGCGGTTGGCCCAGCGGTTGCCGATACCGAGGACGAAGTCGGACTCCAGGAAGGTGGCGTTGCCGTAGCGGTGCGAGGTCTGCACGCCGACCATGCCGGCGTTCAGCTCGTGGCCGTCGGGGATCGCGCCCCAGCCCATCAGGGTCGGGACGACCGGAGTTCCCGTCAGCTCGGCGAACTCCACGAGGAGGCGGCAGGCGTCGGCGCCGATGACACCGCCGCCCGCCACGATCAGCGGGCGCTCGGCGGCGGTCAGCATGCCGAACGCCTTCTCGATCTGGGCGCGGGTCGCGACGGGCTTGTGGACGGGCAGGGGCGCGTACGTGTCCGGGTCGAACTCGATCTCCGTCAGCTGGACGTCGACCGGCAGGTCGATCAGCACCGGGCCCGGCCGGCCCGAGCGCATCAGATGGAACGCCTGCTGGAAGACACCGGGAACCTGGGCGGCCTCCAGGACGGTGACCGCCATCTTCGTCACCGGCCTGGCGATCGAGGCGATGTCGACGGCCTGGAAGTCCTCCTTGTGGATCACGGCGGTCGGCGCCTGGCCCGTGATGCACAGGATCGGGACGGAGTCGCCGAGGGCGGAGTACAGACCGGTGATCATGTCGGTGCCGGCCGGGCCGGACGTGCCGACGCAGACCCCGATGTTGCCCGGACGGGTGCGGGTGTAGCCCTCGGCCATGTGCGAGGCGCCCTCGACATGGCGGGCGAGGGTGTGGTGGATGCCGCCGGAGGCCTTGAGTGCCGCGTAGAACGGGTTGATCGCCGCGCCGGGCACTCCGAACGCGGCGCTGACGCCCTCGCGCCTGAGGATCTCAACTGCCGCGCGGGCAGCGGTCATTCGAGCCATCGAGTACTCCTGCTCCGACTGTCGGATTCGCTCTCCCGGCGCGCCCCGCGGTGAGAACTGCTTCTCTGTACTTCCGACTTCCGTCTTCCGCATTACGGAAAATTCTTTCTGCTATCTGGAAGAAATGTAAGAGGGTGCGCGAAGGTCGTCAAGAGACGGACAAGCGGGGGCCGAAGGAGGACGATGGGGGCCATGTCCGAGAGCGTGCCGGTGCGCTGCCCGGCCTGCCGGCGCGAGTGCCGCTACACCGCGCCGTCCTACCTGTGCGCGTGCGGCGCACCCGTGGCGCCCCCGCTCGACCCGGGCGCGGTGCCCACGGCCGTCGTGCACCGGACCTGGGACGAGGACTGGGTCACCCTGCGCTGCGGGAGCTGCGGCCGCCACAACCAGTGGCCGCACCCGGAGCTCGGCTGCCCCTGCGGGACCGTGCTGCGGCTCCCGGTGGCCGGGCCGCCGGCTCGCGCTTGCGAGCCGGAAGCGTCCGCGAAGCCGCTCACGGGCACGGCACCGGCAGAGCCACCGGCACCCTCCCCGGCGCCGGCCCCCGCACCGACCGCCGGCCGCCCCGCGTTCCGGTCCGTGGCCGTCCGTACCGCGCTGGACGCCGTCACCGCCGCCGCGCTCTATCTGCGCTGGCTCGGCTACGGCGACGTCCGCAGGGCCGACCAGCGCCCCACCTCCGGCATCGGTCTCGCGGCCCGCGGGCTGCTGGCGCAGGTGGACCCGAGTGTGCGCCCGGCGGCACTGCGGGACGTGGAGTGCCTGTGGCTGACGGCGATGACCCACTCCACGGACTGCGCGTACTTCTCCCTCGCCGGGTACGGCGACGAGGCCCGCGCCGGTGCCGAGCGGCTACGGGTCCCGTTGTTCGTACTGGACCTCACGGGCATCCCGCGGCCGGTGAACGCGGCGGCCGCCGCCCTCGACGCCGAGGGCGCCGTGGACCGTCAGGCGTGACGCGGGTGCGCCCGGCCGGCGGATGAGGCGGGCACACCGATCATGAGCAGGGTCACGTCGTCGTCATGGGCGGCCGGGTCCGGGATGAGGGCGCCGATCAGCCGGGCCGCCGCCCGGTCGAGGAGCGCGGGGTCCGCGGGGGCGTCCTTCAGCACGACGTCGAGGGTGTCCGTGAGCACGTCGATCTGGGCGTCGATGTCGGTGCCGGGCCGTTCGATCAGCCCGTCGGTGTAGAGCACGAGGGTGCTGCCCGGCGGCAGCGGGTGGGTCGTCTCCTCGAACGGCACCGGGGCGCCGTGCGGGCCGTTGACGCCCAGCGGCACGGCGACCGGAGCCCGCAACCGGCCGGCGGGTCCGTCGGGGGGCCGGACGATGACGGGCGGGTGCCCGGCCGAGCACAGGGTGACCTCGTACGCTTCCTGGTCGATCACCAGGTAGACGCAGGTGACGAGCTGGTCCGCCAGGTCCGCGACGAACACGTCCAGCCCGGCCATGAGCCGGCGGGGCGTCACGCCCGTGCGGGCCAGCGCGTGCGAGGCGGCACGCAGCTGCCCCATGACGGCCGCCGCCTCCAGCCCCCGCCCCATCACGTCGCCGATGACGACGCCGGTGCGGCGGCCGCCGAGCGGGATGACGTCGAACCAGTCGCCGCCGACCCCCGGGTCCTGGACGGAGGCCAGGTACCGGTGGGCGCTGGGCAGGTACGGGAGGAGGGGCGGCTCGCCCATGAGGCTGTGCTGGAGGGTGTAGGCGATGCGCCGCTGCTGCTCGTAGCGCTCGGCGTGTTCGGCCTCGGCCCGTCTGCGGTCGGTGATGTCCCGGACGGTCAGGAACACGAGGGTCTCCTCCTCGGCCCGCAGGCTGCTGACGCTCACCTCGACGGGGAACTCACCGCCGTCGCACCGCAGCCCGTACAGGTTCCTGTCCAGGACCGTCGGCTTCGGCTCCGGCAGTCGCAGGTAGGCGTCGAGCAGGGCACCGTGCCGCCGGCGCCGGGCGGCGGGCACCAGGTCGACGACACCGGTGCCGACGAGGCCGGCCGGCGTATATCCGAACAGTCGTTCTACCTGCGTGTTGGCCATGACGATGACGCCACGGCCGTCCGTGATCAGCGTGGCGTCGGGGGCGGACTCCAGCAGCGCGACGAACCGCCGATGGGCCCGCCGGACCTCACGCTCGGCCGCGACCCGTTCGGTGACGTCGATGACCACACCGCACACGGCGTAGGGCCTGCCGTTCCCGTCGTTGAGCGGGAACAGGCTGCTGAGGACGTCCCGGGGACCTCCCGGAAGGTCGAAGATCTCCTCCTGCCTCTGCACGGGGGTGCCGGCCGCCAGCATGGCGAGGTCGGCGGCCCGCGCCTGACGGGCGAGGCCGGGCGGCATGACGTCCTGGTCGCGGCGGCCCAGCACGCTTTCGCGGGACAGCCCCGTGTTCTCCTCGAACGTCGTGTTGACCGCAAGGAAGCGTCCGTCCAGGTCCTTGATGAAGACCACGGCGGGCGTGTGGTCCATGAAGGCCTGCAGCAGTTCGTTCTGCCGCACCTGCCACTCGGCACGGGCGTGCGCCACCTCGACACGGCGGCCCACGGCCAGGGTGGTGAAGACGAGTCCGGTGAACACCGCCACGTGCCCGAACACCAGCAGCGCGGTGCCCAGCCGCGACCCGAACAGTCCCGCGTCCTCGCCCGCCAGGACGCCCCAGCCCAGCAGCGGTGGCACGACCACCACGGTGGCGAGCAGCCAACGGCCCAGCGCGCCCGTGGTGCCCGCGTTCAGCAGCAGTCCCGCGGGACCTTCGCCCGGCCGGGCGAGGAAGGCGGCCGTGCCCAGCAGCACCAGAGCGAGCGCGGTGTGCAGGGCCATGCCCGTGTAGGCACCGAACCGCTCCAGCTCGGGCACCGCGTAGGCGGCCCCGTACAGCCGCAGCATGCCGAGGGCCCCGACGGCCAGGGCGGGGACCTGGCTGACCCAGGCGGGAACGCGGGTCGAACTGGCGCACAACGCCGCGAGGGCCCCGAGCGTCAGTGCCGCGGCGGTGTTGGGGGCCATCCGTCCGGGCGTTCCCGTCGCCATCGCGGCGGTGTCGTCGACGAAGAGGAGCTCGTCGATGCCCAGGCGCGTCCCGCTCGCGTACTCCACGAGGGTGAGCCCGCCGATCACGAGGGCCAGGGCGGCCGCCGCACGGGCCGCGACGACCGCCCGCGGACGGACCCGGCCGGCGCCCACCACGCACAGGGAGAGGCCCAGCGCCACGACGGCCACGGCGGTGTTCGGTTTCATGGCCACCGGATCACCGGGCAGCACGCTCTTCAGCGCGTCGACGCCGAGGATCCAGCCGGACAGGCTCACCGCGCCCAGCACGGCGGCCAGCAGGGCCGCGGTCCTGGCCGCCGCGCGGGCGGCGGCCAGGACGGGCGCGTGGAACGGCAGGCCCTCGGCCCGCACCGCTCCCCGTGGGCCAGGCAGCTCGGGCGCCTGCGGCTCTGTGGTCACCGCGTTCTCATCCTTGTCGACCAGCATTGTTCGGCACTTTTCAGCTTAAGTGCGGTGAAAGGTACATGTCCGGGCGGGCGGACGTCCGGACGCCTCCCCGTCCAGGACGCGCGATCGCGGCCGAAGAACGGTAGAAGTGGTGTGGAGGGGGTCGACGCGGCGAGACCGGTCGCTTCGGACGACCCGGCCCCGGTGTCGTTCACCCGGGCCGTGGTGTCCCCCAGGCAGAACGGGCGATGATCGACATGCACGATGCCACCCCGCTCGACAGCGACTCCGGCGCCCAGGATCCGGCGGCGACGGCCACGGCCGTCATCGACGCCCGGGGGATGGTGACGGGGTGGAGCACGGGTGCCGAGCGCCTGCTCGGCTACCCCCGTCAGGAGGCGGTCGGGAGCCCCGTCGCCCGCCTGCTCGGCGCGGACGCGAGCGGCGAGGGAGGCTTTCGCGCGGCTCTCGGCGGGAGGAGCGCGACGGCCCTGCTCCGGCACCGGGACGGCCGGCGCGTGGAGGTGCGGCTGCGGGCGTATCCGTGGCTGGACGGCGAAGGCAACGCTCAGCAACTCGTCGTGGCGACGCCGCCGGAGCGTCCGCGTCCCGGCCCGGCGGCACCGCCCGGGCACCCGGGCATCGACCCGGCCACCGGTCAGGAGGCGTTCGCGCAGTGCCATCTGCCCGTGATGGTGTACGACGCCGGGCTTCGGGCCGTACGGGCGAGCGCCGGCGCCGAACGCGAGCTCGGCATGCGCGAGGAGCAGATGAGCGGCCGGCGGGTCACCGATCTCCTGCCGCCCCACATCTGCCACGCGGTCGAGGACGGCATGAGCCGCGTGTTCGCGACCGGCGAGACCGAACAGTTCCTCGTGCGGGGCAGGTCGCGGCCCGAAGCCCCCGAGAGGGTCTGGTCCATCACCGTGTCCCCGCTCCGGAGCCCGGCCGGGCAGGTGCGGCACCTGGAGCTGTCCGCACTCGACGTCACCGAGCAGCACCTGGCCCGGGAGCGGCTCGCGCTGCTCAACGACGTCAGCGCGCAGGTGGGCAGCACCCTGGACGTGATGCGCACGGCCCAGGAGATGGCCGACGCGACGGTGGGCCGGCTCGCCGACTTCGTCACCATCGACCTGCTGGACTCCCTGTTCCGCGGCGTCGAGCCGACGCCTTCCCCGACGGGCGCCGTCACCCTGCGCCGGGCGGCGCAGCAGTCCGTCCTGCCCGGCGTGCCCGAGGCGTTGATCCGCCCCGGCGACGCGGACGACTACCCCGAGTCGACGCCCCCCGCCCGCTGTCTGGCCACGGGCAGATCCTCGCTGCACCGCACGACGGACGAAGCGGTGAGGGCCTGGCGGCAGGCCGACCCCGGGCGGGCGGAAGTGGTCAGGGTGTTCGGAATCCACTCGGTGATGGCCATTCCGCTGCGCGCCCGCGGCATCACCCTCGGCGTGGCGGTCCTCGTCCGGCACCGGCGCGAGGAGCCCTTCACCCACGACGACCTGCTGCTGGCCGAGGAGATCGCCGCGCGAGCCGCCGTGGCCGTGGACAACGCCCGCCGCTACACCCTCGAACGTGACACCGCGCTGGCCCTGCAACGCAGCCTGCTCCCCCGCCGGCCCGCCGCCCAGCATGCGGTCGAGGTGGCTCATCGCTATCTGCCGGCCCGTACCCGGGCGGGACTCGGGGGCGACTGGTTCGACGTGATCCCCCTGTCGGGCGCCAGGGTCGCGCTCGTCGTGGGGGACGTGGTGGGCCACGGGCTGCGGGCCTCGGCCACCATGGGACGCCTGCGGACCGCGGTGCGCACCCTGGCCGACGTGGACCTTCCCGCCGACGAACTCCTCACCCAGCTCGACGACCTGGTCACCCACGTGGCGGCCGAGGAGGAGGCCCCCGGGGCGCACGAGCCCGATCTCGAGGTCTCCACCGACGTCGTCGCCACATGCCTGTACGTGGTCTACGATCCCGTCTCGCGCCGGTGCACGGCCGCCACCGCGGGCCATCCGCCGCCCGCCGTCGTCACGCCCGACGGGACGGTGGACTTCGCCGGCGTTCCTCCCGGCCCTCCGCTGGGTGTGGGCGGGCTGCCCTTCGAGACCCTGGAGTGGGAACTGCCCGCGGGCAGCATCCTCGCGCTGTACACCGACGGCCTCGTCCAGGGCGAGGAGCACGACCTGGGCGGCGGCCTGGCGCTGCTGCGCCGGCGCCTGGAGCGGCCCGCCCGGTCGCTGGAGGCCACCTGCGACGATCTGGTCCGGACGCTGCTCCCCGCGCAGCCCCCGGACGACATCGCCCTGCTCCTGGCCCGCACCCGGGCCCTCGACGCGCGCCACGTCGCCTCCTGGGACCTGCCCTCCGACCCCGCCGCGGTGGCCGACGCCCGTGCGGAGGTGCTGGCCCGGCTGACCGCGTGGCAGCTGGGCGAGGTGGCCTTCACGGCCGAACTGGTGGTGAGCGAACTCGTCACGAACGCGATCCGTTACGGGCAGCCGCCCGTACGGCTGCGGCTGATCCGCGAGGCCGCGCTCATCTGCGAGGTGTCCGACAGCAGCAGCACCGCGCCGCACATGCGACGGGCCCGCACCTTCGACGAGGGCGGCCGCGGTCTGCTGCTCGTCGCCCAGTTCGCGCAGCGCTGGGGCGCACGCCATCACGCCGACGGGAAGACCATCTGGGCGGAGATCGAACTTCCCGGCCCCCGGGCGTGAACGTCTCCCGGGGGCCGGCGGGGTGGGGGGAATCAGCCCTCGCGGACATCACCGGAGAGCGCCGGCACGGGCGTCCTCAAGCGCCGTACCTCTCCCGCAGCTCGATCTTGCGCACCTTCCCGGAGACCGTCATCGGGAACTCCTCCAGCACCTGGAGCCTGCTGGGGATCTTGTAGTGCGCGAGCCGCCCCTCGCAGTGGGCGCGCAGTTCCTCCAGCGTGAGCGGGTCCGCGGCGTCGCGCGGGATCACACAGGCGAGGACCTCCTCGCCGTACCGCTCGTGCGGGACGCCGACGACCTGGACGTCCTGGATCTTGGGGTGGCCGTGGAGGAACTCCTCGATCTCGCGCGGGTAGACGTTCTCCCCGCCCCGGATGATCATGTCCTTGATGCGGCCGACGATCTCCAGGTATCCGTCCTCGCGCATCACCGCCAGGTCCCCGGTGTGCATCCAGCGTCCCGCGTCGATCGCCTCGGCGGTCTTCTCCGGCTCGTTCCAGTAGCCGAGCATCACGCTGTAGCCGCGGGTGCACAGCTCGCCCGCGGCGCCCCGCGGCCGGGTCACCCCGGTCACCGGGTCGACGATCTTCACCTCGATGTGCGGCAGCACCCGCCCGACCGTGCCCGTACGGTGCTCCAGGTCGTCGTCGCGGCGGGTCTGGGTGGAGACCGGCGAGGTCTCGGTCATGCCGTAACAGATCGACACCTCGGCCATGTTCATCTCGGCGACGACCCGCTTCATCACCTCCACCGGGCAGGGCGAGCCCGCCATGATGCCGGTCCGCAGGGAGGAGAGGTCGTACGTCGCGAAGTCCGGCAGGTTCAGCTCCGCGATGAACATGGTCGGCACGCCGTACAGGGACGTGCACCGCTCCTGCTGCACCGCCTCCAGCGTGGCCCTCGGGTCGAAGGAGGGGGCCGGGATCACCACGCAGGCGCCGTGGGAGGTGGCCGCGAGGTTGCCCATCACCATGCCGAAACAGTGGTAGAAGGGCACCGGGACGCAGATCCGGTCCTGCTCGCTGTAGGCGATCATCTCGCCCACGAAGTAGCCGTTGTTGAGGATGTTGTGGTGGGAGAGGGTCGCGCCCTTGGGGAAGCCCGTGGTGCCCGAGGTGTACTGGATGTTGATCGGGTCGTCACAGGACAACTCGGCCGCGCGCAGCCGCAGTTCCTCCCGCAGTCCGGGGGTGGCGCGCGCGACCAGCGCGTCCCAGCTCGGGTCGCCGATGAACACGGTCTCCCGCAACCGGGGGCAGGAGCCCCGCACTTGGGCGACCATCGCCCGGTAGTCGCTGGTCTTGTGACCGGTCGAGGCGAACAGGACGGAGATCCCGGCCTGGCCCAGGACGTACTCCACCTCGTGGGTGCGGTACGCCGGGTTGATGTTCACCATGATCGCGCCGATGCGGGCGGTGGCGTACTGGACGAGCACCCACTCGGCGCAGTTGACGGCCCAGATGCCCACCCGGTCGCCCTTGGCGACCCCGCTCGCGAGCAGCGCGCCCGCCAACCGGTCGACGTCCGCGACGAGTTCGGCGTACGTCCAGCGCCTGCCGGACGGTACGTCGACGAGCGCCTCGCGGTCGGGCCAGAGCCCCGCCGCCCGGTCCAGGTTGGTGCCGATGGTGTCGCCGAGCAGCGGGGTCTCGCTCGTGCCGTGCGTGTAGGAGTTCACCGGAGCGATCACCGGAAGTCCTCCTCGCGGTACTCGTCCGCCGAGCCCGCCGCCGTGGCCTCGCGCAGCTCGATCCGGCGGATCTTGCCGGAGACGGTCTTGGGCAGCGGGGCGAACTCCAGCCGCCGGATCCGCTTGTACGGGGCCAGGACCTGGCGGGAGTGCTCGAACAGCACCTTCGCCGTGTCGGCGTCCGGCTCCCAGCCCCGCGCCAGCACCACGTACGCCTTGGGCACCGCGAGGCGCAGCTCGTCCGGTGCGGGCACCACGGCGGCCTCGGCCACCGCCTCGTGCTCCAGCAGCGCGCTCTCCAGCTCGAACGGGCTGATCTTGTAGTCGGAGGCCTTGAAGACGTCGTCGGCGCGGCCGACGTAGGTGAGGTAGCCGTCCTCGTCGCGGGCGCCGATGTCGCCGGTGCGGTAGTAGCCGCCGGCCATCGCCTCCGCCGTACGGTCGGCGTCCCCGTGGTAGCCGGCCATCAGCCCCACCGGCCGCACCGACAGGTCCAGCGCGATCTCCCCCTCCCGCGCGCCCGGGGCGCCCGAGACCGGGTCCAGCAGCTCCACCCGGTACCCCGGGCTCGGCCGCCCCATCGAACCGCTCTTCAGCGGCTGCCCGGGGCTGTTGGAGACCTGCACGGCCGTCTCCGTCTGCCCGAAGCCGTCCCGGATGGTCACCCCCCACGCCCGCCGGACCTGCTCGATCACCTCGGGGTTCAGCGGCTCCCCCGCCGCGACGACCTCCCGCGGCGGGACGCGCAGCTGGGTCAGGTCGGCCTGGATGAGCATCCGCCACACCGTCGGCGGCGCGCAGAAGGAGGTGACGCCCGCCCGGTCCATCTCCGACATCAGCCGGCCCGCGTCGAAGCGCGTGTAGTTGTGGATGAACACGGTCGCCTCCGCGTTCCACGGCGCGAACAGGTTCGACCAGGCGTGCTTGGCCCAGCCCGGCGAGGAGATGTTCAGATGCACGTCCCCCGGCCTCAGCCCGATCCAGTACATCGTCGCCAGGTGCCCGACCGGGTACGACGTGTGGGTGTGCTCGACCAGCTTGGGACGGGCGGTCGTGCCGGAGGTGAAGTACAGCATCAGGGGGTCGTCGGCGAGGGTGGGGCCGTCGGGGGTGAAGCCGGCGGGCGCGTCGCGGGCGTCCTCGTAGCGCTGCCAGCCCTCGGGCGCCCCGCCCACCGCGATCCGGGTGTAGTCGCCGGGGACCTCCGCGAACTTGCCGGCGTCCTCGGACCGCACGAGGACGTGCCGGACCCGGCCGCGCTCCACGCGGTCGCGCAGGTCGGCGGGGCCGAGCAGCGGGGTGGCGGGGATGACCACGGCGCGCAGCTTCATCGCGGCCAGGGCGGTCTCCCACAGCTCGGCCTGGTTGCCGAGCATGACGAGGATCCGGTCCTCGGCGGCCACGCCGCGCTCGCGCAGCCAGTTCGCGACGCGGTCGGAGCGCTCGGAGAGCTCGGCGAAGGTCAGCCGGGTCTGCGAGCCGTCCTCCTCCACGATGTGCAGCGCCGTGCGCTCGTTCCCGTCGGCGATGACGTCGAACCAGTCGAGGGCCCAGTTGAAGTGGGCGGGGCGGGGCCACTCGAAGCCCTCGTAGGCGGCCGTGTAGTCCTCACGGTGTTCCAGCAGGAAGTCCCGGGCTCTGCGGAACAGCTCCGTCGCCGTCGTCATCTGCGTCCTCCTCGGTGCCGGACCATTGCCGGGCGGCTCTCTGACATCGTGTAATCCGTGATGCAGGTCTCACTACCCCCGAACGGGGGGAGTGCGGGCACCCGGCCACCGGAAAGGGCGAGGACGTGGCAGCAGATCCTGCCGGGACGGCGGAGATTCGCGGTGCGCTGGCGCGGCTGCGGCGTGCGACGGGGCTGCCGGTCGTCTTCGGCGGCCTGGTGGAGCCGGGGCGGGCCCGGATGCGGATCAGCGAGTTCAGCGGCGCGGCCACCCTCGCGCTCAGCGGGCTCACGGTGACCTCCGGCAACGGCCTCGGCGGCAAGGCGGTCGCGCTGGGCCGCCCGTGCGCGGTGACCGACTACTCCCTCTCCCGGCAGATCAGCCACGAGTACGACGCGGCCGTCGCCGAGGAGGGTCTGCGCTCGGTGCTGGCGATCCCGGTGGTGGTGCGGCGCCGGGTGCGCGGTGTGCTGTACGGCGCCCTGCGCACCGCGCAGCCGCTGGGCGACCGGACGCTGAACGCGGCCGTGGACGTGGCACGGGACGTGGAGCAGGCGCTGGTCGTCGAGGACGAGGCGCGCGGCCTGCTGTCGGCGGGGCGGCCGCGGCCCGACCGCGAACCCGGCCCCGGGCCCGGCTGGGAGCAGGTGCGCGAGGCGCACGCCGCCCTGCGGGCGCTGGCCCCGCGGATCGGGGATCCGGCGTTGCGCGCGGAGCTGCTGGAGGCCTGCGGCAGGCTGGCCCCGGCTCCCGCGCAGCCGCAGGTCACGCTGGCGCCGCGGGAGCTGGACGTGCTGGCGTGCGTGGCGGCGGGGGCGACGAACGCGGTGGCGGCCGAGCGGCTGGGCCTGCGCCCGGAGACCGTCAAGGGGTACCTGCGGTCGGCGATGCGCAGGCTGGGCGCGCACACCCGCGGGGAGGCGGTGGCGGCGGCCCGCCGGGCGGGATTGCTGCCGTGAGCGGACGCGAGACTGTTCCTGTCGGTAACACGACCGTGGAAAAGTACTCGCACGCCCGTCGCGACGCCCGCCGCGGCACCGGGCGCGGCGGGCGGAGGGACCGCTCGGATCCAGCCAGGGAGGGGCCGCCACGACAACTAGCCATTCATCCGCCGCCGCAATGAATTTGCCTATGCATCAGGTTGTTATATCCCTCACCACGCCGTCCCTCCGAATTTCAAAGAGACATTGCCTAGAATTTGGCCCGGACACGACACTTGGAGGGGAGCGGTGACCGTGCGACGGGACTTCAAGGAGCCTGCCAGATGCCGCCCCGACCTGGTCATCGGCAGGGAGGAGCTGTTCGGCTCGGCCCGTGACCAGCTGGTCCGCGGCGGCAGTGTGCTGCTCCACGGCCCCGCCGGAATAGGAAAGTCGACCGTGCTGCGGGCATTGGCCGCGGATTACGGCGACGCGGCGCGCACCGTGTTGCGCTGCTCGGCGACCGAGTCCGAATCCCACCTCCCCTTCCTGGCCCTGGCCGACCTGTTCGGTCTGGTCCTGGACGAGATCTCGGACAAGCTGCCGACGGCCCAGCGCACGGCCCTGGAGTCGGCGCTCACCGGCCGCGGCGAGTCGACCCTGCAGCGCGACGGTCTCGCCCTGCGCCTCGCCGTGCTGTCCGCCCTGCGCGCGCTGGCCGCCTCCGGCCCCGTCCTGCTCGTCGCCGACGACCTCCAGTGGCTGGACTCGGCCAGCGCGGAGCTCCTCGGCTTCGCCGCCCGCCGCCTCGGCGACACCCCCGTGCAGCTGCTGTGCGCGGTCCGCACCGAGGGCCAGGAGTACGACCGCCATCTACGCGCGTCCCCGCCGGACACCCTCGCCGTCCGGCTGAACCCGCTCTCCCGCGCCCAGGTCTCGGTGCTGCTCGACCACCGCGGCTACACGGACCTGCCCCGCTCCACGGTCCGGGAGATCCACCGCACCAGCGGCGGCAACCCGCTGTTCGCCCTGGAGCTCGGCCGCGCCCTCGGCGAGAACCCGACCCCGCCGCGCCCCGGCGAGCCGCTGCCGGTGCCGACCTCGCTGCGCGCCCTGGTGCTCAGCCGTCTCGACATGCTCTCCGACGAGGCCCGCCGCACCCTGCTGGTGGCCAGCGCGGGCGCCCGCCCCACGCTGGCCCTGCTGCACGCGGCCGGCCGGGAGAACGCCGAGGCCGAGACCGCCCAGGCCGCCGAGCTCGGACTGCTGGCGACCGAGCCCGAGGGTCCCGCCGTACGGTTCGCGCATCCGCTGATCTCGGCGGCGCTGTACGCGGAGGCGCCCGCCCAGGAGCGGCGGGCCGCGCACGCCGCGCTGTCCACCGCGGCCTCCGACCCGATCGAACGGGCCCGCAACCTCGCCCTGGCGACCACCGGAACCGACCCGGAGGTGGCCGCCCGGCTCGCCGAGGCCGCGGCCCTCGCCCGCGACCGCGGCGCCCCGTCCGTCGCCGCCGCGCTCGGGCTGCTCGCCGCCCGGCACACCCCGCCGGACGGCACCCCCGCGCCGGACGAGCACCGTCTGCAGGCCGCCGAGGACGCGATCACCGCCGGTGAGGTGGACCTCGCCCGGGACATCGCGCGCGAGGTGCTGACCCGGGCCACCGTGCCCGCCGACCGGATCCGCGCCTGGGAGGTGGTCATCGAGGCCGCCGGGCAGGCCCTCGGCGACGTCGACGCCGTCTTCCCGCAGGCCCTCGCCGACGCCGGTGACGACCCCCGGCTGCTCGCCCTGGTCCACTACCACCTCGCCTGGCGCAAGCTGATCGTCGAGGGCGACTTCTCCGAGGCCCGCCAGGAGGCCGCGCACGCGGCGGAGCTGGCCGCGCGCGGCGGCGACCGGCGCACCGAGCTGATGGCGCTCTCCTTCCAGGCCTCCACCGAGACCCTGATGGGCCATCCGAACGCGCCCACCACCATCAAGCGGGCTCTGAAGGAGCCTCAGGACCCGTACGTGGCATGCCATCACAACGGTGTCGGGGCGGCCCGGTTCCGCTGGCTGCTGATGAGCGACCAGCTGCCGGAGGCCCGGGCCACCATCACCGCGCTGCTGCGTGAGGTGCGCCGGCGCGGCATGGTCGAGAGCGAGGTGCACTTCCAGCGCTTCCTCGCCGAGACCGAACTGCGCTCCGGGCACTGCGGGCGCGCCCTCGACCTGGCCCGGGAGAGCCTGCGGCTGGCCCGCGACTCCGGCATCGGGCTCGGCGCCTCCGCGATGCTCGCCTCCCTCGCCGAGGCCTCCGGCGGTGACGTGGACCGGGCCCTGGCCCTCGCCCGGGAGGCGGCGGAACGCGCCGAGGAGGACGGCGACCAGATGTACCTCTCGCGGGCGCTGGCCGCGCAGGGCCACGCCCAGCTGGTGGCCGGGGACGCCGCGGGCGCGGTCGGCTCGCTGCGCCGGGTGCGGGAGCTGGAGGTGGGCCTGCGCATCACCGACCCCGCGCGCGGCCGCTGGCACGGCGACCTCGCCGAGGCCCTGGTCCGGGTCGGCGAACCCGGCGAGGCGCAGGACGTCATCGACGTCGCCCGTGCGCACGCGCTGCGGCTCGGCCGGGAGAGCGTGCTCGCCGTTCTGGACCGGGCGGAGGCCCTCGTGCGGGCGGCGCACGGCGACCAGGAGGGGGCGCTGGCCCGGCTGACGTCCGTTCAGGACCGGCTGGCCAAACTGGGGTACGGCCTGGAGGAGGCGCGGGCCGCGTTCGCGCTGGCCCGGCTGCGCACCGGACGGCCCGGTCCGACGTCGTACGACGAGGCGGCGCGGCTGTTCCGGCGGTGCCGGGCGCTGCCCTGGCTGCGGCAGGTCGACGCGGCGGCCGCCGAGGGTGCCGCCGAGCCGGCCCGGGCCGCCGCGCAGGCTCCCGCGTCCGACGCCCTGGAGGGCCTGGCGTCGATGGAGCGTCAGGTCGCCGCGCTGGTCATGGAGGGCGCGACCAACAGGGAGATCGCCGCACGGCTGTTCATCAGCGTGAAGACGGTCGAGGCGACCCTCACCCGTGTCTACCGCAAGCTGGGGATCCGCTCCCGGGTGGACATCGTCCGCCTGGCGGCGGGGCGCCACGCGAAGTGAGCCAAGCGGGGGTTAACTGCCGTACGCGGGTTGACGGAGGGCCCGCCGCGGGGTGACCGAGGGTTTTCCCTGCCCCAACGCCCCTAGGGGGTTCCCTCATTGGGAGGTGGGTGTTCCCGCACCTAGCGTTTGGGATGTGCCGCTCGCCCGGGCACACGGGGGTCGGTCCCGCGACCCCCGTGCACGACCCCCCACACCCGCGCGACCCCCCACCGGCAAATCCCCCACGAGGAGACGCATGTTCGGGCTCAACCGTGCCAAGAAGGCCGCGGCCGTCGTCGCGGCCACCGCTGCCGCGGCGGCGACGGCTCTGCTCAGCGCCCCCACCGCTGTCGCAGCGCCGCAGCCCATCGTCGGCGGCACGACGACCACCACGACCTCCTACCCGTTCATGATGCAGATCACGGACGCCTCGCAGAACCAGTTCTGCGGTGGCACCCTCGTCTCGGCGACCAAGGTGGTCACGGCGGCCCACTGCATGGTCGGCGAGACCACCAGCAGTGTGAGAGTCGTCGGCGGACGCACCTACCTGAACGGCACGAACGGCACGGTCAGCCGGGTGAGCAAGATCTGGATCAACCCGGACTACACGGACGCCACCAACGGTGACGACGTGGCCGTCCTGACCCTGGCGACCTCGATGCCGTACACCACGGCGTCGTACGTCTCCTCGTCCCAGACCAGCGTGTACGCGGCCGGCACCACGGCCCGCATCCTCGGCTGGGGCACCACCTCGGAGAACGGCAGCTCCTCCAACCAGCTGCGGACCGCGACCGTCCCGATCGTGTCCGACTCCAGCTGCAAGAGCTCCTACGGTTCGGACTTCGTCCAGACCGACATGGTTTGCGCCGGATACACGTCCGGTGGCGTAGACACCTGCCAGGGCGACAGCGGCGGTCCCCTGCTCATCGGGGGCGTCCTGGCAGGGATCACTTCCTGGGGCGAGGGATGCGCGGAGGCCGGTTACCCGGGTGTGTACACCCGGCTGACCACCTTCTCCTCCCTCGTGACCGCGCAGGTCAACTCGTAGTGACCGCGTGACCCGTCAGAAGTCCTGAGCACCCCTCAGGTGAAGAACCAGGGGGCGCTGCGAGCCTCCACGAGCGGCCCGCAGCGCCCCCTTTCCATGTCCCGCGGCCGTCCGGCGGCATCCGCCCCCGGGCGGCCTCACGGCGTCTGCCGCCGTACGACGGCGCCGAACCGGATGTCGTACGACGCGCCCGGGTGCATCACGCGCAGCATCCGCTCCCCCTCCGCGGCCACGTCCTCCCGCCGCTCCTCGGTGAGGCGGTCGAAGGGCTCGACGACGAGAGCGTCCTCCTCCAGTTTCCACACGCCCGCCAGGAAGCCGTCGACGAGGAGGGTGCGGTGGGCCTGGTTGCCCTGCCAGGCGCGGCCCCGGTACGCGGGCGGCACGACCCGGGTGCGGTCGGCGTGGGAGAGGAGGAGGTTGTCGAACTCCGGCAGGAAGCGCGGTGGCGCCGGCGTCCCGGGGTCGGGGCGCGGGGCGTCGGGGAGGTCGAAGAGTTCGGTGCCGTGCTCGTCCCGGAAGGTGAGGAGTCCGGGGCGCAGGCGCTCGAAGGCCTCGCGCAGCCGGGTGAGCCCGGCCCAGGTCTGCATGTCCCGCACGGAGGCCGGTCCGAAGGCGGCGAGGTAGCGCAGGACGACGGCGTCCGGGGCGGGGGCCGGTTCCGCGGGCCGGCCGAGCCAGTGCTCGGCGGTGGTCAGGGCGACCTGTCCGCTCCTGCCCCACAGCCCGCGCGGGGTGACCTGGACCAGGGGCAGTCGGCACCGCGCGGCCACGGCCAGGGACTGCGGGTCGGCGTCGGGCCACTCGGCGGACAGGGCCTCGCGCAGCTGCTTCATGGTGCGCGGCTCGGCCTCCACGAGGTCCCGGGCCAGGGCGGCGAGCCGGTCGAGGTCGACGCCGGCGAGCCCGGCGCGGAAGTGCGTCAGCTCACGGTCACGGGCGGGCTGCACGAGCGGCCGCAGGACGAGGCAGTCGTCGGCGGTGTGGGTGTGGATGGTGGAGCGCATGGTGACGATCCGGACCGCCTCGCGGTCCGCCATCAGCGCCGACAACCGCTCGGGCGCGAAGCCGTCGAGGCGGGCGGCGAGCGCGTAGTAGGGCGGTCTGACGTTCTGGGCCTGCAGTCCCAGCAGGTGCTCCACCGCCGCCTTCACCGGCAGCGCGGCGGGCCGGAGGAGCAGCTGCCGGTCGAGGGTCGCGCGGTTGAGGGCGCGGGGGGAGAGCACGGGGCCGCCCGCGGACGTCGTCTTCGTCATGGACGGCAACCTAGCGAGTGACCAGGTCGTGTCCTCGCGAAGTCCCGCCGTTCGCCCGCAGGGCGGGCCTCGCGGCGTCGTGGGGGCCCCTCCCGCGCGAGCGAAGCCGGGCGTGGGGGAGCGTGCTCCCGGCGTGCCGGGCGGACGGCCTCGTACCGGGTGTACCCGGGCTTTCGCCCGGTGCGGCGAGAGCACGTGCCGGGCGTCGCGAGGCAGGCGGGACCTTGCGGACACGACCCAGGACAGGATCCGTCCGCCACGGCACGGGGCCCTCGGTGAGGCGGCCGCCCCGGAGGCGGTGGGGCCGGGATGTCCCGCGCCGTGATCACACGGACGTAGGCTCGGAGCACGAGACCGAGAGGCAGCCGCGATGCCCGATCACCCCCGTTCCCGGAAGTCCGTCTGGCGCCGCACCGCGCCCCCGCCGGAGCAGGCCCGCCCCGGCACCCCGGCACCGGCACCGGAGCCGGCCGGGACCGGCGAGGTCGCGAGCGTCGTCCAGGCGGTGCTGTACCGCGACGGCGTCCGCGTCTACACCCCGTCCGGCCTCGCGGAGACCTACCGTGCGCTGCGCGAGCGGCCGGACGGTATGGCGTGGATCGGCCTGGCCCGCCCCACCGAGGCCGAACTGCACTCCCTGGCCGCCGAGTTCGACCTGCATCCGCTCGCCGTCGAGGACGCGAAGGAGGCCCACCAGCGCCCCAAGCTGGAGCGTTACGGCGACACGCTCTTCGTCGTGCTGCGCGCCGCCCGCTACCTCGACGCCCCCGAGGAGATCGACTTCGGCGAGCTGCACGTGTTCGTCGGGCCCGACTTCGTCATCACCGTCCGCCACGGGGCGGCACCGGACCTGTCGGCGGTCCGCCGCCGCATGGAGGACAGCCCGGACCTGCTGAAGCTCGGCCCGGAGGCGGTCCTGTACGCCATCCTCGACGCGGTCGTCGACGGCTACCTGCCGGTCGTCTCGGGTGTCCAGAACGACATCGACGAGATCGAGACGGAGGTCTTCCGCGGGGACCCCGAGGTCTCCCGCCGCATCTACGAACTCTCCCGCGAGATGGTCGAGTTCCAGCGGGCCACCCGCCCCCTGGTGGGCATGCTGCACGGTCTGATGGCCGGTTTCTCCAAGTACGGCACGGACGAGGAACTCCAGCGCTACCTGCGCGACGTCGCCGACCACGTCACCCACACCAGCGAACGCGTCGACGGTTTCCGCCAGGCCCTCACCGAGATCCTCACCGTGAACGCGACCCTGGTCACCCAGCAGCAGAACGCGGAGATGCGGGCGCTGGCGGAGGCGGGGTTCCAGCAGAACGAGGAGATCAAGAAGATCTCGTCCTGGGCGGCGATCCTGTTCGCTCCGACGCTGGTCGGGACGATCTACGGGATGAACTTCGTACACATGCCCGAGTTGCACTGGGTGTTCGGATACCCCTTCGCCATCGCCCTCATGGCCGTGGTGTGCACCAGCCTGTACTTCATCTTCAAGCGGCGGGACTGGCTCTGAGCACGACCGGGAGGTGAGGGTGCCGGGGGTCGCGAGCAGCGGCCGCGGGCACCCGGCCCCGGGCGGGGCGATCACGAACGGGTGGATCCAGCCGAAAAAAAGCTTGAGCACAAATTACACACAATCCTCTCTTCATACCGGCCCCGATGGTCTAGATTGACCATGCTTCAGCTGAGGCGACCAGTAATCATCTATAGGTCCGGTGCTGCGGAACGCCAGCAGTCGCGTCTCCGACGCCGGGCGTGGGGGTGATCAGTTCGTGGAGCCCGGGGGGGCCTTGGGTGCGGGGAGCATCCGAGGTTGTGACGGGTTCCGGCACTCCTCACATGTCGGGCAGGACGTACGAGTCCATTGCCGCCGGGGCGGGTTCTTCGAGCAGCCCTGAAACAGCCGGGATGTCATGCGCGGGAGGCGGGGGCCTGCCGCAGGGAGGAACAGCGCGGCGCGGGGGGCGGGGGCCTCCCGAGGGGAGGAACAGTACGGGAGGGGCGGGGGCCTCCCGAGGGGAGGAACAGTGTTGGGCGAACACGTCGAACCACTGGGGAACCTGGGGGGTTCTGTGCGGCAAGGGGGACTGGTCAGCACGTTTCCGTCGGCGCGCGAGCAGCAGGTGAAGGGCGCCGTCGGCCGGCCCGTGATCGACTGGGAGCAGCGGTACCGACGCGCCGTGATCACCAGCGACACCGTGGCGACCGCCGTCGTGGTGGCGGGGATCGGCAACTTCTTCGGGGCCCGGGACGCGGCCAACTGGCATGAGAAGTGGGGCATTCTCGCGTTCGGCACCGAGCTGCTGGTGCTGGGGGCGCTCGCGGTGAGCCGGTCGTGGGCTCCGGCCGTGCTCGGCCAGGGCGCCGAGGAGTTCCGCCGGCTGGGACGCTCGCTGTTCACGGCGACCGTCGTCCTGGCCCTCGGCGGGATCGCCCTCACCTCGCGCAACATCAAGCTCTGGATCTTCGTGGCGATCCCCGCGATCGCGGTCGTCACCATGACCGTGCGGTATCTGCTGCGGCTCTCACTGCACAAACAGCGCAAGGACGGACTGTGTCTGCGACCGGTGCTCGCCGCCGGGAGCCCGGACACCGTGCACGACCTGATCACCCGTACCCGCAAGTTCCCGCACCTGGGCTGGCGGGTGGACGCGGTGTGCACGACGGACGGTCCCGGGCTCGACGGTGACCTGCTGGACGGAGTACCGGTCGTCGGCCGGCTGGCGGACGTCGCCAAGCACGTCCACGGCGACGGCTACCGTGTCGTCGCGGTCACACCGGACCCGCACTGGTCACCGGAGCGGCTGCAACGGCTGGCCTGGAACCTCGAAGGCACCGACACCGAGATGGTCGTGGCGCCCGTGCTGATGGAGGTGGCCGGCCCGCGGCTGCACGTCGACGCGGTGCTCGGGATCCCGTTGCTGCGGGTCAGCATGCCGACCTTCACCGGGGGCCGCCGGGCGGTCAAAGGGGTCGTCGACCGGACGGGCGCGGCGGTCCTGCTGATGCTGTTCGCGCCGCTGATGGTGCTGGTCGGGCTGCTCGTCCTGGTGGACAGCCGGGGTGGGGCGTTCTACCGCCAGCGCAGGGTCGGCAAGGACGGCCGCGAGTTCACCATGCTCAAGTTCCGCACCATGGTCGCCGGGGCCGACCGGGCACGTGCCGAGCTGGCCGACCGCAACGAGGGCGCCGGCCCGCTGTTCAAGCTGCGCCGGGATCCGCGGGTGACCCGGGTGGGATCGGTGCTGCGCCGGTACTCGCTCGACGAACTCCCGCAGCTTTTCAACGTGCTCACCGGATCGATGTCGCTCGTCGGTCCGCGGCCTCCGCTGCCGGAGGAGTGCGCCTCGTACGGCCCGGACATCCGGCGGCGGCTGCTGGTCAAGCCCGGACTCACCGGCCTGTGGCAGATCAGCGGACGCAGCGACCTGTCGTGGGAGGAGGCGGTCCGGCTGGACCTGCGGTACGTCGAGGACTGGTCGCTCGCCCTGGACACAGTGATCTTGTGGAAGACGCTGCGTGCGGTGCTCTACGGGCAGGGCGCCTACTGATGCGCGGGGGGCGTCGCCCGGCCGGGCGCGCGGACCGCAGGCCACAAGGCCTGCCTGGGGGGAGGAACGGGTCATGAGAGTCAGCGTTTTCGGGCTCGGCTACGTGGGCTGCGTGTCGGCCGCGTGCCTGGCCAGCATGGGTCACGAGGTCATCGGGGTGGACGTGAACCAGGTGAAGGTCGACCTGGTCAACGCCGGCAAGGCCCCGGTGGTCGAGGAACGGATCGGCGAACTCGTCGCCGACGTCGTGCGGACCGGGGCGCTGCGTGCCACCGGCGACGTCCGCGAGGCGATCATGGACAGCGAGGTGTCGCTGGTCTGCGTGGGCACGCCGTCGGAGCCCAACGGCAGCCTGTGCACCACGTACTTGGAGCGGGTCACCGAGCAGATCGGCGCCGCGCTGGCCGAACGGGGCGGGCGGCACACCGTCGTGTTCCGCAGCACCATGCTCCCGGGCACCTGCCTGAACCTGCTGGTGCCGATCCTGGAGAAGTACGTCGGCGGCACGGCCGGGGTGGACGTCGGGGTCGCGGTCAACCCGGAGTTCCTGCGCGAGGGCACCAGCGTGCGGGACTTCTTCGACCCGCCCAAGACCGTCATCGGCGAACTCGATCCGGCGAGCGGCGACGCGGTGATGGCGCTGTACGAGGGCCTGCCCGGAGAGGTGTTCCGGGTGCCGGTCCCGACGGCCGAGGCGATCAAGTACGCGGACAACGCGTTCCACGGCCTCAAGATCGGCTTCGCGAACGAGCTGGGCGCGGTGTGCCAGGCGCTCGGGGTGGACTCGCACCAGGTGATGGACGTGTTCCTGGCCGACCGCAAACTGAACATCAGCCCCGCCTACCTGCGGCCCGGCTTCGCCTTCGGCGGCTCCTGCCTGCCCAAGGACCTGCGCAGCCTGGTCCACGCGGCGCAGCGGGCCGACGTCTCGGTGCCCATCCTCGCCCATGTGCTGTCCTCCAACTCCGACCATCTGCAGCGCGCGGTGGACCTGGTCGAGCGCACCGGCAAGCGCCGGGTGGGCCTGTTCGGGCTGTCCTTCAAACCCGGCACCGACGACCTGCGCGAGAGCCCGCTCGTCGAACTGGCGGAAAGGCTCTTCGGCAAGGGGTACGACCTGCGGATCCATGACGCCAACGTCAGCCTCTCCCGGCTGATCGGCGCGAACCGCGAGTACATCGAGACCCGGCTGCCGCACCTCGCGCAACTGCTCGCGGATTCCGTCGAGGAGGTGCTCGAGCACGCCGAGGTGTGCCTGGTCGGAACCAGGGATCCGGCCGTGCTGTCGGCGCTGCCCCACGGGGACGGCCCGGTGATCGTCGACCTCGTCCGCCTTCCCGACGCCGAGGCGCGCCGGGCCGAACCGGGATACATGGGCCTTGCTTGGTGACACTGCCGGCGGCGACGGTTCGGGCCGGCGCGCGCTGATCCTGGTGGAGAACCTGTCGGTGCCGTTCGACCGGCGGGTGTGGCAGGAGTGCACGACGCTGCGCGACGCGGGCTGGGAGGTGCACGTCATCTGTCCCCGGGGGAACAAGCGGGACACGGAGCCGGAGGCGGTGGTCGACGGGGTGCGGATCCACCGCTACCCGTTGCGCGCGGCCACCGGAGGACCGGCCGGCTACCTGCGGGAGTACGGATCGGCGCTGTGGCACACGGCCCGGCTGGCCCGCAAGGTCGGCCCGGTCGACGTGGTCCACGCCTGCAACCCGCCCGACCTGCTGTTCCTGCCGGCGCTGTGGCTGAAGCGGCGCGGCGCGCGGTTCGTCTTCGACCAGCACGACCTGGTGCCCGAGCTGTACCTCTCCCGGTTCGGCCGCGGCAAGGACGTGCTCTACCGCGCCGTGTGCGCGCTGGAACGGCTGACCTACCGGGCGGCGGACGTCGTGCTCGCCACGAACGAGAGCTACCGGGACGTCGCGGTGCGCCGTGGCGGCCGGCGGCCGCAGGACGTGTTCGTGGTGCGCAGCGCGCCCGACACCGAACGGTTCCACCCCGTGCCGCCCGAGCCGGAGCTGAAGCGCGGCAAGCCTCATCTGCTGTGCTATCTCGGCGTGATGGGCCCGCAGGACGGCGTCGACTACGCCCTGCGGGCGCTCGCGAAGCTGCGCGACGAGTTCGGGCGGACCGACTGGCACGCGGTGTTCGTCGGCGCCGGCGACACCTTCGACGCGATGGTGGAGCTCTCCCGGCGGCTCGGGCTCGCGGACCAGGTGCAGTTCACCGGGCGCATCCCGGACGCCGACCTGGTGCGCTACCTGTCCACCGCGGACGTGTGCCTCTCCCCCGACCCGCGCAATCCGCTCAACGACGTGTCGACCATGAACAAGGTCCTGGAGTACATGGTGATGGGCCGGCCGATCGTCTCGTTCGACCTCCGGGAGGCGCGCGTCTCCGCCGGTGACGCCGCCGTCTACGCGTCCGCGAACGACGAGGCCGAGTTCGCCGGGCTCGTCGCGCTGCTGCTGGACGACCCGGAGAAGCGGGCCCGGATGGGAAAGACCGGCCAGGAGCGGATCGGCGGGCCGCTCTCCTGGCGGAACTCCCAGCGCTCGCTGCTCGCCGCCTACGCCGCTGCCTGCCGCGACCGGACTCCGGCGCCGGCGCGCGACCCGGACCCGGCAGGGGAAGGTCGCACCATTGAGCGATGACACGATACGCCTGGTCACGATCGGGCGGATTATCCGTCGGCGCTGGCGGCTGCTCACCCTCCTCGCCCTGGTGGGTGCGCTCGTCGGCTACGGCGCCTCCCTGCTCTTCCCGCCGCGCTACACGACCTCGGCGTCGGTGCTGCTGCCGGGGACGTGGGAGGAGCGCGAGCTGCTGACCCAGACGGAGGTGGCGACCAGTTCGGTGGTGGTCGACCGCGCGGCCGCCAAGCTCGGCTGGACCGGGGTGAGCGGCAGCGACCTGCGGGATCAGGTCAGCGCCAAGGCAACCGACGGGAACATCATCAAGATCTCCGGCACGGCCGACACCCCGGAGCGCGCACAGCGGCTCTCCGACCAGGTGGCCAAGGAGTTCGTCTCCTACGCCACACGGATCGCGAGCGAGAGCGCCGACCCCGGGGCGGCGGCGGAGCTCGACGCGCTTCAGCAGTCGGTCGAGGACACCAGCCGCCGCATCAGCGAGCTGGCCGACGCGGCCGATCCCGGGCAGACCGTGGAGAGCGTGCAGACCCGCACCGAGCTGGAGAAGCTGCGCACCGCGCTGCGGGAGGCCATCAACACGCTGGAGCAGGCCGACCCGTCCGACGACGAGGCGAAGAACATGGTCGTCATGGGGTCGGCGGCCCGGCCCACCGGCGAGGCACCGCCGACACGGACGCAGCTCATCGCCGGCGGCGCGCTGCTGTTCTTCCTGTTCGCCGTCATCGGGCATCTCACCGCCGCGCGGATGAGCCGCCGCCTGCGCGGGGAACCGGAGATCGCCGAGGCGCTGGGCTCGGCGCTGCTGGGTACCGTCGACGTACCCGTCGAGCGGCCCACGCACCGGCCGGAGGGCCGCGGCCCGCGGGCCTGGGTCCGCCGGCTGCTGGGCCTCGACGTCCGCTGGGACATCCCGGCCCCGCAGACGTCCGGCGACGAGGCCAGCAGGCAGATCCGCTACCGGCGGGTGTGCTCACGTCTCCGGGACCAGCTGCCGGCCCCGCGACGGCTGCTGGTCGTCTTCCCCGAGGGGGACGACATCGCCCGCCGGGCCGCCGAGCAGCTCGTCGTCGAGGCCGGGAGCGATCCGCCGGCGCGGGCGGTGGCGGTTCCGGTGTCCCGGCCGATGGTGCCGGACAGCGGCTACGAGTCCGGTGCCCTGGTCGTGCTCAGCGCCGGCAGCTGGACCGCGGCGGAGCTGGCCGGCATCGCCGAGGCGTGTGCGGACGCCCGGCACGCGGTCGTCGGCGTCGTCGTCGCCGGCCCGGTCCGTGCGACGCGGCCGGCCGGCCGCCGTCGGCAGGCCGCCGCACCGGCGCTCGCGGAGTTCGACGGCGAGCTGGACGACGCGACGGGGGTCACAGGGTGACGACGAGTACGGCCCCGGAGCCGTCGGCCGCCGCTCCGCTGCTGGATCTGCAGGCCCTGGTGGCGGCGGTGCGCAGACGGCGCCGCCTCTGGTGCTCCCTCGCGCTGCTGGGGCTGCTCGTCGGCGCGGCGGCGGCGTTCCTGCTGCCGCGGCCGCCGACCGCGGTGACCAAGGTGCTGGTCGCGCACGAGGAGGACCAGCCGAACGACCCCGGAACGCTGATCCGTACCGACGTCGCGCTGCTGCAGACCACACGGATCGCCGAAAAGGCCCTGAAGTCCCTCAAGTCCCGGGAAGAGGCCGAGGACTTCATGCAGGACTACAGCGGTACCGGTGTGACCAACAACGTGCTGCTGATCACCGTGACCGGTGACACCGACGCGGAAGCGGTGGCCCGCGCCAAGGCGTTGGCCGACGCGTTCGTCACGGACCACGTGCGGCGGATACGGGAGGCCGCGGACGCCGAGTCCAAGGCCCTGCTCGACCAGCGTGACCAGCTGAAGGGCCAACTGGCCCGGGTCAACAAGGCGATCGGGGACGGAACGCAGGCGAGCGGGCCGGAGTCGTCGGCGGACCTGGAGTCGCTCTACGCCCGCCGGGCCGAACTCACCTCGCAGATCACCGATTTCAGCCAGCGCGCCGCGGAGGCGAGCATCGGCACGCCCCGGCTCGTCGCCGGCACGCAGATCGTGGACGCCCCGCACACGGTGCGGCACTCCCTGCCCAGGGCCGCCGCCACCGACGCCGGGATCGGGCTCTTCCTCGGGCTCTTCCTCGGGCTCGCGGTGGCCGCGGTCGGCGCGGTGGTGGCGGACCGTCCCGTGCTGCGCCGGGAGATCGCCGCGAACCTCGGCGCCTCGGTCATCGCGGAGCTGCCCCACCGGTCGGCCGGGCGATGGCAGCGCCGCCGGGTCCGGGCGGCACGCGAACGGCTCACCACGTCCCTGGCCCGGGCCGTGCGCGGCTCCGCGGAACCCGTGTCGCTGCTGGAACTGGGCTGTGCGCGCCACACGAGCGTGATCGCCCTGGACCTCGCCAGGGCCCTGGCGGCGGAGGGGCCGGTGGTCGTCGTCGACGGTCTGCCCGGCCGGCAGCTCGCCGGCCGCCGCCCGAAGCCGGGGGACCCGGCCGTGGTCACCGGCGAGGACGCCGCGGCCGGGCCGCACCAGGAGCGCCGGCTCGGCGTCGGGTCGGTGGCGCCCGGCACGGCGTGGACCGACCTCCAGTACCTCGGCACACGGACCGTGCTCGTCGTGCGCGCCGGACACGGCAACGGCGCATGGCTGCACACCGTGGCGCGGCAACTCGCGGACCAGCACATTCCGGTGATCGGTGTGGTGCTGATCGACCCCGATCCGCGGGACCGGACCGACGGCACGCTGTGGGACGGGCCGCACACGGCGCTGCGCGGCCGGAGCGAGCGGCCGGCCCGGCAGAACGACGGGGGTACCTCCCAGGCCGTTCAGGCGGTGGAGGGCCGGCGATGGACGGAGCGGCTGCCGATGTGGGCGGCGCGAGTCCCGGACAGCGACCAGGAGGCGCGGTAGCACATGTGTGGCATCGCAGGCACGTACCGATGGCCGGACGGGAAGGTCGTCACCGACCGGCTCACCGATGCCCTCGCCCACCGCGGTCCGGACGGGGCGGGCCGGTACGGCCACGCCGCCGGTGACGGCGAAGTGCATCTCGGGCACCGTCGGCTGGCCATCATCGACCTGTCCGAGACCGGCGCCCAGCCGATGGTCTCCGGCGGCCTCGTCCTGACGTACAACGGCGAGCTGTACAACGCGCCCGAGCTGCGTGCCGAGCTGGCCGCGGCCGGGGTGCGGTTCCGCGGCACCTCCGACACCGAGGTGCTGCTGGAGGCCTGGCGGCGCTGGGGCACGGACTGCCTGCCCCGGCTGCGCGGCATGTTCGCGTTCGGGATCTTCGACGAGCGGACCGGTGAGCTGGTGCTCGCGCGCGACCAGCTCGGCATCAAGCCGCTGTTCCTGCTCCGGCGCGGCGAGGGTCTGATGTTCGCCTCCGAGCTGAAGGCGCTCGCCGCCGTGAGCGGCGGGTCGCTGGAGGTGGACCACGCGGCGCTGGTGGCCTCGCTGCTGTACTACTGGGTGCCGGACTCACGGTGCGCGTACCGCGAGGCGGAGAAGCTGCCGCCGGGGAGCTGGCTGCGGTGCCGGCCGGACGGCCGGACGGAGCGGGGCCGGTTCTGGAACCTGCGGGACGTCGCCGCCGAGGGCAGGGAGCGGGCCCGCAGCGGCGAGCTGCCGGATGTCGCCGCCGTCGTCGAGGAGTCGACCCGGCGTCATCTGCTCTCCGACGTGCCCGTGGCGACCTTCCTCTCCGGCGGGCTGGACTCCAGCTATCTGACCGCGCTGGCGGCCCGCGACCGGCCCGGGATCTCCGCCTACACGATCGGGTTCCGCGCCGAGGACGCCCGGTTCGAGGCGATGCCGGACGACCTGCGCCATGCCCGGCAGGTGGCCGGACAGTTCGGCGTCGACCTGCACGAGATCGAGATCGCTCCGAACGTCCTCGACCTGCTGCCGCAGATGACACACCATCTGGACGAGCCGATCGGCGACCCCGCCGCGATCAACACGTTCCTGATCTGCTCGGCCGCCCGGGAGGCCGGGGTCAAGGTGATGCTCTCGGGGATGGGCGCCGACGAGCTGTTCGCCGGGTACCGCAAGCACCTGGCCAACCTGCTGGCGCTGCGCTACCAGCGCGTGCCGCGGCCCCTGCGGAGCGCCCTGTCCGGGGCCGTGGACCGGCTGCCGGTCGCGACGAGCCGCCGGGGCTACCGGTCGGTGCGCTTCGCGAAGCGGTTCCTCTCCTTCGCCGATCTGCCGGAGGAGACCGCGTTCCGGCGCAGCTACACCATGTACGACCGCGGTGAGCTGCTCGACCTGATCGACCCGGACCTGGCCGGGACGGTGGACGACGTGCTGACCGAGCACGCCGACGTCTACCGGGACAACGACCTCGACGACTTCGTCAACCGCATGTGCCTGGGCGACGCCCGGATGTTCCTGCCGGGCCTGAACCTCGCCTACACGGACCGGTCGAGCATGGCCGCCTCGACCGAGGTGCGGGTGCCGTACGTGGACGTCGAGGTGGTCAGGGCGGCGTTCGCCGTGCCCGGCAACCGCAAGATCGTCGGACGGCAGGGCAAGGCCGTCCTCAAGGAGGCGGCCACCTCGGTCCTGCCCCGCGAGATCGTGTACCGGCCCAAGGGCCTGTTCAGCGCCCCGCTGCGGGCCTGGATGAGCCGGGATCTGGCACCGCTGGTGCGCGAGGTCGTCAACGAGGGCGAGCTCGTCCGTTCCGGGCTCCTGCGCCGTGACGCGCTGGCGCGCATGGTCGCCGCGGACGCCGCCGGGCAGCAGGACTTCTCCAAGCATCTGTGGCATGTGCTGACCCTCGAGTACTGGTATCGCGGCGCGACCTCCGGGTCCGGCCGGAACGCTCCCTGAACGGCGTAGAGACAAGAGGACTTCGGGTGAAACAGGTCGTACAGAACTACAAGAGCGGTGAGCTGGCGCTGCTGGACGTGCCGGTGCCCGGGTGCAAGCCGGGCGGTGTGCTGGTCCGCACCGCCTACTCGCTGATATCCACCGGGACCGAGCTGATGAAGGTGTCCGAGGCCGGCATGTCGATGCTCGGCAAGGCCCGCTCCCGGCCCGACCAGGTGGCCAAGGTCGTGCAGAGCGTGGCCACCAACGGGGTGCCCGCCACCTACCGCAAGGTGATGGGCAAGCTGGACTCCTACACACCGCTGGGCTACTCGCTGTGCGGGGTGGTCGAGCAGGTCGGCGACGGCGTGGACGACGTGAAGGTCGGCGACCTCGTGGCCTGCGCCGGCAACGAGCACGCGTTGCACGCCGAGCTCAACTGGGTGCCGAAGAACCTCTACGCCCCGGTGCCGGACGGCCTCGCGCCGCGGCACGCGGCCTTCGGCACCGTCGGGTCGATCGCGCTGCAGGGCGTCCGCCAGGGCGAGTCGGCGCTCGGCGAGGTGGCGCTGGTCATCGGCCTCGGGCTGATCGGGCAGCTGGTGGTGCAGCTGCTGGCCGCCTCGGGGGTCCGTGTCGTCGGGGCCGACCCCGACCCGGCGCGCTGCGAGCTCGCCGAGCGTCTGGGCGCGGCGGCCTGCGGCGATCCCGCCTCGGCGGCCGTGGAGACCGCCGTCGCCGAACTCACCGGCGGTCACGGCGTGGACCAGGTGTACCTGGCCGCCGGCGGCGGCAGCAACCAGCCCGTCGAGCTGGCCGCCCGGCTGAGCCGGGACCGCGGCCGGGTCGTCGACATCGGCAAGTGCCGCCTGGACCTGCCGTGGAACGCGTACTACGAGAAGGAGCTCGACGTCCGCTTCTCCCGCTCCTACGGCCCCGGGCGCTACGACCCGGAGTACGAACTGGAGGGGCGTGACTACCCGATCGGCTACGTGCGCTGGACCGAGCGCCGCAACCTGGCGTGCTTCCTCGACCTCGTCGCCCTCGGCCGCGTCGACGTGGAGCCCCTGGTCTCGCACGTCGCCGACTTCGCCGACGCGGTCGAGACGTATCAGAGTCTGAAGGACGGCGGCCTGAAGGCGGTGGCCGTGCTGTTCCGGTACCCCGGGCGGAAAGAGGAAGCGGGGGAGGGAACCGAGGAGGCGGAGGCCCCGGCGGTGGCCGTGCCCGCGGTGCGGCGCAGCGGCACGGCGCCGGCCCGGGGCCGGGCCGCCGGGACGCCGGTGCGGCTGGCGTTCGTCGGCGCGGGCAACTACGCGACGTCGATGCTGCTGCCGCACCTGGCACAGCGCGACGGCGTCGAACTGTCCACGGTCGTCACCACGACGGCGCTGTCCGCGGCCAACGCGCAGCGGAAGTTCGGCTTCGCCGAGGCGACCACCGATCTCGACGCCGTGCTCGGCGACACGTCCGTCGACGCGGTGTTCGTGGTCACCCGGCACAGCTCGCACGCCGAACTGACCCGGAGGGCGCTGCTGGCCGGCAAGGCGGTGTTCGTGGAGAAGCCGCTGGCGCTGACCGAGGACGAGCTGGCCGGGGTGCTCGCGGCGGTGGAGGAGTCCGGCAACGACCGGCTGCAGGTGGGCTTCAACCGCCGGTTCGCGCCGCTGCTGCAGGAGGCCAGGAAGCGGTTCGGCGCCCGGACCGGGCCGGCGAGCCTGCGCTACCTGGTCAACGCGGGCCGGCTGGACCACGGCAGCTGGTACCTCCGGCAGGGCACCGAGGGCTCGCGGTTCGCCGGCGAGGGCGGCCACTTCATCGACACGGCGAGCTGGCTGCTCGATGCCGACCCGGTCTCGGTGTACGCGGTCGCCGCGTCCGGCAACGACGACCTCCAGGTCGTGCTGCGCTACCCGGACGGGTCCACGGCCACCATCAGCTACGTCACCACGGGCGCCGCCGGCTTCCCCAAGGAGACGCTGGACCTGGTCGCCGACGGCAAGGTGCTCCGGCTCGACGACTTCGTCCGCGCCGCCGTCTACGACGGCCGCCGGAAGCAGTGGGTCGGTTCGCGGCTGCCCAAGGCCCGGGACAAGGGACAGTCCGCCGAACTGGCCGCGTTCGTCAAGGCCGTGCGGACCGGCGGCCCGATGCCGGTGCCGCTGGAGTCGCTGGTAGCCACCACGGCGGCCACCCTCGCCGTGCAGGCCGGCCTGGCCGCCGGCGCGCCGGTGACCCTGGCGGGGGCGCGATGACCGCGAGCTCGGGGAGCCCGGCCTGGTACCTGCGGCGGCTGTCCCGGATGGGGCCGCGGGAGGTCGGCGGCCGGGTGGGCGACGCGGTGCGCAGGCGGCGGTGGCGGTCCGCGCCGCCGGACGGTCCGAGCGTGACCGGCGCCCGCTTCACCGCCGTCCTGCCCGCGGGGACGATCGCCGCGGTGGCACCGGACGCCGCGAAGCGTCTCGTCGCCGAGGCGGACCGGCTGATGGCCGGGCACGCCGCGTACTTCGGGGTGGACCGCGACGACCTGGCCGACCCGGACTGGTGGTACGACCCGAAGACCGGGCGCCGGGCCCCGCAGGGCTACGCCTTCGACGTGCCGTACCGGGACGAGGACGCGGTCGGGGACGTCAAGCAGATCTGGGAGCTGTCCCGGCATCAGTACCTCACCGTGCTCGCCGCCGCCTACGCGGTCACCGGGGACGAGCGGTACGCCGAGCGAGTGGCGGAGCACCTGCGGTCCTGGTGGGCGGGCAACGCGCCGCTGCGCGGAGTGCACTGGACCAGCGGCATCGAGCTGGGGATCCGGCTGCTGTCCTGGGTGTGGATCCGCCGGCTGCTCGACGGCTGGCCGGGCGCGGCCGCCCTGTTCGAGGGCAACCCGGTGGCGGTGAACCAGATCTGGCACCACCAGCGCTGGCTGGCCGCCTTCCCCAGCCGCGGATCGTCGGCGAACAACCACGTCGTCGCCGAGGCCGCCGGGCAGTTCGCCGCTGCCTGCGCGTTCGGGTGGTTCCCCTCCTCGGCGCGCTGGCGGGCCGAAGCGCTGCGGTCGCTGGAACGGCAGCTGCGCGCCAACACCTTCCTCTCCGGCCTCAACCGCGAGCTGGCCACGGAGTACCACGGACTGGTGCTGGAGCTCGGCCTGGCCGCGCTGGCCGAGGCGGACGCCGCCGGTGTGCCGGTCCCCGCGACGGTCCGGCCGGTGCTGCTGCGGATGACCGACGCGCTCGCGGCCGTCGTGGACAGCCGGCTGCGGCCGCCGCGGCAGGGGGACGCGGACGACGGGCACGGTCTGGTCGTGGACGGCGCGGGCACCGACCGCTGGGCCTCGCTGCTGGCCACCGGGGACGCCGTGTTCGGCCGGCTCGCCTGGTGGCCGGAGGTGACCGGCACCGATGTGCGCACCCCGCTGCTGGCCGCGCTCATCCGGCCGTACGCGAAAGCCGGAACCGCGCCGGCCGTGTCCCGCCCGGCGGACCGGCCGGCCCATTTCGCCGACGCGGGCATGACCATCCTGCGGAGTCCGGAGGACAGGGCGGAGATCTGGTGCCGCTGCGACGGTGGTCCGCACGGCTTCCTGTCCATCGCCGCGCACGCCCACGCGGACGCGCTGTCCGTGGAGGTCCGGCACGACGGGGTCGACGTGCTCGCCGACCCGGGGACGTACTGCTACCACGGTCAGCCCGAGTGGCGGCGGTACTTCCGGTCGACCCTCGGCCACAACACCCTTCGGCTGGACGGCGCCGACCAGTCCGTCTCCGGCGGCCCGTTCCTGTGGACCCGGCATGCCCGCAGCCGCGTCCTGGTCGCGGACACGTCCGGCGCCTCCGACGGGGGGACGGCCCGCTGGTGCGCCGAGCACGACGGGTACCGGCCCTCGGTGCACCGCCGCCGGGTGGAACTGACGCCCGCGAGCCGGGAGCTGAGGGTGGTCGACGATGTGCGCGGCCCGCGCCGGGCCGTGCAGCTGGCGTTCCACCTCGGCCCGGCGATCACCGCGGACCTGGTGGGGAACCGGGCCGTGCTCACCTGGGCCCGGGACGGCGAGGACCGCTCCGCGGCGCTCGACCTGCCCGGGCAGCTGAGCTGGCGGGCGCATCGCGGCGAGAGCGACCCGCCACTGGGCTGGTACTCCGCCGGCTTCGGCCGCAAGGAACCCACCACCACGCTGATCGGCACCGGCTTCGCCGACGGCACGGAGGGGTTCACCACCGTACTCAGGTTCCACGGCTAGGAGGGTGTGTGGGGAGCAAGTGGCGGCACCGGGCATGGCCGGCCGCACCGCTGGCGCTGGTCCTGCTGGCGGCGACCGGCTGTGACAGCGCGCCGGGCCCGCGGCCGGGGCCGACCGCCGCGCCGTCCGCGGCCGTGGCCCGGGTGTGCGCCGAGCCCGCGGCCGGGCCGGCCAAGGCACCGGCGGGCGCGGTGACGGTCGACCCGGCGGTGCCCGGCGACCTGGCCGCGAAGACCGAGAGCAGCCCCCCGCACACCACCTTCTGGCTTCGGCCGGGCAAGCACACGCTCATGTCGGACCGCTACGACCAGGTGATCCCCAAGGAGGGGGACGTCTACCTCGGAGCGCCGGGCGCGGTGCTCGACGGCCGCAAGAGCAACCAGTACGCGTTCGGCGGCACGGCCCGCGACGTCACGATCCGTCATCTGACCGTGCAGCGGTTCGTCGCGCCCCGGGACGAGGGCGTGGTCAACCACGACTCGGCCGACGGGTGGGTGATCGAGCACGCGACGATCCAGGACAACTCCGGCGCCGGGCTGATGGCCGGCGCCCGCCAGCAGGTCCGCGCGAGCTGTCTGCGCGACAACGGCCAGTACGGCATGAACGCCTACAAGGCCGCCGACGGCATCCGGGGCCTGGTGGTCGAGGGCAACGAGATCGTGGGCAACAACACGGACGACTGGGAGCGGCGGCGGCCGGACTGCGGGTGCAGCGGTGGCGTCAAGTTCTGGGCCGTCGACGGCGCCGACGTACGCGGCAACTGGGTGCACGACAACCGTGGAGCCGGGTTGTGGGCGGACACCAACAACAACGACTTCCTCATCGAGGACAACCTCGTCGAGGACAACGACGGGGCCGCGCTGATCTACGAGATCAGCTACAACGCGGTCATCCGGAAGAACACGATCCGGCGGAACAACTGGGTCGAGGCCCGCGGTGACGCCGCCGACGGCGACAGCTTCCCGTTCGCGACCGTCTACCTCTCCGAGTCCGGCGGCGAACCGCGGATCCGGGCCCGCACGGACAAGATCGAGATCTACCGGAACGTGATGGAGAACAACTGGTCCGGGATCACCCTCTGGGAGAACGCCGACCGGTTCTGCAACAGCCCGGCCAACACCTCGTCCGGCGACTGCACGTTGCTGGTGAAGAACACCGACCGCTGCGCGCAGCCGGCGATCGCCAGGGCACCGCTCTACTCCGACTGCCGGTGGAAGACCCAGCGGGTGGACATCCACGACAACCGCTTCGTGCTGGACAAGTCCGTCGTCGACTGCACGGTGAAGTGCGACCGGATGGCGGTGCTGTCCAACTACGGCACCTATCCGGACTGGTCGCCGTACCAGGGCGAGCGGGTGGCCGAGGCGATCACCGGCGGGCAGCACAACCGCTGGCACCACAACGTCTACGTCGGACCGTGGACCTTCGTCGTCCACGACGCGAGCCGGACGGTCGGCTTCAAGCAGTGGCGGGCCACGCCGTACCGGCAGGACGCGGGCAGCACCTTCCGTGCCAAGGGCGGTGGTTGAGATGAGGTCCGCGGACACCGGCACGGACCACACGTCGAAGATCGTCGGGACGGTCTGGGGGCTGCTCGTCCTCAACACCCTCGGCTCCGCCGGGGCGAGGACCATCGTCCCGCTGCCCCGCTCCCTCATCCAGATGGTCACCATGGGCTCACTGGTCGCCGCGTTCGCGCTGGCGCTCGTGGTCAACCCCCGGGTGCGCATCCGGGCCAGCGCCTACGTGTTCCTGCTCACCCTGCTGCTGGTGCCGAGCCTGATCTCCAGCGTGGACCAGGGGGCCGGGTTCGGCGCGCTCTTCCGCTGCGCCCGGCTGGCTCTCTTCATCGGCACGCTGTGGCTGCTCAGCCGCTGGTGGGACGGGAGCACGACGTTCGTCCGGCACCACATCCGGATGTACTTCGCGGTGCTCGGGTCGGTGGCCGCCGGCCTGGTCGTCTCACCGGGCGCCGCCCTGCCCGACCTCTACGGCGGGCGGCTGGTCGGCGCGCTGTGGCCGCTCACCCCGCCGCAGATCGGACAGTACGCCGCGGTGATCATCGGGCTCACGGTGCTGCTCCTGCTGGGCCGCCGGACCGACCGGAGAAGCGCGGCGGTGGTCGTCGTGCCCTCCCTGGTCCTGCTCGCGCTGACCCACACCCGGACGGCCACGCTCGGCCTGATCGTCGCGCTGGTGCTGGCGATCACCTCCCTCGTCCTGACCAGCGCCGCCGCCCGCAGGGTCTTCGCCTGGGCGGTGCTGTGCGCCGCGGTGGCCGCGGTGGGCTTCAGCTCCGCGCTCCAGGCGTGGTTCCTGCGCGGGCAGAGCCAGGAGAACTTCGCCAGCCTCACCGGCCGGGCCAAGGTCTGGCACGCCCTGCTGGCGGCACCCCGGACGACCTCGGAGCAGCTGTTCGGCACGGGCCTGGGCGACAAGTCGTTCGGCGGGCTGCCGATCGACAACAGCTGGCTGGCCGTCTACAACGAGCAGGGCATGACCGGCATCGCCCTGGTGGCGGCGGTCATCATCGTGCTGGGCGGCGTCGCGTTGCTGCGGCCGCCGTCGCTGTCGAGGGCCTGCGCGATCTTCCTGATCAGCTACTGCGCGATCGCGTCGTACACCGAGGCCGGACTGGGCGACGCCTCGCCGTATCTGCTGCACCTGGCCGTGGCCGCCTCGCTGCTGGCGGCACCCGCCGCGGCCGCTGCCCCCTCGACGCCCGAAGTCCCTCGACGGCCCGTCCCGCGATGGGCCCGGAGATCGGAGGTGGCCTGAGCATGCACATCCTCGTGGTGCACAACCGCTACGCCTCGGCGCAGCCGAGCGGGGAGAACAAGGTGGTCGACCAGGAGGTGGCGCTGCTGCGCGAGGCCGGCCACCGGGTCGAGGTGTTCGAGCGGCGCAGCGACGACATCGCCGCCCGGTCCCTGCCGGGCAAGGTCGCGGTTCCGCTGCTGGTGCCGTGGAACCCGCGGGTCCGCGCGGAGCTCGCCGCCCGGCTGCGCGCCGAGCGGCCGGACGTGGTGCACGTCCACAACGTCTTCCCGCTCCTGTCGCCGGCGGTGCTGGCGGCCTGCGCCGACGCCGGCGTGCCCGCCGTCGCCACGCTGCACAACTACACCCAGGTCTGTCCGCCGGGCACGCTGCAGCGGGACGGCCGGCCGTGCACCGAGTGCGTCGGGTCCACACCGCTGCCCGCCGTCCGGCACGGCTGCTACCGGAACTCCCGGCTGGCGACGGTGCCGCTCGCGGTCAGCCTGTCGGTCAACCGCCGGCGGTGGTGGTCCGGCGTGGAGCGGTTCTTCTGCATCTCCGCGGCGCAGCGCGACGTCCTGGTGCGGTCCGGCATGCCGGCCGAGCGGCTGGCGGTGAAGCACAACTTCGTGCCCGAGCCGGGCGACCGCCGAGCGGGCGCCGGCGAGCATCTGCTCTATCTCGGCCGGCTCGCGGAGGCCAAGGGCGTGCGGCTGCTCATGGCCGCGTGGGACGAGATCGCCGCCGCCGGCGGGGTGGGCGTGCCGCTGGTGATCGCCGGCACGGGGCCGCTGGAGCGTGCCGTGACCGCCTGGGCGGCGGGCCGCGACGACGTGCGGTACGTCGGCCTACTGGACCCGGCGGAGTGCCGGAAGGCCGTCGCGCGGTCGGTCGCCGTGGTGGCTCCCTCGACGTGGCTGGAGGCGTTCGGCCTGGTGGTCGTGGAGGCGATGGCGGCCGGGGTCCCGACCGTGGCCGCCGGTCACGGCGCCTTCGTCGAACTCGTCGAGGACGGGGTGACCGGGCTGCTGCACCGGCCGGGCGAGGCCGCCTCGCTCGCGGCCTGCATACGCCGGATCGCGGGCGAGCCGGCCCGCAACCGGGAGATGGGCCAGGCGGCCCGGCGCCGTTACGAGCGGGGTTTCAGCCCGGCCGTCGGCCTGGAGCGCCTGGTGGAGGGGTACCGCACCGCGATCGCGGGTCGGTCAGCACTGGCTGGCGGCGGGGACACCCGCGCGAGCAGGGGGGATGGGGACAGCAGATGACACGATGCCGACTCTGCGGCTCGGAAGCGATGGCGAGCGTCGTCGATCTCGGGGCGACGCCACCGTGCGAGAGCTTTCTCGCCGCGGACCAACTGGACCGGCCGGAACCGGCGTACCCGCTGCACCTGCGGGTCTGCACCGACTGCTGGCTGGCGCAGATCCCGCCGCTGATCACACCGGAGGAGACGTTCAAGGAGTACGCGTACTTCTCCTCCTACTCGACCTCCTGGGTGGAGCACGCGCGCACGTTCGTCGACGGCGCCGTGCAGCGCCTCGGTCTCGGCTCCGACGCCTTCGTGGTCGAGGTCGCGAGCAACGACGGGTACCTGCTGAGGCACGTGGTGGACCGCGGGATCCGCTGCCTCGGCATCGAGCCGTCGGTGAACGTCGGCGCCGCGGCGCGGGAGGCGGGAGTGCCCACGCTCACGGAGTTCCTGTCCCCGGACACCGGCTCGGCGGTCCGCGCCGAGCACGGCCCGGCGGACCTGGTCGTGGCCAACAACGTGTACGCGCACATCCCCGACGTGGTCGGGTTCACCCGGGGACTGCGCGCCCTGGTCGCCGACGACGGCTGGGTCTCCGTCGAGGTGCAGCACCTGCTGACCCTGATCGAGGAGAACCAGTACGACACGATCTACCACGAGCACTTCCAGTACTACACGGTCGCGTCCGCGATCCGGGCGCTGGCCAGCGGCGGACTCACGCTCGTGGACGTCGAACTGCTGCCCACGCACGGCGGCTCCATCCGGCTGTGGGCCCGGCCGGCCGAGGCGGCCGGCGAGCCGACCCGGCGGGTGGCCGACGTGCTGGACCGGGAGAAGTCCGCCGGGCTGCAGGAGCTGTCCGGGTACACCGAGTTCTCCGCCCGGGTGGCCAAGGTGCGCCGGGACCTCCTCAAGTTCCTGATCGAGGCGGCCGAGCGGGGCGAGACGGTCGTCGGCTACGGCGCCCCGGGCAAGGGCAACACCCTGCTCAACCACTGCGGCATCCGGCCCGACCTGCTGCCGTACACGGTCGACCGCAACCCCTACAAGCACGGCAGGTTCACCCCCGGCACCCGCATCCCGGTCCTGCCGCCCGAGCGGATCGCCGCCGACAGACCGGACTACGTCCTCGTCCTCCCGTGGAACCTGCGGGCCGAGCTGGTCGAGCAGCTGTCCTTCGTGCACGAGTGGGGCGGCCGGCTGGTCTTCCCGATCCCGGAACTGAGCATCGTCGAGGTCGCGTCCCGAGAGGTCACAGCATGAAGGTCGTACTGTTCTGCGGCGGTTACGGGATGCGGATGCGCAACGGCAGCTCCGACGACGTGCCCAAGCCGATGGCGATGGTCGGCCCGCGGCCGCTGATCTGGCACGTCATGCGCTACTACGCGCACTTCGGGCACACGGAGTTCATCCTGTGCCTCGGGTACGGGGCCCACCACATCAAGGACTTCTTCCTCAACTACGAGGAGACGACGTCCAACGACTTCGTACTGCGGGGCGGCCGGACCGAACTGCTGTCGACCGACATCTCGGACTGGACGATCACGTTCGCGCAGACCGGCATCGAGTCACCGATCGGGGAGCGGCTGCGCCGGGTGCGGCACCACCTGGACGGCGACGAGATGTTCCTCGCCAACTACGCCGACGTCCTCACCGACGCCCCGCTGCCCGAGATGATCGAGAACTTCGCCCGGCGGGACGCCGGTGCGTCGATGATGGTGGTGCCGCCGCAGTCCTCGTTCCACTGCGTGGACCTGGGCGAGGACGGCCTGGTGGGGGGCATCACCGCGGTGAGCGACATGCCGCTGTGGGAGAACGGCGGTTACTTCGTGCTCCGCCAGGAGGTCTTCGACCACATCCCTCAGGGCGGGGACCTGGTCGCCGACGGATGCGCCCAACTGGCCAAGCGGGGAAGGCTGGTGGCGCACCAGCACCGCGGGTTCTGGAAGCCGACCGACACCGTGAAGGAGCGGGCCGCGCTCGACGACGCCTACGCCCGCGGCGACCGCCCGTGGGCCGTGTGGGAACGGGACGGCGCGGGGTCGAACGCCGGGGTGAGCGCGTGATCCAGCTCAGCGCCGGGCGCCTGGACCGGCTGGTCGCGGTGGGCGCGCACTGCGACGACATCGCCATCGGCGCCGGCGGCACGCTGCTGACGCTGTGCCGCGCGCGGCCGGGCATCCGTGTCGACGCGCTGGTGCTCTCCGGCGGTGGCACCGACCGGGAGCAGGAGGAGCGGGCCGCGCTCGCCGCCTTCTGCCCGGACGCCGACCTGCGGCTGACCGTCCACAAACTGCCGGACGGACGGCTGCCCGCGCACTGGGACGAGGCCAAGGCCGCGGTCGAGGAGCTGCGCGCGCAGACCGAGCCCGGTCTGGTGCTGGCGCCGCGTACCGACGACGCGCACCAGGACCACCGCGGTCTGGCGAAGCTGGTGACCACCGCGTTCCGCGACCACCTCGTGCTCGGCTACGAGATCGTCAAGTGGGACGGCGACCTCGGCCGTCCGGCCGCGTACCAGCCGCTGTCGACGGAGATCGCCGAACAGAAGGTGCGGCTGCTGCAGGAGCACTACCCCTCGCAGCGGCACCGCCCCTGGTACGACCGGGAGGCCTTCCTCGGCCTGGCGAGGATCCGCGGCATCGAATGCCACGCGCGCTACGCCGAGGCGTTCGCCGTCACCAAACTCACTCTCAACCTGGGGGGTTGAACCTTGCGCGTACTACTGACCGGACACCAGGGCTATCTGGGCACCGTGATGGCCCCGGTCCTCGCGGCCGCCGGGCACGAGGTCGTCGGCCTGGACGCCGGCCTGTTCGCCGACTGCGTCCTCGGCCCGACGCCGGCCGACCCGCCCGGGCCGCGCGTCGACCTGCGCGACGTCACGGCCGAGCACGTGGCCGGGGTCGACGCCGTGATCCATCTGGCCGCGCTGTCCAACGACCCGCTGGGGTCGCTGGCGCCGGAACTCACCTACGACATCAACCACCACGCGTCCGTGCGGCTGGCCCGGCTGGCCCGCGAGGCCGGGGTGCGGCGCTTCCTGTACGCGTCGACGTGCTCGGTCTACGGCGCCGCCGGCGGCGACGAGCTGGTGGCCGAGGACGCCCCGCTGCGGCCGGTGACGCCGTACGCGGAGTCCAAGGTGCGGGTGGAGGACGACCTGCACGAACTCGCCGACGGCGACTTCAGCCCGGTGTACATGCGCAACGCCACCGCCTTCGGCTACTCCCCCCGGCTGCGCGCCGACATCGTGCTGAACAACCTGGTGGGCCACGCCCTCCTGTCCGGCGAGGTCCTCGTCCTCTCCGACGGCACCCCCTGGCGCCCGCTGGTGCACGCCGCCGACATCGCCCGCGCCTTCACGGCCGCGCTGACCGCGCCCGGGGAAGCGGTGCACGACCGGGCGTTCAACATCGGCAGCGAGATCAACAACGTCACGGTCGCCGAGATCGCCGGGCAGGTCGCCGAGGCGGTGTCCGGCGCGAAGGTGGTGATCACCGGGGAGAACGGCGCCGATCCGCGGTCGTACCGGGTGGACTTCTCCCGGTTCCGCGCCGCGGTCCCCGGCTTCGACTGCGAGTGGACGGTGAAGCAGGGCGCGCTGGAACTCGCCGACGCCTACCGGAAGTTCGGGCTGACCAAGGAGGACTTCGACCGGCGCTTCACCCGGCTCGCCGTGCTGCGCGCGGCGTCCGAGGCCGGCGCGGTCGACGACACCCTGCGGTGGCGCCGATGACCGACCTTGGCGAAGAGATGTACGCCCTGGTGGAGCGGATGTACCCGCTGTGCCGGAGCATCACCGGCGACGGGGTGCGCGCCACCCTGGACATCGTCGGCGAGTACGTCCCGCTCCAGGTGCACGAGGTGCCGACCGGGACCCGGGTGCTCGACTGGACGGTGCCGCAGGAGTGGAACATCCGGGACGCGTACGTCGCCGACACCGCCGGCAACCGGGTCGTCGACTTCGCCGCGTCCAGCCTGCACGTGCTCGGCTACAGCGTGCCGGTGTCGGCGACCATGCCGCTGGCGGAGCTGCGCGCACATCTGCACACCCTGCCGGACCACCCGTCCTGGGTGCCGTACCGCACGAGTTACTACCAGCCGGAGTGGGGGTTCTGCCTGGCCCAGGAGACCCTGGACGCGCTGCCGGACGGCGAGTACGAGGTGCGCATCGACTCCACGCTCGCCGACGGCCACCTCACCTACGCCGAGCACGTGGTCCCCGGGCAGGTCACCGACGAGGTGATCGTCTCCTGCCACGTCTGCCACCCGTCCCTGGCCAACGACAACCTGGCCGGCATCGCGGTGGCGACGTTCCTGGCCCGGGCGCTGGCGGAGGAAACGCCGTACTACACCTACCGGTTCATCTACGCGCCCGGCACCATCGGGGCGATCACCTGGCTGGCCCGCAACGCGGAGCGGGTGGACCGGGTCAAGCACGGGCTGGTGCTGGCCTGCGCCGGCGACCCGGGCCGGCTGACGTACAAGCGGAGCAGGCGCGGCGACGCGGAGATCGACCGGGTGATGCGGCACGTGCTGACCGCCTCCGAACGCCCGCACCACATCACCGAGTTCACTCCGTACGGCTACGACGAGCGGCAGTACTGCTCGCCCGGGTTCGATCTCAGCGTGGGCTCGCTCAGCCGGACCCCGTACGCCGGTTACCCCGAGTACCACACCTCGGCGGACAACCTGGACCTCGTCTCCCCGGAGGCGATGGCGGACACGCTCGCCGTCTGCCGCGAGGCATTCGCCGTGCTCGACCGCAACCGGCGGTACGTCAACCTCAGCCCCTACGGCGAGCCGCAGCTGGGCCGGCGTGGGCTGTACGACTCGCTCGGCGGCCGCAGCGACGCCAAGCAGGCCCAGATGGCCATGCTCTGGGTGCTCAGCCTCGCCGACGGGGAGCACAGTCTGCTGGACGTCGCCGAGCGGGCCGGGCTGCCGTTCGACACCGTCGCCGCCGCGGCCGGTGCCCTGCGCGGCGCCGAGCTGATCGAGGCCTGACGCGCATGACCACCGAGGGGGAGAAGACGACGGCGGCGGCCCCGGGCGGGCACGCCCGGCGGACCGGCAAGCGGGCCATGGCCGGCCGGCTGTCCTGGGGTCTGGCCGACCAGGCGGCCTCCAGCATCAGCAACTTCGCGGTGGGGATCTACGTGGCGCGCTCGCTGGGGGTGACCGCGTTCGGCGTGTTCAGCCTGGCCTGGGTGACCTACGGCGTGGTGCTCAACGTCTCCCGGGGGCTGGCCAGCGACCCGCTCGTGGTGCGCTTCAGCGGCGTGCCGGAGGCGTCCTGGCGCGGGGCGGCGGCCCGGGCGTCGGGTACCGCGCTCGGCGTGGGTGCGGCCATCGGCGCGGCGTGCCTGGTGATCGGCCTCGCTCTCGGCGGTCGGCTGGGGCCCGCGTTCGCCTGCCTCGGCGTCCTGCTGCCGGGGCTGCTGCTGCAGGACGCCTGGCGGTTCTCGTTCTTCGCCGCCGGTGCCGGGCGGAAGGCGTTCGTCAACGACCTCGTGTGGTGCGCCGCGCTCGTCCCGGCCCTGGTGGTGGCGGCCCGCGTGGGCAGCGTGGCCGCCTTCGTGCTCGCCTGGGGCGCGTCCGCCGCGGTGGCCGCCGCGTACGGCTGCCTCCAGTCCGGCATCCGGCCCCGGGTGACCGGGGCCCGCGGCTGGCTGCGCGAGCAGCGCGACCTCGGCTACCGGTACCTGGTCGAGAACGTCAGTCTCAGCGGTGCGAGCCAGCTGCGGGCGTACGGGCTCGGCGCGATCGCCGGGGTCGGCGCGGTGGGCGCGGTGCGGGGCGCGGAGCTCCTGATGGGCCCGTTCCTCGCCGTACTGATGGGACTGTCCCTGGTCACCGTCCCGGAGGCGGCACGGGTGCTGCGGCAGGCCCCGCGGCGGCTCGCAAAGTTCTGCCTCCTCCTCGGCGGCGGGCAGGCCGCCGCCGCCCTGCTCTGGGGCGGGGCGCTGCTGCTGCTGCCCGACCGGCTCGGGAAGTTCGCGCTCGGAGGGGTCTGGCACTCCGCCGCCGAGCTCATCGTGCCGATCACCCTCGGTGTCGCGGGCGCGGGCCTCGGCACCGGCGCGGCGGCCGGGCTGCGCGCGCTCGGCGCGGCCCGGCGCAGCCTGCGCTGCCAGCTGTTCGCCTCCGCCTGCTACGTCGGCGGCGGGCTCGGCGGGGCGGCCGCCGCCGGCACGGTCGGCTCGGCCTGGGGCGTCGCCGCCGCGACCGTCAGCGGCTCGGCCGTGTGGTGGCTGCAACTGCGGTCCGCCCTGCGCGAGCACCGCCGGAATCCCATCCCCGAAGTGAGGACCTCATGACCGACCGCCCCAGGCTGAGCATCGGCCTGCCCGTGTACAACGGCGAGGAGTACCTGGCCGAATCGCTCGACGCCCTGCTCGGCCAGACCTACGAGGACTTCGAGCTGGTCGTCTCCGACAACGCCTCGACCGACGGGACCCAGGACGTCTGCCGCCGGTACGCCGCGAAGGACTCGCGCATCCGGTACATCCGGCTGCCCCGGAACATCGGCGCGACACCGAACCACAACCATGTGCTCGCCGAGGCCCGCGGCGAGCTGTTCAAGTGGGCCTCGCACGACGACCTGTACGGCCGGGACCTGCTGAAGCGCTGCGTGGAGGCACTGGACGAACGGCCGGAGATGATCCTCGCGCACACCGGCCAGGCGGTCGTCGACGGCGACGGCAAGGTGAAGGTCCCCTACGAGTACACGCTCGCCACCGACTCGCCGCACGCGCCGGAGCGCTTCCGCAGTCTGCTGTTCGAGCCGGGCGGCGACGACTTCTACGGGGTGATGCGGACCGACGTGCTGCGCCGGGTGAAACCGATGGACAGCTACCACCACGCGGACCGCACCTACGTCGCCGAGATCACCCTGCACGGGCCCTTCCACCAGGTGCCGGAGCTGCTGTACTTCCGCCGCGACCACCCCACCCGCGCCGAACGGGCGAACCCGTCCAAGCGCGCCCGGTGCGTCAACCTGGACCCGCGCCGGGCCGGCCCGCTGCACCCGACGCCCCGGCTGCTCGCCGAGTACGTCTGGGGCTTCGTCTCGGCGATCCGGCGGGCGCCGTTGTCCGCGGCCGACCGGCGCGCGTGCTACCGCCACCTGGCCGCGTGGATGACCAGCCGGGCCCGGCCGGGCGCCGGCGAGCGGGTCGAGGACCGCGCCCCCGTCGAACCCGGCCTGCTCACCGTCTCCGTCGACGCCCTGGTCGCCGGCCGTGAGGGTCGTGCCGGGGGGCAGGCATGACGTCCGCGCACGGGAACCCGGTGCGCGTCGGGGTGTTCGGCCTGCTCGGCTCCGGCAACCTCGGCAACGACGGGTCGCTGGAGGCCGTGCTCGGGTACCTCCGCGCCGAGCACCCGGAGGCGGTCGTGGACGCGCTGTGCGGCGGACCCGAGGCCGTCACGGCCCGGTACGGGATCCCCGCGACGCGGCTGCACTGGTACCGCGGGGAGTACCGGACCGCGTCGCGTGCGGGCGCGATCGCGGCCAAGGGTCTGGGCAAACTGGTCGACGTCGTCCGCACCGCCGCCTGGGTGCGCCGGCACGACGTGGTGATCGTGCCGGGCATGGGCGTCCTGGAGGCCACGCTGCCGCTGCGGCCGTGGGGCTTCCCGTACTCGCTGTTCCTGCTCTGCGCGAGCGGCCGGCTGCTGCGCACCCGGGTCGCGCTGGTCAGCGTCGGCGCCGCGGTGATCGGCAACCGGCCGACCCGCGCCCTGGTGCGCTGGTCGGCGCGGCTGGCCGCCTACCGGTCCTACCGGGACGCCCAGTCCCGGGACGCGATGCGGGCGATGGGCGTGGACACCGCGCGCGACGAGGTCTACCCGGACCTGGCGTTCGCCCTGCCGACGCCGCCGGGCGCCCCCTCGGGACCGCCGGGCCTGGTCTGCGTCGGCGTCATGGCCTTCCACGGCGGCGACGACGACCGTGCCCGGGCCGAGGAGATCCACCGGCGCTATCTCGACGGGACGATCCGCTTCGTCCGCGCGCTGGCCGAGGACGGCAGGCCGGTCCGGCTGCTCACCGGCGACGGGGTCGACGCGCCGGTGGTCGCCGCGATCCTCGACGCGGTGGACTCGCCGCTGGTCAGCGCGGCCGAGGCGGCCTCCCTGGCCGACCTGATGAAGGAGATGGCGGCTGCCGGCACCGTGGTGGCGATCCGCTACCACAACCTGATCTGCGCACTGAAGACCGGGACGCCGGTGCTCGCACTCAGCTACGCGGCGAAGAGCGACGCGCTCATGGACCGGATGGGGCTTGCCGGGTACTGCCACCCGGCGCGCGAGGTCGACGCCGACCGGCTGCTGGAGCAGTTCCGGGCGCTGGAGAAGCGTGCACCGGAGCTGCGGCGGACGCTCGTCGAGCGGAACCGGGACGCCGCCCGGCAACTCGATCTGCAGTTCGCCGCCTTGACCGCGGCCCTGTTCCCGGCGACCGACCGCACTCCCGCCCACGCCCGCCAGGAGACTCCATGAAAGCGACCGAGGTCCCGGAGATCGCCGGCGCGTACCTGTTCGAGCCGACGCCGTACGCCGACGAGCGCGGCTTCTTCTGCCGCACCTTCGACGCCGACGTGGTCCGCTCGGTGGGCCTCGACCCGGACGCCTTCGTCCAGGACAGCCTGTCCCGTTCGGTCCGGGGCGTGCTGCGCGGCCTGCACCTGCGCTCGGGCGCCGGCGAGGCCAAGCTGGTGCGCTGCTCGTACGGGAGGATCTTCGACGTCGTCGTGGATCTGCGGACCGACTCGCCGACCTACCGCAACCGGGCCTTCTTCGAACTGTCCGGCGAGACGCAGGCGACCCTGTACATCCCGGCGGGGTGCGCGCACGGCTTCCAGGCGCTGACCGGGACCGCCGACACCTCGTACCGGATCGACCGCCCGCACGATCCGTCGGAGGACGTGACGATCGCCTTCGACGACCCGGAGCTCGCCATTCCCTGGCCGCTCCCGGTCGGTTCGATGTCCCGGCGGGACCGGGAGGCGCCGAGCCTCGCCGAGGTCCTGAAGCACCGAGAACGTCAGGAAAGCAAGGAAAGCTGAGGTCGACGTGGACACCGAAGACACCGCAGAGCGCCCTCTGCCCCGGTCGCGGAGGGCGAACGAGCGGCTGCACGCCCTGATCCCCGGGGGTGCGCACACCTACGCCAAGGGGGACGACCAGTACCCCGAGGACCTGGCCCCGGTCATCAGTCACGGCCGCGGCGCCCATGTGTGGGACGTCGACGGCAACCGCTACGTCGAGTACGGCTCCGGCCTGCGGTCGGTCAGTCTCGGGCACGCCCATCCCCGCGTGGTCGAGGCGGTGCGGCGGGAACTCGAGCGCGGCAGCAACTTCGTCCGGCCGTCCATCGTGGAGGTCGACGCCGCGGAACGCTTCCTGGCCACGGTGCCGACCGCCGAGATGGTGAAGTTCGCGAAGAACGGCTCCGACGCCACCACCGCCGCGGTGCGCCTGGCCCGCGCCGCCACCGGCCGCCCGCGGGTGGCCCTCTGCGCCGACCATCCGTTCTTCTCCGTGGACGACTGGTTCATCGGCACCACGCCGATGTCCGCCGGCGTTCCGGCGGCGACCGACGAGCTCACCGTGACGTTCCCGTACGGGGACCTGGCCGCCACGGAGGAACTGCTCACCCGGTACGAGAACGAGGTCGCGTGTCTGATCCTCGAACCGGCCACCCACACCGAGCCGCCGCCCGGCTACCTGGCCGGACTGCGCGAGCTGGCCGACCGGCACGGCTGCGTGCTGGTCTTCGATGAGATGATCACCGGCTTCCGCTGGTCCGAGGCGGGCGCCCAGGGCCTGTACGGCGTCGTCCCCGACCTCTCCACGTTCGGCAAGGCGCTGGGCAACGGATGCGCCGTCTCCGCGCTGGCCGGGCGCCGTGAGCTGATGGAGCGGGGCGGGCTGCGTCACTCCGGCGACCGGGTGTTCCTGCTGTCCACCACGCACGGTGCGGAGACGCACTCCCTGGCGGCCGCGATGGCCGTGCTCACCACCTACGCCGAGGAGGGTGTCACCGCACGGCTGCACGCCCTCGGCGAGCGGCTGGCGGCCGGGGTCCGCGACGCCGCGGCGAGCATGGGCGTCGGCGGCCACCTCGTCGTCCGGGGCCGGGCCAGCAACCTGGTCTTCGCCACCCTCGACGAGAACGGGCAGCCGTCGCAGGAGTACCGCACCCTGTTCCTGCGCCGGCTCCTAGCGGGCGGGGTGCTGGCCCCGTCGTTCGTGGTGAGCAGCGCGCTCAGCGACGCCGACATCGATCACACCGTCGACGTGGTGGCCCAGGCGTGTGCGGTGTACCGGAAGGCACTGGACGCCGCCGACCCCACCCCCTGGCTGGGCGGACGGCCGGTGAAGCCCGTGTTCCGCCGCCTGGCGTGACGTGACGTGACGTCAGGGACGTTCCCGCAGGCCGGCGTCGGCCGTCCGGTCGGCCGTCCGGTCGGCCGTCCGGTCGACCAGCCACGCGGTCGCCGGTGTCACCGCCAGCGCGGTGCACCAGCCGCCGAGGACGTCGGTCGGGTAGTGCGCGCCCAGGGCGACCTGCGCCCATCCCATGGCGGCGCCGGCGACCAGCGCCGCGGCGAGCACGAGTGACGCGCCGGCCGTCCTGCCGAGGCCGAGCCGGCCCGTCGCGAGCAGCGCCACCACGAGGGCGAGCGCGGTGAGGAAGGCGGTGTGCCCGCTCGGGTACGACAGGTTCCCGTCGCCGTGGATGGTGCGTCCCGCCACGTGCTTGAGCAGCGTCGCCGTCGCCACGGTCGTGCCGGCGCCCGCCACGACGAGCACCGCCGCGCGAGGACGCCGAAGCAGCAGACAGCCCGTCACGGTGGCCACGACCAGCGTCGCCGCTCCCGCGGGCTCCCCCAGGAAGTCCGTGGCCAGAGCGATGTCCCGCCACGGCGGCCCCACACCGTCCGCCGCCGCCCCGATCCGCGCGTCCACCCTGCCGGGCCCGCTGTCGCCGGCGTACAGGACCCCGAGCACGACGACCACCAGTGCGGCGAGGGCCGCCGTCAGCCCGGCCCACCCGCGCAGCGACGGGGGCAGCACCGCGGGTGCCGGCCTCCCTCCGACCGCCTCGCGTGAGCCCGACGCCCTCAAGAGACCACGCCCTTCGCCGACGTCACGCGGCGTGCCCGCGGTCCGGGGAGGATCCTGGACGACCCGGCGGTCCTGGAGAGTGCATGAGAAAAACCTAACGCGGCACGGTCCTCGACGTGGGCGAAAGGCCCATGTGCGCAGGTCAGAGCCGTCTGAAAGGGAACGCCGGCCCGTGGGAACGGCGGGTGGGGTCCCCGCCGGTCAGCTGCCGGCGGCGGCCAGGGGGGTGGACCGGACGTGGGAGCAGGTCCCGTGCACGGGCGCCCTGCGGATGCGCATCCGGCGCAGCAGATCGCGGGTGAAGCGGGTCTCGAGGGTGGTGCGCCAGGTGACGCCGGGGTACCGGGAGCGCAGGTGCGACAGCGCCCTCGTGCCCAGCCCGCAGTCGCGGAACGGCTCGTCCAGGACGACCTCGGTGATCACGCCCTCGGCGCACTCGTCGCACGCCCGGTAGGTGACCCGTCCGACCACTTTGCGGATGTGCACCAGCAGCAGACATTCCTCGCCGGCCCCCTCCGGGGAGGAGGACGGCAGCAGCTCGACGTCGCGGTAGGCCAGGAGCCTGCGATGCCGGCGTCCTCCTCGTCGTCCGGTGCGCCGATGCCTTCCCTCGGCCCGGCGGGGTGAGGCGGCCGACCGGAGTCCGGGCCGTCCGTGCGCGTCGCTCATGACATGCGTCTGGTTTCCCTGCATGCCGTCGCGGGTGCCCGGTACGGCGGGCCCCATGTCCCGGCGCCGGCACCGCGTCGCCCGCGCGCGCTCCGCGCTCAGCCGGCCAGGGCCTCTTCGACGGTCGCGCGGCAGGGCACGAGGGTTCGACGCCCACGAGTTCCAGGACGTGCCGGACGGAGTCCCGCACGCCGGCCAGGCGCAGCCGGCCCCCGGCGTCCTCGGCGGCCCGGTGGGCGGCGATGAGCACGTTGATGCCGCTGGAGTCCGGCTGCGTCCCCACCCATCCGATGGGAACCGACCTGGGCCTTCCCGTGACCCTGTGCCGGGAACAGCTGGAGCCCGGCGACCAGCTCCTGCTGTACACCGACGGCATCACCGAAGCCCGTGACGCCGCCGGGCACGAGTTCGGCCGCGACCACTTCGTCGACTTCGTCATCCGTCACCAGGCCGACGGCCTGGCCGCTCCCGAAACGCTGCGCAGGCTGATCCGCGCCGTGCTGGAGCACCACGACGGGCACCTCAACGACGACGCCACCGTCCTGCTGTGCGCATGGCACGGCGGCGCCGGGACGGCCTCGGCGCCGCACCACCCCGGGTGACGAACGCCGCCGCGGGGGCCGGGGGCTGCCGTGGGTCCGCGCCGGACCTCAGCCGGTCAGGTGGCGCTCCAGCCAGTCCGCGGCCGCCAGGCGGAACAGCCGCCGGTTGTCCGCGCGCAGGAAGTCGTGGCCCTCTTCGCGCAGGGTGAGGAGCTCGGCGGGGACGCCGCGTTCACGGGCGGCCCGCACGAACTGCTCGGACTCGCCCGGCGGCACGTTGGTGTCGTGTTCGCCGTGGACGGCGAGCACAGGGACGCGCAGCGCGTCGATGCGGGTCATCGGCGAGAGCCGGCGCAGCAGTTCGCGGTCGCGCTCGGGGTGGCCGTACTTGTGGGCCGCCGACTCCGCGAGCCAGGGCTCCGTACCGGCGAAGAAGGTCGAGAAGTCGGACATGCCGCAGACGGCGACCCCGGTACGGAACAGGTCCGGGTGCCATACCAGGGAGGCGAAGGTCAGGTACCCGCCGTACGAGCGTCCCATGACCGCCAGCCGGGTCGGATCGGCGGGGCCCGCCGGTACCGCGTGGGCCGCGCAGTCCGCGACGTCGTCCAGCGCGGCGAAGCGGCCGGTGCCGAGGTCGGCGTCGACGAACGTCCTGCCGTGCCCCGAGGAGCCTCGGACGTCGGGGGCGAAGACGTCGAGGCCGCGGCCGGTCAGTTCGTGGTAGAGCGGGTTGAAGACGGGGCGTTCCTGTTCCTCCGGACCGCCGTGCAGGTGGATCACGCAGGGTGCCGGCTCGCCCGGAGCCCGGCCCGGCGCCCTGTAGTACCAGCCGCTCAGGGGCAGCCCGTCACGGGCGGTGAGCCGCTGGAGTACGGGCCGCACGGGGGGCCGGCCGGGCGGGGCCGCGTCCTCGTCGCGGGAGGACCAGGGGGTGCGCAGCAGGGACCCGTCCGCGGAGGCCCACCACACCCCGGGCCGGCGCTGCGACCCCGACAGCGCCGACAGCAGGCGCCGGGGGCCGGCCGCCACGAGGCGTGTGACGACCTCGTGGGGCAGGGGAACGGGGGTGGTCGGCAGGGGGCCGCCGGGTGCCTGGTGCGCCGGGGCGGTCTCGGCGAGTTCGAGCCGGCTCGCGCCCCGAGCGTTCCAGGACAGCGCGGCCGTGCGGCCGTCGTGCGACAGCTCCAGGAGATCGAGGTCGCTGTCCTGGCGCTCCGCCACGACGGACACACCCTGCGGCCGGCCGTCGGTGCCGAGGGAGACGGCGAGGAGCGCCGCGTACTCGCGGCCGGCGTCGCTGCGCAGCCACAGCGTCCGCCCGTCGGGCGAGAACCGTCCGATCCACGGGTCGCCGTCGGCGACCGGAAACGTGCACGTCGTCGCCGAGTCGGCGGTGCGCCGGACGACCGCCTCCCGCCGTCCGCGCGGGCCCCGGCGCAGCAGCACGAGTCCGCCGTCGCGGCTCATGTCGCACACCCGCAGGGTCGCGGCGTGCGTCTCGGTGGCGAGCAGGACGGGGGACGCGAGACCGTCGGGATCGATCAGGTAGGCCGACAGACCACCGTCGGCCCGCACCGCCGGCACACCGGCGGCCACGTCCCCGACCGCCCCCGCCGGACGCTGCCCCGCCGCCACCAGGGGCTCCCCCGCCCCCGCCGCAGGCTGCCCCGCCGCCGCCCATGACTGCCCCGTCGCCGCCACGGGCTCCCCCGGCGCCACCGGGGGTTCCCCCGCCCCCACCAAGGACTGCCCCACCCCAACCAGGGGCTCCCCCGTTCCCGCTGCGGGCTGCCCCGTCCCCGCCAGGGGCTGCCCGGGCGTCGTCGCCGTTTCGTACGGGGTGCCGCCCAGCAGGGTGGCGTGGCCGTCGCGGTCGGCCCAGGACGGCGGCGGCACGCCGTCGCCGTGCGTCGGGCCCGCCCCGTCCGTGAGCTGAGGGGCGGCCGGTGCGGACAGGGTGACGGCGACGGCGGAACCGTCGTGCGCCCAGCGGCCGAGGTGGGCGGTGCTGCCCGGGTCGGCCCCGGCCAGGACGCGGCGGCCGGTGCCGTCGGGACGTACGCAGAGCACGCGGGTGTGCTCACCGCCGCCCGGTGCGGTGGTGTAGGCGATCCAGCGGCCGTCGGGAGACCAGGCCACCTCCTTGACGGGATCCGGGGAGGAGTCGAGCAGGCGCACCTCGGCACCGTCCACGGGCCCGGCCCACAGCTGGGGAACGCCGCCCCGGTCGCAGATGAAGGCCACCTCGGAACCGTCGGCGTCGGCGGAGGGATACCAGCAGCCGTGAACCCGCAGACGGGTCACGGCGTCCCGCGGACCGCTCGCCTCCGGCAGGGGGACCGGCGCGGGCGCCGGGGCGGCGGCGGGGGCAGGGCCGTGCGCGTCCGCCGGCCGGGTGCCGGGGGGCGGCGGGGCGAGCGGGGCGCTGCCGGGCCGGGGGCGGGCGTCGAGGTACGGCGAGGTGGACGCCGCGCCGGACGGGGCGGCCGGGGTGCTCCGCGCGTCGGTCATGTGATCCCGTGCGTCTGCAGCCATATCTCCAACAACGCTACCTGCCACAGGGCGTTCGCTCCCCGTCTGGTGCGGTGCTGATCGGGCGCCGCGAGGAGCTCGGACACGTACGACTCCCGGAAGAGGCCGCGCCCCCTCGCCTCGGGCGCCTCGAGGGCCTCCCGCACCCTCTTGAGGACCGGACCCGCCATGTTCTTGACGGCCGGCACCGGGAAATAGCCCTTGGGGCGGTCGACGACCTCGCGGGGCAGCAGCCCGCGGCCCGCCGCCTTCAGCACGCCCTTGCCTCCGTCGGCCAGTTTGAGTCCGGGCGGGCAGGCCGCCGCCAGCTCGACCAGGTCGTGGTCGAGGAACGGCACCCGGGCCTCCAGTCCCCAGGCCATGGTCATGTTGTCGACCCGCTTGACCGGGTCGTCGACGAGCATCACGTGCGTGTCCAGACGCAGGGCCGCGTCCAGGGCCGTCTCGGCCCCCGGGGCCGCCATGTGCTCCCGGACGAAACGGCCCGAGACGTCGGTGCCGGGCAGCATGCCGGGCTCCAGCATCCGGGCGAGGTCGGCGTGCGGCCGGTCGAAGTACGTCTCGGCGTACCGCTCGGCGGCGTCCGCGCGGGCGACTTCGGCGAGCCGCGGGTACCAGTGGTAGCCCGCGAGCACCTCGTCGGCGCCCTGTCCGCTCTGCACGACCTTCACCTCCTTGGACACCTGCTCGGACAGCAGATAGAAGGCGACCACGTCGTGGCTGGTCATCGGTTCGCTCATCGCCGCGACGGCACCGTCCACGGCCGTCGACACCCGGTCGGAGGGAATCATCAGGCGACGGTGGTCGGTGCCGAACTCCCGGGCCACCACGTCCGAGTACCGGAACTCGTCGCCCTCCTCCCCGCCCTCCGACTCGAACCCCACGCTGAACGTCATCAGGTCCCGTTGTCCCTGCTGCGCCAGCAGCGCGACGATCAGGCTGGAGTCGAGACCGCCGGAGAGCAGGACACCGACCGGGACGTCGGAGACCATGCGCCGGCGCACCGCCGTGCGCAGTGCCTCCAGCAGGGCGTCCCGCCACGCGTGCGCGTCCATCCCCGCGTACTCGGCCCGGCGCGTGTACGACGGCTGCCAGTAGCGGTGGTCGTGGTGGGTGCCGTCGGGTTCCACGACCCGCACGGTGGCCGGCGGGAGCTTGCGCACGCCGGTCAGGACGGTGCGCGGGGCCGCGACGGTGGCGTGCCAGCTCAGGTACTGGTGGAGGGCCACCGGATCGAGTGAGGTGTCGACGTCTCCGGCGGCGAGCAGGGCGGGGAGGGAGGACGCGAACCGGAGGCGGCCCGGCGTCCCGGCCAGGTACAGGGGCTTGATGCCGAGCCGGTCACGGCCCAGCACCACGCGCCCGGACCGGTGCTCGACCAGGGCGAAGGCGAACATGCCGCGGAAGCGCTCCACGCAGGCGGGGCCCCACTGCCGGTAGGCCTTCAGCACCACCTCGGTGTCGGACGTCGAGGTGAAGCGGTGTCCGAGGCGCCGCAGTTCCTCGCGCAGCTCCCGGTAGTTGTACACACAGCCGTTGAAGACTCCGGTGATCTGGCCGCGGGGGTCGGTCATCGGCTGTGCTCCGAGATCCGACAGGTCGATGATCTTCAGTCGCCGGTGCCCCAGCGCCACCGCGCCCCGCGTCCAGGTTCCCCGGCCGTCGGGGCCGCGGTCCGCGAGCCGGTCGTTCATGCGCTCGACGGCCGCGAGATCGGGCCTGCGACCGTCGAAGCGGATCTCCCCGCTCAGACCGCACATGCCGTGCCGCCTCCCATCCGTTGGGCGTGGCCCGGCCGCCTCGGCGCGGCGGCCGGATCCTCTGCGTAGGGGGACAGAATGTCGGTGCCCATGGCGTTCACCTGCGGGTCAGGGGTTGCACGGACCGGGTCGCGGAGCCTGGCGCGCCGGCCGTGGGCGGAAGGTCCTTGCGTCGGGCGGGGTCGGTGCGGCGTACGCGTTCCCCCCGGGTCTCGGCGATCAGCAGGTCCGCACAGGCCAGCAGGTCCTCCTCCTGCGCGATCCGGCGGATGCGGCGGGCGGCGCTGCCCTCGGCGAGGGCCGCCTCCGCCAGCGCGCCGACGGTCTGCCAGTCGCCGTGCGCCTCCAGGGCGGGACGCAGTCGCGTGAGCAGCTTGCGCACGACCTGCCCGGCGGGCGCCTCCCGGTGGGTCTCGGGGTCCACCAGGCCGCCTTCGAGCCCGGACCGTGCGGCCCGCCAGGAGGCGCCGCGCAGCCATTCGTGCCGGCCCGTGCAGTCCGGGGCCCGGCCCGTCCCCAGCCGCTCGCAGGCCTCGGTCACCAGGGCGCGGAACAGTCCGGCGACGAGCACGACGGTCTCGGCGCGCGGGCAGGAGTCGCAGATGCGCAGTTCCAGCGTCTTGAGGTGCGCGGACGGGCGGAGGTCGTAGTAGATCATCCCCGCGTCGCTGATGATCCCGGTCTGCACGAGGTCGCGGACCGTGGCGTCGTACTCGTCCGCGTCCGCGAAGCAGCCGACCGGGCCCGCGGTGGGCCAGCGCTGCCAGAGCATGGTGCGCCAGCTCGCGTAGCCGGTGTCGGACCCCTGCCAGAACGGCGAGCTCGCGGAGAGGGCGAGGAGCACGGGCAGCCAGGGCGAGACCGCGCACATGACCCGTACCGCCGTGTCGCGGTCGGGTATGTCGACATGGACCTGGGCGCCGCAGATGAGCTGCTCGTCGGCGACCGTGCGGTAGTCCTCGACCATGTGGCGGTAGCGCGCGCCGGCGGTGGGGTGCGCGGCCGCGGCGGGCGCGAGCGGCGCCGTCCCGGCGGCCACGACCGCGAGGCCCAGCGAGGAGGCGGCCGCGTCGAGCCGCCGTCTCGTTCCGGCGAGGTCGGCGTAGAGATCGTCGAGGGACGCGTGCACCTCGCTGTTGGTCTCCACGGTGGACTGGTGCAGTTCCGTCGTGAAGGTACGGCGCGGGAGGCGTCGCAGGAGGGGGTCGGCGCGCGGCACGAGCAGCCCGCTCTCCACCTCCAGGACGTGAAACTCCTCCTCCACTCCGATACGAACGCTCACGGTCACTCCTCGGGGCGATGCGGAACGGCTGCCCGCCGTCGTGGTGAACGGCGCCTCACCGGCGGGCAGGACCGCGGGTGAGGACATCCGAGTCACCAGGACGCCGTTTTCCAACCCCACGCCGCCCACGTGACCCAGGCGACACTCGGATGAGCGGCCGCTGCGCGGGCCCCGGACCCGGTGCCGGCGGCGGACCGGGGCGGGGCCCCGGCCCGGGCGTCTCCTATAATTTGGCTCCGAACGATCGAAGGAGCGTGCCTGTGCCCGGCCACCGGTCCATCACCGAAGCGGAGAAGCTGGCAGCGGCGAAGCTCGGCGGGATACCGATCCGGCGCGAGCAGATGGCGGTCGTCGCCAACATCTACCGCGCCGCCTCGGCCGTCCGGCAGCACCTGGAGAACTCGGTGCTGCGCGGCGCCGATCTCACCTGGACGGCGTTCGTCGTGCTGTGGGTGGTGTGGGTCTGGGGCGAGTCGGAGACCCGGCATGTCGCCGAGGAGGCGGGGATCTCCAAGGGGACGCTCACCGGGGTGGCGCGGACGCTGGAGGGGCGGGGGCTGCTCGAGCGGGCCGGTCACCCCTCGGACGGCAGGCTCGTGTTGCTGAGCCTCACCGACGAGGGGGAGGCGCTGATGCGGCGGCTGTTCCCGGAGTTCAACCAGGAGGAGGCGTTCGTCGCCGCCCGGCTCAGCGACGAGGAGTGCCGGAGCGTCGCGGAGGGGCTGCGGCAGGTCGTGCGGCAGGTCGAGGAACTGGGCGAGGAGCGCCGGCTGGCCCTCCTCGACGGAGCCGAGCCGGCCCCGCGCCGCAGTGGCCGGCGGCCGAAGGGCTGAGGACCCGCCGCCCGCACAGCGGCGCCGCACCGGCACGACCCAGGAGGTCGCCCGGTGCGGCGCCGCTGTGCGGGGCAGGGGATCAGTGCCGGGGCGGACGGACGCCGCGGAACTCCCAGTCGCCGCCGAGGGCGGTGGAGAGGACTTCCTCGGACTCGGTGGGCTGGGCGCCGACGTCGGCGCGGATCGGGGTGGGACCGGTGACGATGTGGTTGGTGAGCCTGCCGAGGCCCTCGACCTCGACCTCGACGACGTCACCGGGCCGGACCGGGCGGGAGTTGGCCGGGGTGCCCGAGAGCAGGACGTCGCCGGGGTGGAGGGTGATGGTGCGGGCGATGTCGGCGACGAGGTAGTGCATGTCCCACTTCATCTCGTCGGTCGAGCCGTCCTGCACCACACGGCCGTTGACGTACGTGCGCAGGCTCTTGCCGTGGAAGTCCCAGTCGGTGACCAGGCCGGGACCCAGGGGGCACAGGGTGTCGGAGCCCTTGACCCGGAGCATGGAGCCGGCGTCGGTGTCGCGGAAGTCGTGCAGGCCGTAGTCGTTGGCGATCGTGTAGCCGGCGATGTACTCCCCCGCCTCCCGCGGGGACACGTTCCGCGCGGTCCTGCCGATGACGATGGCGACCTCGCCCTCGTAGTTGAGCCAGGAGCAGCCCTCGGGACGGACGATCGCGCCCTTGTGGGAGTTGAGGGCGGAGGTCGGCTTGTGGAAGTACGTGGGCGTGTCGGGCAGGTCGATCCCGAACTCGTCGACGCGGCTCTGGTGGTTGAGGTGGACGGCGATCACCTTGGACGGGACGACCGGGGGCAGGTGCTGCGCCTCCTCGGTCTTCACCCTGCGGCCGTCCCCGGCGACGAGTTCGTCCCCGTCGACGGTGACCTGGACGGCGGCGCCGTCGAGGAGGATGCGGCGGTACTCAGGCATGCGCGGACTCCTGTGACTCCTGTACGGGGATGTGGGATGCCGTCCAGCCGTCGGCGGGGCGGTCGAACCAGAGGTGGACCTGACCGGTGCCGACGGAGTTCTCGTACTCGCCGTACTGGCGTGCCCGGGCGACGCAGGCCTGCTCGCCGAGGGCGCCGGCCATCATCAGGTAGTGGAAGAACTTCGCCTCGGGCTTGTACGTCCAGAACTCGTCCATGGTGGCGAGCACCTTGTCGTGACGGCCCTCCTTGAACCAGGCGATGCGCCGGTGGTCGGCCTCGCGGGCCTCCGGCGTGCGGATGTGCACCGGGTCGCTCGCCTCGTGGTCGCGGATCTCGCGCAGCGGCCAGAAGGAGTGCGACAGCGCGCCCGACGCGATGAGGAGCACCCGGCGTCCGGGGGTGGCGGCGATGCCGTCCGCGAGCGCGCGGCCCAGGCGCAGATGGTCCTCCATGTCACCGGTCTGGCAGACCCCGATGGTCACCCACCGCTTGTCCGGCAGCCCCTCGCCGAGGAACTTCCAGAGGTTGATGGTCGCGTAGTAGACCGGGAGGTACTCGTCGTCGATCGGGGTGATCCAGGTGCCGTGCTTGTCGGCGAACGAGGCGATGTTGTGGGCGAGTTCGGGGTCGCCGGGGTAGTCGTACGGCATCCGGCACATGCCGCGCGGCAGCTCTTCGGAGGTGAAGAGCCCGGCCCGGCGGTGCTGCGCGGTGACGACGAACTCGACGGTCGTGGCCCAGTGCGAGTCGAGGACGACCACGGTGTCGTAGTCGTCGCTCTCGAAGACGTCCTCGCGGAGCCGGTGGAGTCCGGTGACGAGGGTGATCTCCTTGCCCTCGTTGAGCTCGAGCCGGTCCTCCTTCGGGAGCACGATGGTGGGGACGTGGGCGAGCAGGCCCGCCCCGACGATCTCACCCATGGTTGGTCCATCCGTTCGGTGCGGTCACGGTGTTCTTCAGGTCGCAGTAGAAGTCGAAGCTCCAGGTGCCGCCCTCACGACCGACGCCGGACTCGCGGGAGCCGCCGAAGGGTGCCTGCAGGTCGCGTACGAAGAAGCAGTTGACCCAGACGGTGCCCGCGACGAGCCGCGAGGTGACGCGTGCGGCGCGCTCGGGATCGCCGGTGGCGACGGTGGCGGCCAGGCCGAAGCGGGTGTCGTTGGCGAGACGGACGGCCTCCTCCTCGGTGCCGAAGGTCTGCAGGGTGAGGACCGGGCCGAAGACCTCCTCCTGGACGATCTCCGAGTCCTGCGCGACATCGGTGAGCAGGGTCGGCGCGTAGTACTGGCCGTCCTTGCGGTGCCCGCCGACGACGACGCGCGCCCCCGCCGCGACCGCGCGCCGCACGAAGCCGTCGATCTTCTCCAGCTGGCGCGGATGGATGGTGGGCCCGATGTCGGTGGCCTCGTCCCGAGGGTCGCCCTGCGTGAGCCGGCCGGCCTTCTCCACGAACCGGCGCGTGAACTCCTCGGCGACCGCGTCCTCGACCAGGAAGCGCGTCGCGGCCAGGCACACCTGCCCGGCGTTGTCGTACTGCTCGACGGCGAGGTCGACGGCGAGGTCCAGGTCGGCGTCGGCGAAGACCAGCAGCGGGGACTTGCCGCCGAGTTCGAGGCTGAGCGGGGTGAGGTGGGCGGCGGCCGACGCGGCGATCCGCCGGGCCGTGGGGACCGAGCCGGTGAAGCTGATCCGGCGTACGTCCGGGTGCGAGGTGAGGGTGTCGCCGATCTCGGAGCCGTAGCCCTGGACCACGTTCAGCACCCCGGCGGGCAGCCCGGCCTCCGCGGCGATGTCCGCGAGCAGGGAGGCGGTCAGCGGGGACCACTCGGCGGGCTTGAGGACGACGGTGTTGCCCGCCGCCAGCGCCGGGGCGACCTTCCAGGTGGCGAGCATCAGCGGGGCGTTCCACGGGGTGATCAGCACGCAGGGGCCCGCCGGGTCCCAGGAGACGTGGTTGGTGTGTCCCCGGGTCTCGAAGTCCTCGTGGTCCAGCTTCAGCAGCCAGTCCGCGAAGAAGCGGAAGTTGTGCGCCACCCGGGGCATCACACCGCGGCGGTGGGAGCGCAGCAGGGCGCCGTTGTCGGCGGTCTCGACCTGGGCGAGGTCCTCGAGCCGCTTCTCCACGCCGTCGGCGACGGCGTGCAGGACGCGGGCGCGTTCGGCGCGGGAGGTGGCCGCCCAGGCGGGGAAGGCCGCTGTGGCGGCGGCCACCGCCGCGGCGGCCTCCGCAGCGGTGCCCCGCGCGATCTCGCCGAGGACGCTTCCGTCGATCGGCGAGACATCGGTGAACGTGTCGGCGGAGGCGACACGCTCGCCGCCGATCCAGTGCCGGGTGTCGACGGGGACTCCGGCAACGATGATCTTGTCAGACATGAGAACGGCTCCTGGGGAACGAGGGAACGGCGGCCCACCTGGGGGCGCGGGGAACAGGGCGGGCGACCGCGCGGCACCCGCACGTCGACGGCCTCACCCGGCCTCCGCTCCCGAGGTTCCGGACTCCAGCAGCCGCCCGCCGTCCCACACGACGCCGACCTGCCGGTAGTACGCGGCGATCGGCTCCCGGATCTCCAGTCGGGCCAGCTCCTCCGTGGGCGCCTCGAAGAGCTCCAGCTCCGCCTCTCCGACCCAGGGCTGCCCGCCCTCGAAGGAGGCCGCCCCCGTCTCGATCAGCTCGTCCAGCGCCAGCCCCTTGCCCTTCTCGACGGACGGCAGCCACCGGTGATGGGCCATGGGGTGGGCGTTGACGAACCCGTTGGTCGCGGCCGGCTCCCGCAGGGTGACCACGGCCTGGGCGAGACGCCGGTCCGCGGCGGCCAGCGTGGCGCCGAACCGCGCCCCCGCCTCGATCCGCGGAGCGGGCCCGTAGGGATGCGGACGCGTCTGGTGGATCGACCCGAGCTTCTTCGGGTAGCCCTGGTGCAGCCCGCGCGCGACGGCGAAGTCCTTGTCGACCCAGATGTAGACGCACCGCGAGTACGTGCGCCCGCGGAACTTGCAGCGGACGACCGCGAACGCCTCCTTGTACTGGGAGAGCACCGGGTCGAGGAGCTCCTCGCCCGAGCCGGAGCAGGACTGCCAGTCGGCCCAGATCAGCGCGACCGCGCCGGGGTCGTCGTCCGCCGGCTCCAGCGGCTCGGGGAGCAGTTCGCGCACCCGTGCGGGGTCGGTCCGGTACTCGACGGTGAGCAGGTCACCCGAGTACCGCCACGGGGGCGAGGGAATCAGCGAGGAGGCACCACTCGCCGTCTTGGGATGGAAGTAACCACGGACAGGGGGCATGACGGGTTTCCTTACGCGGTGGGAGCGGGCGACTTGAGCAGCTGGGCGCGGTAGCCGACGGCGCCTCGCGCGGCGGCCTGGCCGCCGAGCGCGACCACGCCGACCAGCCGGCCGTCGCGGTGACAGCCGACCAGGACGTCACCGTCCGGGTCGCCGTCGAGGACCCGGACGTCCCCGAGGCCGAGGACGGGCGCGCCGAACGACTGCAACCGGAAGTCGTGCTGGTCGCTCCAGAAGGTGGGCAGCGGGGCGAAGGGCGCCTGGTCGGCCTCGGCACCGGTCAGACGGGCGGTGAGCGTGCGCGCGGCGTGCCGGGCGGTGTCGGTGGGGATGGACCAGTGCTCGACCCGGCGCGGGACGCCGTCGTAGCGGGCGTTGGGGAAGCGCGCGACGTCGCCGACCGCGACCACGTCCGGCCGTCCGCCGACCCGCAGCTGCTCGTCGGTGAGCACCCCGTCGGAGAGGTCGAGCCCGTTGCCCTCCAGCCACTCGACGTTGGCGACCGAACCGACGGACTCCACCACCACGTCGGCCGCGAGGACGGTCCCGTCGTCGAGGACGACGCCGGTCACCCGGTCGTCCCCGGCGAATCCGGCGACGCCCGCGCCGAGCGCGAAGCGCACCCCGCGCTCCTCGTGCCGCTTCAGCAGCGCGCGGCCCAGCAGCTCGCCGAGCGGCCGGACCATGGGCAGCGGCAGCGGATCGACGACGGTCACCTCGCGGACGCCGAGTCCCACGGCGGTGGCGGCGACCTCGCAGCCGATGAAGCCGGCGCCCACCACGACCACCCGGACGCCCGGCCTGGTCAGCGCGTCGCGCAGGCCCTGGGCGTCGGCGAGGGTGCGGACCGTGTGGCGGCCGGCGAGCGGGCCGGGGCAGCGCAGCCTGCGGGGGCGCATGCCGGTGGCGACGACCAGTCCGTCGTACCGGAGCTCCGTCCCGTCGTCGAGTGCCACGGTCCGTTCGCCGAGGCGCGCGGCGACGACCCTGGTGCCCAGCCGCCACTCCACGTCGGCGGCGGCCGGCTTCGGGGTGAGGGCGAGCGACGCGAAGGAGGCCTTGCCGGCCAGGACCTCCTTGGACAGCGGAGGCCGGTTGTAGGGCATGTGCGGCTCGTCGCCGACGACCGTGATCGCCCCGGTCCAGCCCGCGGCCCGCAGCTGCTCGGCGGCGCGCAGACCGCCCATCGAGGCGCCCGCGACCACTACGCGTCCCGTCATGGAGCTCAGCCCTCGATCCGGATGGCCTGCAGCGGGCACACGTCGGCGGCCTCCTCGACCTCGTCGCGCAGCGCGTCGTCGGGGTCGGGGACGAAGGCCAGGCGGCCGTCGTCGTCCATCGAGAAGACGTCCGGGGCCGCGAAGACGCACTGGCCGTGGTCCTGGCACTTGTTCATGTCGACGACGACCTTCATGGCCGGTCCTCCTGAGGGGTGAGGGCGTCGGAGCGGTGGAGAGGGGGGAGAAGGACCGGCCCGGATGCGACCGGGCCGGTCCCTCGGCCAAAGGGGTGCGGAGCACCGCACCCCAACTCGTTTGGCGTCAAACAACATAGGAAGCCGCCAGGCCCTGGTCAATACCTGTCCACATGGATAAGTTTTTTGCCTCACCCCCTTGCGGGGCGACGACTCCTGTTCATACCGTTCGGGGCCAAACGACCAGCTGCTCCGGGGGAGCCCCCGCCCGTTCCGCTCAAGGAGACATCGGTGAGCGCATCCGACAGCCCAGACATCCACCGGCACAGGGAGCGGCTCGCCGCCGAGGGCGTCGACGTGGTCCGGGTGATCTACCCCGACCTCATCGGCACCGACCGCGCCCGGGACGTCCTGCTGGACCACCTGCCCTCGGCCTGCGAGCACGGCCTGGCCTTCTGCCGCGCCGTGTACCACACCACCCCCGGGGGCGACGTGGTCCCGGTCGCGGGCGGCCTCGACGCCGGCCTGCCGGACGTGTGCGTGCGCCCCGACCTGACCACGGCGGCCCTCCTCCCCTGGGAGCCGGGCGTGGCCACCTGTCTCGGCGAGGTCGTCGACCCGGCGACCGGGGCCCCCGCCCCCGAGTCGCCGCGCGACCTGCTGCGCTCCGTCCTGGCCCGGTGCGCCGAGCAGGGGCTGCGGCCCGTCGTCGGCCCCGAGCTGGAGTACTTCCTGCTGGAGCCCGCCCCCGGCAGCCCCGCCGGCTGGCGCCGCTCTCCCGAGGCCACGGGAGCCGTGTACACCGCCGGGCTGCGCGCCGACCCGGAGAACCACCTGCTGCGCACCCTGCGCCTGCTGCGCGACCTCGGTCTCGGCGTCGTCACCGGCAACCACGAGTTCGACGGCGGCCAGTACGAGATCAACCTGACCCACTCCGACGCCCTCGACGCCGCCGACCGCGCCTTCCGTTTCAAGGCGGCCGTCAAGGAGGTGGCGCGCCGGGAGGGCAAGCTGGCCACCTTCATGGCCAAGCCGTTCGGCGACGCCGGCGGCTCCGGCTTCCACCTCCATCTGTCCTGCGAGGACACCGAGGGCGGCAACGCCTTCGACGACCCGTCCGGCGCCCACGGCCTGTCCGCCACCGCCCGGCACGCCGTCGCCGGCATCCTCGCCCACGCCCCGGCGCTCGCGGCGCTGGCCAACCCGACCGTGAACTCGTACAAGCGCTTCGGCCCGGACACCCTCGCCCCCTGGCTGATCGACTGGGGGCTGGACAACCGCAGCGCCATGCTCCGCATCCCGCCCGAGCGCGGCTCCGGCGCCCGCCTGGAGCTGCGGCTCGGCGACGCGAGCGCCAACCCGTACCTGCTGATCGCCGGAACCCTCGCCGCCGCCCTGCTCGGCGTCCGGGCGGGCGAGGAGCCCCCCGCCCCGCTGGAGGGCTACGGCTACGACACCGCCCGGTCCGCCCTGCTGCCCCGGAGCCTGGCCGCCGCGCTCGACGCGCTGGAGGCGGACACCGCCCTGACCGATCTGCTCGGCAAGGACTTCACCACCGCCTTCCTCACCTACAAGCGGGACGAGGTCGAACGCTTCGGCCGGCACGTCACCGACTGGGAGTTCACCGAGTACGCCTACCACCTGTGAGTGAGTCCGCCGGACGCCCCGCACCCTCGCCGCCCCCGCCCAGGAGAACCACGACCATGACCAGCCCCGCCGTCCCCACCACCCGAGACGAACTGCGTGCCGCCCTCGACGAGCCCCTGCCGCTGGAGCGGGTGGACCTCGCCGACCTCGACCACTTCGCCGACGGCGTCACGCCCTGGCGGATGTTCCACACCCTGCGCCACGAGGACCCGGTGCACTGGCAGCCGGAACAGGCCCCGAACTCCGGTTTCTGGGCGGTGACCCGGCACGCCGACATCGCCCGCGTCGACCGGGACGCGGAGACCTTCACCTCCACCAGGTTCGTCAACCTCGAGGAGCTCGACGACGACCAGATCAAGAAGCGGGCCTCCATCCTGGAACTGGACGGCGTCCGCCACCGCGCGCTGCGCAGCGTGATCCAGCGTCAGTTCGGCGCCGGTGTCATCGCCAGCTACACCGACTTCCTGCGCGGCCTGACCGCCAGGACCCTCGACGCGGCCCTCGCCAAGGGCACCTTCGACTTCGTCGCCGACGTCTCCGCCGACTTCCCCATCAACGTGCTGGCCCGGCTGCTCGACGTGCCGCCGGAGGACAACCAGCAGCTCATCGACTGGGGCAACCGCATCATCGGCAACACCGACCCCGACTACGCGGACGTGCTCCTGCACAGCGAGGAGAGCGAGAAGTACCGGGACCTGCCGTTCCGCTCCCCCGCGTCCGTCGAGGTCTTCGAGTACGGCCGTGAGCTGGCCCGGCAGCGGCGCGGGGGCGACGGCACGGACCTGGTCTCCCGGCTCGTCAACACCACGCCGCGGGACGGCGTCCCGCTCTCCGCCCAGGACTTCGACAACTACTTCCTGCTCCTGGTCGTCGCCGGCAACGAGACCACCCGCCACACCATCTCCCACTCGATGCTGGCCCTCCTCCAGCACCCCGAGCAGCTGGCCCGCCTCAAGGACGACCCGTCCCTGATCCCCGCGGCGGTCGAGGAGTTCCTGCGCTGGGCCTCCCCCGTCTACCACTTCCGCCGCACCGCCACCCGCGACGTCGAACTGGGCGGCAAGCGGATCAGGGAGGGCGACAAGGTCGTCATGTGGTACGCCTCCGGCAACCGCGACGAGGAGGTCTTCGGCAACCCCTACGACTTCGACGTCACCCGGCGGGACAACGACCACGTCACCTTCGGCAAGGGCAGCCCGCACCTGTGCCTGGGCAACCTGCTCGCCCGCACCGAGATCCGCATCATGTTCGAGGAGCTGATCCCGCGGATCGCCGGCATCAGACTGGCCGGCGACGTCCCGCGCGTGCGCTCCAACTTCGTCAACGGCATCAAGAAGCTGCCGGTGGAGGTCACGCTCGCCTGACGGGCCGGCGGCCGCCCCGGCCCGCCGCCGCGCCGCACCGCGCCCGGGGCTCAGCTCCGGGCCGGGGCGAGCACCACGAAGTCCGCGTCGGACGGGTCGAGGCAGACGGCCAGCCGGCCGACGCCCTCCGCCTCCATCGGCCCCATCTGCACCCTGCCGCCGTTGCCCTCGACCTGGGCGACGGCGGCGTCGCAGTCGGCCACGGCGAACACCGGGTGCCAGTACGGGTGTCCGCCGGCCAGGGCGAGATCCTCCTTGCCGACCTCCATGAGACCGCCCTGCATGCGCTCCTCGGGCTGCCCGGCGGGGGTGATCAGGACGTACGTGCCCCCGCCGCCGGGGAGTTCCATGTCGCCGTACCGCCAGCCGAAGACAGCGCCGTAGAACTCCCTGGCGGCCGCCGCGTCGCTCGTGTACAGCTCGGTCCAGGACAGCGAGCCCGGCTCGTCCACCAGCTCGAAGCCCGCGTTGCTCCCCGGCTGCCAGGCGGCGAACTGGCCGCCGAGCGGGTCGCTGAACTGCGCCATCCGGCCCCATTCGCCGAGGTCCCGGGGCGCCACCCGCACGGTGCCGCCCGCGCGCTCCACGGCCTGGGCGGCGGCGTCCGCGTCGGTGACGGTGTAGTAGATCATCCAGGCCGAGCGCGCGCCCTCCTCGGTGAGCCTGCCGAGCCCGGCGACGATCTTGCCGTCCTTCCGGAACATCCCGCCTTCCATGTCCTCCCCCTCGCCGCCCATGGACTCGTACTCCCAGCCGAGCACGGCGCCGTAGAAGTCCGCGGCGGCCCGTACGTCGGGGGCACCGAGGTCGAGCCAACAGGGGGCGCCGGGGGTGAGGTCGGTGGTGATCACGGCATCTTCCCTTCTGCGGGTCCTGGTGATGTCAGCGTGACACCCGGCACGGACGGCCGCGCGGCGGCCGGGTGGCGGCCGCCCCTAGGGGGTGTTGTGAAAGTCCAGTGCGGTGCCCGCGGTGTCCGGTGCGTGCCCTCGGCGTGCCGGACGAAGGCCCTCGTAGCGGAGCTACTTGGGCCTTTGGCCGGTGCGGCGAGGGTGCGTGCCGGGCGCCGCGGGTGCTGTGCGGGACTTTCACAACACCCCCTAGGCGAACGCGGGGAAGCCGGTCGTCTCGTTCAGTTCCGCCCAGACCGTCTTGCCGTGTCGGGCGTGACGGGTGCCCCAGTGTTCGGCGAGCCGGGCGACCAGGAGCAGGCCGCGGCCGCCCTCGTCGTGGGCGCGGGCGCGGCGCTGGTGCGGGGTGGTGCTGCTGCTGTCGGAGACCTCGCACAGGAGGCTGCGGACGGGGGCACCCGCCGGCCCGTCCAGGCTCTGGGGACGGATGAGGCGCAGCCGGATGGGGGGCCGTCCGTAGCGGATGGCGTTGGTGACCAGTTCGCTGACCACCAGTTCGGCGGTGAAGTCGAGGTCGTCCAGGCCCCAGGTGCTCAGCTGCCGGGAGACGCTGGAGCGGGCCCGGGAGACGGCGGCCGGGTCGGGCTCCAGGTCCCAGCCGGCGACCCGGGCGTCCCCGAGGGAGTGCGTGCGGGCCACGAGGAGGGCCACGTCGTCGTCGGGGCGGGCCGGCAGCAGGGTGTCGAGGACGGTGTCGCAGACGGCCTCCAGGGAGGGGGCGGGCCGGGCGAGGGCCTGGCGGAGCAGGGTGAGCCCGGTCTCGGCGTCGTGCTCGCGGGCTTCGATCAGGCCGTTGGTGAAGAGGGCGAGGAGGCTGCCTTCGGGGAGGGTGACCTCCGTCGTCTCGAACGGCAGGCCCCCCAGGCCGAGCGGCGGGCCGGCCGGCAGGTCGAGGGTGTCGGCGGTGCCCTCCCCGGTCGCCACGGCGGGCGGCGGATGGCCGGCGCGGGCGAGGGTGCAGCAGCCGCCGACGGGGTCGTAGACCGCGTACAGGCAGGTGGCGCCGAGTTCGCCGTCGGCCTCCCGGTCCGGGTCGGCGGCGGCTTCGGCGGACAGGCGCAGCACGACGTCGTCCAGGTGGGTGAGGAGTTCGTCGGGCGGCAGGTCGATGTCGGCGAGGGTGCGTACGGCGGTCCGCAGCCGGCCCATGGTGGCGGCGGCGTGGATGCCGTGCCCGACGACGTCGCCCACCACGAGGGCGACCCGGGCGCCGGACAGCGGGATGACGTCGTACCAGTCGCCGCCGACCCCGAGCCGGTCGCCGGCGGGCAGATAGCGGCAGGCGACCTCCACGGCGGACTGCGGTGGCGTGTGCGACGGGAGCAGGCTGCGCTGGAGGCTGAGGGCGGTGGCGCGGGCGTGGGTGTAGCGGCGCGCGTTGTCGACGGCGACGGCCGCTCGGGCGGCGATCTCCTGGGCGAGGAGGAGGTCCTCGTCGTCGTAGCGGTCGGGGGTGCGGTCCCGGCAGAACCGGGCGACGCCCAGGGTGGTACCGCGGGCGCGCAGGGGCACGACCAGCGTCGAGTGGACCGCGGCCGGCTCGCTCGCGCGGCCGGGGCCGGGGCCGGGCGGGCCGTCCGGCTGGTGGCGCGAGGGCCGGCCGCTGGTCAGGGCGCGGACCGGCGGTGAGTCGTCCGGGTAGGTGTGGAGCTGCCCCGGCGCCGGTTCCCGGCCGTCGCCGGACGCCGGCCGCAGGGCGGTCCGGCGCAGGGCGAGCGGTTGATCCGGCGGGGAGTCGGGTTCGTGGAGCGCGGAGTCGAGCAGGTCGACGGTGGCCAGGTCGGCGAAGTGCCCGAAGGCGAGATCGGCCAGTTCCTGGCTGGTGCGGGCGATGTCCAGGGTGGTGCCGATGCGCATGCCCGCCTCGTTGACCATCGACAGCCGCCACCGCAGTCTGCGGTCCCGCTCCTCCTGGAACGCCGTCACGCCCTGCTGGGACGCGCGGTCCACGTATCCGGCCGTCGTCTCGGCGAGCATGCGTGCCGCCGCGCTGATCAGCTCGGGGTCGCTCGTCAGACGGGGGAGCTGGGCGAGCAGCCGGTCGAGGGTGATGCCCTGGGCGAGGCGGTGCGCGCGCAGCATCGCCGTGACGGCGATCCCGTGGCGGGCCAGCCGTCGGGCGCGGTCGACGTCGGCGGCGGGGGGATCGATCAGGCTGGGATCGACGCCGTGCTCGAGCCCGGCCAGACCGCCCACCAGGTGCTCGGTGATGTTGCGCGCGGTGATGCCGGCGATGTCCGGGTGCTGCCAGAGCTCGGGCAGCTCGTCGCGCAGGCACCGCTCCACCTCGGCGATCAGCCCGTCCGCACCACGGCCGAGCTCTTGCGCGGCGCGGGCGACGAGGGTGTCCGCGGTGACGTCCACAGTCTCGACGGTACGCCGAACGGGTCGGTGCGCCCTGCCGACGGTCGGGTGCCCGGTGACCGGCGGGCTGGTTCATTGCTCACTAGTGTGCAATTATCGGGACAGCCCTCCCCGTCGAACGGAGGTCCGACATGACCGGCCCGCACATCCCGAGCGGCGGGCGCCGCAGGACACAGCTCACCCGGGCCCGCATCCTCGAAGCGGCACGTCGGGAACTCGGCCGTGACCCCGAGAGCAGTCTCGGCGACATCGCCGAGGCCGCCGGCGTGGTGCGGCGCACCGTGTACGGGCACTTCGGCGGCCGGTCCGCGCTGGTCGAGGGGCTCGTCACGGACGCCGCGGAGGCCCTGCGGCGCGCTCTGGCGACCGTACGGATCCCCGAACACGACGCCGTCGACGCGCTGACGTGCTTCACCCTGGCGCTGTGGCCCGTCGGCGACCGCTACCGGACGCTGCTGAGACTCGCACCCCAGGACCTGGGCCGCGAGCGGGTGGACGAGGTGCTCGCCCCCGCCCGGGACACGGCCAGAACGATCATCGAGCGGGGGCAGCGGCAGGGCGTCTTCCGCAGCACCCTCCCGCCCGAGCCGCTCAGCCGGGCGGTCGAAGGACTGCTGCTGGCGCTCCTGGACTGCGTGAACACCGGGATCTGGACCGACGACGGCACCCGCGCCGCGACCGCCGCCCTGATCGCGGTGGGCGTGGACGCCGACCTCGCCGTCGCCCGGGTCCGGGCACTCGGCCGGCCCGACCGCGTCGGCGCCTAGAGAACCGTCTCCCCCGAGAGGAACCCATGCGCCGTTTTCGGCACGACGGACAGCCCCCGCCCGCGGAGTCCCCGCCCACGAAGCCCTCGCCCACGAAGCCCTCGCCCCCGGAATCCCTGTCCGCGGAATCCTTGCCCGCGGAATCCTTGCCCGCGGCGCCCTTCCGCCACGCCGCCGCCTCCGCCCGTCGTCCGGCTTCGCGAAGGCGGCGCGGGACGACCGTCGCGGTCGCGTCCGCTGCGGCGCTGCTGGTGGGCGGCGGCGTCGCCGTCGACCGGATCGCCGCCGCCCGCGCGGAGAGCCGTACGGCGGAGGCGTTCCAGGAGGGCATGGGGACCCCGCGGCAGCCCTCGGTGCACGTCAGCGGCTTCCCCGTGCTGACCCAGCTGGCCCACGGCAGCCTGCGGCACGTCGACATCACCGCCCACGACCTCCCCGCCCGCGGCACGGACCGACCGCTGCCCGTCACCGAGCTGACCGTCGGCCTCGACGGCCTCAGGACCGGCGGCGGCGCCGAGGAGGCCCGAGCCCGCGCCGTCCAGGCGACCGCGTTCCTGTCGTACGGGGATCTGTCGGACGCGCTCGGCCCGGGCGTCTCGCGGGGCGACGAGCCGGGCCGGGTCGACGCGACCATCGGCCTGCCGCTCGCCGGGGACGTGACGGTGAGCGCGGCCGTCTCGGCGGCCCCCGGCAACCGCATCGCCTTCACGGACGTCCGCGTCACCCGGGGCGAGCTCTTCCCTCCCGCCAAGGCCCTGCTCGACAAGGCCCTGGCGGAGCCCGTGCCGCTGCGGAACATCCCCGAGGGACTCCATCTGCGGTCGGTCACCGTCACGGACGAGGGGATCAGCGCCCGCTTCAGCGGTGAGGCGGTCACCTTCCGCCCGGACGCGTCGTCCGCCTGAGGCAGACCGGTCAGCCGAGGTCGGGCAGCGGGCGGCGGGCGACGTCGTGGGCGTCCTCGGGCGGGACGCCCAGCATGCGCAGCACCATCTCCGCCAGACGCGAGGCGGCCTCGTCACCGTCCAGGTCGGGCCGGGTGAACCGCAGCTCCACCAGGGACAGCAGTGTGCCGCCGAGCGCGGAGAGCGCGACGACGGGATCGAGGGCGGCGAAGCGGCCGGAGGCGACACCGGCCCCCAGGTCGCGCAGGGCCCGGGGGGCGAGGCCGAACTCCGAGTGGATGTAGCCGAGTCCGCGGCGGCGCAGCACCTGCATGAGCTCCGGGTGGGAGTCGGCCATGCGGGCGCTGAGCCGGAAGCCGGCCGCGACCAGTTCCGCCGGGTCCTCGATCCCGGCGAGGCGGTCGTCGAAGGCCTGGCCGAACTCCTCCAGCGCGTCCACCACCGCCGCGTCGAACAACTCCGCCTTCGACTCGAAGTGGTTGTAGAACGATCCGAACCCGACGTCCGCCCGTTCGGCGATCGCCTGGATGCTGGCGCCGGCGTCCCCGCTCTCGGCGAGGATCTGCCGCGCCGCACGGACCAGCGCCTGACGGGTCTCGGCGCGGCGCCGCTCGAAGCGGTTGCGGGGCGGGGCAGGCGAGGACATGCCCGGAGTCTAGCCACCCGTACACACACATCGGCAATTCTGATGGATCCATCATTTCATAAAGCGCGGGTGGGCGGTGTGCGACGGGCGCGCCATGACGGCGGAAGGGCTCCCGCGAGGACGTCTCACGGGAGCCCTTCACGCCGCCTGCCGGTGAACGGTGAGAAGACGATCACGAGCAGGACGTCTGTGCGGACGCGGACGGGGACACGGACGGGCACGCGGACGCGCACGCGGGCGCGGCCACCGCGTCAGGGCGTCACGGGGCGAGCAGCAGGGCGTCGCCGCGCCCCTTGGCTGCGGAGTACCGCCGGGCCACGTCCTGCCAGTTCACGACCTGCCACATCGCCTCGACGAAGTCGGCCTTCTGGTTCCTGTACTGCAGGTAGAAGGCGTGCTCCCAGGCGTCGAAGACGAGGATCGGGGTGGAGCCCTGACCGACGTTGCCCTGGTGGTCGTAGACCTGCTCGACGATCAGCCGGCCGGAGAGCGGCTCGTAGGCGAGGACACCCCAGCCGGAGCCCTGGGTGGTGGCCGACGCCTTGGACAGCTGCGCCTTGAAACCCGCGAACGAGCCGAAGGACTCGGCGATCGCGTCCGCGAGCTCGCCCACGCCGTCCTCCTCCAGCGGCTCGCCGCCGCCGTCGCCGGTCATGTTGTGCCAGTAGACGCTGTGCAGGACGTGCCCGGACAGATGAAAGGCCAGGCTCTTCTCCAGGCCGTTGACCGCACCCCACGCCTCCTTGTCCCGCGCCTCCGCGAGTTGCTCCAGGGTGTCGTTCGCCCCCTTCACGTACGCCGCGTGGTGCTTGTCGTGGTGCAGTTCGATGATCTCGGGGCTGATCACCGGGGCGAGCGCCGCGTAGTCGTACGGGAGCTCCGGGAGCGTGTACACCGCCATGTCCGTCCCACACCCTTCCAGCTTATTGCGATTGATATGCAACTACAAGCTATCAGCAATAGCGCTTCTCGGTGATCAGGTCGCGTGGGTATGCTCACGGCCATGCCGAACACCGTGACCAGCTACGACTACGAGAAGGACGGCGCGGCGATCTACCGCCAGTCCTTCGCCACCATCCGCGCGGAGGCCGACCTCACGGGCCTGCCCGCCGACGTCGCCCAGGTCGCGGTCCGGATGATCCACGCCTGCGGAATGGTGGACCTCGTACAGGACCTCGCCTACACGCCCGGGGTGGTGGCGCGTGCCCGAGAGGCCCTGCGCGGCGGAGCGCCGATCCTCACCGACGTCCAGATGGTGGCCAGCGGTGTGACCCGCGGGCGGCTGCCCGCCGGCAACGACGTGGTGTGCACGCTCTCCGACCCGGCCGTCCCGGGGCTGGCGGCCGAACTGGGGACGACGCGCAGCGCCGCCGCGCTGGAGCTGTGGCGCGACCGGCTGGCGGGCGCGGTCGTGGCCGTCGGCAACGCGCCCACCGCGCTCTTCCGTCTGCTGGAGATGATCGAGGCGGGCGCCCCGCGGCCCGCCGCCGTGATCGGTGTGCCGGTCGGGTTCGTCGGTGCCGCCGAGTCGAAGGAGGCCCTGGCGGCCGGCCGGTCCGGTCTGGAGTACCTGGTGGTGCGGGGACGCCGGGGCGGCAGCGCGATCGCCGCCGCCGCGCTCAACGCGATCGCCAGCGAGGAGGAGTAGCGGGCGGGCGCCGGGCGCCGGGCAGGACCGGCGGGTTCCGCGCCGGTCCTCAGTCGGCGCGCCGGGAAGCGCCGCCCGGTGCGCGGCGGTCGCGGTGCTCCCCGACCCAGCGGACCGCCCGCTCCGGGTCGGCCACGACGGGCACGCCCTCGGGCACCGGCGGCCGGCGGATCACGACCACCGGCAGGCCGGCCTCACGGGCGGCCGTGAGCTTCGGCGCCGTGGCGGCTCCCCCGCTGTCCTTGGTCACCACGACGTCGACGCGATGGCGGCGCAGCAGCTCGCGCTCGCCGTCGAGGGTGAACGGGCCGCGCTCCAGCAGCGTCTCCGTACGGGCCGGGCGCGGGCCCTCGGGCGCGTCGACGGATCGTACGAGGAACCACAGCTCGTCCAGGTCCGCGAACGCGGCGAGGCCCATCCGGCCGGTCGTGAGGAACACCCGCCGCCCCAGCCCGGGCAGCAGGGCCGCGGCCTCCTCAGGCGAGCCGGCCTCGTGCCAGTCGTCGCCCTCGACGGGAACCCAGCCGGGGCGGCGCAGGGCCAGCAGGGGTACGCCGGTCGCGGCGGCGGCCCCGGCCGCGTGGAAACTCATCGCCCGGGCGAAGGGGTGGGTGGCGTCGACGAGGACGTCCACGGGGTGCGCGCGCAGCCACGCCGTCAGGCCCTCGGGGCCGCCGAAGCCCCCGACACGCACCTCGCCCGGCGGCAGCCGGGGGCTCGCCACCCGCCCGGCGAGGGAGGTGGTCACCGCCACGCCGGGCATGCCGTGGAGCAGCTCGGCGAGCCGGCGGGCCTCCGTGGTCCCGCCGAGTATGAGTACGTGCATGGAGGTCCGGGTCCGTTCATGAGCGGCGAGCCGAGGGCCGGTCGCGCGTGTCCCACTGGGCCCACCACTCAAGCACACCGGCGGCGTTCCGCCCCGCCCACCTACGGCGAGAAGCGGGCCCGGCCCGCCCTGCCCGCAGAAGTGCGGAAGCACGGGTGCACGGCGGCGCCGGGGCGGGGCGGCAGGCGCCAAGGGCGGGCCGCCGCAGCGCCTGGCCGCCCACGGCAAGGCGCCGGCGCGACGGCAGCAGGACACCGGGGCACCGACGGGCAAGCGCCAGTGGCAGGGCACCGGGGCGCCGAGGGCGGGCCGCCGAGCCGCCGGGGCGCCGGACCGACCGCCGGGCCGCCGAGCCGCCGGGGCGCCGGACCGACCGCCGGGGCGCCGGGCCGCCGGTGTGCCGGGCCGCCGCAGCGCCTGGCCGCCCACGGCAAAGCGCCGGCGCGACGGCAGCAGGACACCGGGGCACCGCGCCGTTCAGTTCCCGGCGTGCGCCGGCAGCGTGGGCGCACGTCCCGTCAGCCGTGCGCCGAGGCCTTCTTGATCGCCTCCCGGATCCGGGAGTACGTGCCGCAGCGGCACACGTTCTCGATGCGGTCGATGTCGGCGTCGGTCGGCCGGGCCGTCCGCTTCAGCAGGGCCGCCGCGGCCATGATCTGGCCGGGCTGGCAGAAGCCGCACTGGGCCACGTCGCACTCCAGCCAGGCCTGCTGCACGGGATGCAGCCGGTCGCCGTCGGCCAGGCCCTCGATGGTGGTGACCTCGCGGCCGGCGCAGTCCTCGACCGGCACGACACAGGGCTGGACCTCCGCGCCGTCCAGGTGGCTGGTGCAGGCGCGGCAGACCCCGACCCCGCAGCCGTACTTGGGTCCGGTCACGTTCAGCAGGTCCCGCAGCACCCACAGCAGCGGCATGTCGGCGGGCGCCTCGACGGTGACCGGCTTCCCGTTGAGGACGAAGGAGTAGGACGGCATCGGCACCTTCCAGGCGTCGCGTTGAGAAGTGGGGCGTTCACACGTGGTCGCGGCAGTGGTCGTGTTCAGAAGTTGAGCGGGAAGCGGCGGGGCTTGGTGCCGGTGGCCCGGGCGTAGGCGTTGGCGACGGCGCCCGCCGCGGCCGGGACACCGAGTTCGCCCGCGCCGCCCGGCTCCCCGTGCGAGGGCATGATGTGCGCCTCGAAGCGGAGCGGGGCGTCGCGCTGGCGGGCGTAGTGGAAGTCGGCGTAGCTGCTCTCGCGGACGGCGCCGCGGTCGATGTGCAGACCGGCCGTGAGGACGGTGGAGATGCCGTCGACGGCGGTGCCCATGAGCTGGGCCTCCAGGCCGCGGGGGTTGACGGCGGTGCCGACGTCGGCGGCCATCACCACCCTGGTCACCCGGGGGTGGTGCGGGTCGGTCGCGTCGATCTCCGCGAGGCAGGCCACGCAGGAGCCGTACTCCTCGTGGACGGCGACGCCCTGCGCCCGGCCGGCCGGCAGGGCGCGGCCCCAGTGACCGGCGGCGGCCGCCTTGTCGAGCACCGCTCTGACGGCCTTGTTCCGCAAGGTCGCGCGCCGGAAGGCGACCGGGTCCTTCCCCAGCCGGGCGGCGATCTCGTCGACGACGATCTCCTCCGCCGTCCGTACGGTCCCCGAGTCCACCGACCGCCAGGCGCCCAGCGGTATCGCCAGCTCCACGGAGCCCGAGTCCCCGGACAGACGGCCGAAGTTGTACAGGCCGCTGTCGCTGGGCAGCGGCCCGGCCGCCGACGCGAAGGACGCCGGACGCACGGCGCCCGCCCCCTCGTAGGCCTGGCTCACCGAGGCCGTCGCGTGGGCGAAGGCCACCACCCGGCCGCGCGCGAGGCTGGCGCGGACGCGGTGATGGCCGGCCGGGCGCATCCGGCCGTGCCGGATGTCGTCGGCGCGGCTCCACATCAGCTTGACCGGCCGGCGGGCCGCCTTGGAGATCAGGGCCGCCTCCAGGGCGGCGTCGGAGTCGAGCCGGCGGCCGAACGAGCCGCCGCCGCGCAGGACGTGGACCTTCACCTTCGACGCGGGCAGCCCGACCGCCGAGGCGATGCTGTCGCGCGCGTCCATCGGGGTCTGCGAGGAGAACCAGATCTCGGCCCGGGCGGCCCGGACGTCCGCCACCGCGGTCAGCACCTCCATCGGCGCATGGCCGACGAACGCGAACTCGAACTCGGCCTCCACCTGGGCCGATCCGCCCGGCGGCGTACCGAGGCGGGGTACGGCGGCCCGCAGCCGCCGGCGGATCGCGGCGTCGGACAGCCCCACGAGCGGCCCGGGCGCCCAGGTGATCTCCAGGGCGTCCCGGGCCTTGAAGGCGTGGTGGAACGACTCCGCCACCACGGCGACCCCGCCCGCGACCCGCACCACCGCGTGCACGCCGGGCATCGCCCGCGCCGCCCGGTCGTCGACGGACACCACCGTGCCGCCGAGCGTGGGCGGGCGGGCCACGACCGTCGGCTTGGCCCCGGCGACCGCCAGGTCCCCGGCGTACTTCGCCGCGCCGGTGACGATGTCCCGGGCGTCGATCCGGTTCGTGGGCCGCCCGATCACCCGGTGCCGGGAGGCCGGCTTGGGTGCGGCCGACACCGCGGGCACCCGGATCGCCGCGGCGTATCCCGTCAGGTAGCCGAAGGTGGCCGAGCGGCCGTCCGGCGCGTACACCTTCGTGTCCTTGGTGCGCAGGGCACGCGCGGGGACGTGCCAGAGCCGGGCCGCCGCGGTGACCAGCCTGGCCCGCGCGGTGGCGGCCAGTTCGCGGGCCGGGCCGTACAGGGACCGGACCGAGCTGGAACCGCCGGTGTACTGGTTGCCCTTGGTCCGGGCGTCGGCAAGGGGGATGTCGATGTCGGCGAGCCGGGCGTCCAGTTCCTCGGCGATCATCATTGCGACCGCGGTGGTGACGCCCTGTCCGACCTCGACCCGCGGCAGCCGTACGACGATCCGGTTGGCCTCGGTGACCTCGAGGACCAGCATCTCCTCGTCGGTGCCGGTCACCAGGACGTCGGAGGAGCGGCGGGCGGGCTCGGCGCCCTCCGCGGAGGAGGAGTCGCAGGCGAGGGGGGCCGCGACGATCAGGGTGGACGCCGCGAGGGTGTGGACCATGAACCTGCGGCGGGACAGCTGAGGGGCCACCGGGCACTCCTGTTCGGGTTCCGTGGGGTTCGTCTCCTAGGAGGGGCCGGCGCCCCGCGAGGTTGCCTGCGCGGGGCGAAGTGACGCCCCGCCACCCCGTGCGGGGGGCTGCCGCATCGGTCGAAAGCATTGACGGGGACATGCACGCCCCCTATCTTCTGGCCGAAGTTACGAACTGCGTTCGAAATTACGGACAAGGGACGGTCCTGTATGCCTCGGATGTTTGGTCCGCGCCCCGGCGTGCCGGCAGTGCGCCGCAGACCCTGGCTCGTCTGTGTGCTGGCACTCCTCGTGGCCCTGGTGGCCGCGACCCAGCCGGTGTCCGCGGCGGACGGCCGCCCGTACACCAACCCGCTGAAGTCGGCCAAGGGCGCGGACCCCTGGCTGGAGTACTACGACGGCAACTACTACCTGATCACGACGACGTTCACCGGCGTCCTCGGCATGCGCAAGGCGCCGACCCTGGCGGGCCTCGCCACCGCGCCCAACGTGCAGGTCTGGTCGGACACCACCTCCACCCGCAACACCAACATCTGGGCGCCGGAGATCCACCAGTTCAACGGCCACTGGTATCTCTACTACTCGGCCGGCCAGAGCGGCGTCTCCTGCTGCGACTCCCAGCGCACCCATGTCCTGGAGAGCGCCGGCACCGACCCGCTCGGCCCCTACACCTACAAGGGCTCGCTCACCGGCTCCAACCTCACCCCCGGCGGCTGGCTGATCGACGCGAGCGTGCTCCAGGCGAACGGCAAGCTGTATCTCGTCGGCAGCGGCTTCATCAACGGAAGCAAGCAGAGCCTGGTCATCGCGCCGATGAGCAACCCGTACACGCTGTCCAGCAACACCTTCACGATCATCTCCAGCCCCACCCTGAGCTGGGAGACGTCCGGCGCGGCGGTGAACGAGGGCCCCGAGCCGCTCTACCACGGCGGCCGTACGTTCCTCACGTTCTCCGCGAGTTACTGCACCACGGCCGACTACAAGCTGGGTCTGCTCGAACTCACCGGCTCCGACCCGCTGAGCGCGTCCTCCTGGACGAAGACCCAGACCCCCGTCTTCCAGCGCAGTGACGCCAACGGGGTCTACGGCCCCGGCCACAACGGCTTCTTCAGCTCGCCGGACGGCACGGAGAACTGGATCGTCTACCACGCCAACTCCTCCGCCAGCGGCGGCTGCGGCAACGGCCGTACGACCCGGGCCCAGAAGTTCTCCTGGAAGGCCGACGGCACTCCGGACTTCGGCACTCCGGTCGCGCTCGGCACGAGCCTGCCCGGCCCGTCCGGGGAGTCGGCGGCGACCCCGACGGCGTACACCCTCGTCAACCGCAACAGCGGCAAGTGCCTGGACCTCGAAGGAGGTTCCACGGCCAACGGCACCGACGTCCTCCAGTGGACCTGCAACGGCGGAACCAACCAGAAGTGGAAGGTGGAGGACCTCGGCGACGACACCCACCGGCTGGTGAACGTGGCGTCGGGCGGCGTGATGGACACCGCCGACTGCTCCACCGCCGACGGCGCCGACCTGCGCCAGTGGACCTGGCTGAACAACAAGTGCCAGCGGTTCCGCCTGGTGTTCACCGCGACCGGCGACTACGTCCGGATCGTCAACGAGAACAGCGGCAAGGTCGCCGACGTGGCGGACTGCGGAACGGCGAACGGCACCGACGTGCGGCAGTGGACCTGGCTGAACAACAACTGCCAGCAGTGGCGCCTGGTGCCCACCACCTGACCCCCACCCCCCGCAGCACTCCCCCTCATTGGAGAACCCCCTTGAGACGCAGCGCCGTACGGCTGCTCCTGGCCGTCCTCGTCGCCCTCGCGGCCGCCCTCACCGGCCCGGGCGCGCCCGCCCATGCCGCCGTGCCCGACTCCCCCGCCGTGACGTACACCAACCCGGTCGCGGAGAAGCGGGCCGACCCGCACATCTTCAAACACGCCGACGGCTACTACTACTTCACCGCCACCGTCCCGGAGTACGACCGGATCGTGCTGCGCCGGGCGACGACCATCCAGGGCCTGTCGACGGCCCAGGAGGTCACCATCTGGACCAGGCACAGCAGCGGGATCATGGGCGCGCACATCTGGGCGCCGGAGATCCACTTCATCGACGGCAAGTGGTACGTGTACTTCGCGGCCGGGTCGACGTCCGACGTGTGGGCGATCCGGATGTACGTCCTCGAAGGCACCGGCGCCAACCCGCTGACCGCGACCTGGACCGAGAAGGGCCAGATCAAGACCACTTGGGAGAGCTTCTCCCTGGACGCCACCACCTTCGTGGTGAACGGCGTCCGCTATCTCGCGTGGGCGCAGCACAACCCGTCCGAGGACAACAACACCAGCCTGTTCATCGCGAAGATGGCCAACCCCTGGACGATCTCCGGGACTCCGGCGGAGATCTCGCAGCCGACCCTGTCCTGGGAGACGGTGGGCTACAAGGTCAACGAGGGCCCGGCGGTGATCCAGCACGGCGGCAAGGTCTTCATGACCTACTCGGCGAGCGCCACCGACGCCAACTACTGCCTGGGGATGCTGACCGCGTCCGCGACGGCGGACCTGACCAGCCCGGCGTCCTGGACGAAGGGTGCGCAGCCGGTCTTCAAGTCGAGTGACGCGACCTCGCAGTACGGGCCGGGCCACAACTCCTTCACCGTCTCCGAGGACGGCAGGTCCGACATCGTCGTGTACCACGACCGCAGCTACAAGGACATCTCCGGCGACCCGCTGAACGACCCCAACCGGCGCACCCGGGTGCAGAAGGTGTACTGGAAGGCGGACGGCACCCCGGACTTCGGCATCCCGGTGGCGGACGGGGTCACCCCGCAGCGGTTCTCCTCCTTCAACTACACCGACCGGTTCATCCGCCACTGGGAGTACCGCGCGAAGATCGAGGCGAACGTCAGCCCGCTCGCGGACTCGCAGTTCCGGGTGGTGACCGGGCTCGCGGGGACGGGCACCGTCTCGCTGGAGTCGGCCAACTTCCCCGGCTACTACCTGCGGCACAAGAACTACGAGGTGTGGCTGGAGAAGAACGACGGCACGTCGGCGTTCGCGTCCGACGCCAGCTTCTTCCAGCGGGCCGGGCTCGCCGACTCGGCGGGGGTCTCGTACGAGTCGTACAACTACCCGGGCCGTTACGTCCGGCACTACAACTACCTGCTGTACGTGCGGACACCGAGCACGGCGACGGACCGGGGGGACGCCACTTTCTACGCCCAGTGAGGCGCTGAGGGCACCATCCTGCGACTATACATAGGGTGTATACGCTCTATGTATAGTCGCGGCATGGCTTCTCTGACCAGGAAGATGAAGAAAACGGGGGCCGGGTTGCGTGCCGTCGCCGTCTCGGCGGCGGCCACCTGCCTGGCGGTCGTCCTCAGCGGCTGCGGCGGTCTCGACACCACCGCTCCCAGCGCCGCCCGCGCCCGTCCCGCGGCGACCGCCCAGGCCGCCGCCCGAATGGGCGCGGTCGACTGCCGTGAGGTGAAGTGCATCGCGCTCACCTTCGACGCCGGACCCAGCGAGAACTCCGCCCGCCTGCTGGACATCCTGAAGGAGAGACAGGTCCCGGCGACCTTCTTCCTGCTGGGGAAACGGCACATCGAGAAGTACCCGGAACTCGTCCGCCGCATGGCCGACGAGGGGCACGAGGTGGCCAGCCACACCTGGGACCACCGGATCCTCACGCGGATCGAGCCGGACGAGATACGGGAGGAACTCCGGCGCCCCAACGACGAGATAGAGCGCCTCACCGGCCGCCGGCCCACCCTGATGCGCCCACCGCAGGGCCGTACCAACGACACCGTGCACGAGATCTCCCGCGAGCTGGGACTCGCGGAGGTGCTGTGGACGGTGACCGCCAAGGACTACGCGACGACCGACTCCGCACTGATCCGCGAGCGCGTGCTCGCCCAGGCCGACCGGGACGGCATCATCCTGCTGCACGACCTCTACGACGGCACCGTGCCGGCCGTCCCCGGGATCATCGACGCCCTGAAGGAGCGGGGCTACGTGTTCGTCACCGTGCCGCAGTTGCTCGCACCGGGCACGGCGGAGCCGGGCGAGGTCTACCGCTGACGCAGCGGGCGGGGCGCGGTCGGGCGGGGGCCGGGCCCGGCTCACGGTGCCGTACGGGCGTACGACGGGCACGGGGCTCGGGTGACGCCGGCCCGTGAGCCGCGGCGGAACGCGCCGCCGCGCCGCCCGGACTCCCTACGATCAACGCGTGGTCAACTTCCAGCTCGAACGCACCGCCCCGCTCTCTCTCGAAGAGGCCTGGCGCCGGCTCACCGAGTGGCACCGGCACGGCGAGGTGGTGCCCCTGACCCGCGTCACCGTGGTCACTCCCCCGCCGGCCGGCGAGGGCACCGTGTTCGTGGCGCGCTCGGGGCTCGGCCCGTTCGCCCTCGACGACCGGATGGAGGTCACCGTGTGGCATCCGCCGGCCGACGACGAGCCGGGCCGGTGCCGGCTGGAGAAACGCGGCCGGATGGTCCGGGGCTGGGCCGAGATCGAGGTGTGGCCGGGCCCCGGCGGCCGGACGCGGGTCGTGTGGCGCGAGGAGCTGCGGATCCGCTTCCTCCCCTCGCCCTTCGACCCACTCGTGCGCACCACGGCCCGCGCGGTGTTCGGCCGTGCGGTGAACCGGCTGCTGCGCAGGCGGTGAGGACACCGGCGCCGGCGGCACGCTCAGGCCACCGAGCCGATCCGTCCCGTGGGGGCCGGCGCCGTGTCGTGGTGGATCGGCGTGTGCGCGCCGGTCAGCGGGATGCCGCTGCCGCCACGGCGGGCCGCGACGATCTCGGCGGCGATCGACAGGGCCGTCTCCTCGGGGGTACGGGCTCCCAGGTCGAGGCCGATGGGTGAGCGCAGCCGGGTCAGCTCGAGTTCGGTGACCCCCGCCGCCCGCAGCCGGGCGTCGCGGTCCAGGTGGGTCCTGCGGGAGCCCATCGCGCCGACGTAGGCGACCGGGAGGCGCAGCGCCACCTGGAGCAGGGGCACGTCGAACTTGGCGTCGTGGGTCAGCACGCACAGCACCGTCCGGGCGTCCACCTCCGTGCGCTCCAGGTAGGTGTGCGGCCACTCGACGACGATCTCGTCCGCCTCCGGGAAGCGGGCCGCGGTCGCGAAGACGGGCCGGGCGTCGCACACCGTCACATGGTGGCCGAGGAACTTGCCGACCCGCACCAGCGCCGACGCGAAGTCGATCGCGCCGAACACGATCATGCGGGGCGGCGGGACCGACGACTCGACCAGGACGGTCAGCGGGGTCCCGCAGCGGGAGCCCTGCTCGCCGAGTTCCAGGGTGCCGGTGCGGCCGGCCTGGAGGAAGGCGCCGGCCTCGGCGGCCACCGTGCGGTCCAGTTCGGGACGGCCGCCGAAGCCACCCGTGCACGACCCGTCGGGGCGGACGAGGAGCGCGCGGCCGACGAGGTCGGCCGGCCCCTCGACGACGCGGGCCAGCGCCGACGCCTCGCCGCGCGCGGCGGCGGCCAGCGCGGCCTCGACCACCGGGCGGACCGGGTCACCGGCCCGCACCGGGGTGACGAGGACGTCGATGACGCCGCCGCAGGTGAGGCCCACGGCGAAGGCGTCGTCGTCGCTGTAGCCGAAGCGTTCCAGGACCGGTGCGCCGTCCGCCAGCGCCTGTTGGCACAGGTCGTACACCGCGCTCTCCACACAGCCGCCGGAGACCGAGCCGACCGCCGTGCCGTCGGCGTCCACCGCGAGGGCGGCGCCCGGCCGGCGGGGCGCGCTGCCGCCGACGGCCACCACGGTGGCGACGGCGAAGTCACGGCCCTGCCCGGCCCACCGGTTCAGCTCTTCGGCGATGTCCAGCATGTCTCGGTCTCCTCGAACGGCGGTGATGTGGAATGCGGTCGCGCGGCCGGCGGCACGTTCCCGACAGGCCCTAGGGGGTGTTTCGAAAGTCCTGTGCGGTGCCCGCGGTGTCCGGTGCGGCGAGGGTGCGTGCCGGGCGCCGCGGGTGCTGTGCGGGACTTTCGAAACACCCCCTAACGCACGCCCAGCCAGCTCTCAAGGGGATGGAGGGCGAAATAGACCAGGAAGATGCCTGACAGACCCCACATGAAGGCACCGATGTCCCGGAACCTGCCCTGAGCCGCCTTGATGGCCGTGTACGAGATGACGCCGGCGGCGACGCCCGTGGTGATGGTGTAGGTGAACGGCATCAGGACGACGGTCAGGAACACCGGGATCGCGGTGGCCCTGTCGGTCCAGTCGACGTGCCGTGCGTTGGTCAGCATCATCGCGCCGATGACGACCAGCGCGGCGGACGCGACCTCCTGCGGGACGAGCGCGGTGAGCGGGGTGAAGAACAGGCACGCGGCGAAGAGCAGGCCGGTGACGACCGAGGCGAGACCGGTACGGGCGCCCTCGCCCACGCCGGTCGCCGACTCGATGAAGACCGTCTGGCCGGAGCCGCCCGCCACGCCGCCGATGGCACCGCCGGCGCCGTCGATGAACAGCGCCTTCGACAGGCCCGGCATCCGGCCCTCGTCGTCGGCGAGCTTCGCCTCGGTGCCGACGCCGATGATGGTGGCCATCGCGTCGAAGAAGCCCGCGAGGACGAGCGTGAAGACGATCACGCCCACGGTCATCGCGCCGACCTCGCCCCAGCCGCCGAACTCCACGTTCCCGAAGAGCGAGAAGTCGGGCGTCGACACGGCGCCGCCGTGCAGTTCGGGGGCGCCGGCCGCCCACTGCTTCGCGTCGACGACCCCGGCGGCGTTGAGGATCGCCGCGACGACCGTGCCGCCGGCGATGCCGACGAGGATGGCGCCGGGGACGTTCCGGGCCTGGAGCATGAAGATGAGGAGCAGCGTGCCGGCGAACAACAGCACCGGCCAGCCGGCCAGTTCGCCCGCCGGGCCCAGGGTGACCGGGGTCGCCTCGCCCTGGTGCACGAAGCCGGACTTGTAGAAGCCGATGAGGGCGATGAACAGGCCGATGCCCATCGTGATGCCGTGCTTGAGCGCGAGCGGTATCGCGTTCATGATCATCTCGCGCAGGCCGGTGACGACGAGCAGCATGATGACCGTGCCGTACAGCACGCACATGCCCATCGCCTGCGGCCAGGTCATCTGCGGGGCGACCTGGGAGGACAGCACGCCGGAGACCGAGAGACCGGCGGCGAGGGCGAGGGGCACCTTGCCGAAGAAGCCCATCAGCAGTGTCGTGCAGGCCGCCGCGAGCGCGGTCGCGGTGATCAGCGCCTGCCGGCCGAGGGTGTCCCCGGCCACGTCCTTCCCGGACAGGATCAGGGGGTTGAGCAGGAGGATGTACGCCATCGCCATGAAGGTGGTGACGCCGCCGCGCAGTTCGCGCGCGACCGTGGATCCACGCCGGGAGATGTGGAAGTACCGGTCGAGCCGGGACGGTACGGCCGGGACGCGGGTGCCGTCACCCGCGTCGTCGTCCGTGTTCCCGGGATCCAGTGACTGCTGGGTCATGTGGGCCTACTCCCAAGGTTCACAGGGGCACCCGCGGCAACCGCACCGGCTGCCGCGGGATTTGGGAAGGTGGTGCGGCCGCACGACCCGGGGGACGGCCCGAGACGAACGAGCTGGGTGCCAGTGCCGCGGGGGGGGGGGGGGGGGCCCCGCGGGGGCCCCCCCCCCGCCCCCCCCCCGGGGGGGGCCGGGCGGGGGGGGGGGGCCCCCCGCCCCCCCGCGGGGGGGGGGCGGCCGCCCCCCCCCCCGGGGGGGGGGCGGCGGGCGGGGGGGGGGGGCGGGCCCCCCCCCCCCCGGGGGCCGCCCCCCCCCCCCCCCCCCCCCCCCCCCCCCCCCCCCCCCGGCACTGTGTCACGCGGTGCCGGTGAGGTGCTCCGGACGCACCGGCGTGCGGTCGAGCGCGAGCCCGGTCGCGTTCCGGATGGCCGCGAGGACCGCCGGAGTGGACGACAGGGTCGGGGCCTCGCCGACACCGCGCAGCCCGTACGGGGCGTGATGGTCGGCGAGTTCGAGCACGTCGACCGGAATGGTCGGCGTGTCGAGGATCGTGGGGATGAGGTAGTCGGTGAAGGAGGGGTTCTTCACCTTCGCCGTCTTCGGGTCGACGATGATCTCCTCCATCACCGCCACGCCCAGGCCCTGGGTCGTGCCGCCCTGGATCTGGCCGAGGACGGACAGCGGGTTGAGCGCCTTGCCGACGTCCTGGGCGCAGGCCAGCTCGATCACCTTGACCAGGCCCAGCTCGGTGTCGACCTCGACGACCGCCCGGTGCGCGGCGAAGCTGTACTGCACATGGCCGTTGCCCTGTCCGGTGCGCAGGTCGAAGGGCTCGGTGGGGCGGTGCCGCCACTCCTCCTCGACCTCGACGGCCTCCTCGCCGAGGACGTCCACCAGGTCGGCGAGCACCTCGCCGCCGTCGGTGACCACCTTGCCGCCCTCCAGGAGCAGTTCGGCGGTGGCCCAGGCGGGGTGGTGGGAGCCGAACTTGCGGCGCCCGATCTCCAGGACCTTCTCGCGGACGATCTCACAGGCGTTCTTCACGGCGCCGCCGGTGACGTAGGTCTGCCGCGAGGCCGACGTCGAACCGGCGCTGCCCACCCTGGTGTCGGCCGGGTTGATCGTCACCTGGCCGACGCCCAGCTCGGTGCGGGCGATCTGCGCGTGGACGGTGACACCGCCCTGGCCGACCTCCGCCATCGCGGTGTGCACGGTGGCCACGGGCCGGCCGGCGACGACCTCCATGCGGACCCGGGCGGTGGAGTAGTCGTCGAAGCCCTCGGAGAAGCCGACGTTCTTGATGCCGACCGCGTAGCCGATGCCGCGTACGACGCCCTCGCCGTGGGTGGTGTTGGAGAGGCCGCCGGGCAGCTGCCGTACGTCGGCGCCCTCGCTGCTCTCCCACTGACGCTCGGGCGGCAGCGGCATCGCCTTGACGCGGCGCAGGAGTTCGGCGACCGGCGCCGGGGAGTCGACCGGCTGCCCGGTCGGCATGAGGGTGCCCTGTTCCATGGCGTTGAGCTGCCGGAACTCCACCGGGTCCATGCCGAGTTCCTTCGCCACCTTGTCCATCTGCGCCTCGTAGGCGAAGCACGCCTGGACCGCGCCGAAGCCGCGCATCGCGCCGCAGGGCGGGTTGTTGGTGTAGAGGGCGACGGCCTCGATGTCGACGTCGTCGACGGCGTAGGGACCGATGCCGAGCGAGGCGGCGTTGCCGACCACGGCCGGGCTGGCCGAGGCGTACGCGCCGCCGTCCAGGACGATCCGGCACCTGACGTGGGTCAGCTTGCCCTCGCGGGTGGCGCCGTGTTCGTAGGACAGCTTGGCGGGGTGGCGGTGGACGTGCCCGAAGAAGGACTCGAAGCGGTTGTAGACGATCTTGACGGGCTTGCCGGTGCGCAGGGCCAGCAGGCAGGCGTGGATCTGCATGGACAGGTCCTCGCGGCCGCCGAACGCGCCGCCGACACCGGCCAGCGTCATCCGCACCTTCTCCGGGGGGAGACCGAGCACGGGGGCCATCTGGCGCAGGTCGCTGTGCAGCCACTGGGTGGCGATGTACAGGTGGACGCCGCCGTCCTCCTCGGGCACGGCGAGACCGGACTCGGGGCCGAGGAAGGCCTGGTCCTGCATGCCGAAGGTGTACTCGCCCCGGACGATCACGTCGGCCCGCGCGGCGGCTGCCGCCGCGTCGCCGCGGACGATCGGCTGGCGGTGGAGGACGTTGGGGTGCGGGACGTGGGCGGCGTGGTGATCGGTGCGGTTCTTGTGGACGAGGACCGCGTCGGGGGCGGTCGCGGAGGCCTCGTCGGTGACGACCGGCAGCTCTCGGTACTCGACCTTGATCTTGGCGGCGGCCCGGCGGGCGGTCTCGGGGTGGTCGGCGGCGACGATCGCGACCGGCTCGCCGTGGTGGCGCACCTTGCCGTGGGCGAGGACCGGGGTGTCCTGGATCTCCAGGCCGTAGGTGCGCACATCGGTCGGCAGGTCGTCGTAGGTCATGACGGCGTACACGCCGGGCATGGCGAGGGCCTCGGCGGTGTCGATCGAGACGATCTCGGCGTGGGCGACCGGGGAGCGCAGGATCTGGCCCCAGAGCATGTCCTCGTGCCACAGGTCGGACGAGTACGCGAACTCGCCGGTGACCTTGAGGATGCCGTCCGGGCGGAGGGTCGACTCGCCGATGCCGCCCCGGGTCTGCGAGCCCTGGGTGATCTTGGTGGGAGTGCCGACGGGGGCACTTCCCGCTCGAGCGGAGCCGAGATGGGGGGAGGGCATCGGGATCAGACCGCCTCTGACTGCCGGGCGGCCGCGAGGCGGACCGCGTCCATGATCTTCTCGTAGCCGGTGCAGCGGCACAGGTTGCCCGACAGTGCCTCGCGGATGTCCGCGTCGGTCGGGTTCGGGTGGCGCTCCAGCATCTCGTCTGCGGCGACCAGCAGGCCGGGGGTGCAGAAGCCGCACTGGACCGCGCCGGCGTCGATGAACGCCTGCTGGACCGGTGAGAGTTCGGTGCCGGCGCCGGTCTGGGAGTCGGCGCCCTTGGCCTGCCATCCCCTGGCCTCGTCGAGCGGGGTCCCGCTCGTGGCGCCGCAGGAGCGCTGCTTGGCGTACGCGGCGAGCCCCTCGACGGTCACGACCTCGCGGCCTTCCGCCTGGCCCGCCGCGACCAGGCACGCGCACACCGGTACGCCGTCCAGCCGGACCGTGCACGAGCCGCACTCGCCCTGCTCGCAGGCGTTCTTCGAGCCGGGCAGTCCGAGACGCTCCCGCAGCACGTACAGCAGGGACTCGCCCTCCCACACGTCGTCGGCCTCCTGCGGACGTCCGTTGACGGTGAAGTTGACGCGCATCACGCAGCTCCCTCGGTGTGGCGGCGGGTGCCGCGGTACGACTCCCAGGTCCAGGTCAGCGTGCGGCGGGCCATGACGCCGATCGCGTGGCGGCGGTAGCTCGCGGTGCCCCGGACGTCGTCGATCGGGTTGCAGGCGGCGGAGCACAGGTCCGCGAACTGCCGGGCGACCGACGGGGTGATGATCTTTCCGTTGTCCCAGAACCCGCCCTCCTCCAGGGCCGCGTCGAGGAATTCCTCGGCGGTCTTCGCCCGGACGGGGGTGGGGGCGGCCGAGCCGATGCCGGTACGGACGGTGCGGGTCTCGGGGTGCAGGGCGAGACCGAAGGCGCAGACGGCGATGACCATGGCGTTGCGGGTGCCCACCTTGGAGTACTGCTGCGGGCCGTCGGCCTTCTTGACGTGGACCGCGCGGATCAGTTCGTCCGGGGCGAGCGCGTTGCGCTTCACGCCGGTGTAGAACGCGTCGATGGGGATGCGGCGGCTGCCGCGCACGGACTCGGCCTCGACCTCGGCGCCAGCCGCGAGGAGAGCGGGGTGGGCGTCGCCGGCCGGGGAGGCGGTGCCGAGGTTGCCGCCGACGCCGCCGCGGTTGCGGATCTGCGGGGAGGCCACCGTGTGCGAGGCGAGGGCCAGGCCCGGCAGCTCGGTCCGCAGGTTCTCCATGATCTTGGTGTAGGGCACGGAGGCGCCCAGCCGCACGCTGTCCTCGCCGACCTCCCACTCGTAGAGGTCACCGACCCGGGTGAGGTCGAGGAGGTACTCGGGCCGCCGGTGGTCGAAGTTGATCTCCACCATCACATCGGTGCCACCCGCAATCGGCACGGCGCTGGGGTGCTCGGCCTTGGCGGCGAGCGCCTCCTCCCAGCTGGCGGGGCGAAGGAAGTCCATGACCGGCTCTCTTCTTCGTCTTCGTCGTGGGGTCCGGAATGAGCCAGATCGGTGCGGCGGGCCCGGCTCGTTGATGTGGTGTTCACGCGGAACGGGGCCAGTACACAGCGCTGTGCTCCGAGCGGGTCAGTCACGGAAACCATGAAGGAGTTGGCTGGCCAGCACGGGCATCTTGTAGATTCGTATGAACGGAGGCCACCGGAAACCTCCTCGTTTTCCTCTGGAAACACCACAGGGCCCCCGCCCCATCGGTCCCTCAGAGATTCATCGTAGTTTCGAGACAGAAGAACGGCGGCGACGAGATGCGGCTGCGCGCACTGCTGGACACCGATGCGCTGGGGCTGCGGCTGCTCGGCGGCGAAGAGGAACTCGACCGCGCCGTGCGCGGTGTGATGACCACCGACCTGCGGGACCCCAGCCGCTACCTCTCCGGTGGTGAGCTGGTGCTGACCGGCCTGGCCTGGCGCCGGAGCGCCGCCGACTCCGAGCCGTTCGTACGGATCCTGGTACAGGCCGGCGTGGCCGCGCTGGCGGCCGGCGAGGCCGAGCTGGGGGACGTGCCCGACGATCTGGTGGTGGCATGCGCCCGGCACCGGCTGCCGCTGTTCGCGGTGCACGAGTCGGTGGCGTTCGCGACGATCACCGAGCATGTCGTACGGCAGGTCAGCGGCGAGCGGGCCGGGGACCTCGCGGCCGTGGTCGACCGGCACCGGCGGATGATGACCGCGGGCCCGGCGGGCGGCGGACCGGACGTGGTCCTGGACCTGCTCGGCTCCGACCTGGACCTGCGGGCCTGGGTCCTCTCCCCCGCCGGCCGGCTGATCGCGGGCTCGAAGGTGGCGGGCCCGGCGCTGCCGGCCGAGGTGTGCGCGCGGCTCGCCGGGGAGCATCTGGCGGCCGTCCGCACCGGCCGGCGCGGACCCTACCGGGTGGCGGTCGGCGGGACGACGTACTCGCTGTTCCCGATCCGCAGCAGCGGGCGGGCGGCGCAGGGCCCGCGGGGTGCGCGGGATGTGCGCGAGAGCCTGCTGTCGGACTGGCTGCTGGCCGTGGAGGCGGACGCCGGGGACTGGCCGGGGGAACGGCTGGACCTGCTGCAGGGGGTCACCCAGCTGATCGCGGTGGAGCGCGACCGGCGGGACGCGGCGCGCACGGTGCGCCGGCGGCTCGCGCAGGAGGTGCTGGAGCTGGTGCAGACGGGCGCGGCCCCGGCGGAGATCGCGGCCCGGCTGCGGGTGGCAGCGCCGGTGCTGCTGCCGGGCCTGGGGGCCGCCCCGCACTGGCAGGTGGTCGTGGCGCGCGTCGAGTGGGACCGCACCGACGGCGAGGCCCCGCAGGCCGGTCCGCTCACCCAGTCCCTGCTGGAGGAGATCCTGGTCGACCCCCTCGCGACCGGCCCGGAGCCGTCCGACCGGATCGCCGTGGCGCACACCGGCGACGAGGCCGTCGCCCTCGTCCCGCTGCCGGCGGTCTCCAGTGAGCACGACGGCTCCGAGGCGGGCGTCCTCGCCGACACGCTGCTGGCGGCCGTACGGGAGCCGCTGTCGGCGGGCCTCGACGGCGACGGGCGGCTCACGCTCGGCGTCAGCGCGGCCGTGCACTCGGCGGAGGGGCTGCGCGGGGCGCTGGAGGAGGCGCGGCACGCGCGGCGGGTGGCGGCGGCCCGGCCCGGCCGGGTCTGCGCGGCGGGCCATCAGGAGCTCGCCTCGCACGTGCTGCTGCTCCCGTTCGTGCCGGACGACGTGCGCAGGGCGTTCACGGCCCGGCTGCTGGATCCCCTGCGCGACTACGACCGGCGGCACCGCGCCGAGCTGATCCCGACGCTGGAGGCGTTCCTGGACTGCGACGGCTCGTGGACGCGCTGCGCCTCCCGGCTGCACCTGCACGTCAACACGCTGCGCTACCGGGTCGGCCGGATCGAGCAGTTGACGAGTCGTGACCTGTCGCGGCTGGAGGACAAGCTGGATTTCTTCCTGGCACTGCGCATGAGCTGACCCGGGGCGCCGCGCGGGCGAAACCTCGGGGGGCGGACAGTCCCACGACTTTGTGAAATCCTTCACCCGCCCCCTTGGCCCGGCGCCGCGATTCGTGCTGAGATGCGGCCACCACTCACTCAAGGCTCGACGGCGCGCTCGGGGAGGGCAACGTGGCGTACTCCGCCATGTCTGGTACCGGAACGACCGCAGGTGACGACCCTCTCCAGACCGCGGTGTGGCGGTTGCGCTCGCGGGCCTGCTGGGCGGACGCGGCGGCCCTGCTGCCGCAGGACACGGCGGCGGGCGCGATCCAGCGGGCCGCGCTGCTCGTCGAGCGCTGTCTCTACACCGAGCAGGGCTGGCAGGACGCCGAGGACGCGCTGCGCATGGCGGAGGCGCTGGCGCACGGCGACGAGGAGCGGGGGGCGGCCGCCTGCGAACGGGGGCAACTCGCCTACGCGGCCACGCTGCACGGGGTGCGCGACCGGGTCGACGAGGCCCGGGCGGCCCTGGGCCGGGCGGCGGCGCTGATCCCGCCGGACGCGGCCGGGCGGGGGCTGCTGGACTTCCGGCGGGGGCTGCTCGCCGAGAACATCGCGCGGTCCCCGCAGGCGGCGCGGGCCGCGTACCGGCGCGCCCACACGGCGGCCGCGGCCCACTCGGACTCCCTGCTGCTGTCGTTCACCTGGCGCCATCTCGCCGGACTGGCCCTGCGGGACGGGGAGGTGGCGGAGGCGCGGCACGGCTTCGCCGAATCCCTGCGGATCCGGGAGGAGTTGGGCTATCTGGTGGGGACGGCTCCGGCACTCGCCTCCCTCGCGGACGCCGAGGTCGAGCCGGAGGCCTCGCGGTTGCGGGAGGAGGCGCGGCGGCTGTTCCGGCTGCTGGGCGGCGTACCGACCTGGCTGGCCCGGCAGTTGGCGCCCCCGGCCGCCACCGCCTAGGTCGTGTCGTCACCTTCCCGTACGACGCGCCGCTCAGGCCGCGCCCGCCGTGCCGGGCGTCGCGCGGCAGGCGCCCCTTGCGCACCGGGTCCCGGCGGGCGGGTGTGACGGCTGACAGCCGGCCGTGCCGCTCAGGCCGCGCCCGCGCAGTGCTTGCGCACCAGCGCCTGCACGGTGTCCGGCTCGCCCGCCGACAGGGCGTCCAGCAGCGCGATGTGCTGCCTCGCGTCGGCGACGAGGTCGGCACGCCCCGCGGAGGCGGCCCCGCCGACCAGCGGCCACTGGGCGCGCCGGTGCAGGTCCTCGGCGATGGCGACCAGTTGCTCGTTGCCGGCCAGGGCGAGCAGGGCGCGGTGGAAGAGGCGGTCCGCCTCGGCGTACGTCGCCCGGCAGCCGGACGCCGCCGCCCGTACCGTCGCCTCCGCCAGGGGCCGCAGCTCCGCCCAGCGCTCGGGCGGCACCGTGCGGGCCAGCCGCAGCAGCACCGGCACCTCGATCAGCGCCCGTACCTCGGCCAGCTCGGCGAGCTCCCGCGCGCCCCGCTCGACCACCCGGAACCCCCGGTTGGGCACGACCTCGACGGCGCCCTCCATCGCGAGCTGCTGCATCGCCTCGCGCACCGGGGTCGCCGAGACACCGAAGCGCTCGCCGAGGACCGGCGCCGAGTACACCTCGCCCGGCCGCAGCTCGCCGGAGACCAGCGCGGTGCGCAGCGCGTCGAGGATCTGTCCGCGGACGGACGCCCGCTGGACGACGGTCCGTGGCCGGGGGATCGGCGTCTCGCTGTGGGTGTGCTCCCCGCGTGCGGCACCCCGCGGCCCGCAGCGCTCCCCTTCGAGTTCCTGGGAGGAGACGGCCCGCTGCTGCTCCGGCACCCGGGCCCGGGCCGGTTCCTCCCGGGGGATCCCCGTCCCGGCGGAGCCCTGCGTGCCCTGCTTCACGGGTCCTCCTGGCGGACGTGTCGGTACTTGGGGAGATTACGGCGGGTTGTTACTCGCCCGTCAAGCACCTTAGGCGTAGTGGCCGTCAGTTCAAATCCGTAAAGCAGCGGGTAAGGTTAGGCTTACCTTCAATGAAGGGCCCTTCGCTCCCTCGTCGCCCCTTCCGTCACTCCCGAAACGGTGGTCCCGGCATGCCCTCAGTCCCGTCGGTCACAGCCGAGTCGTACGCCCGCCTCATGGAGGCCTTCCCGGGCCTGACCGTCATGGAGCTGGCGCCGGGCGGACCGGCTCCGCGGGGCGGCGGCTGGGTCGCCGCGACGGACCTCGCCGCGGGCGGGGCGGCCCTGGACGCCTTCCTGGCCTGGGACGACGCCCAGGTCGTACGGGACTACGGGCAGCAGGCGCGCCCGGACGTCATCGCGAGCTTCGGACTGCACCGCTACGCCTGGCCGGCCTGTCTGCTGATCACCGTGCCCTGGTTCCTGCACCGCCGGGTGCCGCGCTATCCCGTGACGCACGTCTCGTACGACCGCACCGGCGAGGGCATGCGGATGGCCGTACGCCCGCCGTCGTCGTTCGCCTGCCTGCCGGGCGATCCGGCGGCGGCCCTGCCCGGCGCCCGGGTGGTCCCGGACGAGGAGGCGCTGCGGGCCGAGGTGCGGGCGGCGGTGGCCGAGCACCACGAGCCGGTGCTCGCCGGCTTCGGGCCGCGCGCACGGCGGCGCGGGCGCGCCCTGTGGGGCATGGTGACCGACGAGATCGTCGAGGGCCTCTGGTACGTCGCGCACCTGTTCGGCGAGGGCGAGCAGGAACGGGCCCGCCACGAACTGGAACTGCTGCTGCCGGGCGCCACGAAGCCCTACGTCGGCTCGGCGGCCTTCCGTGAACTGACGGGTCCGGACGGCCAGTCGCTGCCCACCCGGGACCGGGCGAGCTGCTGCATGTTCTACACGGTGCGCCCCGAGGACACCTGCGCCACCTGCCCGCGCACCTGCGACGCCGACCGGGTCGGCAAGCTCACGGCGTCCGCCGCCAGTTGAGTTCCCCTCAGACACCCCCGGCGACCGGACGGCCGTAGGGATCACGTAAGATCACCCCGGACGGGACTCCCCCTACGGTTACAGCTGTTTCACATATTCCTCACTCGTCACGGGAACTTTCCGTGGAACCACCCGTACGGGTAGTCTTATTCGAACTCAACTCCCGCCCCTCAAGCGGCAGTTCGAGCAGAACGTCGCCCTGGGCATCCCCTTGCACTTCCTTGGCGGCCTCTTGCCCCGAAACCCCCTGAGGGACGGCGGGATTGGGCCACTATGGCGGGCGTTACGCCCTATCCCAATGCAAGGGACCCCAGATGAGACTGACCGACATATCGCTGAACTGGCTGCTTCCGGGCGCCGTACTGCTCCTGGGCATGCTGGCGGCGGTGGCGGTGCTCGCGCGCGGCAAGCGCTCCTCCGGGGAGAACGCGAGCGCGGACGACTCGTGGGAGCGCAGCGAGGAGCGCCGCAGGCGCAAGGAGGCCATATACGGCACCGCCTCCTACGTCCTTCTGTTCTGCTGTGCGGCCGTGGCCGCCGCCCTCTCCTTCCACGGCCTGGTCGGCTTCGGCGAACAGAACCTCGGCCTCTCCGGGGGCTGGGAGTACCTGGTGCCGTTCGGCCTGGACGGGGCGGCGATGTTCTGTTCCGTCCTCGCGGTGCGCGAGGCGTCCCACGGTGACGCGGCGCTCGGCTCCCGGATACTCGTGTGGACCTTCGCCGGTGCCGCCGCCTGGTTCAACTGGGTGCACGCGCCCAGGGGTCTGGGTCACGCGGGCGCCCCGCACTTCTTCGCCGGCATGTCCCTGTCGGCGGCGGTGCTGTTCGACCGGGCGCTGAAGCAGACCCGCCGCGCCGCGCTGCGCGAGCAGGGCCTGGTGCCCCGTCCGCTGCCGCAGATCCGCGTGGTGCGCTGGGTGCGGGCCCCCCGCGAGACCTACAAGGCGTGGTCGCTGATGCTCCTGGAGGGTGTGCGCAGCCTGGACGAGGCCGTCGAGGAGGTCCGTGAGGACAAGGCCCGCAAGGAGGAGACCAAGCTGCGCCGCCGCGAGCAGCAGCGGGTCGAGCGGGCCCAGCTGAAGGCGATCAGCCGCGGCCACGGCCGCTTCCCCGGCCGGGGCGGCGGCGGTGGCGGTGGCCGTCAGGTGGAGGCCCAGGCGGCCCTGGAGCGGGCGACCGCCGAGCGTGTTTCCGCGGAGCCTGCCATAGCGAACTCGGCGGAGCAGCTGCCGGTGCGCTCACGGCCGTCCCTGCAGCCCGTTCGCCAGTCCTCCGAGTCGCACACCGTCGACCTCACGGCGGAGGACGACACCATGGCCCTGCCGCGGCTCGACTCCCTGGAGCGCAAGCTCAAGGACCTGGAGCAGCAGTTCGGCTGACGGCCGGCCAGTGACATCACGGGAAGGGGGCGCGACCGCCGAGGTCGCGCCCCCTTCCCGTGTCCGTTCCCGGTTCAGGCCGCTCCGGCGGCCAGCTCGAACCAGACGACCTTCCCGGCCCCCTGCACCCGGACCCCCCAGGAGTCCGCGAGGGACTGCACCAGGACCAGGCCCCGCCCGTGCGTGCCGTCGCCCGTGTTCGGGACGCACGGCCGCGGGCGGCCCGGCACCGAGTCCCGCACCTCCACCCTGAGGCCGGCCGGTGACACGGTGGCCGTCAGGACCGCTTCGTCGTCGGTGTGCACGAGCGCGTTGGTGACGAGCTCGCTGGTGAGCAGTTCCGCCGTCTCGGAGCGGCCGGGCTTGCCCCAGCCCCGCAACAGCTCGCGCAGCGCTCGGCGCGCCTCGGGCACCGCCCGCAGGTCCGCCCGTCCGAGTCTGCGGTTGAGCTGTGCGTCTACGGTGTCGTCCCCCTCCGCGGTCTCCATGTGCCGCTCTGCCGCCGAGGTGCCCGCGATCACCGTCGGACCGCTGCCTCGTGCCTGCCTCTTCATGACCCCCGCCCGCGTGCCGATGTCGGTTTCCCTCCTGCTCGAACACGTTCACGGGGATCCATGCCCGATGGGCACGGCGCCAGTCATCTCCGCTCGCCCACGCCCGGGTGTTCGGCCATGTTCGGCGGGCCCTCGGGGGCGCACCCGGGGGCCTGTACGGGTCGCGCGGCACGGTCCGGACCGGCGAGGAGGACGTCCGCGCCACGTCCGTACCCCGCCGGACACCGGTACGAAGCCCGTGGCGCGACCGCGGCACCCGTCCCGGACCCGATTCCGGCCGGAGGCACGGCTGTTCGACGGCACGGACGCCCGTCGAAGGGGCGTGCGCCCGCGCACCTGCGTCATCCGGCGAAGTTGGCCGGAATCCGGTGGGTCGTGGCGGCGTCCCGGCCCCCGGCCCTCCGCTCCCGAGCGCCGCCGGCGGACCACCGCGCTCCTGGCACGCCTCCGCGCGACCGCCCTCCGCGCGACGACGGGAAGGTGACGACCTAGGGACGCGGCACGTTGCGGAGGTTGGAGCGGGCCATCTGGAGCATCCGGCCGACGCCGCCGTCCAGAACGATCTTCGAGGCGGACAGGGCGAACCCCGTCACCATCTCGGCGCTGATCTTCGGCGGGATGGACAGGGCGTTGGGGTCGGTGACGACGTCGACGAGAGCCGGACCCTTGTGCCGGAAGGCGGACTTCAGCGCGCCGGCGAGGTGCTTGGGCTTCTCCACGCGCAGCGCGAAGACGCCGCAGGCACGGGCGACCTCGGCGAAGTCCGGGTTCTTGTTGGTGATGCCGTACGAGGGCAGTCCCGCGACCAGCATCTCCAACTCGACCATGCTCAGGGCGGAGTTGTTGAACAGGACGACCTTCACCGGCAGGTCGTACTGCACCAGCGTCAGGAAGTCGCCCATCAGCATGGTGAAACCGCCGTCGCCGGACATCGACACGACCTGGCGGCGGCGGTCGGTGAACTGGGCTCCGATCGCCATGGGCAGCGCGTTCGCCATGGAGCCGTGCGAGAACGAACCGATCACCCGCCGGCGCCCGTTGGGGGTGAGGTAGCGGGCCGCCCACACGTTGCACATCCCGGTGTCGACCGTGAACACCGCGTCGTCGTCCGCGAGTTCGTCGACGACGGCGGCGACGTACTCGGGATGCAGGGGAACGTGCTTCTCGGCCTTCCGCGTGTACGCCCTCACCACCCCCTCCAGCGCGTCCGCGTGCTTCTTCAGCATCCGGTCGAGGAACCGCCGGTCGTCCTTGGGCCGCACCCTCGGGATGAGACAGCGCAGCGTCTCGCGCACGTCGCCCCACACGGCGAGGTCCAGCCGGGAGCGGCGGCCCAGGTGTTCGGGCCGGACGTCGACCTGGGCGATCCGTACGTCGTCGGGAAGGAAGGCGTTGTACGGGAAGTCGGTGCCGAGCAGGATCAGCAGGTCGCACTCGTGGGTCGCCTCATAGGCGGCGCCGTACCCGAGGAGCCCGCTCATCCCGACGTCGTACGGGTTGTCGTACTGGATGAACTCCTTGCCGCGCAGGGCGTGTCCCACCGGCGACTTGATCTTCCCGGCGAACTCCATGACCTCGGCGTGCGCGCCGGCCGTGCCGCTGCCGCAGAACAGGGTGACCCTTCCGGCCTCGTCGATCATCCGGACCAGTGCGTCGATCTCGGCGTCGCCGGGGCGCACGGTGGGCCGGGTGGTGACGAGTGCGGACTTGGCGGCCTTCTCGGGCGCGGGTGCGGCGGCGATGTCACCGGGGAGGGAGACCACGCTGACGCCGCCGCGGCCGACCGCGTTCTGGATGGCGGTGTGCAGCAGCCGCGGCATCTGCTTGGGGCTGGAGATCAGTTCGCAGTAGTGGCTGCACTCGCGGAACAGCTGGTCGGGATGGGTCTCCTGGAAGTAGCCCAGGCCGATCTCGGCGGAGGGGATGTGGGAGGCGAGGGCGAGGACCGGGGCCATGGAACGGTGGGCGTCGTAGAGACCGTTGATGAGGTGCAGGTTGCCGGGGCCGCAGGAGCCCGCGCAGGCCGCCAGCCGGCCGGTGATCTGCGCCTCGGCGCCGGCCGCGAAGGCGGCGGTCTCCTCGTGGCGTACCTGGATCCACTCGACGGCGGAGTTGCGGCGCACCGCGTCCACCACGGGGTTGAGGCTGTCCCCGACCACGCCGTACAGGCGTCTGACCCCGGCGCGGGCGAGGGTGTCCACGAACTGTTCGGCGATGGTCTGCTTGGCCATGGATGGACGCACCCCTTCGGTCTCCTCGGGTCCATCCCTCCACAGTGGCCGCGGCGGTGCGGTTACGCCTCCCAGACGGCCGCCGCCGTACGGTCGTCGGCGTAGCCCTTGACCCGCACCTGGGTGTCGGCGAGGAACGCGGCCAGACCGGGCGGGGTGGGGTCCGACCAGCGCTCCCCGAGGTGGGCGGAGAGTTCGGGCTCGCCGCGCAGCGGGTCGGCGAGCCCGCCCGTGCACATCAGCAGGGTGTCACCCGGCCGGGCTACGGAGGCGCGGAAGCGGAAGGGGGCACGGGGCGGCTCGGGCGGCGGGTCGTAGGGGCTCGGCGGGGTCGGGATGCCGAGGTCCATGGTGAGCCGGTCGCCCTCGGGTGCCTCGGCGGGCAGCCCCCCGAACCCGACGACGGGCTCCCCGGCGATCTCACCGGGCTGCGGCTCGATGTCCTGCCACTCGCCGCCGCGCAGCCGGAACAGCCCGCCGTCGCCCACCCCGAAGAAGACGCGCGTACGGCACTCGGGGTCGGCGGGCAGCAGCAGACAGCGCAGGGTGGCCGTGTACTCCTCGGGCTCCAGGCCCTGTTCGGCGGCGCTGGCCCGGAGCCGGCCGAGGCTGCGGTCGGTCAGACGGTGCAGGCCGGACTTCAGGTCGCCGCGCCGGGCGGCCCTGATGTCCTGCGCCAGCCGGAGGTGACTGCGGCCCACGGCCCGCCCGATCCACCGGCACGCCTCGGCGGCCGCCCGGTGCGCGCCCCGCGTGGCCCGCGCGCCGGTCGCCATCGCGACCAGCAGCAGCGCCTCCTCACCCGTGCCGAAACGGGCGGTGAGCAGGGCGTCCCGGCGCGGCTCGCCCCGGTACCGCGCGGAATCGCCCCGCACGGACGCGGCACGCAGCGCACAGGCCCCGTACCGGGCCCCGTCCAGCACGGTGTCGGCGACCAGGTCGTCGAGTCGGTCCGGGTCGGCGGGCGGGAGGGCGGTGGGCTCGGCGTCGTAGGTGGGCGGACGGGAGCCGACGTAGGCCCCGTCCGGCAGGGCGGGGAGGCCGGGGGCGGCGCCGGTCCGGGCCGCGCGGGGCGCGGGGGACGTGAGGGGGGCCGGAGGGGCGGCGGAGGCGGAGCCGGAGGGGGCGTCGGCCGACGGTGACTTGGGCGGGGGGCCCGCGGGGGGCTGGTGCGTGAAGCCCTGGGGCAGCGGGCCGGGCGGCACGGTCGTGGGTACGGGGGGTGTGCCGGGCGGGAAGGCCGTTGCTGCGGGGGGTCTGCCGGGCGGGGGCTCCGCGGGGGCGCCGGGGCGGCTCGGCCGGCCGGGGGCGGGAGTCGGTGCGGGACCGGGGGGTGAGGCGGCCTGTGTGGTCCCGGCATCAGCGGTGGGGGGAGCCGACGCGGGCCCGACGGACCGCGCGGGCCCGGCCTCAGCGGTGGGGGGAGCCGACGCGGGATCGGCGGTCGGCTCGGGCGGGAAGGCCGGCGTCGGACCGGTGGACGGTGGGTTCGCGGGGGCCGGGTCCGTGTCGTGGCCGGGGGCCGCCGCGGCCGGGGTGCCGTTGCGTGGCGGGGGAACCGCGGCCCGGGGCGGTACGGGCGACGGCGCCGGGGCCTCGGGCAGCCACCAGTCCTCCCGCCCGTCCCGTACGACGTCTTCCGTACGGGACTCCGGCACCCGGTCCACCGGCCCCTCCGAACGCACCGCCCCCGCCGCCGAGGCGAAATGGTCGTCGAGGGAGTCGGCGGTGGGCGCGGGGCCCGTGTCCGCGGTGGAGTCGTCGTACAGCTGCCCCCACCAGTCGTCCTCGGGACCGGTGGGCCTTCCCCCCTGCTGGCTCATGCCCCTGATTGTCCACCGCACGGGCCGTGTGGGAACGGGGCATCCGGAAAATGCACCACCGTCGCACATGCGTACGGGGCGCGCGGCGCCGACCGCCGGGCGGTTCCACCCCCCCCACGGGAGAACCGCCCGGCGACCTCCAGGTGATCCGGACTCAGTTCCCCTGCGCGCCCCTGCGCGTCATGAGCCCGGACCACGTCCGGGCCGGAGCACGGCCCGGCGCCGGAGTGTGCACGGCGTCCCCGTGGATCTCCCGGGGATCCCCCGTCGAATCCCCCCGGATCCCCGTGGATGATCACGTCTTCCCGCCGTGGCCACACCTTGGCAGAGTGATCCGCGGTACGGCGATGATGTACGGCGGCGGGTTTACGCCGTGGCCGTTTCCCGCCACCCCTGGACTGCCGGAGAAGGGACCGCACCCGATGCTGGGAGCGATTGGACTCGACGGGACGCACGAGTCGGCGTACCGGGCGCTGGTGTCGGTGGGCGCCGCCGACGTACCCGATCTGGCCCGCCGCCTGGCCCTCGGCGAGTACGACACCGAGCGTGCCCTGCGCCGTCTGGAGCGGCACGGTCTGGTGGCGCAGTCCTCGGGCCGCCCCGGCCGCTGGGTCGCCGCGCCGCCGGGTGTCGCGCTGGGCGCGCTGCTCACCCAGCACCGGCACGAGCTGGAGCAGGCGGAGCTGGCGGCCGCGCTGCTCGCCGAGGAGTACCGGGCGGCGGCCGCCGAACCGTCCGTGCACGACCTGGTCGAGGTGGTGACGGGTGCGGCGGCGGTCTCCCAGCGGTTCCTGCAGATCCAGCTGGGGGCGAGCGACGAGGTGTGCGCGCTGGTCACCGGCACCCCGGTGGCCGTGACCGGGGCGGAGAACGACGCGGAGGAGCGGGCGGCCGAGCGCGGGGTGCGCTACCGCGTCGTCCTCGAACGGGAGGTGCTCCACCAGCCGCAGGGCCTCACGGAACTGACCGCCGCGCTCGGCCGCGACGAACAGGTGCGGCTGGTGGACCGGGTGCCGACGAAACTGGTCGTGGCCGACCGTTCACTGGCCCTCGTCCCGCTGACCGGCCGCTCGGCGGAGCCCGCCGCGCTGGTGGTGCACGCCAGCGGACTCCTCGAACTCCTGTCGGGCCTGTTCGAGTCGGTGTGGCGGGAGGCCCTGCCGCTGGGGCTGGGCGCCGACGGGGTGGTGGAGCGGGAACCGCACGGGCCCGACGCCACCGATCTGGAGATCCTGTCCCTGCTGCTGGCCGGGCTGACCGACGCGAGCGTCGCCAAACAGCTGGACCTGGGGCTGCGGACCGTACAGCGCCGGGTGAAGGGCCTGATGGAGCTGACGGGGGTGTCGACCCGGCTCCAACTGGGCTGGGTCGCGCACGAGCGCGGCTGGGTGACCCGAGAGCGGTAGCCCCGCGCCCGCGTACCTCTTGACCTGCGTGTTCCCCGGGACTCCGGCACTCTGGGCAGATGGGAGCGTGGGAACTCCTGCTGGTCGGTCTGGTCCTGCTGCTCGGCCTGTGCGGAGTGCTGGTGCCCGGTGTGCCGGGGTCGTGGCTGGTGTGGTCCGCGGTCCTGTGGTGGGCGCTGAAGGATCCGCAGCCGGTCGCCTGGTGGGTGCTCGTGGGCGCCACGGCCGCGCTGATGCTGAGCCAGGTGGTCCGCTGGGCGCTCCCGCCCCGCCGGCTGCGGGAGAGCGGCGCGACGCCCCGGATGGCGGTGTACGCCGGGGCCGGGGCGTTCCTCGGGTTCTTCCTGCTGCCCGTGGTCGGCACGATCCCCGGCTTCCTGGGCGGTGTCTACCTCTGCGAGCGGCTGCGCCTGGGCCGCAGCGGCGAGGCCCGCGCGGCGCTGCGCCGGGCCATGCGCTCGGGCGGCTGGAGCGTCCTGGCGGAACTGTTCACCTGCCTGCTGATCACGGGTGCGTGGCTGGGGGCGGTGCTGTGGGGGTGAATCCCTTCGCCGGCTGCTCGGGACGGCGGAACAGGGCCGTCCACAGAAAGGCCTCGCCGAAGTGCGCGGACGCGGGGGGCTCGTCGCGCATCGGGCGGAGCTCGATCTCGGTCAGGCCGGAGAAGATCCGCCGCAGGGACTCCGGTGTGTAGGCGAGGCCGCCGTGGAGGCGGGACTGGCGGTAGAAGGCCTCGTCGGGGAGTTCCGAGCCCATCCGGCCGGCGGCGAAGCAGGTGAGGGAGAGGTGGCCGCCCGGCGCCAGGGCGCGGTCGAGCAGGGCGAGGTAGCTGATGCGGCGGTGCGGGGGCAGGTGGTGGAAGCAGCCGGAGTCGTGGATCAGGTCGTACGGGCCGCCGGGGCCGGCGCCGTCCGGGGTGAGGGCGAAGGCGTCGCCGCAGTGGAACCGGATGTCGGCCCCCGCCTCACGGGCCCGGTCCCGCGCCCAGGCCAGGGCGGCCGGGGAGAGGTCCACGGCGTCCACCTCGAAGCCGCGGGAGGCGAGGTGGAGGGCGTTGCGGCCGGGCCCGCAGCCCAGGTCGAGGGCGCGGCCCGGGGAGATGAGCCCCCGGTCGAGGTAGGAGACCAGGTTCTCGTCCGGCTTCGCCGCGAAGAACGGCACCGGCCGGTCGCGGTCCGCGTAGAAGCCGTCCCACCAGGAGGCCGCGCCGCTCGTCCAGCGGTCGGCGTCCGGCGCGAACAGGCCGTCCAGCAGCCTCAACACGTCGTCCACCGTACGTATGTGACGGTCCATGCCGTTCCCCCTTCTGCCCGCGGCGATGGGGAGAACCTAGGCGCGGAAGGCACGAAAGGCCAGCTCAGGAGGGGTGGCGGGCGGGCGCCCTCGCGTGTCTGACGGCCCCCGGCGCGGGGCGGGGACCCGGTGCCCGCCGGGGCCGCGGACCGGGTTCCGGAGCCCCGCCGAGGGCCGTCACGAGGCCTGTCGCGCGACCGCCGACGGCACTTTTCTCACCAGCGCGCCACCCCTTCGAGCTCGAGGAGCCGGATCTTGCGCTCCAGGCCGCCGGCGTAGCCCGTGAGCGAGCCGTCGGCGCCGATCACCCGGTGGCAGGGGCGCAGGACGAGCAGCGGGTTCGCGCCGATCGCCCCGCCGACGGCCCGGACGGCCGCCCGGGAGGCACCGACGCGGGCGGCGATCTCGCCGTACGTGGTGGTCGCCCCGTAGGGGACGGTGTCGAGGGCCGCCCACACCCGTTCGCGGAACTCCGTGCCCTCGGCCCGCAGTTCCAGGCGGAACTCCTTCAGCTCGGCGGCGAAGTAGGCGGCGAGCTGTTCCTCGGCGGCGCGGAAGGGGCCCGGGTCGTGCCGCCAGTCGTCCAGCACGGTGCGTCCGCCCTTCTGCCCGGGCACGGAGAGCGAGGTCAGCGCGCCGTCGGGGCCGGCGGTCAGGAGCAGGGTGCCGAGCGGACTGGCGACGCCGGTCCAGTACACGGGCGCGTTCGCCGGCTTGGGGGTCATGGGGTTTCCTCCGCTGCACGCAGGTGGTGAAGGGCGTACGTCCGCCAGGGACGCCAGCTGTCGGGTACGTCCGCGCCGGGCGGCGCGACGTCGGGGTCGCCGAGGGCGCGGGCCCGGATCGCCGCCACGGTACGGGCGTCCAGCCCGGGCACGGCGAGCAGGGCGGCCTCGGCGTCGTCCCGGTCGGTGCCCGGGTCGAGGCGTACGGCGCCGTCCGCGAGGGCGACGGCGAGCGGGCCGACGGCCCCCGTCAGGGCGGCCGGTTCCGGGAAGAGATGGGTGAGGGTGCCGCGGGACGCGTCCAGGGCCTTGCCGTGCGCGCGGACCAGCCGCTCGGCCCCGGCCCGGCCGACCAGGGCCCGTACGGCGTACTCCTCCGGGTCGGCCGCTCCCGGGGCGCGCAGCCCGGGCCGGGCGGCGACCAGGGGGGCGAGCCGTGGATCGGCACCGAGGCGGGCGTCGACGGCGTACGGGTCGGCGTCGAGGTCGAACAGCCGGCGCAGCCGCTGGACGGCGGTGGTGAGGTCGCGCGGGTCGGTGAGGTGCAGCCGGGCGTCGAGCCAGCCGCCGGGGTGGAGCGCCGAGGCGCGGCCCGGATCGCCCGGCCGCTCGTCGACGGCGGCGATCCCGGTGCCGTGGGGCAGGCGGAGCGTACGGCGGTAGGTGCGCCCGCCGGCCGGTCCGCTCACCTCCTCCACCCCGGCCACGGCCTCCCGCTCCAGCAGGTCGAACACGGAGGCCGCGTGGTAGGGGCCGCGGTGGGCGAGCCGCAGCGGGATCCCGGCGGACGGGGTGGCCGTACGCCGGGAGGTGCGGACGGCGGCCCGCAGCTCGGTCGGGGTCGCCGCGTACACGGCGCGGACCGTGTCGTTGAACTGGCGCACGCTGGCGAACCCGGACGCGAACGCGATCTCCGTGACCGGCAGGCCGGTGGTCTGGAGGAGGACCCGCGCGGTGTGGGCGCGCTGGGCGCGGGCGAGGGCGACGGGGCCGGCGCCGAGTTCGGCGGTCAGCTGGCGCTGCACCTGGCGGGCGCTGTAGCCGAGCCGTACGGCGAGACCGGCGACGCCCTCCCGGTCCACGACCCCGTCGCCGATCAGCCGCATGGCGCGGCCCACGACGTCGGCGCGCACGTTCCACTCGGCCGAGCCGGGCACGGCGTCCGGGCGGCACCGCCGGCAGGCCCGGAAGCCCGAGCCCTGCGCGGCGGCGGCCGTCGGGAAGAAGCGCACGTTGTGGCGCTTCGGGGTGACGGCGGGGCAGCTGGGCCGGCAGTAGATGCCGGTCGTCGCGACGGCGAAGAAGAACTCCCCGTCGAACCGGGCGTCCCGGCTGCGCACCGCCTCGTACCTGGTGTCGTACGGCGTGCCGTATCTGGTGTCCTGGCCCGTCATGGGTCCCAGTCTTCGCCCGTGACGGGAACCCCGCTAGCGGAAATCGGACGTGACGGTGGGGCGGGAACGGTGACCGGCGGGGGTGCGCCGGTCACCGGACGCGGCGGCCGCCGGTCAGCGGGGAGGGGCGGGCCGCCAGGGGCTCCGGCCCCGCTTGGCGTCCCCCGCCGCCCGGCCCTCCGCCTGCTTGCGCTTCCAGTCCTGGCGGACGTCGGCCCGTACCCGGGCGTCGGACTTGGCGACGATCCACTGGTTCTCGCGCACGAGCTTGCGGTAGCTCTCCAGCCGCCGCGGGGGCAGTTCCCCGTCCTCGACGGCGGCGCGCACCGCGCACCCCGGTTCCGATTCGTGCGCGCAGTCGTGGAACCGGCAGCCGCGGGCCAGTTCCTCGATCTCCGCGAACACCTGCCCGACCCCGCTGCCGGCGTCCCACAGCCCGACCCCGCGCAGTCCGGGCGTGTCGATGAGGACGCCCCCGCCGGGCAGCGGCAGCAGATTGCGGGTGGTGGTGGTGTGCCGTCCCTTGCCGTCCTGGTCGCGGGTGGCCCGGACGTCCATCACGTCCACGCCGGCGAGCGCGTTCGCCAGCGTGGACTTGCCCGCGCCGGACGCCCCGAGCAGCACGGCCGTGCCCCGCCCGAGCAGCCCGGCGAGTTCCTCGACGCCCTCCCCGTCGCGGGCGCAGACGGTGAGCACCGGCACGCCGGGCGCGCTGGTCCCGACGTCCTGGACGAGGTGCGCCAGCGTGACCGGGTCGGGTACCAGGTCGGCCTTGGTGAGCACGACGACGGGCTGCGCGCCGGACTCCCAGGCGAGCGCCAGGAACCGTTCGACGCGGCCGAGGTCGAGTTCGACGGCCAGGGACATCGCCACCAGGGCGTGGTCGACGTTGGCGGCGAGGATCTGCCCCTCGGACCGCTTGGAGGAGGTGGAGCGGACGAAGGCGGTGCGACGGGGCAGCAGGGTCCGCACGTACCGCGGATCGGCGCCCTCGGGGTCGAGGGCGACCCAGTCCCCGGTGCAGACGACCTTCAGCGGGTCACGGGGGACGACGAACTCGGTGTCGGCGCGGACGGTGCCGGCCGCGGTCACGACGTCGCACAGCCCGCGGTCGACCCGCACGACACGACCGGGCAGGAGACCCCGCTCGGCATGGGGAGCGAACTCGGCTTCCCAGCCCGCGTCCCAGCCGTGGGCGACGAGAGCGTGCGACGAAGCCGAAGCATCCGGAAAAGAGGAGTGATGCAAGGGAGACCCTTCACAGGGCGGCCCCGGCGGCGCGCTCACGGGCGCGCGTATGTGTCCGAGTGGTCAGCCGGAGACCGCGGGGGTGGGATGGATGAGCTTCTGGGTCCGGGGAGCACCCGGCGCAACGACGGTCATCACGGTCCTCACCTCCTGTTCTGCGCGAGCTGACGCTCAGTTGACGGCTTGCGGTGCAGAGCGTAGGGGACGGGGGCGCCGCGATGCCAACGCTTTTTTCCTCGACGGGGGTTCGGCGGGCCCGGATCGCCGGCTCAGATGCCGATGTCCAAGTGGCCGGACCTGTCCGGGCCTTCGGCCTGAGGGAGGTCGCCGGGTGCCGGATCGCCCTCGGCGGGCTCGCCGAAGTCGCCGAAGACGAGGTGGGGTTCGTCGGCGGCCGGTGCCATGTCGTCGGGCAGGACGTCCACGCGGGACAGCACGGCGTCGAACCCGCCCCGGTCGAACGCCCTCGGACGGCCGTCGAAGGACAGACTGGCGGCTGCTTCCCCGACGACCATCTGCGGCACGCCAGGCACGGGTTCGACGCGTCGCGCGAGCGACTCGGGCCGGCAGGGCCGGGAGTTCAGCGCGGCGGTGAGCTCGTCACGGAGCTTCTCCAGGCCTTTCTCCGGCCGCGCCCCGGTGACGACGTCGACGAGCGCCCGCGCGACCCGGGGCGCCTCCCGCACCAGTTCCATGCCGTCGACGGAGGACTCCCGGATCGACAGGCGCCGGGCAGGTCACCGCCCAGGGCGTGGCAGCCGGACACCCCGGCGTCGTCGGGGTGCCGTGGGCGAGCTCGTCCCAGGTGGCCGGGCCTCAGGAGCCCGTGCACTCCTGCCCGTTGAGGGTGAAGCCGGACGGTGCCGTGTTGGTGTCCTGCCAGGAGGCGAGGAAGCCGAAGGAGAGGGTGCCGTCCGCGGGCACGGAACGGTTGTAGTCGGCGGCGGTCGCGGTGACGCGGGAGCCGTTCTGGGCGACGCTCGCGTCCCACATCTGGTCGACCCGCTGGCCGTCCTCGAAGGACCAGGCGACCCGCCAGGAGTCCAGGGCGGTCGGGGAGGTGACCGTCACGGTGGCCTGGAAGCCGTCGGGCCACTGGTTGACGAGGTCGTAGTGGACCTCGCACACGGCCGCGTCCTGGCTTTCGCCCGGGCCGGCGGTGGACGAGGTGGTGCCCTGGGGTTCGGGGTCGGGCTTCTCGTCGTCGGTCGCGCTTGGCGAGGCGCTGGCGGTGGGCGCCGGGGACGCGGAGGACGGGGCGGCGGAGGTCACGGGAGCGGTGGACGGCCGTGCGGAGCCGGCCACCGGGGTGGTGTCGGTGGGGACGCCCTGCGCGCCGGTCTCCATGTCGCCGTCGCCGCCGAACGGCATCAGCGACACGGCGAGCGCCGCTCCGGAGACCAGTACGGCGGCCAGCAGCAGTCCGTTGCGCCGGAGCCGTGCCTTGCCCGCGGCGGCCCGCTCCGCCTCGCCCTGCGGGTCCGGCGCGTCGGGGCGCCCGGCGCCCAGGCGGACCTCGGCGGCCCGGCGGCGGCGCTCCAGGTAGGCGAGGCCGCCCCAGCCGATGACCCCGCCGGCGAGGGCGGCGGGCAGCCCGCCGCCGTGCAGCCGCAGACAGGCGGCGGCCTCGGCGCACTCCACGCAGGTGGCGAGGTGCCGGGAGAGGTCGTCGGGGGTCTCGGCGCCGGGCGAGCGGGTGACGGCGTCGAGCAGCCGGACGTACGAGCGGCACTCCGCGCTCATCGGCGTGTCGAGGTGGTTGCGGTGGCAGCGGTCCCGGAACAGTCCGCGGACCTGGTTCAGTTCCTCTACGGAGGCGTCCGGGTCCAGCCCCTGGCGGCGGACGACGGAGCGCAGCGGCAGCGCCTCCACCTCCGCCAGCCACAGCAGGGTGGCGTCCGCCTCTCCCATGTCGCGCAGTCCGCGCAGGGCGATGGGGCGGCTCAGCGGGGGGCCGGTGTAGCGCCAGGCCTTGTCCGAGTTGAGCCACAGGCGCAGGTCGGGGTCGAGTTTGTGGCCCTGTCCCTCGGCCTCCCACGCGGCCGCCGTGTTGCGTACGGCGGTCAGCAGCATGGGGATCCGGGGCAGCCGGGAGGAGCGGCGGCCGGCGTTGCGCGCGGTACCGTCCTCGGCGGCGCGGGCCTCGTGTATGCCGAGCGCGAACGCCTCGCGGGCCAGCTGGTTGGCCGCGGTCGAACCGGACGTGCACAGGTCCGCGTACGACAGGACGGCGTCCCAGCACTCGGAGAACAGCGCGGCCTCCGCGGCGTCCTTCGGGGTCGGCAGGTCGGGCATGGGTCTCCTGCATCCAAATGCGAGGTCAACTCACCATGGCGGCAATGGAGTTGGGGGGAACCTCGCGGCAGGGACCGAGGATTTCACGTTTCTCACACAACTGACAAGCGCCCTGTTCAGATGTCATGTAAGGACGTCCGTACAGGGGTTCGGCAGGCGGCCGCGCCCATTGCTCCGCCGGTTAGTACGGACGCGGGCCGCTCTGTGCTCAACAGCGGTGCCGGGACTATACGGCCGCCGTCTCCTGCGCCGGAAGACTGTCCATGAAGGAACTCACGGAGAACACCGCGCGGCCGGGTCCGGGCGGGCCGTAGCCGGGGGGCGAGGACAGGCCGAAGTCGTCCATCGTGGCCCGGTAGGCCTCGAGGAGACGGATGTGGTACTCCAGCGGCGCGCCCTGGGGGTTGGCCTTGCCGAGCGGGGTCGTCGGCTCGGGGCACCAGGTGGTGAAACGGGGCGTGATGCCGTGCGACATGAAGAAGCGCAGGCCCTCGGTGGTCGACGCGATCGCCTCGTCGACAGTGGTGAAGCCGAACGGCTCGGCCATCTCCACGCCCGCCACGAAGTTGGGGATGACGTTGCGCGCGCCGAACACCTCGGCGGAGTCGAGGATCCGCCTGTGCCACTCGTCGCGGCCGACGTAGCGCTCCTTGCCCGGGCAGTACAGCTCGAACAGCCGGCGGTCCCACACCTCGTAGTTGGGGTGGTAGATCTGCACGCCGTAGTCCTTGAACCGCTGCACGTCGTCGCGCGGCAGCGCCTGGGCCACGACCTTGCCGATCCAGCGGCCCGGGAAGCGCTCCTCGATGGCCTTGGCGTAGTGGCCGTAGAAGTCGGCCTCGTCGCGCCCGGCGACCGTCTTGGTGATGGCGCCGCCGGTGAGGGTGTAGGCGGTGGACGCCTTCGCGGTGTCGTACCGGTCGATGATCTCCAGGGCCTCCAGCACCTCCTCGACGTCCTTGACGCCGGTGTAGGGCCGGCCGGCCGCCTTGTGCTGACGCCAGTTGTGGTTGATGTCGCAGTACTGGCACTCCTCCTTGGCGCCGAAGTACTGGCAGACCCGGAAGACGGTCAGGTAGATCAGGTAGCCCCACTGGATGGTCGGGGCCACCTCCATCACGGACTTCCCGTTGGACAGGGTGTGCCGGTAGTACTCGGGCATGGGCGGCACGCCGACGTCCGCGACGCGCCTGCCGTCGAGGTAGAGCCCGAGGAGCCCCTCGTCGTCCGCCGCCACCCGGTACGGCGAGGACGGGTTCACCCGCACGGACACGACGGTCCGCCGCAGGTCGTACGGCCCGCCGGTGAGGATGATCTCCTCCGGCGGGCGGCGCAGCGCGGCCTCGCCCAGCTCGGGCAGGGTGCCGTGGTCGAAGGAGAAGATGAAGTACGACTTCGGCTTCACCTCGCCCGACTCGTTGTCACTGAGGGCGGAGGCGTCGAAGGCCACTCCCCCGCGCAGCAGGTCCTCCTTGAAGACGGCCTCCCGCGGAACATGCGGAAACCGCTCCATCAGATCCTCGACCAGCGCGGTACGGCTGCCCATCCGTCTCTCCTCCCGGCTCAGGCGTACGACTCCTCACGGTATGCCCCCGGCGGCACGGGGGTGGGGGCGGGGGGCCTCGTGTTGCCGGCACGGTAGGTTCGACCTGGGAATTCCCCGGTGCGCGGGAAGGTCCTGGTTCTCGGTTCTCCTCGGGAAGGGCGGGCAGTCGTATGGGCGGGACCGTGGCGGACGGGGTGGCGCGCGGCGCGGCGGCGCAGGGCCGGCCGTGGCGCAACTGGGCGGGCAACATCACCTTCGCCGCCGGGGAGCTGCACCGCCCGGACTCGTCGGACGCGCTGCGCGCGCTCGTGGCGTCGAGCGGGCGGGTGCGGGTGCTCGGCAGCGGGCACTCGTTCAACACGATCGCCGAGCCGGGCGCCGACGGGGTGCTGCTGTCGCTGGACGCCCTGCCGGCCGAGGCCGAGGTGGACACGGCGGCCCGGACCGTGCGGGTCGGCGGCGGGGTGCGGTACGCGGAACTGGCCCGGCGGGTGCACGCGCACGGGCTCGCCCTGCCGAACATGGCGTCCCTCCCGCACATCTCCGTGGCCGGTTCGGTGGCGACCGGCACCCATGGGTCGGGGGTGCGCAACGGTTCTCTGGCCTCGGCCGTGCGGGAGGTGGAGATCGTCACGGCGGACGGCTCGACCGTCGTCCTGGCGCGCGGCGACCGGCGCTTCGGCGGGGCCGTCACCTCCCTGGGCGCGCTCGGCGTGGTCACCGCGCTCACCCTGGACCTGGAGCCGGCCTACGAGGTCGAACAGCATGTGTTCACCGAACTTCCCCTGGAAGGACTGGACTTCGAGTCGGTGGCGGGGGCCGCGTACAGCGTGAGCCTGTTCACCGACTGGGGTGCGCCCGGCTTTCGGCAGGTGTGGCTGAAGCGCCGCACCGACCAGCCCCTGGCCGGCTTCCCGTGGGCAGCGCCCGCCACCGAGGCGCTGCATCCGGTGCCGGGGATGCCGGCGGTCCACTGCACCGAGCAGTCCGGGGTGCCGGGGCCGTGGCACGAGCGGCTGCCGCACTTCCGGGCGGAGTTCACCCCGAGCAGCGGGGAGGAGCTGCAGAGCGAGTATCTGCTGCCCCGGTCGGCCGCCGACGGGATGCTGTATGCGATCGACGGGATCCGGGAGACGGTCGCCCGTGTCCTGCAGACCTGCGAGGTGCGTACGGTCGCCGCCGACGAGCAGTGGCTGAGTCCCGCCTTCGGCCGGGACACGGTGGCGGTGCACTTCACCTGGGTGGCGGACCCGGCGGCCGTGCTGCCGGTGGTGCGGGAGGTGGAGGCGGTGCTGGAGCCCTTCTCGCCGCGGCCGCACTGGGGGAAGGTGTTCGGGATCCCGGCGGCCGAGGTCCGCGGACGGTATCCCCGGATCGCGGAGTTCGCGGCGCTGGTACGGGAGCTCGATCCCGCCGGGAAGTTCACCAACGCCTTTGTGCGGGACGTCCTGGGGAGCTGAACGCGCCACCCACCCTGAGGGACTTTATAAAGCCCCTTTCCTAACCCCTTGTCGAACGTCGTGGCACGCCATAGCCTGACGCCGCGCCGGTGCCGTCGCCCTACCGGCGACGGTGCCGGGTGTCGAAGGGAGCTCGATGAAGCGCGGCACATCACGGGACATCCGCACCGCGAACCGTTACGAGGTGCTGCGCCAGATCGTCGCCGCCTCGCCCACCTCACGGCAGGAGCTGGCGGCCGCGACCGGGCTCTCCCTGGCCACGGTCGCCACCCTCGTCGGCGAGCTGCTCGACCTCCGCATGATCACGGAGGTCGGGTTCGAGGACTCGGCGGGCGGCCGCCCCCGGGGCCTCGTGGCCGTCAACGCGTCGGGGGGCGCGTTGATCGGCGTCGACATCGCGGAGACGTACGTCCACGTCGAGCTGTTCGACCTCGCGCTGAACGTGCTGGCCCGCGCCGAGGAGGACATGCGGCCCGGCGAGAGCCGGCCGGAGCAGGTGGTCGGCCATGTCGCCGCGGCCGTCGGCTCGGTGGTGGCGCAGGCCGGGATCGAGGCGGCCCGGGTGCTCGGCGTCGGGGTGAGCGTGCCGGGGCAGGTGGACCGGGACACCGGTGTCGCCGAGTACGCGCCCAACTGGGACTGGCACGACGTGCCGTTGCTCGACCTGCTCTCCGAGCACATCGCCTATCCCCTGTACCTGGACAATCCGCTGCGCGCCGGCGCGGTCGCCGAGCTGTGGTTCGGGGCGGCGCGCGGCCACGGCAACGCGGTCGTGGTCAACCTCGGCACGGGCGTCGGGGCCGGACTCGTCCTGGGCGGCGCTCTGCACCGCGGGGTCAGCAACAGCGCCGGCGAATGGGGACACACCACCCTCGTGCTCGACGGCCGCCTGTGCCGGTGCGGCAACCACGGCTGCGTGGAGACGTACGTGGGCGCGCCCGGCATCATGCAGAACCTGCGTGAGATCGGCCCGCGGAGCCCCCTGCTGCATCCCGAGGACCAGACCGCCACCATCGACGCCCTGGCCGACGCGGTCGCCGCGCACGACCCGGTCGCCGTCAAGGTCGTACGGGACACGGCCCGTTACCTCGGGGCCGGCATCGCCAACCTGGTCAACGTGCTCAACCCCGAAGTCGTCGTGCTGAGCAGCTGGGTCGCCGCCCGGCTCGGCGTGCCCCTCCTGGAGGAGGTGCGCGAGGCCGTCGCCCGGCACGCGCTGAAACGGCCGCTGGCCGCCAGCCGGATCGTCCTCTCCCCGATCCCCACCGACCCGGCGTGTCTGGGCGCGGCGACGTTCGCGCTCGAAGGGGCGCTGCAGTCCGTGGGGCAGCGGTCCGCCAAGCGTCCGACCGCGGCGAGGAGCCGTACCGCGCCGGCCTCGTGAACCGGCGACCTCGCGCCGAAGAGGCCTGGCCGCACCCGTGACCGCCCCCTGAGCCGAGGGCCGCCGGACCTGACCCGGCGGCCCTCACCCCGGTGCCCCGAGCCGCCTCGCGGGCTGCCTCGGGGTTGTCCCGGGGCTGTCTCGCGGGCTGCCTCAACTTCCCGTTCCCGCGCCCGCGTTACCCACACCTGCGGCGCTCTACACCCCTCCTCGCAGCCTGGTCGGTTCGCGATCCCGAACCGATCACAACGCTTCGAACAGGCTTCGTCCAACCCCTTGCCGAAGCCTTAGCCGAAGGTTAACGTCCCGCTCCGCGACAGGAATCGAGCCACCTGGCGCCGGTGCACGGAGCCGTAGCCGCACTTCGAGACAAGGACGTCAGCATGTCGGCAATGAGCAACAACTGGTCCCGCCGTTCTCTCTTCCGGGCCGCCGCGGGCATGGCCGCGGCCGGCACGCTGGCCGCCTGCGGCAGCAACAACGGCAGAGGGGGGAGCGGTTCGGGCAAGGGACTGGTGCAGTACTTCCACGCGTACGGCGAGGCGGGCACCGAGCAGGCGATCAAGCGGTACGCGAAGGCCTACAAGGACGCGAACGTGACCACGCAGTGGATCACGGGCTCGAACTTCGAGAGCAAGCTCTTCGCGGCTCTGCTCACCGACCAGGCGCCCGACCTGTTCGAGTTCCACCCGCAGTACCAGCTCATCGAGAGCGGCCAGGTGGCCGACCTGACCGACCTCATCGAGCCGGTCAAGGACGACTTCAACCAGGCCGACATCGCCTCGCACACGGTGGACGGGAAGACGTACGGCATCCGTATGATCGACGACCCGCAGTTCTTCTTCTACCGCAAGTCGATGCTGGAGAAGGCGGGCGTCGAGCCGCCGACCACTCTGGACGAGCTGATGGAGGCCGCCGCCAAGCTCACCACCAGCAAGGTGAAGGGCCTGTTCCTCGGCAACGACCTGCACGCCGTCATCCAGCCCCTGATCTACGGGGCCGGTGCCGACACCCTCGACGACAAGAATCAGATCGCGTACCACACGGACGGCGTCGTCGAGGGCCTGAAGGCGATGCGCAAGATATTCACCAGCGGCGACCTGCTGCTGGACGCGCCGGCCGACTTCTGGGACCCGTCCGCGCTCAACCAGGGCCTGTGCGCCATCCAGTGGTGCGGGATGTGGGCGATGCCGCAGTTCCAGAAGGCGCTCGGTGACGACCTCGGCATCATGCCCTTCCCGAAGGTCGGCTCCGCGGGCAAGCCGGCCGTCTACAACGGCGGCTGGTCGATGTTCGTCAACGCCAAGGGCAAGAACGTCGACGCGGCCAAGGAGTACGTCAAGTGGCTGTGGATCGACCAGAAGGAGTACCAGGAGGACTGGGCCCTCTCCTACGGCTTCCACATCCCGCCGCGCACCTCCATCGCCGCCGGCGCGGACAAGCTGAAGTCGGGCCTGCCGGCCGAGGGCGTGAAGCTGTTCAACGAGTTCGGGCACTTCGACAAGATCGGCTGGACGCAGGCGATGATCACGGCCACGGAGGACGTCTTCGCCAACTGCGTCCGCAAGGACGGCGATCCGGAGGCCGCGCTCGACCAGTGCGACAAGAAGGTCGACGCCGAACTGAAGAAGCTCTTCGGATAGGCCGCCGGACGGATCGCGTCATGTCTGCCATCGCCAAGCGCGACCTCGCGCGCCCCGCCCCGGCCAAGGTCTCCAAGGCCCGGCCGCGGCGGGGGCTGCGGGGCAACCGCACCTTCAACTTCTGGCTCTTCACCAGCCCGTTCCTGGTCGGGTTGCTGATCTTCGTCTACGTCCCCATCGGCTGGAGCATCTACCTCAGCTTCTTCGAAGCCCGGTTCACCGTCACACCGAGCGAGTTCGTCGGCTTCGCCAACTACCGCGAGATGCTGGGCAACGACGACTTCATGGGGTCGCTCGTCACCTTCACCGTCTTCGCCGCGATCATCGTGCCCACCACGTGGGCGCTGTCGCTGGGCCTGGCGCTCCTGGTGAACCGGCTGCGCTTCATGCGGGCGTTCTTCCGGTCGGTGTTCTTCCTCCCGACCGCGTGCTCCTATGTCGCCGCCTCGTTGATCTGGAAGATGTCCATCTTCAACGGCGTCCGCTTCGGCCTGGCGAACACGGTGCTCGGCTGGTTCGGCGTCGAGAACATCGCCTGGCTCGCCAACCCCGACCCGCCCTGGTACTGGCTGGTCATCGTCACCGCCCGGCTGTGGCTGCAGTCCGGCTTCTACATGATCCTCTTCCTGGCCGCTCTGCAGAACATCCCGAGCGAGCTGTACGAGGCCGCCGCCATCGACGGCGCCCGGCCGGGCTGGCAGACCTTCCGGTACATCACGCTGCCGCAACTGCGCGCGACCTCCACGGCCGTGATCCTGCTGCTGCTCGTCGCCGCCTACCAGGCCTTCGACGAGTTCTTCAACCTGCTGGCGCGCACCACCTGGGGCCGGCCGCCCCTCGTCGAGCTGTACTACGTAGCCCTCGGCCAGGAGCAGGACTACGGCCGGGGCAGCTCCGGTGCCGTGATCCTGACCCTGCTGATCTGCGTCGTGACCCTCCTCCAGGGCAGGATCATGGGCTTCGGACGGGGTGAGGAGTCCAAGTGAGCACGATCGCACCCGAGGTGAAGGACGCGATGCCCCCGGCCCCCCAGCCGCACCGCAGGCGGCGCGGCAGCTCGGTCATGGGCTCCGCCGGCCTGTACGTCGCCACCGGCGTCGCCGCGCTGTTCTTCCTGATCCCGTTCTACCTGCTGATCCGCAACTCCCTGTCCACCGATCCCGAGATCACCGGCGAGAACTGGAAGTTCTTCCCCACGGACATCCAGTGGGGCAACATCACCGAGCCGTTCGAGGACACCACGGTCGACTTCAGCCAGTCGATGGTGAACTCGCTGATCGTGGGCATCCTGCACACCACCGGCATCCTGTTCGTGTGCTCTCTCGCCGGCTACGGCCTGGCGCGCATCCCCTACCGGCACGCCAACAAGGTCTTCTACGCCGTCCTGTTCACCCTGATGGTTCCCACCGCCGTCACCTTCGTCCCCAGCTTCGTGCTGGTGTCGTCCCTCGGCTGGGTGGACAGCTACCGGGGTCTCATCATCCCGGGCCTGTTCAGTGGTTTCACCTGCTTCCTCTTCCGGCAGTACTTCCTGGGCTTCCCGAAGGAGCTCGAGGAGGCGGCGCGGGTGGACGGACTCGGCTACTGGGGCGCGTACTGGCGCGTGGTCGTCCCCAACTCGCTGAACTTCTTCGCGGCCATGGCCACGATCACGTTCATCAACGGCTGGAACTCCTTCCTGTGGCCGCTGGTCATCGGCCAGGACCCCAGCGCCTGGACGGTCCAGGTCGCGCTGTCGTCGTACATGACCAACCAGACCGTCAACTACCACCTGATCTTCATGGCCACGGCGATTTCCATCCTGCCCCTGTTGTTGGTGTTCCTCTTCCTCCAGCGCTGGCTGGTGCAGGGGATCGCGCAGACCGGCATCAAGGGCTGACCTAGGAGACAGATGTCCTTCCGCACCACCAGCAGGACCACGGCCGTCGACTACGTCGAGGACGTCTCACCGGGCAGCGGGGCGCTTGCGCCCCGCGCCTGGTACGCCTCCTCCGACGCGAAGTCACTCTCTCTGAACGGAAGTTGGCGCTTCCGCCTGTCACCGACGGCGGACGCCGAGGACGACTCCTTCGCCGAAGGCGGCGACGAGTGCGGGAACTGGGCCGAGGTCACGGTGCCCGGCCACTGGGTCCTCCAGGGCGACGGCGCCTTCGGATCACCGATCTACACCAACCATCTCTACCCCTTCCCGGTCGACCCGCCGCGGGTGCCGACCGAGAACCCGACCGGTGACCATCTGCGGGTCTTCGACCTGCCGGCGGACTGGCCCGGCCGGTCGGAAGGCGGCGCCGTCCTGCGCTTCGACGGCGTCGAGTCCTGCGCCCGGGTATGGCTGAACGGCACCGACCTCGGCGAGTTCAAGGGCTCCCGGCTGGCGCACGAGTTCGCGGTCGGACATCTGCTGAAGCCGTCGGGCAACGTCCTGGCGGTCCGGGTGCACCAGTGGTCCGCGGGCTCCTACCTGGAGGACCAGGACCAGTGGTGGCTCCCGGGCATCTTCCGTGACGTGACGCTGCTGCACCGGCCGGCGGGCAGCGTGCTCGACTTCTTCGTGCACGCCTCCTACGACCATGTCACGGGCGAGGGCACCCTGCGCGTCGACTCCGACGTCGACGGGCGGGTGACCGTGCCCGCCCTGGACATCGATGTCGAGACCGGCGAGACGGTCACCGTCCCCGTGCTGCCGTGGACGGCGGAGACCCCGCGGCTCTACGACGGCGTCCTCGCCACCGGGGGCGAGCGGGTGCCGCTGCGGATCGGCTTCCGGACCGTGGAGCTCGCCGACGGCCTGATCAAGGTCAACGGCAGGCCGGTCCTCTTCAAGGGCGTCAACCGGCACGAGTGGCACCCGGAACGGGGCCGCGCCCTGGACCGGGAGACGATGCGCCAGGACGTGCTGCTGATGAAGCGGCACCACATCAACGCCGTCCGCACCTCCCACTACCCGCCCCACCCCGCCTTCCTCGACCTGTGCGACGAGTACGGGCTGTGGGTGATCGACGAGTGCGACCTGGAGACCCACGGATTCGTCGAACAGGACTGGCGGGACAACCCCGTCGACGACGACCGCTGGACCCCCGCCCTCCTGGACCGCGCCGCCCGTATGGTCGAGCGGGACAAGAACCACCCGTCGGTGGTGATCTGGTCGCTCGGCAACGAGGCCGGCACCGGGCGCGGTCTGACCGCGATGGCCGAGTGGATCCACGCCCGCGACAGCTCGCGCCTGGTGCACTACGAGGGCGACGCCGACTGCCGCGACACCGACATGTACTCGCGCATGTACGCCTTCCACGAGGAGGTCGAGCGCATCGGCCGCCGCCTGGACGGCGGCACCCTCAAGCGGCGCGGGCTCCCGTTCATCCTCTGCGAGTACGCCCACGCCATGGGCAACGGGCCGGGCGGACTCGCCGACTACCAGCGGATCTTCGAGGCGCACGAGCGGGTCCAGGGCGGCTTCGTCTGGGAGTGGATCGACCACGGCATCCGGCACCCCGAGCTCGGCTACGCCTACGGCGGCGACTTCGGAGAGGAACTGCACGACGGGAACTTCGTCTGCGACGGCCTGCTCCTCCCCGACCGCACCCCCTCCCCCGGCCTGGTCGAGTTCACGAAGGTGATCGAGCCGGTCGCCCTGGAGGGCGCGGGCGACGGCACCGTGCGCGTCACCAACAAGCAGGACTTCGCCGATCTGTCGGCGCTGACCTTCACCTGGGCGTTCGAGGCCGACGGCGAGACGGTCGGCTCGGGTGTCCTGCCGGTGCCCGCGCTCGGGGCGGGCCGGTCGGCGGACGTGAAGCTGCCGCGGCCCCCGGCGGACGTGCCGGGGGCTGCGGAGACGTACTGGACGGTGCGGGCCGTGCTCGCCGAGGACACGGCGTGGGCACCGGCCGGCCATGTGGTGGCGTGGGGCCAGGTGCCCGGCACGGCCCGGGCCGTGCCGTCCGTCGCCGCCACGAGCGGCCCGGTGGCCGACGGGCGCCTCATCACCCTCGGCCCGGCCGCCTTCGACGCGCGTACGGGCGCGCTGCGCGGCATCGGCCCGGTGGAGGTGAGCGGCCTGCGCCTGGACGTGTGGCGGGCGACCACCGACAACGACGACGGCGCGCCCTGGCAGTCGGACGTCCGGCACGGCGTGCTCTGGCGCAAGCTGGGCCTGCACCGTATGCGCCACCGCCTCGACGCGGTGGAGCTCGCGGACGACGCGCTGACGGTGCGGACCCGGGTGGCGCCGGCCGCCTGGGAGGTGGGACTGTCGACGGTGTACCGGTGGACGTCGGACGGAGACCGGATACAGCTGACCGTGTCCGTCACTCCGGAGGGCGACTGGACGGTTCCGCTCCCCCGGCTCGGCGTGCGCTTCGGCCTGTCCGAGGCCGACGCGGTGACCTGGTTCGGCGGCGGTCCCGGCGAGGCGTATCCGGACAGCAGGACGGCGTCGGCGGTCGGCCGTTGGCGGTCGACGGTGGATCGTATGCAGACTCCGTACGTCCGTCCGCAGGAGAACGGCGCCCGGGCCGACGTCCGGTGGGCGGAGCTCGGCGGACTGCGCGTCGAGGGCGCCCCGGAGTTCTGGTTCACCGCCCGGCGCTGGACGAGCGAGCAGCTGGACGCCGCCCGGCACCGTACCGATCTGACGCCGGGCGACACGGTGTGGGTCAACCTCGACCACGGTCAGCACGGTGTGGGCTCGCAGTCGTGCGGCCCGGGCCCGCTGCCGCAGTACGTCCTGGACGTGACACCCGCCGAGTTCTCGTTCGTGTTCACGGCCACCCGCTGACCGGGTGGCCGTCGGCCGACCGTGTCCGGGTCGATTAATCGATTGACCGGTTGATCGACAGTCCGACACGGTGAGGACCTCTCCCGCGGCCGTGCCGGCCCTCCCGCCGGCCGGCCGCATTTCACTGGAGGTTGAAACGAGTGAGCGGCACCATCCAGGTGCGCGGTCTGTCCCGCACCTTCCACACCGCCGTCCGTCGACCCGGCTTCTCCGGAGCCCTGCGCTCCCTGGTCAACCCCGAGCGGGTGGCCAAGCACGCGGTCAGTGACATCACCTTCGACGTGGCCGCGGGCGAACTCCTCGCGCTGCTCGGCCCGAACGGCGCCGGCAAGTCGACCACCATCAAGATGCTGACCGGCATCCTCACCCCCACCTCCGGCGAGGCGCGTGTCGCGGGCGTCGTGCCGTACCGCGAGCGGGAACGCAACGCCCGTAACATCGGCGCGGTGTTCGGGCAGCGCACCCAGCTGTGGTGGGACCTGCCGGTGCGCGAGTCGTTCGCGATCCTCAGGGACATCTACGAAGTCCCGCGAGCCGAACACGGCGCACGCTTACGGGAGTTCGACGACCTGCTGGCCCTGTCCTCCTTCTGGGACACCCGGGTGCGTCATCTCTCCCTCGGCCAGCGGGTGCGCTGCGATCTGGCGGCCGCGCTGCTGCACGACCCGCCCGTCGTCTTCCTCGACGAACCGACCATCGGAATGGACGTGGTGGTCAAGGAGCAGGTCCGCGAGTTCCTCCGGTACCAGGTCGAACAGCGGGGCCGTACGGTCCTGTTGACCACGCACGACATGACGGAGGTCGAGCGGCTCGCCGAGCGCGTGGTGCTGGTCAACCACGGCCGCCTGGTGCTGGACGGCACGCTCGACGCGATCCGCCGCACGTTCGGCTCCACCTGGCAGGTGCGGGTCACGCTCGCCGACGCGCACTCCGAGGTCGCGGCGCTGCCGGGGATCGCGGTGGTCCGGCACGAGGGCGCGCGGGTGGTGTTCGGTCCGGACGGGTCCGCCGCGCCGACCGTGCACCAGGCTCTGAAGGCGGTCGTCGAGCGGTACGAGGTCACCGACGTCGCGCTGGACGAGGCGGACCTCGAGGACGTGATGCGGGCCGCGTACGTCTCCACGGGGGCGCTGTGACGGCGATGGTGCACGCGTGGCGCGCCGCCCGCGTGACTCCGCTGGGCGAGCTGCACGCCCCGCCCCGGATGGCCGCCGTGCTGCTCCGGCTGGCGGTTCAGGTGGTGCTGGTGGCGTCCCTGTGGCACGGCCTGTACTCCCGCACCAGCACCTCCGCCGGACTCGACGAGGGACAGGCGGTCACCTACGCCGTGCTGGCCGTACTCGCGTCCCGTCTGCGCGAGTTGGACCAGTACGCGGGCCGGGACACCGTGATCCAGCACATGCACTACGGCACCATCGTGTACTGGTACCTGCGCCCGCTGCCGCCCCGGCGCTACTACGCCCTGCGCGCCCTCGGCGAGCAGGTGTACGGGTTCGCGTGGGCGCTGGCCGGATACGCGGTGTGTCTGGTGGCCGGAGTGATCGAGCCGCCCGAATCGGCGGCCGTGGCAGGGGTGTTCGCGCTCAGTCTGCTGCTCGGCCAGTGGGTCCTGTACTACGTGATGCTCGTCCTGGACCAGTTGTGCTTCTTCACCCTCCGCAACAACTCCGCGATGCTGATCCTGATCTTCGCGCAGAACCTGCTGTCCGGGGTGTACGCGCCCCTGTGGTTCTTCCCGGACTGGTTCGTCGGGCTGAGCGGATTCCTGCCGTTCCAGGCGACGCTGAACGTGCCGCTGTCGATCTACACCGGCCGTATCCGGCTGTCCGACGCGGGAGTCCAGTTGGCCGTGCAGGCCGCCTGGGTCGTCGTGCTGGCGCTGTTCACCCGGTGGGTGTGGCGGCAGGCCGCGCGGCGCGTGATCTCACAAGGAGGCTGAGGTGTCGGTGAAGGCCGTGCGCATCGTCTGGCGCATCACGCTGCTCAACGTCCGTGCCTCGATGGAGTACCGCACCGAGTTCCTGCTGAACATCGTGGCCGGCGCGATCTGGCAGGTGGCGGTGATCGTGTTCGCGACCGTGCTGCTGTCCCGGTTCACCGGGATGGGCGGCTGGGACAGCTCGGAGGTGCTGCTGATCCCGGCGACGCGGATGCTCGCGCACGGTCTGATGGTGCTGCTGCTGGGGCGGATGCACTTCATCGGCCGGCAGATCCAGGAAGGGAGGATCGACGTCTATCTGCTGCGCCCCATGCCGGTGCACCGCCAGGTCCAGCTCGCCTACTTCCCCGCCAACGCGATCGGCGACCTGACCGTGGCGGCGGGTCTGATGGTGGGCGCGATCAGCCGCAGCCGTCTGGACTGGACGTCGGGCCGCATCGCGTACCTGGTCGCGGCGGTCGTCGGCGGCATGCTGCTGGAGGCGGCGCTCTTCACCGCGGTGGCCGCCGCCTCCCTGCGTTTCCCGGCCGCCGACCACTGGAGCCGCTGGCTGGAGGAACTCCTCGGGACCTTCGGCAGCTACCCGCTGAACGTGCTCCCGCGCGCGGTCGGCGGCCTGCTGACCTACGGCCTTCCGCTCGCGTTCGTCGCCTATCTGCCGGCCGCCGTCCTCACCGGCCACGGCCACGACACCGGCGTCCCCTACTGGCTGGCGGCGGCCTCCCCCCTGCTGGGCGCGCTGGTGTACCTGGGGTCACGGCTGCTGTGGCGCTGGAGCCTCGGGCGCTACACCGGCGTGAACGGCTGACCACGGCCGGGGGACCGTCACCCTCGTCCCGCCCCGCGGACCGGGGTCAGCAGGGCGACCGTCGCGACCAGGACGCAGGCGCCGCCCGCCGCCAGGGCCACGGGGGCGGTTCCATGGTGTTCCGCCGTCCAGGTCAGGACGGCCGCGCCGACCGGGGCCGCCGCGTAGTGGAGGGTCCAGAAGGCGGAGGTGACGCGGCCGAGCAGCGGCTCGGGGGTCACCTCCTGGCGCAGGGACATCGAGCAGGTGCCGGCGACGGCGACACAGGCCAGGAAGACGGCGGCGAGGGCACCCACGACCGGCACGTCCTGCGCCCAGCCCAGACCCGCGACGGCGGCGCCGCTCACCGCGACCGCGGCCGTCCAGGTCGGGCCGAAGCCGAGCCTGCGGCGCACCCGGGCCACGAGCAGGGAGCCGGCGACGGTGCCGAGCGCGCCGGTCGCCAGCACGCTGCCGACCGTGCCGTCGTCCTGGCCGAGATCGTGCTTGAGGTGGTAGATGACCAGGTCGTTGAGGCCGAGGGTGAGGAAGCTGAAGACGAAGAGCAGGGCGGTCAGCGCACGCAGCACGGGATGGCCGTACAGGAACGCCATCCCGGCCCGCAGATCCCGCCACAACGCCGCCTTCCCGGGGGCCTGTTCGTCCGGTGGCCGCCTTCGGATCCGTACGACGGACAGGCAGGCGGCGGAGACGCCGAAGCCGGCCGCGTCCACGCCGACCGCGGCGGCCGGCCCGGTCCGGGCGGCCAGCAGTCCGGCGCACAGCGGGCCGAGGACGCCGGCCGCGGCGGCGGTCGCGTTGAGCCGCCCGTTGGCCTCGGTGAGCCGGCCGGTGCCGACCAGGCCGCGGACGACGGTGACGTAGCCGACCGCGAACAGCATGCCCACGGCCTCGCACAGCGGGAGGACCGCGTACAGCAGCCAGACGCGCGGCCCGAACAGCCACACCACCGGGACCAGCCCGTAGAGCACCATCCGGACCAGGTCGCAGACGACGAGGAGCCGACGCCGGTCGACCCGGTCCACCAGCGCCCCCGCGAACACCGCCGCCACGACCGAGGCGGCACCGCCGACCGCCGTCAGCAGGCCCATGCGGGCGAGCGAGCCGGTGGCCTGAAGGACGAGCAGCGGCAGGGCGATCAGGGCGAAGGAGTCGCCGAGGAACGAGAGCGTCTGCGCGGCCCAGAAGATCCCGAAGTCCCGCTGCCGCCACAGGGGTTGCGGCCGGCCGTCGAGGCCGGTCCGCTGCGACCGGCCGCTGCGCGCCCTGTACGCCACCGCTCCCCCTCGGAGTCACCGGCACCCCTACGTCCCGCGGCGGCGGGGCACGGGCCAGCACCCGCGTTCCCCTCCCCGCCTCCGGGAGCAGCCGCGCCGCACCCACCGCCGAACCGCCGCCGACGGCACGTGACACCCTGGTGAAGGCCCGGCTGCCCTTAGGATTTCCCTGATCTGTCAAGGCCCGAGTCCACCAAGGCGGTCCCGCATGCCCCGCGCCGGCCTCACCACCGACCGTCTCGTCGCGGCCGCCGCCGAGCTGGCCGACGAGGCCGGGGCCGACGGCGTCACCATCTCGGCGCTGGCCCGGCGCTTCGGCGTCAAGGACGCGAGCCTGTACTCCCACGTCAGGAACCTCGGCGATCTGCGGACGCGGCTCGCGCTGTTCGTGGGCGGCGAGATGATCGACCGTATCGCCGTGGCCGTCGCCGGGCTGGCCGGCAAGGACGCGCTCGCCGCCTTCGCCGGCGCCTACCGGGAGTACGCCCTCCAGCACCCGGGACGGTACGCGGCCGGGCAGATCCGCATCGACCGGGACCTCCTCGCCGAGCCGGAGCCCGCCGCCCTGCGCCGCACCGCCGAGATCACCTACGGCATGCTGCGCGCCTACGGCCTCGCCGAGCCCGACCTCACCGACGCCGTCCGCCTGCTGCGCAGCACCTTCCACGGGTACTGCGCCCTGGAGGCCGGCGGGTCGTTCGGCGCGCCCCGGGACGTACAGCGGTCGTGGGAGAAGGCGATCGACGCGCTGCACACGGCCCTGACCCACTGGCCCCGCGAGGACGTCCCGGGGGACTGACCTCCTTGTGCCGACCGCTGTCCGCGCCCGCTGGACGCGTTCGTCCGCGTGTTCATACGCGCACGCTGGACGCCCGGCGCTGCGGCGCCGGCCGAACCGTCGCCGGCACCGCGCCGCCCGCCGCTCAGCCGGACGCGGTGGCCGTCCGCTCCGCCTCGCCGCGCTCCACGCAGAACTCGTTGCCCTCCGGGTCCGCTAGGACGACCCAGCCGGTGCCGTCGGGCCTGCGCCGGTCGTCGACCAGCGTGGCGCCGAGGGCGAGCAGGCGCTCCACCTCCTCGTCCCGGGTCCGGCCCTGCGGCTGGAGGTCGAAGTGGACGCGGTTCTTGACGGTCTTGGGCTCCGGGACGGTGACGAAGAGCAGGCCCGCCCCCTCGATCAGCGCCTCCTCGTCACCGGGCTTGTCGTCCTCGTGCAGGGGCCGGCCGAGCACCTCGGACCAGAAGCTGCCGAGGGCGTAGGCGTCGGAGCAGTCGACCGTCACATGGCGGATGGCAGAAGTCATGCCGGGATTGTTCTGCACGCCCTTCACGCGCGGCAACGCCGAATTCCCGCCCCGGCACGCTCTGTTCACCCGTCCCGGACATCCCTCCCGGCACGGCAACCCTTCTCCGTCCCGGCGGCGACCACAGGCCATGACATCTGCACGACGCACCACGCGCCACCGCCGCATCCGCGCGGCCCGCAAGCCCGCGATCGGCGCCCTCGCCGCCGCCGGGGTGCTCGCCGGCGCGTGGTACGCCACCGCCGGGGCCGCGACGACCACCGCCGCGCCGAACCTCACCCCCACCACCACCGCCGTGGCCCTCGACGCCAAGTTCCCCTATCTCTCAGCCGGTTACAACAACACGCGCGAGTGGACGCGGACCACGACCGCGGTGGCACCCGACGGCACGCTGCGGGTGGCCTGGCCCGCCGCGGACGGCGTCCATGTCACCCCGCTGACCGCCGCCGGGAAGCGCTCGGGCGCGGACACGGTGGTCAAGGGCGCCCGGGAGGTCGGCGGCCTGGTCGCGCACAACGACGGGTTCGCGCTGCTCACCCGCGTCCTGGACACCAACAAGTGGAAGGAGACGGCGGCGGCGATCGTCCGCTACACCGACGGCAGACAGACCTTCCGCACGAAACTCACCGGCACCGCCTCGCACGACACGGCTCCGCTGCTCGACGGCCAGCTCACCTGGAACGGCACCAAGTACGGCGCCTACTTCGTCGTGCACGGCGCGGGCGGCTTCGCCGACGGGCACTACGGCGACAAGCTGACGTACCTCAGTGCCAAGGGGACGAAGCTCAGCGGCGGCTGGAGCTGGGGATGCAGCCACAACGAGGGCATCGCGCTGCACGCCGAGACCTCCGGCGCCTTCACCTCCCTCTGCTTCGACGACTGGCGCTCGGGCCTGTTCGTCACCACGGGGATCGGCGCCCCGGACACCGCCCCGGTCGTGCAGCGCGAGCAGTGCTGGGCGGGGTACTGCGGCGGCACCTTCCCCGGCCGCACGGGTGACCTCGTGAAGTCCTCCACCGGTCGCTACGCCACCGCGTTCGCCTCGCGCGGGGCCGCCTCCGCGAAGAAGAACCCGGACGACTCCAGCGGCCGCGGCTGGACCGTCGAGCCGAAGACCAGCACCCATCAGGTCGCCGTCGCCTTCATGAAGAACCGTGCCTCCGGCCCCGGCAAGGCGGTCCGTCTGACCCATGCGGCCGGTACCGAGAACGTCGACGTCCACCTCGCCCCGTACGGCAAGGACCGGCTCCTGCTGTCCTGGGAGTCCCTGAAGAACGCCAAGTGCGCCGAGGGCACCTGCACCGGCACGTTCACCGGCACCCATCTGCGTCTCATCGACTGGAACGGCACGTTCCGGAGCGCGGACAAGGTGGTGAGCACCCGCATCACGGGCGATCTCGCGGTCCTCAGGGACGGCACCCTGACCTGGGCGTACGCCCCCGTGACCCCGACGTACACCAAGGCGCTCACCGGGGCCTCGCCGACCACGACGACCCTGCGGATCGCCCGCCTCGAGCCGTGACGCCCCAGGCGGCCGGCGCGTGTGAAACCCCGGCGTCCGGCGCCGTGGTGAAGCCCGGGGCCGCCGGGGAACGTACGGGGCCGGTCAGCCGTCCGCCCCGGCGGCGGGCGGCCCGACCCGTACGGCGTCCCCGGAGAGGCTCACCCGGACCTCGGTCCCCCCGCTCCAGCGCACGCGGATCCCGTCCGGTCCCTCCACCCGGACGGAGACCGTGTCCTCCAGCGGGACCGGTCTCGGCTCGGCGGTGAGCCGGGCGAGCGCGACGAACAGGGTGGCCCCCTCCCCCGTAGTACCCGTGAGGGATGCGGGGGAGCCGGAGGAACCGGGTGAGCCGGGGAAGCCGTCCAGACCGGAGACCGGGACGAGCTCCGCGCGTACCCCCTCCGGGGCCGCCCACCCCGTCACCCGCACCGGGGTCCCGGGCTCCGCCCCCGTCACCAGATGGGCCCGCACCTCCGTGGCGCCCCGCGCCAGCAGGACGCTGGTGACCCGTACCCCGGCGCCGCCCACGGTGTGCCGGGACGCCGCCCAGCCGTCCCCCGCGCCCAGCGGCTCGATACCCGTACGACTCGGGTCGCCCCCGACGGTCACACTGTTGTCGTACGCCGCGGAGGAGGACGACGCCAGGGAGGCCGACGGGGAGGGGGCCGTCGCCGTCGAGTACGCCAGCCGGGTGTAGTACGGGTCGTAGCGGACGTCCTCGCTGCCGTGGTTGTGCAGCCGCACCAGCCCGTCGGCCCGGGTCGACTGCAGGAGCCAGTTGGGCGCGGCGACCGGTGTCACCGCGTCCTCCCGCTCCGCCGGGCCCGGCTCCTCCGGTGCCGTCCACACCTCGTGCTCCGGGGGCAGCAGCAGACCGAGGAAACCCTTGCTCGCCCAGTAGGGGGAGGCGGGACCCGAGTAGCCCTGGAGGACGGCGGGGTCGGGGCCGTGCCAGCCGAGGGTGAGCAGGCCACGCTGGTCGACGGCGTGCCGCTCCAGGAAGTACTTCAGCGCGCCCGAGGCCAGTCTGCGCGTCTCGCCGGGCGGCAGCGGGGTGTGGCCGGTGAGGGCGCCCAGCCACAGGGGCGCGGCCGTGGCGAAGCGGTAGGTGAGCGAGCGGCCCTGGTGCAGGGGGGCGCCGTCGCCGCCGAACAGGCGTGCGTAGTCGGCGAGGTGGGCCCGGAGGCGGCTGCCGTACGCGGTCATCAGTCGGCTGTCGCCGGCGAGATGGGCGTGCAGCACCGGATACAGGTGCATGGCCCAGCCGTTGTAGTAGTCGTATTTCCGGCCGTCGCCGTCCGTGTACCAGCCGCCGCCGACGTACCAGTTCTCGATCCGCTCCAGCCCCCGGTCGATCGCCCTGCCGGCCGCCTCGGGCCGGTAGCCGATCTCCTGGAGGAAGCCGCCGACCGTGACGGGGAACAACTCCCAGTTGCACGGCCAGGGTTCGGCGGTCAGCGCGTCGCCGAGCCAGGCGGCCGCGCGGTGCCGTACGGAGTCGTCGAGACGGTCCCAGAGGAGGGGCCGGGTCAGCCGCAGCGCGAGGGCGATCGACGCGGCCTCGACGAGCGGCTGGCTCCGGTCCTCGATACGGGGCCACACCCCGAAGACGCCGGCCGCGAGTCCGTCCGCGTACCGCTGAAGTGCCGTCTCGTCCCGGCGGAAGGCGGCGAGGAGCAGGGTGCGGGCGTATCCCTCCAGCCCGTCGGAGAGACGGCCCGACCAGCTCTCCCGGTCGCCGGGGAAGTGGTAGAGGGCGCGGTCCTCGGTGGCGTACGGCTCCACCGCGGCCAGCAGGGCGTCGGCGGCCGCCTCCCAGTGGGCGCGGGTGTAGCCGGTGCGGGGGCTGAGGGCGGGGTCGGGCGGGGGCAGGTGCATCGGCGGGTTCTCTCTCGGCACGCGGCCGGTACGGGTGCCGGCGGCCTCGGCCCCGTACGGGTCGGGGCCGGGAAGACCCCGGCTCTCGTCAGGGGCGGGACCTGGGGGCGTCCCGGTTCCGGTCGGGGCGCCCCCAGGGGTTCATCCCACCCGCACGGTGCCCCTCGGCACCAGGTGCTGGGCGACGAGCTCGTCGCGGACCAGGCCCGCGTAGACCGTGGCTCCGTGCACGGAGGTGTGGGTGTTGTCGCGTTTCTCGTTGTAGAGGTAGAGCGCCTTGGAGCCCTCCACGCCCAGGGACTCCACCAGTGCCTTCGTCCTGGCCGTCAGGTCGATCAGCGGTACGTCCCGCGCGGCGGCGACCGAGCGGATCACCGCCGGGTGGTCGACGCCGAGTCCGTTGACCAGCAGGGCGGTTCCGTTGTTCAGCGTGCCGTCGGAGTTGAACCAGCGGCGCACGATGGGCGTGACGAGGACCGGTTCGCCGCCCTTGTCGCGCACTCCCGCCACCAGTGTCTCCAGATTCGTGCGGTACGTCACCTCGTCGGTCGTCTTGTCGTTGTGCGCGAGCTGGATCAGGACCAGGTCGCCCGGGCGGATCCGCGGCTGGACGGTGGCCCACAGCTGCGGGTTCTGCAGGTAGGTGACCGTACTCTCGCCGGAGTCCGCGTAGTTGGCGACCGACACGCCCTTGCGCAGGTACTGCGGGAGTTCCTGGCCCCAGCCGGTGTAGGGATCGCCGGGCTGGTCGCAGACGGTGGAGTCGCCGACGAGGAAGATCTGGCGGGCGTGCCGGGCGGGGGTGACCCGGATGCCGGCGAGGGCGGGCGCCGAGCCGCCGAGTACCAGGTCCAGGCCGGGAGTTCCCTCCGCGCCGGTCGGTTCGCCCTCGGGCGTACGGACGTCGACGGTGAAGCTGCGGGCGACGCGTTCGCCGGCCGCGGCGGTGGTCTCGGGCAGCAGCGCGCGCCGGGTCTCGCCGCTGACGCTCGTGCTCGAGCCGGCGTCACCGCCGAGCAGGACCCTGACGTCGTACGTGCCGGGCGGGACGTCGAAGTGGCAGGCGGTGGCGGTGCAGTGGTCGATGCCGAGCGGTGCGGGGCGCTCGTACGCCCGGGCGGTGGCGGGGACGGCGGTGAGCACGGCGGTCAGGGTCAGCGTCGCCGACGCGGCGATGGTGAAACGTCTCACTTGCGGCTCCTCCGTCACGGCTGCAGTCCTGGCGGCTGGACCGTACCGCCTCCGGCAAGCGCTTTCTAGACCCTGGACCGATTTCACGAGGTCACCAACCTCCAAGCAGCGAAAGCCCTTTCGCGAAATCGATTCAACTGTCACTCTCTCCCACACCCGCACACCCCACACCTCCCGAAGGAGGCACCCCCATGTCCGGATCCGACCGCCACCCGGTCCGACGCCGCACCTTCGTCCTCGGCACCGCGGCCGCCGCCGGTTCGACCGCCCTCGCCGGCCCGCTCGCCGCCCCCGCGTCCGCCGCGGGCTTCGGCTGGAGCGACGACGGCTCCCACTACGTCGTCGACACCGGCGCGAGCCTGGTCTTCAAGGTCAGCAAGACCAACGGCGACCTGACCTCGCTGGTCTACAAGGGCACCGAGTACCAGGGCTACGACGGCAAGAACTCGCACATCGAATCCGGCCTGGGCACCTCGACGGTGACGATCGGTCAGTCCGGTTCGACGATCCTGGTCTCGGTCACGTACGGCACGCTCAAGCACTACTACGCGGCCCGCAGCGGCGAGAACAACATCTACCTGTGGACCAACAAGGCCGACACGTCGGTCTCGGCGACCCGCTACATCGTGCGCGTGAAGAAGGGCCTGTTCCTCAACGACGAGCCCGACTCCTACACCTACACGTCCTCCACCATCGAGGCCTCGGACGTGTTCGCGAAGTCCGACGGCCAGACCCGCTCCAAGCACTACGCGAAGCTGCGGGTGATGGACTACGACTACATCGGCTGGACGACGGGATCCGTCGGACTGTGGATCGTGCGCAGCAACCACGAGAAGGCCTCCGGCGGCCCGTTCTACCGCTCCCTGCTGCGCCACCAGAGCGCCGACGGCGGCGGTCTGTACGAGATCCTGTACTACGGCGAGAACCAGACCGAGGCCCAGCGCTTCGGTCTCCAGGGCCCCTACGTCATCGCCCTCACGGACGGCGGCGCGCCCTCCTCGTCGCTCTTCCCCGGGACGCTGACCACGTCCTGGGCGGACTCCCTCGGCATCGCCGGGTACGTCGGAGCGGGCGGCCGGGGGCGGGTCGCGGGCGTCGGTATCACGGGGCGGAACACGGCGTACGCCTACACGGTCGGGCTCGCCAATTCGGCCGCTCAGTACTGGGGGCCGGCGCGGGCCTCGGACGGCTACTTCTCCGTCGGCGGGGTGCTGCCGGGGACGTACACGCTGACCGTCTACAAGGGCGAGTTGGCTGTATACAGTACACAGGTGACCGTGTCCGCCGGCGGTACGACCACCCTGAACACGATCGCCGTCCCGTCCTCGAACGACCCGAGCAACGCGAGCGCGATCTGGCGGATCGGCGACTGGAACGGCACGCCCGGCGGTTTCAAGAACGCCGACCTGATGACGTACGCGCATCCGTCCGACGTGCGGGCCGCGTCCTGGACCGGCAACGTGGTGATCGGCAGCGGCAGCGAGACGTCGTCCTTCCCCTGCTATCTGTGGAAGGACGTCAACAGCGGGATCATCGTCTACTTCCGGCTGACCGCCGCCCAGGCCGCCGCCGCGCACACCCTGCGCATCGGCGTGACGACGGCCTACGCCAACGGCCGTCCGCAGATCGTCGTCAACGACACCTGGACGTCGGCCGTCCCCTCCCCGCCCACCCAGCCGAGCACCCGGTCGCTGACCGTGGGCTCCTACCGGGGCAACAACCACACGTTCACCTACAGCGTGCCGGCGTCCGCCTGGCTGACGGACACCAGCGCCTACAACCAGCTGAAGATCTACGTGGCGAGCGGCTCGGGGACGACGTCCTTCCTCAGTGCGGGCACGTCGATCGACGCGATCGACCTGCTCGCCTGACATCACCTCATGTTCCCTGCGTCCACTGCTGGTTCGTGCCGCCGTTGCACGTGTACGTGATGATCGCGGCCGAGTTGGCGGTGGACGCGCCGCTCACGTCCAGGCACTTGCCGCCGGCGCGGGACTTGACGGTCACATAGCCGCCGCTGGTGGTGAGGGACCACTGCTGGGTGGTGGCCGAGGCGTCGCAGTTCTCCTGGGTGACGGTGCTCGCGTTCTCCCGCACGCACAGGGAGCTGTTGCGGACGACCAGCTGGTAGTAACCGCTTCCCACCGACTTGAACCAGTACTTCTGGTTGTTGCCGCCGTTGCAGGTGTACTGCTTGATCTGGGCCCCCTGCCACAGCGACTGGCTGGTCACGTCGGCGCACTTGGAGCTGTGCCGGGCGACCAGCGTGTTGTACGTGGCACTGGTACCGGTCACCGTCCCGGCGGCCGTGTCGACGGTGACCTCCGGGGACCAGGACAGGGACAGGGAGGTCGAGGTCGGGAAGGTCAGCGGCAGCCACACATAGCGGGAGTCGTTGACCGTGCCGCCGAAGGAGTTGCCCCAGCGGTCGCCCATGTACAGGTACGAGGTGCCCGAGGTGCCCTGGACCGGGAGGACGTACGCGGTCTGCGAACCGTAGGCGGTCGAGTCGCCGACGTTCGTCATCGACGACCAGGGGCCGGACAGGCTGGTCGCGGTGGCGTACTGCTGCTGGTTGGGGTTCCAGCCGGTCGCGCCCGAGGTCAGCATGAAGTAGACGCCGCCCCGCTTGAACAGGGCCGGGGCCTCGCGGTGGCCACCCGCCCAGGGGTTGGCGACCAGGCTGTCGACGGCCGTGTAGTCGGCGGTGAGCCGGTAGATGTGCAGGTCGTAGTTCTCGTTGGCGGCGGAGACCATGTAACCGGTTCCGTCGGTGTCGACGAACGTGGTGATGTCGCGGGACATGTACGCGCCGAGGGGGCGGAAGCTGCCGTGGTAGGTGTAGCTGCCGTCGACGGTGTCGGAGACGGCGACGGCCGCGCGGGCCTCGCTGTAGTCGGTGCCGTTCTCCTTGTGCATCCACATCACGAACTTGCCGGTGGAGGCGTTGTAGACGACCTTGGGCCGCTCGATGTAGGCGGTGCCGAGCTCGGAGGCGCTGGACTGGGTCAGGACATGGTTCCTGAACTCCCAGTTCTTCAGGTCGGTGGAGCGGTAGGCGTCCACGTACCGGAAGGTGTTGTCCGGGTTGCGGTCCTCGCCGAACCAGTAGTAGTAGCCGCCGACCTTGATGACACCGCCGCCGTGCGCGTGCACGACGTCTCCGGAGGTGTCGGTGAACTGGACTCCGTTGGGGACGGTCAGGGCCGCCGCCCGGGCGGGCCCGGCGGTGGCGAGGGCACCGAGCAACGCCAGACAGAGGGCGAGCAGGGTGGCGTACGCACGTCTCATCTACGCACTCTCCTTCAGGTCTCGGCGACGGGCGCGCCGAAGTCGGGGGTGCCGTCCGGTCCCCGGCCCAGGGCCTGGATCCGGGTGGGGCGGTCGGGGTCGTCCGGCGGTTCGCCGTCGATCCGCCGGTGGCAGGGTCCACGGATGCGCCGTCGCGGGTGCAGAAGGGGCGTTCGTCACTGCGAACAACATGTGGAATGACGAACGCCGAAAAGGTAAGGGTGTGTTACGAGCAGGTCAACGGGTCGCGCGAGACTTGATAGAAAACCTTTTCTGGAGGATTCCGGCGGGCCCCGGCGGATTCCGGCGCGGCTGCGAATTTCTGTTATCGGCGACGGCCCCGCAGCGTCTCCGAGCCGTGCGCAGTTCTCTCCACACCTCAGCAGCGGCCGCCGGCGCCCTCGCGGCCGTCGCCGCCCTCCTGACAACCACTCCCCCGGCCGTGGCCGCCGGCGCCCGGGACGTCACCGCCGACGTACTGGCCGGCCGGGACGTCACGCTCACCGGGGACACGGTCGTCACCGTGCCGTCCGGGACGACGGCGTACCACGGTGTCTTCCGGGGCGAGGGAACGCTCACCGTGCGCGGCGGCGGGACGCTGGTCCTCACCCGGGACAGCGACTTCACCCTGCCGAAGGCGCGGCAGCGGCAGGTGGTGCGCACCCAGGGCGGCAACCACCCCTACACGACGGTCACCCACCCCGACCCGCCCGCCATCACGGTCGAACGCGGGACGACGCTGCAGTACGGCACCGGCGGCGGCACCGGTCTCATCGGCCACTTCCCTTACGACACCCCGGGCTTCCGGCTCAACCAGCTCAACGTGCGCGTCGACGGCACGCTCCGTCTGTCGCTGACCCGCACCTTCAACATCGGCACGATCAGCGGCTCCGGCCTCGTCACCCAGCCCCGCAACACCTGGGGCACCCTCGACCTGGCGGGCACGCACCCCTTCTCCGGGGTCGTCGACAACGGCACGGGCATGGCCGTCGGCCGCCCCGAATACCCCGTGTCGCTGCCGGCCGCCCGCGCGATCCTCAACCAGGGCTCCTGGATCATCGACACCCCGCTGTACCAGACGATCACCCTGCGCCAGGACTTCTACCAGCGCGCGTACGGCAGCGACGTCAACGTCCACACCCGGCCCGGCAGCAAGGTCGTCCTCACCGGCCAGTACAGCTACAGCGACCAGGGCGGCGACACGCATCCGTCGCTCAGCGACCCCGGCCTCAACTGGCGTGCGCTCCCTCATCAGTCGAACAAGCGCGGCACCAACATCGAGGGGGCGGACGTGCGGTGGGGTGACGGCACCACGCACCGGATCTTCATGCCGGGAACGAAGGACACCGTCTACATCAACCTGCACGAGCGGAGCGGGCGGCGGTCCCGGCTGACGTTCGACTACGACGGGCCGGTGACGCTGGGCGCGCCGATCGGCGGCGGTGTGTACCACGACACGCTAGCCGCGCCCGGCGCCGGGGACGTCGTCATCGCCGGCACCGAGGGGAACGACGTCACCTTCGCGGCCGCCCAGTACTACGACGGCTCCACGACCGTGGAGAAGGGCGCGGTGCTGCGGCTGGGGTCGGGGGCGGCGGGCGGGGACGGTTCCCTGCTCACCGGGACGGCACGGCGGCGGATCGTGAACGACGGAACCCTCGTCGTGCGCAACACCAGGACACCGGTCTCCCTGTCGGGGATCGGCGGGAGCGGCGCGCTCGTCCAGTCCGGGACGGCGACCACGACCCTCACCGGATCCGCGGTGACCTACACCGGCACGACCACGGTCCGGAAGGGCACCCTCGCCCTGCGCGCCGGGGCCGGCCTCGCCAACAGCCGTGCGATCCGGCTCACTTCGGCGGGCGCACGGCTGGACACGGGCGGCTCGGCGCTGCGGGTGACGAGCACGCTCGGCGGCAGGGGCACGGTCGAGGGGGCCGTCACCAACGAGGGCGTGGTCACGGGCGGGCTGACGGTGAGCGGGGACTACACCCAGCAGGACCAGGGTCAACTGGTACTGCGAGCAGCACCGTTGAAGGTGAGCGGCCGGGTGCGGCTGGGCGGCGGGCTCGATCTGTCGGCGGCCGGGTCGGCCGCCGAGGGCTCCGGGCGGGGCGAGCGGAAGCGGGAGATCGCCGTCCTCGACCACTCCGGGCACGGCGCGGTGGCCGGAACCTTCGCCGGACTGCGGGAGGGCGCGCGGGTGAAGCTCACCGACACCGTGTACCGGATCAGTTACCGGGGCGGCGACGGCAACGACGTGGTCCTCACGGCCGACGCCGTGAACTCGTCGCCGTCCGCCCGGAAGACGGCCTCCGCCGGGGAGGCCGCGGCGCGGACCCGCAGCGCGAACACCGGTATGGACGGCGGGATGGGGTGGTGGCCGTACGTCCTCGCCGCGGGGCTGCTCACGGGGCTCGGGATGCCGATGACCCTGCGCCGGCGGGCCCGGCCCCGCCGCGGTGGCGGGCGGCACGCGGCGTAGGCGTCAGACTGTCAGGACGTCCCAGGACGTCTCAGGACGCGTAAGGACGCCTCTGGGTGCCGCTCGGGGCCTCGGGGAATCCGCCCCGGGGGGCCAGGGCGCGCGCCTCCGCCGCCCACTCGGCGAGGAAGGCGAGCGTCAACCCCCTTTCCCGGTAGCGGAGTTCGGGGGACACGGTGCGTTCTCCGCCGTAGTCGAGCTGTTGCTCGCCCGCACGGGCCGGCATCCGGGCCGTCAGCCAGTCGTACTTCACGGCGGACGCGCACACCGCGAGGCGTACCAGACGTTCGTCACCGCGCCACCCGCTCTCCCGCAGTCCGTGCAGATACGCGTCGTAGGCGGCCGCCGCGTAGGCGGGAAGGCGGGCCGCGGGCAGAAAGAGATCGAGCACGCTGTCCGGGAGACAGTTGCCGAGGTCCTCCCCGAGCGCGCCGTCGCCGGCGAAGGCCCAGTCGAGCGCGACCGAATCCCCGCGGTCCGACGAGCGGACGTTCGCCGGCCACATGTCGAGATGACTGAAGGCACGCGGAAGGCGCTCCATGACGTCGAAGAACCAGTCCCGGTCGTGGTGCAGACGGACCATGTCCGCGCGCAGGCCGGGCGGGAAGTGGTCGCGGACCAGGGGCCGGCGCCAGGCCTCGTCGTCGTCGAGGAGTTCCTGGCCGAAGGTGTTGCTCTCGACGTACTGGCGCAGGAAGCGCCGTGTCAGCCACGGCTCGTCGACCGGGGGTGCCGCGCCCTGTGCCCGGCCCAGCCTGTGCAGGTGTTCGATGTGCCGCGCGAGCGGCCATGCCGTGGCCGGTTCGCCCGGTGCGTGCTCCAGCCACAGCGCCAGATCGCCGTCCGGCCGTTCGACGCAGGCCAGCAGCCGGGGGGCGCGGATGCCGTACGGCTGCCAGTGCGCGGCGAGTCCCGACTCGTAGACATCGGCCTCGCGCCGCCAGTAGTTCCAGTGCCGCGGGTCCGCCGAGGCGGCCCAGCCGGCCTCCGTCTCCTTGGAGCGGGTGAGCACCTTGAGCACGGCCGAGCGGTCGCCGGCCGAGACGGTCCAGACGCCGCCGGTGACTCCGTTCTTCGGGTTGTGCGTGAGCGGGGTGAGCAGCGCGGGCCCGCCGGAGGGGCCGAGCACCTCACCGGCTTCGGCGCGTACGAGGTCGGTGGCGGTGTGGGGCGGCATCCCTCAAGGCCAGCCGGACGCTTCCCACATGGTGGGCGAATTGTTCACGAAGTGGACGCGGACGTCCCTGCGCCACCCGTTCGACTAGCGTCGTGACATGACCAGCGACACCCCTCCCCCGCACGGCGCACCGCTCGCCGAAGCCCTTGCCGCAGGAACCGTCGTCCTGGACGGGGGCATGTCCAACCAGCTCGAGTCCGCCGGGCACGACCTGAGCGACGAGCTGTGGTCCGCGCGGCTGCTGGCCGAGCGGCCCGAGGCGATCACCGAGGCGCACCTCGCCTACTTCGAGGCCGGCGCGGACGTGGCGATCACCTCCAGCTACCAGGCGACGTTCGAGGGCTTCGGGCAGCGCGGGATCGCCCGTAAGGAGGCCGCCCGGCTGCTCGCGCTGAGCGTGGAGCTGGCCCGGGAAGCCGCCCGCCGGGCCGGGGACAAGGGGGTCGCGCGCCCGCTGTGGGTGGCGGCGTCGGTGGGGCCGTACGGTGCGATGCTCGCGGACGGTTCCGAGTACCGGGGCCGCTACGGGCTGAGCGTCGAGGAGCTGGAACGTTTCCACCGGCCCCGGCTGGAGGTGCTGGCCGCCGCCGCGCCGGACGTGCTGGCGCTGGAGACGGTGCCCGACGCCGAGGAGGCCGAGGCACTGCTGCGGGCGGTGCGGGGACTGGGGGTGCCGGCCTGGCTTTCGTATACGGTCGACGGTGAACGGACGCGGGCCGGCCAGCCTCTGGACGAGGCGTTCGCCCTGGCAGCCGACGCGGACGAGGTGATCGCGGTCGGGGTGAACTGCTGCGCCCCCGAGGACGTCGACGCGGCCGTGGCGACGGCGGCGCGGGTCACCGGCAAGCCGGTCGTCGTCTACCCGAACAGCGGAGAGGCCTGGGACGCCGCGGCCCGGGCGTGGAACGGCCGCTCCACCTTCACCCCCGAACAGGTCCTGGGCTGGCGGGAGTCGGGCGGGCGCCTGATCGGCGGCTGCTGCCGGGTGGGACCCGAGGCCGTCGCGTCGATCGCTCGGACGCTGGGAGCGTCGTAGCTCCACGCCCCCGGACCGGGGTCAGTCCTGTCGCGCCCCTCCGGCGCGGCGCAGTCGGCGCACGGCCGATCTGAGCTCCGTACGGCGGATGATCCGGCCGCCGGTGAGGGGATCCAGGGGCGTGGCGGGTGTGCCGGGTGCGGCCGGTGAGGCGGGCGGGGCCGGGTCGGCTGCGGTCGTCCAGAGGGCGAGCTCACGATCCCGTAGCCCGTATGCGGTATACGATCCATCGGCGCCTGTATGCGAAATGTCGTCGTTCGTAGGCGCCCGACCGTCGTCCGCGGGCGAAGGCTCACCGAAGACCCGCACCGGATGCCTGGCGTCCCACGACTCCCACCCCGGGTCGCCCGTCGCCACGAACCGCACCCAGGCGGCGTGCAGGTCGTCGGCCAAGTCCTGCGGGGCGCCCTCTCCGGCGAGTTTCGCCGAGTCGGGCTTGTGGCCGGTGTCGAAGACGAAGCCGAGTTCGAGGGCGTGGCAGGCGCCGAGGCCCGGGCGGCGCGACGGCCAGGCGAACTCGTACACGTACGACGTTCCGGGGCGGGCGTCGGCCAGGCGCCGCAGGGGCAGGCGCAGCAGGTGGTCGGTGACCATCTGGCCCACGATCTCGGCGGTGCCGGATTCCGGGCTCAGGGCACGGTAGCCGCGCGGCACCTCGTGGCCGCAGCGGCAGCGGGCCATGGCCCCGGCCAGCGCGACGGCGCCGAGCCGGTCGACGCGTTCGAGCAGGCCGCCCGGTACGAGCCAGAGCCGGTACTCGTCGCGGGTCCAGCCCAGCAGGAGGTCGGCTCCGGTGGCCGCGTCGCCGTCGACGAGGGCCTGGAGCGGGTCGCGCGGGACGAGGTCGCCGTCGACGACGATGCCGAAGGCGGGCCCGCCGAGGACGGGGCTGCTGAGTCTGCCGACCTCGGCCTGGGTGCGCAGCAGCAGATCGCGGTCGACGGCGGCGAAGGCCTCGGCCGTGGCGGGGATCTTCAGCCGGGTCGCCATCCGGCGCACCATGCGGCGCACCTTGTCGCGTTCCAGGGCTTCCGGCGGCCCGCTCTGCAGGACGGCCCGCCGGAACAGGCCCTGGGCCTGGGGGGCGGCGATGAGCGCGCCGGTGCTGATGGCGCCGGCGGACTGCCCGGCCAGGGTGACCCTGTCGGGGTCGCCGCCGAAGGCCCTGATGGACCGGTGGACCCACCGCAGCGCGGCGAGCTGGTCGCGCAGGCCCGGGTTGGCGGGGGCGTCCGGGAAGAGCCCGTACCCCTCCACGCCGAGCCGGTAGTTGATCGAGACGAACACGATGCCGTCACGGGCGAAGTGCCGTCCGTCGTAGACCGGCACGGCCGAGGAACCCCTGGTCAGCGCGCCGCCGTGCAGCCAGACCAGGACGGGGAGGCGGGCGCCGGGGCCGGGGTCGGGGGTCCAGACGTTGAGGTTGAGACAGTCGTCGCCGGGCACGACCGGGTCGGACAGGTACTGCGCGAAGGCGTCGGAGTACGGCGGTTTGGGCGAGGTCGGCCCGAACGCGCCGGCGTCGCGCACCCCGTCCCAGGGCTCGGGCGGCTCGGGCGGCCTGAACCTGCGGGGGCCGAAGGGGGGCGCCGCGTAGGGGATGCCCCGGAAGACCGCGATGCCGTGCTCGTACCGTCCCCGTACGGCCCCGTAGGGGATCGCGACGACCGGGGCGGGGGCGCTCCGGTCGTCGGCCACGGGGTTCGTCTGGTCCGCCGTCATCTGCCACCAGCCCTTCGCCGCGGTGTGCACCGGTAGTACCAGAGCATCACACCGGCGCGCGGTATTCCGGTGCACGAGCCTGCGGCAGGGCTGTTCGGCGTACACGAGGGTGCCGAAACCGAGCCGCCCGCAGCCGACGCCGGTGGACTTCGCCTGCGCCTTGGGGGCGGGGACCACGGGAGACGTACTTATCGGCCGGGCGATCCATCCGGCCGATTGACCAGGCTTCCGGAGCGGACCTACGGTGGAAGGCGCTCGCAGAAAACGCTTTCCACGCACCTCAGGAGGGTCATGCCCAGCGCCCAGCCGCCGAGGGCCGTGTTCGCCATGGATCCGGTGCACCTACCCCTGCTGTTCCCCGCCCCGCTGCTGGCCCGGCTGCGGCAAACGGCCGAGATCGATCCCGCCCTCGTCGTGCGGGACTTCGCCGACCCCGTCGCGGCCTCGGCGCTGGCCACGGCCGATGTCCTCATCACCGGCTGGGGATGTCCGCACCTCGACGGGGACGCGCTCGGGGCGGTCCCCCGGCTGCGCGCGGTGCTGCATGCGGCGGGATCCGTGCGACCGCTGGCCGGCGAGGCCCTGTGGGAGCGAGGGGTAACCGTTTCCAGCGCGGTGGCCGCAAACGCAGTACCGGTGGCCGAGTACACGCTCGCGATGATCCTGCTCGCGGGGAAGGACGCGTTCACCCACCGCGAGCGCTATCGCCGTACGCACAGCGGGCCCGCCCCCGCCGAGACCGCCGCCCTCGGCAACGCCGGCCGCCGGATCGGCGTCGTCGGGGCCTCCCGGGTGGGCCGCCGTCTGCTGGAACTGCTGCGCCCCCACGACTTCGAGGTCCTGCTGCACGACCCGTACGTCGACGCGGCCGAGGCGGCCGAACTCGGCGCCCGGCTCTCCTCCCTGGAGGATCTGCTGCGGCACAGCGACATCGTGAGCCTGCACGCGCCCGACATCCCCGAGACCCACCACATGCTGGACCGTGCCCGCCTCGCCCTGGTGCGCGACGGCGGCGTACTGATCAACACCGCCCGCGGCGCCCTCGTCGACCACGCGGCGCTCACCGACGAACTGGTCTCCGGCCGGCTGCACGCCGTCCTGGACGTCACCGACCCCGAGCCGCTGCCCGCCGACTCACCCCTGTACCGGCTCCCCAACGTCTTCCTCACCCCGCACATCGCGGGCTCCCTCGGCAACGAACTGGAGCGGCTGGGCCGCGTCGTCGTCGAGGAACTGGAGCGTCTGGCGAGCGGTCTGCCGCCGGCGCACGAGGTCCGGCACGCGGACCTGGCCCGGGTGGCCTGAGGCGGGCGGGAGCCCGGCACTCCGCCCGCCGCGGCCTCCCGTCGCCGCCGTCCGACCGGTCACGGCCTTTTCGAAGGCGTCCGGCACCCAAGATCCCGCGATTCCCGGCGTCTTCACGTCGCGCGGAGCCACCCCTAGGATAGCAAGCGCTTTCTGCGAGCCGGCTGTCCGGATCGGCTCCGAAAGGGCGCTGGTCGAGCTTTCGCTGGCCCTCGGGCGGGCCGGAGAGGTGGTTCCGCATGGTGCGCACGGCGAGTGGGAGCGCGACGGCCGGTCCGACGCTGGCGGTCGTGGCCCGCGAGGCGGGGGTGTCCGTACCCACCGCCTCCAAGGTGGTCAACGGCCGCGAGGACGTGGCACCCGAGACCAGACGCCGGGTCACGGAGGCGCTGGACCGGCTCGGTTATGTGCGCAGACCGCGCTTCGACGCGACGAAGCCGCCCCGGCTGGTGGACCTGGTCGTGCACTCGCTGGAGAGCTCCTGGTCGGGGGCGGTGCTGCACGGGGTGGAGGAGGCGGCGCACGACGCCGGTCTGGACGTGGTGGTCTCGGCCGCCCTGTCCCGCACCCGGGCGGGCCGTCCGCAGCGCGGCTGGCTGGACAAGCTGACCCTGCGCGGGTCCGCCGGAGTGCTGTTCAACCTGGCGGAGTTGACGGCCTCTCAGTACGCGTGGCTGGAGCAGCACCGCACACCGTTCGTGATGATCGATCCGGTGGTGGAGCCGCCGCCGGGCGTGGTGTCGGTGGGGGCCGCGAACTGGCAGGGCGGGGTGACCGCGACGGAACATCTGCTGGCGCTCGGTCACGAGCGCATCGCCGTGGTGGCCGGGCCGCGCCGCAAGATCTGCAGCAGTGCCCGGGTGGCCGGCTACCGATCGGCGCTGGCGTCGGCGGGCCTGCCGCACCGACCCGAGTACGTGCGCGACGGCGGCTTCGAGGAGGTGGTGGCCCATCGCCGGATGTGTGAACTCCTCGACCTTCCCGAGCCGCCGACGGCCGTGTTCGTCTGCTCCGACAGCATGGCGCTGGGGGTCTACCAGGCCGTGCTGGAGCGGGGGTTGAGGATCCCGTACGACATCAGCGTGGTCGGTTTCGACGATCTGCCCGAGTCCCGCTGGGCCAGCCCCGCCCTGACCACCGTCCGCCAGCCGCTGGCGGAGATGGCGGCGACGGCGCTGCGGCTGCTGGTGCGGATGATGGACGGCGAGCATCCGGAGGGCACGCGGACGGAGTTGTCCACGCGGCTGGTGGAACGGGCCAGCACGGCTCCGCCCCGGCTCTGAGTCGCACCGCGGCCGCGGGCCCTGGACCTGGAGTCCGGCGTCCGGTGTCCCGGCGTCCGGTGCGTGCCGGCCTTTCCGTCAACGGAAGCGGATCGGAGGGCGGTTCACGTCCAGGTCGTCACCCTGCCTCGGGGCCGAACCGTGCCGCCCAGGCGATCCCGCCCCGCAGATGGGCCAGGAAGTCCGGGTCCCGGTAGGCCTCCGAGGCGTGGCCGAGCGCGGTGTAGAAGACGCGGCCCTCGCCCTCCTCGCGGCACCACACCAGGGGGTGGTCGGCGCCCATCCCGCCGCCGTCGTACGAGGCCTCGTCGGCGCCGGCGAGGACATGGACCCGTCCACGGGGACTGGTGCGGAAGTCGTACCACTCGTCGGTGAAGTCCCAGACGGCCGGGAGATGCCGGGTGGCGGGGTGGTCGTGGTCCTCGATCACCGCCCTGCCGGGCTGGTACGCGGGGTGGCGGTCGAAGCGGGCGCCGAGGAGTTCGCCGTAGTACGGCCAGTCGTACTCGGTGCAGGCCGCCGCGTGCACCCCGACGAAGCCGCCGCCCGAGCCCACGTACCCGGCGAGGCGTTCGCGTCCGGCGGGAGTGAGGACCTCGCCGCTGGTGGAGAGGAAAACCACGGCCGCGTATCCGTCGAGCGGGGCCTCCAGGGCGGCCGGGTCCTCGCTGTGGTCGACGGTGAAGCCCTCCAGGGCGCGTACGGCGGTGACGGCGTCCGGGATGGAGTCGTGGCGGTAGGCGGTGGTGCGGGTGTACACGAGCAGGCGGGCGGTCATACGGCCGAGCCTATGACCGGGACGGACCGGGCCCCAGGGAGATCATCGGGGCGAAATTTCCGGGACCCCGGCCCCCGGCACCTTCCCCGCTCTCCGCCGACTCGTCATCCGCCCACGCCGACGTCGTTGTCGGGCGCGCCGTCGCCCTCCGGCGGCAGGTCGCCGCGCTCCACCGGCTCGCCGCCCGCGGGGGCGGAGGGCAGGAGGGTGTCGAGTTCGGCGGCGGTGGGGCGATGGGCGTTCTCGGCGGCCTCGCGCAGGTCGTCGCGGGGCACCCCGTCGCCGCTGATCCGGATGACCAGGTCCTTCTTCGGTACGGCGTACTCACTGCTGCCGTCGGTGGTGCGGTACCAGGTCTCGCCGTCGCGTTCGCAGGCGGTGGAGGCGCCGTCGGTGCCGGCGACCGGCTGACCGGAACAGTCGGCGGCGGTCAACGTGCCACGTTCGACGGACAGTTGGAAGAACTTGCCGCTCTTCCGGGAGAAGTAGGCCGCGGAGAAGCCGTCGTCGCCGTGCACGCCGACGGACTGCTGGGCGAGGGTGTAGCCCTCGACGTCCGTGGTGTACACGAGGTCCGGGGCGATGCCCAACGCCTGTGCCCTGTCGGCCAGTTCGGTCGGGTCCGCCGCCGCGCCGGGCCGCTCGTCGCCGCAGGCCGTGAGCAGCAGGGGCAGCAGCGACAGTGCCGGCAGGGCACGCAGGGCACGGATCATGGGGTCATCCTGCCGGACAGGTGTTCCACGGGCGCGGCCTTTTCGGTGGCGTGGCGCGTAGGCTCGGGCGGGATGGACACGATTCCCGCACGTCTCGACCACATCGTTCTCGCAACGCCCGATCTGGCGGCGACGGTCGCTGAGTTCACCCGGCGCACGGGAGTGGTTCCCGCACCGGGCGGGGCGCACGTCGGGCACGGCACCCGCAACCATCTGGTGGGGCTGGGCGGCCGCGCCTACCTGGAGATCCTCGGTCCCGATCCGGAGCAGCCCGAACCCACGGGCCCGCGCCCCTTCGGCGTGGACGGCCTCGACGCCCCACGGACCATCACCTGGGCGATCAGCCCCCAGGACCTGGACGCGACGGTCGCCGGCGCCCGCGCACAGGGCTACGACCCGGGTGACGTGCGGGACATGAGCCGGCGCCGTCCCGACGGCACCCTGCTGCGGTGGCGGCTGACCGACGGAGGCTCCCCGCACCCGTCCGGGCTGGTGCCCTTCCTCATCGACTGGGGGACCACCCCGCACCCCTCCGCGTCCGGGCTGCCCGTGACCCCGCTGCGGGAGATGACCGCCACGGCCCCCGACCCGGACGAGATCCGCCCGCTGCTGGCGGCCCTGGGCACCGGTCTCTTCCTCACCGAGGGCCCGGCCGCCTTCTCCTTCACGGTGGACACCCCGAACGGGCCGGTCACCTTCACCTGAGGCCCCCGGCGCGGGCGCCACGCTTCGCGCAGCCGCGCCGGGCCGGTGTCCGATTCCTTCAAGACCGGCAGCTCGGGCCCTGCCTAGCCTGGCCGCATGAGTACACGTTTCGATGCCATCGGACTGGTCGTCTCCGACATGGCCGCCTCCGTCGCCTTCTACCGCCGGCTCGGGTTCGCGTTCCCCGACGGGGCCGAGCGGGAGCCCCACTGCGAGGCGGAGCTGCCGGGCGGGCTGCGGCTGCTGCTGGACACCGAGGAGACCGTGCGTTCCTTCCATCCGGGCTGGCGCCCGCCGTCCGGAAGCGGCCGGGCCTCGCTCGCGCTGCGCTGCGACGCACCGGCGGACGTGGACGCGGTGTTCGAGGAGCTGGTCGGCGCCGGTCATCACGGCGAACTCAAGCCGTGGGACGCCTTCTGGGGCCAGCGGTACGCGGTCGTCCACGACCCGGACGGCAACGGCGTCGACCTGTTCGCGCCGCTACCGCCGCAGTAGGTCGCTCAGGGTGGTCCCGGTGAACTCCCTGACGTCACGGGCGAGATGGGCCTGGTCGGCGTATCCGGCGCGGGCCGCCGTGTCCGCGTACGGCACTCCCGCCCGGGCCAGGCCGAGGGCCCGCTGCAGACGCAGGATGCGGGCCAGCGTCTTGGGTCCGTAGCCGAAGGCGGTGAGGGAGCGGCGGTGCAACCGGCGGGCGCCGAGGCCGAGTTCGTCGGCCGTGGTGGAGACGGGGCGGCCCGCGGCGAGCGCGGTGACCAGCCGGCGCAGTGCGGGGTCGGGCGGGGTCGCCCGCTCCAGCGCCACCTCTTCCAGGGCCGTGACCGGGTGGGCCGCCGCGGCGATCCGGCCGGTCAGGCGCCGCACCCGGGCCGCGGGCCACAGGTCGGCCAGCTCCACGCGGCGGTCACGCAGTTCGTGGGCCGGTACGCCGAGAAGGGCGGGTGCGGTGCCGGGGAAGAAGCGGACACCGGCCCAGGCGGTGGGCGGGCCGCCGGGGACGTATGCGCGGGTGTCGGGGCCCGCCACGAGCAGGCGGCCGTCGTTCCAGAGCAGGTCCATGCAGCCGTCGGGCAGGACCGGCCGCGCGCCGGGCCCCGGCACGGGGGCGTTCGTCCAGACCACCGCCCCGGCCAGCCGGGAGGGCCGCTCCTCGTACACGTGGGCCAGGCTACGCCTCCATCCGGGCAACGGTGGCCGCAGCGGACGGTCGCGCAGGGCCCGTCGGGCCGCGTTCCCGGAGGGGGTACGAGGGGTCACGGATCGTCGCGGGTGGTCACGACGCTCGTGTCCGGCCCGCGTTCGGACTCCCCCTGTGCGCCGGCTGGAGGACGGCCGAGGACTCCGCCGACGACGGCATCGAGGGGCCCGCCGGTGACGCGCGGACGGTCGGCGACGGCGCGGGCAGCGCGCGGGCCGGGCGTGGCAGGTCATCGACGTTCGGTTCGCCCACGGCACCGGTGAGGCGGCGTACGGCTGCGGCCCGGTCCGGGCGCCTCCCGCACCGGCGGCCCGGGAGGCGCCGGCACCAGCGGCGCGGGACACGACCGTCCGTGGTGCGCCGAACCGTCTGGACGGGGCCCGGCACCCAGCCGCCGGCCGGGGCGCCCGCCGGGAACCCGGCCGATTCAACGGAACACGCCCCGCCGAAGCGCCCGACAACCAGAACGCCCGCCCAGGGCCCGGCCCGGCCAACCGGACGCGCACGCGGAGGCCACCCGAAGACCGCTGCACGCCCCCGGGGCCCAGCCGACGAACCGGAGGCCCCGCACGAAAGCGCCCCACGGCTGGAACACCCGCCCGGAACCCAACCGACGACCGGGACACCTGGGTCCCCGCCGCCTCGGCCGTCAGCCCCCGCAGCTGCCGTGCGGGCCGCCCGCGCGGCCTCCCGCACCGCCTCCCAACGGTGCCACCGCCCCCGTCGGCCCGAGCCGGCTCGCCGCCGGGCACGGGGCGAAGGACACCGGCGCGGGGCGCAAGACGTCGGGCGCAGGGCAGGGGGCGCAGGGCGCGGGGCGGGCCGCAGCTCGGCCGGCCGGGTCTCGTAGCGCGGCAGCGGCAACGGCACTGGGCCGTCCGGGGCCGGCCCCGTAACGAGCCGGTGTGCGCGGTGACCAGGGTCGGTGCGGGGCTCCCCGCCGCCGAGGATCGTGCGGGAGGGGACGGCGCCCCCGCACGAGCCCGCTCACTTCTCCGGCGGAGGCGGTTCCTCGCCGTTCGTTCCGGTGACCCCGTTCGGCTTGGGGGTGCTCTTCGCGTGGGTGCGCAGCCGGGCCGTGACGTCGTCCGGCGGGAGGAAGCGCGACCAGCGTTCGGGGAACTCGGAGGGCATGTCCGGGTCGTCGGGGTCGTCGTCGTGGGAGCGGGCCGCCGTCATGCGGGCGACGTACTCGGCGGCCTCCTCCTCGCGCAGCCGTTCGTTGGCGGCGCGGGCGGCGGCCGTGGCGGCGGCGGGCCAGACGCGGTCGATGGCGGCGTTGACGGCGGCGCCGACCAGGACGGCGAAGGCGGACACACCGATCCACAGCAGGACGGCGACGGCGGCGGCGAGGGAGCCGTAGATCGTGGCGCCCTCGATGGTGCTGGTGAGGTAGATGCGCAGCAGGAAGCTGCCGAGGACCCACATGGCGAGGGCGACCAGGGCGCCGGGGACGTCCTCGATCCACGGGGAGCGCACCGGCACGGACACGTGGTAGAGCGTCGTCAGGAAGGCGATGGACAGGACGATCACGACCGGCCAGTACAGGACCTGGACGACGGTGGTCGACCAGGGCACGATCCGCACCACGGCGTCCGGGCCGGCGACCATGAGGGGCAGCGCGACCGAGCCGATCAGCAGGGCCGCGATGAACAGCAGGAACGCCACCAGCCGGGTCTTGACGATGCCGCGTACGCCGTCGAGGCCGTACATGACGGTGATGGTGTCGATGAAGACGTTGACGGCCCGCGATCCCGACCAGAGGGCGAACAGGAAGCCGATGGAGATGACGTCGGGCCTGCCGCCCTTCATCACGTCGTCGAGGATGGGCTGGGCGATCTCGGCGACGCCCTTGTCGGACAGGACCGTGCGGGAGGCCTCCAGGAGGTTGCTCTCCAGGCTGCTGATGGAGTCGGTGCCGGTCCAGTCGTCGACGTAGCCGAGCAGGCCGATGAGACTGAGCAGCAGCGGCGGCACGGACAGCAGGGTGAAGAACGCCGCCTCGGCGGCGAGACCGAGGATGCGGTACTCGATGCAGGAGTTGACGGTGTCCTTCAACAGCAGCCAGGCGGTCCGCCGCTTGGAGACGTTCCGGTAGAGGGCACGCGCCCGGTGGAGGCGTCCCGTGGGGCCTCCGGGTGGCTCGGGTGACTGTCTTGCTGGCTGCACGCCCTAAAGGTATCCGCCGTTCGGGTCTGCACTCACCTCCGGCGAGACGGCGTGGCCGGGCCGGGAAGCGGCACGCGGGCTCCGGGCGGTCATGACGGGCGTACCCGGGGGTAGGTTCGCGGTATGGCAGGCAGCACGCACACCGTGAGCAACCAGCCCCCTCCGCTGAGCGGGTACGACGTGTACGGCAGCGACCGGGCCCTGGTGTCCGCCGTGGAGCGGCACCTCGATCCCGCTCTGCTGGAGGAGGTGCGCGGGGAGCTGTCCGCGCTGGGGCGGGCCGCCGGGTCGGCGCAGTTGCAGGAGTGGGCCGTGCAGGCGAACGAGCATCCGCCGACCCTGCGCGCGTACGACCGTTTCGGCCACCGGGTCGACGAGGTCGATTTCCATCCGGCGTGGCACCGGCTGCTCGGCAAGGGGGTCGGCGCCGGTCTGACGGCGGCCTGGGCGCGGCCGGGCGGGCATGTGCGGCGGGCGGCGGGGTTCGTGGTGTGGACGCAGGTCGAGGCGGGCAACGGCTGTCCGCTGTCGATGACGCACGCCGCGGTGCCCGCGCTGCGCGCCGACCCTGAGCTGGCCGCCGAGTGGGAGCCCCGGCTGACGTCCACGATCTACGACCGTGAGCTGCGGCCCGCCCGGCTGAAGGCGGGGGCGCTGTTCGGGATGGGGATGACGGAGAAGCAGGGCGGCAGCGACGTACGGGCCTGCACGACGGCGGCCGAGCCGCTGGCCGAGGCCGGGACGTACACGCTGACCGGGCACAAGTGGTTCTGTTCGGCGCCGATGTCGGACGGGTTCCTGGTGCTGGCGCAGGCCCCGGAGGGGCTGACGTGCTTCCTGGTGCCGCGGGTGCTCGAGGACGGCACGCGCAATCCGTTCCGTCTGCAGCGGCTCAAGGACAAGCTGGGCAACCGGTCGAACGCGTCGGGTGAGGTGGAGTTCGACGGGACGTGGGCGCGCCGGGTCGGGGCGGAGGGGCGCGGGGTGCGCACCATCATCGACATGGTCGCGGCGACCCGGGTGGACTGTGTGCTGGGGTCGGCGGGGCTGATGCGGCAGGCGGTCGCGCAGGCCGTGCACCACTGTTCGTACCGTGCGGCGTTCGGCGGGAAGCTCGTCGACAAGCCGTTGATGCGCAATGTGCTGGCCGATCTGGCACTGGAGTCGGAGGCGGCGACGACGCTGGGGCTGCGGCTCGCGGCGGCCTACGACGACGGCGGTGAGCAGGAGCGGGCGTTTCTGCGGATCGCCGTTCCGGCCGCCAAGTACTGGGTGACCAAGCGCTGCACGCCGGTGGTGGTGGAGGCGGCGGAGTGTCTGGGAGGAAACGGTTACGTCGAGGAGTCGGGGATGCCGCGGCTGGTGCGCGAGTCGCCGCTGAACTCGGTCTGGGAGGGTGCGGGCAATGTGCAGGCCCTCGATGTGCTGCGGGCCCTTCAGCGCGAGCCGCGGGCGCTGAACGCGTATCTGCAGGAGGTGGGGCTGGCGCGCGGGGCCGATCACCGGCTGGACGCGGCGATCAAGGGGCTGCTGACGGAGCTGGCCGATCTGGAGGGGGTGGAGGCGCGGGCGCGGCGGCTGGCGGAGCGGTTCGCGCTGGTGCTCCAGGGGGCGCTGCTCGTACGGTTCGCGCCGCCGGAGGTGGCGGACGCGTTCTGTGCGTCCCGGCTCGGCGGGGACGGCGGCGCGGCCTTCGGCACACTGCCGCACAGTCTTGATCTGGCGGGTGTGGTGGAGCGGGCCGCTCCTGGGGTCTGAGCTGCGCGGACAGGGAGCGGGGGTGGTGCTGCGCCGACACGGCACCACCCCCGCAGCTCTGGCCCTGCGAGGCCACGATCGCCGCTCGGGACGGCGTGGCTCAAGTTTCGGACACGGTGTGGATGTTCACCAGGGTTGCAGGGGGTTGCAACTTGTCGGTGGTTGTGACCGGAGTGCGCCCCTCCGGCCGAGGTGGACGGCAAGATGGGGCCGCCGGCACGACTGGAAACAGTCGCAGCGGGAACTTGACATCCGGTCGTCTCAGCGTGTCCTCCCGGGAGGCTCTTGTGGCCCACTCGCCGATGAACGTGCCGCAGCTCGCGGCCGTCGACGCCGCGCGGGCGGCGCGGGTGCTCAACGAGGTGCGTGACGCGCGGCTGGCCGGCCGGCGGGCGCGGGTGGCGCCGCGCCCGGTGATCGAGCAGTCCTGGGAGCGGATGCTGCGCAGCGGGCTGGATCCCGAGAACGGTTTCTCCGCCGGTCTGCTGAGCGCCGACGAAGTGCGGCGCCGCCGGGAGGAGTCGCCGCTGCGGGAGGTGCTGCCCGTGCTGCGGGAGGGGCTGTTGTCGGTGGCGGACGTCGCGCAGCACATCATGGTCGTCGCCGACGCGGAGGGCCGGGTGCTGTGGCGGGAGGGCTGTTCTCCCGTGCTGCGCAAGGCCGACGGGCTGGGCTTCGAGCTGGGCGCGGACTGGGGGGAGGGCGTGGTCGGCACCAACGGGGTGGGCACGCCGGCGGTGGTGCGGCGGCCGGTGCAGGTGTTCGCCGGTGAGCACTTCGTGCGTGCGCACGGCACCTGGACGTGTGCGGGTGCCCCGATCTCGGATCCGCGCAACGGCCGGCTGCTCGGTGTGGTCGATGTGAGCGGGCCGTTGGAGACGATGCATCCGGCCACGCTGGCCTGGGTCGACTCGGTGGCGAAGCTCGCCGAGGCCAGACTGCGGGAGCTGCACGTGGGTTCGCTGGAGCGGCTGCGGGCGGTGGCGGCGCCGGTGCTGGCCCGGCTGGGCGGCCGGGCGGCGGTGGTGGACGGGGAGGGCTGGACGGCGGCGGTGACCGGGATGCCGTACGCCGGCCGGATCGCGCTGCCCAAGTCGCCGTCGGCGGGGCGGCGGTGGCTGCCGGCGCTGGGGCCGTGCGCGCTGGAACCGCTGGCCGGGGGCTGGCTGGTGCGGCCGGTGGACGAGCCGGGCGAGCGGTCGCCGAGCGGGGCCGCCCACATCGTGCTGGATCTGAGCCGGTCGCGCCGCTGGTCGGTGACGGTGTCGGGCGGGGCCGGCTCCTGGTCGCGCGAACTCAGTCCGCGGCATGCGGAGTTGCTCTACCTGCTCGCGGTGCACCGGGGCGGGCGCAGCGCGTCGGGCCTGGCCGAGGACATGTTCGGCGACCCGGCGCGCACGGTGACGGTGCGGGCCGAGATGTCGCGGGTACGGCGGTATCTGGGGGGACTCCTGGAGCATCGGCCGTATCGTTTCTGCGAGGCGGCGGAGGTCGAGGTGCTCCTCCCGGCCGACCCGGCGGACCTGTTGCCCCAGTCGACGGCGCCCGCGGTGCTGCGGGGCCGGGTTCGCACACCGTAGCGACGCAGGGAGGGGCGCCGCCGCGACGGCGGGCCCACCTGCCGTAGTGAACGAATCGCGCACCGTAGCAGGAATGCTGCACCCGGTGGCATCTTCCGCATATTTGCGCAGTCTTCGTCCGGGAAGGCGGCCGACTGCCGTAGCATCCTCTACGGGTCACCCCACCTGCTCCTCGGTCAACGTACGGATCATCAGGCGCAGTTGGCCCGCCTCGGGAGGACGAATGAGACATCGCGGCCGACACCGCCGGCGCAGGCGGGGCAGGGCGGTACGCGCCTTCCTGGCCGGAACCGCTCTCGCGCTCACCGCCGCCGCCACCATGATCAGCGCCTCCCAGGCCACGGTCACCGACGACGGTCCCGGCGCCCTGAAGCCGCTCGCCGTGTCCGCGGCGGCGCAGGGCACGGTCCTGACGGAGGACCGGGTCCCGCAGGCCGATCTGGACCGGCTCGCCGCCGGGATGGGCCGGCCGGTCGGTGTGGGCGCGGTGCTGGCCGGCGCCGACCGCACCCTGCGCAACTCCGGCGACTGCTCGGCGGCCGAGCGCGGGGACCTGCCGGTCTCCCCCGCGGCCACGCGCGCGTACTGCTGGAACACCGACGACACCGAGGGCTGGCGGGCGGGCGCGGTCACCACCTCCGGGGACGCGGACGACGACGGCTTCTGGGGCAGCAACCGGGTCATCCTCTCCGGCTGGTCGCGCACCGGCGGCGCGGCGGCCGACCGGGGTCTGGCCCGCGTCGCCTTCGTCGACGCCGACGACCTGGACCACCTCTCCTACACCTGGGTGCTGCTGGCCGTCCCGGTGGACGGCGGCCGCGACTACCGGGGCCTGGCCTCCCATGTCTCCGGGATGGTCTGGTACCAGGACAAGCTGCTGGTCACCGCCGGCGACGGGGACGCGTCCGCGCTGTACGTGTACGACATGAACCGCATCCAGCGCGCCGATGTCACCGGCGAGGCGGTCGGCCGGGTGGCCGGCGGCTGGTCGGCGCACGGCTACCGGTTCGTCCTGCCGGCCGTGGGCTCCTACCGGCTCGACGGCGCCGCGGACTCCCCGCGGCCCACCACCGTCTCCCTCGACCGCAGCACGGCTCCGGACAGCCTGGTGGCCGGCGAGTGGACCCTCGACGGCGACGACCGGACGGCCCGGCTGTGGCGCTACCCGTTCAGCACGGCCGGCGGCCAGGAGGGCCTGCTCGCCGCGGACACCGACGGGCGCGTGCGCGCGTCGGAGGCGTACGAGACGAAGCTCACCGGCGTGCGGGGCGTGCTGTCGTACGACGGCGACTGGTACGTCAGCCGGGCGGCCGCGGGCCGGGAGCGGCACGGCGTGCTGTGGCGGCAGACCACCGAGGGGGCGAAGGCCGCGAAGTGCGGCGCCGCCGGGTCGCACGCCTGCTGGAGCGGGCACACCGAGTCCCTCTCCTACTGGGCGGAGACCGGAGAGGTCTGGACGCAGTCGGGACGGGTGCTGTTCGCCACACCGCTGGGCTCGATCGGCGGATCGGACCGGTAGTCCCGGCGGGCGGCACGGCCCGGTCCGTGGACCGCGATCGACAGATCCTCGGCTCCGATGATTCCCTGACCGCATGACCCACATCCCCGTGACCACGTGGTCCCTGGAGCAGACCGCCCCGGCCGATCTCCTCCCGGCCGCCGCGCCGGACGGTGACGTCCGGATCGTCCGCTCCGAGGTGCCCTCGCCCGAGTTCAGCCGCTTCCTGTACGCCTCGGTGGGCGGGGACATCCGCTGGATCGACCGGCTGAGCTGGTCGTACGCGCGCTGGACGGAGCACCTGGCGCGTCCGGGGGTCGAGACCTGGGTCGCCTACGACCGGGGCACGCCGGCCGGGTACGTGGAGCTGGAGCCGCAGGACGACGGGGTCGTGGAGATCGTCTACTTCGGGCTGATCCCGGCCTTCCGCGGGCGGCGGATCGGCGGGCACCTGCTGTCGTACGGGGCCGCCCGCGCCTGGGACCTCGGGGACCGCTGGCCGGGGCTGCCGGAGACCAAGCGGGTGTGGCTGCACACGTGCAGCCTGGACGGTGAGCACGCCATGGCCAACTACCAGCGCCGGGGCTTCAAGCTGTTCGACACCAAGGTGGAGGAACAGCCGCAGGTGTCCGCGCCGGGCCCCTGGCCGGGTGCGCACCCCGCCTGACGAGGGCCCGCCTAGCCGTTCTGACCTGCGTGGACAAGGGTTCGCGCAGGTCATGTGATCGAGGACACCCTCGTCTCGCATCTCGGGACAAGGGTGTCCACATGGCGGATAAAGCTGGACTGTGTCCAGATCGCCGTGACACGCTTCCGTCATGTCTGGAACTGGAATTGCCTTGGTGAGTCGGCGGCACGTCGACCTCGGCCGCATGTCCAGCGCCATCTGTCCGGCGAGCTGAGCAGTCCAGCAGCGCCGACGTCTCCTGATCCTGCCTCCCCTGCGCAACGACGCGCACGCATGCCTCCATGCGCCCGTACCCGCAGGTGAGAGCCTCCTGCCCGCCACCCGACCGCCCCTCGCCGGACGGCGCTACGCGCCGGCCCCATCCGTCGCTGTCCCGAAGGACGTATTCACCATGGCCGCCACCCCGCAGAACCCTGCCGCCTCCGCGCCCCGCCGCAAGGTGAGCCGTCACCGCGGTGAGGGTCAGTGGGCAGTGGGTCACTTCACCCCGCTCAACGGCAACGAACAGTTCAAGAAGGACGACGACGGTCTCAATGTGCGGACACGCATTGAGACGATCTACTCCAAGCGCGGTTTCGACTCGATCGACCCCAACGACCTGCGCGGCCGGATGCGCTGGTGGGGCCTGTACACCCAGCGCAAGCCCGGGATCGACGGTGGCAAGACCGCGATCCTCGAGCCGGAGGAGCTGGACGACGAGTACTTCATGCTGCGCGTCCGCATCGACGGCGGCCGGCTGACCACCGAACAGCTGCGGGTGATCGGGGAGATCTCGCAGGAGTTCGCGCGCGGCACCGCGGACATCACCGACCGGCAGAACGTCCAGTACCACTGGATCCGCATCGAGGACGTGCCGGAGATCTGGAACCGCCTGGAGGCGGTCGGCCTGTCCACCACCGAGGCCTGCGGCGACACGCCCCGCGTGATCATCGGCTCCCCGGTGGCCGGCATCGCCGAGGACGAGATCATCGACGGCTCCCCGGCGATCGAGGAGATCCAGCGCCGGATCATCGGCAACAAGGCGTTCTCGAACCTGCCCCGCAAGTTCAAGTCCGCGATCTCCGGCTCGCCGCTGCTGGACGTGGCGCACGAGATCAACGACGTCGCGTTCGTCGGTGTCGAGCACCCCGAGCACGGCCCCGGCTTCGACCTCTGGGTCGGCGGCGGCCTGTCCACCAACCCCAAGATCGGCGTCCGGCTCGGCGCCTGGGTCCCGCTGGACGAGGTCCCGGACGTCTACGAGGGCGTCATCTCCATCTTCCGCGACTACGGTTACCGGCGCCTGCGCACCCGCGCCCGCCTGAAGTTCCTGGTCGCCGACTGGGGCGCGGAGAAGTTCCGCCAGGTGCTGGAGGACGAGTACCTGGGACGCAGGCTCACCGACGGCCCCGCGCCCGCGCAGCCGGTGGAGCGCTGGCGCGACCACGTCGGCGTGCACCGCCAGAAGGACGGCCGTTTCTACGTCGGTTTCGCACCGCGTGTCGGCCGGGTCGACGGCGCGACGCTGTCGAAGATCGCCGACCTCGCCGAGGCGCACGGCTCGGGCCGGGTCCGTACCACGGTCGAGCAGAAGATGATCGTCCTCGATGTCGAGGAGACGCAGGTCCAGTCGCTGGTCGACGCCCTGGAGGCGCTGGATCTGACCGCCAAGCCGTCGCCGTTCCGGCGCGGCACGATGGCCTGCACCGGCATCGAGTACTGCAAGCTCGCCATCGTCGAGACGAAGGCGCGCGGCTCCTCGCTGATCGACGAACTGGAGCGCCGCATCCCGGACTTCGACGAGCCGATCACCATCAACATCAACGGCTGCCCGAACGCCTGCGCCCGTATCCAGGTGGCGGACATCGGTCTCAAGGGACAGCTGGTCCTCGACAAGAACGGCGAGCAGGTCGAGGGATACCAGGTCCACCTCGGCGGCGCGCTCGGTCTCGAGGCGGGCTTCGGCCGCAAGGTCCGTGGCCTGAAGGTCACCGCCGAGGAACTGCCGGACTACGTGGAGCGCGTGCTGAAGCGGTTCCAGGACGAGCGCGAGGACGGCGAGCGGTTCGCCGCCTGGGCCGCGCGCGCCAGCGAGGAGGCCCTCTCATGAGCGAGCGGGCCGCCCCCTTCTACTGCCCCTACTGCGGCGACGAGGACCTGCGACCGAACGAGCAGAGCCACGGCGCCTGGGAATGCGTGGCCTGCAACCGCGCTTTCCAGCTGAAGTTCCTCGGGCTGCTGGCCCGGGGCGTTCAGCGCACCGAAACGGGAGGGGAACGGATATGACGACGGTTCAGGAAGGCCGTACGACCGAGGAGTTGAAGGCGCTCGCCGAGCAGGCGGGCCGCGACCTGGAGGACGCCTCCGCCCTGGAGATCCTCCAGTGGGCGGTGGACACCTTCGGCAAGGGCTTCTGCGTGACCTCCTCCATGGAGGACGCGGTCGTCGCCCACCTGGCGTCCCGGGTCCTCAAGGGCGTGGACGTGGTGTTCCTCGACACCGGCTACCACTTCCCCGAGACCATCGGCACCCGGGACGCGGTCGAGGCCGTGATGGACGTCAACGTCATCACGCTCACCCCGCGCCAGACGGTCGCCGAGCAGGACGCCCAGTACGGGCCGAAGTTGCACGACCGCGATCCCGACCTGTGCTGCAAGCTGCGCAAGGTGCAGCCGTTGGAGGAGGGGCTCAAGGGGTACCGGGCCTGGGCCACCGGCCTGCGGCGCGACGAGTCCCCGACCCGGGCGAACACCCCGGTCGTCGGCTGGGACGAGAAACGGCAGAAGGTCAAGATCTCGCCAATCGCCCGCTGGACCCAGGACGACGTCGATGCGTACATCACCGAGCACGGCGTACTGTCCAACCCCCTGTTGATGGACGGCTACACCTCCGTGGGCTGTGCCCCCTGCACCCGCCGGGTCCTCGAGGGCGAGGACGCACGCGCCGGACGCTGGGCGGGGCGCGCCAAGACCGAGTGCGGGCTGCACGGCTGACCCCCATGACACAGACATTGGAGAACCACGTGACGACCGGAGCCACCGTCTGGCTCACGGGTCTGCCGAGTGCCGGCAAGACCACCATCGCGTACGAGCTGGCCGGCCGGCTGCGCGAAGAGGGCCACCGCGTCGAGGTGCTCGACGGCGACGAGATCCGCGAGTTCATCTCGGCGGGCCTCGGTTTCAGCCGTGAGGACCGGCACACCAACGTGCAGCGCATCGGCTTCCTCGCCGAACTGCTCGCCCGCAACGGTGTGAAGGCGCTCGTGCCGGTGATCGCGCCGTACGCGGACAGCCGGGAGGCGGTGCGCAAGCGCCACCAGGAAAACGGTTCCGCCTACCTGGAGGTGCATGTGGCGACTCCGGTCGAGGTGTGCTCCGTACGTGATGTGAAGGGCCTGTACGCCAAGCAGGCGGCGGGCGAGCTGACCGGGCTGACCGGCGTCGACGACCCGTACGAGGCGCCCGAGTCGCCCGATCTGCGGATCGAGTCCCAGGATCAGACCGTGCAGGAGTCCGCGGCGTCGGTGTACGCCCTGCTCAGCGAAAGGGGACTGGCGTGACAACCGTCGCCACGGCTCAGGAGGGCACGGCCGGACCGTACACCCTCAGCCATCTGGACGCGCTGGAGTCCGAGGCGGTGCACATCTTCCGCGAGGTGGCGGGCGAGTTCGAGAACCCGGTGATCCTGTTCTCCGGCGGCAAGG
>NZ_JBIAWO010000007.1:386985-389251 GCF_042895685.1 Streptomyces sp. NPDC001381 | reverse complement strand
GCTCCAATACCGCCACGACGTCCTCGACGGCTGCCTTACCGGCACCGGCCTCCGACGCCAGCCACCATGACGACATCACGCATTCAAGGTCAGTAACCCGTTTCCGCCGCACGGGGGAAACCTCGCCCGGCGCAGCGTGCCCATCGGTCGTCGTGCTACCGGAGTCGCCATCCTGTCCGTTGATGTGCAGGCTTCGGCAGCAGGGACGGAAGGTCGGTCGAGTGAAGCTCACCAGGCGGTTTGCCACGCTTAGCGCCGCTGCGGCGGCGTCGCTGCTGCTCAGCGTAGGAGGCGCCCGGGCTGAAGGCGACGGGGGGCTCCTCTCGATGCTCGGCGATTCGCCGCTCATCCAGGCCTGCTACCCGATGGGGCAGGTCGGAGGAATTGGCAACATCAACACCGGCGCCCAGAACATGAGCTGCGGTCAGAACGCCCAGGCGACGACCCCGGGGAACGGTGCGGGTGTCGTAACGGGTGCTCAGAGGGTCAGAGGCGAATCTGTGGAGATTCCCCCGGGCGAGCGTCGCACTGCCGGAGTGTCTTGCCCCGAGGGGAAGATCGCCACAGGGGGAGGCCCCACCACCTCTGGACCCGGTTTTCGAACCGAAGAGTCGTATGCTCTCTCGGCGATGGTGGCACCGATCGCATGGACCGTCACTGGCACCAACGAAGGCTCGCAGACGATCACCCTGACTGTTGAAGCCGTCTGTGTCAACGGTACCGAATAGGCCCTCGTCCGAGGGTCGCAGGGCAGGAGCGTGACCGGTCTGTCTCTTTGGTCAGCGTCGGGTCCAGATGAGGATGCCGACGAGCTGGAGCGCGGCCCGTAGGCGATGGCGAGTTTGTCGGTTCGTGTGGCCAGGCTTCGGCATCGAAGCCGGCGGACGGCCGCCTCGGTGGCCTCGCCGCAGATGATGGCCGACTGGTCGGACGGCTGCGGGATGACCGCGCGGATCCCCCGGCGTCGCTGATGGGCCCGGATGGTGCGTGAAGAGTAGGCTCGGTCGGCCAGAACGGCGAAGGGGCGGGTCCGTGGCCGGCCCGGGCCTCTCCGGGGCACCCGGATGCGGGCCAGAAAGAGACACGCTCCAGGGCGGGGCAGGCAGGGAACAGCGGGCAACCACAGGGAAAGCCATGCCGCCAGGTTGTCCTTCGGTCGTGGCTCCGGGCAAGCGTGCAGACCTGAACAGGCTGCTGCGGGGGCGGCTGACGTGGTGTCGTATTCTCACGGCACCCGCCACGCCGGTGACCTGGGGGGTTCCATGGTCGCCGGTGGGCCTGATCATGTGGGGAACTCATGCGTTCAGCATCCGTAAGCGCCGTTCTGACCGGCACCCTCGCCCTGTGCGGCTCCGTACTCGCCGTCCCGGCCGCGCACGCGGTGGAGACCGATGTAGTGATCAAGAAGGTGTCCGTGAACGGAGGCAAGTCCGTCGTCTTCGGCACCTCCCGGACGGAGTCGTTCACCATCTCCGTGACCGCCTCCGACGACTCGGGGATCAAGAACGGCGGGTTCCTGCAGATCGAGCGGGAGAAGGAGGGGGAGTACTGGTCGTACCACGGCGTCCCCGCCTGCACCGCGGTCAGCGCCACGACGTCCACCTGCAAGCTCACCGTCAAGCTCGAGCGTGACATCGACCTCCCCCGCAACACGCTCGCGGGGCCCTGGGACGTGTACGTCGAGCTCAACTCCAAGGACGGCGACCACTACGGCGACGTCTACGGAACCCATCCCGTGAAGCGGCGCTCGACGCTCAGCGTCGACGCGACGCCCGAGCCGGTCGCCAAGGACAGAACGATCACCGTCACGGGCAAGCTGGCCCGCGCCAACTGGGACAAGTACACGTACGCGGGCTACACCGCGCAGCCCGTACGGCTCCAGTTCCGCCCCAAGGCCGGCACCACCTACACCACCGTCAAGACCGTGACGAGCGACGGGACGGGCAAGCTGAAGGCGAGCGTCAAAGCCACCTCCGACGGCTACTGGCGCTGGAACTTCGCCGGCACCAGCACGACGGCGGCGCTGAAGTCGGCGGGAGACTTCGTCGACGTGCGCTGACCCGCCCGTGCCACAGCCGTACCAGCCGTCCGAGGGGGCTGGTACGGCTTTCGGTCCGGTGCCCGGCGGGGGGGGGGGGGGGGGGGGGGGGGGGGGGTTGGGGGGGGGGGGGGGGGGGTGGGGGGGGTGGGGGCGGCGGGGTGTGGTGGGGCTGGATCCGGGGGGGGGGGTGGGGATGCTGGGGCGGGTCGTGGCCGGCGAGGAGGC
>NZ_JBIAWO010000007.1:370107-386979 GCF_042895685.1 Streptomyces sp. NPDC001381 | reverse complement strand
CGTCCGGCCCCCCCCCCCCCCCCCCCCCCCCGCCCCCCCCCCCCCCCCCCCCCCCCCCCCCCCCCCCCCCCCCCCCCCCCCCCCCCCCCCCCCCCCCGCCTTGCAGGCCGGTGTGGTGGGTGAGGAGACTTCGCGCGGCGATGTCGAGAAACCGTGGCCCGCTCCGTCCCCGGGGTGAGCGCGACCAGAATGGGTCGTGTCAGCACCGAGGAGAGACACCATGGCCAAGTACTTGCTGCTCAAGCACTACCGCGGCGCGCCGGCTCCGGTGAACGACGTGCCGATGGACCAGTGGACGCCGGAGGAGATCTCCGCCCACGTCCAGTACATGCAGGACTTCGCGGACCGGCTGGAGAAGACCGGGGAGTTCGTCGACGGTCAGGCGCTCGCGCCGGAGGGGACGTTCGTCCGCTACGACGGCGAGGGGCGGCCGCCGGTCACCGACGGGCCGTTCGCCGAGACCAAGGACCTCATCGCCGGCTGGATGGTGATCGACGTCGACAGCTACGAGCGCGCCGTCGAGCTGGCCGGGGAGCTGTCGGCCGCCCCCGGGGCGGGCGGGAAGCCGATCCACGAGTGGCTGGAGGTACGCCCGTTCCTGACCGCGCCGCCCACCATCACGGAGTGACCTCCGGGATGGACGAGGCCCTGCTGAGGAGCCTCACGCCGAGCGTGCTCGCCGTCCTCGTCCGCCGCGGGGCCGACTTCGCGGCGGCCGAGGACGCCGTGCAGGACGCGCTGGTCGAGGCGGTCCGCGTCTGGCCCGCCGACCCGCCGCGCGATCCGAAGGGCTGGCTGATCACCGTGGCCTGGCGCCGGTTCCTCGACGCGACCCGGGCGGACGCCGCCCGCCGCCGGCGTGAGGACCTCGTCGACGAGGAACCGGCGCCCGGGCCCGCCCCCGCGGTGGACGACACGCTCCAGCTCTACTTCCTGTGCGCCCACCCGTCGCTGACGCCGTCGTCCGCGGTCGCGCTCACGCTGCGCGCCGTGGGCGGGCTCACCACCCGCCAGATCGCCCGGGCCTACCTGGTGCCCGAGGCGACGATGGCGCAGCGGATCAGCCGGGCCAAGCGCACCGTCTCCGGCGTGCGGTTCGACCAGCCCGGTGATGTCGCCACCGTGCTCCGCGTCCTCTACCTCGTCTTCAACGAGGGCTACTCCGGCGACGTCGACCTGGCCGTCGAGGCCATCCGGCTCACCCGGCGGCTCGCGGGCGCGATCGACCACCCCGAGGTCGCGGGGCTGCTCGCCCTCATGCTGCTCCACCACGCCCGGCGTGCCGCCCGGACCGCGCCCGACGGCAGCCTGGTGCCGCTCGCCGAGCAGGACCGGGGCCGGTGGGACACGGAGTCGATCGCCGAGGGCGTCGAGATCTTGCAGGCGGCGCTCGCCCGCGACCGGCTGGGCGAGTTCCAGGCGCAGGCCGCCATCGCGGCGCTCCACGCCGACGCGCCCACCGCCGGGGAGACCGACTGGGTGCAGATCGTCGAGTGGTACGACGAGCTCGCCCGCCTGACCGACAGCCCGGTCGTCCGCCTCAACCGCGCGGTGGCCGTCGCTGAGGCCGACGGGCCGCGCGCCGGCCTGGCGGCGCTCGCGGCGCTGGACGACTCGCTGCCTCGACACACCGCGGTGGCCGCGTACCTGCACGAGCGCGACGGCGACCTGGCGACGGCGGCACGTCTGTACGCCGAGGCGGCCCACAAGGCCCCCGACCTCGCCGAACGCGACCACCTGACACGCCAGGCCGCCCGGCTCAACGCCCGCCGACGCCCCTGACCGCCCCCTCCGGGCGCACGCTTCCCGGGACGCGGCCGGCGTCCGTGTCCCGGCGTACCCCACCCGGGACGCGGCCGGCGTCCGTGTCCCGGCGCGTGCCTCCCCGGACAGGGCTGTCGTCGCCCGCCCGTGGTCCGGGCCGCCTCTCCACCGTAGGGCCGGAGCGGCGGCTCGCGGCCTGTCGCTGTCCGCGTCAGCGGTCCTTCGCGCAGAGCGCCGCGTCCACCGCTCCCTGGAGGTGGCGCAGGCTGCTTCCCTCCGCCGCCCAGGTCGTCGTGTAGACGGTCACCGTGCCGCGGCCGCCGGTCGCCCGGCCGCCCGCGACCGAGTCGCCGGGGAGGTCGCCGCCGTGGCCCCAGTAGACGCCGCCGCAGGTGAGGGGGATGGAGGCGAGGCCGTAGCCGTAACGGCTGCCGGGTGGGTAGGTGTCGCGGCCGCCGACGTCGGTGGTGTCCCGGGTCATGAGGCGCAGGGCCCAGTGAGGGAGGAGCCGGCCTTCGAAGAGGGCGTTCCAGAAGGTGTTGAGGTCCGGCGGGGTGGAGACGAGGCCGCCCGACGCGCCGAACTCGTGGCCGGGCAGGTCCGTCACGTCCACCCGGCCCGCCCCGGGGTGCGCCGGGTTGATGCCGTAGTTGCGGGCGTGCGGGCCGCGCAGGGTCAGTTCGCCGGGTGCGGGCCAGTAGGTGTCGTCCAGGTGCAGGGGACGCAGGATGACGCGTTCGACGTAGGTGCGGAAGTCGACGCCCGACACCTTGTCGATCACCATGCCGAGGACCAGGTAGTTGGTGTTGGAGTAGCCCCAGTCGGTGCCGGGTGCGAAGACCGGCGGCTGCGCCAGCGCCAGGGCCAGGTAGTCCTCCGAGGTGCCGGGGCTGCTCCAGTCGACGAGCGTCGCGTACTCGGGCAGCCCGCTGGTCTGCTTGAGCAACTGGCGGAGGGTGACGGGGCGGCCGGCGAGCTGCGGTACGTACCTGCCCGCGCGGTCGTCGAGCCGTATCCGGCCGTCGGCCACCAGGCGCATCACGGCCACCGCGGTGAACGCCTTGGTGTCACTGGCCAGCCGGAACCGGGCCGTCGCGTCGACCATCGGCCGGCCGGTGGTGAGGTCCGCGACGCCGGCGGTACGGGTCAGCCGGCCGTCGTAGGCGAGCGCGCCCGGGACCTCGTCCCGCTCGACGAGCTGGTCCAACTGTCGCTGGACCGGGTCGCGTTGGCCGCTCGCCGCCGCGACGGGGGCCAGCGCCCCGGTGAGTGTCGCGGCGAGCAGGACGGCGGCGGCGAGGCGGGTGCGGCGGTACATGGGTTCCCCCTGGGCGTCGGTCGGTTCGCTTGCCGACGACGCTGCCAGCAGTCCGGCGCGAGATCACTACGACCGGCCCCCGCAAGAAGGGTGTGGCTAGCCCCCTTGTCCTCGCGGACCTCCGGCGGCGGCCCGCTACAGGAGCCCCAGATCCCCGAGTTCCTTGTGCAGATCGGCCCGGGGGTTGTCGGTGGTCGTGGCCGGGGCGGAGCCGCGCGGGGTGGTGGGCTCCGCGCCCGCGGGGCGCTTGCGGCGGTCGCGGAACAGCCAGGCGCCCACCACCCCGCCGGCCAGTCCGCCGAGGTGGGCCAGCCAGCTCACCCCCGGGGTGCCGGGCACGGCCACCGTCAGCATGTAGGCGAAGGACGCCGCCATCACCACGCCGATCAGGGTGTCGACGAGGTGGCGGTCGAAGAGGCCGCGGACGACGACGTACCCGAAGTAGCCGAAGATCAGGCCGCTCGCGCCGACCGTCTCGACGTTCCCGCCCTCGAAGAACCAGACCGCCAGGCCGCTGGTCACCGCCACCAGCAGGCTCAGCCCGAGGAAGCGGAGCACCCCGCGGTACGCGGCCAGGAAGCCGAAGATGAACAGGGGGCCGGAGTTGCTCTCGATGTGGGCCCAACTCCAGTGCAGGAAGGGCGCGGTGAGGATGTGGGGCAGGGCGTCGAGGTCGCCGGAGACGACACCGTACTCGCGGGCCGGCGTGTAGTCGTCCGCGAAGTTCACGAGTTGCACCAGCCAGACGAGCGCCAGGAATCCGAACATCGCGAAGAACGCCTTCCGCGCCTCCGCGATCATCGCCGCAGCATCAGAAGCCGGCCTGTCCATGGTGTGTTCCCCTCCCCGAGACCACCTCCATGATGCCGGTTTCCGCTCCCGGCCGGGCGGTTCAGACCGACAGCGGGACCGGATGGACCTCGTCCGCCCGGTGGCCGGTGCGTTCGTGGATGCGCTGGACCGCGTCCGGCGAGGGGGCCTCGGAGAGGCAGTAGACGATGCCGGCCTCGGGGTCCGCCCAGGCGGCCTCGAAGTGCACGCCCTCGTCCGCCTCTATCGCGAGGTCGGCCTGGTGCGCCTGCTGGAGCTGCTCGTGGGTGATGCCTTCCATGCCGTGGTGGACGTCCATGAACCTGGGCATGAAGCCCACCCCCTTTCGTGCTCGTGCCCGCCCCTGCGGTGTCCGTCCTCTCCATGCTGCGCCCGGCACAGCCCGCCCGCTACCGAGGCCCAACCGCTACCGAGGCCCGCCCCTGCCGGGCGGACGACGGCGGAGAGGGCCCCGGTGAAGCCACCGGAGCCCCCTCCGTCGTACGAGCGTGCTCAGCCGCACTGGCACGGGCTGCCCGACTGGCACCCGCAGCCGCACCCGGAACCGCAGCCGCACGCGCCGATCAGCATCAGGTTCCTGATCTCTGCGGGCTGCTCGGTCGGGCGTTCCTGCGTCGGGTCGGGCTGGGGAGTGCTGGGGGACTCGGCCATGGGTTCCTCCCGGAGGCGTAGGGCCTGTGCCCATTGCATGCCCGCCGTGTCGGGCGCATCAACGGCGCACGGAGGCGCCCGCACCCCCGGGGGAGCGGATCCGGCCGGGGCCGCGCTCCGGACGCCCGGCCCGGACGCCCGGCTCGGACTCCAGGCCCGGACGCCAGCCCCGGACACGCGGCCCAGGCACGCGGCTCGGACGCTGGCTCGGACTCCGGCCCAGCCACGCGGCCCAGCCACGCGGCTCGGACGCTGGCTCGGTCTCCGGCCCGGACACGTGGCCCCGCCACGCGGCCCGGACTCCAGCCCCGGACACGCGGCTCGGACGCTGGCTCGGACTCCGGCCCAGCCACGCGCCCCCGTCACGCGGCCCGGCCCGGCCCAGCCACGCGGCCCGGCCCGGCCCAGCCACGCGGCCGGCCCCGCCTCGCCACGCGGCCCGGACACGCGGCCCCGCCACGCGCCCCCGCCTCGCGGTCCGGACCCCGGTCCGAGGAGTTACGCGCCCTCGGCCGGTGTGATCTCCGGCTGGATGTCCGGCTGCAGCTCGTCCGCGTGCTCGCCGGTCACCAGGAACACCACGCGCTTGGCCACGGCCACCGCGTGGTCGGCGAACCGCTCGTAGTAGCGGCCGAGCAGGGTGACGTCGACCGCCGTCTCGATGCCGTGCTTCCAGCGCTCGTCGATCAGGTGCTGGAACAGCGTGCGGTGCAGCAGGTCCATCGCGTCGTCGTCCGACTCCAGCTGGAGCGCCAGGTCGACGTCCTTGGTGACGATGCACTCCGCCGCCTTCGCCATCAGGCGCTGCGCGAGCTGGCCCATCTCCAGGATCGTGGCGTGCAGGTCCTGCGGCACGGCGCGGTTGGGGAAGCGCAGACGGGCGAGCTTCGCCACGTGCTGGGCGAGGTCGCCGGAGCGCTCCAGGTCGGCCGACATCCGCAGCGACGTGACGACTATGCGCAGGTCGGTGGCGACGGGCTGCTGCCGGGCGAGCAGCGCGATGGCCTTCGCCTCCAGGTCGTGCTGGAGCTCGTCGACCTTCTGGTCGTTCTCGATGACGCTCTCGGCCAGCTTCAGGTCGGAGTCGAGGATGGCGGTCGTGGCGCGCCCGATCGCCGACCCGACCAGCCGGGCCATCTCCACCAGGCTGTCGCCGATCGAGTCCAGTTCCTCGTGGTACGCGTCCCGCATCAGGATTCCCTCTCGTACGTCATTCTCGGGGTTCCGGGGGCCGGAACCGGCCATGCAACCGGCGCTGCGAACCCCACGGTGCCACGGTCCGCCCGCTACGCGTCGGTTTCCGTCACCCCAAATGAACCACCACTGGCTCCAAGGTGAACTCTGGGCGACGAGTGTTCGAGCTCGCACCTCGATGGCTGTGGTCAGGCCCGATCCCGTGCCTAACCTGGACGCATGGACGTGAACGCGGCGGTCGCCGCAGCGGCAGCGATCGCCGGGGTGCTCACCGGTGTCATCGCCATGCTGGCGTTCCGCTGGAGCGAACGCGACCATGCCCGCCCCACCCGTACCTCCCTGCACACCGACCCCGTGCTTCCGCCGGGCGTGGACACGGTCCTGTCGGTGCTGCGTTCCTCGGCCGTCGTGCTCGACGAGGCGGACGCCGTCGTGAAGGCCAGTTCGGCGGCGTACGCCCTCGGGCTGGTCCGGGGCGGCAAGCTCTCCGTCGAACCGATGCTCAAGATGGCCCGGGACACCCGGCGCGACGGGGAGATACGCCAGGTCGAGCTGGATCTGCCGAGGCGCGGCACCGGGCGGGGAGAGGCTCTCGCGGTCTCCGCGCGGGTGGCCCCGCTCGGCTCGCGGCTCGTCCTCCTCCTGGTCGAGGACCTCACCGAGGCCCGCCGGATCGAGGCGGTCCGCCGGGACTTCGTGGCGAACGTCAGCCATGAGCTGAAGACCCCGGTCGGCGCGCTCTCGCTGCTCTCCGAGGCCGTCATGGACGCCTCCGAGGATCCCGAGGCCGTCGAGCGTTTCGCCGGCCGGATGCAGATCGAGGCCACCCGCCTCACCAACCTGGTCCAGGAGCTCATCGATCTGTCGAGGGTGCAGAACGACGACCCGCTGGAGGACGCCGAACCGGTCGGCGTCGACGAACTGGTCGCCGAGGCCGTCGACCGCTGCCGTCACCAGGCCGGCACCAAGCAGATCACCATGGCCTGGAGCGTGGGAGGGCCCGAAGGGCTCGGCCAGGAGGGCGGGCGCCGGGCGGGCACCGCCGACCTGCGTGTCTGGGGCAATCGCGGCCAGCTGGCCGCCGCCCTCGGCAACCTGGTCGAGAACGCCGTCAACTACTCGCCCGCCCGCACCCGCGTCGGCATCGCCGCCCGCCGGGTGAACGCGCCCGGCGGCGACCTGATCGAGATCGCGGTGACCGACCAGGGCATCGGGATCTCCGACAAGGACAAGGAGCGCATCTTCGAGCGCTTCTACCGCGTCGACCCGGCCCGGTCCCGCCAGACGGGCGGTACGGGCCTCGGTCTCGCGATCGTCAAGCACGTGGCCGCCTCGCACGGCGGGGAGGTCACGGTGTGGAGCGCCGAGGGACAGGGCTCCACGTTCACTCTGCGGCTGCCGGAGGCGGCGACCGCCGCCCGGGACCGCGACCGGGCGCAGCAGCACCCGGATCCCGACGACCCCGACGATTTCGACGACCTGGACGACCTCGAAGACGAGGACGGCCAGGGCGGCGGCCAGGCCCCCCACACCTCTTCCCCCACCCCGTCCCGCGCCTCATCCCCCGATTCGACCGCGTACCAGACGCTTTCCGCCCCGGAGGTCCTTCCGTGACCCGAGTGCTCGTCGTCGAGGACGAGGAGTCCTTCTCCGACGCCCTGTCGTACATGCTCCGCAAGGAGGGCTTCGAGGTCGCCGTCGCGACCACCGGGCCCGACGGACTCGACGAGTTCGAGCGCAACGGCGCCGACCTCGTCCTCCTCGACCTGATGCTGCCGGGTCTGCCCGGTACGGAGGTGTGCCGTCAGCTGCGCGGCCGCTCCAACGTCCCCGTGATCATGGTGACCGCCAAGGACAGCGAGATCGACAAGGTCGTCGGGCTGGAGATAGGAGCCGACGACTACGTCACCAAGCCCTTCTCCTCGCGGGAGCTGGTCGCCCGCATCCGCGCCGTCCTGCGCCGCCGCGGCGAGCCGGAGGAGGTGACGCCGGCCGCGCTGGAGGCGGGTCCGGTCCGGATGGACGTGGACCGCCACGTCGTCACGGTGTCCGGTTCCAAGGTCGACCTCCCGCTCAAGGAGTTCGACCTGCTGGAGATGCTGCTGCGCAACGCCGGCCGCGTCCTCACCCGTATGCAGCTCATCGACCGGGTCTGGGGTGCCGACTACGTCGGCGACACCAAGACCCTCGACGTCCACGTCAAGCGCCTGCGCGCCAAGATCGAGCCCGACCCGGGCGCGCCGAGGTACCTGGTGACGGTCCGGGGTCTGGGGTACAAGTTCGAGCCGTAGACCGCTCGGTACGTACGAGAAGGGCGGCACCCCGGTGGGGGTGCCGCCCTTCCGGCGTGGGGACGGGGCTCAGCCGGTGGCCGTCGCGCTCGCGGAGGCCGAGTCGGTGGGGGCCGGCGACTCGGTGCCGCCCGCGGGGGACTCGGAGGCCGTGGCGGTCCCGGAGGGAGACTGAGCCGGGGCGCTCGGGATGTCGCTGGGGCCCCAGCTGGAGAAGTAGCTCTCGGCCGGGACGACGAAGGCCCGCAGGCTCACCGCGCCGGTCTCGCTGAGGGTGAAGGTGGTCTTCTGGGCGTTGCCGTCGATGGAGCCCTCGGCGGGGTGCTCCAGGACGGCGGAGGCGTTGCCCTCGCCGCCGATGACGACGGAGCCGCCGGCCGGGACGGTCAGCTTGTCCTGGCCCTCGGCGGGGGAGAGCTTCGCGGCGCCGAGGCCCTCGACGTCGATCGAGTCCAGGGTCTGGGCCTTGCCGCCGCTGTTGAAGATGGTCGCGGAGACGGCGACCGGTCCACCCCCGGCGGGATCGGGCTGGGTGATGACGACGGCGTTCTGGATCTTGATGTCACCGACGCTGGTGGCGGCGTTGTCCGGCTTGATCCCCAGGGTCTGGGAGTCGTTGCCGGCACCACAGGCGGCGAGCGAGGCGATCGAGAACGCGATGGCGGAAGCGGCGAGGGCGCCGCGTCGAAGGCTGCTGCTCACGGCGGCGGCAACTCCTTGAACGCACACGGGCAGCTCACCTGGTGATAAAGCCGCCCTAAGGGTCTGTCAGCGGCCTTAGGTTACCGAGCCGTTCCCGCGCCGCCGCACCCGACCCGCCTCTAACGCGTTCCGGCGGCTCTCCGGCCCCCGTCGCCCGGGGCGTCACACCTGTCACAGCACTCACAAGCGACCCGGCGGTCACTCGGACTTCATCCTTGCTCTTCCTGCTCGTCCGTCATTCACATAACCACGTCCGGGCTCCGCTTAAGCGCCGTCGAGCTCCGCACGCGGATTTTCCGTGAAGGAATGCGCGGCGGTCCCGGAAATTGATCACGGGTCCGCTCGAACCGCCGGTGATCAATTCCGGAAACGGCGCGTATGCGGTCGCCGACGCCGAACGGAGTAGCGGAAGTCGCACACATGGAAGCGGACATATGCGGACGTTCGGCCGTCCGGGGCGGGCTCCGGATGCGTGTAACGTACGCGTTTCACCCCCCTCGGAGAGCGGCTCCCACCTGCGAATACCTGCTTCCGCGAGCCGCCCGAAGCACGTTCCTGTCGCTGTTGTCAAGCCCCGAGATATGCCCTGACCTGCGAAAACGCCATTCAGGAACCGCAGTTTCCGTGTTACCCTGGATAGCCACGGAAGGGGTACCTGTCACATGACGTTCAAGGTTGGCGACACCGTGGTCTATCCCCATCACGGGGCCGCGCTGATCGAGGCCATCGAAACTCGCCAGATCAAAGGCGTGGACAAGACCTACTTGGTGCTGAAGGTCGCCCAGGGTGACCTGACGGTACGTGTGCCAGCGGACAATGCGGAGTTCGTCGGCGTGCGTGATGTGGTCGGTCAGGACGGGCTGGACCGGGTCTTCGAGGTGCTGCGCGCGCCGTACGCCGAGGAGCCCACGAACTGGTCGCGTCGCTACAAGGCAAATCTGGAGAAGCTGGCGTCCGGCGACGTCATCAAGGTCGCGGAAGTGGTGCGTGACCTGTGGCGTCGTGAGCGCGAGCGCGGACTCTCCGCCGGCGAGAAGCGCATGCTCGCCAAGGCCCGCCAGATCCTGGTGAGCGAGCTCGCTCTTGCGGAGAACACCAACGAGGACAAGGCGGAAGCCCTGCTCGACGAGGTTCTCGCGTCCTGACGCCGGCGCAAGCCAGCCTCAGAGCACTGAGAAGAACACCGAAAATGCCGCGGTGCCCGATGACGTAATTCCCGTCGCCGGGCGCTGCGGCATGTTCGCGTCCGGAAGGGACGCCCCGCCGAGCCCGCTGACGCCGGGGCCCGCCGCCGGCGAGCCCCCTGCATGCCGACCCCGTCGTCGCCGTGGCCGGCATCTCGGGGGAGGGATCCCCCGGTACTTTTCGTGCCGAGCCCGGGCAGCGCTCGACCGGCGTGTCACGGAAGGGTCCGGTCAAGGCGTCGCGCCCGGCACGCTGTCTCCGTACCCAACTAGGCCGAGCACACAAACCTGACAGGAACCGATGTCTGACGATTCGCGTCCCTCGCCCGCGCCCGCCCGCACGGCCGCGGTGATTCCGGCCGCCGGCCGTGGCGTACGCCTCGGTCCGGGCGCCCCCAAGGCGCTCCGCACGCTGAGCGGCACGCCCATGCTGATCCACGCCGTGCGCGCGCTCGCCGCCTCCCGCGCCGTCTCCCTGGTGGTCGTCGTGGCCCCGCCGGACGGCGCCGCCGAGGTCAAGTCGCTGCTCGACGTGCACGCGCTGCCCGACCGCACCGACTTCCTCGTCGTGCCCGGCGGCGACACCCGCCAGGACTCCGTGCGGCTCGGCCTGGACGCGCTGCCCCCCGACTACGACATCGTCCTGGTCCACGACGCCGCACGGCCGCTCGTCCCGGTGGACACCGTGGACGCCGTCATCGAGGCCGTCCGGGACGGCGCCCCGGCCGTCGTCCCGGCGCTGCCCCTCGCCGACACCGTCAAGGAGGTCGAGCCGGCCGTCACCCCCGGTGACCCCGAACCGGTCGTCGCGACCCCGGTGCGCGCCCGTCTGCGCGCCGTCCAGACCCCGCAGGGCTTCGACCGGGCCACCCTCGTCCGCGCCCACGAGACGGTCACCGAGGACGTCACCGACGACGCGAGCATGGTCGAGCAGCTCGGCCTGACGGTCGTGGTGGTCCCCGGCCACGAGGAGGCCTTCAAGGTCACCCGCCCGCTGGACCTGGTCCTCGCGGAGGCGGTCCTGGCCCGCAGGAGGCTCAACGATGGCTTCTGAGACGCCGCCGCCGTACGTCCTTCCCCAGGTCGGCATCGGCACCGACATCCACGCCTTCGAGGAGGGCCGCGAGCTGTGGTGCGCGGGCCTGAAGTGGGAGGGGGAGGGGCCGGGACTGGCCGGCCACTCCGACGCCGACGTCGTCGCCCACGCCGCCTGCAACGCGCTCTTCTCGGCGGCGGGCCTCGGCGACCTCGGGCAGCACTTCGGCACGGGCCGGCCCGAGTGGTCCGGCGCGTCCGGGGTGACCCTGCTGACGGAGGCCGCCCGGATCGTCCGCGAGGCAGGCTTCCGCATCGGCAACGTCGCCGTCCAGGTCGTCGGCCCCCGCCCCAAGATCGGCAAACGCCGCGACGAGGCGCAGAAGCTGCTGTCGGAGGCGGCGGGCGCCCCCGTCTCCGTGTCGGGCGCGACGACGGACGGGCTGGGCTTCCCGGGCCGCGAGGAGGGTCTGATGGCGGTGGCCACGGCCCTGGTGGTCCGCACGCGCTGACCTGTGCGTGGCATGTCACGAATGTGTGGCCCTTGGGCGGTCGGGCGCGGGGCACGGCCCCGCGCCCACTACCCTGGAGTGGTGACCATTCGCCTGTACGACACCAGCGCCCGGCAGATCCGTGACTTCGCCCCGCTCACGCCGGGTTGCGTCTCGATCTACCTGTGTGGCGCCACCGTCCAGGCGGCCCCGCACATCGGGCACATCCGCTCCGGTCTGAACTTCGACATCATGCGCCGCTGGTTCGAGTACCGCGGCTACGACGTCACGTTCATCCGCAACGTCACCGACATCGACGACAAGATCATCGCCAAGTCGCACGACCAGGGCCGCCCCTGGTGGTCCATCGGCTACGACAACGAGCGGGCGTTCAACGACGGTTACCAGGCCCTCGGTTGCCTGCCGCCGACGTACGAACCGCGTGCGACCGGGCACGTCCCCGAGATGATCGAGATGATGCGCGGCCTCATCGAGCGCGGTCACGCCTACGAGGCCGACGGCAGCGTCTACTTCGACGTGCGCTCCTACCCCGGCTACCTGGCGCTGTCCAACCAGGACATCGACGATCTGCGCCAGCCCACCGAGGAGGGCATCACCGGCAAGCGCGACCCGCGCGACTTCGCCATGTGGAAGGCGACCAAGCCGGGCGAGCCCGACTGGGAGACCCCGTGGGGCCGCGGGCGTCCCGGCTGGCACCTGGAGTGCTCGGCGATGGCCCACAAGTACCTGGGCTCCGCCTTCGACATCCACGGCGGCGGCCTCGACCTGGTCTTCCCGCACCACGAGAACGAGATCGCGCAGGCCAAGGCCTTCGGTGACGACTTCGCGCGGTACTGGGTGCACAACGCCTGGGTCACCATGAGCGGCGAGAAGATGTCGAAGTCGCTCGGCAACTCGGTGCTGGTGTCGGAGATGGTCAAGCAGTGGCGCCCGATCGTGCTCCGCTACTACCTCGGCACCCCGCACTACCGCTCGATGATCGAGTACAGCGAGGAGTCGCTGCGCGAGGCCGAGTCGGCGTTCGCGCGGATCGAGGGGTTCGTGCAGCGCGTGGTCGAGAAGGCGGGCGGTGTCGTCGAGCCCTCCGCCGAGGTGCCGCCGGCGTTCGCCGAGGCGATGGACGACGACCTGGGCGTGCCGCAGGCCCTCGCCGTCGTGCACACCACCGTCCGGCAGGGCAACTCCGCGCTGGCCGCCGACGACAAGGAGGCCGCCGTGGCCCGCCTCGCCGAGGTCCGTGCCATGCTCGGCGTCCTCGGCCTCGACCCGCTCGACCCGCACTGGGCCGGTGAGGCCGACCGGGGCGAGGACCTGCACGGCGTCGTCGACAGTCTCGTACGACTCGTCCTCGACCAGCGGGAGTCGGCGCGCGGACGGAAGGACTGGGCGACCGCGGACGCCATCCGCGACCAGCTCAACCAGTCCGGGCTGACCATCGAGGACGGCCCGCAGGGGCCGCGCTGGACGCTCGGTCCGCGCTAGTCCCCCTCTTGATCGATTGTGCCGCCCGGGTCCCCGGGCGGCACACTGCATGTACAGATGCACACACGTACGTACGACGTCCACGGAAACAGGTAGGTCATGGCAGCCAACAACCGCCGCATGTCCGGCAAGAAGGGCGCGCAGGTCGGCAGTGGCGGCCAGCGGCGCCGGGGCCTGGAGGGCAAGGGCCCGACCCCGCCCGCCGAGATGCGCAAGGGACACAAGAAGAACCGCATCGCCACCGCCAAGGCCAAGCAGGTCCAGCGGCGCCCGGTGGCGCGCGGCCGGGGCGGCAAGGGCACGTCCGAGATGGTCGTCGGCCGCAACCCGGTCGTCGAGGCGCTGCGCGAGGGCGTACCGGCCTCCACGCTCTACGTCCAGCAGTTCATCGACAACGACGAGCGCGTGCGCGAGGCGCTGCAGCTCGCGGCCGAGCGCGGCGGCATCAACCTCATGGAGGCCCCGCGCCCCGAGCTGGACCGCATGACCAACGGCCTCAACCACCAGGGCCTGGTGCTCCAGGTCCCGCCGTACGAGTACGCGCACCCCGAGGACCTCGCCGAGGCGGCCTACGACGAGGGCGAGGACCCGCTGATCGTCGCGCTGGACGGCGTGACCGACCCGCGCAACCTCGGCGCGGTCGTGCGTTCCGTCTCCGCCTTCGGCGGCCACGGCGTCGTCGTCCCCGAGCGCCGCGCGGCCGGTATGACCGCCGGCGCCTGGAAGACCTCCGCCGGCACGGCCGCCCGGACGCCCGTCGCCCGCGCCACCAACCTGACCCGCGCCCTGGAGGCGTACAAGAAGGCCGGCATCGTGGTCGTCGGCCTGGCCGCGGACGGCGAGGCCGAGGTCGGCGAACTGGAGGCCCTGGAGGGTCCGGTCGTCATCGTCGTGGGCAGCGAGGGCAAGGGCCTGTCCCGACTGGTCGGCGAGACCTGCGACTTCCGGGTGCGGATCCCGATGCCGGGCGGCGCGGAGTCCCTCAACGCGGGTGTGGCCGCGGGGATCGTGCTGTACGAGGCCGCTCGGCGACGGGCCTGACGGCGACCGGGCCGGCGGCCCGGCGCCGCGGGTGAACAGGTGTCCGTGCGGTCACCCCGATGGGTCAATTGCGGCGGGTAGTGCAACCTTGACGGAGTCCGGACAGATCCGGCGGGTCAAAGCAGTGTCCTAACCACACGTCACTCGGTTAGATGAGTGTGGACACCAGAACACCCCGCACACCCACGGGGGACCGCTCGTCGGGATTCGACGACGCTCCCGCGCTGAGCATGGTGAAGGTGCCGAGCGATCCGGCGCAGGTCATCGTCAATCACGCGAGCTTCCGCGTGCAGCTGGGCGCGTCGGCGCGGCGTAGCCAGAACCTGCGGATCGCCCGGCATGCCGGCGCCGCCGAGGACACCGCGCGCATCCCCGTCGTGGGGACGGCGGGCAGAGCGGGCGCCGCCTCGGGTGCCCGCCGCCGGCCCGTCGTCTGGAGCGGCCAGACCGCACCGGACGACACCGGCGCCCACCGGCTGCTGCAGGCGGTGCGGGCAGGCAGCGTGGGCCACGGCGAGCAGCCCGGGGCCGACGCCGGAGCCACCCAGGTCATCCCCCGCATCGGTGAGGGCTACGACGGCGCGCTCACCGCGCAGACCCTCGAAACCCCCCTCGTCGGCGCCCAGCGCTCCCCCGCCGCCGGCGAGCACCGCCTCCTGCCGGCCATGCGCCCCGTCGGCAGCGCCTACGACGAACCCCCCTACGACGACGCGGAGTTCGAGGACTTCGGGGCGGCCCTCGCCGAGGCCGCCGCGCCGCGCGGCAGGCGGCACGCCGACGGAGACCCCGCCCGGCACGCCTACTTCCCCGGCCGCCGCATGAACCTGGGAGTGGTCCTCCTCCCGCTCCGCGTCCTCCTCGGCTTCATCTCCATCTACGCCGGCATGGGCAAGCTGTGCGACCCCGTCTACTTCGACGGCGGCAAGCGCGGCTCCATGGTGCAGTGGCTCAACACCCTGCACCCCTGGGAAGTCGCCGAGCCGCTGCGCCAGTTCGCCCTGCACCACCCCGTCGGCTCCGGGCTCGTCATCGCCTTCCTCCAGGTCATCGTGGGCGTCCTCACCGTCCTGGGCTGCTGGCAGCGGGTCGCCGCGGCGTTCGGCGCGGGGCTCTCGGCCGCGCTCATCGTCACCGTCAGCTGGAAGACCGTCCCGGTCTACGAGACCCCCGACATCATCTACCTCGCCGCCTGGTCGCCGCTGGTCATCGCCGGCGCCCCCGTCTACTCCGTGGACGGCCGCCTCGCCGCCGGGGCCTGGCGCCGTCTCGGCCCCCGCTCCGACCTGTGGGAGCTGCGCCGGTACGTGCTGCGCCGCGGCGCCCTGGTCACCGCGATCGCCGTCGGCCTCACCCTGCTGATCGGCTCCCTGCTCGGCGGTGCCGTCCGCGACGCCGACCGGGTGGTCGTCCCCGGCCCCGGCGAGGCCCCGCGCAACGAGCTGCCCGGCTCCCCGCTCCCGGACGAGTCCGGCACCCGCGAGACCGGCCGCAGCCCCGAGGCGTCCACCTCGCCCACCCAGGGCTCCCCCTCGGCGGCCCCGACGGCCGGCGCGGACAGCTCGCCCGCGGCCCAGGACCCGGGCACCGCCACCACCGGCGCGCCGAGCCAGACCCAGGGCACGGCGGGCCAGGCGCCGCCGCAGCGGACCAGCCCGGTGGAGCAGGCCCCCGCGACCAGCTCCGGCCCGGCGTCGGGCGGTGCGACGAGCAGTTCCGGCGGGTCGACGAGCGGCGGCTCGACGGGCGGTACGTCGTCGTCGGGCCAGCAGGGCCTGGTGGGCGGCCTGCTGGGCTGACGCCGTTCATCGTCGGCCGCGGGCCGGCGGCGGCCGTCCGGCTCCCCGGGCCCCCGCAGCGTACGAAGGCGCCGCGCACTGACAGGTGCGCGGCGCCTTCGGCGTCGTCGTCAGGGGGCGGGGCCGGTCTCCGCCGGTCGGCGGAGGCTGGTCGGCGGAGGCTGGGGCGGCCCGGTGCGGAACGGGTCTCAGCGGCCCAGCGCCGCCAATTCCTTCGCCGCCTCCGTGAGGTCCTTCGCGGTGTCGATGGCCCGCCAGTAGGCCCCCTGCGGAATGGGGAAGCCGGCCAGCCGCCGCTCACGGGCGAGGTGGGGAAACGTCGTCCGCTCGTGATCCCCGCGCTCGGGCAGCAGCCCCGCGAACTCGGGCGAGAAGACGTACACGCCCGCGTTGATCTCGTACGTCGTCGGCGGGGCCTCGATGAAGTCGGTGATGTGACCGAAGCCGTCGGTCTTCACCGCCCCCCACGGAATGCGCGGCCGCGCCAGCGCGAGGGTCGCCACGGCGTCGCGCTCGGTGTGGAAGTCGGCCATCTCGCGGAGCGAGAAGCGGGTCCAGATGTCGCCGTTGGTGGCGTACCAGGGCCGGTCGGGGTGGGGGAGGCGGGCGGCCGCGTACTTCAGGCCGCCGCCGCGGCCGAGGGGCTCGGTCTCGACGACCGTGGTGACGTTCACCGGCAGGTCGGCCGTCTTCAGCCAGTTCTGCAGGACCTCGGCGAGATGGCCGCAGGAGACGACGACGTCGGTGACGCCCTCCTCGGCGAGCCAGCCGAGCTGATGGCCGATGATCGGCGTCCCCGTGCCGGGGATCTCGACCATCGGCTTGGGCCGGTCGTCGGTGTAGGGACGCAGCCGGGACCCCTGGCCACCGGCCAGGACGACGGCTTGCGTGGGGCGGGACGCGGCGTGCGGATGGGTCATGGCCGCACTGTACGCGGCGCGGTGTCACGGGCGTGGGGGGGGGGGGGGGGGGGGGGGGGGGGGGGGGGGGGGGGGGGGGGGGGGGGGGGGGGGGGGGGGGGGGCGGCGCCCGGGCCCCGGCCCGGGGGGGGGGGGGCGGCGGGGGCGCGGC
>NZ_JBIAWO010000007.1:0-370097 GCF_042895685.1 Streptomyces sp. NPDC001381 | reverse complement strand
CGTCGCGCTCGGTGTGGAAGTCGGCCATCTCGCGGAGCGAGAAGCGGGTCCAGATGTCGCCGTTGGTGGCGTACCAGGGCCGGTCAGGGCGGGGGAGCCGCACGGGCCGCTCGGGGGGTCAGCTGTGGGCCGCCAGGACGCCCGAGGCGAACGAGGTGTCGCAGACGGGGCGGGCGTAGGACTGGGCGCGGGAGGGGCCGTAGATGCGGACCGCGGCACGGCCCAGGGCGCGGGCGATGGAGGTGCAGTGCTTCGCCAGCGACGGTGTGCCGTTCACAGCCGCCTGGAGGTGGGTCAGGGCGGTGCCCGGGTCCTTCTCCTGGAGCTCGGTCAGCAGCTGGTCGCGCAGCACGTCCTGCGGGGCCTGGGCGGCGCCGTGGGAGGTGTGGTGCACGGGGGAGACGTCGGAGGCGGTGAGCACCGAGTCCGAGGGGTCTCCCGACCAGTTGACCCGGGTGACCGCGAGGGTTCCCGAGAGCACCATGACGACGGGCAGGACGAGGGCGAGCGAGCGGCCGATCCGGCGGGCTGGGCCGCCCTGGCCGCGTCGCGTGCGCTGGGTGGAGTGGTTCGCGGAGTGCTTCACGCGTGAGAGGGTAGCGCCCCGTAATCATCCGGCGACATTTGGTCACTCCAACGGGGGATGAAGCGGTGTTCCCTTTGGGGTAGGGAGTTGACGGACGCTCGCCCGGGCGGGGGGAAATATCCGGTGTGCCGGGGTATTCGAAGGCAGCGAAAAGGGCCCCGCAGCAGCCTGCGGGGCCCTCGTCGTCAACCTGGGCGGTACGCCCGGTTTTCGTGCGCTTCGTCAGTCGGAGAGGCGCGCGCCCGTCGACGTCGAGAACACGTGGGTCTCGCCCGCGCGCGGGACGACGTGCAGCGTGCTGCCCTTCTCCGGGACGTCACGGCCGCCGACGCGGACCACGAGGTCCTTGGACTCGCCGCCGACCTGGGCGGTGCCGTAGACGAAGGCGTCGGAGCCGAGCTCCTCGACGACGTTCACGGTGACCGCGACACCCTGGTCGGAGTCGGCGCCGGCGACGTCGAAGTGCTCGGGACGGACACCGACGGTGACCGTCTTGTCGGTGGCGGCGGAGAGCGCGTCACGCTGCACCGGCACCACCGAGTTGCCGAACTTCACACCGCCGTCGGCGATCGGCACCTCGACGAGGTTCATCGCGGGGGAGCCGATGAAGCCGGCCACGAAGAGGTTGGCGGGCTTGTCGTACATGTTGCGCGGGGTGTCGACCTGCTGGAGCAGACCGTCCTTGAGGACCGCCACGCGGTCGCCCATCGTCAGGGCCTCGACCTGGTCGTGGGTGACGTACACGGTGGTGATGCCGAGGCGGCGCTGCAGGGACGCGATCTGCGTACGCGTCGACACACGGAGCTTGGCGTCCAGGTTGGACAGCGGCTCGTCCATGAGGAAGACCTGCGGCTCACGCACGATGGCGCGGCCCATCGCGACACGCTGACGCTGACCACCGGAGAGGGCCTTCGGCTTGCGGTCCAGGTACTCGGTGAGGTCGAGGATCTTCGCGGCCTCCTCGACCTTCTGCCGGATCTCCGCCTTGTTGACGCCGGCGATCTTGAGCGCGAAGCCCATGTTGTCGGCGACGGTCATGTGCGGGTAGAGCGCGTAGTTCTGGAACACCATGGCGATGTCCCGGTCCTTGGGCGGCAGGTGGGTGACGTCGCGGTCACCGATGCGGATGGCGCCGCCGTTGACGTCCTCGAGGCCGGCGAGCATCCGCAGGGAGGTGGACTTGCCGCAGCCGGACGGGCCGACCAGGACGAGGAACTCGCCGTCCGCGATCTCGATGTCGAGGCCGTCGACGGCGGGCTTGGTGGAACCCGGGTAGATCCGGGTCGCCTTGTCGAACGTGACAGTGGCCATGGTGATGGGCCCCCTTCTACCGGCAGGAACGTGCCGGACGATCCGTTGTAGGAAGGTGGTTGGTGTAGTCCACACGAGTGAACTGGCCTGGACGCTACCCGGCGGCCACCCGATCTGTCAGTACCCGGAGGCATGTGAACTTCGCGGAAATTTTCGACAGGGCGCCCCGGCGGCCTGGGTACACTGCACGGGCACGTACGTGAGCCACGTGCGCGCACGCCTCCTTAGCTCAGCTGGTAGAGCGCCGCTCTTGTAAAGCGAAGGTCGTCGGTTCGAGTCCGACAGGGGGCTCCATCGCCGGCCGGGGCCGCGGGTCATCCGCGCAGCCGGCGGCCGAGTTCCAGGTCGGCCCGGGCCGGGGGGCGGGCGTTCTCGATGTCCCACAGGGCGTTCTGGAGCAGTCGGCCCAGGGTCCAGGCGCGGGCGCGGGGCCGGTCGAGGCCCAGGGTCTCGGTCATGGCGTCGAAGCGCCACGGGACGTCGTCGGGGTCGAAGCGGTTCCGCAGGGCCGGCCAGAGCTCGAAGCCGGGATCGCCCGCGAGGGGCTTGGGGTCGATGGCGAGCCAGGGGGCCCGGTCGGCGGCCAGGACGTTGTCGTAGTGCAGGTCCCAGTGCAGGAGCCGGTCGCCGGGCTCGGCCGCCACCTCGCGCACCGCGGCCGCGCAGTCGGCGAGCAGGCGGCGGTCGTCCGGGTCGGGGATCCGGTCGAGCGCCCGGGGGGTCCGGTCGAGCACGGCCTGCGCGAGGTCGCCCAGCCGGCGCAGACCGGCGGGCGCGGGGACCGAGGTCAGGCGCTCCAGCAGGCCGGCGACGACCGGCACCGCCTCATGGACGTCGTCGAGGCGGGACAGCGTCCGGGTGGAGTCGAGGCGTTCGAGGAGCAGCGCGCCCGTGCGCCCGTCGTGGCGCAGCATCCGTACGGCGGATCCGCCGCCCCAGAGCCGCAGGGCGGCCGGCTCGCCCGCGCTCTCCTCGTCCACGCGCTGGAGTTTCAGCACGGCGGGCGTGCCGTCGGCGGCGGTGACCGGCAGGACCAGGGCGCACACGCCGTGCATCGGCGGCCCGTCGGTCCGCAGGTCCCAGCGCTCCAGGAACTCCGCCACCAGGTCCGGCAGCCCCGCGATGAACGCCCGCCCCTCCTCGCCGTGGATCTTCACCTGCTCCGTCACCAGTGCGCGCGGAATGTGGATCACCTTCCGGACGATACTTGCGGGTGTGAATCGGCTCCCGCGGTTCTCCGGCGCGCGGCGGGCGGTGTGGGCGTACGTCCGCAGCGCGCCCGGCACCTACGTGTGGCTGGGGATCCTGTTCGTCACCACGGTCGCCCTGCACCACATGTCCCCCGAGTTCGAGCGGGAGTTCCTGCGGCAGAGGTCGACCAATCTCCATGAGCTGTCCCGGCATCCGGTCCGGGTGCTGATCGCGAGCGCGATGTGGATCGACGGCGGGCACTGGCTGCCGTACGCGCTGCTGTACTCGGTGTTCCACGCCCGGGCGGAGCGATGGCTGGGGACCGTGCGCTGGCTGGTGGTGTGCGGGGCGGCGCACGTGCTGGCGACGCTGGTCAGCGAGGGCGCGCTGCTGAAGGCGATCCGCGACGGGGTCGCGCCGCGGTCCTCGGTGAACACCCTCGACGTGGGGGTGAGCTACGCGCTGGCGGGGGTGGTGGCGGTGCTCGCGTACCGGATCCGGCCGCCGTGGCGGTACCCGTATCTGGTGCTCGTGCCGGCCGTCTTCGCGGTGCCGCTGGCCACCGGGCCGACCTTCACCGACGTCGGTCACTTCGTCGCCGTGCTCGTCGGACTCGCCTGCCTCCCGCTGGTCAGAGGGCGCGAAAGAGTACGGAATCCGAAGGAGACAGGGGCCACTTCACCGGATAACGTCCGGCCATGAGCACCTCGGCGAGCGATGTCGTGAACGGCGGGATCTCCTTCTGGTACGCGGACGACGGACTTCCGGCGGTACGGGAACCGCTCGGCGGTGACACGTCCGCCGACGTCGTGATCGTCGGGGGCGGGTACACCGGGCTGTGGACGGCGTACTACCTGAAGAAGGCGGCGCCCGCGCTGCGGATCGTCGTCCTGGAGCAGAGGTTCTGCGGGTACGGGGCCTCCGGACGCAACGGCGGCTGGCTGTACAACGGCGTCGCGGGCCGCGACCGGTACGCCGCCCTGCACGGCCACGAGGCCGCCGTACGGCTGCAGCGGGCCATGAACGACACCGTCGGCGAGGTCGTGCGGGTGCTGGCGGAGGAGGGCGTCGACGCCGACGTCCACCGGGGCGGGGTCCTCGAGGTGGCCCGGACGCCCGCGCAACTGGCCCGGCTGCGGGACTTCCACGCGCACGAGCTGTCGTACGGGGAGAAGGACCGCGAGCTGTACGGCGCGCGGGAGACCGCCGAGCGGGTGCGGGTGGCGGGGGCCGTCGGATCGACGTGGACGCCGCACGGGGCGCGGGTGCACCCCGTGAAGCTGGTGAAGGGGCTCGCGGCGGCCGTCGAGGCGCTGGGGGCGGAGGTGTACGAGTCGACGCCGGTGACCGAGATCCTCGCCGGGCGGGCGGTGACGCCGTACGGGACCGTGCGCGCGCCGTACGTGCTGCGCTGCACGGAGGGGTTCACGGCCGCGCTGAAGGGCGAGAAGCGGACCTGGCTGCCCATGAACTCCTCGATGATCGCCACCGAGCCGCTCACCGACGAGCAGTGGGCGGCCGTCGGCTGGGCGGGCCGGGAGGCGCTCGGCGACATGGCGCACGCCTACATGTACGCCCAGCGCACGGCCGACGGGCGGATCGCGCTCGGCGGGCGCGGAGTGCCGTACCGCTTCGGCTCGCGCACCGACAACGACGGGCGCACGCAGTCCGAGACCGTCGAGGCGCTGCGGGAGATCCTGGTCGGGTTCTTCCCGGCGCTCGCCGGGGTGCGCGTCGAGCACGCGTGGTCCGGGGTGCTGGGCGTGCCGCGCGACTGGTGCGCCACCGTCACCCTGGACCGGGCCTCCGGCCTGGGCTGGGCGGGCGGTTACGTCGGCTCCGGCGTCGCCACGGCCAATCTGGCCGGACGCACCCTGTGCGACCTCGTGCTGCTCGACTCCGGCCAGGGCGGGAACACCGAGCTGACCGTGCTGCCGTGGGTGGGGCACAAGGTGCGCAGGTGGGAGCCGGAGCCGCTGCGCTGGCTCGGGGTGCAGGGCATGTACGCCACCTACCGCACCGCCGACCGGCGGGAGACCGCGACGCACAGCACGGGGTCCTCGCGGCTGGCGCGGATCGCGGACCGGGTGGCCGGTCGCCACTGAGGCACCGCCGGGCGGCCGCGCCGCACGCGGGCCGGACCCGGGCCGGGGATCAGCCCACCGACTCCGGTACCGCCGTCCGGGCCGGGACCTCGTGCCTGGGGGGTCTGGCCGTCACCATCAGGCCCGCGATCAGCCCGGCCAGCAGCATGATGCCGGCGGCCCACCAGATGGCGACCGTGTAGCCGTGGACGATGCCCTCACGGGTGACCGCGTCGCGCTGGGCGGGGCTGGTGAGGTGGGCCGCGATGTAGGCGGTGCTGCTGGTGGTGGCGATCGTGTTGAGCAGCGCCGTGCCGATGGAGCCGCCCACCTGCTGGGAGGTGTTGACGGTGGCCGAGGTGACGCCGGCGTCCTGCGGGGCGACCCCGGCGGTGGCCGTGGCGAAGACCGGCATGAAGGTCAGGCCCATGCCGAGGCCCATGAGGAGCAGCGCGGGCAGGATCTCGGTGGTGTAGGAGGAGCTCACCGTCATCTGGGTGAGGATCAGCATGCCGCCGGAGGCGAGGATCATGCCGGGCACCATCAGGGCGCGCGGGGGCACGCGGTTCATCAGCCGGGCGGAGATCTGGGTGGAGCCGGTGATGATCGCGAGGGTGAGCGGGAGGAAGGCGAAGCCCGTCTTCATCGGCGAGTAGCCGAGGATGACCTGGAGGTAGTAGGTCATGAACAGGAACAGGCCGAACATGCCGATGACGGCCAGCATCATGGTCAGGAAGCAGCCGGCCCGGTTGCGGTCCTTGATGATGTGCAGGGGCAGCAGGGGGTTGGGGGCCCTCGTCTGCCACCACACGAAGACCGTGAGCAGGGCCGCTCCGGCCGCGAACAGGGCGAGCACGAACGGGTCGGTCCAGCCGCGCGGCTCGGCCTCGCTGAAGCCGTGGACGACCGCGACCAGTCCGCCGCAGCCCAGCAGCACGCCGGGCACGTCGAGGCGGGCGCCGGGGTGGCCGGGGCGGTCGTGGAGCAGGGCGAGCGCGCCGAGGACGGCGACGGCCGCGATGGGCACGTTCACGTACAGGCACCAGCGCCAGTCCAGGTACTCGGTGAGCAGGCCGCCGACGAGGAAGCCGATCGCGGCGCCGCTGCCGGCCAGGGCGCCGTAGATGCCGAAGGCCTTGCCGCGTTCCTTGGGGTCGGTGAAGGCAGCAGGCTGAGGGCGGAGGGCGCGAGTACGGCGGCGAAGACGCCCTGGAGGGCGCGGGCGCCGAACAGCATGCCGGCGTTGACGGCCGCGCCGCCGAGCGCGGAGGCGGCGGCGAAGCCGATCAGCCCGATGACGAACGTGCGTTTGCGGCCCACGAGGTCGGCGACGCGGCCGCCGAGCAGCAGCAGGCCGCCGAAGGCGAGGGTGTAGGCGGTGATGACCCTCCCCCACTGCCCTGAAGGCGTGGGGGGACCCCCAGGCGGTTCCCGTCCGAGATGCCCAGGTCCTGCTGGGCGGAGGGGAGCGCGATGTTCACGATCGTGGCGTCCAGGACGACCATCAGCTGAGCGAGCGCGATGATCACCAGGCCCCACCAGCGGCGGGGGTCGGGCTCCGTCGAGGGTTCACCTGTCCGGGTGACACTCATTCGCCCAGAAGACCATGATTCGGGGCGTATTGCATCCCCGTCCGGAGGGGCGTCTTGGACTGGTCCCGCTTGCGCCCAAGCCCCGGCCGCGCCCGCGCCGCCGGTTCGGGTCAGGGCTCCGGTCCACGGTCCGGTCATGGCCCCAGTACCACCTTTCCGATGGTCGTGCGGTTCTCCAGGGCGCGGTGCGCGGCGGCGGCCTCGGCGAGCGGGAAGCGCTGGACGGCCGGGGCGAGGCGGCCGGCGGCGGCCTCGGCGAGGGCCCGCTCCTCCAGGGCGCGCAGGCCTCAGACGGATGGCGTGCGTCTGGTTCCCCATGGTTCCGGGTGACGGTCTCGGGGCCCCACTCTTCGACCTCAAGCGCGCTTGAGGTCGAGGGAGCGCCGGCCCAGCGCCAGGGACACGGCGGTGAGGGCGCTGTTGAAGGACACCTCGGACAGCACGCCGGGCGCCGCGACCTGGTCTCCCGCGAGGAGGACGCCGTCGCCGCGGTCCACGGCGGGCCGGTCGCGCCAGCTGGTGCCAGGCAGGTCCACGGCGCCCGTACGGCCGTTCGCGACGGCCTCCCGCCGCCAGGTGACCCGCTCGCGCCAGCCGTCGAGGGCGAGGTCGAGCAGGTGCTCGGCGCGGGCCACGCCGTCGGCCTTCCTCTCGTGCGGGGCGATCGGGATCTGGCCCTGGAGGAGCTGCTCGCCGGCCGGGGCGAGGGTGGGGTCCTGGGCGGTGAAGCGCTCGATCCAGCCCGGGGCGTCCAGGTCGGAGACGGCGAAGGCGTCGCCGCGGCGCGTGCGCAGGGCGAGGTCGAGCAGGACGGTGCGGCCGCCGGGCCAGGTGAGGGAGTCGTCGCGGAGCAGCCGGCGGGCGGCGTCGAGGGAGGTGGCGACGATGACCGGGCTGCCGGTGGGGAGGGTGTCGACGCGGGACAGGATCTCCAGGCGCACCCCGACGTTCCAGGCCCGGGTGGCCATCCTGTCGACGAGGTTCGCCCAGCCGCCGCGCGGATAGTGCGCCTCGGGCGGCAGCCTGGTCGCGCGGCGCAGCCGCTCCTGCACGAAGGCGGCGGACAGGGCGCCGGGATCGTGGTGGAAGAGGGCGACGGCGGAGTAGTTGGCGGCCGCTTCGGCGCCTTCCGGGCCGACGAGGCCGGTGGCCCAGGTGCGGAAGTCGACGTCGACGGGGGCCCGCAGGGAGGTGTGCCGCAGCAGCTTGAGCATGCCGAGGGGCGGGGTGCGGCGCAGGACGCCGTGGTGCCGCAGGCGCAGCCGGGTGGCTTCCAGGGGCGGGAGGGGCGCGAGCGCGGGGAGGAGGCCGCGCTGCTTGAGCCAGGTCCAGTGCGGGCCGCCGTTGTAGAGGGCGTGCGGTCCCTCGTTGGTCCGGTACGGCCCCTCGGCGGTCCGCGCCCGGCCGCCGAACGTGTGATGTGCCTCGTACAGGGTGACCTGGGCGCCCGCCTCGGCGGCGGCGATCGCTGCGGTCAGTCCGGCGAAGCCGCCGCCGATGACGGTGAGGGCTTGGCGCATGGCTGGGTGCTCCTTCGGGTCGGCTCGGGCGGGACGGGCCTTTCCGTCCCGTCCCCTGTACGACCGATGCGGAGCCCGGAATGTGACAACGGGGATGTCGGCGCAGGTCGGAGGGATTGTCAGTGGCGGGGTGCACGATGGGGGGCATGGCGAGGCGAGCGGGTGGCGGGACGGGCAGGCCCGGCGGGGCGGGTGTGAAGGGGGCGCGGCGGCCGGAGGTGCGGCTGCCGGCGCTCGAGCCGTACGCGGGAGGGGAGCTGGAGCCCGACGGGGACTACGACGGGGTGGACTTCCGGGGGACGGACCTGGCGGGGCAGGACGGCGCGGGCGCCCGCTTCATGGACTGCGCGCTGACGGAGTGCGCGCTGGACGGTACGGCGCTGACCCGCGCCCGTGTCCTCGACTCGGTCCTCACCGGTGTCCGGGGCGTCGGCACGGACCTGGCGGACGCGGCCCTGCGCGACGTCGAGCTCGTCGACGCCCGCCTGGGCGGCACCCAGCTGCACGGGGCGGTTCTGGAGCGGGTGCTGATCCGGGGCGGCAAGATCGACTTCCTGAACCTCCGTCAGGCGCGGCTGCGGGACGTCGTCTTCCAGTCCTGCGTCCTGGTCGAACCGGACTTCGGCGGCGCTCGTCTGGAGCGGGTCGAGTTCGTGGACTGCGCCCTGCGGGCGGCGGACTTCACCGCGGCGACCCTGGCGGACGCCGACCTGCGCGGCGCGGCGGAGCTGGGCATCTCGGCGGGCGTGGACCGGCTGGCGGGGGCGGTGATCAGCCCGGCCCAACTCCTTGATCTGGCGCCGGTGCTGGCGGCCCAGCTGGGGATCAGGGTGGAGGGCTGAGGGCGCGGCGGGCGGTCAGCCGATCCTCGGGAAGCGGGCCTGGAGGGTCCAGATCGCCGGGTTCTCGCCCAGGTCCTCGTGCAGGTCGATCAGGTCGGCGAGGAGGTCGTTCAGGAAGTCGCGGGACTCGCGGCGCAGTTCGGTGTGGGAGAAGGTGAGCGGGGGTTCCTCGGCCGGCATCCAGTCGGCCTCGATGTCCACCCAGCCGAAGCGGCGCTCGAACAGCATGCGGTCGGTGGACTCGGTGAAGTCCAGTTCCGCGTACTGGGGGCGGGAGGCGCGGAAACCGGCCGGGTCCTGGTCGATCCGCTCCACGATGTCGCACAGCGCCCACGCGAAGTCGAGCACCGGCACCCATCCCCAGGCTGTGGACAGCTCCCGGTCCGCCTTGGTGTCGGCGAGGTAGACGTCCCCGCAGAACAGATCGTGGCGCAGGGCGTGGACGTCCGCACGGCGGTAGTCCGTCTGCGGCGGGTCCGGGAAGCGGTTGGAGAGGGCGTAGCCGATGTCGAGCACGTAGGCGATGGTGTCACGGCTCCGCGGCCGTGCCCGCGGTCCCCCTAGGATCTCTGACATGTCCCGATCCGTACGCCTTGTCCCGGCCGCCGCGTTGTTAGCCGTCACCCTTGCCCTGACCGGATGCGACAGCGACGGCGGAGCGCCGGGCGGCGGCCCGCACGCCGGTGCCCCCGGGCTCGGCGACCCGTACTTCCCGAAGGCGGGCAACGGCGGCTACGACGTCTCGCACTACGGCCTGACCCTCGCCTACGAGCCGGACGGCAACCGTCTCACCGGTACGGCGGCGATCACGGCCCGCGCCACCCAGGCCCTGTCCTCCTTCGACCTCGACCTGTACGGCATGGACGTCACGAAGGTCACCGTCGAGGGCGGCGAGGCCGGATTCGACCGGGACGGCCAGGAACTGACCGTCCGGCCGCGGCGGGACCTGGCCGAGGGCGAGACCTTCGAGGTGACCGTGAGCTACTCCGGCAGCCCCCGCACGATCACCGACCCGGACGAGTCCGAGGAGGGCTGGCTGCGCACCGAGGACGGAGCGCTGGCCCTCGGCGAGCCCACCGGCTCCATGGCCTGGTTCCCCGGCAACCACCATCCCTCCGACAAGGCGTCGTACGACATCGCCGTGACGGTCCCGAAGGAGCTGACGGCCGTCTCCAACGGGGAGCCGAAGGGCGAGCGGACGGCGGACGGCCGCAGGACCTTCACCTGGCACACCGCCGAGCCGATGGCGAGCTACGCGGCGACGGTCGCGATCGGCCGGTACACCGTCACCCGCTCCACCACCGGGACCGGCCTGCCGGTGTATGTCGCGGTCGACCCGACGCAGGTGTCCGCGAGCCGCAAGGTGCTGGCCCGGATCCCCGAGGTGACGGAGTGGGCGGAGGACAACTTCGGCCCGTACCCGTTCTCCTCCACCGGCGCGATCGTCGACCGCCCGGAGGACTCCGACTACGCCCTGGAGACCCAGAACCGCCCCGTCCACCCCGGCGCCCCGGACACCGAGACCCTCGTCCACGAGATCGCCCACCAGTGGTTCGGCGACTCGGTCACGCCCAGGACCTGGCAGGACATGTGGCTCAACGAGGGCTTCGCGACCTACGCCGAGTGGCTGTGGACGGAGGACGAGGGCGGCGACACGGCGGAGGAGACCTTCACCGATCTCTACGACGAGGGCGAGGAGGACTACCCGGACCTGTGGGCGTTCCCGCCCGCGAAGCCCACGGACGCCGCGCAGATCTCCGGCGACCCCGTCTACCAGCGCGGCGCGATGGTCATCCACCTCATCCGCCGGACGGTCGGCGACGACGCCTTCTACGACCTCGTCCAGGGCTGGACCGCCGCCCACCGCCACGGCACCGCCGGCACGGACGACTTCACCGCGTACGTGGAACAGCAGGCGCCCGACGAGGACTTCACCGAGATCTGGGACGACTGGCTGTACGGGAAGGGGAAGCCGGAGCAGCCGTGACGGTGCCGGAGCCGCCGAAGGTTCCGGAGCGGCCGTGAAGGCGGGAGGGCCGTGAGGGGGATCAGTTCTCCTCGCCGGCCTCGTACGCGTCCAGCAGGCGGGCGAGGTCCGGCGGCCACACCGGCTCGGGGGCGGTGCGCAGTGCGTCGCGGGGCCACCAGCGCCCGCCGAGGATGCCGTCCGCGGCGTGGGCGGCGGCGAGGTGCGGCCCGTCCGGGTACCGGCGCGGGCCGCGCGTGACGTAGATGTGCTCGTGCTGGTGGACGGGTGTGCCCGCATGGGTGAAGTCGTGCTCCCAGGTGCACAGGAGGGGGCCCGGGGCGAGGTCGTCCCATCCCGTCTCCTCCCGCAGCTCCCGCAGGGCGCCCTCGGCCGGGGTCTCGTCCGCCTCCAGGCCACCGCCGGGCAGCGCCCAGTGGACGCCGGCCTCGACGTTGTCGTACCGGAAGAGGAAGACGGCGCCGTCGGGGGCGAGGACGGCGACCCGGGCGGCGCGGCGGGGCGTGCGCAGCGGTCTGCGCAGCACGGCGCAGGGGCGGCCGAGCTGCAGATCCCGCCGGCGGTCGACGACCTCGTAGCCCAGGGCGGTCCAGAAGGCCAGGGCCTTGGGGTTGGCGTCGAGGACGGCGAGACGCACGGCCGTACGGCCCTCGCGGCGGAACCGCTCCTCGACCCGCTCGACGATCCGCCGCCCGTACCCCCGCCCGTGCTCGCGCGCGTCGACCATCAGCAGACCGATCCACGGGTCGGGGTCGGCGGGGTCGGGATGGCGGCCGAGGGTGATCACGACCCCGACGAGCCGCCCCTCGGAGCGGGCGAGCAGCACCTCCACCTCCGGGTTCGCCGCCTCCTCCGCGAGCGCCGCCGCCACCTGCTCGGGCCGGATGTCGTCCGGGTCCGGGAAGTCGCCGCTGAGCGCCTGGAACTCGCGGTTGGAGGCGTACAGGGCGGTGAGTTCGGTCAGCAGGGGGGCCGGGAGGTCGTGGCCGGGGGTGAGGGGCAGGGCGTCGAGGATCACGCGGGCAACCTACCGCCGGCACGCCGGAGCCCCCGGGCCTTTTCGGGCCGGGGGCTCCGCGCGGTGTGCGGGGTCGCTCAGACGTTCACGCCGAAGTCCTGGGCGATGCCGACCAGACCCGAGGCGTACCCCTGGCCGACCGCGCGGAACTTCCACTCCGCGCCGTTGCGGTAGAGCTCGCCGAAGACCATCGCCGTCTCCGTCGCCGCGTCCTCCGAGAGGTCGTAGCGGGCGATCTCGGCGCCGCCGGCCTGGTTGACGATGCGGATGTAGGCGTTGCGGACCTGGCCGAAGTTCTGCGAGCGGTTCTCCGCGTCGTAGATGGAGACCGGGAAGACGATCTTGTCGATGTCGGCGGGGAGGCCCGCCAGGTTGACGTTGATCGCCTCGTCGTCGCCCGCGCCCTCACCGGTGCGGTTGTCACCGGTGTGGACGATGGTGTTGTCCGGGGTCTGCTTGTTGTTGAAGAAGACGAAGTGGGCGTCGGAGTAGACCTTGCCCTGGGTGTTGACCGCGATCGCGGAGGCGTCGAGGTCGAAGTCCGTGCCGGTGGTGGTGCGGACGTCCCAGCCGAGGCCCACGGTGACGGCGGTCAGGCCCGGAGCCTCCTTGGTGAGCGAGACGTTGCCACCCTTGGACAGGCTTACAGCCATGGTTTGGGACCCTTCCCTCGGTTCCGGTACGGCAGAAAGCTACAGCTACCGGTATGAACGCCGAGAGGGGTACACAAGGTTCCAGGTCGCTTTGCTTTCTTTACCCGGGAATTTCGGGTGACGTGGCCCGGTCAGCCGCGCGACCATGAGGGGCATGTCCGGTCCCTATCTCATCCGCGGCTCCGTCTCGCTCCCCGAGGCCGAGCTGATGTGGCGTTTCTCGCGGTCCTCGGGACCGGGCGGGCAGCACGTCAACACCAGTGACTCCCAGGTGGAACTGCGGTTCGACCTGGCCGCCACCGAGGCGCTGCCCGAGGTGTGGAAGGCGCGGGCGCTGGAGCGGCTGGCCGGCCGTCTGACCGACGGCGTCGTCAGTGTCCGTGCCTCCGAGCACCGCTCCCAGTGGCGCAACCGCGAGGCCGCCGCCGTACGCCTCGCCGCCCTGCTCGCGGAGGCCACCGCGCCCCCGCCCAAGCCGCGCCGGCCGACCCGCATCCCCCGGGGGATCAACGAGCGGCGGCTGCGGGAGAAGAAGCAGCGGTCCGAGACCAAGCGGGGCAGGACCGGGCGGGACTGGGCCTGAGGCCCGCACCGCGGCACGGGGGCCACTGGGCCACTGGGCCGCCGTCACCTCGCACGCCGCTCGCACCGATGTGACATTGGACGGCAGAGCCCGGACCGGACCGAGGAGACGACGCCCCATGGCACAGCCCGTCCCGGAAGCGAGTACGACGACCGTCGAGGCCACCGCCTCGCGGCGCCCCTCCCTCGTCCAGCAGGTCGAACTCCGGGCCGGTGACATCCACCTCTCCGGGCTGCTCGCCCTTCCCCCGGACGCCCCGCCCCGCGCGGTCGTCGTCGCCCTGCACGGCAGCGGCATGGCCGCCGGGTACTTCCACGGTCAGGCCGACGCCTCCACCTCGCTGCTCTCCCTCGCCGCCGGCGCCGGCTACGCCGCCCTCGCCCTGGACCGTCCCGGCTACGGGGCCTCCGCGCGGCGGCTGCCGCACGGACTGTGCCTCACCGAGCAGGCCCGGTGCGTGCGGGCGGCCCTGCGCGCCTACTCCGCCCGGTGGGCCACCGGGGCCGGGTTCCTCCTGGTGGGTCACTCGCTGGGCGGCAAGGTGGCGCTGACCACGGCGGCGACGGCACGGCGGGCCGAGCGGCTGCTCGGTGTGGACGTCTCCGGGGTCGGCGCCCGCTGGGCCGTGCCGCCCGACCGGGTGGCCGCCCTGCGGCACCGCCCCGACCACCGTCTGCACTGGGGGCCGCTCACGCTCTATCCGCCGGACACCTTCCGGCTGGCGCGCGGTTTCGTCGCGCCCGTCCCGGCCCGGGAGGCCGACGAGATCCCCGACTGGCCCGGCCGGTACGCGGAGGTGGCCCGCCGGATCCGCGTACCGGTGCGGTTCACCTTCGCCGAGTACGAGCGGCTGTGGGCCTGGGACCCCCCGGCCCTGCGGGAGCTCACCAGCTCGCTCGCCGCACCCCTGGTCCGCGTGGACCACGAGCCGGACGCCGGGCACAACATCAGCCTCGGCCACACCGCCCGCCGCCACCATCTGCGCCTGCTGGACTTCCTGGAGGAGTGCCGCGTCCAGTCCGGGAGCGCGGGCTGAGAACCGGGGCTCACTCCAGGGCCAGCACCCCCACCACCTGGTCCCCGCTCAGCTCCCCGGTCCTGCGGAAGCCCAGGCCCCGGTAGAAGCCCTCGGGGCCGTGCCCGCCCTCGTGCCAGGTGACGTAGAGCTCCCTGCCGCCCCGCCGGCGGATCTCGTCCGCGACCGATTGCACCGCGAAACGACCGTATCCCCGCCCCTGCTCCCCGGCCGCGATGTTCAGGCGCCACAGACCGGAGCGGATCATGGTGCCGTCGAGCTTCCAGTCGATGTCGAAAAAGGCCATGAGGAAGCCGACGGGACGGTCGCCGTCCATGATCAGCCGGGGCCAGGCGACATCCAGGTGCACATAGGCCTCGGCGAGCGACTTCACAACGGGTGCGACTGCGAATTCCTGATCGGGCCGGACCTTGACGGCGAGAGCCGCGTCCACATTCGAGGGGGTGATTTCTTCGAGCCTGAGAGAAGCCCCGGACGACATCGTCATCCCGGCAAAGTAAGAGCGCCCGCCGACAGCGGCAACTGAATTCCCGTTCAGCCCAACTGCCGGTACCTTCCCCGGAAATAGACCAGCGGGCCGCCCTGCGCACTCGGCACCCGCGCCCGCAGCACCCGGCCGATCACCAGTGTGTGGTCGCCCGCCTCCACCCGCTGCTCGGTCCGGCACTCCAGGGTGCCCAGCGCACCGCCCACCAGGGGTGCGCCGGTCACCTCGCCGCGGACGTACGGGATGTCCTCGAAGAGCAGGCGGTCGCTGAGCCGGCCCTTCATCGCGAAGCGGCCCGCGATGTGCCGCTGGCTCTCGGAGAGCACCGACACCGCCCACAGGGGCTGCTCGTCGAGCAGGTCGTCCATGCGGGAGCCCGTGCGCAGGCTGACCAGCACCAGGGGCGGTTCCAGGGAGACCGACAGGAACGCCGTCGCCGTCATGCCGGCGTACTCGCCCTCCGGTGCCCCGGGGTCGTCCGGGTCCAGCGGCGGCTCCTGCGCGGTCACCAGGACCACCCCGCCGGCCAGCCGGGACATGACCGCGCGGAACTCGTCGTTGCTCACCCCCACAGCATGCCCGGAGGCGGCGGAGGGGGCGGGGACGGGATGAGTCTTCAATACGTCGGGAGCCACGCCCGAAACGCTAGTGCCGGTCCGCAGGGCGCCGCATCGGACCTCGGTCCGAGTAGGGTCGTAGGTCCATGGACCGACCACGGAGCGAGTGGGAACAATTCCCGTCCGTAGCGCGCTTCTGTGTGTGGGCTGTGTTCAGTAAACACACAGGGAAAACGCAGAAACTCCACTCAAATGTTCACGTTCATCTGTGACTTGAGTCACAAGACGCATTAATTGTTGACCCTGTGTACCGAGTGGGCAGCGCGCTGTGATTCAGTGGCGGAGGTGTCACTAGGACATACGCAACGACTGGAACGACAGAAACGAACGTTACGCCGAAGACAACCCTTGATTCGCTGCGAAGTCTCGGGGGGAGGGCGAAGCATGGAGACCGAGTCGGAGCCGTACGTCCGTCTTGCGTCCCTGCGACAGCTGCACCAGGTCATGGCCGACATGAACACGGCCCGCAGCCTGGCCGACACACTGCAGACCGTCGCCGATGGTGTGGTCAGCGCGCTGGGCTACGAGCTCGCGTGCGTCAACCTCGTGCGCCCCGACGGGGATCTCGTGGTGGCCGCCTTCTCCGGGAACCCTGCCGCCGAGGCCCTCATCACCGGCCGGGTCGGCTCGCGCGCGTCCTGGGAGCGGCGTCTGAACATGGGCGAGACCTGGGGCGACCTGGTCTTCATACCCCACACCGAGGGCTGGATCCTCGACGACGACGACGTCCCGCAGTGGTACACCGACGGCCCCGCCCCCCGTTTCGAGGACGAGTGGCACCCCTCGGACCGGCTCTTCGCCCCCATGTACACACCCGCCCCGCCCGGCAGCGGCGGAACGTGCGGCGAACTGATCGGCGTCCTGTCCGTGGACCGGCCGCGCAACGGCAGGCGCCCCGGCGCGTGGGGGCGCGAGGCGCTCCAGATGTACGCCTTCCAGGCCGCCATCGCCATTAGCAACGCGCGTCTACGTGCGAACATGCAGCGCGCACTGGTCCGGCTCGAACGCGAGCAGCAGGCCCTGCGCGCCAGTGAGGAATCCTTCCGCCAGGCCTTCGAGTACGCCCCCTCCGGCATGGCGATCGCCGAGATGGGCGGCGACCAGCACGGGCGGATCCTGCGCACCAACGACGCCCTGTGCCGCCTCCTCGGCCGCCCCGCCTCCGCGATGCGCCGCTACTCGTTCTCCGACCTCGTCCACCCCGAGGACATAGGCACCCTGCTCCGTACGTCGGCGGAGGGCGGGCGCGCCGAGCTGCGCCTCGGCCGCCGGGACGGCACCTACGTCTGGGTGTCCCTGCGCAACTCCGTCGTCGCCGACGCCGCCGACGGTCCCCGCTTCCTCCTCACCCATGTCGAGGACATCGAGGAGCGCAAGCGCCGCGAGCTCCAGCTCGCCCACCGCGCCTCGCACGACTCCCTCACCGGGCTGCCGAACTCGGCGGAGCTGCGCTCGCGTCTGTCCGCCCGCATCTGCGGCCGCCCCCAGTCGACGCACCCCGCCGTCGTCGACGCCATGGACCAGAGCTACGGCCACCCCGCCTTCGACGCGAACGGTCACGGCTTCGACTACCGGCCCGCCGGCGCGGAGGCGTACGACGCCTACGACCACCATGTGCACACCGTCGCCCCCGAGGACGGCAACCGCGACGACGGCACCAAGGGGCTCGCGGTCCTCTTCTGCGACCTCGACGGCTTCAAGTCGATCAACGACCGGTTCGGGCACAACGCGGGCGACGCGGTCCTCATCGAGGTCGCCCGGCGCCTCTCGCGGGCCGTCCGCGACGGCGACACGGTCGCCCGGCTCGGCGGTGACGAGTTCGTCATCCTCGCCGACGGGCTCGGCCGCGCCGACGCCGCCGACCTCGCCGTACGCCTGCGCAACGAGATCATCCAGCCGATCCGCGCCGAGGGCCGGGCCGTCCGGGTGGGCGCCAGCTTCGGCATCGGCTGGGCGCACTGCGGGATGACGGCCGACGAAGTCCTGAAGTCGGCTGACGAACGGATGTACGTCGAGAAACGATCTCGTCCCAAACAGCACAGACGTGCGGGGTGAATCCCGCCACGAATCCCAGGTCAGTGGCCTGGGAGCCGAGCTGATGCGATCCGAGTCACCCGTTTGGGGCACCTGGACCGGGTAGGCTCGCCATTCTCACCTTGCATCGCATCAGCCCCGCACCTGTTGAGGAGTACGAAGGGATGACGCCCGGCAACAACGGCGCGAGTACGCCCGAGGACGACGACCCGTTCGGCTACCTCTACGCCGACGGCCAGGCCAACGGCGCCCAGCCGCCCTCCGGCGGTGGCTACGGCTACCCCAACTCCGTCAGCAGAGTGCGTGCGGTCGGCGAGCGCCAGTACGGGCAGCCGCAGCAGCAGACCGCGCAGTACGGGCAGTACGGCCAGCCGCAGGCGGCGTCCCAGCAGGGCGCCTACGGCCAGCCGAACGCGCACTACACGGCCCCCGAGACCCTCCCCGGCGGAGCCCCCACCGGCAGGCAGCCGGCCCAGAACGGCGGCCGCGGCCGAGGCCCGAACACCAAGGGCCTCCTCATCGGCGCCGTCGCGGTCGTCGCGGCGGTCGTGATCGGCATCGCGGTGGCCATGGCCAACGGCGACTCCGGCGCCGACGACAACAAAGCGAGCGACCAGGTCTCCGCCTCGGCCTCGGCCTCCCCGAGCGTCTCGCCCAGCGAGTCCTCCACCAGTGAGGCGAGCGCGGAGAATCTGCCGACGATCGACGCGAAGGCGTTGAAGCTCGGCGGCGGCGCCGCGCTGGCCTCCGACGTCGAGGGCGCCCAGGCGGACGGCGGCATCTACGTCAACAACCTGAACAACACGGGTTCGTCGGTGACCTGGACGGTCAACGGCATTCCCGAGACCGGCGCTTACACCCTCTTCACGCACTACAGCGTGCCGGGCCAGGACCAGTCCATGACGCTCACCGTCAACGGCAAGGTCTTCGGATCCAAGCTGAACCTGGGCAACTTCGCGAAGGCCAAGGACGGCGACTTCGCCAAGGGCTGGACGCAGACCTACTCCTGGCCCACGCTCACCAAGGGCACGAACACGATCTCGGTCTCCTGCGAGAACGGCGACAAGTGCAACGTGCTCCTCGACCAGCTGTGGCTGAAGGAGGGGCAGGTCAAGGACTAGCCCTCGACGGATTCGTGCCGATGGCCGCCGAGGTGCTCAAGCACTCCGACGGCCATCGTGTCCGGTCCCTCAGATACGGCCGGCCTCGACGCACTTGACGGCTACCCAGCCAGGCCTGCCGCTCCAGCTCACCTTGACCCAGTCATTGTCCGAAGGGCCACCGGGCCAGCAGTTCGGTAGGGCGTATTCAGGCCGCCGACGCCTCGCCGGTCACCGTGATGCGGTTCAGGAGCTCCTCGTACGCGGACCGGTCGAACTCGCCGGCTGTTCGGGCCAGGACCGTCGCCGTGGACAGGGCGACCGCTCGGGCCAGGCGGTCCGGCCAGGGGAGGCCCTCCACCAGGGCCGAGAGCAGGCCCGCCGAGACCGAGTCGCCGGCGCCCGTGGGGTTGCCGTGCACCCGGGCCGGCGGGGCGGCCCGCCAGCGGCCCTCCGGAGTCGCCGCGACCAGGCCCTCGGGCCCGAGCGAGGCCACCACCGCCTGTGCCCCGCGCCGCCGGGCGTCCTGAGTCGCCCTCAGCGGCTCGTGGGAGCCGGTGAGTTCGGCCAGTTCGTCGGCGTTCGGCTTGACGAGGTCCGGGCGGGCGGCGACCCCGCGGCGCAGCGGCTCACCGCTCGTGTCCAGCAGTACGGGGACGCCCGCGGCCCGGGCCGTACGGACCAGGCCCGCGTAGGCCCCCACCGGCACCCCCGGCGGCAGACTCCCGCACAGGGCCACCGCGTCGGCGTCCGCGACCAGATCCTCGTACGCCTCCTGGAAGGCGGACCACTCGGCCGGGGTGATGAGCGGGCCGGGCTCGTCGAGCCGGGTGGTGTCACCGGCGCGGGTGTCGACGACGGCGACGGTGCGGCGGGTGGTGCCGCGGACGGGCAGGAGCGCGTCGCCGATCGCCGGGGGGAGCAGGTCCCGTACCACCCGGCCGGTCGCCCCGCCCGCGAATCCGGTGACCGTCACCTCGTGCCCGAGGGCGGCCAGTACGCGGGCGACGTTCAGTCCCTTGCCGCCGGGGCGTTCCGTCACGTCCGTCACCCGGTGGGAGGTGTGCGGCCGCAGGGCCGGGACGCGGTAGGTGATGTCGAGAGCGGTGTTCAGCGTGACCGTGAGGATCACCTGTGCCGACCTCCCCCGAGCGATGCGACCGTGTGCGACTGGTTCCGGAGGCCTGATCATGCCAAAAGGACGGCGACCGGCCCAGTCCTCGGGTCGGCCACCGTCCCTGTGCGGGGGGATGTTTCAGGCCAGTTGGGGATCCACCACCCAATCCCCCTTGCGCATGACTCCCCTGACGTCGAAGTCCGCGTCCAGCAGGACCAGGTCGGCGTCCTTGCCGGGAGCCAGGGAGCCCACCCGGTCGTCCATGCCCAGCAGGCGCGCCGGGTTGGCGGACAGGGCGGCGACGACGTCCCCGACCGGGAGCCGGTCGATCGTCACCGCCCGCTTGAAGGCCCGGTCCAGGGTCAGGGTCGAGCCCGCGATCGAACCGCCCTCCACCAGGCGCGCCACCCCTTCGCTGACCTCGACCTCCAGCGGGCCGAGCATGTAGTGGCCGTCGCCGATGCCGGCCGCGTCCATCGCGTCCGTGATGAACGCGACCCGGCTCGCGCCCGCGTGACGGAACGCCAGTTCCAGGGCGGCGGGGTGCAGATGGGTGCCGTCGTTGATGAGCTCCACCGTGACCCGCTCGTCCTCCAGGAGCGCGGCGATCGGGCCGGGGGAGCGGTGGCCGAGGACGGGCATCGCGTTGAAGAGGTGGGTGGCGACCGTCGCTCCGGCCTCGATGGCCTGAACCGTCTGCTCGTAGGTGGCGTCCGTGTGGCCCACCGCGGCGATCACGCCGTGCTCGGCGAGCAGCCGTACGGAGTCCAGGCCGCCGGGGAGTTCCGTCGCCAGGGTGACCATCCGCGCCCGGCCGCGCCCGGCGTCGATCAGCTTGCGCACCTCCGCCGGGTCCGGGTCGCGCAGCAGTTCCTCGGAGTGCGCGCCCTTGCGGCACGGTGAGATGAACGGGCCCTCGAAGTGGATGCCGGCCAGGTCGCCCTGTTCGGCGAGCTCGCTCAGCAGGCCGGCCTGGCGGACCAGGACGTCCATGTCGTCGGTGACGGTGGAGGCGACGAGGGTGGTGGTGCCGTGGGTGCGGTGGGTGCGGACGGCCTTCAGGACGTCCTCCGCCGTGCCGCTGGAGAACGAGGCTCCGCCGCCGCCGTGGTTGTGGATGTCGACGAAGCCGGGGACCAGCCAGTGGCCGGACACGTCGATCAGACGGGCGTTCTCCGGGGCGGCGGCGGCGATGCGGGTGCCGTCGACGACGACCTGTCCGCCGGGCACGGTTCCGGTGGGGAGGACCACGTGGGCGCCGGAGAGGACGACGGGCGCCCTGCCGGTCGCGGGCCGCGGGTGGTCGGTGGCTGGTTGCGCCCCGCGGCGGTGCCGCACGTCGGCGCTGTCCCGCGCCCCTAGGGGGGTGGCCATTAGGGAGTTACCTCCATGCGGTCGGTGGTGGTGAGGAGATCCCAGGCCAGGAGGCCGGCACCCAGGCACCCGGCGCTGTCGCCCAGGGCCGCCGGAACGATCTCCGGCAGTTTCTGGAAGGTGATCCGCCGCCGGACGGCGTCCCGCAGTGGTGTGAACAAGGTTTCCCCCGCCTCCGCGAGGCCGCCACCGATGACGAGGGTGCGCGGGTCCAGCAGGGTGAGGGCGGTGACGAGGCCGTCGGCGAGGGCGTCGACGGCCCGCTGCCAGACCAGGGCGGCGTCCGGGTCGCCGGACGCGACGGCCTTCGCGCAGTCGGCCGCGTCCGCCTCCGGGTTGGCGCGGGCCGCCGCCCATGCCTCGCTCACCGCCGCCGCCGACGCGTACCGCTCCAGACAGCCACGCTGCCCGCAGGGACACGGGGTCCCGCCGGGCCGTACGACGACATGGCCGATCTCGCCCGCGAAGCCGTGTGCGCCGGCCTCCACCCGGCCGTCGACGCCGATCGCGCCCGCGATGCCGGTGCCCAGCGCCACGAACAGGAAGCGGTCCGCTCCCCGTCCCGCGCCGACGCGGCCCTCGGCGAGTCCGCCGGTGCGGACGTCGTGGCCCAGCGCGACGGGGGTGCCGAGCCGTGCGGTGAGCAGGTCGCGCAGGGGTACGTCCCGCCATCCCAGGTTGGCCGCGTAGGCGGCGACGCCGCGTGCCTCGTCGACGATGCCGGGCACGGCGACACCGGCGGCGGCCGCGGGTTCGCCGAGCTGCCCGACGCCGTGGGCGCGCAGGTCGGCGGCGAAGTCGAGGATGGCCGCGACCACCGCGTCGGGCCCGCGCTCACGGCCGGTGGGCCTGCGGTCCTGGTGCAGGAGGGTGCCGTCGGCCCCGACCAGCGCGGCCTTCATCCCGGTGCCGCCCACGTCGAGGGCGATGACATGTCTCACGGGGACAGTGTGGCCCGAGGACCCGCAAGAGGTCTAGTCCACTTACCGGCCTTGGGGGTAGCGTGCGCCCTCGGAAGGCCCGAAAGAGGTCTAGTCCACCCATGTGGTGTAGACCTTGATCCGGATATCGGTCCATTGGTAGGAACAATCAGTTGTCCACCTGGTGGACAATCACTCTGGGAACCCCGGGAGAAGCGCGGTGCAGCGGGCAGGCAGGTCAGGAACGATCGTCGGGACGATCGCGGGGGTGTCCGCACTGGGCATGACCGTGGTCCTCTCCGGCTGCGGACTCAGCGGGGGCTCCGACGACGTCACCCTGAGACTGGTCGCCGCCGACTACGGCGACAGCAAGGCCAACAGCTCCGAGAAGTACTGGGCCCGGCTCGTCGAGGCGTACGAGAAGAAGCACCCCGGCGTCACCGTCGAGGTCAGCGTCTACTCCTGGAACGACGTCGACGCCAAGGTCAAGGACATGGTCGACGCGGGCAGGGCGCCCGACATGGCGCAGATCGGCTCGTACGCCGACTACGCGGCCGCCGACCAGCTGTACAAGGCGGACGACGTGCTCTCCGTCACCACGCAGGCCGACCTCGTCCCGCAGCTGCGCGACGCGGGCAAGGTGCGGGGCACGCAGTACGGCATGCCGTTCGCCTCCTCCACCCGGCTGCTGTTCTACAACAAGACCCTCTTCCGCGAGGCCGGGATCACCCCGCCGACCACCTGGGCCGAACTCGCCGAGGACGCCGAGGCGCTCAAGGCGAAGGGCGTGACGTACCCGTACGCGCTGCCCCTCGGACCCGAGGAGGCGCAGGCCGAGACCCTGCAGTGGCTGCTCAGCGGCGGAGGCGGCTACGCGCAGACCGTCAGCAGCTACAGCATCGACTCCGCGGAGAACGTCGACACGTTCACCTGGCTGAAGGACGAGCTGGTCGGCAAGGGCCTCACCGGACCCGTGGCGCCGGGCAAGCTCAACCGCGCGGACGCCTTCGCCGCGTTCGCCGACGGTGAGGTCGGCATGCTCAACGGCCACCCGTCCCTGATGAAGACGGCCGCGAAGAAGGGCGTGAAGTTCGGCATGGTGCCGATGCCCGGCGTCGACGGCCCCCGCAAACTCGCCATGGGCGTCGCCGACTGGATGACCGCCTTCAAGCAGAACGGGCACGCCACGGAGGTCGGCGAGTTCCTCGACTTCGTCTACGACGAGGACAACGTGCTCGACTTCTCCCGCGAGTACGACCTGCTGCCGGTCACCACCTCCGCCTCCCAGGTCATGTCCGCCACCGAGGAGGACGCCGAGCTCAGGCCGTTCCTGGAGGAACTCCCGCTCTCCGAGCTCTACCCCGTCGGGCGGACCTCCTGGGCGGAGGTCAGCGCGGCGGTCAAGCAGCGGATAGGCAAGGCCGTCGCCCCGTCCGGCAGCCCGGCCACGGTCCTGGGCGACCTCCAGGCGACGGCGATGACCGCGGAGAGCGCCTCCGGCGAGTGACAGCGGTGTCGGTGGACGGGGGTACCGTGCGGACATGGAGGAACACCTGGCCGCACGGGAGCGGAACATCCTCGCCCTGGAGCGCCGGGGCTTCTCCGGCCCCGGCGCCAAGGAACGAGCCATCCGCGAGGAACTGGACCTCTCCCCGGTCCACTACTACCAACTCCTGAACGCCCTCCTCGACGACCCGCGGGCGCTGGCCCACGACCCGGTGACGGTGAACAGGCTGAGGAGGGTGAGGGAGGCCCGGCGGTCCGAACGCTGAACCGCGCGGGCCGCGCGACCCACCCCCGCCGGCACCGGCCCGCCGCAGCTATCGTCACCGTATGGGCACCCAGGAGACGCACTCAACGGACCCCGCACCCACGACCCCCGCCGGTCGCGAGGCACTCGCCGCGATCCTCGCCCGGCCTTCCCGCACGCTCGTCGCCCTCGACTTCGACGGCACCCTCGCCCCCATCGTCGAGAACCCGGAGGACGCCCGCGCCCACCCGGACACCCTCCCGGCCCTCGCGGCGCTCGCTCCGAAGGTCGCCGCCGTCGCCGTCATCACCGGCCGCCCCGCCGAGGTCGCCGTACGCAACGGCGGGTTCGCCGGGGCCGAGGGACTGGAACACCTCGCCGTCCTCGGCCACTACGGCGCCGAACGGTGGGAGGCCCGGACGGGCAAGGTCACCGCTCCCGCCCCGCACCCCGGCGTCGCCGCCGTACGGGCGGAGCTGCCGGCCGTCCTGGACACGGCGGCCGGGGCGTGGCCGGGCGTCTGGACCGAGGAGAAGGGCGGCCGCGCCGTCGCCGTCCACACCCGTCGCGCCACCGACCCGCAGGCCGCCTTCGACGCCCTCCGCGAGCCCCTCACCGGCCTCGCCGCCCGCCACGGCCTGATCGTCGAGCCGGGCCGTCTGGTCCTGGAGCTCCGGCCCCCCGGCGTGGACAAGGGCGTCGCCCTGCTCGACCACGTCCGCGAGACCGGCGCCGAGTCCGTCCTCTACGCCGGCGACGACCTGGGCGACCTGCCCGCCTTCGCCGCCGTCGAGCGACTCCGCTCCGACGGCGTCCCCGGCCTCCTGGTCTGCAGCGGCAGCAGCGAGGTCGGCGAACTGGCCGCCCGCGCGGACCTCGTCGTCGACGGCCCCGCCGGGGTCGTACGGCTGCTGCGGGACCTGGCCGGTCAGCTCGGCTGAAGCCGCTGCAGGGCGGTCAGCTGTTCGAGGAACCACTGGGCCGGAGGGAGCGCGGTCGCGGCCGCCGTCAGGCGCTTGGTGCGCTCGGCGCGCTCCTCCGGCTTCATGGACAGGGCCTCGTGCAGGGCGCGGGCCGTCTCCAGGACGTCGTACGGGTTCACGACGATCGCGTCGTCGCCCAGCTCCCAGTACGCCCCCGCCTCCCGCGACAGCACCAGCGCGCAGCCCTCGTCGGAGACGACCGGGACCTCCTTGGCGACGAGGTTCATGCCGTCCCGGATCGGGTTGACCAGCGCCACGTCCGCGAGACGGTAGGCGGCCAGGGAGCGGGCGAAGTCGTCCTCGAGGTTCAGCAGCACCGGAGTCCAGCCGGGGGTGCCGTACCGCTCGTTGATCTCCTGCGACAGCCGGCTCACCTCCGCCGTGTACTCCCGGTACACCGTCAGGTCCTGGCGGGACGGGTACGCGAAGGCGATGTGGACGACCCGTTCGTGCCATTCCGGATGGTCGTCGAGGAGCTGCCGGTACGCCAGCAGCCCGCGCACGATGTTCTTCGACAGCTCGGTGCGGTCCACCCGGACGATCGCCCTGCGTCCCTCGCCGCCGATCTCCGCGCGCAGCGCGGCGAGCCGCTCCTCCACGTCCGGCCGGTGCGAGCGTTCGCGCAGGAAGTCGGCGTCGGCGCCCAGACCGTGCACCCCGACCCGCGTACGCCCCAGGCCGCCGGCGAACTCCGCGCAGCACGCGGTGAACGCGTCCGCCCAGCGCCGGGTGAGGAAGCCCAGGCGGTCCGCGCCGAGCATCCCCCTCAGCAACTGCTCCCGGATGTCCGAGGGCAGCAGCCCGAAGTAGTCCACCGGGGCCCACGGGGTGTGCGAGAAGTGGCCGATCCGCAGGTCGGGGCGGAGCTCGCGGAGCATTCCGGGGACCAGGCACAGGTGGTAGTCCTGGACCAGGACCGCGGCGCCGTCCGCCGCCTCCTGCGCCAGCGCCTCCGCGAACGCCCGGTTGTACTCCTCGTACGACGCCCACTGGCGGCGGAACTCCGCGTCGAAGACCGGTTCCAGCGGGGTCTGGTAGAGGAGGTGGTGGATGAACCAGAGGACCGAGTTCGCGATGCCGTTGTAGGCGTCGGCGTGCACGTCGGCCGGAATGGGCAGCATCCGCACGCCCTCCTCGCCGACCCCGCGCCGGACCGCCTCCCGGTCGCCCTCGGACAGTGCCGAGCACACCCAGAGGGCACCCGTGTCGGGCCCGATGGCGGACAGACCGGAGACCAGCCCGCCGCCCCCGCGTTTCGCGCGCAGCGAGCCGTCCTCCTCCACCGTGTAGGAGATGGGGCCGCGGTTGGACGCGACCAGCACCTGAGCACCCCGAGCAGCAGCGTCGTGCGTGGAAGCCATACGCCTCAACCTAGCCCGGTCCGGAAACGCTCAAACGTACGGTCGCCCCCTGTGGACGGGCCGTATCCAGCCGTATACGGCCCGCCCGCCGGCGTTACGCGACCTTGCGGGTCTGGTACTCGGCTATCTCCGCCATCGGCGGCCGTTCCTCGGTGTCCACCGAGTAGGTGCGGGGCTCGAAGCCGTCGCTGCCGCGCTCGAACTGGGTGAGGGCGGGGCGGACGAGGTGGCCGCGGGCCAGGCGGAGCTGGGCGGTGCGGTAGATCGCCGCCGCCATGCGGCCGAGCGCCTGCCCGTCCTGGTGGCGGTGCTTGCGCACCCCGACGTCGACCTGCGCGAGGGCGTCCAGGCCCACCAGGTGCAGGGCGTCCACCAGCATGCCCAGCTCGACCCCGTACCCGACGGGGAACGGCAGCTGCTCAAGGAGGCTGCGGCGGGCCGCGTACTCGCCGCCGAGCGGCTGCACGAAACCGGCCAGCTGCGGCCAGTGCATGTTGAGCAGCGGCCGGGCCATGAGCTCGGTCACCCGCCCGCCCTGGCCGGCCGTCCTGCCGGAGGCGAGCGCATCCGGCTCAGTGCCGAGAGGACGGTCGTACATGCCCTTGACCAGGTCCACGCCCGGGTCGGTGAGCAGCGGGCCGACGATGCCCGAGACGAAGTCGGAGGAGAACTCCTTCAGGTCGGCGTCGATGAAGCAGACGATGTCCCCGGTCGTGACGAGCAGCGAGCGCCACAGGACCTCGCCCTTGCCGGGCACGGCCGGGATGCGGGGCAGGATCGCGTCGCGGTGCACGACACGCGCGCCCGCCGCGGCCGCGACCTCGGCCGTACGGTCGGTCGACCCCGAGTCGACGACCACGATCTCGTCGACGAGCGGGACCTGGTGCATGAGGTCGTGACGGATGACCGCGACGATGTCGCCGACCGTCTCCTCCTCGTTCAGCGCGGGCAGGACCACCGACACCGACTGGCCCGAGGCGCGCTTCGCGGCCAGGATCCGGTGGAGCGGGCGATCGGTCACGGACCAGGAGCGGGTGGCCAGCCAGCGCTCGACTTCTTCCAGCACAGTCTGCGGCTCCTCACTGTCGTGATCACACCGGGTGCACGGCAGGTGACCGTGTGATCCATCTCGCGGTTCGGACGACTATCTCAACTGTCCTGGCCTTCGGTTACAGTCTTGAACAACGCGGATGACCATCGCATGTCCGGGGTCGTCCGGCGTTCAGCGTTCAACAACCGAATACCGCTCATCCAGAGGGGCAGAGGGACACGGCCCGATGAAGCCCCGGCAACCCTCCAGCCGGTCTGACCACGTCGTCGTGGTGAGGCTCCCGGCTTGGGAAGGTGCCAAATCCGTCTCACGGCGAGATGCGTCGTGAGGAAGATGAGGAGAAAGGGCCTCGCCTCACATGGCTGCGCAGACTGTTGCCACCGAAACCACCGCCTCCCCCGTCGACCTCGGTCCCGCCGCGGCGCTGAGCTGCCGCGAGTGCGGTCACCGCGTCCCCCTCGGCCCGGTCTTCGCCTGCGAGGAGTGTTTCGGCCCGCTCGAGATCGCGTACGACTTCTCCTCCTACGACACGGAGGAGCTCCGCAAGCGCATCGAGGCGGGACCCGCGAACATCTGGCGCTACGCGCCGCTGCTGCCCGTCCCGGCCGACGTGGCGGACAAGCCCAACATCAACCCCGGTTGGACCCAGCTCGTCAAGGCCGACAACCTGGCCCGTGAGCTGGGCATCGACGCCGGCAAGCTGTTCGTCAAGGACGACTCCGGCAACCCGACCCACTCCTTCAAGGACCGGGTCGTCGCCCAGGCCCTGGAGGCCGCCCGCGCCTTCGGCTTCACCACGCTCTCCTGCTCCTCCACCGGCAACCTGGCCGGCGCGGTGGGCGCCGCCGCGGCCCGGGCCGGCTTCCGCTCGTGCGTGTTCATCCCGCACGACCTGGAGCAGGGCAAGGTCGTCATGGCCGCGATCTACGGCGGCGAGCTCGTCGGCATCGAGGGCAACTACGACGACGTCAACCGCTTCTGCTCCGAGCTCATCGGCGACCCGGCGGGTGAGGGCTGGGGTTTCGTCAACGTCAACCTGCGGCCGTACTACGCCGAGGGCTCCAAGACGCTGGCCTACGAGATCGCCGAGCAGCTCGGCTGGCGGCTTCCCGACCAGCTGGTCGTGCCCATCGCCTCCGGCTCGCAGCTCACGAAGATCGACAAGGGTCTGCAGGAGCTGATCAAGCTCGGACTGGTCGAGGACAAGCCGTACAAGATCTTCGGTGCCCAGGCGGAGGGCTGCTCCCCGGTGTCGGTGGCCTTCAAGGCCGGGCACGACGTCGTGCGCCCCCAGAAGCCGAACACCATCGCCAAGTCGCTGGCCATCGGCAACCCGGCCGACGGGCCGTACGTCCTGGACATCGCCCGTCGCACGGGCGGTGCGGTGGAGGACGTGACGGACGAGCAGGTCGTGGACGCGATCAAGCTGCTGGCCCGGACCGAGGGCATCTTCGCGGAGACGGCCGGCGGGGTGACCGTCGGTGTCACGCGCAAGCTCGTCGAGAACGGTCTGCTCGACCCGACGAAGACCACCGTCGTCCTCAACACCGGCGACGGCCTGAAGACGTTGGACGCGGTGGCCGGCACCGGCCTGACCGCGACCATCCGCCCCAACCTGGACTCTTTCCGAGAGGCTGGCCTCGCATGAGCGTCACCGTCCGCATCCCCACCATCCTGCGCACCTACACGGGCGGTCAGGCCGAGGTGTCCGCCGAGGGCGCGACCCTCGCCGAGGTCATCTCCGACCTGGAGAAGAACCACACCGGCATCGCCGCCCGCGTCCTGGACGACCAGGGCAAGCTGCGCCGGTTCGTCAACGTGTACGTCAACGACGACGACGTCCGCTTCGAGCAGGGGCTGGAGACGGCGACCCCGGACGGGGCCGGCGTGTCGATCATTCCGGCCGTCGCCGGTGGCTGACCCGCGTTCCGTACCCGCCGGTAGTAACCGTCGGTAACAGTGATTACCGAGCGTTCATCGAATTGCCCCCTCCGTGAGAGAAGCGGAGGGGGCAATTCAGTGTGGTTGAGCGCGGTACAGTTGGGGAACCGGGTCGCGAAACCCTGATCCGGAGCCTTTGATTTCTGCCTTACGCCCGACAAGAAGCAGCCAAAGTGCGTGTCTCTTGCGTGGCATTTGCGGCTTTTACGGGGCCCGACTTGCCCTGAATTCTGGCGAATTCTCGCCACATTCCGGATCGCGTGCGTCCAGAATTCTCGTCCGACTGACCTGTTGCAGACGGCAGTTGGACAGATACATTCAGCCGCGGTCGACGCGTTCCGGCGCACGCCCCCAACCAACTGGGGGGTGAGGTCTGACCCGGATCCGCGAAGTGTGGATCTGTGCAAGGGCCAGTAATAGGGGAGTTAGGCATGGCTCAGGGCACCGTCAAGTGGTTCAACGCGGAGAAGGGGTACGGCTTCATCGCGGTCGACGGTGGTGCGGATGTTTTCGTCCACTACAGCGCGATCCAGATGGACGGGTACCGCACCCTGGAAGAGGGCCAGCGGGTCGATTTCGAGATCTCGCAGGGCCAGAAGGGGCCGCAGGCGGACATGGTCCGACTGGCGACCGGCTGAAGCACGCGCCGACTGACAGCGACGTTCTTCTGTTTCATCTTCGAAGGGCTCGTGCCTCCTGGGGCACGGGCCCTTCGGCGTGCCGGGGCACTCCGGCGAACCGGCCCCGGTCCGCGGGAGGCGCTTGCGCCCGCCCGTCACCCGACCGCCACCCCTCATCGAGCCCGCTTCGCGGGCGCACCTTGCACTCGGGCATGCCGAGTGCTAATCATTGGCGTTAGCACTCTGAAGGTGAGAGTGACAAAGAAGGACCGGGTCGGTGAGGCCCGCAGGCCAGGTGGGGCAAGGAACCACGGGGCATGCGAGCCGTCCGTCGCGGGCGCGGGCGCGGTCCGAAGGAATCACCCCCAGTCCTGGAGGGACCACTTCACATGGCCAAGATCATCGCGTTCGACGAGGAGGCGCGGCGCGGCCTCGAGCGCGGCATGAACCAGCTCGCGGACGCCGTCAAGGTGACGCTCGGCCCCAAGGGTCGCAACGTCGTCCTCGAGAAGAAGTGGGGCGCCCCCACGATCACCAACGATGGTGTGTCCATCGCCAAGGAGATCGAGCTCGAGGACCCGTACGAGAAGATCGGCGCCGAGCTGGTCAAGGAAGTCGCGAAGAAGACGGACGACGTAGCCGGTGACGGCACGACGACCGCGACCGTCCTGGCCCAGGCCCTGGTGCGCGAGGGTCTGCGCAACGTGGCCGCCGGCGCCAACCCGATGGCTCTGAAGCGCGGTATCGAGAAGGCCGTCGAGGCCGTCTCCGGTGCCCTGCTCGAGCAGGCGAAGGATGTCGAGACCAAGGAGCAGATCGCTTCCACGGCCTCCATCTCCGCCGCCGACACCCAGATCGGCGAGCTCATCGCCGAGGCCATGGACAAGGTCGGCAAGGAAGGTGTCATCACCGTCGAGGAGTCCCAGACCTTCGGTCTGGAGCTGGAGCTCACCGAGGGTATGCGCTTCGACAAGGGCTACATCTCGGCGTACTTCGCCACCGACATGGAGCGTATGGAGGCCGTCCTCGACGACCCGTACATCCTGATCGCGAACTCCAAGATCGCGAACGTCAAGGACCTGCTCCCGCTCCTGGAGAAGGTCATGCAGTCGGGCAAGCCGCTGCTGATCATCGCCGAGGACGTCGAGGGCGAGGCCCTGTCGACCCTGGTCGTCAACAAGATCCGCGGCACCTTCAAGTCCGTCGCCGTCAAGGCCCCGGGCTTCGGCGACCGCCGCAAGGCGATGCTGAACGACATCGCCATCCTCACCGGCGGCGAGGTCATCTCCGAGGAGGTCGGTCTCAAGCTCGAGAACACGACCCTCGACCTGCTGGGCAAGGCCCGCAAGGTCGTCATCACCAAGGACGAGACCACCATCGTCGACGGTGCCGGCTCCTCGGACCAGGTCGCGGGCCGTGTGAACCAGATCCGCGCCGAGATCGAGAACAGCGACTCGGACTACGACCGCGAGAAGCTGCAGGAGCGCCTGGCGAAGCTCGCCGGCGGCGTCGCGGTCATCAAGGCCGGTGCCGCCACCGAGGTGGAGCTCAAGGAGCGCAAGCACCGCATCGAGGACGCCGTCCGCAACGCGAAGGCCGCCGTCGAGGAGGGCATCGTCGCCGGTGGTGGCGTGGCCCTGCTGCAGGCCTCCCAGGTCTTCGAGAAGCTGGAGCTCGAGGGTGACGAGGCGACCGGCGCCAACGCCGTGCGCATCGCGCTCGAGGCCCCGCTGAAGCAGATCGCCGTCAACGCCGGCCTCGAGGGCGGCGTCGTGGTGGAGAAGGTCCGCAACCTCACCCCGGGCCACGGCCTCAACGCCGCGACCGGCGAGTACGTCGACCTGGTCAAGGAAGGCATCATCGACCCGGCCAAGGTGACGCGCTCCGCGCTGCAGAACGCCGCGTCGATCGCCGCGCTCTTCCTCACCACCGAGGCCGTCATCGCCGACAAGCCGGAGAAGGCCGCGGCCCCGGCCGGCGGCGGCATGCCGGGCGGTGACATGGACTTCTGATCGGCCTCTGGTCGATCTGCGTCCTCACCGAGGGCGGTATTCCCTGTCTGGGCAGGGGGTACCGCCTTCGGGCGTTTCAGCCGGCGTAGTCCTTGAGTTCCTCGGTGTCGAGGGTGACGCCGACCGGAGCGGGAAGCGGCACGGTGCCACCCCAGGGGTAGGAGTCGCACTGCTGATGGCGGCCGCCCTTGGGCTCGCTGTGGACGACGACCGTGTTGTTGTCGCGGTCGATGAGCAGGTAGACGGGAATCTCGGCCACGGCGTATCCGAGGGGCGTGTCGATGCGGTCGCGCTGGTCGGTGTCCCGGTCATGGGAGGTGATCTCGACGGCCATGAGGGCGCCGTGGGTATCAGACCATGGCGTCGCCTCCTCCGTCAGACGGCGGTGGAGGAGGGCGGCCGGGCTGTGAACGGGGGTGGGCAGGCCTGCGGTGAGGGCGGCGAGGAGCGTCTCCTCGGTGGCCCCGCGCGCGAACCACTCCTCCACCAGCGGCGCGAGGCGCACGCATTCGGCGGCGGACAGAGACGGGACGGGGACCGTGCGACCGAGAGCGGCGAGAAGGATGTGGGCGCGGGAACGGGTCGGGCGGCCGGCCGGGGCCGGTGGCTGGTCCGGCTGTGGTACGTGACCTCGTACGAACGTCACCCACCAGCCGTCGTCACGTGCCGTACGGGACCACCACGATCGGGTGATCCAGCGTGAGTCGCCGTCGCCCGCCGTCGCCCGCTCCCGACCCCGCCTCAGATGCCCCGCCGCCTGGATCCTGTTGAGCGCGGTCCGCAGCGCGCACTGCCCGTACGGCAGCGTCTTGGCCAGCGTCTTCACGCAGATGTCGGCACCGTCGGGCAGCCGGCCGACGTACGCGGCGACGGCGCCTGTCGGGGGCTGTTTGCGCCATCCGCACCGTAGACGTCCGTGACTTTCCGTCGCAACTCGGTCGCTGAAAGTCAACTCCAAGGGCGGGCGGGTGGGTTGAGAGCCACCACCCGTTCCTTGCAAAGAGGGCTCGGGGCTGGACGCTTGAGCTTCGGGCTGTAATCGGGAGCGGGGTGGGGACACAAACAGGGTGCGAGCGTCAGCGGAAGGGAGACCCTGTGGGTGAGGTCGCGAGTGAGTGGTCGCGCTTCGAGGCGGAGTACCGGGTCTCGTACCAGGCAGTGGTCAGGTACCTGACGCGCAGACTCCCCCAGGCTTTGGTCGACGATGCCACCTCCGAGGTCTTCGTCATCGCCTGGGAGCGTTGGCCGACGAGACGCGGCACCGCCCTGCCGTGGCTGTACGGCATCGCCCGCAGGGTGGTCGCCAACGCGCGCCGCTCTCAGGGGCGGGCGGACCGACTGGCCGACCGGTTACGCAGAGAAGAGGGGGCCTCCACCGACGCGCCGGGTGCGGACAGCGAGGTACTCGAACGCATGGGCGCCGCCCGCATCCTCGCACGGCTGCCGGAGCCAGACCGCGAGGTGCTGATGCTCGTCTCCTGGGACGGCCTCGACGCGCGTGAGGCGGCCCAGGCGCTCGGATGCAGCAAGGCCGCCTTCGCCGTACGTCTGCACAGGGCGCGGCGGAGACTGGAGCAGGAACTGACCAAGGAAGCGCCTGCGGTTACCGGCCATCGCCCTGTGACGGCGGAAAGGACTGCGACGTGAAACAAGACGTGGAACGGGTCCGGGAAATCCTGACCACGGACAATGACCCGGCAGGCCTTGTCGGCTGCGGGCAAGTCGCCCTGACGCCGCGAGCGGAGTACACCCTCGATGCTCTGCGGCAGACCCCGCACACGAGGCCCGCACTGCTGGGTCGCCGTCGACTCCTTGTGGGTGCAGCCATCGTAGGCGGGGCGGCAGTGGCTGTGGGCGGCCGTGAGTTCCCCCCAGCGAAGGACGTACCCGCACCGGTCGCCTACACACCCCCCGTGCTGACCCTGCGTCCCGTCGAGAGCCGCTCGACCCGCGCGTTCCTCCTGGCCTTCGCCGAGCGCGTCGAGGCGCTCCGGCCGGAAGCAGCGCAGGGCACCTACCAGTACACGAAGAGCTGGGGCTGGTGGCTCAACACCGCCGGAGACGTTCCGGGAGGCGTCGCGAGCGCCGCCGTTCCCACCGTGACCGAGTCCTGGGTCGCCGAAGACCATTCGGGACGGCGGCGCAGTGCGTACGGCGAACCGCTCTTCCCCGACTCCGCGCAGCGCAAGGACGCAGAGGACGCGGGCCTGGTAGCCGGCACAGGCGTGAAGGACAGGACGTACGGGGCAGGCAAGTTCCCCTTCCCGGAGGGCGGCGCCTGGGCATCCGTCGCTCCGTTTTCCACCGACGTCCGGGCCCTCGCCCGGCAGTTGTCGAAGGTGAGCTGGGACGGCGGGATGATTGTCTACGGCGTGCACGATGCGCTCGGGTACGCGGCAAGGTCCGGCCCGGTGGAGCCTGGGCTGCGCGCCGCCGCACTGCGTGTGCTCGCCGACTTCGCCGACGTGACCGTGGCCGCCACCACGACCTGGCAGGGGCGGCACGCAGTCGCCGTGTCGCAGAGCGAGACGCTGGACGGCAGTACACAGCGTGAATCGGTGCTGTTCGACCCGGAGACAGGCTACCCGGTGGGCACGGAGTCGGCCCTGTTCGGAGACGCGCGACGGCTTCAGGTGTCCGTACCCGCCACCCTTGCTGTGACCGAGATACTGGAGCGAGCCGCTGTGCCGACGATCGACGGGAGGCCCTGAGCCGTGCCGGAGCGGAAATACGACAGGCCCACACGCCTGAAGACGATCGAGTTGCCCGGGTCCACGGCGAGCGACGCGAACCAGGCGCACGAGGACTTTGTCGGCCACATCCGGGCCGGCCTGGCGGAACGCCGCTACGTCTTCGGGGACATCCTGCCGACGGTCTCCGACGTTCGGGACCAGTACGGCCTGCCGGAGGATGACATCCACCGGGCGATCCGGGAGTTGCGCAACGATGGACTGCTCCAACTCCACGACAGTTACCGGGACACGTACTTCCTCGACCCCGGCCCGGACGCCGGCGAGGCCCGCGCCTGACGCCGTGACGGCTGAGCGCCCTGGTCCACGACCAGAGCGCTCGGTCTCGTCGAACTCTGCCTACTGACGGCAGGCCCGGAAGCTGCTGGCCTTGTTGTCGTGGAACGAGTCCACCTGGCTCACCTTCGTCCACGGCTGCTCCCGCCACAGACTGGACGTGAACCAGCCGTCGTAGACCGTGACGATCATTCCCACGTCATCGCGGTCCGGGGTGGTGTTCACCCAGCCGGTGGTCTTGTTGTCGAAGCCGTAGTCGCTGAACCGGATGCCATTGTTGCAGTGCGCGTGGTTCCACTGGAGCCGGCGTCCTCCGAATGCCGAGTACTGGTAGAAGCAGTACCAGCGGTTGTCGTCGGCACCGGCTGGGCAGTTCTCCCAGTCGACCCGCAACTGAGCGGCATCCGTTTCGTTCACTCCCGCGGCCTTCAAAGCCACGGCACTCGAGGCCGGAGCCTTGGTCTCCCCGGGGAGCGGGAAGACCATGGTCGGCTCGCCGCCGCTCCACGAGATCTCGTTGGCGCTGATCTGCACGCCCCCGTTGCCAGTCTCGGTGAGCGTCGCGTCGATCTCCGCCTGCAGCTCCTGCTTCTCGTCGAGCGACAGGGCCCTGATCTCGGGACGGCTGTCGCTCGCCGCGATCGTGGGAAGGACGGGACGCTCCTGGGCCTGGGCTGCCGTACCACCTGTGATCAGTGTGGCGAGGAGGACGACGGTCCCCGCGACTGTCGTTGAGGTGTGCATCGGACGTCGGTTGTGCACCATGAGACTGGCGGAAAGCGGCGGTATGCATCGAATGGAGGAATCGTTCCTTCCGATTCGCCGGTCGTCTCTTCGGTGCGGGATGGCCGGCGGCGGCTGGATCGAGTGCATGCAGAACACGCGACTGAGTCGCATGTTTGACAACCAGTCCGCTAGTTCGAATTGGCTGATACCAGATGTTCGATGAAGGCCGTCCAGGCCTCCGGCTGGAACGCGAGCTTCGGGCCGTGCGGTGCCTTGGAGTCGCGGACGGGGACGAGGGTGGGGTGGCCGAGGGCGACTTCCAGGCAGTCACCGCCCTGGCCGCCGCTGTAGCTCGACTTGTGCCAGGCGCTCAGGTCGTTGTCACGCGTCATGCTCGTAATCCTGCGCCACGGACTTGAGGAGGGCCAGCGAATCCTGCGGCGAAAGTGCCGCAGCCTGGAGGAGGTTGAACATCAGGGTGTGGTGGGCGACGGTGGCGGGGTCGTCCAGCAGCTTGCCCATGTTCGGTGCCTCCACGAAGGAGAGCGGAGGTGCGTCCTCGAACTCCATGAGCTTGAGGGGACCATCCATCGCCGCATGCGCCCCGGCCTCGAATGGCAGCACCTGCACGATGATCCGCCGCTTGTGGGCGAGGTCCAGCACATGACGGATGGCCTCTGCCATGACCGCCCTGCCGCCGACCACTCTGCGGAGCACCGCCTCGTCAAGGATCGCCCACAACAACGGCGTTGTTGGATCGCCGAGGAGGTGCGCTCGTTCGAGTCGGGTGACCACCAGCTCATCGATCTCAGCGTCCTGAGCTGTCGGCTTGTACGCCCGGAAGACCGCCTCTGCGTACGCCCTCGTCTGCAACAGACCTGGAATCAGGAGCTGCGCGTACTGCCTGATCGCCGTGGCGACCGCCTCCGCCTCAGCCGCCTCCGCGAAGTGGTCCGGGTACTTCGACTTGGCCAGGGCCCTGCAGTTGCGTTCGAAGAAGCCGTTCGTGCTCAGGATCTCGTCTATCTGGACGGCGTATTCGAGGTGCAGGCGTCGGGTCCCGGCCTCCAGCTGGCCGATGAACGAGCCGCTCACGAACAGGGGCTCGCCCAGTTCGGCCTGGCTCAGGCCGGCCTTCTCCCTGGCGTGCCGCAGTTCCGCGCCCAGCAGGGCGCGCGGCGACGACGACGGATCGAGGTCCTTCGGTCCTGGCATGGCAACTCCCTGTCACACAAGCGGGATTGTTGGTGTGCCGTCTCTGTCCAGGTTAGAGGGGTGGCGGACACGCTGTGTGGGTAATGGAAACACTCAGCGTGGAGGGAAAGGTGCGATGGAGATGACTATGGGTGACCGGCCCGCGCGGACGGCCCAGGAGGCCCTGGACCAGTTGCGGGAGGCCCTGCGCGAGGCGGGGATCGGGTTGCCGTCCCTGCGGATCGATCCGATCTCGGCCGCGCAGGGGCACCCGTTCGCGCTGATCGACCTGGGCCGCTGCAACCTGGGCGTCGCCTCGCAGCTCGCGGCGGCGCTGAGGCGGACGGGCGGTGACGCCGGATGACGTACGCGCTCGACGCCAGGACCGGGCGGATCGGCGAGGTCATGGGGCAGGTGGGCGGCCGGGTGCAGCTGCGGCCCGTGGGCGGCGGCCGGGAGTGGGACTGCCGGCCGGAGGACCTCGGCGAGGTGTCGTCCGACGCCCTGCTGCGGGAGCGGGTGCGGTCGCTGAACCGGGGTGCCCGTCTCTCAGGCGTAATGGGAGCCGACGGCCGGCTGGCCCGTGTAGTTGGGGCCGGCCGCGGGGTCGGCGCCGACGTAGGTGAAGGGGAGACGGACGGTCCGGCCGCCCCGGAGGGTGAGCAGGTGGTGCCGTGAGTCGTAGGTGAATCCCGCTGCCCGCAGCGCGGACACGGCCGGCCGTCCCGCCGCCGAGCCGTCGGCGCGCCGGATCGAGTCCGGGTCGAAGTGGGCGAGCAGGAGGCCGTCCCCGGCCAGCCAGGAGGCGGCCCTGGTGAGGAGGCCGAGCTGGTCGCCCACGTAGTGCAGCCCGTGGACGCAGGTGATCAGGTCGTACGTCCGGGTCGGCGTCCAGGCCGAGACCGAGGCGACGACCTCCTCCAGGGCGGGCGGGGCCGGCAGGGGGACCAGGGGACCCACCAGGTCCACGGCGGTGAGGACCGCGTCGGCGGGCAGGGCCGGGGCCGCCTCCCGCAGGGCGCGGCCCTCCCCGCTGCACAGGTCCAGCCAGGCCGGTGCGCCGGGGCGGTCCGTCAGCCAGGCGAGGGGGTCGATCCCCAGCTCGCGGGCGTAGCTGTTCACGCCGGTGAGGCCGCGTTCGCGGTTCATGGTGTTGTTGGCGACGACGGAGGACCCTTCCAGCTCGGTCACGGAGACCAGCGCCCGCTTCGTCATACCGCCCCGCCCGGGGAGGCGGGGACCAGGACGGAGACCTCCCGGCCGTGGCCGACCACCAGCCGGCCGTCCGCCGTGGCCAGGACGGCGTGGACGGGGGCGGGGAAGGTGAGGGCGGAGGCGGTCCCGGCGCCGGCCGTCAGGTCGTGGACGGAGAGGGTCTCGGTGCCGTCGGCGGTGATCAGAAGGGTGCCGCCGTCGAGCACCGTCGCCGTCATGCCGCGTATCGCTCCGGCGGGTGCGGGCAGCGGCTCGCCGAGCTGCCGGTGCGTGCGCAGGCTCCAGACGCGGATCGTCGCGTCCCGGCCCGCGGTGACCGCCACGGGGTGTCCGTCCACCACGGTGGTGGTCACCGAGGTCACCCAGTCGGTGTGGCCGGTGAGGGGCTCGCCGATCTGCCGGCCGGTGGTGAGGTCCCACAGCCGCACGGTCTTGTCCCAGCTGCCGGTGACCGCGACCGCGCGCCCGTCCGCGGCCGCGGTGGCGAGGGCGGTGATGCGGCTGGTGTGGCCGGTGAGGGGCAGGCCCAGGGGCTCGCCGGTGGTGAGGTCCCACACCCGCGCGGTGCCGTCCGAGCCGCCGGTCACCGCGACGCCCCACCCGTCGACCCGTGCGGTGGCCAGGGCCAGGATCCGGCCGCTGGGCAGGGCGACGGGCTCACCGGCCGCCCGGCCGGAGACCGGGTCCCAGCGGTGCAGCGTGCCGTCCGGGGCGGCGGTCACCACGACGGGGGAGCCGCCGTCGGCCTCGGCCGCCGCCATCAGGGCGGCCTCGGCGGCGACCGGTTCGCCGATCGGTGATCCGGTGGCCGCGTCCCAGGTGCGGACCGTTCCGTCGGCGCCCGCGGTGACCACGACGGGCCTGCCGCGGAGGGTGGTCGCGGCCACGGCCGCGATCGCTGCGTCATGCCCGCCGGCGGCGGGGAGCGGCGGGCCGCCGGTCTGCGCGAGATCCCAGACGCGCAGGGTGTGGTCGGCGCCGGCGGTGACGGCGACCGGCCGCCCGTCCACGACCGCCGTCGCCACGTCCCACACCTGAGCGGTGTGCCCGTCCAGCGGCTCGCCGACGGGGGTGCCGGTGGCGACGTCCCACACGCGCACGGTCCGGTCCAGGCCGGTGGTCACGGCCCGCACCTGTCCGCCGTCCGTCGTCATCGCGGCGGCCGCCCTGATCCGGTCCGTGTGTCCCGCGAGCCGCTCGCCCTGCGGCACGTCCGTGGCCGCGTCGCGCAGCCGCACGGCGTGGTCCGCGTCGGCGGTGAGCCGTATCGCCCGGCCCGCCACGAGAACCGGCCCCGGGAGAGCCGTCCCGCCGGGGTTCGTGACCGCGGCGCCGGTCGGGTCCAGGGCGGCGGCGGGATGGACGAGCTGCCAGGTCCAGTCCTGTTGCCCGTCGACGTCCCGGGGCCGGCGGATCCGCTGCCCGCGCAGGGCGGCGGTCGTCACGACCCACCCGTCTCCGTCGGTCCGGCAGGTCTCGCCCCGAGCGCCGCGGTCCCACAGCCGCAGCGCGCCGTCGGGCTGCCGCACAAGGCCGACCGGCCGTCCGTCCACCTCCGCGACCTGGGATACGGGGACCACCTCACCGGACCGCCGTCCGCAGGCGGCGGCCAGTTCGCCGGCCACGGCCACCGCCGTCTCCCCGTCGAGGAAGCCGGCCAGTCCGACGGCGTGGAACGCGACGGCGACCAGTCGTCCGCCGACCATGACCGCCGCACCCTCCGTCGCCCCGTCCGCCGAGCCGTCCGGCGGGTCCGAGGGTCCCGGTTCGCCGAGCACCTCTCCGGCCAGGTTCCAGGTCCTCACCGCACCCTCGGCCTCGGCGCGCACGGCGACCGGCTCGTCATGGCGGCCGACGACGATCCGGGCCGGCAGCGCCGAGCCGATCTCGGCACCCGTGGCCACGCTCCACAGCCGCAGGGTCCGGTCGCCCTCCAGGGTCAGCAGCACCGCGCCGAGGCCGTCCAGTTCCGCCGTCTCCACGACGCGGACGCACTCACCGGCCGGGAGTCCCCTCGCCGGGTCGAGCAGGAGCACCCGCTTCTGGCGGCCGAGCCGCTCCAGCAGCAGGGCGACCGCACGGCCGTCCACCGCGGCCGTGGCGATGTGCTCCACCTCGGCGGTCGTCGACGTCCACGCGTCCGCGCGGCAGACCAGCGGGGTATGGAGCTGCCGGCCGGTGACCAGGTCCCAGGTGCGTACCGTGTGGTCCCGGCTGCCCGTCACGGCCACCGCGCGGCCGTCGACGACGGCGGTGGCGACGGCCGTCACCCAGCCCTCGTGACCGGTCAGCGTCCGCAGCAGGCGCGGATCCTCCGGCGCGCCGCCCGTCCTCCATGCCGTCGTCCACCTCGCATCAGCCATGCCCGGAACGCTAACCGGCCCCACTGACAACGCTCCTGGCACCTGGGCGTGTCCGGGATCACAGGGGATCCCCGGGCCGGGCCCGGAATGGCGCGGACGCCGGAGGAGTTCTCGTACAGAAGCGCTTTATGCATGTGCACATACCATCCGGTTTCACATACCGCCGTCACTTCACGAGGAGCCCCACGTGAGCCTCTCCCAGCCCGCTCCCTCCCGCGCCGCCGAGATCCTGTCCCGGCCGGTCTCCCTCAACGGCCTCACCGTCCCGAACCGCATCGCGATGGCGCCCATGACGCGCATGTTCTCGCCGGGCGGCATCCCGGGTGAGGACGTCGTGTCGTACTACGCGCGGCGCGCCGCCGCCGGTGTCGGGCTCATCGTCACCGAGGGGACGTACGTCGGACACGCGTCGGCCGGACAGAGCGACCGGGTGCCCCGGTTCCACGGCGAGGAGCAGCTCGCCGGATGGGCGAAGGTCGCCGACGCCGTGCACGCGGCGGGCGGGACGATCATGCCCCAGCTGTGGCACATCGGGATGGTGCGCAAGCAGGGTGAGCCGCCGTACGCGGACGCCCCGGCCGTCGGCCCCTCCGGCCTGCGGATCGACGGCACCGAGGGCACCGGCAAGGCGATGACCCAGAGCGACCTGGACGACGTCGTCGGCGCGTTCGCCGAGGCCGCGGCCGCCGCCGAGCGCATCGGCTTCGACGGTGTCGAGATCCACGGCGCCCACGGCTACCTCGTCGACCAGTTCCTCTGGGCGGGCACCAACCGCCGTACCGACGCCTACGGCGGCGACCCGGTCGCCCGGACGAAGTTCGCCGCCGAGATCGTCGCGGCCGTCCGCGCGGCCGTCTCGCCGGAGTTCCCGGTCGTCTTCCGGTACTCGCAGTGGAAGCAGGAGGCGTACGACGCCCGGCTCGCCGAGACCCCGGAGGAGCTGGAGGCCATCCTCACGCCGCTCGCCGCCGCCGGCGTCGACGCCTTCCACGCCTCCACCCGCCGTTACTGGCTGCCGGAGTTCGACGGCTCCGACCTCAACCTCGCGGGCTGGACGAAGAAGCTCACCGGGAAGCCCACCATCACCGTCGGCTCGGTCGGCCTGGACGGCGACTTCATCAAGGGCTTCATGGGCGAGGGCTCCGAGGTCAAGGGCATCGACGACCTCCTCGACCGCCTGGAGCGCGACGAGTTCGACCTGGTGGCCGTCGGCCGTGCGCTGTTGCAGGACCCCGAGTGGGCCGCGAAGGTCCTCGCCGGTCGCACCGACGAGCTGAAGCCGTACGACGCCGCCGCGCTGAAGACCCTCAGCTGAGCGCCAACGCGCGGGTGTGGTCCGGGAGATGAGGATCCTTCATCTCTCGGACACCCACATCGAACCGGCCGGCGCCTCGGCCGGCCGTGGTGCCGACGCGACCGCCTCCCTGCGGCTGATGCTCGCCGAGCTCCGTCACCAGCGGGACGTGGACGCGGTCGTCGTCACCGGCGACCTCGCCGACGACGGATCGGCGGAGGCGTACACGACGGTGCGCGAGCTGATCGGCGGCTTCGGGCGCTCCCTCGGCGCGCCGGTCTTCTACACCACCGGCGACCACGACGAGCGCGGCGCCTTCACCGAGGTGCTGGGCAGCGGGCACCCGGAGGCGTCCCGTGAACTGCCCGGCGCCGAGCGGGCCGCCGTCAGCACCGTGGCCGGATGGCGGTTCGTCACGCTCGACTCGCTGGTGCCGGGGGAGGTGTACGGCCGTCTGGGCGCGGGCCGGCTGGACTGGCTGCGGGAGGTGCTGGGCACCCCGTCCGGGCACGGGACGGTCCTCGCCCTCCACCACCCCCCGATCAGTCATCCCGTCTCGGCCACCCAGCAGGTCTTCGGACTGCGCGACGCGGGTGGGCTGGCGGAGGCGATCCGGGGGAGTGACGTACGGGTGGTGCTGGCCGGGCACTTCCATCTCCAGCTCTGCGGATTCCTGGCGTCGGTGCCGGTGTGGGTGACGCCCGGGGTCGTCAACCGCGTCGACCTGACCGCCGCGCCCGGCACGGAGAGGGCCGTGCGCGGGGCGTCGGCGTCGCTGGTGGAGCTGGGCGGGGAGGGCGGGCCGCTGTTCCACACCGTCCACGCCCGCGATCCGCGGGCCCACGAGACGGTCTACGAACTGGACGAGGAGCGGACCCGGCAGCTCATCGAGCTGCGCGGCTGACCATCCGCGGGCCTGGGGCCGCCCAGGCCGTCACGGACGCCGGGATTTCGATTGCTTAACTCAATCAATCTGCATAAGCTTGCTTGAGTCAAGCAGTTCCACTCCCCGCGCATCCGACGGAGGCCCTGCCATGTCCGACGCCCTTGCCCGACCCGCCGCGCCGGGGACCACGGCCCCGCCGAGGTCGAACGCCGTGGTGGCGGTGCTGGCCCTGGCCGGGATCGTCGTCTCGCTGATGCAGACCCTGGTCATCCCGATCGTCCCCGAGCTGCCGAGACTGCTCGACGCGCCCGCCTCCGACACCGCCTGGGCGGTCACCGCCACCCTGCTCGCCGCGGCCGTGGCCACCCCGGTCGTGGGACGGCTCGGGGACATGGCCGGCAAGCGGCGGATGCTGGTGGCCAGCATCCTGATGCTGATCTCGGGCTCGGTGGTCTGCGCCCTCGCCGACTCCCTCGTCCCGATGATCGCCGGCCGCGCCCTGCAGGGCCTCGCGGCGGCCGTGGTGCCGCTGGGCATCAGCATCCTGCGGGACGTCGTCCCCGCCGAGAAGCTCGCCGGCTCGACGGCCGTGATGAGCGCCTCCCTGGGCGTCGGCGGTGCGCTCGGCCTGCCCGCCGCCGCGTTCATCGCGGACAACTGGGACTGGCACATCCTGTTCTGGACCTCCGCCGTCCTCGGCGTGGCCTCCCTCCTCCTCGTCCTGGTGGCCGTCCCCGAGTCGGGGACCCGCACCGGCGGCCGCTTCGACCTCGTCGGCTCGCTCGGCCTCTCGGCCGGACTGGTCGCCCTGCTGCTCGCCGTGTCCAAGGGCGCCGACTGGGGCTGGACCTCCGGCACCACCGTGGGCCTCGCCGCCGCGGCCGTCGTGATCCTGCCGGCCTGGGGATGGTGGGAGCTGAGGGCGAATCAGCCGCTGGTCGACCTGCGCACCACCGCGAAGAAGCAGGTCCTGTTCACCAACCTCGCCTCGATCGCCCTCGGCTTCTCGATGTTCGCGATGTCCCTGGTCCTGCCCCAGCTCCTCCAGTTGCCGGAGCGGACCGGCTACGGCCTGGGCAGGTCGATGCTCACCGTCGGCCTGGTGCTGGCCCCGCAGGGCCTGGTGATGATGGCCATGTCCGCCGTGTCCGCCGGGCTCACCAGGGCCAAGGGCCCCAAGGTCACCCTGATGGCCGGCGCGCTGATCGTCGCCGCGGGCTACGCGCTGAACATCGTGCTCATGAGCGAGGTCTGGCACCTCGTCCTGGTGTCCTGCGTCATCGGCGCCGGCGTCGGCTTCACCTACGGCGCCATGCCCGCCCTGATCATGGGCGCGGTGGACCCCTCCCAGACGGGCGCCGCGAACAGCCTCAACACCCTGATGCGGTCCCTGGGCACCTCCTTCGCCAGCGCCGTCGCCGGCGTCATCCTCGCCCGGATGACCACCGACTTCGGCGGCTACGCCCTCCCCTCGGAGAACGGCTTCAAGATCGTCATGGCCCTCGGCGCCGGAGCGGCCCTCGTCGCCTTCCTCCTCGCCGGCTTCGTCCCGAAGCGCGGGGCCGCCGCGCGGCATCCGGTGGCGGAAGGGGCCGAGGAGGCCGCCCCGGTCCAGACGTGAGCACCAACCGACCTGCTGGAGGCGGCTGTCACCCACACGAGGGGTGACGGCCGCCTCCGGCACTTTCCCCGGGCACCGCCCGTTCCACGAACAGCCAGCGAATACAGGAGTGATCGATGACGACAGCCGAGGCAGCCCTCGTCGTGCGCACCACCGCCGGAGCCGTACGCGGCCGCCGTGAGGACGGTCTGACGGTCTTCCGGGGGATCCCGTTCGCCGCGCCCCCGGTGGGAGAGGCCCGCTTCCAGGCCCCGCGCCCGCCCCGGGCGTGGGACGGCGTCCGTGACGCCCACGCCTTCGGCCCGCCGCCCCCGCAGGAAGCCGGCATCCAGGGGCGCACGGGCGTGCTCGACGCCGCCACGGGCGACGACTGGCTGACGGTGAACGTCTGGACTCCGGACCCCGACGACCAGGCCCGCCGCCCGGTCATGGTGTGGATATACGGCGGCGCGTACAAGCTGGGCCACTCCGGCAGCCCGGGCTACGACGCCCGGCACCTCGCCCGCGCCGGTGACCTGGTCGTCGTCACCCTCAACTACCGCGTCGGCGTGGAGGGGTTCGCGCGCATCGAGGGGGCGCCCGCGAACCGGGGGCTGCTCGACCAGGTGGCCGCGCTGGAGTGGGTGCGGGACAACATCGCGGCGTTCGGCGGGGATCCTGGGCAGGTCACGGTGTTCGGCGAGTCGGCGGGCGCCGGTTCGGTGGCGGCGCTGCTGGCGATGCCCGCCGCGCGGGGCCTGTTCGGGCGGGCGATCGCGCAGAGCGTGCCCGGCACGTTCTTCTCCGACGAACTGGCCCGCGACCTCGCGACCGCGATCGCCACGGAGGCGGGCCTGCGTCCGACGGCCGCCGACCTGGCGGCGGTGGACCCGCGCAAGCTGCCCGAGGCCGGGGCGGCGCTGAGCGCGAAGATGGCGCAGCGGGTGGACCGCTGGGGCCGGGTGGCGCCGACGGTCACGCCCTTCTCCCCGGTGGTGGACGGCGAGGTGCTGCCGACGACCCCCTGGCGGGCGCTGACGGAGGGCGCCGGGCGCGACATCGACCTCCTGACCGGCCACAACGCCCAGGAGTTCCGCCTGTTCCTGGCCCTGGGCGGCACCCTCGGCAGGATCACCGACGAGCAGGCGGCCGCCGTCCTGCGCCTGTTCTCCCCGAGCGGCGAGGACGCGTACCGCGCGGCCTACCCGGACGCGGACGCCGGCGAGCTGTTCGAACGGGTGCAGTCGGACTGGCTGTTCCACATACCCTCCCTGCACCTGGCGGAGGCGCAGGTGGCGGGCGGCGGCCGGGCCCATGTCTACGAACTGACCTGGCAGGCACCGGGCATGGGCGGCACTCTGGGCGCCTGCCACGGCCTGGACATCCCGCTGCTGTTCGGTACGTACGACGCGGATCTGGGGAACCTGCTGTTCGCGGGAGCGGAGGTGACGGCGGAGGCACGCGCGCTGACCTCCCAGTTCCAGACGTCCTGGGCGTCCTTCGCGCGGACCGGCGACCCGGGCTGGCCGGCGTACGACACGGACGGACGGCTGGTGCGGGTCCTGGACGCGGAGCCGAGGACGACCGCCTACCCGGAGGAGACGTCCCGCCGCCTCTGGGAGGGCTACGACTTCCCGCCGCTGCCGTTGCTCGGCGAGGACTAGGACCACGGCGCCGGAGAGGGCCAGGGAGGACCAGGGAGGACCAGGGAGGCCGCGGGCCGCGGGTCAGAGATTGCCGAGGGGTTCGATGTCGACCTTCACCGGGGTGCCCCAGATCCGCAGCACCTCGTAGTCGGTGAACTCGTGCACGAGCCGGTAGGCCATGGCCGGCCGGGACCCGCGGCGCAGGGCGGCGAGATACAGCTCGGCCTCGCGCCGGTCCCGCCGGGGTGTACCGCACAGCTGCCACTCCTGGCCGTTCCACAGCTCCGCCAGCCAGCGCTGCTGGGGCTGGGGCCGGTCGCCCCGGGTGCCGTAGCGGGAGGGGGCGGTGGAGGGCGCGCTCTGGGGGGCCGGGCCGTTGTACTCGGCCCGCCGTGCCGCCCGCCGCCGCGTCTCGCACAGCAGGCACAGATCAGGGGCGGCCTCGTCGACGGGCCCCTGCGGATGTTCGGCGCACCGGGTGGTGGGCGCGGCACTGGCCACGCTCTCGTCCAGCAGCTCCAGGGCACGCCGCAGATCGGCCTTGACCTCGTGCAGCCGTGCGTCGGGCGTGTCGGCGGTCAGGGCATCACCGTGCTCCCCGAGCAGCCGGAGGGCACGACCGAGAGCGGTGAGCTGGGCGTGGTTCATGGCACCCAGGGTAGGGCGGGCGTCCGCCGACGTCGGCTCTCGGCCAACCTGGGACCGCGACCTGTGAGTGTTGACAATTTTGCTGACGATCAAGGGAGGGGGGTGGTAGCAAGAGGCGTCGGTAAGAGCCGCCTACTCAAGAGACGGAAGTGAAGCGAGTGAAGCGCAGAACTGTGGTCATGGGACTCACCGGCGCTGCCGCGGTGCCCGCGGTCGGGTTCGCCACCGGCGCCCGGGCGGCGACCGGGAGCGTCAGGAAGGCGGCCACCGACTCCGCCCTGGTCTTCGACCCGTCCGCCTACACCGAGCAGACCATCGCCATCACCGACACGACCGGCACCGTCCACAGCGTGACGTACCGGTTCCACAAGGTCGCCAGCTACGTGGCCGATCCGGTCGACGCCGCCTACCAGTCCCTCAACGTCAGCGTCCCGGTCGCGATCGACGGCGCCGCCGTGGACGCCTCCGACGCGCCCGTCCTGCTCGCCAACGCCGTCGGCGGTTACATGCCGTCGTCCGTGGCGAACGCCACCGGCATCAGCGCCTCCGGCATGGGCGGCGGCACCAGCCGGCAGGCCCTCGCGCTCGCCGCCGGATACGTCGTCGTCGAGCCCGGCGCCCGGGGCCGTACCCTCGTCGACGCGAACGGCACCTACTACGGCACCGCGCCCGCCGCGATCGTCGACCTCAAGGCGGCGGTGCGGTACCTGAAGGCCAACAAGGGCCGGGTGCCCGGGAACGTGGACCGGATCGTCTCCTCCGGCGTCAGCGCCGGCGGCGCCCTCTCCGCCCTCCTCGGCGCCTCCGGCGACAGTCCGCTGTACCACCCCTACCTGGAGGAGATCGGCGCGGCCGACGCCAGCGACGCCGTCTTCGCCAGCGGCGACTGGTGCCCGATCACCGACCTCGAGCACGCCGACGCCGCCTACGAGTGGAACTGGGGCACCAACCCCCTCGCCTCGGGCGCGAGCGTCGACCCGGCGATCTCCGCCGACCTGAAGGCCCAGTACACCGAGTACCTCGCGGCCCTCAAGCTGCGCGCCCGGGGCCACGGGACCCTCACCGCCCGCAACCTGGACACGTACATCCTGGAGACCTTCCTCCAGCCGTCCGCCACCAGGTACCTCGCGGCCCTGCCGGACGCGGCCCGCGCCGCCTACCTCGCCGCGCACCCCTTCATCACCTGGTCCGCCGGCAAGGCCACCTTCACCTGGGCGGACTTCCTCACCCACGTCGGGGCGCGCAAGAAGAACGCCCCCTCCTTCGACGCGTTCGACCTGTCCACGCCCGAGTGCAACCTCTTCGGCACCGGCACCACCAGGGCCCGCCACTTCACGCTCTACGGCCTCCGCCACGGGGCCGGGGACAGCGCGCGCCTGGACGCCGACATCCCCGCCAGGCTGCACCTGATGAACCCGATGCACCACCTCGTCGACAAGGTCAACCCGCACCGCGCCAGGCACTGGTGGATCCGCGTGGGCACCAAGGACTCCGACACCTCCCTGTCCGTGGTCGCCAACCTCGCCACCCGCCTCACCGAACTCGGCGACGACGTCGACACCTCCTACTACTGGGACGCCGGCCACGGCGCCGACCAGGACCCGGGCGCCTTCATCACCTGGATCGGAAAGGTGACGGGCCACCGGGCCGGGCGCGGCTGAAACCAGCCTCGTCCAGCACCGCCGGCGCCGGGCCCGCCCCGCGCGGCCCGCCGCCGGTGTGCCGACGGCCGCCGCGCGGCGGCCGGGTCAGCCTGCGACGGGACCGACCCGGCCCCGGAAGCCGAAGGCGTAGGTCGCCGCGAAGCCGGTCGCGTAGCCCGTCAGCAGGCCGCCGGCGTAGATCGCCGCCGTCACGCCCAGCCCCCTGTTGCCCGCCAGCAGGGGGAACAGGGCCCAGCCGGACGGGCCGATGGCGGTGGCGCCCACCCGGTCGCCGAGCATCGCGAAGAAACCGATGAACGCCCCGCCCGCCGCGCCGCCCGCGCAGGCCGTCAGGAAGGGGCGGCCCAACGGCAGCGAGACGCCGTAGATCAGGGGCTCGCCGACGCCGAGCAGGCCCGCCGGGAGCGCCGATCTGATCGTCGTGCGCAGGGAAGTGCCGAGGGAGGTGTCGTGGCGCAGGCGGACGTACACCGCGACCGCCGCGCCGACCTGGCCCGCGCCCGCCATCGCCAGCACCGGCAGCAACACGGTGTAGCCCTGCTGCTCGATGAGGGTGGTGTGCAGCGGGATGAGGGCCTGGTGCAGGCCGAGCATCACCAGCGGGAGGAAGAGGGCGCCCAGGACCAGGCCCGCGACGGCGCCCGTCGTCGCCAGCAGCCAGGTCGCCGCCGTGCCGATCGCCTGGGAGACCGCGCCGGCCGCGTACATGATCCCGTACAGCGTGGCCAGGCCCGCGACGAGGACGGTCAGGGCCGGGGTGAGGAGGACGTCGAGGGCGTCCGGGACCCTGCCCCGGCACCACCGCTCGACACGGGTCGCCAGCAGGGCCGCGGCCAGCGCGCCGAGCACTCCGCCCTGACCGGGGGAGAGGGGCACCCCGAACGCCGTCACCTTCGCGACCCCCGGGTACACCACGATCGCCGCGACCGCGCCGCCCAGGACCGGCGTCCCGCCGAACTCCTTGGCCGTGTTGTACCCGACGAACACGGCGATCAGCGCCATGAAGGCGGAGGCGACGGCGGCCAGGGCGGGGGTCAGGCCGGGCAGCCACCCGGCGTTGACCAGCAGGCCGCCCACGCCCGCGAGGATGCCGCAGCCGATGAGCGCGGGGATGAGCGGGACGAAGACGGCCGCCAGCCGGCGCAGCGCGGTCTTGAACGGGGTCGCGTTGCGCCGCCGCCGCTCCTCCCGCAGCTCCTCTCCGCGCGCGGCGAGGCGCCCCGCGGCCGTCAGCCCCTCGAACTCCTCCGTCACCCTCGTCACCACACCCGGTCCCAGCACCACCTGGTACGTGCCGTCGTCCACGACGACCCCGAGCACGCCGGGCAGTGCCCGCAGCGCCCGCTCGTCCGCCCGGGACGGGTCGGCCAGGCCGAGCCGCAGCCGGGTCATGCAGTGGGCGACGGAGGTGACGTTCGCGGGGCCGCCGACCAGCGGGAGGATCGCGGCGGCGAGGTCGTGGGCGCTGTCCTTGGAGGTGTGCACCCACCGAGCGTGCGGCTCAGCCGCCCGCCGCGGCGAGAGCGGCACGCAGATGTCCGCCGGACTCCTCCAGAAGGCGGGCGGCCGCCGGCCCGTCCACGCCGGCCAGCAGCACCAGGATCGCGTGCTTGACCTCGCCGCCGGTGGCCGCGAGAGCCGCCTCGATCTCCTGGTCGCCGGCCCCGGTCGCCAGCGCGACGATCCGCCGTGAGCGGGCGCGCAGCTTCTCGTTCGAGGCGCGGACGTCGACCATCAGGTTCCCGTACGTCTTGCCCAGCCGGATCATCGTGATCGTCGACACCATGTTGAGCACCAGCTTCTGCGCGGTGCCCGCCTTCAGACGGGTGGACCCGGTGAGCAGTTCCGGGCCGACCACGACCTCGATCCCGTGCTCGGCGGCGGCCGCCAGGGCGCTGCCCGCGTTGCAGGCCAGCCCGACGGTGAGCGCGCCGCGGGAGCGGGCGTACTCCACCGCGCCGATCGCGTAGGGGGTGCGGCCGGAGGCGGAGACGCCGATCACCGTGTCATCGGCGGTCAGGCCGAGGCGGGCCAGGTCCGCCTCGGCCAGCTCCCGCGAGTCCTCGGCACCCTCCACGGACGTCATCATCGCCGCCGGGCCGCCCGCGAGGAGCCCGACGACCTGACCGGGGGCGGTGTTGAAGGTGGGCGGGCACTCGGAGGCGTCCAGCACACCGAGGCGTCCGGCGGTCCCGGCGCCGGCGTAGACCAACCGCCCGCCGCGGCCCATGCGTTCCGCGACGGCGTCGACGACGGCGGCGATCCGCGGCAACTGCGCCCCGACGGCGGCCGGTACGCCGGCGTCCTCGCCGTTCATGAGCCGGACGAGGTCGAGGGTGGAAAGCCGGTCGATGTCGGCGAGCTCGGGGCGGAAGGCCTCGGTGGTGAGCGACGCGAGCTGGCTGAGGAGGTCACGGGAGGTCATCGGGAGGGCTCTTTCCAGGGCGGATCCGGTGCGGCAACCTAACGGTGGCGATGCGCCAGCGCCTCGTAGGACGCGGCCAGCGCCGGCCCCGCCGACGCGTACGTCCGCTGGGCCACCCCCACGAACAGACAGTCCACCACCAGCAGCTGCCCCGTGCGCGACGACATCGCCGCCGGCCGCAGTTCGCTCTCCCGTGCGGTGGACGTGGTCAGCACATGATCCGCGTACTGGGTCACCGCGCTCCGCGGCCTGCCGGTGATGGCCACCGTCGTGGCCCCCCGCTCGAACGCCACCCGCAGCGGCTCGATGACGTCCCCGGTGGACCCGGAGTGCGTGATCGCCACGGCGACGTCCCCCGCCCCCAACTGCACGGCGTTCGTCACCGCGAGGTGGGTGTCGCTGTGCGCGTGGGCCAGCAGCCCGATCCGCAGCAGCTTCTGCGTGAGGTCCTGGGCGACCAGCCCGGACGCGCCGACGCCGTACACGTCGATGCGCCGTGCGGCGGCCGCCGCGCCGACCGCCGCCTCCAGTTGGGCGGTGTCCAGCCCGGCGGCGGTGTCGGCGAGGGCCTGCTGCTCGTCGTGGGCGAGTTTGGCGACGACGTCCGCCAGCGGGTCGTCGACGGCGATGTCGGTGGTGAGTGCGGGCGCGCGGCCGGACTGCTGCTGGGCGGCGAGCCCGGCGAGGGCGAGGCGCAGGTCGCGGTAGCCGGGGTAGCCGAGGGCGCGGGCGGTGCGCACGACCGTGGCCTCGCTGGTGCCGGTGCGTTCGGCGAGGCCGGTGACGGTGAGGGCGGCGCAGCCCGCCGGGTCGTTCGCGACGGCTTCGGCGACCCGTTGCATGGAGCGGGTCAGGGAGGGGGCGAGGGTGCGGACCTTGCCGGCGAGCGCGGCGGGCGCCGGACGGAAGGCTTCCGGAGGGAAGGTTTCCTTCGCTTCCTGGGTCACAGGTGAAAGATATTTTCGGCTCGGGGCGGGGTCAAGCACGCGCACAATAGGTGCATGGACCCCTCCCGTGCCCCGATCAGCCCCCTGGAACAGGCGTTGCACGCGGCGCGCGCCCTCGTGCTCGCCGATCTGGCCGCGGGCGAGGTGGCCGCGGCGGACGTGGTGTCGATGGTCGAGGACTCGGTCGTCCAGCGGCGCTGGTGGGTCGAACAGTGGCCGGACGGTGCGGAGTTCCTGCCCGGGCTGGTCGCGCAGGACGTGCAGGACGCGCTCCTCGAACGCTACGGCCGCTGGCCGCTGTGCCCGGTCTGCGGCTCCGGCGATCCGCACGCCCTCGACGTCGAGCCCGAGCTGGGCCGCGATCCGCACTGGGTGTGCCACAAGGCGGGCGTGAAGGTCGCGGCGGTGGGGACGCTGGGGTCGGCGACGGGCGGGGCGCCGTCCTCGTGAGGCCGTCGTGACGATCTACATCGATCCCCCGAACTGGCCGGGCCACGGCCGGATGTGGTCCCACCTGGTCAGCGACGTCTCCTACGACGAACTGCACGGGTTCGCCGAGGGGCTGGGGGTGTCGCGGCGGGCCTTCGAGCGCGACCACTACGACATCCCCTCGCACCGGTACGCCGAGGTGGTGGCCGCCGGCGCGGTCGAGGTCAGCAGCCGTGAGGTGGTGCGGCTGCTGCACGGCGCGGGTCTGCGCCGGCGCAAGCGGGGCGGTGTCGGGGACGTCAGTCGGTGAAGACCGGCTCCAGCGTGTGCCACCAGGCGGTCAGGCTCGCCTGGTCCGGGCCGGTGATCTGGACCAGCGCGGGGCGGTCGTAGTAGCTGCAGAGGAAGACGTACTGGCCGGTGGTCGACAGGAAGCAGACGACGTCGCCCGCCGCCTGGCCGGTGTTGTTCTCGGACCAGCTGCCGCGCACGTTGACCTGGGCCTCGCAGTCGCCCTCCGGCAGGCCGCCGGCGTAGGTCTGGAAGACGCTGTCCCGGTCGGTCTTCGTCGCGTACATCGCGACGCTGGCCTTGCCGGTGCCGGTCACGCCGTACAGGTCGACGGTGGTGACCGTGCAGTACAGGGCGGCCGTGGCGCCCTGCCACACGGTGTGGGAGCAGCTCTCGCGGGACCACTGGTCGGTGTTGAGCGAGTCGCGCAGGTCGTGTTCGGCGGTGGTGAGGCCGTCGTCGGGGCCGCTCCGCGGCTCGGGGCTGGAGTCGGCCGGACCCGGTGTGCCGGCCGGTGGCGGGCCGGAGGGTGCGGTCCGCGGGCTCTCGCCGGCCGGGGAGCGGACGGGCACGGCGGGGCCGCTGCTGGTGGTGTCGGGCGGGTCCGGCTGGTCTCCCCGGGACTGCTGGGCCTGCAGATAGAGGCTGATGAGGGCGATCGCCGTACTGATCACCACGCCGATGATGGTCCAGCGCACCCCCCGCCGGGTGTGCGGGTCCGGCAGTGTCGGGCCGGGCGGCCCCGGTGGCGTGGACGGCCCGTTCTGACTCATGACGCTCCCCCGCTTCCCCCGGCGTACACGGCCCGTGCGCGGTGTGGCCGTGCCGGAAACATCCGCAGTGATTATCCGGAGCGCGTGGGGAGCGGGGCAGGTGAAGGGGCGGAAGATCGCCCCCGGCTACGCCAGGTCCAGGTCAGCCGCGCAGCTCATACGCGTATGCGCCCTCGCCCTCCCAGACCCTGACGAACCCGGCGCGTTCGAGGACGGCCCGGGAGGGGGCGTTGCCGCGTTCGACGGTGGCGAACAGGCGCTGTACGTCGTCCCGGGCCAGCGCCCAGCCGGCCAGCGTGCGCAGCGCCTCGGTGGCGTAGCCGCGGCCCCGGGCGGCCGGCACGAGGTCGTAGCCGATCTCCGTGCGGCCGTCCTCGTCGGGGGCGGCGTGGAAGCCCATGCTGCCGATCGCGCGGCCGTCCTCCCTCCGTACGAGGACGTACAGCCCGAACTCGGGCCGCAGCAGGCCGGCCTCGTGCGCCCTGAACACCATCCCGGCGGCGTCCCGGGTGCCCTCGAACGGCGCGCCGCCGAGCCAGTCGAAGCCGCCGTCGCCGCCCGACCACAGGTCGGCGAGCGTGGTGGGGGAGGCGCCTTCGAGGGTGAGGCGGGGGCCGGGAACGCGGTTCACGAGGTGAGGAGTTCCAGCTCGGCCCGCAGGTTGTAGCGGGCGGTCGGCTCCCACTCGGCCGCCCCGTGGGGAGTCCTGAACAGCCTGGGCAGATCGAGGAGTTGGCGCAGGATCGCGGCGCGGCCGGCCCGGAAGGCGTCGCTGGGCACGAAGTGGTACTCCTCGCGGACGGCGGCGGTGTAGGCGGCGTACGCGGAGGGCGGCGCGGCCAGGATCGCGAGGTCGGCGTCGCACAGGACCTGGCCGTCGCGGTCGTCGTCGGCGGGGTCGTGGGTGACGGTGAGCCGGACCAGCCGGGCGACCTCGGCGGTCCTCGCCCCCGGCACCCCGGCCTCGGACAGGGCCCGTTCGGCCAGACGGGCGGAACGCTCCTCGTTCTCGGAGCGGTCGGGGAGGTAGACGGCGTCGTGGAACCAGGCGGCGAGGCGTACGGCGGCCGGGTCGTCCGCGTACTTCTCCAGTACGTCGATGTGGTCGAGGACCGCGGTGAGGTGGGTGAGGGTGTGGTAGCGGCGCTGGGGTTCCTGCCAGCGGGCGAGGAGGTCGTCGGCGTACGGCGCGGGGTCGGGGCCGTCGGCGTCGGGGGTCCGGGCTGCGTCCAGGGCGTGGGTGAAGCGGGTGCGCAGGGCGTCGAGGTCGGCCATGGCCTCATTCTCTCGCGGGCGGGCGTATGGTGGAATTGGACTAGACAAATGGACTAGACCTCTAGGTCTCCGGCTTCGCTTCCTGGATTTCTGGTCCTCACCCGCAGCCGTCGATGAATGGGGTCCCATGAGCGAGCGTGCACTGCTGGAGGTGATCGCCCTCGACGCCGAGGACGCGATCGCGGCCCGGGCCGGAGGCGCGGACCGCCTCGAACTGGTCACGGACATGGCGGCGGACGGGCTGACCCCGCCGGTGGCGACCTTCGCCGCCGTCCGCGCCGCCGTCGATCTCCCCCTGCGCGTGATGCTGCGGCTGACGGACGGCTTCGCGGCCCAGGACGTCGACCGGCTCGTACGGGCCGCCCGCGAGCTGCGGGAGGCCGGGGCGGTGGAATTCGTCCTCGGGTTCCTCGACGCGGACGGCAGCGTCGACCTGGGTGCCGTGGAGTCGATCGTCGCCGCCCTGGACGACTGCCGCTGGACCTTCCACCGGGCCATCGACCACGCCGCCGACCGGGACGCCCTGCGCAAGCAACTCGCCGACCTGCCCGGCCTCGACACCTACCTCACGGCCGGTTCCGCGGCGGGCGTCGACGAAGGGCTCCCCACCCTTCTCGCCGAAGCGGGGCGGGGCGGGGAGCCGGGGTACGAGCAGCGGCTTCTCGTCGGGGGAGGGCTGCGGCTCGACCACGTACCGCCCCTGCTGGCCGCCGGCCTGAACGCCTTCCACATCGGCGGAGCGGCCAGGCCCGGAGGGTGGGGGGCGGGGGTTTCGGCGGGGGCTGTGGGGGAGTGGCGGAAGGTGCTGGACGGAGGCTGAGCGGTGGGTGGGGCGGTGGTGGACGGAGTTGGTGCCGGCCGGGGGTGGGGTCCGCTTGCCCGCGCTCGCCGGGTGCCGCTGCGCCCACCCGTGCCGCCCCGGCGGCACGACTGCCCACAGCCAGGGCGATCAGCGCCCGCGGCTACGGCGACTGGTGCGCCGTGGCTGTGGCCGTTGCCTGTGGTGACGTCGCGTCCGACCGTGCCGTGTCCTGAGGGGTGAGCTGGGGCGGCAGTGGGGCTGTGTGGGTGATGGTGAGGCCTGAGACTGCACGGGTGAGGGCGACGTAGAGGCGGCGCAGGCCGGTGCGCTCGTCCGGCTCGCCGTCGACCACCGCCCGGGGCTCGTCGAGGACGACGTAGTCGTACTCCAGGCCCTTGGCGAGGGACGCCGGGACCAGGGTCAGCCGGGTCTCGGCGGTGGTCTCCTCGCCGGGGTGGAGGTACGGGACGCCCGCCGCCGTCAGCGCCTCCGCCAGCGCGGGGACGCGGGCGTCGGCGGCGATCAGGCCCGTCGAGCCCTCGTTGCGGAGCAACTCCTCGCAGGCGGCGACCACTTCGGCGGTGTCCGTGACCGTGCGCAGAGCGAAGAAGCCGGGGTTCTCACGCACCGACGCGACCGGCGTGAGGCCGGGCGCGATGTGCGGGAGCAGCCGGGAGGCGTACGTGATGACGTCCGTGGGGACGCGGAAACCGGCCGTCAGCTCCTCGATCACGCCGTCCGCCTTGCCCAGGTGGGCCAGGGCCTCGGCCCAACTCCTCGTCGCCCAGGGCGTGGTGCCCTGCGCCAGATCGCCGAGGACCGTCGCCGAGCCGGTGGAGCAGCGGCGGCCGACGGCCCGGTACTGCATGGGGGAGAGGTCCTGCGCCTCGTCCAGGACCACGTGTCCGAGCGAGTGCGTGCGCTCCACGATGTCCGTCGCCTCGTCGACCAGCACCGCGTCCGCCGCCGACCACCGGGCGGACTTCACGCTCCGCACGGGCTTCGCCCACAGGATCGTCTTCTGCTCGTCCTCGTCGAGGATCCCGTCCGCGTGGACGGCGAGGAACTCCGCGTCGGTGAGCAGCCGCAGGACGAGCTTCGCCGGGTCGACGGGCGGCCAGATCTCCTTCACGGCCGCCTTGACCGCGCTGTTGCGGGCCACCGCGTCCTGCACCCGGTCGTCCGGGGCCTCGCCGGACCGCTCCATCTGCACCAGCACGGCGTGCGCGATGCGCTGCGGCAGGGCGTCACGGGCGGCGCCGTAACGGATGTCCCGGTCGAGCAACTCGCGGACGATGTCCTCCAGTTCGTACGCGGGGACGCGCCAGCGGCGGGAGCCGCGCACGACGACGACCGGCTCGGTGGGCATCCGCACCTGCGCGTAGACGGCCCTCCTCAGCACCTCCGCCATCCTCGCGTCGCCCTTGACGACCGCGGCGGCCGCGTCGTCCGTACCGCGCACCTCGACGTGGGCGACCAGGTCGTCGACCGTCGCCTGGCGGACCGTCAGCTCGCCGAGCGCGGGCAGGACCTGCTCGATGTAGTGGAGGAAGGACCGGTTCGGGCCGATGACGAGGGTGCCGGTGCGGGCCAGCCGCTCCCGGTGGGCGTAGAGGAGGTACGCGACCCGGTGCAGGCCGACGGCCGTCTTCCCGGTGCCCGGGCCCCCCTGCACACAGACCGTCCCGCCGAGCCCGGACCGTACGATCTCGTCCTGCTCCGGCTGGATGGTCGCCACGATGTCGCGCATCGGGCCGACGCGCGGGCGCTCGATCTCCCGCTGGAGGAGCTTGCTGGTGGTGGCCGCCTCGGCGGGGTCGGAGAGGTGCTCGTCCTCGTACGCCGTGAGGTCGCCGCCCGTGTAACCGAAGCGGCGGCGCAGCCCGACGTCCATCGGGTCCTTCTTCGACGCCCGGTAGAACGGCTGCGAGACCGGCGCACGCCAGTCGATCACCATCGGGTCGCCCTCGGCGTCGTGCACATGCCGCCGCCCGATGTAGAAGCGCTCCCCCTCCGCGCCCTCCGCCCGGTCCGCTCCCGGAGCGTGCAGGTAGTCGAGCCGGCCGAAGAACAGCGGGGTGTCGCTGAGATCGGCGAGCGCCTTGATGCGCTCCCCGATCTGCCGCTCCAGGATCTGGGCGTTCACCCAGTTCGCGGTGACGTCGCTGATGTCGAGCGCTTCGACGTCCTCCCGCATGGCCCGCAGGGCGGCCCGGGAGGAGGCGAGGTGGGCGCGTTCGCGGCCGAGGGGGTCGACCGGGGTGTCGTGGGCGGACGTGGACAAGGCGGTGCCTCCGAACCGGCGGAAAGGGGGTGGCGAGAAGCCGTCCGGTTTCCGTCCGGACGGCGGCACTCCGTGAGGGGAGGCGGGCAAGAGCGGAGATTTTAAGGGAGCGGGGGAGGGGGAGGCGAATGGTTTTCCTCCTCCCGGGGGAGACGGCAGCGCCCGAGGGTCTCCACCTGCTTGTCCTCGATGTCGAGTTGATGAGCGTAACCATGCATGAGTGAGTGCCGTTGTCAGAGCATGAATCTGACGGAGTGGGCGAAGACGCAGGGCGTGCATCCGCAGACCGCGTATCGCTGGTTCCGTGACGGGATGTTGCCGGTACCGGCTCAGCGGGTCGGGCCCCGCACAATCCTGGTGAACATCGACGCGAACACCACGCCCGGGGCCGTCGGCGGTCTGGGCCTGTATGCCCGGGTCTCCTCGCACGATCAGAAGAGCGATCTGGAACGCCAGGTCACACGGCTGTCGGCGTGGGCAGCGAAGGCCGGTCACCGGGTTGTCCGTGTTGAGGCGGAGATCGCTTCCGGAATGAACGGCTCCCGTTCCAGGGCCCGGCGTCTGCTGGCCGACCCGCAGGTGATCTGCGTGGTGGTGGAGCACAAAGACCGGCTCGGCCGGATGAACGTCGAGCTGGTCGAGGCCGCCTTGTCCGCGACGGGCCGTCGCCTGCTGGTACTGGACGACGGCGAGGTCGAAGACGACCTGGTGTGCGACATGGTGGAGGTGCTGACCTCGCACTGTGCTCGCCTGTACGGGCGCAGGTCGGCGAAGAACCGCGCCCGCAAGGCCCTGGAAGCCGCCGAACATGGCTGACCTCCGCCCGATCGCCGCGCCGTTCGTCGTTCTCGGCCCGTCCGGTGTGGCGGTGCGTACCCGGCTGAAGGACCTCACACCCGAGGATGAGAAGGTTCTGCGCCTGGTGGGGGCGCACCTGGGCTCGCTCGCCTCGAAGGACCTCAAAGCGCGTTGCATGGACGGCCTGGGGCACTCCGCCGATTCATGGGCGGCCCGTAAGCGCGACCTGACGGCCCAGTCGTCGTCCAGGTGGGCCGGGTCGATCACGAAGGCCACACACGACCAGTGGGCGCTCGCCCGGCGCGGCCAGGCCGCGCACGTGCAGTCCCTCGAAGCCGCTGTCACGACGATCCGGCACCGGTTGTCGCTGCCGGTCCGCCACAAGGGCACCAAGCGGGCTCCCGGCGGCTACCGCTGCGCGCGTGAGTGGTTCAACAAAGCACGCCGCCTGCATGTGCTGGAGGACCGGCTCGAGCAGGTTCGGGCCGACCGCGAAACGGGTCGGGTGCATGTCGTGCGCGGCGGCAGGCGTCTGCTGGGCACCCGCCACCACCTCGACACCGCGCAGCTCACCGAGGCCGAGTGGCGTGAGCGGTGGGAAGCCGGGCGCTGGTTCCTCCAGGCGGACGGCGAGTCGGGGAAAAGGTTCGGCAACGAGACGATCCGCATCACGCCCGAGGGCGAGGTGTCGGTAAGGCTCCCGGCCCCGCTCGCCGGCCTGGCGAACGCCAGGCACGGCCGGTACGTACTCGCTGCGAAGGTCCGGTTCCCTCACCGTGGGCAGGAGTGGGCCGATCGTCTGGAGGCGAACCGGGCGGTCGCCTACCGCATCCACTTCGACACGGGGCGCGGGCGCTGGTACGTGGACGCCTCCTGGCAGATCCCTCCCGCCAAGACCGTCCCGCTCGATGCCGCCCTCGCCGACGGCGTGATCGGTGTAGACACCAACGCCGACCATCTCGCCGCATGGCGCCTGGACACTCACGGCAACCCGATCGGCCGGCCGCGCCGGTTCTTCTACGACCTGTCAGGCAACGCCCAGCACCGCGACGCCCAGGTACGGCACGCCCTCGCACGGCTGCTGAACTGGGCCAAGACCTGCGGTGTCAAGGCCATCGCGGTCGAAGACCTCGACTTCCAGGCCGGGAAGACCCGAGAGAAGCACGGGCGCAAGCGTCGGTTCCGGCAGCTCATCTCCGGCATGCCGACCAGCAAGCTCTGTGCCCGGCTGGCCTCCATGGCCGACGCCACAGCTATCGCGATCATCGCCGTGGACCCGGCCTACACCAGCACGTGGGGCGCCCAGCACTGGCAGAAGCCGATGACCGGCCCCACCCGTAACACCACCCGGCACGATGCGGCGAGCATCGCGATCGGACGACGCGCCCAGGGTCACCCGATTCGGCGACGGACGGCACCGCCCCGTGCACACCAGAGCGATGTGCACGTGCATCGGACCGTCCAGGCCGACCGGCGTGCCCCCGAGCGTGAGGGACCCCGCCCCCGCACTACCGGACCACGGACACGATCCGTGCCGCCGGACGCGGCGCGTACGCGGGCAACCAGGACATCCACAACCGTTCGGGGTGTCCGCAGCGACCAGGTATGGGTCCAAGACTCACTCCTGCTCACTGATGAGGAACGGTACCCGAGTGGTACCCAAAGGGGGACCTGGGACCGATGCCCCCTTTATGTCCCGGATCCCATCATGGAGACATGAGCACAGCGACCCTCACACCAGCCCCCGGTCGCCCGTCCGGAGCGACCCCCCTCTCCAGCGCCCCCCGCCACCCCTTCGGCGACGCCCTCCACGCGATCAGGGTCTTCGTGGGCGCGGCCTTCGACGTGATCATCCTCGGTGAGTACGGCGAGGAGGCCGGAGTCCGCCGCAGGCGGTGACCGGTCAGCTCTCCGCCAGCAGCTCGTCCGCGTCCATGATCCGGTAGGCGTACCCCTGTTCCGCCAGGAACCGCTGCCGGTGGGCGGCGAAGTCCTGGTCGATGGTGTCGCGGGCGACGACCGAGTAGAAGTGGGCCTGATGGCCGTCCGCCTTGGGGCGGAGCACCCGGCCCAGCCGCTGGGCCTCCTCCTGGCGGGAGCCGAAGGTGCCCGACACCTGGATGGCGACCGTCGCCTCGGGCAGGTCGATCGAGAAGTTCGCGACCTTCGACACGACGAGCACGCTGATCTCGCCCTCCCGGAAGGCGTCGAAGAGCTTCTCGCGCTGGGCGTTGGAGGTCTCGCCCTTGATGACCGGCGCCCCCAGGTGCTCGCCCAGCTCGTCCAGCTGGTCGATGTACTGGCCGATGACGAGGATCTGCTGGCCCGCGAAGCGCCGCACGATCGCCTCCGTCACCTTCCGCTTCGTCGCGGTCGTCGCGCAGAAGCGGTACTTCTCCTCCGTCTCGGCGGTCGCGTACGCCAGCCGCTCGGAGTCGGTGAGGTTCACCCGGACCTCGACGCAGTCCGCGGGCGCGATGTACCCCTGCGCCTCGATCTCCTTCCACGGCGCGTCGAACCGCTTGGGACCGATCAGCGAGAACACGTCCGACTCACGGCCGTCCTCCCGGACCAGGGTGGCCGTCAGGCCGAGGCGGCGGCGGGCCTGGAGGTCGGCGGTGAACTTGAAGACCGGCGCCGGGAGCAGGTGCACCTCGTCGTAGACGATCAGGCCCCAGTCCCGGGAGTCGAACAGCTCCAGGTGCGGGTAGACGCCCTTCCGCCTGGTCGTCAGCACCTGGTACGTGGCGATGGTGACCGGGCGGATCTCCTTCTTCGTCCCGCTGTACTCGCCGATCTCGTCCTCGGTCAGCGAGGTCCGCTTCACCAGCTCGTGCTTCCACTGCCGCGCCGAGACCGTGTTCGTGACGAGGATCAGGGTCGTGGACTTCGCCTGGGCCATCGACCCGGCGCCCACCAGCGTCTTCCCCGCCCCGCAGGGCAGGACGACGACCCCGCTCCCGCCGTGCCAGAAGTTCTCCACGGCCTGCTTCTGGTAGGGCCGTAGCGCCCAGCCGTCCTCGGCCAGCTCGATCGGGTGCGCCTCGCCGTCCACGTACCCGGCGAGGTCCTCGGCCGGCCAGCCCAGCTTCAGCAGGGTCTGCTTGATCTGTCCCCGTTCCGAGGGGTGCACCACGACCGTGTCCGGGTCGATCCGGGCGCCCACCAGCGGGGTGATCCGCTTGGAGCGCAGGATCTCCTCCAGCACCGGCCGGTCGGTGGTGGTGAGCACCAGCCCGTGCGCGGGGTGCTTGCTGAGCGTCAGCCGGCCGTAGCGGTCCATCGTCTCGGCGATGTCGACGAGCAGCGCGTGCGGCACCGGGTAGCGGCTGTACTGCACGAGCGCGTCCACCACCTGCTCGGCGTCGTGCCCGGCCGCCCGCGCGTTCCACAGGCCCAGCGGGGTCACCCGGTAGGTGTGGATGTGCTCGGGGGCCCGCTCCAGCTCGGCGAACGGCGCGATGGCCCGACGGCAGTCGTCGGCCTGCTCGTGGTCGACTTCCAGGAGCAGGGTCTTGTCCGACTGGACGATCAGCGGTCCGTTCACGTGGTACGCACATCCTTTCCGAGGCGGCCAAACGTCCAGTGTGCCCCATCCCGCGGGCAACCCCGAGCCCGTCCCAGCGGTCTTGTCGGGGGGAGCCGCGCAGCGCGCGCGGCCCGGTGAGGAGCTCGCGGTGACTTCCGTACGCATCTGGGGACCCGGCGTCGGCGCCGTGGTGGTGCTGGTGGCGACCGGGGCGTGGGCACGCGGTTCGACCGGTGTGGACGCCGGTCTGTGGGACGCCGTACGGCCCGCGATCGAGGACCGGCTCGTGGCGCGGGCCGAGGGGGACGGGTACGGCGAGAGCGAGCCCGCCCTGAAGGCGCGATGGTTCTGCGAGGCGGAGGCGGTGGACCTGCGGGAGGACGAGGGCCGGGTGCGGGCGGGCGTCGACACCCTGTGCGTGGAGTACGGGGTGCGCGACGGCGCCCTGCAGGAGTGCGCCGGCGCGCACGTCCCGCAGGTGATGCGGCTGGAGCGGGACGGCGACGGCGGCGGCTACCGCGTCGTCTCCCAGGAGGAGCCCCCGGACGGCGCCGGCCGGGCCGGCTGGGAGCAGGAGCACTTCGGCGTCCTCGCGGACATCCGGCTCGACGACGCCACGGACCCGGCCGGCCTGGAGACCGCGGCCCGCGCCCACTTCGGCCTGCCCGCGGACACGCCCGTCGGAGACTGCTGACGCCCCTGGCGGAGACGCTGGGTCGTGTCCGCAAAGTCCCGCCTGCCTCGCGACGCCCGGCACGTGCTCTCGCCGCACCGGGCGAAACCCCGGGTACACCCGGTACGAGGCCGTCCGCCCGGCACGCCGGGAGCACGCTCCCCCACGCTCGGCTTCGTTCGCGCGGGAGGGGCCCCCGCGACGCCGCGAGGCCCGCCCTGCGGGCGAACGGCGGGACTTCGCGGACACGACCTAGTCGTCCGCCAGTTCCGCCACGCCCGTGATCCGGTGCAGCGGGTAGGTCCGCACCTCGTCCGCCGTGTGGTCGTACGCCGTCACGAAGCCGCCCTCGACCCGCACCGGCGCGACGACCCGCTGGCTGGCGGCGCCCTCGGCGTTGACGTAGCCGATCCACAGGGCCTCGCCGGTGAGGACGGCGGCCTGCATGGTGGCGAGGGTCTCGGCGGAGCTGGTGCGGGGGAGTTCGCCGGGGGCGAGCGGGGCCGCGGACTGCGAGGGCTTGCGGGGGGCCGTCGAGGCCAGGTCGCCCGCCCGGATGGCGCGGACCGCCGCCGTCAGCAGGGTGGCGTCGGGCACCGGCGGGCCGTCCGGCACCGGCTCGGGGGCCGTGCGGGGCGGGGTGCGGTGGGCGTGGGCGCGGGTGATCAGGACATCGCCCTCGGCGGACTCGGCGGCGGGGGCGTACCCCATCGCGCGCAGGCCCTCCAGGAGCGTCCCGGGGTCCGCCTGGGCCGCCAGCACGGTCGGCGCGAGACGGCGCAGCCGCAGGGCGCCGGCCCGCTTGTCGGCGAGGATCTCGTTCAGCACGGTGTCGTCGTCGCAGCGGACGTACGACGAGGCCGCGCCCACCCGCAGATGACCGTGCCGCCTCGCCACGTCGTCGATCAGATAGGCGAGCGGCTGCGGCACCGGCGTACGTGAGTGCTCGGCGAGGAAGGCGTGCAGGTCGGAGGCGCTGCGGCCGGCGTCCAGGGCTCGGCGTACGGAGGCCGGCGTGAAGCGGTAGACGGTCGCGCCGCCCTTGGACTCCACGTCGGCGAGGACGTCCAGCACTTCGGCGAGCGGGCGCCGCAGCGGGCCGGGGGCCACCGCCGTCAGGTCCGCCTGCAGCAGCACGTGGTCCAGGGGCTCGGGGAGGAGCGGAGCGAGGAGACGGGCGGCGGCCGCGGCGGCGGCCGCCTGTTCGGGCGGGGAGAGAGGGGCGAGAGGGGCGCTCGTGCGGTGGTGGTGGACCGGCAGCTTGTCGCCCGGGCCCTCCGGCTCCTTGCGGGGGCGTCTGTCCGCGGCCGGCGCGCCGATCAGCGCCCGGCCCTGCGCCGAGAGCGCCCCCCGCCCGGTCACGCCCAGCAGCTCGGCCTCCGTCAGCGTCCAGCGGGCCAGCCGCGACCGCAGATCGTCGGCGCCCTGAGAGGCCTGAGAGAGCTGAGAGGCCTGGGTGGTCTGGGTGGTGCCCGGGGTGTTCTGAGCGCCATGAGCGGCCTGCGTGCCCTGTGTGCCCGGGGTGCTCTGGGTGCTCTGGGCCGTCGGGGTGCCCTGCGGTCCCCGCAGCGGTCGCTCCCAGCGCAGCCGGGCCAGCACCGCCTCCGCGTCCGGCGCGGCACCCTCCGGCAGCCCCGCCAGCAGGGCCAGCACCCGGTGCCGCACCTCCGGCGCGGCCGAGCGGTCCAGCCCCGGGCCGAGCGCCGACAGCGCCCGCTCCTTCGCGTCCCGTCCGCCGACCACCCCGGACGTCCGCGTCGCCGCCAGCCACGCCTCGGCGAGCTGCACCCACCGCTCGGCTGCGGGACGCTCCAGCCACTCGTCGTACGCGGGGGTCGGCGCGTACCGCTCGTCGGCCTCGCCGTCGGAGGCGATCAGGCCCGCCGCGTACGCCAGCTCCACCCAGAAGGCCGCGACCGGCTCCGGAAGGTCGAGGGCGACGGCGGTCCGCTTCAGGTCCCGCACGCTCAGCCCGCCGGCCCGCAGCACGGCCGGACCGCCCTCGTCCCACTCCTTCAGCAGTTCCTCCACCGTCGCCAGCGCGGTGTACGCCTGTCCCGCCGCCGTCGCGTCCACGACCTGGGGAGGATGCGTGGCAGCCGGCTCCACGGCGGGCGGCAGCGGCTCGGGCGTACGGTGCGCGCGGCCCGCCCGCAGATGCAGGGCGACCTCGCGGGGCAGGACGACCGTGCCGGGCGCCGTCGGCAGCAGCAGCCCGCGGTCGAGCAGCCAGCGCAGCCGGGGCGCCGGGTCGTGGGTCACCTGGCCGTACGGCGGCCCCCACACCAGCCGTTCCAGGACGTCGAGGGACTCGGCCGGCGCCTCGGAGAGCAGCTTCTTCATCCGCCTGCGGTGGGTGAAGAGCGAGGTCAGCGCCTCCACCGCGGACACGGAGTCGTGCGTGGACGGCAGCCCGGCCGTCGCCACGATCTCCTGGATCCGCCCGGGCGACATCCCCGCCGTCGCCTCCCGCACACTCGGCCCGAGACCCGTCGGCGACGGATGCTGCGGCGACGGCGCGAGCAGCTCACGGGCGGTGCGGACGAGACGGAGGCGGTCGTCGGCACCCCACACCAGGGCCTGCTCGCGCAGGGCGGCCAGGGCGGCGGGCAGCGCTGCCGACACCTCCGGGTCGCGCGCGTCCCCGGCCATCAGGCCGAGCAGTTCGTCGTAGGACGCCGGGTCCCCGGCCACCGCCAGCGCCTCCGCCGTCTGCAGCGCGAACCGGTCGAGGCGCTCCAGCGCCCGTACGACGGAGGCACGGGTGCCGGCGCGGGTGGCGAGCTGGGTGAGGTCGGTGGGGACCGGGGTGATGAGGTCGGGGCGGCTGCGCAGGAGGGCGGCCAGGGAGGCGTCGTCCCTGGCGCGGAGCGCTTCCGCGAGGGACCGCGGGGCCGGGTGGTCCTCGGTGCTCATCTTGCCCACGGTAGCGGGTCCCCTCCGGCGGCCGAGCCGACGTGGTGCGGGTCGGGCCGACGGGTGCCGGGCTGGGCTGGAAGGTCACGTGTGCGCGGTAGCGTCTCCTCCGTGGGGATCGAGAGCGACCAGGTCGTCTACGAGTATCTGAGCCGCGTCGGGGACATCGCCCAGCAACGGCAGTTGTCGTCGGCCACGCGCATGCGGCTGGTGTCCGAGCTGCGCAACGAGATCGACCGGCGCCGGGCCAGGGCTCCCATCGACTCGCCCGCCGCCGTCCGGCGCATCATCGACCGCCTCGGCAGCCCGGACGACGTCGTCGCCGCCGCGGCCGACGACGGGGGCGGTGCGCCACAGACGCCTACGCCCTCCGTGCCCGTGCAGCGGGCCGACGACGAACCGCCGCGGCCGAAGGGCCTGCGGCGGCGGGTGCCCCGGCCCCGCCCGGGCACGCCCGCCGCCTCGTCACCCCCGTCCTCGTCCCCGTCCTCGCCCCCGTCCTCCGGCGTGCCGTTCCCGGCGCAGCGGACCGGGGCGCGCGGACTCGCCGACGAGGTGGGGGCGCCCGACTGGTGGCGGCGCGAGCCGGATGCGTTCGGGGCGGGCGAGGAGGTGCCCGGGTTCGTCGGCGGGGTCGAGATCCCGGACATGCTGAAGCCGCCGCCGCGGGAGAAGGAGCCGGAGCCCGAGGAGGAGACGCCGGCCAGGGCGCAGGAACCCCCGGGCGCCGAGGCGGAGGCCCCCGCCGGTCGCCGCCGCTTCCTGCCCTCCCCGCGCGCCGGCGGCTGGAGCAACCCCCTTCTCCTGCTCGCCGCCGGTGCCCTCGTCGCCGGCGCGGTGCTCGGGAACCTGTTCCTGCTGATCGTCGGGTGGGCCGTGGCCTACGCCTCGCGCCGGCTGACCGACCGGGAGACCAAGCTGGCCGTCGTGTGGCTGCCGGGGCTGTCCGTCGCGGCCGGGCTGGTGTGGCTGTGGGGGCGCGGCGAGGGCCGCTGGGGCGCGCCCATCGCCGAGGGGCACATGAGCGACGCGCTCGCCGACACCTGGCCGTGGGTGGTCCGGGGGGCGGCGGTGGCCTCGGCGCTGTTCCTGGTCTGGCGGTCGCAGCGGCAGCGGTAGGGGGCGGCGGCCGCGGCGGGGAGGGGGTGCTGAACCGGCAGAATGTCCCCATGACCGCCACCTCCGCCGCCCTCACCGTCGGCTTCGACCTCGACATGACCCTCATCGACTCCCGGCCCGGCATCCGCGCCTGCTGGGTCGAACTGTCCGAGCGGACCGGGACGTACGTCGACGCCGACCTGGTGGTCACGCGGCTGGGGCCGCCGCTGCAGGTGGAGATGGCGAACTGGTTCGCGGCGGACGAGATACCGGCGATGTCGGACCTCTACCGCCGGCTCTATCCCGAGTACGCCATCACCGGGACCCTCGCGATGCCCGGCGCGCGGGAGGCGATCGCCGCCGTGCAGGCGGCGGGCGGGCGGGCCGTCGTCGTCACCGCCAAGTGGGAGCCCAACGCCGAGCTGCACATGCGGCACCTGGGCATGGCGCCCGACGCCGTGATCGGCGACCTGTGGGCGGAACAGAAGGCGGACGCCCTGCGCGAGCACGGCGCGTCCGTGTACGTCGGCGACCATGTGGGGGACGTGCGCGGCGCCCGGCTCGCCGAGGCGCTCTCGGTCGCCGTGGCCACGGGGCCGTGCAGCACGGCGGAGCTGACCGAGGCCGGCGCGGACGTCGTCCTGGACGATCTGACGCAGTTCGGGGAGTGGTTCGCGGACTACGAGGGCCGGGCCCCGGCCCGCGCCTGACGCCGGCCCGCCGCGACCGACCGCAGCACACCCGCGCCCGCGATCAGGAACCCGACGCCCATGAGCATGCTCAGTCCGAACATGTACGTCGGAAAAGGCGTCGTACCGAGAAACAGCGGGGCGACCGTGACGAGGGTGGCCACGGCGCCGACGAAGAACACGAGGGCGCCGGCACGGATCAGTCGGTCACCGGGAGCGGCGGAATTCGTTTGGGTTTTGTCACGCACCCGACCAGGGTAGTTCCCAGCGCGAAGGAACAACCGGGCGACGTCTTGTCACCCGCACGAAGACCATTAGCCTTGGTACCGGCGGGTCATGGTCGACCCGCCCCAGTGCTATCAAGAGCCGTTCCACAGCTGTTTTTTTCAGAAGCAAGTTTCCGACGAGTACGAGGACGAGGACAGACGTGCCTACCGGCAAGGTCAAGTGGTTCAACAGCGAGAAGGGCTTCGGCTTTCTCTCCCGCGACGACGGCGGTGACGTCTTCGTCCATTCCTCGGTCCTCCCCGCCGGAGTCGAGACACTGAAGCCGGGCCAGCGAGTGGAGTTCGGCGTCGTCGCCGGACAGCGCGGCGACCAGGCACTCTCCGTCGTCCTCCTCGACCCGACGCCCTCGGTCGCGGCGGCCCAGCGCAAGAAGCCGGACGAACTGGCCTCCATCGTGCAGGACCTGACGACCCTCCTCGAGAACATCACGCCGATGCTCGAGAAGGGCCGCTACCCCGAGAAGACCTCCGGCAAGAAGATCGCCGGGCTGCTGCGGGCGGTCGCCGACCAGCTCGACGTCTGACGCTCAGGGGAAGCGGAGCGCTTCCGGTCCGAGGGGCGGCACCAGCCCCTCGGCCGCCGCGCGCGTGAGGAGTCCCCTGACCGCCGCGTACCCGGCCTCGCCCAGGTCCGCCGTGAACTCGTTGACGTACAGGCCGATGTGCTGGTCGGCGACGGACGGGTCCATCTCCTGGGCGTGTGCCATGACGTAGGGGCGGGAGACCTCGGGGGCGTCCCAGGCGGCGCGCACGGAGGTGCGGATCGCGCCGGCCAGCCCGGTCAGGGTCTCCGCGCCCAGTGAGCGCTTGGCGATGATCGCGCCCAACGGGATGGGCAGGCCCGTCGTGGACTCCCAGTGCTCGCCCATGTCCGCGAGCCGGTGCAGCCCGTAGTTCTGGTACGTGAAGCGGGCCTCGTGGATGACGAGCCCCGCGTCGACCTTGCCGTCCCGCACGGCCGGCATGATCTCGTGGAACGGCATGACGACGATCTCGCCGACCCCGCCGGGGACCGTGTCCGCCGCCCAGAGCCGGAACAGCAGGTACGCCGTCGACCGCTCGCTCGGTACGGCGACCGTGCGCCCGGTGAGTTCGAGCCCCTCCTCCCTGGTCAGCACCAGCGGGCCGCAGCCCCGGCCCAGCGCGCCCCCGCACGGCAGCAGCGCGTACTCGCCGAGGACGTACGGCAGCACGGCGTACGACACCTTCAGTACGTCGAACTCGCCGCGCTCGGCCATGCCGTTGGTGAGGTCGATGTCCGCGAACGTCACGTCGAGCGCGGGCGCGCCCGGCACCCGGCCGTGGGCGAGGGCGTCGAAGACGAAGGTGTCGTTCGGGCACGGGGAGTACGCGATCCGCAGCGGCTGCTCACTGGTGGTCATGTCGGTTCCAACTCTCCAGGACGGGTGCGAGCTTCCCGAACGCCGTCGTCAGCGCGGCCAGCGCGTCGCCGATGCGCCAGGCGGCACGGTCACGGGGGCCCACCGGGTTGGAGACCGCGCGGATCTCCAGACAGGCCGCGCCATGCGCGTCGGCCGCCTCGGCGACCCCGAAGCCCTCCATGGCCTCGGCCAGCGCCCTGGGGTGGCGCTCGCGCAGGACCGCGGCCCGGGCGGCGGTGCCGGTGACCGTGGAGACGGTCAGGACCGTGCCGGTACGGGCACCGGTGGCGTCCGCGGCCTGCCGCACCAGGGACCTGGGCGGGATGTGGGTGACCCTGCCGAAGCCCAGCTCGGTGACCGGCAGGAACCCGCCGGGGCTGTCCGGGCTCTCCGCGCCCAGGTCGGCGACGGTGATCCGGTCGGCGACGACCAGGGAGCCGACGGGGGCCGCGGGAAGGAACCCGCCCCCGATCCCGGCCGACACGACCAGGCCGTAGGGCGTGTCGCGGAGCCTGGCGGCGGTCAGCGCGGCCGCCACGGACGCGGCGGCCAGGGCCGGGCCGACCCCGGCGGCGAGCAGGTCGAAGGTCTCGCCGGTGCGGTACAGGGCCACACCGGGCCCGTGCACCTCCCGGCCGGGCTCCGGGAACGCCCGTGCCACCGCGTCCCGTTCTGCGGGGACCGCGGTGGCCACGAGGATGCGGGCGGCGAACGTGACTAGTCGTCCTTCTTCAGCTTGAACGACCACAGACCGGTCGCGGCCTGGCTGTCCTTCTTGCCGTCGCCGGCCTTGATGGTGACCAGCGTCGAGTCGCCCTGGGCGCCGTACTGGGCGTTGAAGAACACGCTGCCCGGGATGGTGCGGTACGTCTTGTCGCTGTCCTCGGTGAGCGGCTGACCGTTCATCAGGATCGTCCAGCGCTTGTCCGCGATCTCGGGGTCGACACCGAAGCGGACGGTCTCGTCCGGGTCCACGTCGATGGACTTGATGTCCTTGTCGGCCAGGCACTTCGTGAGCGCGGCGGCGGTGAGGGTCTTGCCCTCGCCGCCGCAGGTGGCCTCGGAGCTGACCGAGCTGCGGCCGACGGTGAGCGTGGACAGCGGCGTCGGCTGGTCGCAGGCCGACAGGACGAGCAGTCCGGCGGAAACGGCGCCGGCGGCGGCGACGGCTCGGCGGCGTCGCACAACGCGGTGCACAGAAGCGGCTGCGCCGCGGGGCATCGAGGTCATGGGGCGAAGGCTATCGGGCACGGTCGGCGCTCTCTCTACGTGGGGGGCGGCGTGGCTGTGTGTTACGCCACGGCGTTACGCCACGCGAGGCTTCGCGGGTCCTCCGTGACGGGCCGAGCTGAGCAGTCCGCGGACGGTGGTCAGCCAGCCGAGCGCGATGACCCCGGCGGCCAGGCACAGGCCCGCCGTGCCGTTCAGCGGCATCACGATGCCGATGGCGCCGCCCAGCACCCAGGACATCTGCAGCATGGTCTCCGAGCGCGCGAACGCCGAGGTGCGCACCAGCTCGGGCACGTCCCGCTGGATCAGCGCGTCCAGTGACAGCTTGGCCAGCGCCTGGGAGAACCCGGCGCACGCGGCCAGGCACGCCACCAGGACCGCGCCGAAGAAGACCGCCGCCGTGATCGCCACGCCCAGCACGAACGCGAGCACCGTCACGATGATGATCTCCGGCGCCCGTGACCGCAGCCACGCCCCCACCGCCGTACCGAGCGCGTTGCCCGCGCCGGCCGCGACGGCCACCATGCCCAGCGACACGGCGGCGCTGGACCCCGTCAGCGGGTGCTCGCGCAGCAGGAAGGCGAGGAAGAAGGTCAGGAAGCCGGACAGCCAGCGCAGCGCGGCGTTGGCGCCGAGGGCGTGCGTGACGGCGATGCCGACGGTCCTCAGGCCGGGGCGTTTGACCGGCTGCCGGTGCGGCCCGTGCAGATGCTGCTCGTCCGCCGCCAGCAGCGCCACGTCCTCGCCCTTGGCCGAGTCGACCTTCGGGGGGAGGGAGAAGGACAGGAACATGCCCGCGATGAAGATCACGAAGGCGCCGTAGAGCGGCCATCGCTCCCCGAGCGCGTGCAGCCCGGCCCCCACGGGCGCCGCCACCCCGGTGGCGAGGAGCCCGCCGAGGGTGACGCGCGAGTTGGCCTTCACGAGGGAGAAGCGGGGCGGCAGGAGACGCGGGACCACGGCGCTCCGTACGACGCCGTACGCCTTCGACGCGACCAGCACGCCCAGGGCGGCCGGGTAGAGCTGGAGACTGCCGGTGGCGACCGCCCCGGCGATGATCAGCGCGAGCAGGGCGCGGGCGAGCATCGACCCGGCCATGGCGGCCCGGCGGCCGTGCGGGAGCTTGTCGAGGAGGGGGCCGATCACCGGGGCGAGGACCGTGAAGGGCGCCATGGTGATGGCGAGGTAGAGCGCGACGCGGCCGCGGGCCTCGTCGGTGGGCACCGAGAAGAAGACGGTCGACGCGAGCGCGACGGTGATCATCACGTCCCCGGCGCCGTTCACGGCGTGCAGCTCGATCAGCTTGCCGAGGCCGGACTCGCCGGCGCCGTGCGCGTGCGTGGCCTTCCTGATGCCGCGGGCGGTGCCGGTGAAGGGCAGGTGCAGGGCACGCCCGATCGCGCGGACGGACCCGCCTACCCGGCCCGAACCGCCGATCCGGCTCCTCCCCTTGAACCCCCTCGTCCCACCGGTCCCGGTGGCACCTTGGGGTGCTTTCGCGGCTGCCACTCCGTCATAGTGCCCCGAGAAAGGCGTGCGTAGTGCGGTCACCGCGCGGATGGAGGGGATCCGGTGATCGGATGGAGGGGGTCCGGCGCGGGGAAACCTCCCGTCGGTGTAGGCCGAGCGTCCGGGAACAGGTAGCGTGCGTAGCGCGCCGTGGCGATCGTTCTCGGCCGCGCGCCTCCCGGCCATCCCGCAGAATGGATGACAGCAGGTGCGCCCGAGCGCGATCGGGCGCGGACGTCGACGCGGTCCTGCGGTCCGCTCCGTCCGCACCCGCCGCCTTCAGGCCGGCGCACCCGAGAGACGGCGTAGGAGAGAAGCGATACCTGTGAGCGCAGCGACCACGCGAAGCCGCACCCCCGACCGCCTGTGCGCCGAGGCCGTCGACCTCGCCCGCGCCGCAGCCGAGGAGGCCGCCGCGCCCGGCGTGGTCGGCGAACACGCCGGGGTGCTCGCCGAGGGTGACCGGGTCGTCACGCACTACTTCGAGTGCAAGGAGCTGGGCTACCGCGGCTGGCGCTGGGCGGTGACGGTGGCCCGGGCCTCCCGCGCGAAGATCGTCACCCTGGACGAGGTGGTGCTCCTGCCCGGCCCGGACGCGGTCCTGGCCCCCGAGTGGGTCCCGTGGAGCGAGCGCCTGCGCCCCGGCGACATGGGCCCGGGCGATCTGCTGCCCACCGACGCCGAGGACCTGCGCCTGGAGCCCGGCTACTCCGGCGAGGAGGAACCGCCGCCGAACGCGCCCGTCTCGCACGAGATGGCGGAGCTGGTGGAGGCGGAGGACGCGGAGGTGACGGCGGCCCCGCCGGCCGCCCTGCCCACGATCCCGACACGGGGCTCGATCGCGGCGGTGGCGGAGGAACTGGGACTGCGCCGCGCCCGGGTCCTCTCCCGCTACGGCCTGCACACCGCCGCCGACCGCTGGGAGGAGGCCTTCGGGGCCAAGACCCCCATGGCCCAGGCGGCTCCCGCGACCTGCGTCAGCTGTGGCTTCCTCCAGCCCATCGGCGGCTCCCTCGGCCAGGCCTTCGGCGTCTGCGCCAACGAGTTCTCCCCGGCGGACGGCCGGGTGGTGTCACTGGCGTACGGCTGCGGCGGCCACTCGGAGGCCGCGGTCATGCCGAAGCCCCCGCAGCCGGCCCCGCCGGTGATCGACGAGACGAGGGTGGACCCGTTCCCCCTGCGCCCGGCGGCGGACTCCGGCTCGGTCCCGGTCGTCTCCGACGAGGACGCGGCGGAGCTGGGGCACTCGTAGGGCTGGTGGCGGCGGTGCTGTCGTCGCCCGGCGGCGGCTGTTTGTCGTCGTGGGGTCCTCTCGCGTGCGTGGTGCCGAGCCGAGTGTGGGGCGCGTGCTTCGGAGGCGGGTGCCCGCAGGTCGGGCGGTGGGCTGCGGTTCGGTCCGGGTTGTCTTCGGTGAGGGGGCGCGGGGAGCTGGGGCACTCGTAGGGCTGGTGCCGGCGGTGCTGTCGTCGCCCGGCGGCGGCTGCTTGTCGTCGTGGGGTCCTCGCGCGTGAGTGCCGCCGAGTCGAGCGTGGGGCGCGTGCTTCGGAGGCGGGCGCCCGCAGGTCGGGCGGTGGGCTGCGGTTCGGTCCGGGTTGTCTTCGGTGAGGGCGTGGCGGAGCTGGGGCACTCGGTAGGGCCTGTGGTGACGGTGGCGCGGTCGCCCGCGAGGCGGCCGCACGGCGTCGTGGGGCCGCTTCCGCGTGAGTGACGCCGAGCCGAGTGTGGGGCGCGTGCTCTGGGGGCGGGCGTCCGGAAGTCGGGCGGTGGGCTGCGGTTCGGTCCGGGGTGGTGTCGTCGTGCGGGGGCGGTCGCGCGGCGTGGCGGGGGAGCGTGCCTCGGGGGGCCGCCCGGCAGGTCGTGCCGGGCTGCGGGCGGTGCGGCGGGAGCGCGGACGCCGGGCGGGCCGGCCGGCTGCGTCGCGGTACCTTCTTGGTCACGTCGATGAGGAGAGCCAACGTGAGCAAGTTCGTGCGGCCGGCGGCCGAAGGCGCGGACCCCTTCGGGACCGCCCGCCTCAGGCGAGGCGTGCTCGACGCCTGGGCCACCAGTCCGGCCCGTTTCCGCGAGGACGCCAACGCCGAGGAGGATCTCGTCCTCGGCGGCTACCGTGACCGCCTCGTCGTGGAGCTCGCCCAGAACGCGGCCGACGCCGCGGCGAGGGCGGGCGTCCCCGGACGGCTGCGTCTCACCCTCCGGGACGGCGTCCTCGTCGCCGCCAACACCGGCGCCCCGCTGGACGCCGCCGGTGTCGAGTCCCTCGCCACCCTGCGCGCCTCCGCCAAGCGCGACGCCCCGCAGGCCGCCGTGGGCCGCTTCGGCGTCGGCTTCGCCGCCGTCCTCGCCGTCACCGACGAGCCCGCCGTCGTCGGCCGGCACGGCGGCGTCCGCTGGTCCCTGCCGGAGGCCCGCGAGCTGGCCTCCGAGACCGCCCGCCACAGCCCCGGCCTCGGCGACGAGATCCGGCGCCGCGACGGGCACGTACCGCTGCTGCGCCTGCCGTTCGCCGCCCAGGGCACCGCACCGGACCCGTACGACACCGCCGTCATCCTCCCCCTGCGCGACACCGCCGCCGCCGACCTGGCCGAGCGTCTCCTCACCGCCGTCGACGACGCCCTCCTGCTCGCCCTGCCGGGCCTGGACGAGGTCGTGACCGAGATCGGCGACGGCACCCCGCGCACCCTGCGCCGCTCCGCCGAGGGCGCCTTCACCGTCGTGGAGGACTCCCTCGCCGGCACCACCCGCTGGCGTACCACCGCCGCGCACGGCCCCCTCACCCCCGACCTCCTCGCCGACCGCCCGGTCGAGGAGCGGCTGCGGCCGCACTGGTCGGTCACCTGGGCCGTCCCCGTGGACGAGCACGGCGCTCCCGCGCGGCCCCGCACCAGCCCCGTCGTGCACGCCCCCACCCCCAGCGACGAGCCCCTCGGCGTCCCCGCCCTGCTCATCGCCTCCTTCCCGCTCGACACCACCCGCCGGCACGCCGCGCCCGGCCCGCTGACCGACCACCTCGTGCAGCGCGCCGCGGACGCCTACACCGGACTCCTCGCCGACTGGCGGCCCGTGTCCCCCGGCGTCATCGACCTCGTGCCCGGACCGCTCGGCAAGGGCGAGCTGGACGGGGCCCTGCGCCGGGCCGTCCTCGACCGTCTGCCGAGGACCGCCTTCCTGCCGCCCGCCGTCGAGCCCGTCAAGGACGAGGACGACCTCCCCGAGGCCCTGCGCCCCCGGGACGCCGAGGTCGTCGAGGGCGCGGGCGCCGACACCGTACGGGTCCTCGCCGAGGTGCTGCCGACCCTGCTGCCCGCCGGTCTGGAGCGCCGCGTCGAGCTGCGCACCCTGGGGGTCGCCCGCATCCCGCTCGCCGACGCGATCGACCGCCTCGCCGGCCTGGAGAAGGACCCGGAGTGGTGGCACCGGCTCTACGACAGCCTCGCCGGCGTCGACCCGGACCGCCTCTCCGGCCTGCCCGTGCCCCTGGCCGACGGCCGTACGACCATCGGCCCCCGCCAGGTCCTGCTGCCCACCCCGGACGCGGCGAGCGCCGACCCCGACGTCCTCGCCCGGCTCGGCCTCAAGGTCGCCCACCCGGACGCCGCGCACCCCCTCCTGGAGAAGCTCGGCGCCCTGCCGGCCACGCCCCGGGCCGTGCTCACCACCCCGCAGGTGCGGGCCGCGGTGGCCGCGTCCCTGGACGACGACGGCGGCGCCTGGGACGACCGGGACACCCCGGACGCCGAGGAGCTCGCCGACACCGTCCTCGCCCTCGTCCGTGACGCGGGCCTCGAACCCGGCGACGAGCCCTGGCTGGGCGCCCTCGCCCTGCCCGACGAGGACGGAGAACTGGTCCCGGCGGGCGAACTCGTCCTGCCCGGCAGCCCGTTCGCGTCGGTGATCCGCGAGGACGAACTGGCCGCGGTGGACGGCGAACTGGCGGAGAAGTGGGGCGAGGGACCGCTCGCCGCGGTCGGCGTGCTGGCCGGCTTCGCGCTCGTCCGGGCCACGGACGTGGTCCTCGACCCCGACGAACTGGAGCCGCGCGAGGGCGACTTCGCCGAGCCGGACGACGCGGGCCTGCTGGACGCGGTGGACGTGTGGTGCGAGGACATCCTCGACCGGTTCCCCGACTCGCCGGTCCCGCCGGTAGCCACCGAACTCGTCGCCGTCCGCGACCTCGACCTCGTCGACGACGACCGCTGGCCGCAGGCCCTCGCCATGCTCGCCCAGCCGCCCCTGCGCGACGCCCTCACCCAGCCGGTGCGGATCCTGCTGCCCGACGGCACCCACGAGGTCGTCCGCCCCTACACGGCCTGGTGGCTGCGCGGTCACCCGGTCCTCGACGGCCGCCGCCCCGCCGGCCTGCTGGCCGCCGGCGGCGACCCGCTCCTGCACGGCCTGTACGACGAGGCCGACGCCACCGGCTTCGACGACGAGCAGGTCCTGCGGGCGCTGGGCGTGCGGACGTCGGTGGCGGCACTGCTGGACGAGCCGGGTGGCGCGGCCGAACTCCTAGACCGCCTCGCGGACCCCGACCGGCCCGTCGGCGCCGCCCAACTGCATGGGCTCTACAGCGCGCTGGCCGAGCTGGACCCGGAGCAGGTGACCCTGCCGGACGAGCTGCGGGCCGTGGTCGACGGGCGCGTGGAGGTCGTGGACGCGGCCGACGCGGTGGTCGTCGACTCACCCGACCTGCTCCCCTTCACGGAGGGCGTCCCGCTGCTTCCCGTACGGCCGTCCCGGGCCGCGGAGCTGGCCGAACTGTTCCAGGTGCGGCGGCTGAGCGAGTCGGTGACGGGCGAGGTCGACTCCGAGGGCACCGAGCACGAGGTCCCCGACCCGGTGCGGGTCCTGCTGGGCCCGCGCACTCCGGACACCTACGTCGAGCACGACGAACTCGTCGTCGACGGCGTCGAGATCGACTGGCGCCTGACCCACGACGGCGTCCTGCACGCCGCGACCCTGGAGGGCGTCGCGGCGGGCCTCGCCTGGGCGGCGCGTCAGTGGCCCCGGCGGTTCGAGGTGGCGGCACTGCTGGAGGACCCGTCCCGCACGGGCGAACTGGCCCGCGACCGCTGGTTCGACTGAGACGGGCATATTCCGCCGGGCTGAGCCGGGCCGGCTGACCTGAGCCGGGCTGACCTGGGTCGGGTCGGGCTCGGTACCGGTGAGCTGCCGGTGGTGGTCCCGCAGCGCCAGGAGTCGGCCGGGCGGGCACCACACCGGCGGGGCGCGGTCACGGGAAAGGCCGCCCCGTCCGGACGACTCCGGCGGGGCGGCCCTGCGTTCACCCCATGGAGCGGGCGAGAGCGGTCTTCTCCCGTCCCAGGGACGCCTCGTGCTCGGGCCTCAGGACGAGGGTGCCGCCCGTCCGCTCCACCAGCACGAGCGAGGTGACCAACAGGCCGTGCACGAGACCGTGGATCACCTCATTGCGGGTGGCGGCGTAGTGGTCGTACAGCCGCTCGGTGAAGGTGAGCAGCGCGGCCGGGTCCACCTCGCAGCCGCCCTCCGGGGTGGGTGTCAGACCGGACGGCACCCCGAGGAACCCGGTCGCTCCCCCGGCCAGAGCCTCGTACAGCCGGCCGCTGTGGTAGCCCGCGTCCCAGACCGTCTCGTCACCGCACTCGAAGGGGTGGCTCATGTGTCAGTCCGCCTCCGGTTCCAGGAAGTAGTCGTACTTCTCCAGGTCGAGCGCGACACCGGTCAGCAGCCGGAACCGCTCGGCGTGCTCCTGCTTCAGCGGATACACGTCGGCCAGCTGCTCCGCCGGCATCCCCAGGAGTGCACCGAAGGCTTCCGCACCGACCGCGGTAACGTCGGTGGACAGGTCGGGGAAGTCCTCGTCCTTCCCGTAGCGGGTCAGCAGGAATCTCACTTCTCCACCTCTCTGGTCTTGTCACGGGGCTTGGTCTGGACCCCGGTGTCCGGGTCGAACTCCCCAATGTGCTTGCCGTTCTTGTTGTACTTCTCGACCGTGCCGTGCTGGGAGTCCCACTCGTAGATCTCCCCGGTCTTGGGGTCCTTCCAGCGCTTGCGCAGACCGCCGCCGCCCTGCACCGGCGTCTTCGGCTTCGCCCGCGCGGCGTTGGGGAAGGCCGGCAGCTTGCTCGGCGCGGGCTTCGGCCCGGTCTGCGCCTTCTGGACGGCGTTGTTCTTGCTCTGCGCCTCGCGCAGCGCCTGGCCCAGGCCGTCGTTGAAGCGACCCACACCGTCGGCCGTGGTGAAGCCGCCGGAGACGATCAGGGTCGTACTGGCGGCGATGGCCGGGGCGCCCGCGAAACAGCCGACGCCGGTGATGCACAGGACACCGCCCGCGAGGTCGCCGCCGCCTCCCACGCCCATCATCAGGATGCCGGTGCCGGTCTCGGCGAGCCCCACCCAGACGTCCTTGTTGGTGAGTATCGCCTCACCGTAGGTGGCGACGGTGTCCGCCGTGTCCTCCAGCCAGTCCGGGATCCAGTCGTCGTCGTCACCGGAGTCGTCCGGTGCCTCCTCACTCTGCGCCTTGCGCCAGGCCTCCTCCGTCCTGCGGTACTCGGCCTCCTCCTCGCGCTGCTTGGTGATCACGGTGTTGAGGGCCTCCAGCGACGCCTTGTCGGCCGCCGCGGACTCCTTGCCCGCCGCCGTCGCCGACGCCCGTGCCTCCCGGGCCGCGCTCCATGCCTCGTCGGCGGAGCCCTGGGCCCAGTTCGCCGCCCGCTGCGCATGGGTGGCCGACTCCACGGCCCGGGCCGCGGCCGCGTGGGCGTCGGCCTCCGCGGCACGGGCGGTGCGGGCCGAGGCGGCGGCCTTCGCCGCGGACGTCTCCGCCTCCTTGGCGGCCTTGTCGGCGTCGTTCGCGTACCCCCGGGCGGCCTTCGCCGACGCGTCCGCCTGCTTGGCGTACTCGGCGGCCTCGGCGGCGGCCTTACGGGCCGTGGCGGCCACCTTGCCGGCCTCCGCCGCGTTCTTCTGCGCGGTGGCGGCCACGGACGCGGCCTCGGAGATCATCTGCTGCAGCAGGGCGACATGGCCGGCGGCGAGCTGGTCCTTGCGCTGCGCCTGGTAATGGCCGTGCTGGATGAAGGCGTGCAGTTGCGGGTCCGGGCCCTCCAGCGCGATCCGCGCCGCGGCCTTGACCTCGGGTCCACCGCTGTCGATGAGCTGCGCGGCGCGTACCCGCTCGTCCTCGGTGCGGGCCGCGTACTGGCCGTCGGTGACGAAGTCGCGGTACCGCTCCACGGAACCGGAGCTCAGCGCGGCGCGTCCGGCCGACTGCACGCTGGGGCCCCCGCCGGAGACCACCTTGGAGATGTAGACGCGCAGGTCGTCCGCCACCGCCGCGTACTGGCCGTCCTTCAGGAACGAGCTGATCGTGGCCGTGTCACCGGCCAGTGCCTGCTCGGCCCCGCTGCGGATGCCGTCCGACGGAGACTCCAGGGCCAGCGTCTCCACCCGGGACCGCTCGTCCTGCCGGGCGGCCTCGACGCGGCCGGAGCGGACGTACGACACCACGGCGGCGGTGCCGCCGGAAAGCGCCTCCCCGGCCGCCGTGCGGCTCCAGGGTCCACGGCTCTTCAGCGTGCGCAGCGCCAGGTCACGGCCTTCGTCGGCCACCTTCTCCAGATCGGCGTCCTGCGCGGAGGCGGCCGTGCCCAGTCGCCGGGCATCCGCCTCGAGGCCAGCCGAGGCCTGCGCCACGCGATCCTGTGCCGCTCGCTGCCGCTCGGCCTCCGCCTTGAGCTGCCGGGCGCGCTCGACAGCTTCGTTCGTGCGGGCGGTCAGTTCCTCCGCCTCGATCTGACGGGCGAGCGTGAACACCGACTTGGCCTTGGCGACGGCACCGCTCGCGGTGTCGGCCGCGTCCTTGGCCGCCTTGGCGTGCGCGGTCGCCTGGGCCGCCGCCTTCGCGGCGTCCTCGGCGTGGTCGGCAGCCTCGTTGGCCGCCTTGGCCGCGTTCTCCGCGTGCGTGGCGGCCGCGTTGGCCGCGTCACGTGCCTCGCTGGCGGCGGTGGCCGCCTTGCGGGCGAGGCTCTCCGCGGCGTTCGCGGCGCGGGTGGCCTCCGCGGCCTGGGCCCGCGCCGCCGAGGCGGCGGCACTGGCCTCGTCGGAGTGGACGCCGGCCTGGTCGGCGTAGCGGCTGGCGTCGGACGCGGCACTCGCGGCGGCGTTGGCGTTGCCGCCCGCGCTCGCCGCGGCCCTCGCAGCGTCTCCGGCCGCGGTCGCGGCGACACCGGCCTGGTTGGCCGCGTCCGCCGCGAGCCGGGCACCCTTGGCCGCGGCGTTGGCGTCGTCGGCGGCCTTGCGGGCCGCGGCCGCCTTGGAGTGGTCGGCCGCCGCGTCCGCGGCCGCCCCGCGGGCCCGGCTGGCGGCCTGGGCGGCCCCGGTGGCCGCGGCAGCCGCCTGGGTGGCCGCCGACGCGGCGGTGCGGGCCGAGTTGTTGGCGGCGCGGGCCGCGTCGATGGCCTGCTGGGCCGCCGCCGCGGCCTGGTTGGCGGCGGTGGCCGCCCGGGACGCGGCGGACGCGGCGCGCACCGAGTCCTTGCGGGCCGCCTCCGTCTCGTTCGCGGCCTTCTGCGCGGCCTCCTTCGCCAGGGCCGAGGCCGCGATGGCCCGAGCCGAGGCGTCCTTGGCCGCTTCGGTCTCCGCCTTCGCCTGCCGGCCGGCCTCCTTCGCCTGTGCTGCGAGCTGGGCGATCGTGGCGCGTTCCTGGTCGCGTGATCGGGCCACGTATTGGCCCACCTGCAAGAACTCGCGGATGTCGGCGGCCGTGCCCTCCAGGGCGACCCGGCCGGCGGCACGGACGTTGGGCCCGCCCGTGCTCATGATCTGCACGAGCTGGACGCGTTCGTCCTCCTCGCGCTGGGTGTACTGGCCGTCGTTGAGGAAGGCGGTCATGTCGGCGGCCGTACCGGCCAGCGCGGCGCGGCCGGCCTTCTGCACGCCGGGGCCGCCCGCGTCGACGATCTGGGTGATGCGCACGCGCTGGTCCTGCTCGAGCGGTGCTTTCCAGCCGTCCTTCAGGAAGATGTTCAGGTCCTCCGGCGTCCCGGCCAGCGCCTTGCGGGCGGCCTCCTGAAGACCGCGCCCGCCGAGGCTGGCGACCTGCGCGGTCTGCACCCGTTCGTCCTGGTACGCCGTTTCGGACGCGACGTCGGTGAGGAAGTGGCGTACGTCGTCGTCGCCACCGGTGAGGGCGACCTCCGCCGCGGCCCGCAGGCCGGGTCCGCCCGTCTTCCACAGGTGCAGCACCCGGCCGCGGTCCGTGTACGTGCCGCTCGCCGAGGAGCCGTCGCCGCCCGTGGCGTCGGCGGCCGACGCCGGAGCGGTGCCGAGCAGGCCGGCGGCGATCGCCATGGGCAGGACGCTCAGAGCGGTTCCGCGTATCAGGCGTTTTGCTTTTCCGGTGGTATCGAGCTGGTCAGTTCTTCGATTCACTGGGTACCTGTCTGTCAATCGGCGACGACCCCCGAAAAGCGAGTCGCCGAGGTCGACGGGTAAGCATAGCCCTCGCTTTCCCGGCATCGTTCGGAATCCGGTCGCAGGCTTCGGTCCGGACGTTCGTCAAAGCCATGTTGACGTTGGTCGGAACCATGTCTAGGCTATGGCCTGACTTTGCTTCGGTAGTGCCCGGCCTGACCAGCTGCGGCGGAGACCGAGCTCGTATCTTCAGGGGGGTTGAACGGGGACCCGGTGCGCCTCTCCGCAACGGGCTGACCAGGGCGCACAGGGCGGCCATGCGTGGTCGCGGCCCAGTCACGCACATTTATTCACCAGTATCCTGGCGGGGGTCTCGCGCTGCGAGGAGCCGCGCCGGAAGGGACTCTTCGGTGCCTTTCCGTGCCCGAAATCTCATTGTCTCCGGAATTGTGGCCGCGGGTGCCATGCTCACCGGTATTTCGGTGGTTTACGCCGATGATCCACCGCAGTCTCCGTCGGACTCGAATCCGCCCGTCGCGGTCGAGGACTACGGTTATCCCGGCGCCGACCGAATTCTCGCTGAAAAGGGTATCAAGCTGAAGAAGGGCGACGGTCGTATTCTGCTGGCCGAGTGCGGCCCGAATGCACAGCAGATCCGGGTACTGACCCGCAGGGACGACTCCGTCAACCGGGCCGGCACCTACTGCTTCCAGGCGACCGGGAAGACCGGACGCCTCACCCTCGAACTTCCCCAGGTCTTCGCGGTCGAGGCGGCCGCGGACCATCCGGTCAGCGCCGACCTGACGGCGGGCGGCAAGACCACCTCGGTCGATGTGCCCAAGGGGGGCTTCGAGTCCGTCGGCGAGGCGTCCGGCGGCGCACCCTCGGTGCTCGTGGAGCTCCGTGTGACCGGCTGACCGGCCGCCGCGCACCACCCTCCGTACGCCAGGCAGACACCCGGACTCCGGGATTCGAGATGCGAGGATTTTCGTGAAAGACGCCCGTCCGCGCAGGACGCGCATGGTGTGGGCCACCGGACTGGCGGCCGCCGGTCTGACGACCGGTCTGCTGTCCGCGGCCCCGGCCCAGTCCGTCGTCGGCGACCAGGTCGCGGACGGCGCCGATCAGTCCACGGTCAAGGTCCACGTCGGTGTCGGCACCGACGGCGAACGCGCCTGCTCCGGGACCCTTGTCGACGCCCAGTGGGTCCTCACCGCCGCGAGCTGCTTCGCCGCCGACCCCCAGCAGGCGACCACGCTCACCAAGGGCGCCCCGCCCTTCACCACCGTGGTGACCGCCGACGGCAACAAGCCCTCGGCGAAGGCCCAGCGGGACCAGAAGGTCCAGGAGATCGTGCCCTACCCGGGCCGCGACCTCGTCATGGCCCGCTTCAACCCGGTCAGCGCCGACGACGCGCTGGGCGGTCCGTTCCCGGACATCGGCTCCGCCACGGTCAGCGAGACCGCCCCGGCCCAGGGGGACCAGCTCAGGACTGTCGGCTACGGCCGTACCGCGCTCGAGTGGACCCCGGCGCGCGTCCACACCGGAGCCTTCGGTGTGGACCTGGTCAACCCGACGACCCTGGCGCTCTCTCCGGCCTCCGCCGGGGCGGCCCTGTGCAAGGGCGACGCCGGCGGGCCGGTGCTCAACGCCTCCGGCCGGGTCGTCGGCGTGGTCAGCCGGTCCTGGGACGCCGGCTGCCTCAACTCGCAGGAGACCCGTACCGGTGCCGTCGCCACACGGGTCGACGACATCGCGGACTGGGTCCAGCAGGTCCGGCTCAGCTCCCGGCAGAAGCAGATCACCGACGTCATGACGGCGGCCGACTTCGACGGGGACGGCCGTACGGACGTCGCCTCGCTCATGAAGCCCGGGTACGCCCAGGTGTTCCACGGCAGGGCGGACGGGACGCTGCAGTTCGGGGGCAGCCTGGCGGCGGTCGGGCGCAGCACCCAGAAACGGCTCATCGCTGGTGACTTCATCGGTGACCGCAGGGTCGAAATGATCTCGGTCGAAAGTGACGGCGACCTCGTCCTGCACAGTCAGAACCGCCGCCCGTGGCCCCCGAATCTGCTCGAGCGAACTCCCCTGTGGACCGACGCCACGTGGAAGGACGGCTTGCCCGTCGCCAGCCTGAGGACCGGCACCGCCGGCCGCGACACCCTGCTCTTCCAGTGGCCCGACGGCTCCCTCTACACCTACAAGCGGGACGCCGAAGGCAACCTGGTGAACCAGAAGAAGTCGATGTGGCCGGACAAGACGTGGAAGAAGAAGCTGATCGCGACGGCCGACTTCACCGGTGACGGCCGCGACGACATCGCCGCCGTCGCGACTGACGGTTCGCTGCACCTCTACGCCGGGAAGCCCGACGGGACGTTCGACAAGGCCCGCTCGATGTGGCCGGACAAGACCTGGAGCGGCATGCGCGTCGTCCTCGGCGGTGACTTCGACGGCGACGGCAAGGCCGACCTCGCCGCCGTGACGACCGCGGGTGACCTGCGTCTGTACACGGGCGACGGCAAGGGCGCGCTCGCGGCCGGCAAGTCCATGTGGCCGAAGGTCTAGCCGTACCGTCCGCGCGCGGGAGGGCCGGTGGCGGATGGGTCGTCAGAAAATCTTCCTTACTTCGTACAACCATTAACATCCGTCACGGATCTGATCCGACGAGCCAACAGGCTCCACGATCACTTGGGCCCTGTCTGAAGACGAGCCGCAGGGAACGCCTGCTGCAGGGTCCTCATCTCCACCGGGGGATTGCATGCGCATCCGTGCCACCCTGGCCGCCGTCACCGGCGCCTTGGCCCTCTCCGCTGTCGTCGTGCCGGCCGCCCAGGCCGACACGTCCGACAAGGCCGAGTCTCTCGCCGCGGTTCAGGCCCTCCACCAGGCCGCCTCGGCCAGGACCACGTTCACCGGTGAGACCGCCGACGCGGACGAGCCGTACCCGCTGGCTGTCACCTTCTCCAGCGTGAAGATCAACAGCGGCAAGCCGATCGTCGCCGGCACCACCAACAAGGTCACCGTTCCCGTGACCTACAAGGTCACCCACCCCGAGGACCTCGACCTGAACGCGGACGAGGTCTGGATGGACGTCTTCATCTACCGAGGTGAGTTCGACGACCCGTCGGCCAGCACCCTGGTCGGGGACAACTGGCCCACCTGCACCGCGGTGACGACGACCGTCGCCAACTGCAAGGGCACCATCGACATCCTCCCGGGCGAGGAGCTGTCGAACGCCGACGCCACCACGTGGAAGGCGGCCGGATACGTCATCGACTGGAACGACCAGGACCCGTTCGCCGAGGACATCGACATCACGAAGGTCGGTTACGCCGAGCAGGACGGCCTCGCCACCACCAAGCTCCAGCGCTACTCCAAGCTCACCGTCAACGCCTCCCCGGAGCCGGTGAAGAAGGGCGCGACCATCACGGTCACGGGCAAGCTGTCCCGCGCCAACTGGGACGACAACCAGTACCACGGCTACGCGGGCCAGTCGGTGAAGCTGCAGTACCGCAAGAAGGGCAGCACCACCTACACCACCCTGAAGACCATCACCACCAGCTCCACCGGCACCCTGAAGACCACGGTCAAGGCGTCGGCGGACGGCTACTTCCGCTACAGCTTCGCGGGCACCTCGACCACCCCGGCGGTCACCACCGCGGGTGACTTCGTCGACGTGCGGTAACACCCGGGGCAAGGTCCCGGGCACGGTGTGAGGAGAGGGGAGGCTTCTTCCCCTCTCCTTACCCTTTTCCGTACAACTCCCCCCGGACGTCACGGATCTCACTCAACGAGTCAACAGACTCCGAGATCACTTCTCTCCTCATGGGGAACGCACATGCGCATACGCGCCCTCGTCCTCGCCGCCTCCGGCGCCGTGGCCCTCTCCGCCCTCGCCGTTCCGGCCGCGCAGGCCGCCCCGGCAGGCCCCGCCGTCACCTTCTCGAACGTCAAGGTCAACAGCGGCAAGAACATCGTGGTCGGCTCCACGACGCAGGTCACGGTCACGGCGACCTACACCGTGACCAAGCCCTCGACCCTGGACCCGGCCTCCCTCGGCACCGCGCCGGTCCTGTACCGGGGCGCCACCGTCGGCCTGGAGTCCGACGACCTCATCGGCGGTGACGACGCCGGCACCTGCACCACGTCCTCCTCGACGGTCCTGCAGTGCACCGCCAGGATCCAGTTCCGTCCGGCGTCCTCCGACGAGGACCTCGACCTCGTCAACAGCGAGGCCGGCAGCTGGAAGCTGGGTGCCGTCGCGGCCAACGAGAGCGGCGGGCGCACCTGGCAGGGCGACCTCGGCACCACCAAGCTCCAGCGCAAGGCCACCCTCACCACCGACGCCTCCCCGGAGCCGGTGAAGAAGGGCAGGACCCTCACGGTCACGGGCAAGCTGGCCCGCGCCAACTGGGACACCAACACCTACGCCGGTTACGCCACCCAGCCGGTGAAGCTGCAGTTCAAGAAGAAGGGCGCCACCGCCTACACCACCCTGAAGACCATCACCACCAGCTCCACCGGCACCCTGAAGACCACGGTCACGGCCTCCGCCGACGGCTACTTCCGCTACGTCTTCGCCGGCACCACGACGACCGCTCCGGTCAGCTCGGCCGCCGACTTCGTCGACGTCCAGTAAGCGGGGACGGCTCCTACACGGGGAAACGGCGGTCGACCCACTTCCACAGGAACTCCAGGGCGACCGCCGCCCCCACCGCGATGCCCACGGCCAGCCACGGCATCGCCATCCCCACGAGCCGGAGCGCGAAGAAGTCCTGCAGCCACGGCACCGCCAGCACCAGCAGGAACCCCGCGCCCATCGAGGCCACCAGCAGCGCCCGCCACCAGGTGTAGGGCCGGGCGACGATCGCCAGCACCCACATGGAGATCAGGAACAGGGTGAGCGTCGCGGCACTGGTCTCGGCCTCCAGCGCCCCCTCACCGGTGTAGTGATGACGGGCGGCCAGATACGACACGAAGGTGGCCGCGCCCGCCACCACCCCGCCCGGGACCGAGTACCGCATCACCCGCCGGACGAAGTGCGGCCGCGCCCGCTCCTTGTTGGGGGCGAGGGCGAGGAAGAAGGCCGGGACGCCGATGGTGAGGGTGGACAGCAGGGTCACGTGCCGGGGCAGGAACGGGTACTCGACCTGCCAGCACACCACCAGCAGCGCCAGCAGCACCGAGTAGACCGTCTTCACCAGGAACAGGGTCGCCACGCGTGTGATGTTGCCGATCACCCGCCGGCCCTCCGCCACCACCGACGGAAGCGTGGCGAAGCTGTTGTTCAGCAGCACGATCTGCGCGACCGCCCGGGTGGCCTCCGACCCGGACCCCATCGCCACGCCGATGTCCGCGTCCTTCAGCGCGAGCACGTCGTTGACGCCGTCGCCGGTCATCGCCACCGTGTGCCCCCGGGCCTGCAGCGCCCCGACCATGTCCCGCTTCTGCCGCGGGGTGACCCGCCCGAAGACCGTGCCCGCGTCGAGGGCCGAGGCCATCTCCTCCCGGTCGGCGGGCAGCCGCCGCGCGTCGACCGTACGGCCGTTCAGCCCCAGCTTGGCGGCCACCGCCCCCACCGACACCGCGTTGTCCCCGGAGATCACCTTGGCCTGCACGTTCTGCTCGGCGAAGTAGCGCAGGGTGTCGGCGGCGTCGGAGCGCAGCCGCTGTTCCAGCACGACGAGGGCGACCGGCCCCGCCCCCTTGGCCACATCGGGATCGTCCAGGTCCCGGACGGCCCGCGCGAGCAGCAGCACCCGCAGGCCCCGCTCGTTGAGCCGCCCGGTCTCGGCGAGAGCCGGGTCGCCGTCGTCCAGCAGCACGTCGGGCGCCCCCAGCAGCCAGGTGCTGCTCTCGCCGTTGCCCTCGCTGAAAGTGGCGCCGCTGTACTTGCGGGCGGAGGAGAAGGGCAGGGACTCGGTGCAGCGCCACTCCTCGGCGTCCGGGTAGGCGTCGATGATCGCCCGCAGGGACGGGTTCGGCCGCGGGTCGGACTCCCCGAGCGCCCCCAGCACCTGCCGTACGTACGTCTCGTCGGAGCCGTCGAGGGTGCGCAGTGCGGTGACGTCCATGCCGCCCTCGGTGAGGGTGCCGGTCTTGTCCAGGCAGACGGTGTCGACGCGGGCGAGGCCCTCGATGGCGGGCAGCTCCTGCACCAGGCACTGCCGCCGGCCGAGCCGGATCACACCGATGGCGAAGGCCACCGAGGTGAGCAGCACCAGCCCTTCCGGGACCATCGGGACGATCCCGCCGACGGTCCGGGCGATGGACCCCTTGAGGTCGTTGTCCTTCACGAACAGCTGGGTGACGACCAGTCCGAGCGCGGCCGGGATCATCATCCATGTCACGTACTTGAGGATCGTGGAGATGCCGGTGCGCAGCTCGGAGTGGACCAGGGTGAACCGGGAGGCCTCCTCGGCGAGCTGGGCGGCATAGGCCTCGCGGCCGACCCGGGTGGCCCGGAAGGCGCCGCCGCCCGCGACGACGAAACTCCCCGACATCACCCGGTCGCCCGGCCGTTTCACCACCGGGTCCGCCTCACCCGTCAGCAGTGACTCGTCGATCTCCAGCCCGTCCGCCTCGACGCACACCCCGTCCACGACGGCCTTGTCGCCGGGGCCGATCTCGACGAGGTCGTCCAGGACGAGGTCGGAGGTGGACACCTCGACCGCCTCCCCGTCCCGCCGCACGGTGGGCCGGACCTCCCCGATCACGGCGAGGGAGTCCAGGGTCTGCTTGGCCCGCCACTCCTGGATGATCCCGATCCCGGTGTTGGCGAGGATGACGAAGCCGAAGAGGCCGTCCTGGAAGGGGGCGACGACGAGCACGATCAGCCAGAGGACGCCGATGATCGCGTTGAACCGGGTGAAGACGTTCGCCCGGACGATCTCCCCGACGGATCGGCTGCTGCGTACGGGTACGTCGTTGACCTGACCGCGTGCGACGCGCTCCGCCACCTCGGCGGCGGTGAGTCCGGTGGCCGCCGGCGCGCTGGCGGGTGCGTCGGTATGGGGCATGGAATCGACGGTACGTGCGGATCTGGGGGTGCACCCCCCGAAGTCGCCGAAGATCCGACCTGGGGAGGACGGGGGGAGGGCGGGGGTGGTACGCCGGTCGTACGGCTACTCGGCGGGAGCCTGCTCGGACTTCTCCGCCTGCCCGGACTTCTCCGCCCGCTCGCCCTCGGCCGCCGCCGCCCGGGCCCGCTTGATCGCCGCGTCGCGCCGGCGGGTGATCCGGATACCGAGCAGGCCCAGCGCGCTCCCGGCCAGGCAGGTCCACAGCCACCACAGATGGCCGTGGTCGTCGAACCAGCCGTAGAAGGGGAGCTGTACGAGGAAGAGGACGAACCAGATGATCGTGCCGCCGGTGATGACCGGGACCACGGGCCCTTCCAGGGGCTCGGGCGCCTCATGCTTGGGTGTCCACTTCGCCATGGGGACAGCTTACGAGGTGGTCACATCTACGCGCGGAGATGGCCGAGGGCAGCGTTATATGTTCATACTGAAACGGTTTGCGTCTGACCACTTCTCTTCGTAGGAACCACCAAAAACATGCCCACCTCGGCCCCCGCCAAGGTCCCCGCCCCTGAACAGCCGGGAGCCAGGCCCGCCTACGGCGCCCTCGACCGTCACTTCAAGATCTCCGAGCGCGGCAGCACGCTGTCCCGCGAGATCCGCGGCGGTTTCGCCACCTTCTTCGCGATGGCCTACATCATCGTGCTGAACCCGATCATCCTCAGCAGCGCCAAGGACATGTACGGTCACCAGCTCGACAACGGTCAGCTGGTCACCGCCACCTGCGTCACCGCGGCGTTCACCACACTGCTCATGGGCGTCATCGGCAATGTGCCGATCGCACTGGCCGCCGGCCTCGGCGTGAACTCCGTGGTCGCGCTCCAGCTCGCGCCCCGCATGTCCTGGCCGGACGCCATGGGCATGGTCGTCCTGGCCGGCTTCGTCGTCATGCTCCTGGTGGCGACCGGTCTGCGGGAGCGCGTCATGAACGCCGTCCCCTTCGGCCTGCGCAAGGCGATCTCGATCGGTATCGGTCTGTTCATCATGCTGATCGGACTGGTCGACTCCGGCTTCGTCTCCCGCATCCCGGACGCCGCCCACACCACCGTCCCGCTCCAGCTCGGCGCCGACGGTCACCTCACCGGCTGGCCCGTCCTGGTGTTCATCCTGGGCGCCCTGCTCACGCTGGCCCTGATCGTCCGCAAGGTGCCCGGCGCGATCCTGATCTCCATCGTCGCGATGACCGTCCTCGCGCTGATCATCAACGCGGTCGCGACCGTCCCGTCCTGGGGCCTGACCACGCCCGAGTGGCCCGGCAACCCCGTGGCCACCCCCGACTTCGGGCTCATCGGCGAGGTCAGCCTCTTCGGCGGCTTCGGCAAGGTCGGCGTGCTGACCGGCGTCCTGTTCGTCTTCACGGTCCTGCTGTCGTGCTTCTTCGACGCGATGGGCACGATCATGGGCGTCTCCGACGAGGCCAAGCTGACCAACGCCCAGGGCGAGATGCCCGGCATCAACAAGGTGCTCTTCGTCGACGGCCTCGCCGTCGCCGCCGGCGGCGCCAGCTCCTCCTCCGCCACCACCGCGTTCGTGGAGTCCACGGCCGGTGTCGGCGAGGGCGCCCGCACCGGCTTCGCGAACCTCGTCACGGGCGGCCTCTTCGCCGTCGCGCTGTTCCTCACGCCGGTCGCCACGATGGTCCCGTCCCAGGCCGCCACCCCCGCGCTGCTCGCGGTGGGCTTCCTGATCCTGGCGAACTCGGTCAAGGAGATCGACTGGACCGACTACACGATCGCCATGCCGGCCTTCATCACGATGGTGATGATGCCGTTCACCTACTCGATCACCAACGGCATCGGCATGGGCTTCATCGCCTTCGTCCTGCTGCGTCTGGCGGCGGGCCGGGGCCGCGAGATCCCCGTCCCGATGTACGTGGTCTCCGCCGTCTTCGGGTTCTACTACCTGATGCCGGCCCTCGGTCTGACCTGACGGCCGTGACCGGGGTCAGGTGAGCCCGTAGAACTTCTCCGTCTCCTCGACGGCGGTCTGGAACCGCTCGTCGAAGTCATCGCGAATGAGCGTCCGGACGACATAGTCCTGGACGCTCATTCCGCGTTTGGCGGCGTGCTGCCGGAGCCGTTCGAGCAGTTCGTGGTCTATCCGCAGGCTGAGCACAGTGGTCCCCATGGGTACGAGGGTCGTGGCACGGTTCGGGGTGGGGTGTGCCGTTCCGCGCTCCTATCACCCGTATGAGTGATAAGCGGGTTCAGTGGCGGGCGTCACGGGCATCCGGGCGCGTTCCGGTGGTCTTTAGCGAGAGTAATGAGTTATGTTAAAGAACATGCCTGACCTGACCCATGGCGACGACGCAGCCGCCGTGAACTCGCTCCGCTCCGCCGTGATGCGGCTGTCCCGCCGGCTCAAGCACCAGCGGGTCGACGAGTCGCTGAGCCCCACCGAGATGTCGGTGCTCGGCACCCTGTCCCTGTGCGGCAGCGCCACCCCGGGCGAGCTCGCCCGCAAGGAGCACGTCCAGCCGCCCTCGATGACCCGCATCGTGGCGCTGCTGGAGGCCAAGGGCCTGGTCCGGCTGGAGCCGCACCCCGAGGACCGGCGCCAGAAGGTCGTCACCAGGACCGAGCAGGCCGAGGCCATGCTCGAGGAGAGCCGCCGCAAGCGGAACGCCTTCCTGGCCACCCTGGTGGACGGCCTCGACGAGGACGAGTGGGCGAAACTGCGCGCCGCCGCCCCCGTGCTGGAGAAGCTCGCACACCTGTAAGCGTTTCACGAGGAGGCGAACCCCTTTGAGTACGGGACCCGGAGCAGACTCCGCCCCCGCACCGACCACCCACGACTCTCCCCCCGGCCCGTCCGGGGGCGCCCGCCCGTCCTCGATGTTCAGTTCCCTGAAGGTCAGGAACTACCGCCTGTTCTTCGCCGGCCAGGTCGTCTCCAACATCGGCACCTGGATGCAGCGCATCGCCCAGGACTGGCTGGTCCTCAGCCTCACCGGCTCCGCCACCGCCGTCGGCGTCACGACGGCCCTGCAGTTCCTGCCGATGCTCCTCTTCGGCCTCTACGGCGGCGTCCTCGTCGACCGCCTGCCCAAGCGCCGCGCGCTGCTCGTCACCCAGTCCGCGATGGCCGTCACCGGCGTCGTACTGGCCGCGCTCACCCTCTCCGGACACGTCCAGGTCTGGCACGTCTACCTGGCCGCCTTCGCCGTCGGCCTCGCCACGGTCGTCGACAACCCGGCCCGTCAGTCCTTCGTCTCCGAGATGGTCGGCCCGGACCAGCTCCAGAACGCGGTCAGCCTGAACTCCGCGAACTTCCAGTCCGCCCGCCTCGTCGGCCCCGCCGTCGCCGGCGTGATGATCACCGGCGTGGGCACCGGCTGGGCGTTCCTCTTCAACGGCCTGTCCTTCGTCGCGCCCATCGCGGGCCTGCTGCTGATGCGGGCGCGGGAACTGCACGTCGTCGAGCGCGCACCGCGCGGCAAGGGACAGCTGCGGGAGGGACTGCACTACGTGGCCGGCCGCCCCGACCTGATCTGGACGATCGTCCTGGTCGGGTTCGTCGGCACCTTCGGCTTCAACTTCCCCGTCTACCTCTCCGCCTTCGCCGACGACGTCTTCCACGCCGGCGCCGGCTCCTACAGCCTCTTCAACACGCTGATGGCGGTCGGCTCCCTGGCCGGCGCCCTGCTCGCCGCCCGGCGCGGCACGGCCCGGATGCGGGTCCTGATCGCGGCGGCGGTGGCCTTCGGCGCGGTGGAGATCGTCGCCGCGGGAGCCCCCTCGCTGTGGCTCTTCGCCCTCCTCATGGCCCCGATCGGCATGTTCGGCATGACGGTCAACGTCACCGCCAACACCAGCATCCAGATGGGCACCGACCCGGCCATGCGCGGCCGCGTCATGGCCCTCTACATGATGGTGTTCCTCGGCGGCTCCCCGGTCGGCGCGCCGATCGCGGGCTGGATCACCGACGCGTACGGCGTCCGCGCCGGCCTCGCGGTGGGCGGCGCGATCGCCGCGGCGGCCGCCGTCACCATCGGCCTGGTCCTGGCCCGCGTCGGCGACCTGCGCGTGTCGGTGGGCTGGAACCACGGCCATCCACGGGTGCGGTTCGTGCCGCGGGAGCGACGGGAGGAGCTGACCGCGGCGGTCTGACCGCCCCGGTCGGTCGCGGGGGTCCGGACGCGGTGGTCAGTCGCGGGGGAACTCGTCGGCCTTGAGCGACGACACGCACGGTGACGGGTGACGCCCGGCAGACTGGCGGCATGAGACTCTTCGCCGCCGTGCTCCCGCCGGACGATGCCGCCGACGAACTCGCCGCCCAGGTCGCCCGGTTGCGCGGGCTGCCCGGCGCGGACGGTCTGCGCTGGACCGGCCGCCCCGGCTGGCACTTCACGCTCGCCTTCTACGGCGAGGTCGACGACGGGGTCGTACCGGACCTGTCGGGCCGGCTGGAGCGGGCGGCGCACCGGAGCGCCCCCTTCGAGCTGTCCCTGCGGGGCGGGGGACAGTTCGGGCACGGGCGGGCGCTGTGGGCGGGGGCGGGCGGGGATCTGCGGGCCCTGGGGCTCCTCGCCGGCCGGGCCGAGGCGGCGGCGCGGAAGGCGGGCCTGGACCTGGGCGAGCACCGCCGCTACAAGGCGCACCTCACCGTGGCCCGCAGCCGCGACGCGGTGGACGCACGGCCGTACGTCGAGGTCCTGCACGCCTTCGAGGGCCGTACCTGGACGGTGCGGGAACTGGTGCTGGTCCGCAGCAACCTGCCGAGGTCCGGGGTGCCGGGGGAGCAGCCCCGCTACGAGCCGGTCGGGCGCTGGGCACTCGGCGCGGCCGGTTAGGCTCGGGGTGTGGACCCGAAGACCCGGAACCGGATCATGGCCGGTGCGCTCGTGCTGATGTTCGTCGTCGTCGCCCTGGCGGCCGCGCTCGGTAAGTAGACCGGGCGGAGGCGCCGGGGAACCGCGCGTGCGCCGGCTCGCGGCGGGTCGCGCGGGTCCCCGCGCACCTGAGAGCTGCGGTCACCGAGCTACCAGGCGAAGGCCTCCGGGGACGGGCCCGGGCCCGGGAAGATCTCGTCCAGGCCGGTCAGCAGGTCCTCGGAGAGCTCCAGCCCGACGGCGCGGATCGCGGAGTCGAGCTGTTCCGCCGTGCGCGGGCCGACGATCGGGCCGGTCACGCCCGGCCGGGTGAGCAGCCAGGCCAGCGCCGCCTCGCCGGGTTCCACGCCGTGCTTCTCCAGGAGGTCCTCGTACGCCTGGATCCGGGCACGTGCGGCGGGGTCGGCGAGGGTGTCGGCGGCCCGCCCGGACGCCCGGCGGCCGCCCTCGGCCTCCTTCTTGACGACCCCGCCCAGCAGCCCGCCGTGCAGCGGCGACCACGGGATGACCCCGAGCCCGTACTCCTGGGCGGCCGGGATGACCTCCATCTCGGCGCGGCGCTCGGCGAGGTTGTCGTGGTTGGGCCAGGCGTCGCCGTCGGCGGCCATGTTGCCGTACACCTTGGTGGCGAGGACGACCTTGTCGCGCCGCTCGCCGCCCTTCGCGAACCAGTTCCCGATGATCGTCTCGGTACGGCCCTTGTTCTCGCCCCAGCCGTACACGTTCGCGGCATCCAAAGATTGATTTTGGCGTCACGACCCTAACCGCATACCGTCACCCCTTGTGCGCGATGCGTGATGCGGGGGAGGGAGAACGAGCATGGCGAGAGTTCTGGGTGTGGTCCGTCTGTCGAGGGTGTCGGACGAGACCACATCGCCGGAGCGTCAGCGTCGGTCCGTCCAGCGGTGGGCCGATCAGGAGGGGCACGTCGTCGTGGGGTGGGTCGAGGACATCGACGTGTCCGGCGGGGTCGAGCCGTGGAAGCGTCCGGAGTTCGGCAAGTGGCTTCCCTCGACCGTCGGGAAGGAGGTCAGTGCGATCGAGCACCGGATCGCGGTGGAGGAGTCGCGCGCCGACGAGTACGACATCATCTGCGCGCTGAAGATCGATCGTCTCTCGCGACGTGTGCTCCACGTGCACGCCCTCCTGGAATGGTGCGAGAAGAACGGCAAGGAGGTCGCCACTGTCGAGGACGGGATCAACCTCAACACACAGATGGGGAGGCTCCTCCTCAGCCTGATCGCGTCCTTCGCGGAAGGGGAGCTCGAAGCCATCAAGGCGCGGGCCAAGTCCTCGTACAACCACCTGGTGAAGGAGGGGCGCTGGCGCGGCGGCCGCACTCCGTACGGTTACCGGGAGGAGAAACAGGAGACCGGCGACGGATGGAAGCTCGTCCCGGACGAGTACGGGACCGACACGGCCGGGACGCTCCGTGAGATCGTCCGCCGTCTCATCGCGGGCGAGTCGGCGAACAGCATCGCGCAGTGGCTCAACGAGGACGTGTCGAAGACCCCGACGTCACTCGACGCCCAGATGATCCGTAACGGCAAGACCCCGAAGGGCAGTCGCTGGACCGCCGCGAATACGGCCAAGGTCGTACGTTCCCGCTGCATCCTGGGGCAGATGGAGGTGTCCGAGGAGGTGATGGTCGACGGGAAGAAGACGACACGACGCCGGGTCGTCCGGGACGCGGATGGCCAGCCCCTCCAGCGCGCGGAGCCTCTGATCACGCACGAGGAGTGGGAGCTGGCCAACAGGAAGCTGGACGAGAACACCAGCAAGCGCAACGGCAACCGCAAGGGTGGGTCGCCCTTGCTCCGGGTCGCGTTCTGCGCATGTGGGGAGCCGGCGTACCTCGGCCCCGGCCGTAACTGGCCCTACTACCGCTGCGCTTCCCGTACCACGCACAAGCCGTGTCCGACCGGAAGCAAAGGCATCGCGGCGCACACGCTGGAGGACGCCGTGGGAAAGGCGTTCCTCCTCGCTGCCGGGGACGTCGAGATTGTCCGGAAGGTCTTCCGGCCGGGCGTGGACTACACGCGCGACATCGAGGAAGTGAACCGCGCCCTGTCGGACCTGAGGGAGGACCGCGAGGCGGGCCTCTACTCCAGTGAGCTGGGCAAGCAGGAGTACCGGGAGGCATACAGGCGGTTGGACGCGCGACGTGAACAGCTCATCGCGCAGCCCACGCGCCCGGACACCTGGGAGGAGATCCCGACAGGAGAGACCTACCGGGAACGGTGGAGCACGTTGTCGACCCAGCACGAAAAGGGCAGGGAGCTACGCGCCGCAGGGGTCAAGGCCGTCATCCATGCCGAGCCGATTCCCGGGATGACCGCCGCGCAGCTCGTGGCTCCCGATGGCCATGACGGGATGTGGCAACACCCAGTCGGGAGGGTTCAGGTTCTGATCCCCATGGACTTCAAGCAGCGGCTGCGCAACATGGCGGCGGTCCACAGCGAAGGCTGACCGACAACTGCATGCGACGCGGAGGGCCCTGTGGTCGGGCCCTCCTGCGCGTTTGTGGGACGCCCGGCAGGTCGCCGCCGTCGCTCCCGACCGCACGAGTCCAGGTCCAGGCCCGAAGGCTTGGGCGTCCACCTGGCCAAGGCTCTGGGCATGGGCCACGCTGTGCCGGCATCTCGGAGACGACTCCTGACGGCGGAACCTGATGCCCTTGCCTGGAGCGGGCTCGAAGCAGTTGGCTTGTGCTTCATGAAGTACACGCAGCTCGGACGTACCGGACTCAAGGTCAGCCGACTCGTTCTCGGCACGATGAACTTCGGCCCGCAGACAGACGAATCAACCAGCCACGGCATCATGGACGCCGCTCTCGACGCGGGTCTGAATTTTGTAGACACGGCCAACGTCTATGGGTGGGGTGAGAACAAGGGCCGCACCGAGGAGATCATCGGTGCTTGGTTCGCCCAGGGCGGCGGGCGGCGCGACAAGGTCGTCCTCGCCACCAAGGTGTACGGGAACATGGCGGGCGACGGGGATGTCTGGCCCAACCACGACAAGCTCTCCGCGGTGAACATCCGCCGGGCCGTCGACGCCTCGCTGAAGCGGCTGCAGACCGACCACATCGACATCTACCAGTTCCATCACATCGACCGGTCGACGCCGTTCGAGGAGATCTGGCAGGCGATCGACGTGCTGGTGCAGCAGGGCAAGATCCTCTACACGGGGTCGTCCAACTTCCCCGGCTACAAGATCGCCCAGGCCAACGAGACCGCCGCCCGGCACGGCCGCATGGGCCTGGTCAGCGAGCAGTGCCTCTACAACCTCGCCGAGCGCCGCGCCGAGATGGAGGTCATCCCGGCCGCGCAGGACTACGGCCTAGGTGTCATCCCCTGGTCTCCGCTGCATGGAGGACTGCTCGGCGGCGTCCTCAAGAAGGAGGCCACACAGGGGCGCCGGGCGAGCGGCCGCGCTGCCGACACGCTCAAGGACACCAAGGCACGCGAGCAGATCCAGGCGTACGAGAACCTCCTCGACAAGCACGGGCTGGAGCCCGGTGAAGCGGCGCTCGCCTGGCTGCTGACCCGTCCCGGCGTCACCGGCCCGATCATCGGCCCCCGCACGCAGGAGCAGCTGGACTCGGCGCTGCGCGCCCTGGAGCTGGAGCTGAGCGAGGAGCTGCTGACGTCTCTGGACGAGATCTTCCCCGGTCCCGGTCCGTCTCCCGAAGCGTTCGCATGGTGAGGTAGGGACCTGCGAGGGGGCGTCGCCTTTGCTTGCTTTCGAAGCGAGCCGGAGGCGGCGGCTTCGTTGCTTCCGCTTGGGGTCCGCAGGAGCGGCGAGCGTCAGCGATGCGCTGCTGTGCAACCTGGCGTCAAAACTGCGGGCCGAAGTTCATGGTGCCGAGGACGAGTCGGCTGACCCTGAGTCCGGTACGTCCGAGCTGCGTGTACTTCATGAAGCACAAGCCAACGGCTTGGAGTGCGCTCCAGGCAAGGGGAACCGGTCAGTCGCGGGGGAAGTCGTCGGTCTTCAGGGTGAGGTCGACGACGGTACCCGCCAGGTGGACGTCGCCGCCGAAGTCGACCCTCGTGCTGGTGACGTAGCGACCGTCCTTGGGGTCCGTGTAGACGAAGCACCGGCCCTGGTAGGGATCCGCGATGAGGTAGACGGGGACCTCGGCGACCGCGTAGGCGGTCTTCTTCGGGCCGTAGTCGTTGGCGGCCGTGCCCTGGGAGACGACCTCGGCGACGAACTCGACGTCTTCGTGACGCCAGCGGCCTTCGCCGTCCTTCTCGGCGGACTCACGGAGCTTGACGACGTCCGGGCAGAAGCCGTTCTCGTGGCCGGGAAAGTCGATGCGGACGTCCGAGAAGACCTTGACATCCATCCCGAACCGGTCCTCGACAGCTCGTACGATGCGACGGATGATCTCCCAGTGGGTGTCCCGCTGCGGTGTCATGTGGACGTTGCCCCCGACGATCTCGACCCTGAATCCTTCGGGGACGGGCATGTGCTCCAGCCGCTCGAACCACTCGTCCAGGCGCTGGGTGTTCGCGTCGGCCATCGTGATCCTGTCTTCAAGGACGGTCATCTTGGCGCTCCCCCCCGGCGGCCTCACGGACGAGTGCCGCCGCGCGGTACAACGATACGCACGGTCACCGGGACACGGGGGGACGCGCATATGCCAGAGGTCAGGCCTCGTACTCCCCGCCCAGCCCCCACCCCTGGTGCATCGCCTCCGCGAAGGCCGCCGCGAGCTTGTGTTCGCCGCTGTCGTCGGGATGGGTGCCGTCGTAGGTGTCGGTGTGGATGTCCCAGCCGGCCGGGACCGAGGCCATGAGGATCGGGGAGGCCGGTTCGTCGAGGTCGGCGGCGGTCTTCGCGAGCAGCTCGTTGAAGAGGGCGACCTGGGTGGCGAAGGGCGGGTCGTTCGCGGCGCGGACGTTCGGGATCACCGGGAGCCAGACCATGCGGATCCGCGGGTTGGCCGTGCGGGCCTCGGCCACGAAGGCCCGTGCGTTCTCAGCGGTCTGTTCCGCGTTGGTGTAGAAGCCGAGGTCGATCAGGCCCAGGGAGACGAGCAGGACGTCCGCCCGTGACCTGCGGACGGCATCGCCGATCAGCGGGACCATGTGCAGCCAGCCCTCGCCCCAGCCGGCCAGGTGGGCGCGGGGGAAGCCGGGGTCGGCGTACGCGTACGACGTCGGGGCGTCCGTGGTCTTGTCGTAGAGCGTCTCGCGGGGACCGACCAGGGTGAACGGACCGCCGTAGGTGGCGCACAGGTGCTGCCACAGACGGTAGCGCCACGTGTGTTCGCCCGAGCTGCCGATCGTCATCGAGTCGCCTACGGGCATGAACCTGAGCATCCGCTCATGATGGGGGATCGGGGACGATCACAGGAGCCGACGGGGTGTGAGGCTGGCCACGGCCGCCGCCCGCGTCGGGAACGCCCGGGCGGGATGGCAGGCTTGAGTGCATGCGCCGACCCTTCGCCCGCCGTGCCGGAGCCGCCCGCCGTGCCGGAGTCACCAGCCGAGCCGGAGCCCTCCTCGCCGTGACCCTCCTCGTGGGCGCCTTCGCCGTGCCCGCCTCCGCCGCCGAGGGCAAGGGCGACCAGGGGTTCACCATCGAGGACCCGCGCATCACCGAGTCCAGCGGCCTCGCCGCCTCACGCCAGCACCCCGGCATCTACTGGACGCACAACGACAGCGACGACGGCCCCTACCTCTACGCCGTCGACAGCGCGACCGGGAAGACGGTCGCCCGGCTCACCCTCACCGGCGTCGGCACCCCCCGTGACGTCGAGGCCGTCTCCATCGGCCCCGACAACCAGATCTACGTCGGTGACATCGGCGACAACCTCGGCGGCGGCTGGCAGTACGTCTGGGTCTACCGGCTGCCCGAGCCGAAGACGCTCACCGACCGGACCGTCCGCGCCACGCAGTACGTCGTGACGTACGCGGACGGCGCCCGCGACGCCGAGTCGCTCGTGGTGCACCCCAGGACCGGGCGGGTGTACATCATCGACAAGAACGAGGACGGCGGGCACCTGTACGAGGGCCCGGCGACCCTCTCCACCCAGGGGAAGAACGTCTTCAGGCGCACCGCCGCCGTCGACCTGTGGGCCACCGACGCCGCCTTCTCCCCGGACGGCACCCGGCTCGCCGTGCGCGGCTACTTCGGCGGCATCTCCTACGACTGGAACGACGGCGACATCAAACGCGAGGGCCGGCTCGACGTCCCCCTGCAACGGCAGGGGGAGTCGCTCAGCTACTCCGCCGACGGCAGCAAGCTCATGTACGGCAGTGAGGGATCGGAGAGTTCCGTGGTGGCGGAGGACGCGCCCGCCGGCAGCGGATCCAAGTCGCCCTCCGGCGGAGGGAGTTCCGAGGGCTCCTCGTCCGAGGCCTCCGGGTCCTCGGCGGCCTCGGGCAACGTCAGGATCGGTGCCCTCGCCCTGGCCGCCGTCGCCGCCGCCGTCTTCGGCCTCCGCCGGCTGCTGCGCCGTGACTGACCCTCCCTCCGGGGCGGAGCGCTGGCGACCCGGACCGTGAGGCCGTGTCACCCGTCCGCCCCGTCGCGCGCGACAGGCACCCGGTCGCCCGGTCAGGCTGAGGTGTCTCGCGGGACGGGGGCGGCCTCCAAGACGCGGTCCCGCTTTCACCGATGGGAGACCCGATGCGCGGTCATGCCATACGCGCCGCAAGAAAGCTGTGCCCCCTCGTCGCCGCCCTGGGACTGACGGCCCCACTGACGCTCACCACCGCCGAGGCGGCGGAGGCGGCCCACGCGGGCCAGGTGAGCTCGGCGGGCCCGGCGGGCCACGTGAGCGCGGTGGCCCAGGCGGGCCACATGAGCCAGGAGGGCCAGGTGGTCCCGCCGGCCCTGGTGGGCACGGCGGTCCCGGCGGCCCTGGCGGGCCAGGTGACGCCGGTGCACAAGGTGGCCCAGGTGGCCCCGGCCCCGGTGGGCAAGGCGGGCCAGGCGGCCGAGGCAGTGCAGGTGGGGCAGGTGACCCCGGCGGCTGCGGTGATCCCGGCAGCTGCGGCGGCTCCGGCGACCCCGGCGACCCCGGCGACCCCGGCGACCCCGGCGGGCCAGGCGGCCATGGCGGCCCAGGCGGGCCCGGTGGGCAAGGCGGCCCAGGCGGGCCAGTTCGTGCACTGGCGTTCCGCGCGGGTGGCGCTGAGCGGCCAGATCACCGGCGATTCGGAGCAGATCGACGTCACCGGCGCGATCGACGTCACCGTCGTCACCACGACGAGGCCGGGCGGCGGCGGCACCGCACGGATCATCAGCTCGCTGAACCACACCACGGGCGTCGGGCAGACGACCGGCACGAGGTATCTGTTCGTCGGCGCGGACGTCGACACGGTCTCGTTCCCGCCCGGCCCGATCACCCCGCTGACCGTCTTCCCGACCTTCCTGGAGATCGCCCTGTTCGTGCCGCCCCACCCGATCGTCCCGCCGCACCCGATCTCGCCGGTGCGGGTCACCGCGGACGTCTCGGGGACCGGGGAGATCGACGACATCGACGCCGAGCTGTACGAGCCCGCGCCCTGACACCCCGGGCGGCGGCACCGCCACGGTGCCGCCGCCTCCGCTCTCCTCTGCCGCCCTCCTTGACGCGCTCATGGCATCTCAGTTTCCTGGAGGGTGCGCGGTGTATGGGAGCGCTCCCATGTTCCGGGCCCGCGCCGCCCCCGAGAGGAAGCAACGCCATGTTCCGCAACCTCCGCAGAGTGCTGTGCGCCGCCGTCGCGGCCCTGCTGCTCCCCCTGGCGGCGGGCGCGCAGTCCGCCCACGCGGCCGACGCCGGCACCGCCGCCGCCGACGCCGGCGCCGGCTACTGGCACACCAGCGGCCGCCAGATCCTCGACGCCGCCGGGCAGCCGGTCCGGATCGCCGGGATCAACTGGTTCGGCTTCGAGACCGGCAACTACGTCGTTCACGGCCTCTGGTCCCGCGACTACAAGAGCATGATCGACCAGATGAAGTCGCTGGGCTACAACACGATCCGCATCCCGTACAGCGACGACATCTTCAAGAGCTCGACCGTCCCCAACAGCATCGACTTCAGCGGCGGGAAGAACGCCGACCTGCAAGGGCTCAGCCCACTGGGGGTCCTGGACAAGCTCGTCTCGTACGCCGGCCAGGACGGCCTGAAGGTCATCCTCGACCGGCACCGCCCGGACGCGGGCGGGCAGTCGGCGCTCTGGTACACCTCGGCCGTGCCGGAGTCGACCTGGATCACCAACCTCAAGGCGCTGGCGGCCCGTTACCAGGGCCAGGACACGGTCGTGGGCATCGACCTGCACAACGAGCCGCACGACCCGGCCTGCTGGGGCTGCGGTGACACGGCCACGGACTGGCGGCTGGCGGCGCAGCGGGCCGGCAACGCCGTCCTGTCGGTCAACCCCGATCTGCTGATCTTCGTCGAGGGCGTGCAGACCTTCAACGGTGTCTCCGGCTGGTGGGGCGGCAACCTCATGGGGGTCGCGCAGTACCCGGTGCAGCTGAACGTGCCCAACCGGGTGGTGTACTCGGCCCACGACTACGCCACGAGCGTGGCCCAGCAGAGCTGGTTCAGCGACCCGTCCTTCCCCGCCAACATGCCGGGGATCTGGGACAAGTACTGGGGCTACATCTTCAAGCAGAACATCGCGCCCGTGTGGGTGGGCGAGTTCGGTACGACCCTGCAGGCGACGGTCGACCAGCAGTGGCTGGCCGCGCTGGTGAGCTATCTGCGCCCGACGTCGACGTACGGCGCCGACTCCTTCCACTGGACCTTCTGGTCGTGGAACCCCAACTCCGGTGACACGGGCGGGATCCTCAAGGACGACTGGCAGACCGTGGACACGGTGAAGGACGGGTACCTGGCGAGCGTCAAGGCGCCGGGCTTCCCCGGCACCGGCGGCGGAGGCGGAGGGGGCGGAGGGGGCGGAGGCGGGAGCACGGCCGCGTGCTCGGCCTCCTACACCGTCAGCAGCGACTGGGGCAGCGGCTTCAACGCCGAGGTGAAGGTGACCAACACCGGTACGGCCGCGATCAGTTCATGGAAGGTCACCTGGACCTGGAGCGGCTCGCAGCGGATCACCACCATCTGGAACGCCGCGTACACGCAGTCCGGCGGGGCCGTGACGGCCGTGAACGCGGCCCACAACGGCGCCGTGCCGGCGGGCGGTTCGGTGAGCTTCGGCTTCGGCGCCGCGCCGGGCGGGGGATCGGCACCGAGCGTGAGCTGTACGGCGGCATGAGCGAAGGGCGCCCGGCGTTCACGACGCCGGGCGCCCTGCCTCCGTGGCCCTTCGCCGCACGGCTCCGTGGTGAGCGCGCCGGCTCGGCGGAGCGCGCCGGCGCGGCGGTGTGCGGTGGCTTTTCGGTCCCTGTCGGGGCCCTGTGGATCAAATCACTTCCAAATCTTCCGTCGAGAACCTTCATCCGGGCGTGCTTCTCCGGAAGGATCCGGCCAGGATCGTGATCCTTCCGGTCCTGCCCAACCCCCCATGGTGTGAAGGAACTTCATGAGAAGAAGCACAGCCGTGCTCTGTGGTGCCACCGTCGTCCTCGCCGGGTCGCTCACCGCCGTCCCGGCGGAGGCCGCCTCGTCGCAGTCCGCCCAGGCGGCGAAGGTCACCTGGAAGAAGTGCGCCACCGAGGACTACCCGACCCTGCAGTGCGCGTCGGTGAAGGTGCCGCTCGACTACGCCAGGCCGCAGGGCCGGAAGATAACCCTGGCCCTGTCCCGCGTTCCGCACACCGCGCGGAAGTACCAGGGCCCCCTGCTGGTCAACCCCGGTGGCCCCGGGGGCAGCGGGCTGAGCCTCGCCGGTTTCGTCGCGTCCTCGCTGCCCAAGACGGTCGCCGCCCAGTACGACGTCATCGGCTTCGACCCGCGCGGCGTGGGCAAGAGCAAGCCCGCCCTCGACTGCAAGCCGGGCTACTTCAACCCGGTCCGCCCGGACTCCGTGCCCGGCACCTCCGCGATCGAGAAGGCCAACCTCTCGCGCGCCAAGTCCTTCGCCAAGGCCTGCGGTACGAAGTACGCGGACGTCCTGCCGTACATCAACACGGTGAGCGCCGTGAAGGACATGGACCAGATCCGCAAGGCGCTCGGCGCCAAGAAGATCAACTACTTCGGCTACTCGTACGGGACCTACCTGGGTCAGGTCTACGCCAAGCTCTTCCCGACCCGGGTGCGCCGTCTGGTGCTGGACTCGATCGTCGACCCGAACGGGGTCTGGTACGACGCCAACATCTCCCAGGACTACGCCTTCGACGCCCGCCACAAGGCGCTGATGGCCTGGATCGCCAAGTACGACAGCACGTACAAGCTCGGCACCGACCCGGCCGCCATCGAGGCGAAGTGGTACGCGATGCGGGCGGAGCTCGCCAAGAAGCCGGCCGGCGGCAAGGTGGGCGCCTCCGAGCTGGAGGACACCTTCATCCCCGGCGGGTACTACAACGGCTACTGGCCCTCCCTCGCCTCGGCGTTCGCCGCCTACGTGAACGACAAGAACGCCGCCCCGCTGGTCAAGGCGTACGAGGGCATCGCGGCCATCGACGCCTCCGGCGACAACGGCTACAGCGTCTACACCGCCGTGCAGTGCCGTGACGTCTCCTGGCCGCGCGACTGGAAGCAGTGGCGCAAGGACAACTGGGCCGTGTACTCCAAGGCCCCGTTCATGGCCTGGAACAACGCCTGGTACAACGCGCCGTGCGCCTACTGGCCCACGAAGACGCTCAAGCCGGTGAGCGTCGCCAACAGCAAGCTCCCGCCGGTCCTGCTGTTCCAGGCGACGGACGACGCGGCCACCCCGTACCAGGGCGGCGTCACCGTCCACCGTCTGCTCAAGCACTCCAGCCTGGTGGTCGAGCAGGGCGGCGGCAACCACGGCATCACGCTGAGCGGCAACACCTGCCTGGACAAGTACCTGGCGAAGTACCTGACCGACGGTACGGTGCCGCGCGGCAGCGGAGTGGCCGACGCCGTCTGCCAGAAGACCGCCGACCCCAAGCCGGCGAGCGCGGCGAACTCCGCCCTGGCCTCGGACGGGGCGGCCGGCGCGGCGCCCGCCGACACCCTGCACGGCCTGGTGGGCATCCGCGGCTGAGTGACGGACCGCCGCCGAGTCGGCGGACGAGGGGCGCCCGGTGCTCGCCGGGCGTGCCGAGGGGCGCCCGCGGTGATCCGCCGGGCGCCCCTCGTCACCGTACAGACGCTGTGATCAGAGCTTTTCGATCACGTAGTCGATGCACTTGGTGAGCGCCTCGACGTCCGCCGGGTCGATCGCCGGGAACATCGCGACCCGCAGCTGGTTGCGGCCGAGCTTGCGGTAGGGCTCGGTGTCGACGATGCCGTTGGCGCGCAGGGCCTTGGCGATCGCGGCGGCGTCGATCTCGTCCGAGAAGTCGATCGTGCCGATGACCTGGGAGCGCTTGGCCGGGTCGGCGACGAACGGGGTGGCGTGCTTCGACTCCTCGGCCCAGCCGTACAGGCGGGTCGAGGAGTCCTTCGTACGGGCCGTGGACCAGGCGAGGCCGCCCTGGCCGTTGATCCACTCCAGCTGCTCGTTCAGCAGGAAGAGGGTGGCGAGGGCCGGGGTGTTGTACGTCTGGTTCTTGCGCGAGTTGTCGATCGCGGTGGGGAGCGAGAAGAACTCCGGGATGTGGCGGCCCGACGCGTGGATCCGCTCGGCGCGCTCGATCGCGGCCGGCGAGAACACGCCGATCCACAGACCGCCGTCGGAGGCGAAGGACTTCTGCGGGGCGAAGTAGTAGACGTCCGTCTCGGTGATGTCGACCGGGAGGCCGCCGGCGCCGGAGGTGGCGTCCACCAGGACCAGCGCGCCCTCGTCGGCGCCCTCGACGCGCTTGAGCGGGGCGGCGACACCGGTGGAGGTCTCGTTGTGCGTGAAGGCGTAGACGTCGACGCCGGCCTCGGCCCGCGGCTCGGGGTGCGTGCCCGGGTCGGAGGAGACGACGGTGGGCTCGGCCAGCCAGGGGGCGAGCTTGGCGGCCTTCGCGAACTTCGACGAGAACTCACCGAACGTGAGGTGCTGCGACCTGTTCTCGATCAGGCCGTGGGTCGCGACGTCCCAGAACGCGGTGGAACCGCCGTTGCCGAGGACGACCTCGTAGCCCTCGGGCAGGGAGAACAGCTCGGAGATGCCCTCGCGCACCCTGCCGACCAGGTTCTTGACGGGAGCCTGGCGGTGAGAGGTGCCGAGGAGGGAGGTTCCGGTCGCGGCGAGGGCGTCCAGCGCCTCCGTCCGCACCTTGGAGGGACCCGCGCCGAAACGTCCGTCCGCGGGCTTGATGTCAGAGGGAATCTGGATCTCAGCCACGCAGGGAGGTTAGCCGGTGGAGGAAACCTCGGCGAAACCTCGTCCGTCGGCTGAGACGGCGTTTCGCTGGGCGGACCGTTTCTTCAGGGCGGCCCCGCCGGAGGCGTGAAGGCGCGCACGCATGCTGGTTTGCTGAAGACATGACGGATCTTGAGGCCGAGCTGCGCAAGGCCGTCCGGGGTGACGTCGGCTTCGACGTCACCTCCCGGGCGCTGGTCACCATGGACGCGTCGAACTACCGCCGCGTCCCCCTGGGTGTCGTCGCCCCCCGGGACGCCGACGACGTGAGCGCCGCCCTGGAGGTCTGCCGGGCGCACGGGGTGCCGGTCGTCGCGCGGGGCGGGGGCACGTCGATCGCCGGACAGGCGACGGGCACGGGCGTGGTGCTGGACTTCACCCGGCACATGAACCGGCTGGTCGCCCTGGACCCGGAGACGCGCACGGCCGTCGTGCAGCCCGGGCTCGTCCTGGACCGGCTCCAGGAGGCCGCCGCCCCGCACGGCCTGCGCTTCGGCCCCGACCCGTCCACGCACAGCCGCTGCACGCTCGGCGGGATGATCGGCAACAACTCGTGCGGCTCGCACTCGGTGGCGTGGGGGCCGACCGCGGACAGTGTGCGCGAGCTGCGGGTCGTCACCGCGCGCGGAGGGCGGCTGCGGCTCGGGCAGGGGTGGGCCGGGGCGCCGGCGGGGCTGCGGGAGCTCGTCGAAGGGGATCTGGCGCTGCTGCGGACCGGCTTCCCCGAACTGCCCCGCCGTATCTCGGGCTATGCGCTGGACGCGCTGCTGCCCGAGCGGGGCGTCGACGTCGCCCGCTCCTTCTGCGGCTCGGAGGGCACGCTGGGCGTGCTGACGGAGGCGGTCGTCCGGCTCGTCGAGGCCCCCCGCGCGCGTGCGCTCGCCGTGCTCGGCTACGGCGACGAGAGCGGCGCGGCCGAGGCGGCGGCCGGACTGCTGCCGGCGGGGCCGGCCCGCGCCGGCGGAACCGGCGGCGGAAGCGGGCCGCTGACGGTGGAGGGCATGGCGGCCGACCTGGTGCCGGCCGGGGCGGCGGCCGCGCTGCCCCGTGGCGGGGCCTGGCTGTTCGTGGAGACGGGCGGGGAGACGGAGAGCGAGGCGCAGGCCCGTGCGCGGGCGGTCGTGCGGTCGGCCCCGGACGCCGTGGACTCCCTGATCGTCACGGACCCGGCCGGGCAGCGCGCCCTGTGGCGCGTCCGCGAGGACGCGAGCGGAACGGCGACCCGCATGCCGGACGGCTCCGAGGCCTGGCCCGGCTGGGAGGACTGCGCGGTGCCGCCGGCCCGGCTCGGCGCCTACCTGCGGGACTTCCGGGCGCTGCTCGCCGCGCACGGCCTGCGCGGGACGCCGTACGGCCACTTCGGAGACGGCTGCATCCACGTCCGGATCGACTTCGACCTGCTGACGGAGCCCGGCATCGGCCGCTTCCGCCGCTTCTCGGAGGAGCTCGCCGGCCTGGTGGTCGCCCACGGCGGCTCGTTGTCCGGGGAGCACGGCGACGGACAGGCGCGGGCCGAGCTGCTGCCGAGGATGTACGGGGAGCCGATGGTCGCCCTGTTCGGGCGGGCGAAGGGGGTGTGGGACCCCGACGACCTGCTCAACCCCGGCATGCTGGTGCGCCCCGCGCCCCTGGACACCGGTCTGCGCTTCTCGGTCCTTCCCCGCGAGCCCGTCCCGGTGGCCTTCGGCTACCCCTCCGACGGTGGCGACTTCTCGGCGGCCGTGCGCCGCTGCGTGGGCGTCGCCAAGTGCCGTACGACGACGGCGGGCGGGCCCGAAGTGATGTGCCCGTCGTTCCGCGCGACGGGCGAGGAGGCGCACTCCACACGCGGGCGTGCCCGCCTGCTGCACGAGATGCTCGCCGGTGAGGTGGTCACCGGCGGCTGGCGCTCGCCGGAGGTACGGGACGCGCTGGACCTGTGCCTGTCCTGCAAGGGCTGCCGGTCGGACTGCCCGGTCGGGGTCGACATGGCCACGTACAAGGCGGAGTTCCTGCACCACCACTACGCGGGCCGGCGCCGCCCCGCCGCCCACTACGCGATGGGCCGGCTCCCCCGGTGGCTGCGCTGGGCGTCCCGCACGCGCGCGACGGGGCTCGTGAACGCCCTCGCGCGCGTGCGGCCCCTGGCGTGGGCGGTGAAGCGGGCCGGCGGGATCGCGGGGGAGCGGGCGATCCCCCGGCTGGCCGGGGAGACGTTCAGCCGCTGGTGGCGGCGGCGGCCCGCGCGCGCCGGTGGAGGGGGTGAGCCGGTCGTCCTGTGGCCCGACACCTTCACCGAGCACTTCTCGCCCTCGGTCGGCCGGGCGGCCGTACGGGTGCTGGAGGCGGCCGGGCTGCGGGTCGTGCTGCCGCCGACCCTGCGGATGCGCGGGCGGCCGGTGGGCGACGGGCGGACGAGGAGCGCGGCGGCGCTGCTGACCGCGCGCCGCGACCGGGTCTGCTGCGGGCTGACGTACGTCTCCACCGGCCAGCTCGACCACGCGCGCGCGGTGCTGCGCCGGACCCTCGACCTGATGGAACCGGTGCTGGAGACGGCCGCACCGGTCGTCGTCCTGGAGCCGAGCTGTGCCGCCGCCCTGCGCACCGACCTGCCCGGGCTGCTGCCCGACGACCCGCGCGCGCGGCGGCTCGCGGGGCGGGTGCTGACCTTCGCGGAGACGCTGGAGCGGCACGCCCCGGACTGGGTCCCGCCGCGCCTGGACCGTCCCGTGGCCGGCCAGACGCACTGTCACCAGCACGCCGTGCTCGGCGACGCGCCCGACCGGCGGCTGCGCGAGGCCGCCGGTCTCACCGGGGAGCTCAGCGGCGGCTGCTGCGGCCTCGCGGGCGACTTCGGCTTCGAGGAAGGGCACTTCGAGGTGTCGGTGGCGTGCGCGGAGGAGCAGCTGCTGCCCGCCGTGCGGAGCGCTCCGCCGGACGCGGCCGTGCTCGCGGACGGCTTCTCCTGCCGCACGCAGCTGGAGCAGCTGGCGGGGGTGCGGGGTCGCCACCTGGCGGAGGTGCTGGCGGACGGGCTGGGGAACAACGGGGCGGTGGACGGGCCGGCGGGGGAGCGGGGATGACGCCCGGGTGAGGGCCGCCCGGGTTCCGCGGCTCGCTCAAGCAATTGCCAGCTACTCCAAGGGTATTCACAGCGCTCCTTTGCTCTTTTTGCCGTTCGCGGAGATGAGAAGCGTGTAAGTTTCTCGATGTCGGGAGCCGGACGCGGAAAGCCCGAAACGACGAAAGCACAGCGCAATCCCCGCAAGGAGTTGGAATGAGCTTCAAGAAGCTTGCCCCGCTGCCCCCCAAGCCCAAGTCGAAGCAGCTCCCGCCGCCGCCGAAGCCGAAGGCGAAGAAGAAGCACCAGCCCCAGCCGCCGGTTCCCCGCCAGGACGGCTGATCCCTCGCTGTCATGCTGAAAAGGGGCCGATGGTGCACCGTCGGCCCCTTCGCCCTCGAAAAGAGGGAGAGTCGGAGCGGAAGGGAGTGGTTGGGAAATGGGCGGCGAACTCGAGGACGGCGATTCCGGGTACGAATCCGAATACGACACCCCCACCATTCCCGCCCGAATTGCGTTCCGCCGTTTCTGGCCGCTGACCAAGGGCCTCAGGAAATGGCTGATGGTCGTCTGGGTGTGCACGATCCTCGCCGCGCTCGCCGAGACCGAGGCGATCCTGCTCTTCGGCGACCTCACCGACAACGCCCTCCGGGAGGGCTCGCTCGCCGCGTTCTGGACACCCGCGGTGAAGTGGCTGGGGGTCGCCGTGGCCGGTGCGGTCGTCGCCTACGCCGGCAACTCCCTGGCGGCCTGGGCGACCGAACGCTTCGTGATGCGGCTGCGCGAGCACGTCTTCGACCATGTGCAGCAGTTGCCTCCGCACTTCTTCCAGCGCCACCGTCAGGGCGACCTGCTGTCCCGGCTGACGAGTGACGTGGAGGCCATCGAGACGATGGTGGTCTCGGGCCTGGTCGGCGCCGCCTCGGCGGCCTTCAGCGCGTTGTTCTACGCGGCCGCCGCCTTCTGGCTGCGCTGGGACCTGGCCGCCGCCACCTTCGTCCTCGCCCCCCTCTTCTGGCTGGCCGCCCGCCGTTTCTCCGGCTCCATCAAGGACGTCTCCCGGGAGGGCCGGGTCGCCGACGGCGCGATCACCTCGGTGGTCGAGGAGTCCCTCGGCAACATCGTGCTGACGCAGGCGTACGACCGGCGGGACGCCGAGCGCCGCAGGCTCGGCGAGGAGGCGAGCTCCTGGTTCCGCGCGTCCGTCCGCGCGACCCGCCTGAACGAGGCCTACGAGCAACTCGTGCAGGTCATCGAGACGGTGTGCGTCCTCGCGGTGATCGGCATCGGTGCCTGGGAGATCTCCACCGGGCGGATGACCCTCGGTCAGCTGCTCGCCTTCGCGGCCTTCCTCGGCTACCTGTACCCGCCGGTGCGGGGGCTCGCCCAGCTGGGCCTGACGATCACGGCGGCGACGGCGGGGGCGGAGCGGCTGATCGAGATCCTGGACGTACGGCCGTCGGTGACGGACCCCCGGCGCGGCGCCGAGGTCCCCGGCCGCCCGGACGGCACGGTCGAGGTGCGGCACGTCTCCTTCCGCTACCCCGGCGCGGACCGTACGGCCCTGGAGGGACTGACCTTCACCGTCCGCCCGGGCGAGCTGGTGATCATCACCGGGCCGAGCGGCGCCGGCAAGTCCACGGTGTCGAAGCTGCTGCTGCGGTTCTACGATCCCGACGCGGGCGAGGTGCTGCTGGACGGCGTGCCCGTGCGGGACTTCCCGCTGGCACGGCTGCGCGAGTACGTGACCCTGCTGCCCCAGGAGACGCTCGTCCTGCACGACACCGTCCGCGCGAACATCGCCTGCGGGCGGCCCGGCGCGAGCGACCAGGCGATCGAGGAGGCGGCGCGGGCGGCCGACGCCCACGACTTCGTCGTCAAGCTGCCCGAGGGCTACGACACGAGGATCGACCCGGGCTCGGCGCGGCTGTCCGGCGGCCAGCTCCAGCGCCTCGCGATCGCCCGGGCGATCCTGCGGGACGCGCCGGTCCTGGTCCTCGACGAGCCGACGACGGGGCTGGACGCGATCGCGGCCCGGCGGATCGTGAAGCCCCTGCGGCGCCTGATGACCGGCCGTACGACCATCATGATCACGCACGACCTCAACCTCGCTCCCGACGCCGACCGCATCCTGGTCGTCGACGCGGGACGGATCGTGGAGACGGGCCGGCACGAGGAACTGCTGGCGAGGGGCGGCGCCTACGCCCGTCTGCACCGCTCCCAGAACAACGCGGTCATGGACACGGGCGAGCTGCGGCTGCCGCTGTTCGTGGAACCGCCCGTGCAGGTGGCGTACGCGAACGGGTACGGCGACGCGACGGGACACGGCGACGCGAACGCGTATGGCGGCGCGAACGGGTACGGCGAGACGTACGGGTACGGCGACGGGTACGGGTACACGCCCGACGCCCGGCCCTGGGCGGCGGCCCACCCGGAATACGGGGCGCCGGGAGCCCACGGGCCGTACGAAGCGGTCCCCACGACCCTCGCCGACGGCCGTCCCCTGTTCCGTGACGAGGCGTACTGGGCGTCCGGCATCTGACGTCTCACAGCCCGAGACAGCGGCATAACGGGTTCACACACCTGACGAGGTCCATTACTGTGGACTCGAAAGTTCACCGTGATGGACGAATGAACCCCTGGACCGCCCGTGACCACCCCAGAAGCCGCCACCGCGGCCCCCGTCGTCGCCTCCGCCCCGCAGGGCGCCTCCGGCCGCTTCGGCTCCCTCGGCCCCGTCGGCCTGGTGCTCGCCGGGGGCGTCTCGGTGCAGTTCGGAGGCGCGCTGGCGGTGACGCTGATGCCGAGGGCTGGGGCGCTGGGCGTCGTGGCGCTGCGGTTGCTCGTGGCGGCGGTCGTCCTGCTCGTCGTCTGCCGCCCCCGGCTGCGCGGCCACTCCCGGACGGACTGGGGGACGGTGATCGTCTTCGGCGTCTCCATGGCAGCGATGAACGGCCTCTTCTACCAGGCCGTCGCCCGCATCCCGTTGGGTCTGGCGGTGACCCTGGAGGTGCTCGGCCCGCTGACCCTGTCGGTCCTCGCCTCGCGCCGTGCGCTGAACCTGGTCTGGGCCGCCCTGGCGCTCACGGGCGTCTTCCTGCTCGGCGGCGGAGGCTTCGGGGATCTCGACCCGGCGGGGGTCGCCTTCGCGCTGGGCGCGGGCGCCATGTGGGCGGCGTACATCGTGTTCAGCGCCCGCACGGGCCGCCGCTTCCCCCAGGCCGACGGGCTCGCCCTGGCCATGGCGGTCGGCGCGCTGCTCTTCCTTCCCCTGGGCCTCGCGGAGTCGGGCGCGAAGCTGGCGGACCCGGTGACGCTCGGTCTGGGAGCGGCGGTGGCGATGCTCTCCTCCGTCCTCCCGTACACCCTCGAACTCCTCGCCCTGCGCCGCCTGCCCGCCTCCACCTTCGCGATCCTCATGAGCCTCGAACCGGCCCTCGCCGCCACCGCCGGCTTCCTGATCCTCGGACAGGCCCTGTCGCCGCTGGAGGCGGCCGCGATCGGCCTGGTGATCGCGGCGAGCATGGGCGCCGTGCGGACCCAGGTGGGCCGGGGAAACCCGACACCCCCGGACGCCTGACCGACACCACCCGCCCCCGGCCCGCCGCACCCCACCCGACCGACACGGGCCGCCCCACCCCACCGACACGAGCCGCCCCACCCGACCGACACGGGCCGCCCCGCCCCACCGACACGGGCCGCCCCGCCCCACCGACACGGGCCGCCGTGCCCGCCGGCCCCCGCCCGCGCCGTGAACCCGCCCCCCGCTTCCCCGGCCGCAGGGCGGGGCAGAAATTCATGCAAGCATGCTTGATTGTTTCTGGGGGGCCTGCCATGCTCCACCCCATGGCCGACCCGACGCCCGTGCTCGACGATCTGCGTGCCGAAAGCGACGAACTCGACCGCCTCGTGGCCGAGTTGACGCCCGAGCAGTGGAGGCTGCCGACCCCCGCGCCCGGCTGGACCGTCGCCCACCAGATCGCGCACCTCGCCTGGACCGACCGCTCCTCCGTGCTCGCCGTGACCGATCAGGACGCCTTCGCCCGTGAGGTCGAGAAGGCGCTGGCCGCCCCCGGGGACTTCGTGGACAACGGTGCCGAGGAGGGGGCCGGTAAGCCGCCCGCGCAGCTGCTCGCGGACTGGCGGGCCGGGCGCGAGGCACTTCAGGACGCCCTGCGCGCGGCACCCCCCGGGGCGCGTTTCCCCTGGTACGGCCCGCCCATGGCCGCCGCCTCCATGGCCACCGCGCGTCTCATGGAGACCTGGGCCCACAGCCGGGACGTGGCCGACGCCCTGGGCGTGGTGCCCGCGCCCACCGGCCGGCTGCGGCACATCGCCCGCCTCGGCGTCCGCACCCGTGACTTCGCCTTCCACGTGCACGGACTGCCCGCGCCGTTCGAGGAGTTCCGGGTGGAACTCACCGGCCCCTCCGGCGAGTCGTGGACGTACGGTCCCGAGGACGCCACGGACCGCGTCACCGGCCCCGCCCTCGACTTCTGCCTCCTCGTCACCCAGCGCGCCCACCGCGCCGACCTCGCCCTGGAGGCCGTCGGCCCGGACGCCGACCGCTGGCTGGACATCGCCCAGGCCTTCGCGGGCCCGCCCGGCACCGGCCGCGCTCCCAGGGAGGCCGCCGAGTGACCGCGCTGCGCATCGGCAACGCCTCCGGCTTCTACGGCGACCGCTTCGACGCGATGCGCGAGATGCTCACCGGCGGCGGACTCGACGTCCTCACGGGTGACTACCTCGCCGAACTCACCATGCTGATCCTCGGCCGCGACCGGCTGAAGGACCCGTCCGCCGGGTACGCCCGCACGTTCCTGAAGCAGCTGGAGGAGTGCCTGGGACTCGCCCGGGAACGGGGCGTGCGGATCGTCACCAACGCCGGCGGGCTCAACCCCGCCGGCCTCGCCGACGCCGTCCGGAAGCTGGCGGACCGGCTCGGCGTCCCCGTACGCGTCGCGCACGTCGAGGGCGACGACCTCACCGGCCGCCACCCCGGCAGCCTCACCGCCCACGCCTACCTCGGCGGCTTCGGCATCGCCGCCTGCCTGCGGGAGGGCGCCGACGTCGTCGTCACCGGGCGGGTGACGGACGCGGCCCTGGTCACCGGGCCCGCCGCCGCGCATTTCGGCTGGGGGCCCGGCGAGTACGACCGGCTCGCGGGAGCCGTCGTCGCCGGGCACGTCCTGGAGTGCGGGGCACAGGCCACCGGCGGCAACTACGCCTTCTTCCGGGAGGGCCCCCGGGACGTCCGCCGGCCCGGCTTCCCGCTCGCCGAGCTGTACGAGGACGGCAGCTGCGTCATCACGAAACACCCCGGCACGGGCGGCTTCGTCGATGTCGGCACGGTCACCGCCCAGCTGCTGTACGAGACGGGCGCCGCCCGGTACGCCGGGCCCGACGTCACCGCCCGGCTGGACACCGTACGGCTCGCCCAGGACGGACCCGACCGGGTGCGGATCACGGGAGTGCGCGGGGAGGCCCCGCCGCCCACCCTCAAGGTGGGGCGCAGCCGGCTCGGCGGCTTCCGCAACGAGGTCGTCTTCGTGCTCACCGGCCTCGACATCGAGGCCAAGGCGGAACTGGTGCGCGGCCAGATGACGGAGGCGCTCGCCAAGTCCCCGCCTGCCGAGGTCCGTTGGGAACTCGTACGGACCGACCGGCCCGACGCCGACCGCGAGGAGGAGGCCGCCGCCCTGCTCCGGCTCGTGGTGCGCGATGCCGAAGAGGGCGTGGTGGGAAAAGCGTTGAGCGCGGCGGCCGTGGAACTGGCGCTGGCGAGCTACCCCGGCTTCCACGTCCTCGCCCCGCCCGGCAAGGGATCCCCCTACGGCGTCTTCGAGGCCGCGTACCTCCCCCAGGGCGAGGTCGAGCACCTGGCCGTCCTCGACGACGGGCGCCGCGTCCCCGTGGCGCCGGCCGCGGACACCCGCGTACTCGACGAGGTGCCGCAGCCGCCCCTGCCCCCGGCCCTGCCGCCGGGACCCGTGCGCAGAGCCCCCCTCGGGCTGGTCGCCGGGGCCCGCAGCGGGGACAAGGGCGGGGACGCCAACGTCGGGGTCTGGGTCCGTACCGACGAGGCGTGGCGGTGGCTCGCGCACACCCTGACCGTGGAGCGGTTCCGCCGGCTCGTCCCGGAGAGCCGCGAGCTGACCGTGACCCGGCATGTGCTGCCCGGCCTGCGCGCCCTGAACTTCGTCGTCGAGGGCATCCTCGGCGCCGGGGTCGCCGCCCAGCACCGCTTCGATCCGCAGGCCAAGGCGCTCGGCGAATGGCTGCGCTCCCGTCACCTGGACATCCCGGAGGCCCTGCTTTGACGGTCATCACCTCCGCCCTGGACACCCGGGGACCGGACTACCGCGCCGCGCGCGAGGCCATGCTGGCCAAGCTCGCCGACCTGGACGCCGAGCATGCGAAGGCCCTCGCCGGCGGCGGCCCGAAGTACGTCGAACGGCACCGGGGGCGCGGCAAGCTGCTCGCCCGCGAGCGCATCGAGCTGCTCCTCGACCCGGACACCCCCTTCCTGGAGCTGTCGCCGCTGGCCGCCTGGGGGAGCGACTACACGGTCGGCGCCTCGCTCGTCACCGGGATCGGGGTCGTGGCGGGCGTGGAGTGCCTGATCACCGCCAACGACCCGACCGTGCGCGGCGGCGCCAGCAACCCCTGGTCGCTGAAGAAGGCCCTGCGGGCGAACGACATCGCCCTCGCCAACCGGCTGCCCTGCATCAGCCTGGTCGAGTCGGGGGGCGCCGACCTGCCCTCGCAGAAGGAGATCTTCATCCCCGGAGGGGCCATCTTCCGGGACCTGACACGGCTGTCGGCGGCCGGCATCCCGACCGTCGCCGTCGTCTTCGGCAACTCCACGGCGGGCGGCGCCTACGTCCCCGGCATGTCCGACCACGTGATCATGGTCAAGGAGCGGGCGAAGGTCTTCCTGGGCGGGCCGCCCCTGGTGAAGATGGCCACCGGCGAGGAGAGCGACGACGAGTCGCTCGGCGGCGCGGAGATGCACGCGCGCGTGTCCGGTCTCGCCGACTACTTCGCCGTCGACGAGGCGGACGCCCTGCGCCAGGCCCGCCGCGTGGTCGCCCGCCTCAACCATCGCAAGGCCCACCCGGACCCGGGGCCGGCCGCGCCCCCCGCGTACGACGAGGAGGAGCTCCTCGGGATCGTCCCGGGCGATCTGAAGACGCCGTTCGACCCGCGCGAGGTGATCGCCCGGATCGTCGACGGCTCCGACTTCGACGAGTTCAAGCCCCTCTACGGCACCAGCCTGGCGACCGGATGGGCCACCCTGCACGGCTACCCGGTCGGCATCCTGGCCAACGCCCAGGGCGTCCTGTTCAGCGCGGAGTCCCAGAAGGCCGCCCAGTTCATCCAGCTCGCCAACCAGCGCGACATCCCGCTGCTCTTCCTGCACAACACCACCGGCTACATGGTCGGCAAGGAGTACGAGCAGGGCGGCATCATCAAACACGGCGCGATGATGATCAACGCGGTGAGCAACAGCCGTGTACCGCATCTGTCGGTGCTGATGGGCGCCTCGTACGGGGCCGGGCACTACGGCATGTGCGGGCGCGCCTACGACCCCCGCTTCCTGTTCGCCTGGCCGAGCGCCAAGTCGGCCGTGATGGGGCCCCAGCAACTGGCTGGCGTGCTCTCGATCGTCGCCCGGCAGTCCGCGGTCGCCAAGGGACAGCCCTACGACGAGGACGCCGACGCCGCCCTGCGCGCCCTGGTGGAGCAGCAGATCGAGTCCGAGTCGCTGCCGATGTTCCTGTCCGGACGGCTGTACGACGACGGCGTCATCGACCCGCGCGACACCCGCACGGTCCTGGGACTGTGCCTGTCCGCCATCCACACCGCGCCGTACGAGGGTGCGCGCGGCGGCTTCGGCGTCTTCCGGATGTGAGGGATCACGTGATCGGTACTCTGCTCGTCGCCAACCGGGGCGAGATCGCCTGCCGGATCTTCCGCACCTGCCAAGAGCTGGGCATCCGGACGGTCGCCGTGCACTCGGACGCCGACGCCGACGCCCTCCACACACGCGTGGCCGACATGGCGGTCCGGCTGCCGGGCGCGGCGCCCGCGGACACCTATCTGCGCGCCGACCTGGTGGTGAAGGCCGCCGTCACCGCGGGCGCGGACGCCGTGCACCCCGGCTACGGCTTCCTCTCCGAGAACGCCGGCTTCGCCCGCGCCGTCCAGGACGCCGGGCTGGTCTGGATCGGGCCACCGCCCGAGGCCGTCGAGGCCATGGCCTCCAAGACCCGCGCCAAGGAGCTCATGGGGCTCGCGCCGCTGCCCGCGGACGCGGTGACGGAAGCGGATCTGCCGGTTCTGGTGAAGGCCGCCGCCGGCGGCGGCGGGCGCGGGATGCGCGTCGTGCGCCGCCTGGAGGACCTGAAGGCCGCGCTGGACGGCGCGCGCGCCGAGGCGGCGAGCGCCTTCGGCGACGGCGAGGTCTTCGTCGAGCCCTACCTGGAGCACGGCCGCCACGTCGAGGTCCAGATCCTCGCCGACACCCACGGCACCGTGTGGCCGCTCGGCACCCGCGACTGCTCACTCCAGCGCCGCCACCAGAAGGTCGTCGAGGAGGCACCGGCGCCCGCGCTGTCCGCCCGGCTCCGGGACGAACTGCGCACGCTGGCCGTGCGCGCGGCACGCTCCGTCGCCTACGTCGGCGCGGGCACCGTCGAGTTCCTCGTCGCCGACGGCCGCGCGCACTTCCTGGAGATGAACACCCGCCTCCAGGTCGAACACCCCGTCACCGAGGCCGTCTTCGGCCTGGACCTGGTCGCCGAACAGATCCGTGTGGCGGAGGGCGCCGCCCTCGCCCCCGAGCCGCCGCCCGCGCGGGGCCACGCCGTCGAGGCCCGCCTCTACGCCGAGGACCCCGCGACCGACTGGACCCCGCAGACCGGCACCCTGCACCGCCTGGCCGTCCCGGAGGGCGTCCGGCTGGACACCGGCTACGCCGACGGCGACGAGATCGGCGTCCACTACGACCCCATGCTCGCGAAGGTCGTCGCCCACGCCCCCACCCGCGCCGAGGCGATCCGCACCCTCGCCGGGGCACTGGAACGCGCCACCCTGCACGGCCCGGTCACCAACCGCGACCTGCTGGTCCGCTCCCTGCGCCACGAGGAGTTCACCTCCGCCCGCATGGACACCGGCTTCTACGACCGCCACCTGACCGACCTCACCGCCGCCGCCCCCGACCCGTACGCCCCGCTCGCCGCGGCCCTCGCGGACGCGACGCGCGCCGGCTCCCGCCTGGGCCTCGGCGGCTGGCGCAACCTCCCGTCACAGCCGCACACGAAGCGGTACGCGGTCGCGGGCGAGGAGACCGAGGTCGGGTACACCTACGGGCGGACCGGCCTGACGGCCGAGGGCGTCCAGGTCGTGCACGCCGATCCCGCCCTCGTCGTCCTGGAGATCGACGGCGTACGGCGCCGCTTCGAGGTCGCCCGCTACGGCGACCAGGTCCACGTCAACACCACGACCCTCACCGCCCTTCCCCGCTTCCCCGACCCCGAGGCCCAGCACGCCCCGGGCTCCCTGCTGGCCCCGATGCCCGGCACCGTCGTCAAGCTCGCGGAGGGTCTCATCACCGGATCGAGTGTCCGCGCCGGTGAACCGCTGCTCTGGCTCGAAGCGATGAAGATGCAACACGTCATTTCGGCCCCGGCGGCGGGGACCCTCACGGAGCTGCACGTGGGGCAAGGACAGCAAGTGGAGGTCGGCACCCTCCTGGCCGTGGTGGAGAGCAGCCGGCCTCAGGGACGCGAGGCCGCATCGACAGGCGGCTCCGCCGCGTGAGCGCGACCCGCCAGGACGAACCCGCACCCGAAGGAGCCACAGTGACCTCTCTCATCGAGTCCGACGAGCACAAGCAACTCCGCAAGGCGGTCGCGTCCTTCGCCAGGACGCACACCGACACCGAGGGCCTCTGGCAGGCCGCGGCCACACTCGGCTACATCGGCGTCAACCTCCCGGAAGCCTACGGAGGGGGCGGTGGCGGCATCACCGAACTCTCCCTGGTCCTCGAAGAGATGGGCGCGGCCGGCAACCCCCTCCTGATGATGATCGTCTCCCCCGCCATCTGCGGCACGGTGATCACCCGCTTCGGCACCGAGGCCCAGAAACGGGAGTGGCTCCCCGCACTGGCGGACGGCTCCCGCATGATGGCGTTCGGGATCACCGAGCCGGACGCCGGCTCCAACAGCCACCGCATCACCACCACCGCCCGTCGTGACGGCACGGACTGGCTGCTCACCGGCCGCAAGGTCTTCGTCTCCGGTGTCGACATCGCCGACGCCACCCTCATCGTCGGCCGCACCGAGGACGCCCGCACCGGCCGCCTCAAGCCCTGCCTGTTCATCGTCCCGCGCGACGCCGAAGGCTTCTCCCGCCGGCCCATCGACATGGAACTGCACGGCGCGGAAAGGCAGTTCGAGCTGGTCCTGGACGACGTGCGGCTGCCCGCGGAGGCGCTCGTCGGCGACGAGGACGCGGGCCTGCTGCAACTGTTCGCCGGCCTGAACCCCGAGCGGATCATGACGGCCGCCTTCGCGATCGGCATGGGCCGCCAGGCCCTCACGAAGGCCGTCGCGTACGCGCGTGAGCGCACCGTCTGGAACGCCCCCATCGGCGCCCACCAGGCCATCGCCCACCCCCTCGCCCAGTCGCACATCGAGCTCGAACTGGCCCGCCTGATGATGCAGAAGGCGGCCCACCTGTACGACGCGGGGGACGACGTGGGCGCCGGCGAGGCCGCCAACATGGCCAAATACGCCGCGGGGGAAGCCTGCGTGCGGGCCGTAGACCAAGCGGTGCAGACCCTCGGGGGCAACGGCCTCACGAGCGAGTTCGGGATCGCCCGGTTGATCACGGCCTCGCGCGTGGCTCGTATCGCCCCCGTGAGCCGGGAGATGATTCTCAACTACGTCTCCCACCAGACCCTGGGCCTGCCCAAGTCGTACTAGGCCGACGCCTTGGAGGAACCGATGTTCCGCAGCGAGTACGCAGACGTCCCACCCGTGGACCTTCCCATCCACGACGCCGTCCTCGGCCACGCGGCGGAGTTCGGCGAGCAGCCCGCGCTGATCGACGGCACGGACGGCACCACGCTCACGTACGAACAGGTGGACCGGTTCCACCGGCGCGTCGCCGCCGCCCTCGCCGAGGCCGGCGTCCGCAAGGGCGACGTCCTCGCCCTCCACAGCCCCAACACCGTCGCCTTCCCGCTCGCCTTCTACGCGGCCACCCGCGCGGGCGCCTCCGTCACCACCGTCCACCCGCTCGCCACCGCCGAGGAGTTCGCCAAGCAGCTCGCCGACGCGCAGGCCCGCTGGATCGTCACCGTCTCACCGTTCCTGCGGACCGCCCTGCGGGCCGCGGAACTCGCGGGCGGCGTCCAGGAGATCTTCGTCTGCGACAGCGCCCCCGGGCACCGCTCCCTGATCGACATGCTCGCCTCGGCCGCCCCCGAGCCACAGGTGGACATCGACCCGGCGCAGGACGTGGCCGCCCTGCCGTACTCCTCCGGCACCACCGGCGTCCCCAAGGGCGTGATGCTCACCCACCGGCAGATCGCCACCAACCTCGCCCAGCTCGACCCGGCGATCACGGCCGGCCCCGGCGACCGCATCCTCGCCGTCCTGCCCTTCTTCCACATCTACGGCCTCACCGCCCTCATGAACGCGCCCCTGCGCCAGGGCGCCACCGTCGTCGTCCTGCCCCGCTTCGACCTGGAGACCTTCCTCGCGGCCATCCAGACCCACCGCATCACCGGCCTCTACGTGGCCCCGCCGATCGTCCTCGCGCTCGCCAAACACCCGGCGGTCGCCCAGTACGACCTGTCGTCCCTGAAGTACGTCATCAGCGCGGCCGCCCCCCTGGACGCCGACCTCGCCGCCGCCTGCGCCGACCGCCTGAACCTGCCCCCCGTCGGCCAGGCCTACGGCATGACGGAACTCTCCCCGGGCACCCACGTCGTCCCCCTCGACGCCATGCGCGACGCCCCCGCCGGCACCGTCGGCAAACTCGTCGCCGGCACCGAGATGCGCATCGTCTCCCTCACCGACCCCGGCAAGGACCTCGGCGTGGGAGAGGAGGGCGAGATCCTCATCCGCGGACCGCAGGTCATGAAGGGCTACCTCGGCCGCCCCGACGCCACCGCCGCCATGATCGACGGCGACGGCTGGCTGCACACCGGCGACGTCGGCCGCGTCGACGAGGACGGCTGGCTCTTCGTCGTCGACCGCGTCAAGGAACTCATCAAGTACAAGGGCTTCCAGGTCGCCCCCGCCGAACTCGAGGCCCTTCTGCTCACCCACCCGGCCGTCGCCGACGCCGCCGTCATCGGCGTCTACGACGACGACGGCAACGAAGTCCCGCACGCCTTCGTCGTCCGCCAGCCCGGCGCCCCCGGCCTCTCCGAAGGGGAGATCGCCATGTACGTCGCCGAACGCGTCGCCCCCTACAAACGCGTCCGCCGCGTCACCTTCGTCGACGCCGTCCCCCGGGCGGCCTCCGGGAAGATCCTCCGCCGCCGGCTGAGGGAGGCGCCGTGACCCTCATCGGACGGACCCGCACCCGGGGCGTCGAAACCCTCAGCCTCGACGCGGTCGACACCCGCAACGCCCTCTCGGCGGCCCTCGTCGGGCAACTGGCCGACGCGCTCACCGACTGCGCCGAGGACACCGAGGTCCGCGCGGTCCTGCTCACCCACACCGGCGGCACCTTCTGCGCGGGCGCCGACCTGCGCGACCCGCCCGGCCCCGACGCCTTCACCGGCCTGCTGCGGCAGATCGTGGAGCTGCCCAAACCGGTCCTCGCCCGCGTCACCGGCCACGTCCGCGCCGGCGGCCTCGGCCTCCTGGCCGCCTGCGACATCACGGCCGCCTCCACCGACTCCACCTTCGCCTTCACCGAGGTGCGGATCGGGGTGGCACCCGCCGTGATCTCCCTCCCGCTCCTCCCGCGCACCGATCCGCGCGCCCTGTCCCGCTACTACCTCACCGGCGAACGCTTCCTCGCCCCCGAAGCGGCCCGCATCGGCCTGCTGACCGCCACCGGCGAGGACGTCGACGCCGTCCTCGCCCCAGTCCTCGACGGTCTGCGCCGATCCGCCCCCCAGGGCCTGGCCGAGACGAAACGGCTGCTCACGGCTAGGGTGCTGGAGACATTCGACCGGGACGCGGCCGACCTCACCGCGCTCTCGGCCCGGCTGTTCTCCTCCGCCCAGGCGCGCGAGGGCATGACCGCCTTCCTAGAACGACGGGATCCCGCATGGGTGCTGTGACCTCGGTCGACCGTGTCCCCGGCGACCGCGCCCCCAAGCAGGACCGCAGCCGGGCCACCCGGCAGCGGCTCCTGGAAGCCGCCGTGGCCTGCCTCGCCGAACACGGCTGGGCGGGCTCCACGGTCTCCGTCGTCGCCGAACGCGCGGGTGTCTCCCGGGGCGCGGCCCAGCACCACTTCCCCACCCGCGAAGACCTCTTCACCGCGGCCGTCGAGTACGTCGCCGAGGAACGCTCCACCGCACTGCGCGCCCTCTTCCCCGAAGGGGCCGCCGAACGCCACGCGGTCGTCTCCGCCCTCGTCGACCTCTACACCGGGCCCCTCTTCCGGGCCGCCCTCCACCTGTGGGTCGCCGCCTCCAACGAAGAACCGCTCCGCCCCCGGGTCACCGAACTGGAAGCCCGCGTGGGCCGCGAGACCCACCGCATAGCCGTGGAGCTCCTCGGCGCCGACGAGTCCGTCCCCGGCGTCCGCGAGACCGTCCAGGGCCTCCTCGACATGGCCCGCGGCCTCGGCCTCGCCAACCTGCTCACCGATGACGCCGGCCGCCGCGAGCGGGTCGTGGCCCAGTGGGCGGGACTGCTGGACACCGTGCTGGACGCGGGGCGCGACTGAGGACCACCGCGCCGCGGTCCGTCACGGATTGAGCCGCTCCACCCGCCAGCTCCCGTCCGCCTCCGCGACGTACCGCAGCCGGTCGTGCAGCCGGTTCTCCCGGCCCTGCCAGAACTCCACCGACTCCGGCGCCACCCGGAAACCGCCCCAGTGCGGCGGCACCGGCACCTGCTCGCCCTCCGGATACCGCGCCACCAGTTCGGCATAGGAGGCGTCCAGCTCGGCGCGCCCCGCGACGACCGCCGACTGGGCACTGGCCCAGGCACCGAGCTGCGAGCCGTGCGGCCGGGTGCGGAAGTACGCGGCCGTCTCGTCCCGCCCCGTACGCCGGGCCACGCCCCGCACGACGACCTGGCGCGCCATCGGATGCCACGGGAACAGCAGCGACACGTACGGGTTCTCGGCGAGGTCCCGGGCCTTGCGGGAGTCGTAGTTGGTGTAGAAGACGAAACCCCGCTCGTCGAACTGCTTCAGCAGCACCGTGCGGGAACTGGGCCGGCCCTCCGCGTCCGCGGTGGAGACCACCATGGCGTTCGGCTCGAAGAGATGGGCCTCGATGGCCGCCTCCTTGAACCAGCGGGCGAACTGCTCCACGGGCGTGGCGGCCAGATCGGCCTCGTCGAGCCCCTCCACGCGGTACTGCTTGCGCATGGCCGCGGGATCGGGCACAGGGCCGGAGTAGACGTCGTCTGCGTCGGTCACATGGTCATCCTGCCGCATGGAAGCACTCCGCGTGAGAGGTGGCACTCAGTGCCGCAACCCCTCCCCAACGGTGACACCCGGGGATATGGTGCAGATGCCACCCCAGGCCCTTCCCGGTTGGGTGACGGTCGACCGCACGGGGCATCAGTGGGGTGACCGCCCACGACCGCGAGTCCGCACACCGAACCGCACAGGACCGCGGATCCACCGGCGCCATGCGTCGCACACATCACGAGGAGCCGCCCGATGTCCGACTTCGTACCCGGACTCGAAGGAGTCGTCGCGTTCGAGACGGAGATCGCCGAACCGGACAAGGAAGGCGGCGCCCTGCGATACCGGGGCGTCGACATCGAGGACCTGGTCGGCCACGTCTCGTTCGGCAACGTCTGGGGCCTGCTCGTCGACGGCGCCTTCAACCCCGGCCTGCCGCCCGCCGAGCCCTTCCCCATCCCCGTCCACTCCGGCGACATCCGCGTCGACGTCCAGTCCGCACTCGCCATGCTCGCCCCCGTCTGGGGCCTCAAACCGCTCCTCGACATCGATGCCGAGCAGGCCCGCGACGACCTCGCCCGCGCCGCCGTGATGGCCCTCTCCTACGTCGCCCAGTCCGCTCGCGGCCAGGGCCGGCCCATGGTCCCGCAGCGTGAGATCGACAAGGCCCAGTCCGTCGTGGAACGCTTCATGATCCGCTGGCGCGGCGAACCCGACCCCAAGCACGTGGCGGCGGTCGACGCCTACTGGACCTCGGCGGCCGAGCACGGCATGAACGCCTCCACCTTCACCGCCCGCGTCATCGCCTCCACCGGCGCCGACGTCGCCGCCGCGCTCTCCGGTGCCGTGGGAGCCATGTCCGGCCCCCTCCACGGCGGCGCCCCCTCCCGCGTCCTCGGCATGATCGAGGAGATCGAGCGCACCGGCGACGCCGAGGCCTACGTCAAGCAGGCCCTCGACAAGGGCGAACGCCTCATGGGCTTCGGCCACCGCGTCTACCGCGCCGAGGACCCCCGCGCCCGCGTCCTGCGCCGCACCGCCCGTGAACTGGGCGCCCCCCGCTTCGAGATCGCCGAAGCCCTCGAGAAGGCCGCCCTCGCCGAACTCCACGCCCGCCGCCCCGACCGCGTCCTCGCGACGAACGTCGAGTTCTGGGCCGCCATCGTCCTGGACTTCGCCGAGGTCCCGGCCCACATGTTCACCTCGATGTTCACCTGCGCCCGCACGGCCGGCTGGTCGGCCCACATCCTCGAACAGAAGCGCACCGGCCGCCTCGTCCGCCCCTCCGCCCGCTACATCGGCCCCGGCTCACGGGGCCCGCAGGAGATCGAGGGCTACGAGGACATCGCCCACTAGGGGACACGAGGGGGCGCGGGAACGCAGGCGACCCGCGAGTCTGGTCCTCCTCCGGGAGGGGGCCGGCCGGACGTACCGGCGACTCGCGGGTCGGGTGACTGCGTGGGATTGGCCGGCTGCGTGCATCGCGCGCACGCCGGTCCGGCACCGCACTGAGTGTGGTGGCGAGCCGCTAGCCCGCAGCCACCTCTTCCGTCCGGTATCCATACATCTGCCGAACCACCTCCTTTCCGAAGTACCAGCCACCTTAAGAAGTCGTCCCCGGTCGCTCAAGTGTTTTTCCGGGATGCCGGCGCCGGGCGGAGTCGGTGCGGCATGTCCCAGCCCTCGGCGAGCCGTGACGGGTGGACATTGCGGCCGCCGCCGAAGAACTCGCAGAACTTCATGATCAGCGGGTCCCAGCCCAGCGGGTCCATGTGGTGCGTCCCGGGGATCAGCAGGTCCTCCTCGACATGGGTGCGCAGGACCTCGACCTGAAACGCGGTGGCGTAGGGCGTGGGACTGCCGAAGGGGTGGGCCGCGACGAGCCGGCATTCCAGCTGGACGGGGCATTCCGCGACCCGGGGCGGGCGGACCAGCTCGGACGCCTGCCGGGTCAGCCCGGCGGCGGCGAACTTGTCGGGCTCGTACCGGTAGCCCTGTCCCGCCTTGTGGCCGGGGACGGTGGCCTTCCCCGTGGTGAGCGCGATCCGGTCCACGGCGTCGACCATCGCCGACGAGGGCAGGTTGAGCACGCACTCGCGCTCGCGGAGCAGGTTCGCCGTGGTCTGGCCGCTGTTGCCGAGGCCGAGCATGCAGTCCTGGCCGAGCCACCACGCGGACGACATGGGCGCCAGGTTCGCGCTGCCGTCCTCGTTGAGCGAACTGATCAGCACGACCGGAGTGCCGAAGTACAGGACCTTGAGCCCGGGGACGACGTGCATGCGCAGGCCTTTCGCAGGAGTGGACGGAGGACCCGCGGTCAGGTGTGCGGGCCACCGGCCACGTTGCCCGAGGCGGACGGGCGCCGCTGGCGGCGATCGGACGTCACGTTCCGGTCGCCGGCGCGGCCGTGAGCGTCGTGAGCAGCCCGCTCACCAGGGGGTTCCCGTCGTCCGTGCGCCAGGCGACGGCGACGGCCGTACGCGCCGTGGACGGCTCCAGGGGGCGGTGCGCGATGCCCTCCAGGGCGATGCGGCGGATGCTTGTGGGGGCGAGGGAGATGCCCAGACCGGATTCCACGAGGGCGCAGACCGTGAGCCACTCGACGGCTTCCTGGGCGACGCGCGGGGTGAAGCCGGCCGTGGCGCACAGGGCGGTGATGCGGTCGTGGAGGCCGGGGCCGGCCTCGCGGGGGAGGAGGACGAAGGGGGCGTCGGCGAGGGCGGCGAGGGGGACCGTCGTCCTCGCGGCCAGGGGGTGGGCGGCCGGGAGGACGGCCACGAAGGGTTCCGTCAGGAGCGTGCGGAAGGACAGGCCGGGGTCGTGGGACGGGGGTTCGCGCAGGAGGCCCACGTCGATTCCGCCGTCGCGCAGGGCGGTCAGCTGGGGGGCCGTCGTCATCTCGCGGAGGTCGAGGTGGACGCCGGGGAGGCGGTCGCGGTGGGTGCGCAGGAGGTCCGGCAGGACGGTCAGGGCGAGGGAGGCGGCGAATCCGACGCGCAGCCGGCCGGTGCGGCCGTCCCCGGCGGCCCGGGCGGCGGCGAGACCGTCGGACAGGCCGGTGAGGGTGCGCCGGGCGGCGGGGAGGAGTTCCCGTCCGGCGGGGGTGAGGGTGACGCCGGCGGGGGAGCGGTCGAACAGGGCGTGTCCGACCCGGTCCTCCAGCCGGCGGATCTGCTGGCTCAGCGGCGGCTGGGCGATGCCGAGGCGGGAGGCGGCCCGGCCGAAGTGCAGTTCCTCGGCGAGGACCGCGAAGGCGTGCAGCTGGGCGAGGGGAGGCAGGTGCGCGGGCTCCGGGGGCTTCATATCTCCAGGGATATCAAAGGGGCGGCGTACGGCTATTGGACGTATGGCCGCGGCTCCTTCTACCGTTCCGGCCATGACCGAGCGGCGTGTGATTCTCAGCGGCTCCACGTTCGAGGAGCAGATCGGCTATGCCCGGGCCGTGGTCGACGGGGACCGGGTGTACGTGTCCGGGACCACCGGGTACGACTACGCGTCCATGACCCTCCCGGACGGCGTCGTCGAACAGGCCGAGCAGTGCGTGCGGAACATCGGGGCGGCGCTCGCGGAGGCGGGGTGCGACGTCGCGGACGTGGTGCGGGTGCGGTACCTGCTGCCGCGGCGGGAGGACTTCGAGCCCTGCTGGCCGGTGCTGCGGCGGGCGTTCGGCGGGGCGCGGCCCGCGGCGACCATGGTGGTGTGCGGGCTCGCCGATCCCCGGATGAGGATCGAGATCGAGGTGGACGCGCGGCGTGGCTCGGGACGGGCGCAAACAGGTTGACGCGCGCATGGCGGAACGGTTCGCTGCTGCCGTGACCGATCTTCGTGTGGAGCAGGCCGTGGGCGACGCCGCGCTGGAGCAGTGGCGGCACGTCCACAATGTGATCGTGCCGCCGGCCGCGCTGTCCCTCGACGAGGTGCGGGCGCGGGCGGGGCGCAACCGGCTGGAGAACGCGTACGCCGGTGACGTCCTGGTCGGCTGTGCGACCGTGCGGCCGCCGCAGGGCGAGGACGCGGTGGTGACGGTCATCGCGCGGGTGCTGCCGGGGTTCCGGCGGCGGGGGTACGGGACGGCGCTCTACGAGCACGTCCTCGCGCAGGCGCGGGCCCTGGGTGCCCGGGCGGTCGAGACGTGTGTGCTGGCCGTCAACGAGGACGGGTTGCGGTTCGCCCGCGCGCGGGGGTTCACCGAGGTCGAGCGGTACGTGCTGGACGGGGAGACGGCGGAATGGGTCGACCTGCGGCTGATGCCCGTTCCGGCCTGACGGCGGCCGTACAACGATTCCCCTGCAATCTTGCGGGAACCGTATGTGGGCTGCGTCACGTTCGAGTTGAATGAGGGCACGTGAGCGAACCTGCAGGGGGTCCAGGTGAGTGCTTCCCGGCGTAGTGGGACCACCGACGAGCTGGGGCCGGACGAGCCCGAGCGGCCGGACGGCCCCGACGGCGCGGACCTTCTCGCCGCGCTGCTCGACGGCATGGACGCGGCCCTGTGCGCCTTCGACGCCGACGGGGTCGTCACCCACTGGAACCGGGAGGCCGAGCGCATCCTCGGCTGGAGCGCGGCGGAGGCCGTCGGCCGGCAGGGCTTCGCGGGCTGGGCGGTGCGCGAGGCGGACGCGGAGGAGGTCGAGAGCCGGCTGATGGCCGCGATGCACGCGCCGGGCCGTCAGGTGCACGAGTTCGCGCTGCTGACCAAGAACGGGGGCCGGGTGCTGGTGCGGACCCAGTCCGCCGCCGTCCCGGGGCCCGACGGCAAGCCGGCCGGCCTGTACTGCGCCTTCAGCGAGGTGCACGCGCAGATCGACCTGGAGCGTTCCATCGCCCTGAGCGAGGCCCTCTTCGACGACGCGTCCTGGGGTGTCGTCCTGGTCGACGCCGATCTGCGTCCCGCCGTGGTGAACGCGCATGCGGCCCGCGCCCTGGGGACGGGGCGCACGGCGGTGCTGGGACGTCCGCTGGGCGAGCTGCTGACCCGGGGCGTGGAGGAGCTGGAGAACGCGCTGACGCACGTCCTCGCCGAGGGGGCCCCGCCGGCCCCCGCGGAGATGTGGGTGGGGGTGCGCACCCCGGAGGGCGAGCGGCGGCGCTGCTGGCGCAGTGGCTTTCTGCGGCTGGCCTCGCCGCTCGCGGAGGAGCCGGTGCCGCTGGGTGTCGGCTGGCTGTTCCAGGACGTCACGGAGGCCAAGCAGGGCGAGCAGGAGGCGGCCCTGCTGCGGTTCCGCACCAACCAGCTGCACCGGGCCGCCCGCGCGGCGGCCGAGTGCGAGGATCCCGCCGAGGCGGCCACCGTCCACCTCGACTTCGCGCTCGCCGGGTTCGCCGACCATGCCCTGATCGACCGGGTCGCGGGTGGCGCGGCGGCCGACGGGGAACCGACGGGCGGGCCGCTGCGGCTGGTCCGGGTGGCGGCCACCCCGTCCGGCGGTCCCGGCCCCAGCGCGCTGACCGGGCACGCCGGTCTGCCCGTCCGTTACGGCGAGGGCCATCCGGCGCTGCAGTGCGTCGCGCGGGCGGGTTCGGTGCGGGCCGGCGCGGGGAGCGTGGCGGCGGAGGAGGCGCGGGAGTGGGCGCGGGCGCGGCAGTGGCCGGAGGACACCGTGCACGCGTTGTGCGCGGTGCTGCGCAGCCGGGGCCGCACGCTGGGTGTGGTGACGTTTCTGCGTGGTGCCGGCCGCAGTTCCTTCGAGCGTTCCGACGCCACGTACGCCGAGGACGTCGCCGGGCGCATGGCGGCGGCGCTGGATCTGGCCGACCTGCTGGAGCGGGACGAGGACGCCTGACGCGGGACCCGCGGGGCCCCGGTCAGCGCCGGTAGAAGATCCGGTCGCCGTACTCCTCCATCACGCGCCCGTTCCAGTCGTGGCCGCCGTCGACGTTGCCGGAGCGCAGCAGCGGGGGCTCGATGCCGCGGTCGGCGAGGGAGCCGGCCGCCGTGGCCATGACGGCCTGGAGAAGGGCCGAGGTGACGACCGTGGAGGCGGGGGCGAAGGGCGCCGGGACGCTGTCGAGGGTGAGTTCGGCGTCGCCGACGGCGATCTTCGAGTCCAGTACGACGTCGCAGTGGTCCTTGAGGAAGGTGCCCGAGGCGTGCCGGGGCTTCGTCTGCGCGGCGTAGGCCACCGAGGTCACGCCGATGACCTTCACGCCGAGGTCGCGCGCGTGGAGGGCCATCTCCACGGGCAGGGCGTTGCGGCCGGACAGCGAGATGATCACCAGGGCGTCGCCCGCGCGGATCGGGGAGGTGTCGAGGACGGCGCTCGCGAGGCCGTCGACGCGTTCCAGGGCGGAGCCCAGGGTGGCGGGCACGACGTCGACGCCGACGGCACCGGGGACGGCGAGGAGGTTCATCAGGGCGAGGCCGCCCGCGCGGTAGACGATGTCCTGGGCGGCGAGCGAGGAGTGGCCGGCGCCGAAGGCGAAGAGGCGGCCGCCGGCGGCCACGGTGTCGGCGAGGAGGGCGCCGGCGGCCTCCACGGCCTCGGTCTCCTCGTCGCGGACCCGCCGCAGCAGGCCGATCGCGGCGTCGAAGAACCGGGCGGCGAGCTGGTGGTCGCTGCGGTCGCTCATCCGAGGGGGCTCCTTCGCCGTGGCCGGAGGTGTCCGTGTCGCGGATCACCGTGCGGTCTGGACCAGTGCGGTGTCAATACGGCCGACCGCGGGGCCGCGAGGCGTGGTGCGACCCCCTCGTTTCCATGGCGCGGCACGGTTGTCAGTGGTATCCGGCAGAATTGAAGCCAGGGCCAGCGCACGCGCCGGAGAGCCGTCGAGCCTCCGGCAGATCCAATCGAGGGGCACACGAATGTCCGGACTGATCGACACCACGGAGATGTATCTCCGCACCATCCTCGAGCTGGAGGAGGAAGGTGTGGTCCCCATGCGCGCCCGTATCGCCGAGCGGCTCGACCAGAGCGGGCCGACGGTGAGCCAGACGGTGGCGCGGATGGAGCGCGACGGTCTGGTCGCGGTGGCCAGCGACCGCCACCTGGAGCTGACGGACGAGGGCCGCAGACTGGCCACCCGCGTGATGCGCAAGCACCGCCTGGCCGAGTGTCTGCTCGTCGATGTGATCGGCCTGGAGTGGGAGCAGGTGCACGCCGAGGCGTGCCGCTGGGAGCACGTGATGAGCGAGGCCGTGGAGCGCCGCGTCCTGGAGCTGCTGCGTCACCCCACCGAGTCGCCGTACGGCAACCCGATCCCCGGTCTGGAGGAGCTGGGCGAGAAGGACGGCGCCGATCCGTTCCTGGACGAGGGCATGGTCTCGCTGGCCGAGCTCGCGCCGGGGCTGGAGGGCAAGACGGTCGTGGTGCGCCGTATCGGCGAGCCGATCCAGACGGACGCCCAGCTGATGTACACGCTGCGCCGGGCGGGCGTGCAGCCCGGTTCGGTGGTGAGCGTGACGGAGTCGGCGGGCGGTGTGCTGGTCGGCAGCGGTGGTGAGGCCGCGGAGCTGGAGTCGGACGTGGCGTCCCACGTGTTCGTCGCCAAGCGCTGAGCTCCGCCGGGCGCCGGGCTCCGGCCGGCGGTGTCGGCCGCCGGGCTCGCCGCAAAGGCTGAGCAATGTTCAACTCCTGGGAGCCATGGGGAAGTTGTGGCGCCCTGTCGATCTCGTCGAATCGCAGATTCCCTGTGTCGAACGGCAGCGCGTCGGCGCTTCCCGTGCCACGCTGTCGCGTGAGGCATATGACCTGAGGGGGCGGGGATGGTGTGCCGCAGAACAGTGGAGAGCCCCGGTGCCGTGTGGCACCGGGGCCTGTCCTCCCCTGTCACGACCCGGAGCCCCGAGCTCTCAGGGTCGTTCCCGTCGGACCGGTTTCCCCGAGCGGTCCGCCTCCCGTTGAAGATCTCCCCCCGCCGACGGCGATCATTCCTGGAGGGGGGTCACTCGAACGAGGGGTGTTGGTCGCGGAGAGTGCGTTTCTCGAAAGGGCATTCGATAGCCTGCGGGTGAGAGACGACAGCACTGAGGCATCGGCAGCACAGCGGTACGACGGCTAGGGGGGTGCCAGGATCCATGGCGCGACGCATCGACGTGACCGGGGCGGGCGGCGTACGCCTGGCGGCCTGGGAGTTCGGCGACCCTCCCAAGGGCGACCCGCCCAGGAGCGGGACGGACGCCGTGATCCCGGCCCAGTCCACCGGCGGGCGGGACGGGCTCGCCCCGCCCGGGTCCGGGCCCGAGCGGACCTCCGGCGTCCTGTTACTGCACGGGCTGATGGGCCGGGCCTCGCACTGGGCCTCCACCGCCCGCTGGCTCTCCGAGCGGCATCGCGCGGTCGCCCTCGACCAGCGCGGCCACGGCCAGAGCGAGAAGCCCCCCGAGGCCGCCTTCACCCGCGAGGCGTACGTCGAGGACGCGGAGGCAGCCCTCGAACAGCTCGGCCTGGCCCCGGCGGTCCTCATCGGCCACGCCATGGGAGCCCTCACCGCCTGGCAGCTCGCCGCGAAACGCCCCGACCTGGTGCGCGGGGTGGTCATCTGCGACATGCGGGCCTCCGCGCTCGGCTCGGCCTCGCAGCGCGAGTGGGCCGACTGGTTCAAGTCCTGGCCCCTCCCCTTCGCCACCCTCGCCGACGTCCGCAAGTGGTTCGGCGAGGACGACCCCTGGGTGGAGCGCCCGAACCCCTCCCGCGGCGCGTTCTACGCCGAGGTGATGCAGGAGTCCCCCGACGGCTGGCGGCCCGTCTTCGAACCCGAGCAGATGCTGAAGTCCCGCGAGACCTGGGTCTACGACGCCCACTGGGAGGAGCTGACCCAGGTCCGCTGCCCGGCCCTCGTCGTCCGTGGCCTCGACGGCGAGCTGGGGCGGGCCGAGGCCCAGGAGATGGTGCGGGTGCTGCCGCTCGGCGAGTACGCGGAGGTGGCCGACGCGGGACATCTCGTGCACTACGACCAGCCCGAGGGATGGCGTGCGGCGATCGAGCCGTTCCTCGACGGGGTGCTCGCGCGGTAGGGGCGGGCGCCTCCTCGTGCGCCGGCCCGCCCGCCGGCGCCGTACGCCGGAGGTCGCCTCAGCCCTTGCTCACCGCCGTCAGGATCTCCGGCAGGCGCTCCGCCACCCTCGGCGCCGCCAGGCGCAGCCCCAGCAGGGTGAGCGCCGTGCCGTACGCCGCGCCCCCCGGCAGCAGCAGCCAACTCCAGGCGTCGCCGTCCGCGCTGACGTTCAGCCAGATCGTCAGCGCGATCACGGGCGCGCACAGCAGAGCCGCCGAGACCATCCCGCCGACGACCGAGATCCAGGCGAGCCCGGTCTGTCCGGGGGCGACGTTCTTGTAGCCCTCCTGCGGTATCGAGTAGGGGAAGCGGGCCGACGTCCAGGCGCCGGTCGTCAGCATCGCGCCGAGCAGCGCCAGCGACAGCCCCAGCACCTCCGGCAGCTTCGGCCAGTCCCCGAGCAGCGCGGTGGTCACCACGGTCACCAGCGTCGCGTACGGCAGGGCGATCACCAGCAGCGCGAGCGCACGCGCGCGCAGTTCGACGTAGGCGTCCCGGGACGAGGAGATCGTCATCGCGACCATCCAGAACGCCGAGGTGTCCTGCCCGAACTGGTTGTACATCTGGATGCCGAGCATCCCGGCGGCGAAGCAGGCGAAGTAGGGCGAGCCGGTGCCCTGCAGCGCGTTGAACACGGGCACGATCAGCCCGATCGCCAGCGACGTCACCCAGGCCGCCTTGGTCTTGGGGTCGCGCCAGACGTAGCGCAGGCCGCGTTCCATGACGGTGCCGGTGCGTCCGCCCGGCAGCAGCCGCGTCCACCCCGCCGCGCCGCGCCGGTCCGGCGTGTCCCGCTCGGCGGTCCGCAGCGTCGATCCGTCCGGCGAGGTCATCAGCCGGGTCAGACTCCGCGCCCACACGCCGACGAGCCCCGCCAGCGCCCCGGCGCTGAGCGCGAGCTGCGCGGCCGCGACGGCGTACGCCCCCTCGCTCACCGAGTCCACCGCGCCCACCGCCGAGGCCGGCGGCAGCCACCGCAGCACGTCCGCCACCGGATCCAGCTGCCCGAGCCCGGTCGTGCCCAGCCGCTGTGCGCCGAAGTTGACGACCTGCGCGCCCACCGCGATGACCAGCCCGCTCAGCACCGCCAGATCGCGCCCGCGCCGACTGGTCAGCAGCCGGACGTTGGCGGTGGCGACGGCCCGCGCGAGCGCCACGCACACGAGCAGCCCCAGGACCACGGCGACGACCGCGACGACGTACGCCGCCGCCCCGTGGGCCACCGCGACCACCGACCCCACCAGCATCAGCATCGTGAACAGCGGCCCGATCCCCACCAGCGAGGCCGCCAGCAGCGCCCGCACCAGCGGCCGGGGCCGCAGCGGCAGCATCACCAGCCGGGTCGGATCCAGCGTCTCGTCCCCGCCGGGGAAGAACAGCGGCATCACCGCCCACCCCAGCCCCAGCACCGCCACCAGCAGCACCACGACCGACTCGGCGTGCGCGTGCCCCCGCAGCGCGATCAGCCCGGTCAGCTGGAGCGCCGCGAACAGCAGCGTGAACCCGGCCGAGGCGGCGTACGCGGCCCGCCGCCCGCCGGACTGCCGGAGCCCGTTCCGCAGCAGCGAGAGCTTCAGCCGTACGACGACGGAGACGAGCCCCGGCGCGGAGGTCACCCCGCTCACCGGGCCGTCCCGCCGCCCAGCCAGTCGAGATCCGATCCCGTGTCCCGCCCCTGCGCGCCGACGAGTTCCAGGAACGCCCGCTGCAGCGAGGGAGCCGACCCGCGCACCTCCTCCAGCGGCCCGTGGGCCCGGATGCGCCCCGCCGCCATCACGGCCACCCAGTCGCACAGCGACTCGACGAGTTCCATCACATGGGAGGAGAAGACGACGGTGGCGCCGGAGGCGGTGTACCGCTCCAGCACCCCGCGGATGGTCTGCGCGGAGACGGGATCGACGCCTTCGAACGGCTCGTCGAGGAAGAGGATCTCGGGATTGTGGAGGAGCGCGGAGGCGAGCCCGATCTTCTTCCGCATACCGGTCGAGTAGTCGACGACGAGCTTGTGCTGAGCCCCGGCGAGATCGAGGACGTCGAGCAACTGCGTGGCCCGCCGGTCGACCTCGGCACCCGGCAGCCCGCGCAACCGCCCGCTGTACCCGAGCAGTTCCCGCCCCGAGAGCCGCTCGAACAGCCGCAGCCCCTCCGGCAGCACCCCGATCCGCGCCTTCACCTCGACGGGGTCGCGCCACACGTCGTGCCCCACCACCTCGACGGACCCCTGATCGGGCCGCAGCAACCCGGTCACCATGGAGAGGGTCGTGGTCTTCCCGGCTCCATTGGGCCCCACGAGCCCGATGAACTTCCCGGCGGGCAGATCGAGATCGATCCCGGCAACGGCCACCTGCTGCCCGAACCGCTTCCAGAGATCACGTACACGCACGGACGTCATGCCCGAACCCTACGGCGGGGAAGGGGCCCCGGTGGGGCTACCGGTCCCGGCCGCACGCATAGGCGAGCGGCGAGATCAGCTCCTCCGCGTCCGGCAGCCACCGGTTCGCGGCGGTGGGCCGGCAGGCCCACTGCACGGCACCCCGGGAGCCGAACCGCGTGGGCGGCGCGGCGACATACGCCCCCTCGCCCAGCGTCACGAGATCGAGCGCGGCCGGCGACCAGCCCAGCTTGCGTACCAGCTCGGGCACCTTGGCCGACGCACCCGGCAGCACGAAGAACCGCATCCGCCGGTCGGGCGTCAAGGTCACCGGCCCGAGCGTCAGTTCCATCCGTTCCATCCGCGCGAGCGCGAGGAACCCGGCCGTCTCCGGGACGGAGATCGCGTCGAAGGTGCGCCCGGTGGGCAGCAGGATCGACGCGGCCGGCTGCTTCTGCCACATCCGGCGCGCGACGGTCGCACTGCCCGTCGCCTGGGCCGCCCAGTCCGGCCGCGCCGGATGCGCCCCGGGCGCCGTGCACACCGCGTCGCCGCAGGAGCAGTGCTGCACCCCGCCGACGGCTTCGAGCCAGGTGCCGGGGACGACGTCCCAGTGACGTTCCTCGGCGTAGCGAACAGCGGTCTCGAGCAGCGATTCCCCGCGCTGCTTCGGGATATGAGTGGCTTCGGCGCCCGCGATGGTCTCTTCCACGATGAGCACAACTCTAGCGGTCACCGGGGGTTACGCCCGCCCCTGTGCGCGGGGGAGGAGCATCGATTCGGCGTTCGGGGCGCACGGGTGCACGGACGGGGGCGCGCGGCAGGAACGGGCGCGGGAGCGGGTAGCCACCGACGGGGGGCGGGCTTCCGCCGGTAACCCGGCAATACTCGGCAATCCGCACATGCCTCGCATTTTCGCTCTGTTCCCGGGGCATCGATCTTCTCGGCCGGAACTCTTCGGTGCGGAACACCACAGGGGGTAGTGCCCATGGCCGCAAGGCCTCTAGTCGCGCGGCAGCCGAACGAACGGCTGCAGGCGCTCATCCAGGAGGCGGGGTGCTCGAACGCCGGGCTCGCCCGCCGCGTCAACATGTGCGGTGCCGAGCACGGTCTCGACCTGCGCTACGACAAGACATCCGTGGCCCGCTGGCTGCGCGGGCAGCAGCCGCGCGGACGCGCCCCGGCGATCATCGCCGAGGCCCTGGGCCGCAAGCTCGGCCGTACGGTCACGATCGACGAGATCGGCATGGCCAACGGCAAGAACCTCGCCTCCGGTGTGGGTCTCCAGTTCTCGCCGACGGTGCTGGGGGCCATCGAGCAGGTCTGCGAGCTGTGGCGCAGCGACGTGGGCCGGCGCGACTTCCTCTCCGGTTCGTCCGTCGCCGCCTCGGCGCTGGTCGAGCCCAGCCGCGACTGGCTGATCTCCTCGCCCGACGCCCAGGTGGCGCGTTCGGCGGGGCCGCGGGTGGGCCCGTCCGACGTGGCGGCGGTGAAGGCGATGACCCAGGCGCTGGTCGACCTGGACCACCAGTACGGCAGCGGGCATGTCCGCCCGGTCGTCGTGCACTACCTCAACAGCGTCGTCTCGGGGCTGCTGGCCGGCTCCTACCGGGAGGCGGTGGGCCGTGAACTCTTCGCCGCCGTGGCCCGGTTGACCGAGCTCGCCGGCTACATGGCCGTCGACACCGGCCAACCGGGCCTGGCCCAGCGCTACTACATCCAGGCGCTGCGTCTGGCGCAGGCGGCGGGCGACCGCGGCTACGGCGGGTACGTCCTCGCCGCGTCCATGAGCCATCTCGCCGCCCAGCTCGGAAACCCGCGCGAGATCGCCCAGTTGGCGCGGGCGGCGCAGGAGGGCGCGCGGGGGCGTGTGACCCCGCGTGCGGAGGCGATGTTCCTCGCGGCGGAGGCGCGCGGCCACGCCCTGATGGGCGACGTACGGGCGGCGCAACTGGCGTCCGGGCGGGCCCTGTCCGCGCTGGAGGCCGCCGATCCGTCCTCGGGCGACGATCCGGCGTGGATCGCGCACTTCGACGAGGCCTATCTGGCCGACGAGTTGGCGCACTGCCACCGCGACCTGGGCCACGCCGAGGCGGCGGCGCGGTGCGCCGAGCAGTCCCTGGCCGGGCATCCGGAGAGCAGGGCGCGGCGCAGGGCCATCGGGTACGTCCTGCTCGCCACCGCGCAGGTGCAGCAGCGCGAGATCGAACAGGCCTGTCACACGGGGCTCAAGGCGGTCGAACTCCTGGAGACACTGCGCTCCAACCGGGGCGCGGAGTACCTGGACGATCTCCAGCAGCGGCTGGAGCCGTACCAGGAGGAGCCGGTGGTAAGGGAGTTCGGGGCGCGGCTGGAGCTGCAGGCCGCCGCGTGAACGGACGGGGCGCCGCTGCGTGAACGTACGGGGAACGGGACGGATCCCGTACGCGCGCCACGGCACCGCGCACGGCGCTCCGGATGTGTTGCGGACGTCACTGGGAGGGAGGTCACGTCCTGAGCTGCGTGGCACGGGGTTCCGGGGACCCGGTAGCGTGAGCCGACGATTCCGCAAGTCCCCCATTCGTAGGAGTCCCGGTGACGCAGAGTGGACAGGGCGAGGAGCCCTCGGCGCGGCCCGCGCGCGAAGGCATCGTGCTGCCCTCGGACGGTGGCGAGCCGCTGCTCCCGGGCATGACGACGAGCGGCTCCCGGCCGGCCCCGCAGCAGCCGAACCCCCAGCCCGGGCCGTACGGGGCTGAGACGTACGGGCAGCAGGCACCGGCCGGCGGGCAGACCTGGGGCGGGCCGTGGGGCCCCGACCAGCAGCCGCAGGCCCAGCAGCAGGACCAGGGCGGCTGGCCGCTGCCGGCCGACCAGCGGCCGCAGCAGCAGTGGAGCACCCCGCAGCCGGACGCGTGGGGGGCGGGCCCGCTCCCGCCCGAGGGTGCCCCGTCGGCGGCGCCCCCGCAGCCGTACGGCCAGGCCCACGTGTCGCAGCCGTCGTACGGCCAGGACCCCGCGCAAGCCCACGCGCCCCAGCCGTCGTACGGCCAGGACCCCGCGCAGGCGCACGCGCCCCAGCCGTCGTACGGCCAGGACCCCGCGCAAGCCCACGTGCCCCAGCCGTCGTACGGCCAGGGCGCGCCCGGTGTGCCGCTGCCGCCGGCCGTCGACGAGGGGGCCACCCAGTACATACCGCCGGTCCAGGCGGCGCCGGTCGACGACGGCCGCACCCAGTTCCTGCCGCCGGTCTCCGCCTCCGGCCCCGCGCCGGGCGGTGCCGACGAGGGGGCCACGCAGTACATCCCGCCGGTCGGACCGGGCGCGCTGCCGCCCGAGGCGCCGGCCGAGTCGACGCACTTCCTGGGCACCGGCGGACACCACCACCCGGGCCCGGTGCCGGGCGCCTCGCACGCCGACGCCGAGGCCACCCAGTACATCCCGCCCGTGCCCGCGCAGGGCTACCCGGAGTCCGGGGACAGACAGCCGCCGTCGGGGTTCGAGAACCTCTTCCGCGGCGGCCCGGCCGGTGACGGCCCGGCCGGCGCCACGCAGCAGCTGCCGCGTATCTCCGAGCCGGAGCCCCCGGGCTACGGAGGCGCCCCGCAGGGCTACGGCGCGGGACCCGCCGCGCGCGCCCAGCAGCCGTCGTACGCGCCCCCGGCGCGTGACGACGACCACGGTGGCCGCGGCGGCCGTACCGGCTCCCGGATCCCGCTGTTCGCGGCGATCGGTGTCGCGCTCGCCGTCGTCGGCGTCGGCGCGGGCGCGCTGCTCGCCGGCGGAGGCGAGGACGACGACCAGGGCGACGGCAACACGACCGTCGCCGCGTCCGCGCCCGCGACGGAAGGCTCGGCCTCCTCCGACGCGGCCGAGCAGCAGGCGGTCGCCCTGGACAAGCTGCTCGCGGACAGCGGCAGCAGCCGGGCCAGCGTGATCGCCGCGGTGGCGAACGTGAAGGCCTGCGACAACCTCGCGCAGGCCGCCTCGGACCTGCGGGCGGCGGCCGGGCAGCGCACCGAGCTGGTGACGAAGCTGTCCGGGCTCGCCGTCGACAAGCTGCCTGACCACGCCGCGCTGACCAGCGCCCTCACCAAGGCGTGGCAGGCCTCCGCGGCCGCCGACAACCACTACGCGGCCTGGGCCGACGAGGTCGCCGGCAACAGGAAGAAGGCCTGCAAGAAGGGCACGGCCCGCACCACCGCCTCCACGCAGCAGGGCAACCGCGAGAGCGGCACCGCCAGCGCCCAGAAGACCCGGGCGGCCCAGCTGTGGAACGCGATCGCCAAGACCTACGGCCTGACGCAGCGCCAGCCCACCCAGCTGTGACCCCCGCGGCCCCGGGGGTGACCGGGGCGGCGGGCAGGGCCTAGGGGGTGTTTCGAAAGTCCCGCACAGCACCCGCGGCGCCCGGCACGCACCCTCGCCGCACCGGACACCGCGGGCACCGCACAGGACTTTCGAAACACCCCCTAGTCCAGGTCCGCGTCCGCCATGGTGTCCGTCACGTCGACGAAGCCCTTCCGGGCGGCCACCAGCCGGCCCTGCCGCACCTGCTGCACGGTCACGTCGGCGTTGACGAGCCGGGGGAGGCCGATGGCGGCGAGCGGGTTGGTGAACTTCCACAGCAGGGTGGGGGTGAGTCCGCCGGTGGTGAACTTCCGGCCGCTGCTCAGGGCCTCGCGCACCGTGTTGGCGGTCACCTCGCCGTCGCCCAGCGACTCCAGGGCCTGCCGCAGGACGTCGTAGGCGATCCAGGTGGTCTGCACGCCGGTGTCGGCGGGGTCGATGCTGGTGTCGGTGAACGCCGACTCGTTGATCACCTTCTTCATGCCGTCCCACCGTTCGTCGCTCGCCACCGGGTACCAGCCGGTGACGTACGCCCCCTCGTACGGCCCGGACCGGCCGCCGCTGGCGTCGATGAGGGTCTGGTCGACGCTGCCCAGCACGGTGCCGGTGCGCACGGCGGGGTAGTCGGCGCGGCTGCGGCGGAAGGAGTCCATGAAGGTGCTGTTGCGGTCGCCCAGCGCGGGCACCACGCAGCCCCTCCCGTCGCCCGCCGTTCCCTTCGCGGCCGCCTTCAGCGCGTCCTCGGCCTGCCCGGAGTACTCGGTCGCGTCCTCCGCCGCCCGCTGGTCCGCGGACCTGCCGTGGCCGCCCGCCTTCAGACCCGCGTCGAGCATCGGGGGCAGCACGTCGCCCGCGATGGTGTCGGGGCGGACCAGCGCGACGGGCCCGGCGCAGGTGTCGGCCAGCACCTTGCCCAGGCCGGCGAGGAGGGCGGGCTGGCCGCCGTTGACGGGGTAGGACAGCGGGCTGGTGAACTCGGCGTTGGTGACGCCGTAGCCGCCGACGTAGGGGATGCCGGCGCCCTCCAGATGCGGGAAGAAGGCGTCGGAGTGCTGGCTGTAGGAGCCGACCACGGCGACCGCGTGCTCCTTGACCGCGCGCCGGGCACAGGCCGCCGCGGACACCGCGTCGTTGTGGTCGTTGCAGGTCAGGACGGTGAGCTTACGGCCGTTGATGCCGCCCTCGGCGTTGATCCAGCGGGCGTAGGCGCGGGCGAAGGCGGGCATGCCGGGCTTGTTCGTCGCGCCGGTGCCCGCGGGCGCCCAGGTCATCACGACGATCGAGTCGTCCCCGGAGCCCCCCGTGACACCGGGGACGACCCCGCATCCGGCGGTGAGTGACGCACAGGCCGCGAGGGCGGAGGCTCTGAGGGAGCCCGACTTGCGGAGAAACCCGGGGAGGAAGGTGCTTCGCGTGGAGGTGCGTCGACTGCCGCTCATGGACAAGCACGATTCCGTCACATCCCTAACCCGGGAGTGACCCTCGGTCAACGGGCGGTGACGTGAGGGTGAATTGCAGGGGTCCGTGAGGCCCCTGTGACGGGAAAACGTACGATCGATGACCGTGCAAGGTTCGGAGAACTCTTCCCGTCGCGGCCGTCGCTCGTTCACCATGGGCGGCATGCCACTCAACGACATGCCGTGGTGGCGCTGGCGCAGCAATGTGCGCTCCGCGCTGCACATGCTCTCCGACCCGGTCTTCCAGCAGAACGTCTGGCTGGCCGGCCTCGACGGATACGGCGACGTCACCGACGCCGTCTACCGTCTGGTCGAGGACACCTGGCTGGACAACTGGTCCGCCGAGAAGTACGTCGGCACGATCTTCCGCGACTCGCAGGAGGCGGCCCTCGTCGACACCGCCGTGCTGCGCGTCCTGCGGATCATGCACCAGGTCGGCCCGGACGCGCCCGTCTCCGCCTACATGGACCACGCCGGCTGGCCCGAGGCCGTGCACGCGGCGCGGGACGCGCACGTGCGGATGGCGGTGGCCGACGGCGAGGACCCGGACGCGCCGCCGCGCACGCTGGAAGTCCTGCGGATCATGACGCGCTCGGCCTGACGGTCCCGCGCTCGGTCGGCCCGGTGCTCCCGCGCGGGTCCGCCCTGCGGACGGAGTTCCGCCCGCCCGGCGGGGACGTGAGACCCTGTGGGGCATGAGTGAGCAGTCCGCCCGAGCCGCGGCGACCCCCGCCGACCAGTACGTCCTCACCCTCTCCTGCCCGGACAAGCAGGGCATCGTGCACGCCGTGTCGAGCTACCTGTTCATGACGGGCTGCAACATCGAGGACAGCCAGCAGTTCGGCGACCACGACACGGGACTGTTCTTCATGCGCGTCCACTTCTCGGCCGAGTCGCCGCAGACCGTGGACAAGCTGCGCGCGAGCTTCGCGGCGATCGGCGACTCCTTCCACATGGACTGGCAGATCAACCGGGCCGACGAGAAGATGCGCATCGTCCTCATGGTCAGCAAGTTCGGGCACTGCCTGAACGACCTGCTCTTCCGCGCCAGCATCGGCGCGCTGCCGGTGGAGATCGCGGCGGTGGTGTCCAACCACACCGACTTCGCCGAGCTGGTGGGCTCGTACGACATTCCCTTCCACCACATCCCGGTGACGAAGGAGACGAAGGCCGAGGCCGAGGGGAAGCTCCTCGAGATCGTGCGGGAGAACGACGTCGAGCTGGTCGTCCTGGCGCGGTACATGCAGGTGCTCTCCGACGACCTGTGCAAGCAGCTCAGCGGGCGGATCATCAACATCCACCACTCGTTCCTGCCGAGCTTCAAGGGCGCGAAGCCCTACCACCAGGCGCATGCGCGGGGTGTGAAGCTGATCGGCGCGACGGCGCACTATGTGACCGCCGACCTCGACGAGGGGCCGATCATCGAGCAGGAGGTCGAGCGGGTGGGGCACGACGCCACCCCGGACCAGCTGGTCGCGGTCGGGCGGGACGTGGAGTGCCAGGCGCTGGCGCGGGCCGTGAAGTGGCACGCGGAGCGGCGCATCCTCCTCAACGGGCGCCGGACGGTCGTTTTCGCCTAGCGCGGCGGAGAGTTGTGTTTCGGGTGCGGGTGGTCTGTGGCTGGTCGCGCAGTTCCCCGCGCCCCTGACAGCCCACGTGCGTTTCAGGGGCGCGGGGAACTGCGCGCACGGCCCACGACCGCCCGCACCCGCCCAGGCACCGCACCCAGCCCCTACATCCGGCTCAACGACGCCGCCGCGAACAGCACGTCCCTGATCGCCTCCCGGTCGCCCAGCTGCCCGGCCGCCGCCTCCTCCGGCGGCACATGGCCCGCGGCCAGCCGGCAGAACTCCACGTCGTCCAGCGCCACATGGGCCACCTCGTGCTCGGCGGAGCCCACCGCTCCGGGGGAGTCCAGGGGGATCAGCCACTGGCCGCCGCCGTCCCCCTCGATCTCCAGGCGCAGACTGCGGCCGGGGCTGCCGGCGCTCACCAGACGGCGGGCGCCCGGCGCGGGGGCGGCCAGCCCCGCGCGCCGGCGCGCGGCGAGGACCTGCGGCAGCATCCGCGCGGCCAGGTCGATCATGCCGCGCAGATGCCGGGGCGCGGGCGGCGCGTACGGGTAGTCGACCGCGTCCGCGATGTCCTCCGCGTGCACCCAGCACTCGAACGCCCGGTCCAGCATCGCGTCCCGCAGGGGCAGCTCGAAGTCGCCGTACGAGACCGGCAGGGTGCCGGGGCCGGTGCCGGTGAAGGAGACCGTGCGCACGAGCGCGTGGGTCTGTTCGCGCCAGGGGCCGCGCACCGAGCGGGTGGGCGGGAAGTGCGAGGCCTCCCAGAACGCCTCGGTGCGCTCGGCGGGGGTGCGGAGGCGGTCGGCGGCCTTGTCGTCGTCGCCCGTGCCCAGCGGGTCCTCCAGACCGAGCGCCGCCGCGATCAGGCCGTCCACCGCGAGGAGATGGGCGATGACCCCGGCGACGGTGGTCCGGCGGGTGGCCGCCCCCTCGCCGCGGAACCAGCGCAGGCGCACGGGCGCGTGCCACTCGGCGTCCCCGAAGTCCTGGAGCAGGGCGTCCAGCCGCGCGGTCTCGGCGTCGTACGAGGCCGCCCACGCCGGTACCGGGATGCGCGGCGGGCGGCGCTCCAGGCAGGCCTCCAGGACGCGGGTGCGCAGACCGGGGTCGAGGTCGAGGCTCTCCGGGCGCTGGAGCAGCCCGACCGCCTCGCGCAGCCGCCGGGCCTCGTCCGCGCAGGGGCCGCAGCTGCCGAGGTGGTCCTCGACGGCCGCCGTCTCCTCGGCCGAGCAGGCGGCCAGCGCCCACGCGCCCAGCAGGGACTTCAGCACAGGGTGCTCCAGGCGGAGCGGTTCCGCCGCGTCGAGCGCCTCCAGCGCGGGCAGCGGCAGCCCGGTGTCCTCGACGGAGGCGCGCGGGAGGGGAATGCGGGGCCGGCCGTCGGGAGAGGGCGACGGGGGCACACCGCCGCCGTCCGCCCCGCCGCCGTCCCCGCCGTGGTCCTCGCGGTCGGCGGTGCCGCCGGAGCCGTCCACCCTGCCCTGGTCCTCCTCGTGCGCCATCTCCGCTGACCCGTTCCGCTGTTTCCCGCCTTGCTCGTTCTCGTCGTTCTCCTCGTCCTTGTCGTCGAACGCCTCGGACCGGCCTGTGCCGCTCACGCCGCACCCCCGTACTCGGGCGGGGCCCCGGGGGACGGGGCGTCGTGGGCCGTGGACAGCAGTTGCAGGCCGAGGCGGAGCCGGCGGCGGGCCTCGTCCTCGGTGACGCCGAGGTCGGCGGCGGTCTGGCGGTAGTCGCGGCGCTGGAAGTAGGCCAGCTCCAGGGCGGCGCGCAGCGGGGCGGGCATGGCCTGGACGATGTAGTCGGCGCGGGCGGCGACCGAGGCGTGGCGCACCTTCAGCTCCAGTTCCTCGGTGGAGCCGGGGCCGCCCTCGGCCAGCGCGGCGGTCTCGGTGGCGCGCAGCCGCTGCACGGCGAGGCGGTGGGTCAGCGCGGCGATCCAGGTGCGCAGGGGGCTCTGCCGGGGGTCGTAGGCGTCGGGGTGCTGCCAGACGTGGGCGAAGACCTCGCGGGTCACGCGGTCGGCCGCGTGTTCGTCTCCGAGCACGCGGTGGGCGAGGCCGTGCACGAGCGAAGCGAACCGGTCGTAGAGCTCGCCCAGGGCGGCCGCCTCACCGCGCGCGAGTCGCTGCTGCATCCTGCGGTCCCAGCGGGGCGGTGCGTCCTTCTTCGCCATGCGGCCCCCTCACCGTGCCCGTGCCTCTGCCCAGCATGCGTCCACCGTCCCCTCGAATGTAGTCGGCACGTACGACAACGCACGCCCCTTTGTTCCAATGTGCGCCCCTGAGCGGCCGGGCGGTGGTATTGGGCCGTGCCTACCCGGACTCCTCCCGGCCAAGCCGGATCGAGTGCGACACATCTCTGACTGATGTGGATCGAACAGGACCGGATATGACGAAAACAAGCCTCTTCCCCTTGTTTTCTGTTTTTCCGTCGGCGTTTCGGGGCACGGCCGCTGGGCAGCCGCGCTGCAAGGAAGCGAAGGGACGGCTTCCGTTTACGGCGAGCGAAAGGCGTGGTGGTGGCCTTCAAAGTGACCGGCGGCGAGCGGGGCGGTTGGGCCGTGCTCCATGTGTCGGGCGAGCTGGACCTGATGACGTCGCCGGTGCTGCGTCAGCGGGTGCACGACGAGGTGGCCGAGGGCCGCCACCGTCTCGTCCTGGACCTCTCCGAGGTGTATTTCTGCGACTCCAGCGGCGTCGGTGTGCTCATCGCCGCCCGCCGGCTCATCCGGTCCTGCCGGGGCCGGCTGCGCCTGATCCTGCCCGCGCGCGGGGCCGCGGACGACTCCCACGTCAACCGCGTCCTGGGCGCGCTCGGCGTCCGGCGCCTCTTCGACGTGTACGGCGACCTCGCGGAGGCCGTCGCCGAGGACGGCCCGGAGCCGCTCTCGGCGTGAGGCACGGGGCGGACTCAGGGCAGTTCGAGCGTGTCCTTCGCGGCGGACACGAAAGCCCTGATCTGCTCACGGGTGTCGTCCCGGAGCGCGTCGAAGGCCTCCCGGTCCGCCGCCTTGTGCACCAGGTCGATCTCCAGAAGGGCCTGCCACGCCCGCTGCACGAGTGCCTCGTCCGGCGACAGCATCTGCACCCGGAACAGCGCCTCCTGGGCCACGGACCGCAGCTGGTAGCCCGCCATCCGGTTCTCCGTGACCTCCTCGGGGGAGCCGCCCTCGCGCTCGCGGAACCAGCGGTGCACCAGAGCGCGCCGGTAGTTCACCAGTGCCCCGGCGTACGAGCCGTAGGCGTCCATGCGCTCCTGGCGCAGCTTCTCGTCGCGGGTGAACCGCTCGGTGCGCTCCACCGTCCGCAACTGGAACCGCTGGGTCAGGCCCGCGCCCAGCAGGGTCCCCAGCACCGCTATGACGCTCGCCGCCACTGCCTCCACGCCGACAGTCGATCACACCGTGGCTGTGCCACAGCGCTGTACCGAAATTTCCCCGGACTTGGCACAGACGACATCCTTCGGCTGCCGGAACGCCGTCGTCGTCGTACGCTCCCTGCCGGAAGCATCCCCACGCGAGAACGTAAGGCGGCCGGAGGAGACATGGTCACCAGCGAGTACGAACGCAGGATCGCCGACCGGTTCGCCGCCTTCGACCAGGACGGCAACGGCTACATCGACCGGGAGGACTTCGGCGCGGCCGCCAAGGCGCTGCTCGCCGAGTTCGGCACGGCGGCCCGCTCCGACAAGGGACAGGCGCTGTACGCCGGTGCGGAGGCATTCTGGCAGGGCATGGCGGGCATCGCGGACCGGGACGGCGACCAGCGCATCACCCGGGACGAGTTCGTCGGCGGCGCGGTCAAGCGCCTGCACGACAACCCCGACCGCTTCGCCGAGATCGCCCGCCCCTTCCTGCACGCCGCCCTGGCCGTCGCGGACGGCGACGGGGACGGCCTGGCCGCGGTCGAGGACACCGCGCGCGTGCTGCGGGTCCTGGGCGTCCCGGAGGATCTCGCCCGCGGCATCGCCGCCGCCCTCGACACCGACGGGGACGGCAGGGTCGGCGAGACGGACGTCGTCCCGGCCTTCGCCCGCCACTTCACCGTGCCCGAGTAGGCGTCACGCCGGCGGCCGGGCGTAGCGCTCCCGCAGCTTGTACTTCAGCACCTTCCGCAGCGTCTCGTTGCGCGGGAGGGCGTCCACCACCTCCAGCTGCTCCGGCAGCTTGTGCACCGACAGCCCCGCCGCGCGCAGATACGACGTCACCGCCTCCAGGGTGGGCTCCCCGGCCCCCGGCGCCCGTTCCACCACCGCGCACACCCGTTCCCCGCGCTCGGCGTCCGGCAGCCCGATCACCGCCACGTCCCCGACTCCCGGATGGGCGGCGAGCAGGTCCTCGATCTCCTTCGCCGACACGTTCTCGCCCTTGCGGATGATCACGTCCTTCAGCCGGCCGGTGAGGACCAGGTGTCCGGAGGCGGTCAGGTACCCCAGGTCGCCGGTGCGCAGAAAGCCCTCCTCGTCGAAGGCCTCCGCCGTCTGCGCCGGATCCAGGTAGCCCTGGCACACGGCCTCCCCGCGCAGCCGCACCTCCCCGCCCTCCGCGATCCGTATCTCCATCCCGCGCGGCGGCCGCCCCTCCGTCGTCGCGAGGTTCTCGGCGGTGTCGTCCGGCGATCCCATGGTGATCATCGGGACCTCGGTCATGCCGTAGCCGTGGGTGAGCTGCACGCCCATCTCGCGGGTCACGGCGTGATAGACCTCCGGCGGCTTGGGCGCCCCGCCGCCCGCGAGCAGCCGCAGCGAGGGAATCACCTTCACCCCCGGCCGCTTGCGCTGTTCCGCCAGGAACATCGAGTAGAACGCCGTCGACCCGCCCGCCACCGTCACCCCGTGCCGCCGGTACCCCTCCAGCGCGTCCGGCAGCGCGAACTGCTCGAACATCACCGCCGGGAAGCCGTACAGCAGCAGCATCACCGTGTAGTCGGGGCCGGCGATATGGGCGTACGGGAACGCCATCGACCCCACGTCGTCCGCGGTCAGGCACAGCGCGTGGGCGAGGCAGGAGCCGCCCGCGATGAGGGAACGGTCGGTGTGCAGCACGCCCTTGGGGTCGGAGGTCGTGCCCGAGGTCCAGTAGATCCAGCGGACCGAGGTGCCCTCGGCGGGCGGCGGGGGCAGTACGCGCGGGTCGCCCTCGGGGAGGTCGTCGTAGGCCTCGAAGACGCCCTTGGCGCCCAGCCGCCGTGCCATCGCGCCGAAGTCGAAGCCCCGCCACACGCCCGGCACCGCGAAGAACTCCGCCCGGGACTCGCGCAGCGCGAAGCCGACCTCGCGGTCCCGGTAGAAGGGGATGACCGGCGACTGCACCGCGCCCAGGCGGGCCAGCGCGAAGGACAGCACGGCCGTCTCCGGACGGGTGGGCAGCTGCCAGGCGACGACCGTGCCGGGGCGCACCCCCCTGTCGTACAGCCCGGCCGCCACGCGTTCGGCCCACGCGCGCAGCTCGCCGAAGGTCAGGCGGCGGTCGTCCTGGAGCAGGACCGGGCGGTCCGGGGTGAGGGCGGCGCGGCGGGCGAGGAGCTCCCAGAGGGTGCGGGACGCGCTCAGCTCATGGGCGATGTCGTTCACGGCGGCCCCCTGCCGGTGGCTGACGGATGTCGGGCATGTAGCTGACGGACAGTCAGATCGTGGGCAGAGCGTAGGGCCGGTCGGCTTGTCGGTCCATAGTCGCGGGACTAGCCTTCCAGGGGAGCGTTATCTGACGGTCCATCAGAAACGGTGGCTCACGAACCCCAGGCCGGAGGGGACCCATGACGGAACTGCCCCGCATCATCAGCGTCGACGACCACGTGATCGAGCCCGCGCACCTCTTCGCGACCTGGCTGCCGCGCAAGTACCGCGACCGCGGGCCGCAGCCCCTCACCGCCGGGATCGGCGAGCTGGCCTACGTCGGCGGGAAGTACCAGATCACCATGGACCCCGCCGGCCCGCCCACCGACTGGTGGATCTACGAGGACCTGAAGTTCCCGTACAAGCGCAACATCGCCGCCGTCGGCTTCGACCGGGACGAGATGACCCTGGAGGGGATCACCCGGGAGGAGATGCGGCGGGGGTGCTGGGACCCCGGGGCCCGGCTCGCGGACATGGACCTCAACCACGTCGAGGCGTCCCTGTGCTTCCCCTCCTTCCCCCGCTTCTGCGGCCAGACCTTCGCCGAGGCGCACGACAAGGAGGTCGCGCTGGCCTGTGTGCGCGCCTACAACGACTGGATGGTCGAGGAGTGGTGCGGGGACAGCGGAGGGCGGCTCATCCCGCTGTGCCTGATCCCGCTGTGGGACATCGGCCTGGCGGTCGCGGAGATCCGGCGCAACGCCGCCCGCGGGGTGCGCGCGGTCACCTTCTCCGAGATCCCCACCCACCTCGGTCTGCCGTCCATCCACTCCGGCTACTGGGACCCGTTCTTCGCGGTCTGCGAGGAGACCGGGACGGTCGTCAACATGCACATCGGGAGCAGCTCGCAGATGCCGGCCGCCTCACCCGACGCGCCCCCCGCCGTCCAGGCGTCCCTGTCCTTCAACAACGCCATGGCCTCGATGATGGACTACCTGTTCAGCGGAGTCCTGGTGAAGTTCCCGGCGCTGAAACTGGCCTACTCGGAAGGCCAGATGGGCTGGATCCCGTACGCCCTGGAGCGCGCCGACGACGTCTGGGAGGAGCACCGGGCCTGGGGCGGGGTGCGGGACCTGATCCCCGAGCCGCCGTCGACCTACTACTACCGGCAGATCTACTGCTGCTTCTTCCGCGACAAGCACGGGGTGGCGTCGCTGGACGCGGTCGGCCGCGACAACGCCACCTTCGAGACCGACTACCCGCATGTCGACTCGACCTTCCCGCACACCAAGGAGGTGGCCCTCGACCACGTCAAGGGCCTCGACGACGAGACGGTCTACAAGCTGATGCGGGGCAACGCGATCCGCATGCTGGACCTGGACTTCGACCGCGGTCTCGGGCGGGCTCTCGACCGGGATCCGGCCGCCTGATGGACCTCTCGGACACCCCCGAGGACGCCGAGTTCCGCGCCCGGCTGCGGGACTGGCTCGGCAGGACGCTGCCCGCGCTCCCGCCGAAGCCGTCCCCCGACGACTGGCCGGGGCGCCGAGCCTTCGACCTCGGCTGGCAGCGGATGCTGTACGACGCCGGGTACGCGCACGTGCACTGGGACGCCTCCCCGACCGTACGGCTCATCTTCCTCGAGGAGACGGAGAGGGCGGGCGCGCCCTATGTGGGAGCCGGCTTCGTCGGACTGCTGCACGCCGGTCCGACGATCGCCGCCGAGGGCACGGACGCCCAGCGCGAGCGCTGGCTGCCGCCGATCCTGCGCGGCGAGGAGGTCTGGTGCCAGGGCTTCAGCGAGCCGGACGCCGGCTCCGACCTCGCGTCGCTGCGCACGCGCGCGTGGCGCGACGGAGACCACTACGTGGTCAGCGGATCCAAGATCTGGACCTCCCACGCGGAAGTCGCCGACTGGTGCGAGCTGTTGGTGCGGACGGATCCGACGGCCGCCAGACACCAGGGCATCACCTGGCTGGCGATGCCCATGGACGCCCCGGGGATCACCGTACGGCCGCTGCGGACGCTCGCCGGGTCCGCCGAGTTCGCCGAGGTGTTCCTCGACGAGGTCCGGGTGCCGGTCGCCCACCGGGTCGGGGAGGAGAACGACGGCTGGCGGGTGACGATGGTGACCCTGTCCTTCGAGCGCGGCACGGCGTTCGCGGGCGAGGTCGTCGCCTGCCGGCGGGTGCTCGGCGAAGTGGCCCGGGAGGCCCGGCGGAGCGGCCGCTGGGACGATCCGGCGCTGCGGCGGCGGCTCGGCCGCCTGGAGGCGGAGTTCCGGGCGCTGTGGCGGCTGACGCAGTGGAACGTGAGCCGGGCCGCGGGCGGCGGGACACCCGGCGTCGGGGGTTCGGTCTTCAAACTGAGGTACTCGCACGCCCGTCAGGAGCTGTACGACACGGCCGCCGAGGTCCTGGGCGACGCGGCCCTCGACCTCGACCGGCCCTGGGTGCTCGACCGGCTGTCCTCGCTGTCGTACACCATCGCGGCCGGGACCTCGCAGATCCAGCGGAACATCGTGGCGGAACGGATCCTGGGGCTGCCGAAGGGGCGGTGAGATCTGCGTGCGCTTCCAACTGACCGACGACCAGCAGGCCTTGCAGCGGGGGGTACGGGAGCTGCTCGCCCGGCGCTTCGGCCGGGACGCGCTGCGGGCGGCCGTGGAGCGGCCCGGCCTCGACCGGGCGCTGTGGCGGGAGCTGGGCGCGGCGGGCTTCTTCGCGCTCCGGCTGCCGGAGGCGGACGGCGGGGTCGGACTCGGGCTGCCCGAGGCCGTGTTGGCGTTCGAGGAGGCGGGCCGGGCGCTGCTGCCGGGCCCCCTGGGGGCCACCCATCTCGCGGCGGGCGACGTGCCGGGCGCGGCCGAGGGGGAGACCGTCGTCACGGCCGTCGACCGCGGCGGCCTCGTGGAGTGGCTGGCGGAGGCGGACGTGGTCCGCGGGAACGCCTCGGACGCCGTGACGCTGCGGTCGGTGGACCCGCTGACGCCCCTGCACCAGGTGCCGGTCCGCCCGGCGGCCGACCCGGCGGCCGACCCGGGTGCCGACCCGGTGGCGGTCCTCCTCACCGCCGCCGAGCAGCTCGGCACCGCCACGCGCGCGTGCGAGCTGGCCGTGCAACACGCCCGGGCGCGGGAGCAGTTCGGGCAGCCGATCGGTGCCTTCCAGGCCGTCAAGCATCTGTGCGCGGAGTCGCTGGTGCGGGTCGAGGTGGCCCGTGCCGCGGTCTACGCGGCCGCCGTCACCGCCGATCCGGCCGACATCGCCGCCGCCCGGCTGCTCGCCGACGAGGCCGCCGTGCGCGGCGCCCGCGACTGTCTCCAGGTGCACGGCGGCATGGGGTTCACCTGGGAGGCGGACGTCCACCTGCTGCTGAAGCGGGCCTGGGTGCGCACCCGGCGTGCGGGGGGCGGCACGGAGAGTGAGGAGCTGCTCGCGGCGGAACTGCCGGCCACGGAGGGCCGGTGACGCGACTGCCTGCGATGACGGCCCGGCGCGGGGCGGACTGCCGTACGGATGTCGCGGATTGTGGCATACCGGAATCACGGAGCGTTGATATCGGGTTGTGTCCGATGCGTGACCCGTCACGGCCCGGAGTCGGCGGGACCCTCCGGTACCTTCTGTGGGATGCGAGTGGTTCCGAGCACGAGCCGTGCCGGTGGTGCCCCTGGGGCGGCGCCGAAACCGGCGGTGTGCGCCGCTGCTCGCAGGGCGGACGGGCCTCGGGCCCCCGCCTGTTCGACTCCCCGGCGTGGGCCTCGCACAGTATGCCGCACGAGTACTCCTTCGCGCTGGAATATGCCCGAAGCGCTTGTTGAGGTGACTGTACGTCAACCAAGCTGTCTCGTAAGGGATTCACGTTCCGTCACGCTGCCTCTGGCTGTTGTTCTGGCCATGCAGAAAATGGCTACGATCGTGGCCCCCGTCGTCATGGTGCACACGCGGCTCGCGTGGCTCGCGTGGCGCACGGCCATGTGTCCGCCGGTTCGGATGGTGTGAGCGGTGCAGGTGCTTCAAGTGCAGCTGGAGATCCGGCCCGACCCCGCAGAGGTGGGGCGCGCCCGCAGGTGGGCCCGTTCGCGCCTTGCCGGGTCCGGCATAGGGGACGACGAGCCGCTCGCGGAGACGTTGATCCTGCTCGTCTCCGAACTGGTGACCAACGCCGTGGTGCACACCGGCTGTCCGGCCGTGGTGCGGCTGTCCCTGCCGGGCGGCGGGCCGGAGGCGGCGGACGGGGCGGCCACCGTCCGTCTGGAGGTGGCGGACGGAAGCGACCGCGCCCCCGTCCCCCGGTGTGTGGGCGACGACGCCACGGGCGGCCGGGGTCTGGCCCTCGTCGACTGCCTGGCGGACCGCTGGGGCTGGAGCGTGGAGGGCGGCGGCAAGCGCATCTGGTGCGAACTGGACCGCTGCGAGGGGCCCGCCGAGGGCGCGGCGGAGTGCGCGAGCGCGCGGGGCGGCGGCAGCGGCAGCAGCGACCGGAACGGCAGTGGTGCCGGCAGTGGCGCGGACCTCGGGAACGCGGGCGGCCGGGAGGGTGCGGTCTTCCCCGCGCCGGTCTACCCGAAGCCCCCGGTGCGCCCGGAGCCGGCGTACGAGGGGTTCGCGTTCCAGGTCGTGTGACGTGAGGAATCGTCAGGTGCGGTGCACGGGCGCAGAAAGCGCTGTCGTGCCCGGCCGGGGCGGCCTCGGTGCGCCCTGATGTGCTTCTGTGCGCGCCCGCTGCAAATGGGGCGTAAGTAATAAATCCCCGTTCGGGTGTTGACGCGGCGTGTCCGTTTGATCACGCTTGTGGTCAGCGATTCGCCGTGAGGGGACGACGAGGGTTTCGGGGACGACAGCCCTTGCCGAGTGTGGGTCGTGGCGCGGCGCGAGGTCCCTCAGGGCCGGAGGGGAGCCGGGGAGAGCGCGCCGGTTTGGATGGCGGCGCGCGGTGCCGTGCTCGGGGCGGGCAGCGGCGCGCCGCCATCCGGCGTCTCGTGGGTGTGGGGGGTGCGGGGAGGGGGTTCGGGGGCCGGGGGTTCGGAGGTCGGGGGTTCAAGGGCCGGGGGATCGGAGGCCGGGAGATCAGAGGCCGGGAGATCAGAGGCCGGGAGATCAGAGGATCGCCACGGGAGCCACCGGGGTCCCGGTGCCCCCGACGAACGGCTCGGGCATCGCCGACAGCAGGAACGCGTAACGCCCCGCTTGTCCACAGGCTGTGGACAACTCTTCGAGATTCCAGTTCTGGCCCTGCAGCATCCCCATCTCCACGAGGTCGAGGGCGTGCACGGGCAGCCACAGGTCCTCGATCTCCGGCGGGAAGATCTCGAAGGTCAGGGTGTCGTTCGCCACGGCGGCCACATCGCGCGCGTGGAACCACTCCGGGGTGCGGATCGACAGCCCCGGCGAGGGGAAGCCGTACCCCTGCTTGTCGCCCGCCAGGTAGAGCTGGATCTGCCCGGTCCGCACCAGCACGACGTCACCGGCGCGCACGCGCGTGCCGGCCAGTTCCTCCGCCGCGTCCAGGTCCTCCGGGGTCACCGCGTGGCCGCCCTCCAGCCGGTCGACACCACGCGCGCGTGCCACGTCCAGGAGCACACCCCGCGAGACGACGTGCCGCGCCTTGTCGATCCCGCTGAACTCCGCGCCGCCGTGGGCGGTGATGGTGGTGGCCGGGCGGCCGTTGTAGAGCTTCCCCGAGTGCGAGACGTGCGTCAGCGCGTCCCAGTGCGTGGCCGCCTGCAGGCCCATCGTCACGGCGTCGTCGCTGCACGCCACCGTGCCGGGGCCGAAGATCTCCTGGTTGATCTGCACCATGGCGTGCAGCGGGTTGACCCGCCCCGGGATCAGTCCGCTCTGCACGCCGTCCTCGCGCAGCGGCAGGGCCAGCGGGACCCGGCGGCCCGTGCGGACCTCGGCGGCCGCGGCCCGTACGACCTCGTCGCTGATCAGGTTCAGCGTCCCGATCTCGTCGCCGGTGCCCCAGCGCCCCCAGTTGTTCACGCGCTTGGCGATGTCGTGGAACTCCTCCGGCAGTGCCATCCGGTGCCTCCCCGGGGCTTGTCCTCGCCCGTCCGGCGGGACATAGAATCTAACGGACCGTCAGATACGTTCTTCAGGGCATCTAACCGTCCGTCGGAAACTGCGGGAAGGGGCTGGGCGTGGGGAACTTCTTGGCCGGCAAGGCCGTCGCCGTCACGGGGGCGGGACGAGGCATCGGACGGGCGGTGGCGCTCGCGGCGGCGGCCGAGGGCGCCCGGGTCGTCGTCAACGACTACGGGGTGGGCGTGGACGGCGCGGCACCCACGAGCGAGGTCGCCGAGGCCGTCGTCAAGGAGATCGAGGCGGCGGGCGGAGAGGCCGTCGCGGTCGCCGACGACATCTCCACGATGGCGGGCGGGCAGCGGGTCGTGGACACCGCCCTGGAGGCGTACGGACGCCTCGACGGGGTCGTCTGCGTGGCCGGGATCCTGCGTGAGCGGATGCTGTTCAACATGTCCGAGGAGGAGTGGGACCCGGTCGTCGCCACCCACCTCAAGGGGACCTTCACGGTGTTCAGGGCGGCTTCGGCGGTGATGCGGGCGCAGCGGTCCGGCACCCTCATCGGCTTCACCAGCGGCAATCACCAGGGGTCGGTGTCGCAGGCCAACTACAGCGCGGCCAAGGGCGGGATCATCTCGCTGGTGCGCAGCGCGGCGCTCGGGCTGCACAAGTACGGGGTGACCGCGAACGCGGTGGCGCCCGTGGCCCGCACCCGGATGTCGGCGGGGGTGCCGACGGAGCTGACGGAGATCGGGGAGCCCGAGGACGTGGCCGCCATGGTGATGTTCCTTTTGTCGGACCGCGCACGCGAGCTGGGGATAACCGGGCAGGTCTACACGGTCGCCGGTGCGAAGATCGCGGTGTGGGCGCAGCCCCGGGAGTTGCGGGCCGCGTACGCCGAGGGCGGGTCCTGGACGCCGGCGCGTATCGCGGAGGCGCTGCCGGGGACGGTGGGGGTGGATCCCATGCCGATGCTGGAGCGGTTGGAGGAGATGCGGCGGGCCGCGGCGGACGGGAGCCGGCCGAACGCCTGACACACCGGGGGACGGCCGGGCGGCGGCCGCGGCTTCGTCGCGGCTGGTCGCGTGGTTCCCGCCCCCGCGTTCCGCACACTCCGCGGCGGAGAGGAGACCCCGTGGACTTCGGGTTCACTGCACAGGACGAGGCGTTCCGGGCGGAGGCCCGGGCGTGGCTGACGTCGCACGCCGGGAAGGCGCCGGACCGGCGCGGCTGGGAGCGCACCCTGGGTGCCGCGGGCTGGATCGGGATCGGCTGGTCCGAGGGCGGGTACGGCAACCGCACCGCCACCCTCACCCAGCAGGTCGCCTGGGCCGAGGAGTACGCCCGCTCGGCCGCCCCGCCCCGCTCCGGGCACATCGGGGAGAACCTCCTCGCGCCCACCCTGCTGGCGCACGGCACGGCGGAGCAGAAGGCCCGCTTCCTGCCCCCGATCGCCGCCGGTGCCGAACTGTGGTGCCAGGGCTACAGCGAACCGGGCGCCGGCTCCGATCTCGCCGGAGTCCGTACGCGGGCCGAACTCGCCCCCGACGGACGGACGTACCGCGTCACCGGCCAGAAGATCTGGACCTCCCTCGCGCACGAGGCCGACTGGTGCTTCGTCCTCGCCCGCACCGACCCCCGGTCGGCGCGCCACCACGGGCTGACGTTCCTCCTCGTCCCCATGGACCAGCCGGGCCGGATCGAGGTCCGGCCGATCCGGCAGATGACCGGCACCAGCGACTTCAACGAGGTCTTCTTCGACGGGGCGCACGCGCGCGTGGAGCATGTCGTCGGCGCCGTGGGCGAGGGCTGGCGGGTCGCGATGAGCCTCCTCGGCTTCGAGCGCGGGGTGTCCACGCTCGCCCAGCAGATCGGCTTCGCCGAGGAGTTGGGGCGGGTGATCCGCACAGCCGTGGAGACGGGCGCGGCCGACGACCCCGTCGTACGCGACCGGCTGGTGGGGCTGTGGGCGGAGCTGCGGACCATGCGGTGGAACGCGCTGCGGACGCTGGGCGGTTCCGGTGGGCCGGGGGCGCCGAGTGTGGCCAAGCTGCTGTGGGCGGGCTGGCATCAGCGGCTCGGGGAGCTCGCGGTGCAGGTGCGGGGCGCGGCGGCGAGCGCGGGCCCGTCGGACTGGACGCCCGCGACGCCGTACGAACTCGACGACGCACAGCACCTGTTCCTGTTCTCCCGGGCCGACACGATCTACGGCGGCTCGGACCAGATCCAGCGCACGATCATCGCCGAGCGCGTGCTCGGCCTGCCCAGACAGCCCAGGTGACAGGGGAGTGGTGGCGTGATGCGAGGCGTGCTGTTCGACGGGAAGCGGGCGGAGGTCGTCGACGATCTCGACGTACGCGATCCGGGCCCGGGCGAGGTGCTCGTGGCGATCTCGGCAGCCGGGCTGTGCCACAGCGACCTGTCGGTGATCGACGGGACGATCCCCTTCCCGGCGCCGGTGGTGCTGGGGCACGAGGGGGCGGGGGTGGTGGAGGCCGTCGGGGCCGGGGTCTCCCATGTCGTGCCGGGGGACCACGTCGCGCTGTCCACGCTCGCCAGCTGCGGGACCTGCGCGGAGTGCGACCGGGGGCGTCCCACGATGTGCCGGCAGGCGATCGGGCGCCCTCAGAAGCCCTTCCTGCGCGCGGGCCGGGCGGTGTACCAGTTCGCCTCCAACTCCGCCTTCGCCGAGCGGACGGTCGTGAAGGCCGTCCAGGCGGTGCGGATACCCGAGGACATCCCGCTGTCCTCCGCCGCGCTGATCGGGTGCGGGGTGCTGACCGGCGTGGGCGCCGTGCTCAACCGCGCGCGCGTGGGGTACGGCGAGAGCGTCGTCGTCATCGGGACGGGCGGCATCGGGCTCAACGTCCTCCAGGGCGCGCGGATCGCGGGCGCGCTGCGGATCGTCGCCGTCGACGCCAACCCGGCGAAGGAGGCGGTGGCACGGCAGTTCGGGGCCACCGACTTCCTGACGTCCACGGAGGGCGTGCGGGACGTGCTGCCGACGGGGGCGGACCACGTCTTCGAGTGCGTGGGGCGGGTGGAGCTGATCCGCGCGGCCGTCGACCTGCTGGACCGGCACGGCCAGGCGGTGCTGCTGGGGGTGCCGCCGGCGACGGCGGAGGCCTCCTTCCTCGTCTCCTCCCTCTTCCTGGACAAGTCCATCCTGGGCTGCCGCTACGGCGCCTCCCGCCCCCAGCGGGACATCGCCCTGTACGCCGGCCTGTACCGCGAGGGCCGCCTGCTCCTCGACGAACTCATCACCCGGACCTACCCGGTCGAGGACTTCGAGAAGGCGGCGGCGGACGCGGAGGCCGGCAGAGTGGCCCGCGGCGTACTGACGTTCTGACGGCCCCGGCCCGTGATGGGGTGCGAAGGCGGTATGCCGGTCGGTCAGGGGAGGGTGTCGACTTCGCTGTGGCGGGTGGGCTCGTGGGGAGCCGTTCCGTCGGTCCCGGTGCGGAAGGTGCGGCGATACGCCGTCGGAGTGACCCCGAGGGCCGCCTGTAGGTGCTGCCGCATCGACTGGGCGGTGCCGAAGCCTGCGTCCCGGGCGACCTGGTCGACGGACAGACCGGTGGACTCCAGCAGGTGCCGGGCCCGTTCGACGCGCTGCTGGGTGAGCCACTGGCCCGGACTGACGCCGGTCTCCTCGCGGAAGCGGCGGGTGAACGTCCGTACGGACATGGCCTCCTGCGCGGCCATGTCCCGCAGCTGGATCGGCTCGTGCAGGCGGCCGAGCGCCCACGCCCGCGCGGTGGTCGTGCCGGTCTGCTGCGGGTCGGGCACGGGACGTTCGATGTACTGCGCCTGCCCGCCGTCGCGGTGCGGCGGGACCACCGTCCGGCGGGCGACCTCGTTGGCGACGGCGGTGCCGTGGTCGCGGCGGACCATGTGCAGGCACAGGTCGATGCCGGCGGCGACACCGGCGGAGGTGAGGACGTCGCCGTCGTCGATGAAGAGGACGTCCGGGTCGACGTCGATCTCCGGGAAGAGCCGCTGGAAGTGCTCGGCTTCGGCCCAGTGGGTGGTCGCGGGGCGGCCGTCGAGGTGGCCGGCGGCGGCGAGGACGTACACGCCGGTGCAGATGGAGGCGAGGCGGGTGCCGGGGCGGATGTGCGCGAGCGCGGCGGCGAGCTCGTCGGTGAGCACGCCCTCCTCGAAGACGGGGCCGAGTTCGTAGGACGCGGGGATCACGACGGTGTCGGCGGTGGCGAGGATCTCCGGGCCGTGCGCGACCGTGATCGCGAAGTCGGCGTCCGTCTCGACCGGTCCCGGCGGCCGCACCGAGCAGGTCAGGACCTCGTAGAGAGGCCTGCCCCGGGCGTCCTTGGGGCGGCCGAAGATCCGGTGCGGGATGCCGAGCTCGAAGGGGAGCAGGCCGTCGAGCGCGAGGACGACGACGCGGTGCGGGCGGTGCTCACTGCCGGGGCTCATGGCCCGATCCTAGCGAATGCTGTCCTTCGGGCCACTCGTGAGGGGAGTGGCCGAGACAGCACTCTTTATGGCGTGACCCAGACAAGCGAGGCTCCCGCAGCCATTGAGGACAAGAAGCCCACCCGCCGCCGGCGCGTCCACCGCGCCTGGTTCGTCGCCGCCGTCACCTTCGTCACGATCATCGGCGCGGCCGCCTTCCGCTCGCTGCCCGGCCTGCTCATCGACCCGCTGCACCAGGAGTTCGGCTGGTCGCGCGGCACGATCGGCGCGGCGGTCTCGATCAACCTGGCCCTGTACGGGCTCACCGCGCCCTTCGCCGCCGCCCTCATGGACCGGTTCGGCATCCGCCGGGTCGTGGCCGTCGCCCTGACCGTGATCGCGCTCGGCTCGGGCCTGACGGTGTGGATGACGGCGGCGTGGCAGCTGCTGCTGTGCTGGGGCCTGCTGGTCGGCCTCGGCTCGGGCTCGATGGCGCTCGCCTTCGCGGCGACGGTCACCAACCGCTGGTTCACCGAGCGCCGCGGCTTCGTCAGCGGCATCCTCACCGCGGCCTCCGCCTCCGGCCAGCTGATCTTCCTGCCGGTGCTGTCCTGGCTGGTGACCCGCCACGACTGGCGCCCGGCGGCGGTGACGGTCGCGCTCGCCGCCCTCGCCGTGGTCCCGTTCGTCTGGATCCTGCTGCGCGACCATCCGGCGGACGTCGGCCAGAAGCCCTACGGTGCCCAGGAGTTCGTACCGAAGCCGGCCCCGGTGCAGGGAGCCGCGCGCCGGACGGTGCGGGTGCTGCTCTCGGCGATGCGCACGGGCCCGTTCTGGCTGCTCGCGGGCACCTTCGCGATCTGTGGCGCCTCCACGAACGGACTGGTCCAGACCCACTTCGTGCCGGCCGCCCACGACCACGGCATGCCGGTCACGGCGGCGGCCTCGCTGCTGGCGGTCATCGGGGTGTTCGACGTGGTCGGCACGGTCGCCTCCGGCTGGTTCACGGACCGCTTCTCACCGCGCCGGCTGCTGGCGGTGTACTACGCGCTGCGGGGCGTCTCGCTCCTGTTCCTCCCGATGCTGCTGGCGCCGTCCGTCCATCCGCCGATGATCTTCTTCATCGTCTTCTACGGCCTCGACTGGGTGGCCACCGTCCCGCCCACCCTCGCCCTGTGCCGAGAGCAGTACGGCGACGACAGCGCCATCGTCTTCGGCTGGGTCCTGGCCTCCCATCAGGTGGGCGCGGCCCTGGTCGCCTTCCTCGGCGGCGTCGCCCGGGACACCTTCGGCTCCTACGACGTGGTCTGGTACGCGTCCGGGGCGCTGTGCGCGGCGGCGGCCCTGATGGCGCTGGTGATCCGGCGCCGGCCGCCGGTACCGGCGGCGATGCCGGCGGTGGCCTGAACGGGTGGCCGGCGCGCACGCGTCGCCGGCACCGGTCAGAGGAACCGGCCCTGGTGGAACAGCAGGGGCGGCTCGTCCCCGTCCGGCGTTCCCAGGGCGTCCACCCGTCCCACGACGATGAGGTGGTCGCCGCCCGTGTGCACCGCGTGGATCGTGCAGTCGATCCAGGCGAGCGCGCCGGCGAGACGGGGAGAGGCGGAGACCGGTGCCTCGTCGTGGTCGACACCCGCGAACTTGTCCGTGCCGCTTCTCGCGAAGGAGCGGCACAGGGCGGCCTGGCCCGCGCTCAGCACGTTGACGCAGAACACGCCCGCCCGCGCGATGCGCGGCCAGGTCGTGGACGTACGGCCGACCATGAAGGCGACCAGGGGCGGGTCGAGGGAGAGGGACGAGAAGGACTGGCAGGCGAAGCCGGCGGGGGCGTCGCCAGGGGCGGCGCCGGGTGCCGTGATCACGGTCACGCCGGACGCGAAGCTCCCCAGCACCCGCCGGAACTCGCCCGGGTCCACCGGCGCCCGTTCGTCCTCGCGGACGCAGCGCAGTTCGGGGCGGGGCAGCGGCTCGACCGGCCCGGCCCGCAGATAACGGACGGCGGCGGCCGCCATCCCCGCGTGTCCCATCATGTCCTCATTGAAGCTGACGGTGTGTCAGATAGGAAGGGGTGGGAGGCCCCGTGACACGCGCGCGTACCCTGCCGCCTGGGGGTGGTGGCATGCGCACGAAGAGAGACCCGGCGAGCGGCCCGGGGACGGGCCCGGAGAAGAACTCGGAGATGGGCCCGGAGGGGGGTCCGGGGAAGGGCTCGGAGATGGGCCCGGAGGGGGGCCCGGAGAAGGGCTCGGAGACGGGCCGGGGGAAGGGGCCGAAGCGAGCCGACGGCAGGGTCGCGACGGCGGTCGCGGTCGGTGCGGCGCAGCTTCCGGCGGCGTGGGCGCTCTGGTGGGAGCACGATCTGGCCACCGACCCGTACGGCCGCTCCTACAGTTCCCTCGCGCTGCTCTTCGTGTTCCTCTTCGCACCCGTGTACCTGCCGGTGCTGGGTCTGCTCCACGCCTGCACCCAGACCCTGCCGGGTGCCGCCCTCGCCCGGCTCGCGCACGGCCGGCTCCGGTGGCCGCGCTGGGTCCGGCATCTGGCCGCCACGGTGCTGGTCGGAGCCGGATGGGGCGCGCTGGCCGCCGTCCTGTGGGGCCTGCCGTTCGGCACCACGGTCCTCGTCCTCGCGGCGCTCGCCGTCCTGCCCGTCCTCGCGACGGCCTACGCGCGGCGGCGGTCGTGGGGCGCCTGGAGCGTCTGGTGGCGGGCGGCCGCCGGTTCGGCCGCCCTGTTCGTCCTCGCCCTCACGGCCGGGACGCTGGCCACCGCCGCGGGACTGATCGAGGAGTACGAACCTCCCCGGCTGACGGCCGACGAGGTCGCCGGTGTCTGGCGCGGCCGGAGCGGAGCGGAGCTGCGGCTGGCGCCGGGCGGGCGGGCCGAGGTGGTCCGGATGCCGGCGGAGGCCGGGTTCGGGGAGGAACCGGTGACGTGCGACGGCACCGGCACCTGGGTCTTCGAGGAGGGGCCGGGTGCGTGGGACGGCGTCGCCGTGCGCCTCGATTCGGGCAGGGGCACCGGCAGTACGTGCGGGGACGAGGTGACCTGGTCGGTGGGCGGGACCGACCGCGCGCCCGAGCTGTTCAGGTTCCTCGGGGACCCGGACGCGCAGGATCTGCGGATCCTCGAACCGGCCGGCGGCTGACCGTCACCGGCCCCTGAACTCGGCCGCCCGCCGCTCCACGAAGCTCGCCACTCCTTCCCTCGCGTCGGCCGTCGTCATGTTGATCTCCTGGGCGGCGGCCTCGGCGGCGAAGGCCGTGCCGCGGTCGGCGTCGAGGGAGGCGTTGACCAGCTGTTTGGTGAGGGCCAGGGCGCGGGTGGGGCCGTGGGCCAGGCGGTCCGCCCACGCACGGGCCGTCTTCTCCAGCTCGCCGTCCGGGACCACCCGGTTGACCAGGCCGAGGCGTTCGGCGTCCGGCGCGGTGAGCGCGTCGCCGAGGAACATCAGCTCCTTGGCGCGCTGGGGACCGATCAGGCGGGGGAGGAGATAGGCGCCGCCCCCGTCGGGGACCAGGCCGCGGCGGACGAACACCTCGATGAACCGCGCCGACTCGGCGGCCAGGACCAGATCGCAGGCGAACGCCAGGTGTGCGCCGAGGCCCGCCGCCGTGCCGTTCACCGCCGCTATCACCGGCTTCTCGCAGTCCAGGACGGCGGCGATCAGGCGCTGGGCACCCTCCCGCAGGGTGCGGGCCACGTCGCCGGCCACCCGGTCACCCGTCGAGGCCCCGCCCCGCAGATCCGCTCCCGCGCAGAAACCGCGGCCGGTGCCGGTGAGGACGACGGCCCGGACGGCGGGGTCGGCGGAGGCCTCGGAGAAAAGTCGGATCAGGCGTTCTCGCTGGTCAGGGGTGAGGGCGTTGAGTGTTTCGGGGCGGTTGAGGGTGAGGATCGAGACGTGATTGTCAGTGGCGTGCCGTATCCATGACTCAGGGGAGATTTCCGGCTCACCGGTGGTTCCGGTCACTCGGGGCGTTCCGGAAGTCGCCGACTCACGGGGGGAATCGGGCATGTTCGTCTCACGCATCTCAGCGACACACCGCCAACGCGTCCAGCGCCACCGCTCCCTGCCCCCAGGGCAGCACCACCAGCGGGTTGATGTCGAGCTCGGCCAGGTCGCCGCCCAGCTCCAGCGCCATGCGCTGGACCCGCAGGACCACCTCGACGAGAGCGTCCACGTCGGCGGGAGGGCGTCCCCGGACGCCGTCCAGCAGGGCCCTCCCGCGCAGTTCGGCGAGCATGCCGCGGGCCTGGTCCTCCCCGAAGGGGGGCACGCGCACGGCGGCGTCGCGCAGCACCTCCACCAGGACCCCGCCGAGGCCTACCGTCACCGTCGGGCCGAAGAGGTCGTCGTGGGTCATCCCGACCACCATCTCCACGCCCCGCTCGACCATCTGGCAGACCAGGACGCCGTCCAGCGCGACGCCCTCGTAGCGGGCGATGTCGGTCAGTTCGCGGTAGGCGTCGCGGACCTGGCTCGCCGAGGTCAGGCCGATCTTCACCAGGCCCAGTTCGGTCTTGTGGGCGATCTGCGCGCCGGACGCCTTCATCACCACCGGGTAGCCGACCAGCCCCGCCGCCCGTACGGCCGCCGCAGCGCTGGTCACCAGCTGCTCGCGCGGGACCCGGATGCCGTACGCCCGCAGCAGTTGCTTCGCCGCGTGCTCGCTCAGCTGCTGGCCCGGGCGCATCAGCAGCTGCGCCTTGCGGAAGGACGGGGACGGGGTGCGCGGGGCCTGGTCGAAGGGCGAGCGGTAGTCGCTCACGAAGCGGTGGTGGTCGAGAAAGGCGCGGACCGCCGTGACGCAGTTGCCGAGGGTGCGGAAGGTCGCCACCCGGGAGGACCCCAGCAGCACGTCGCGGTAGGCCGCCTCGGTGCCCACCGGCGAGCCCCACACCACGCACACCAGCTTGTCCGTCTGTTCCGCCGCGTCCACCAGGTCCTGCACCAGACGATCGCTCAGTGGCGGGAAGGGACCCGTGACGGGGCAGATCAGCACCCCCACCTCGGGGTCGTCGAGGATCGCGTCGATGATCTTCCGGCCGCGCCGGTCACCCACCGGGTGCCCGCCGTTGTCGACCGGGTTGGCGACGTTCAGGTACTCGGGGATCCACTGGTGCAGCTCGGCCTGCTTGGCGTCCGAGAGGGCGGGCAGGCGCAGGCCCGCCGCCGTGGCCAGGTCGGCCGCGTGGGCGCCGGTGCCGCCCGAGATCGAGTAGACGACGACACCGTCCGCTCTCGGCGGGCGGGCGCGGGCCAGCAGGGCCGCGGTGTCCTGCAGTTCGTCCAGACCGTCGACGCGGATCACGCCGTACTGCCGCATCGCCGCGTCCACCACCTCGTCCGCGCCGGTCAGCTTGCCGGTGTGGGAGGCGGCGGTGCGGGCGCCGGTCTCGGTGCGGCCCACCTTCACGGCGACCACCGGGACCCCGCGCCGGGCCGCCCGGTCGGCGGCGAGAAGGAAGGCGCGGCCGTCCTTGAGCCCCTCCACGTAGCAGGCGATGGCGCCGACCTCGGGGCGCTCGGCGAAATAGGACAGGAAGTCGGCGGTCTCCAGGTCGGCCTCGTTGCCGGTCGGCGCCCAGTGCGAGAGCCGGACGCCCAGTTCCTGGAGGGCGAAGACGGGGCGGCCCTGATGGCCGGACTGGGTGATCAGCGCGATGGACGGGCCGGTGAGGTCGTCGCGGAACCGCTCGAAGGCGTTGAGATTGGTGTTGGGCCCCAGCAGGCGTATGCCGGAGCGTTTCACGGCCGCCGTGAGGCGGGCCTGTGCGGCGGCGCCCTCCTCGCCGGTCTCCGCGAATCCGGAGGCGAAGACGACCGCGAACCTGACCTTCGCCTCCGCCAGTTGCTCGATCACGGGCAGCGGCTCGGCGACCAGGAGCACGGCCAGGTCGACCTGCTCCGGCAGCTCGGCGACCGAGGCGGCGCAGGGGATGCCGAAGACGGACTCGCGGGTGGGGTGCACGGGGTGCAGCCGCGCCCCCACCCGCTCGGCCCAGTCCACCAGTTGCCGGGTGACACCGGTGTTCGGGCGTCCCTCGGCGTCCGAGGCGCCGACGACCGCCACCGACTCCGGCCGGAAGAACCGGTCCAGATCGGGGACGGTCGCATACAACGGCCGGCCGCTGACGTCGAGGTCGTCGACGTCGGCCGGCCGGCCGTGGACGGCGGGTCCGGGCTGCTCGCCGCACGCGATGACCCGGGCCCGGCGGGAGTCGGTGGTGAGGGTGCCGTGGGTTGATCCAAGCATCGGTCCGCCCGCTCCTGTGTGACTGCCAAGTAACTGACGCTCTGTCAGATTACATAGCTGACGGGTTGTCAGGAATGGGCGTGCAGCGAGAAAAGGACGGCTACAGGACCGCCAGGACCTCCTGCGCCACCCGCTCGCCCGACCGCACCGCGCCGTCCATGAAGCCCATCCAGTGGGTGGAGGTCTCCGTCCCGGCCCAGTGGATGCCGCCCACCGGCCGGCGCAGTGCGGGGCCGTACTGGGTCAGGACGCCGGGCGCGGCGATGGAGACGGGGCCGCCGCGGGTGTAGGCCTCGTTGTTCCAGCGTTGCAGGACGAAGGAGGTGGGGGAGGCCGCTTTCTCGCCGAAGTACGTCACGTAGTCCTTCAGGACGGCCGCCCTGACCTCCGCCTCGCCGGCGGCGTCCAGCGCCCGGGCCTCGTCGGCCTCGATGAAGCCCATCAGCGCGCCGTAGGAGGCGTCGGGCGGGGAGTTGTCGAAGGTGGAGCTGACCACACCGGTGTCGCTGACGACCTGGCCGTTGAGGCCGTCGGCACGCCAGAAGGGGGTGTCGTAGATCGCGATCGCCTTGCCGACCGAGGCCATCGGCAGGCGCTGGGTGAGCTGGTCGCGGCCGGCCGGGAGGAGCGGGTCGTAGGTGATGCGGGCGGCGAGCGGCGGGGGTACGGCGACGACGACCTTCCTGGCGGTGACGGTGATGCCGTCGGCCGTCACGACGTACGTGCTGCCCGACCGGGTGATCGCGCGCACCGGGGCGTTCAGCACCACCCGGTCGCCCAGGGTGGCGGCCAGCTTGACCGGCACCAGCTGGGAGCCGCCGACGAAGCGCAGTTCCTGGGCGCCGCCGGCGGTCTCGGTGAGGCGCTCCAGGGTGCCGACGGTGGACTCGTTGCCGGCGGCGGCGATGTAGAAGAGGACGAACAGGAGGGAGAGCTCACGGGGTTCGGCCGAGAAGATCGAGGTGCAGGCCACGTCCAGGAGGAACTTGGCCGAGGGGACGACGGCGTTGGCGCGCAGCCAGGTCTCGAAGGTCTGCCGGTCCCATTCCTGGGCCTTCGCGGCGGTCCAGGGGGCGTCCACCGGGATCGTCTTGGCCATGTCGTCCAGCGAGGCCTGCACGATCGCGGCGTTGGCGAGCCCGGCCGCGTCGATCGGCGGGACCGAGCCGAGGATGCCGTCGGTGGCGTACGGGGTCTTCTTGCCGTCCTTGTAGAGGAGGTTCTTGCCGGTGTTGTAGGTGGCGAAGGTCTGCACGCCGAGGGAGTCGGCGAGGGCCTTGATGCGGTCCTGGGTGGGGCCGATGAACTCGCCGCCGCCCTCGGTGACCCCGCCGCCCGCCAGGGACAGGTTGAGGACCCGGCCGCCCACGCGGTCGCGGGCCTCCAGGACGGCGACGGTCCGGCCGGCCGCCACCAGGTCGCGGGCCGCGGTGAGGCCGGCCAGACCGGCGCCCACGATCGCGACGTCCACGTCCCGGGTGGCCGCCGCGGACGCCGTACCGGCGGCGGTCGCGGCGAGGGCGGTCGCGCCGGCGGCCACCGCGGCGCCGCGGCCGAGCAGGGAGCGGCGGGAGATGCCGTCGCCGGAGCGGCGGGGGAGGTGTCTTTCACTTGCCACGTGCGTCCTCCGTAGCGAGGGGGCGGAGCGGGAAAGGTGAACAGGGCTCACATTCTGGCTCCGCGCGAGGGCGCGCGACAACGCCCTCGTCACATCTGGCACACGTGTAACAGGCAGGGAAATGAAAGGAGTTGAGGATCTACCGGAGGTGGCGGCCGACGGCCTTCGCGATGCGCTCCGCGTCGATCGACAGTTCGCGCAGGGTGCCGCTGATGGGGGTGGTGAAGCCGGTGAAGTACAGGCCGGGCGCGTTCTTCGGGGTGCGCGCGCCGTGGGCGAGGGGGTGGCCGCGTTCGTCGAGGACGTCCAGGTGGCCGACCAGGTCCTCCAGGGCGCGGACATAGCCGGTGGCGGCGACGACGGCGTCCGGGGAGATCCGGGTGCCGTCGGCGAGGACGACCTTGCCGCCGTCCTCGAAGCCCTCGACGGCGGCCACGACCTCGACCCGGCCCCCTCGGATCGCGTCGATCAGGCCGACGTCCTGCACCGGGATCGCGCCCTGTCTGGCCCGCGTGTAGAGCCCGGTGTCGGGACGCGGCAGTCCGTACGAGGACAGGTCGGGGATGCTAGCCCGGGCCATCACCCGGCAGATCCGGTCGACGAGGGGGACGGGCAGGCGGCGGACGAGGATGCCGCTGTACTGGGCGGGCCAGCCGGCGGTCGAGCGGCGCACGATGTGCGGGACGGTGCGCACCGACAGCCGCACCCGCTCGGCCCCGCTCTCCACCAGGTCGACGGCGATCTCCGCGCCGGTGTTGCCGACGCCGACGACGAGGACGTCACGGCCGGCGTACGGCGTGCCGTTGCGGTAGGCGGAGGCGTGTGCGAGTTCCCCGGTGAACGTGTCGCGGCCGGGCCAGTCGGGCAGGGACGGGGTGTGGTTGTAGCCGGTGGCGACGACGACGGCCGAGCCGGTCAGTTCGCGGCCGCCGGTGGCGTGCAGCAGCCAGCCGGTGCCGTCGGGGGTGCGCTCGATCCGGGAGACCTCGACTCCGGTGACGATCTCCAGCTCATGGACCTCGGCGTACTTCTCCAGGTACCGCACCACGTCGTCGCGGCCCACCCAGCGGCCGAAGCGGCGGGGGATCTTCAGCCCCGGCAGGGCGGAGAGGCGGCGGGTGGTGTGCAGATGCAGCCGGTCGTAGTGGCGCTGCCAGGACGCACCGACCCGGTCGGCCTTCTCCACGACGACGGCGCGTATCCCCCGGGCGCGCAGGGCGTACGCGGTGGCGAGTCCGCCGGGGCCGCCGCCGATGACGTAGACGGGGCGGTCGGCGGGGTTCGCGGTGGTGAGGGCGGTCGGTGCGGAGTCTTCCATGAGCGCGAGCGTAATCACGCGCGAGATTGATGGGTCTCGGTCAAGACCGGAATTGGTTGCGGATCGATCACGCTTGGGGGAGAGACGGGTGGGACCGGTGACGTACTTCACCTGGTCGTGGAGAAGACCGCACGGGAGAGCCGGGTCCCGGAAAGGGGGCGACGCCCGGCCCAGGTGCGCGTGGGCCGGGCGTCGCGGGCGGTCGGCGCCGGCAGCTATGACGGGAAGCGGACGCCGCCGCGTCCAGGATGCCTCCCGGGGGCGCCGGGAGGCGGGGGAACCGCTACTTCTTGACCCTGCCCTTGTGGCCGGTCACCTTCGCGATCCATGTGATGAAGTCGCCCGGGTCGGTGTTGGCGCCGTGGCCCTCGTCCCAGTAGTAGAGGTGGTCGACGTCGTCGCCGAGGGTGTGCGCGGCGGCGGCGAGGTTGGCGGAGACCGTGTGCGAGGTGTCCGAGTCGTTGGTGCCCAGACGGATCCACCAGTGCTTGGTGCGGGCCTGGTTGGGCTTGTCGACGAGGAAGTACATCGGGTTCATCAGCCGCAGGACCTCGGGGATGTCGCTGTCGAGGCGCTTGCTCGTGACCCCGGTGGTGTCGTGCTTCAGGCCGTACGCCGTGAAGTGACGGGTCCCGGTGGTGCCCTTGCCGAAGAGGTTGTTCTCGCCGGCCGACAGGTCGAAGGCGTCGAAGGCCGGGGCGGTCTTCTTGCGGGCGCCGACGTGGGTGAGGAAGTCGTCCCAGGAGAAGGTGGCCCTGCCGTTCTGCCAGGTGATGAAGGTGTTCGAGGCGAGGTAGGCCGCGCGGTCGGAGTCCGAGAGGGCGCTGAGGTACCGGGTGGCCGAGGGCTCCAGGTACTGCTCGACGAGGTACGCGTCGTAGTTGCGGGCGGTCAGCCGGGTGCCGTCGAGGCCCTTGAGCTTCAGTCCGGCCTGGTACTCGGCGAACTGCGACCGCAGTTCCTTCGACACGGTCTGGTCGACCTTGGAGCCGGAACCGGTGGCGTTGGCGCCCCAGTTCCATTCGTAGGCGCCGTCGGCGTGCTCCAGGTCGGTGATCGGGCACCAGGCGCCGGTCGCGAAGATCGCGTCGGAGGCGTCGGCGGCGCCGAGCTCCTTCAACGGCTTGTCGTAGAGCGGGCTGTCGCCGGAGGCGCCGAGCAGGGCGGACAGGGCGCCGCCCGCGCTGGTGCCCGCGGAGACGATCCGGTCGGTGTCGCCGGGGATGCGGCCCTTGTTGGACCGGACGTACCGCACGGCCGCCTTGAGGTCGACGATCGCGGCGGGGGCGACGCCGTAGTACTCGCCGGCCGAGTTCGTGAGCGTGCGGCCGCGGGCGCCCGGCTCGACGACGACGTAACCGGCGGCCAGGGCCAGCAGCTGGTTGGTGTTCAGGGCGCCGCCGGTGTCGTTCGTGTTGCCGTTGGCGTTGGGGGCCGCGGAGGCGTCGGCCGAGGCGCTGGGCGCGGCACTGGCGGAGGCGGTCCCACCGGGTGCGCCGCCGCCCGGGCCGACGATGCCGCCGGACGCGCCGATCCCGGTGGCGTCGGCCACGGAGGAGGGCATGTAGCCGCCGACGGAGTTCGCGAACAGGATCGGTGCGTCGCTCGCGTCGACCGCGGTGCCGTCGATCTCGACCGGAACGCTGACGTTCAGGCTCTGGTACTTCTCGTCGACCGGGTCGGCGACGTAGGTGATCGCCTTCCAGAAGTGGTACGTCACGGCGTGCTCGTCGCCGTCGGTGTCCGTGACGGTCGTCGTCAGCTCGCTGTAGGCGTCCGGGTCGAAGACCAGCGAGTCCGAGGAGGCCGAGGACGACGAGTCCTCGGAGGCCCGCGCGTTCAGGGCGATGCCGCCCACCGCCGCCACGCCGGCGGTCGCGCCGATGCCCATGACGACCGACCTGCGCTTGATTGCCCTGTGCTTCACGGTTCGACTCCCTCGCTTCTTCGGGTTGCGTCTGGAACCTAACGAGTTCGTGGACAAAATTGCCAACAATCCGGGGTCATTCATGGAGGACCCACAGCTTCATGGCGGGCGCACAGGGTTCTCTCATCGGAAATACACGGGGTTCCCGGATCCGGTCATCTGACGTACCGTCAGATCCATGGATGCGATCTGGCTCGACGGTGCTCAGTGGCTGGCGGTGCTGCGGATCGGGCTCGGGCTGTGGTGGCTGGAGAGCTGGCGGCACAAGGAGAAGAAGAGCTGGTTCGAGGGTTCCGGCATCGCCTGGGCGGCGGACGTGGCCGCCAAGCACCGCTGGAACGCCGTACGTTCCGGCTTCGAGGTCGTCGTGAAGCCGCGCCCGCGGGTGATGGCGTACGTCGTCGTGTACGCGGAACTGGCCCTGGGACTGGGGCTGATCGCGGGCTTCCTGACCCCGGTCGCGCTGGCCGGCGGGCTGCTGCTCAACCTGATCTACCTGGTCCTCATGATCCACGACTGGGCCGAGCAGGGGCAGAACGGCATGATGGCGCTGATCTCGGTGGTGGGGCTGGGCGGCATGGCCTGGCAGACGTGGTCGGTGGACAGCGCGCTGGGACTCTTCCTGTGAGCGCCCGCCCCGGGCCCGCCCGGTACGACCTCCCTGAGCCCGTCCGGTACGACCGCCCCGAGGCCGACGCCTTCACGCGCGCGTACTGGGACGCCGCCGCCGGGGGCCGGCTGCTCATCCGGCGCTGCCGGGCCTGCGCACGGGCCCACCACTATCCCCGCGAGTTCTGCCCGTACTGCTGGAGCGAGGACGTGACCTGGGAGGACGCGGACGGCCGGGCGACCCTCTACACCTGGTCCGTCGTCCACCGCAACGATCTGCCGCCGTTCGGCGAGCGGACGCCGTACGTCGCGGCGGTCGTCGATCTGGCCGAGGGGCCCCGGATGTCCACCGAGGTGGTCGGGGCGGGGGTGCCGGGCGACCTGTCGGCCGGGATGGCGCTGGTGGTGGACTTCCGGGAGGGCGTGCCGGTGTTCCGGAGGGCGTGAGGGGCTCAGGTCCTGCGGGCGAGCAGCTGCACCTCGCGGAACTGCCGCTGGTCGGTCGGCTCGGGCTCGCGGACCAGCCGGGCCGTCTCGGCCAGTCCCGACGCCCGCAGGATCCCGGAGAGGTGGTCCGGCTCCCACCGGTGGGCCGTCGCCACCTTGTGGTCGTAGGCCTGCGTGGGGAAGGAAGGACCGTCGGTGGCCGGGAAGCCGAGCAGCAGGTGGCCGCCGGGGGCCAGGATCCGGTGGAACTCCGCGACCACGGCGGGGAGTTCGTGCGGCGGGGTGTGGATGAGGGAGAAGCGGGAGAGCACGCCGCCCAGCTCGCCGTCCGCGATGTCCAGTGCGGCCATCGATCCCACCTCGAACCGCAGACCCGGATACGCCTCCCGGGCCAGCGCGATCATCGCGGGGGAGGCGTCGACGCCGAAGGCCTTCAGTCCCAACTCGTCGAGATGGGCGGTCACATAGCCGGGCCCGCACCCCAGATCCGCGACCGGGCCGGCACCGCCCGCCCGGACGAGCTCGGCGAACGCGCCCAGGATCCCGCGCTCCAGCGGTCTGTCGCGCAGCGAGTCGCTGAACATCTCCGCGTAGACGGGGGCGACGGAGTCGTAGGCCTCGCGGGTGGTGCGCAGGGAATCGGCGTCGACCATGAGCGAACGGTAGCCCGTCGCCCCCCGGGTGGTTCGCGGGACGCCGGAAGTCCGCCCCACGGCCGTGCTCCCAGGGGCGGGGCGCGACGGGGGGCCGGAGGTGTTCAATGGCCGGATGACCGATGTTCTCGAGGGGTACGGCCTCGCCCTGCGGCGCTGGGACCCGGCGTCCGCCACCGATGTGGACGCATGGCTGCGCGGGCACCTCGACCCCGAATTCCGGCGCTGGAACACCCCGCTGCGCACGATCGTCGACACCGCCAGTGCCCGGGCGTCGCTGGAGGCGAAGGCCGCGGACGTGGACGCCGGGCTCGCCATGACGTTCTGCGTCACCGACGCCGCCGACGGGACGATCCTCGGACAGGTCTCCGTCAACGCGATCGACCGGATCCTGAGCAACGGCATCATCGGCTACTGGGTACTGCCCGAGGCACGCGGCCGGCACGTGGCCACCCGCGGTCTGCTGCTCGCCGCCCGCTGGGCGTTCGACGAGGTCGGACTGCACCGGCTGGAACTCGGCCACGCCCTCGGCCACGAGGTCTCCTGCCGGGTCGCCGAGCGGTGCGGATTCCTCTACGAGGGGACCCTGCGCGGAGCGATGTGGGAGGCGGAGCGCAGGGACGCCTTCCGGGACGTCCACCGCCACGGCCGCCTCGCGACGGACCCGGAGCCGAAGGCGCCGTGATGCGGGCCGGTACGGGCGGCGTGACCCAGGAGGGTGTGGGCCCCGTGCCCCGGGCCGGTGTGTGTGCCGTGACCCGGGCCGGTGTGAACCCCGTACACCGTGCCGTAAATCGGGGGCGGTGAGGGCGGGGGCTGCGCGACCATGCGGGGCATGCGACCGGACGACTGGCACCTGACCCACGATCTCGACGCCTTCCTCCAGCGCGCCGCCGACTTCCTCACCGCCCGGCCCGCGACGCACACCGTGCTGCTGACCGTGCTCGACGGTCTGCGCCGCGGGGGCGTGCACGCCTACGGTGAGGAGGACCCCCTGTTCGGTGTGCTGGAGACGGACGGCGAGGTCACCGCGGCGCTCCTGCGCACCCCGCCGTACTGGATCAACCTCACGCCCCTCACCGGCGAGCAGTCCGACTCCCTCGCCGCCCGGCTGGCCTCCGCCGGACACCGCCTGCCAGGTGTCTCGGCCGAACGCGACACGGCCGCCGCCTTCGTGGACGCGTGGAAGCGGCACGCCGGCGCGCAGGCCTCGCTCCGGTGGCGCCAGCGCCTCTACCGGCTGGGCGAGTTGACCGGGCCCGAGCCCGCCCCCGAGGGCGCCCCGCGGACCGCCGGCCCCGCCGACCGCGCCCAGGTGGCGCGCTGGTTCGAGGAGTTCGGCGCGAGCATCGGCGAGCGCGGTCACCAGGACGGCGGGGCCTGGGCCGACGCCCGTATCGCCCACGGCGGGGTCACCCTGTGGGAGACACCCGCCGGCACCCCCGTCTCGATGGCCGCCGTCACACCGGAGGTGGCCGGCCAGGTGCGCGTCACGACCGTCTACACCCCGGCCCACCTGCGCGGCCGGGGCTACGCGGGCGCGGCGACCGCCGAGGTCAGCCGCACCGCCCGCGCCTCGGGAGCAGCCGAGGTCCTGCTCTTCACCGACCTGGCGAACCCCACCAGCAACGGCCTCTACCAGCGCATCGGCTACCGCCCGGTGACCGACTTCGCGGTGTACGGGTTCGAGTGAGCGGGACAGGGCGTACCGCGGCGCTCTTTCGAGTGAGGGCGGGGAAGAGACAGGGCGGGGGCAAGACTTTCGAAGTACTTTCAAAGTCATGACTGAGAATGCGAATGCCGTCGTGAACTTCTCGGAGCTGGTGAACAAGAACAAACAGACTCTCGCCCGTCTCAAGGAGTCCCCCCGGCTGTTGCTGCACCGCAGAGACGGGGAGGACCTGGTCCTCACGACCGCGACCCGGGCGCAGCAGGACCAGACGGTGGTGTCGGCCGCCACGCGGATGCTGGCCGCGCTCGCGCGCCGGGAGCCCGGCAGTATGGAACTTCTCCTGGCCATACTGCCGGACGCCTTCCCCTGGATCCGCTTCCTGCCGGAGCCTGACGTCCACGCCTTCGCCGTGGAACTGGTCGACACCATGCGGGCCGCGGACTCCATCGGCAACAGCGCCTCCGTTGCCCAGATGCTCATCGCCTGGCAGCACACGGCCGAGGTCCACTCCGACCCGGAACTGCTGGCCGCGCTCAGCAGGGACCACGCCGAGGACTACGGTCCGGCCGTGGACCCCCGGGAGGCCGGATGAGCGCGGGCCGAGGAGACCGCGCCGCGCCGCCGGCACCGGAAGGACAGTGGGAGGTCCGCTTCGCCGACGCGGCTGCGGCGAAGGGCTGGGAGAACCTGGCGCAGCAGGCGCGCGAGAACACCTTCCGCGCCTGGACCGTCATGCGCGCGGACCCCGCACCGTCCGTGGAGACACCCCGGCACCACCGCCTGAAGGGCAGCCTGGCGCACGGCACGTATCGCGGGCAGACCTGCGAGCAGTGGCAGATCGAAGTGACGGGTGGGGGGCGCGTCTGGTACCTCCTGGACACGTCCCGTGACACCTGCTGGATCACGTTCGCCGGGACGGGGCATCCCCGCGCCACGGACCGCGCCTGAGCCCTGGTCGCAGCGGGTGGTCGGCTCCACCCGCCGTGATGTCGAGGATGAGCGCGCGGAGGGCTTCACGGGCCCTCACGGCCACAGCAACTGTCGTGACCAGCTGTCCCCGTCCCTGCCGTACGTCAGCCGTACGTGCCGTCGCCGTTCGTCGCCCTGGAAGAACTCCACCTGGTCGGGGCGCAGCCGGTACAGGGTCCAGGTCGGGGACGGTGCGGTCGGGTTCCTGCGGGCCTCGTCCCAGGCCTCCTGGGAGACCCGCGCCAGTTCCTCCGGTGAGGTCAGGGCCTCGCTCTGGCGGCCCGTGAGCGCGGCGGCCAGGGCGCCCGTCGAGCGGGCGTGCAGGTCGGCCTGGGACTCCTCGGAGGGGGCGGAGGTGACCGGGCCCCGGACGCGGACCTGGCGGCCGAGCCGGGGCCAGTAGAAGGTGAGGGCCGCGTACGGGCGGGCGGCGAGCTGGCGGCCCTTGCGGCTGGTCGCGTGGGTGGCGAAGGCCCAGCCGGTCGCGTCGGCGCCGTGCAGCATCACGATCCGGGCGTCCGGGAGGCCGTCCTCGCCGGCGGTCGCGAGGGTCATGGTGTGCGGCTCCCGCTCGCCCGCCGCGACCGCCTCGGCGAACCAGGCCGTGAAGAGGTCCACGGGATCGCCCGGCGCCCGCGCGGTGTCGAAGGGCGGCAGTTCGGTCACCTCCGGGTCCCACACCCGCAGTGACCGCAGCAGCTCATGAAGATCCGTAGCCATGCCCCGAGTATCCGGTCATCCGGTCAGTGCCGGGCGAACTGCACCCCGGTCGCCTGGACGGCGTCGGGCCGCACGGCGACGCCCTCGACGGTCAGCCGCTCGCCGTGGATGTCGGTGAGCCTGATCGCGCTCCCGCACCCGCTGCCCTGCTCGGAGAGGAAGTAGTTGTACTCGGTGCGCGCCAGCCGGACCCAGCCGCCGCTCGTACGGACCTCCAGGCGGGCCAGCGGATTGCGGTGGCCGATGGCCTGGATGCCGCACCAGTACGGGCTGGAGCCGGTCTTGTAGCGGATGGAGACGGTGTCGGAGGTGGCCGGGCTCACCAGGTTCCAGGTGATGGCGACACGGCCGGCCGAGAGGGGGGCGAGCCTGGCGAAGGCCTGTTGGCTGAGGTCGAGCTGGCCGGGCTGGCAGGGGGCCGGGCACTCGTTGGTGATGCGGACCGTCACGGACCTGCCGCCCGCGTGGACGGCCACGTACGCGCCGCACGCCTTCGACGTCTCGTAGTCGGCGGTGTTCATCGCCGCGGTCATGACGTCGGAGGTCGGGCCGTAGGAGCAGGCGCCGTCGCCGTTCCCGGCGTCGTAGGAGGTGGCGACACCCTGGTAGGTGGTTCCGGGGCGGATCCGGCCGGCCAGGGACGTGCCGGTGGAGGTGCGGGTCCGGGTGGTGGGCGTGGCCGGGGGACGCCTGGACGCGGAGGCGGCCGGGCTTGCCGGGCCGCCGGCCGACTCGCTCGCCCGGGGAGTCGGGGACGCCGTGGACGGCGTCGGCGACCGCGTCGGCTCCGTCGCCGTGGGGGAGCCGCCGAGCTGGGCGCCCGCCGCGGGCGCGACCGCGTGCGGCCCGTCGCCGGAGCCGCCGTCGGGGCGGAAGGCCATCACGAGCGAGACGACGAGCGCCACGGCCGCCACGGCGACGGCGGGGACGAGCGCGGGGTGCCGCCGGGGGCGGGAGCGGCGGTGCGAAGGGGATTCCACAGCTGAGTCCTTCGGTCGGGCGAGGCTCCGGTGCGGGGAGCGTCCGCCTCACCAGTCGCCACGGAGCCCCCGGAGGTTGCCGTGACTGCATACGGCCACGGGTCCCTCCGGGTTCACCGCCCGTCTCACCGTCCCAGCACCACCGTCCCCGAGGAGCAGAACCACCCGCCCGTGCCGGACGCCACCCCGAGGCGCGGCACCTCCCCGTCCCCCGTGCGCACCTGTCGTGCCCCCGCCTCCCCCCGCAGCTGCCGTACCGCCTCCACCAGCAGGAACAGCCCCCGCATTCCGGGGTGCTGGGCGGACAGCCCGCCGCCGTCGGTGTTCACCGGCAGCTCCCCGCCGACCCGCAGCCGCCCCTTCTCCACGAACGCCCCGCCCTCGCCCTTCGCGCAGAAGCCCAGGTCCTCCAGGGTCACCAGCGTCATGTAGGTGAACGCGTCGTAGATCTCGGCGAAGTCCATCTCCTGCGGCCGCACCCCCGCCCGCTCGAACGCCAGCCGCCCGCTGACCGCCGCCGGGGACACCGTGAAGTCCTCCCACTCCGACAGGCTCCCGTGCGAGACGTGCTCACCGGTGCCGAGGATCCACACCGGGGCGGTGCGGCAGTCCCGTACGTACTCCTCGGCCGCCAGCAGCACCGCCGCGCCGCCGTCCGAGCGGATGCAGCAGTGGAGCTTGGTGAACGGGTCGGCGATCACCGGGCCGGACAGGACGTCGTCGACGGTGACCGGGGCGCGGAACATCGCCTCCGGGTTCAGCGCCGCGTTCGCCCTCGCCTGCACCGCGATCTCCGCCAGCTGCTCGATCGTCGTGCCGTACTGGAGCATGTGGCGGCGGGCGGCCATCGCGTACTTGGCGATCAGGGTGTGGCCGTAGGGCGCCTCGAACTGGAGCGGGCCGCGCGCGCCGAAGGCGAAGGTGCCGGTGCGGCGGCCGGCCCGGATGTCGGCGCGGGCCGTGGAGCCGTAGACCAGCAGCACGGCGTGCGCACGGCCGGCGGCGATCGCGTCGGCCGCGTGCGCGGCCATCACCTCCCAGGTGGAGCCGCCGACGGAGGTGGAGTCGACCCAGGTGGGGCGCAGGCCCAGATAGTCCGCGACCTCGACGGGGGCGAGGGTGCCGAGCCCGGCGGACGCGAAACCGTCCACCCTCGACCGGTCCAGCCCCGCGTCCGCGAGCGCCCGGCGGGCCGCCTGGGCGTGCAGGGCGTAGGGGGTCGCGTCGTCCACCCGGCCGCAGTCGGAGAGCGCGACACCCACCACCGCCACCTTCCGGCTCCCCGCAGTCACGAAGGGCCACCTCCCTCTGGGCATCTCGTTCCCGGACTCCTAATATGACGGACCGTCAGATCCGGAGGGAAGTGCCATGGACGCCAGCTTCACCGCCGAACAGGACGAGATCCGCCGCACACTGCGGGAACTGCTCCACAAACGCTGCGGCCCCGAGGAGCTCAGGGCCGCCCTCGCCGCCCCCACCGGACACGACCCCGCCCTGTGGGCCGCCCTCGCCGAACAGCTCGGGCTGCCCGGCCTCGCCCTCCCGCAGGCCTACGGCGGTGTCGGCTGCCCGCCCACCGACCTCGCCCTCGCCGCCGAGGAGACCGGCCGGGCCCTCGCCCCCACCCCGCTGCTCGCCACCTCCGTCCTGACCGCGCCCCTGGTCCTCGCCCTCGGCACCGACGCCCAGCGGGCCCGCCTGCTCCCCCGCGTCACCGACGGCGCCCTGACCGCCGCCCTCGCCGTCCCCGCACCCGCCCTCGCCACCGCCCTCGCCCTGACCGGGCCGGGCGGCGGCGACTGGTCCGGCGGGGGCCGCGCCGGAGGCGTGCAGGCCCGGCGGGCCGAGGGCGGCTGGCGGCTGTACGGGGAGGCCGCGCAGGTGCTCGACGGGCACAGCGCCGGGCTGCTGGTCGTCGCCGCGCACACCGGCGGGTTCGTACGGTCGCGGACCCTGCTGTTCCTGGTGGCGGGGGACGCCGCCGGGGTCGTCCGCAGACGGCAGACCGCGCTGGACGCCACCCGGCCGCAGGCCCGGGTCCAGCTGCGGGACGTGGAGGCCGAGGTGCTGGGCCACGAGGACGCGGACGTCTCCGGGGCGCTGGCCCGCGCCGGTGACTTCGCCGCCGCCTTCCTCGCCTGCGAGGCCGTCGGGGCCGCCGGCCGGGCGCTGGAGCGGACCGTCGAGTACCTCGGGCAGCGGAAGCAGTTCGGCCGGCCGATCGGGTCCTTCCAGGCGGTGCAGCACCGGCTGGCCGATGTGTACGTCCGCATCCAGGCCGCACGGTCCGCCGCCTGCTACGCCGCCTGGGCGACCGGCCGGGGGGAGCGCGTCGGGGGCCTCGCGCTCGCCCAGGCGCTGGAGGCGCTGCGCCTCGCCGCCGCCGAGGGCGTCCAGCTGCACGGCGGCATCGGTTTCACCTGGGAGCACGAGGCGCACCTGTACTTCAAGCGGGCCGCGGGCGACGAGCTGCTGTTCGGGCCCGTGCACCGGCTGCGCGCGCACGCGGCCGACGAGGCCGGGCTGTTCGAGCGTACGGAGGTGACGGTGTGATCGGTGTCCGGGTGGTGCAGAAGGTGTCCTCGACGCGGACCTTCGCGAAGGTCGCCCCGCACGTCGTACCCGCCCTCGACCGGGCCGTCCACCGGCTCACCCGGGGAAAGGTGCTGCTCAGCGCCCAGATGCTGCCCGGGGTGATCCTCACCTGCACCGGTGCGAGAAGCGGGCGGCCGCGCCGCACGCCACTGGCCTGCATGCCCGGCTCCGACGGCCGGAGCTGGATCCTCGTCGGCTCCAACTTCGGCCGCCCGGGCCATCCCGCCTGGACCGCCAACCTCCTCGCCCACCCCGACGCCGGGATCAGCTGGAAGGGCACCGACATCCCGGTGACCGCGCGGCTGCTGGAGGGGGAGGAGCGGGCGGCGGTCTGGAAGCAACTGCTGGCGTTCTGGCCGCCGTACGCGACGTACCAGGCGCGGGTGGAGCGCGAGATCCGGGTCTTCCGGCTCACCCCGAGAAACTGAGGCCCGCCCCGCCGCACGGCCGCCCTTCGGGCGACGACGGGAAAGTGACGACAGGTCCTAGGCCGTGTCCGCAACGTCACGCCGCGAGGCCCGCCGCCCTGCGGGCGAACGGCGGGACCTTGCGGACACGGCCTAGAACGCCCGCTGGATCAGCAGGAACGCCCCGATGCCCAGCATCGCGGCGCCGGAGGTGCGGGTGACCGCGCGGGCCGCCGCCGGGCGGGCGCCGAGGAGCCGGCGGGCCAGGACGCCGACCGTGAGGTAGACGGCGGCGCAGCAGGCCATGTGCAGCAGGCCGAGGACGGCCGTCTGGGCGGCGACCGGCAGCCGGTCCTCCCCGCCGGCCAGGAACTGCGGCAGGACGGACAGGTACAGCAGCAGCCCCTTGGGGTTCAGTCCGCTGATCGTGGCGCCGCGCAGGAAGCCCCGGCCCTCGGCCGCGGCCTCTCCCGCCACCGGCACGCCCGGGCGGCGCAGCACCCCCCAGCCCAGCCACACCAGATACGCAGCCCCGGCCGCCGTCAGTCCGGTCAGCAGGGCGGGCGAGCCCGCGACCAGGACCGCCAGGCCCGCCGCCGCCAGCACGGTGTGCAGGGCGTAGCCGCTCACCAGGCCGCCCACCGCCGCGCCCACCGGGCGGCCGCGCAGCCCGGCGGAGATCACGTACGCCCAGTCGGCGCCCGGTACGCAGACCAGCAGCAGGTCCACGGCGAGGAATGAAAGCAGCGTTCCCGAGTCCATGAAGGGGACATTAGGCGCGATGTGGCCGAAAATGTTACCGTTCTTTTCCTGAAACCAGAGGGTTCGGGGGAAGATTTTCCCCATGGACGACGTGGACCGGAAAATCCTTGCCGAGTTGCAGCAGGACGGGCGGCTGACCGTGACCGAGCTGGCCGCGCGGGTGCGCCTGAGCGTCTCGCCCTGCCACCGGCGGCTGCGGGAACTGGAGCGGTCCGGGGCGATCAGCGGATACCGGGCGGTGGTGGAGCCGGCGGCCGTCGGGCTGACCTTCGAGGCGCTGGTCTTCGTCTCGATGCGGCAGGAGGACCGGGACACGGTCGCCGAGTTCGAGCGGGCGGTGGGCGAGGTGGAGCACGTGCTGGACGCCCAGCGGCTCTTCGGGGAGCCGGACTACCTGCTGCGGGTGGCCACCGCCGATCTCGCCGCCTTCCAGCGGCTGTACGACGAGCGCCTCGCCACCCTCCCGGGTGTGCAGCGGCTGACCTCGACGCTGGTGATGAAGCACGTGGTGAAGGACCGGCCGCTGCCCGCATAGAGCGGCAGGCGGTGGCTCACCTGAGTGAACCACCGCCTGCCAGACAGGACTTGACCGTGGAAAAAGGTGCGCGTGGGGTGCGCGGGGGCTACTTCGTCGGCTTCTTGCCGGTGATGCCCAGATGCACCAACAGCGCCAGGTTCGGCTTGAGTTCAGCCTGCTTGACACCCCACGACTGGAAGCCCTTCTGGTGCGAGGCGACCGCCGCGAGCATCGCGACCAGCGAACCGGCGACCGCGGCCGGGTTCACGTCCTTGTCGACCCTGCCCTTGGCCTGCAACTCGGCGACGGCGTCCGCCAGGGAGTTGTTCACCGAGTTGAGGATCTTCATACGGAGTTTGTAGAAGCGCTTGTCGCCCTCGGCCGCGCCGAGGTCGACGACGCGGAGGATCGCGTCGTTCTTCTTCCAGAAGTCCAGGAACCCGTCGACGAGTTCCTGCGCCGTCTGCCAGCCGGCCTTGCCGACCCACGAGCGGCCCTCCAGCAGCTCGGTCAACCCGGCTCCCTCGGCGGCCATTTGCTCGGCGATCTCCAGGACGGCGCCCTCGACGTCCGGGAAGTACTGGTAGAAGGTCGCGGGCGAAGTGCCCGCCTTCCGGGCCACGTCGATGACCTTGACGTCCCGGTACGGAGAGGAGCTGAGCATCTCGCTGAGGCAGTCCAGCAGCTTCTGCCGCGTCGCCTGCCCGCGCCGACCGGCAACGCGGCCGTCGACGGTACGCACTTGTCCTGTCATGTCGTCAGCTTACCGAGGGGTGATCGGAGCGCGATTCGGCCGACTGCAAATGGGGTGCGGGGAGGTCCCGGGGAGGGTGTGCTGGTCTGCGCGTTGCGTGAACCGCCGTTAGTTTGGCTGCATGGCCGAAAACAGGGCATCGGTGAACACGGAGGGTGGCGCCCGGGGCGTCCCCGAGGGCGTCCCGTGCTGGGTGGACGCGCAGCTTCCCGACGTGGACGCGGGCAGACGGTTCTACGGCGAGCTCTTCGGATGGACCTTCGAGCAGGCGTACGGCGCCTCCGTGTGGGCCCGGCTGGGCGGGGCGCCCGTCGCCGCGCTCGCCCACAAGACGGACGGCCGGATGCCCACCGTGTGGACGGTCTACTTCTCCACCCCCGACGCCGAGGCCACCGCCCGGCGGATCCTGTCGGCCGGCGGGCAGCTGGTGATGCCCCCCTTCCCGGTCGACGGCCTGGGCACGGCGGCCCTCGCCGCCGACACCGAGGGCGCCGTCTTCGGCCTCTGGCAGCCGGGCAGCCACTCCGGCTTCGGCGTCCGGCACCTCCCCGGCGCCTTCGCCTGGGCGCAGCTGTACGCCCGCGACACCGAGGCCGCCAACACCTTCTACGGCCACCTCTTCCACGACGCCCTCTTCGGCCCCGGCGCGGAACCCGACTTCGGCCGCGCGCCCGTCGCCGACGTCTTCCCGGAGGTGATGCCGCCGCACTTCCTGGTCCACTTCGGCGTCGAGGACTGCGAGGCGGCGCTCGGCACGGTGGGACGGCTCGGCGGCCGGGTCCAGGCGGGCCCGTTCTCCGCCTCGTACGGCACGGTGGCCGTCGTCACGGACAATCAGGGGGCGTCGTTCGCGCTGCTCCAGCGTTGAACCACGTACTTGAGTACCTGCTGAAGTACCGTCCGACGTGCAGTTTCGTCCGTATATGAGATGAGACACCCCGATTGCCCCCGGGTTCGCAACCGGCCGCTCGGCCAGGAAGAATCTGGGGTGCGTGCCGCCATGGCGGTGCGGTGGTGAGACGCTGCACTTCGGTCGCGTACACATAGTGGGAGACGTGGCCCGTACGGGGAGGTGGCAGGCAAGTGGTGGATCAGCTGACGCAGCACGATCCGCGGCGGATCGGGCCGTTCGAGGTGCTGGGACGGCTGGGTGCCGGCGGCATGGGGCTGGTCTATCTGGCACGCTCGGCGTCGGGCCGGCGCGTGGCGATCAAGACGGTCCGGACCGAACTGGCCGAGGACCAGCTCTTCCGCGTGCGGTTCACGCGCGAGGTGGAGGCGGCCCGCGCGGTGTCCGGTTTCTACACGGCCGCGGTCGTCGACGCCGACCCGCGCGCCGCCGTGCCGTGGCTGGCCACCGCGTACGTGCCGGCGCCCTCGCTCGAGGAGATAGTGAACGAGTGCGGGCCGCTGCCGGCCCAGGCCGTGCGCTGGCTGGCGGCGGGCGTCGCGGAGGCGCTCCAGTCCATCCACGGCGCCGGGCTCGTCCATCGTGACCTCAAGCCGTCGAACGTCCTCGTCGTGGAGGACGGCCCCCGGGTGATCGACTTCGGCATCGCGTCCGGTGTCTCGAACACGCGTTTGACGATGACGAACGTGGCCGTCGGCACTCCGGCCTACATGTCCCCGGAGCAGGCGAAGGACTCCCGCAGCGTCACCGGCGCCAGCGACGTCTTCTCGCTCGGCTCGATGCTCGTCTTCGCCGCCACCGGTCATCCGCCCTTCCACGGCGCCAACCCGGTCGAGACGGTCTTCATGCTCCTGCGCGAGGGCCCGGACCTGGAGGGCCTGCCCGACGAGCTGCGCCCGCTCATCGAGTCCTGTATGCAGATGGAGGCCACGGCCCGCCCCAACCCGGCCGACCTCCAGGCCCAGCTCGCCCCCCACCTCTTCGGCTCCGGCTCCGACGACAGCGGTACGGCGTCGGCCTGGCTGCCCGAGAAGGCGGTCACGCTCATCGAGACCCGCCGCGGCGGCCGTCCGGCGCCCAAGCCGGCCCCGGCGGGCCCGCGCAGCGCCGGCCGGGGTGCCGTGGCCCCGCCGCTGCCGGTGCCGCCCCCGCCGTCCCACGACCCCGTCGTCCCGGGGCCGGTGCCCGCCGTGGTCGGCGCCCCCGACACCGGCCCGGTCCGGCTGCCGGGCGCGGCCGTGCCGATCGGGCCCGGCCCGCGCGTCGCCGACGTGCGCGCCACCGCCGCCGTGAAGGCCCCGCTGCCCGAGCCCGGCCTGGTCGCCAACTGGACCCGGGTGCGCCCCGGCGTCAACGGCGCCGACACCGGCCTCGCGGCCACGCAGCCCGCGCCCCCGGAGACCACCCCGGCGGGCTGGCGTCCCTGGCGGTTCCGCATGTCGAACGACGTGTGGGGCACCCCGGCCGTCTCCGGCGACCTCGTCTACGTCACCTCCTTCGAGGTGCACGCGCTCGATGTGGCGACCGGACGGCGCCGCTTCAAGACCCGGGACGTGGCCTGGTCGATGGCGGTCGCGGACGGCCGTGTGCACGCCTCCGACGGCCCCACCCTGTTCGCCCTGGAGGCCCGTGAGGGCCAGGACCTGTGGCGGCTCCAGACGGACGCCTGGGTGTACTCCCTCAAGGCCGACCGGGGCACCGTCGTCACCGCCACGCGCGGCGGCGGCGTCCAGGCCTGGGAGGCCTCCAACGGGCAGAAGCTGTGGGAGATCACCGGCTGCCAGACCGACTTCGAGTCCCCCGAGGCGGGCCCCGCCCTGCACGACGGCACGGTCTTCGTCTGGCAGGACGCCCGGCTCAGAGCCCTGGACGCCCGCACGGGCGAGGAGCGCTGGTCGTACCCCATCGGCGACGCGGCCTCCTGCGGCGGCGTCCCGGTCCGGGTCACGCCCGCCCCCGACGGCTACGCCTACCTCTCGGCCGGCACCCGCGTCATCGCCGTCGACGTGGCGAGCGGCATGGTGCGCTGGCACTTCGAGGCCCCGGCGGTGTTCCTGTCCCCGCCGGCCTTCGTCCCCGGCCCGGCCGTCACCGGCGGTGGCGTGTACCTCGCCGACTACCTCGGCACGGTCTACGCCCTCGACGCCGCCGACGGCCGTGACCGCTGGCGCATCGCGACGGAGTCCCGGGCGTCCGTCGAGCCGGTGCTGGTCGCCGCCGGGCACGTCCACGTGGGCAGCGGCAAGGGCCTCTACACCCTGGACGCCGTCACCGGCACGCCCAAGTGGCGCTTCCAGGCGGGCGGCGACATCGTGGGCGCCCCGGCGGTCGCGGAGGGCCGTATCCACTTCGGCTCCACGGACCACCTGCTCTACACCCTCAAGGCCGACGACGGGCGGCTGCGCTGGAAGCTGGCCACCGGCGGCGAGATCACCGGCTCCCCGGTGGTACGGGACGGCGTGGTGTACGCGTGCAGCAAGGACCGCTGTGTGTACGCGCTGGACGCGGAGAAGGGGACCGGGACGGCACGCACGGCGTGAGCCGGTCCCGGCGGGCGCCCGGGAGGCCCGGGTCCGGGACGGCCGTCGTACGGGGCTGCACGGAAGGGGCCAGACGGCGGCCGTCGCTGCGGGGAGCGGCCCGTTCGCCGCTCTCACGGCAGACGCTACGCCCCGTGTCGTCCGGTCGCCAGGCAGTGACATGACCGTGACAGCCGTTGTCTAGTCTGGCGGCATGAATCCACGGGGGCACGGAAGGCTCAGGTTCGCGGCGGTGGCGGTGCTGGTCGTACTGGCACTGACCGGTTTCTCCACGGGGAGGAGCCGCGGCCACGGCAGCGGTGAAGGCGGGGGCGGCGGCGGGTGCAGCAGCTCCGGCCAGGACCACGACGGGTCCTCGTCGAGCGGTGGTTCCGGCGGGTCGCGGTACCACGACGACGACTACGACGACGACACCAGCGTCTCGGGCGGCTCCTCCGGGAGCACGCAGCCGGCGGAGGTCCAGGACGCCACGACGGTCCTGCTGAGCTGTGCGACGAAAAAGACACCGTACGCGACGGTCCGGGTCGACAACCCGAACGCCGTCGACGCCACCTTCTCCTTCGAGGTCGAGTTCCTGAACGACCAGGCGGACGTGGTCTACCGCAAGCCCATGACGGCGTACGTCTCGGCGGACGGCTCGACGCGCGTACCGGTGAAGGTGGACGACACCTCGCTGTTCTCCCGGTTCGACCACTGCCGGGTCGACCCGTACGCGCCGGCCGTCGACTGACCCAGGCGTCCAGGCGCGCGCACACCTGAATGGCCTCCTCGACGCGGCCGACGAGGGGCGCGTGGCGACCGTGCACCGTGACTCCGGACGCTCGGCGGTCGTGGACGTGGAGCGGCTGCGACACCATCTGTCGCTGGTCCGGCCGTCGAAGGCGGAGGTGGTCGCCTAGGGGGTGTTGTGAAAGTCCCGCACAGCACCCGCGGCGCCCGGCACGCACCCTCGCCGCACCGGCCAAAGGCCCAAGTAGCTCCGCTAAGAGGGCCTTCGTCCGGCACGCCGAGGGCACGCACCGGACACCGCGGGCACCGCACTGGACTTTCACAACACCCCCTAAGCGAACGGCCGGTCCGTATTTCTGCCCGGCCCCCCGCCGGCCGCCGACGGGGCCACGTTCGACGAAGCCATGGCGGAGATGATCCAGGTCGAGCGTCGACCGGGTGATGGATCACGCCGCCCTGCTGGTCTCGGTACAGCCGCTCAGCGAATCCGGGGCCGCGACGTCGACCGTCCCGCGAACAGCTCCGCCTGCCGTTCGCCCGGCAGGTTGCCCAGGGCGATGAGGTGCGGCGCCTGGGCGAAGCCCGCCGTGCGTGCCGTCTCCGTCGCCGACCACAGGGCCCGTACGGTGCCCTGGACGCCGGCCGGCGGGTAGCCGGCTACGACGGCGGCGCAGGCGACGGCGGCCGCCAACGCCGCTCCGGTGTCGGTGAGTTCGGAGACCAGGCCGATGTCGTGGGCCCGTCGGGCGGAGATCCGTTCGGCGGTGCCCATCAGCATCATCCGCGCGGCCTCCCCGTACGGCATCCGCTGCGCCATCAGCACCGACTCGTAGGCGCTGACCATGCCGTAGGTGGTGTGCGGGTCGAAGAACACGGCGTCCGCGCCCGCCACGACGAACTCGCACTCCCCGAGCAGATAGAAGGCGCCCCCGCAGGCCATCCCCTCCACCGCGGCGACGACCGGCTTCCACAGGTCGTTCGCCTTGGGCCCGATGGTGAGGAGGGGATCGTCCTGCATGTAGGGGGAGCCGGGCTGCGGGACGACCGCGTCCCGGTCGATGCCGGTGCTGAACGCCCGCGTCCCCGCCCCGGTGAGCACCACCGCCCGCACGCCGTCGTCGTACCGCAACCCCCGCCACGCCTCCCCGAGTTGCCGGGCGGTGTCGAGGTCGATGGCGTTGAGCTTCTCCGGCCGGTCGAGGGTGACGACGGCGACGCCGGTGTCCTTGTCGACGTCCAGACGCACGCTCACGGCCGCTCCAGGACCCACTGCGGAAGCCCGCGTTCGTCGAAGACGGCCTGCACCCGGGCGCCGATGCGGATCCGTTCGGCGGGGAACGAGTCGAGCCGCGCGCCGGGACGGCTGACGAGGTTCCCGACGAGCCGGATCCGGGGCGCCTCCGCGAGTTCGACGACGATCACGTTGTACGGGGCCTGCGCCGCGTAGTCGGGCAGGAGCGGCGGGTGCGGGACGACGTACGACCAGATCCGGCCCCGTCCGGACACCGGCCGCCACTCGCTCGCGAAGGACTGGCAGTGCGGGCAGCAGGGGCGGGGCGGGAAGCGGGGTTCGGCGCAGTCGGCGCAGGCCTGGACACGCAGCTCGCCCTGGGCGGCGTACTGCCAGAAAGGGGCTCCGTCGGAGTCGGTGACGGGGTTCAGCACGGGTCAGCTCCTCAGCAGCAGGGCGGAGGTGGGGACGCCTTCGCCGGCGGTGACCAGGCAGGTGGCGGCGCCCGGGACCTGGGCGGTGCTGGTCCCGCGGAGCTGCTTGACGCCTTCGTTGATGAGGTTGAATCCATGGACGTAGGCCTCGCTGAGCCCGCCCCCGCCGGTGTTGAGGGGCAGCCGCCCGCCGATCTCCAGGGCGCCTCCCTCGGTGAAGGCGCCCCCCTCACCCCGCCCGCAGAACCCGTACCCCTCCAGGGAGAGCGGGACGAGGGGCGTGAACGCGTCGTAGATCTGGGCCACGTCGACGTCGGAGGGGGTGAAGTCGGCGTGCTTCCACAGGTGCCGGGCGGCCGACCAGGCGGGGCCGGTGAGGGGGTCGTCGTTCCAGTAGTTGACCATGCCGTGGTGCTGGGCGGGCAGTCCCTGGGCGGCGGAGTGGACGTAGACGGGCCGCTGCCGGCAGTCTCGCGCCCGCTCCCGGCTCACCACCACGCAGGCCAGCGCCCCGTCCGTCTCCAGGCAGTTGTCGTAGAGGCAGAGGGGTTCGCTGATCCAGCGGGAGGTCATGTACATCTCGCGGGTGAGGGGGCGCTCGTACATGATCGCCGCCGGGTTCTGGTTGGCCCGGTTGCGGCAGGCGAGGGCCACGTTGAACAGGTGGTCGCGGGTCGCGCCGTACTCGTGGAGGTAGCGGCGGGCCAGCATGGCTATCTCGTCGACGGGCCGGAGCAGGCCGAAGGGGCGGGTCCACTGGGCCGGGGTGGGCAGCTGGACGGCGGTGTTGGTCCAGGGCCGGGGGCCGCTGCCCCGCTTCCGCGACCGCCAGGCGACCCCCACGGTCGCCTGCCCGGCGGCGATCGCGGCGGCCAGGTGGGCGACCGTGGCGCACGAACCGCCGCCGCCGAATCCGACCTTGCTGAAGAAGGTCAGATCCCCGAAGCCGACGGCCTTCGCGAGCTCGACCTCGTCCGTCTCCTCCATGGTGTACGAGGCGAGCGCGTCGACCTCGCCGGGGGAGATCCCGGCGTCGTCGAGCGCGGCGAGGACGGCCCGGCAGGCGAGGGTCCGTTCGTCCTCGGGGAGGTGCTTGGCGAACGGGGTCTGACCGATGCCGACGACGGCGGTGGCGTCCTTGAGGCCGGTCGCTCCGGGCATGCTGCACGCACCTCCACAGGCGGACAACGCGGCTGACAGGCCGTCAGGTTACCGCTAATCTGACGGACAGTCAGCTAGTGGGGAGGCCGGGCGTGCGCGGTGACGTGGAGTGGGGGACGATCCCCCGGCTGGTGAGCCGGGCGGCCGAGCGGTACGCGGACACCGAGGCGGTGGTGGAGGGCCGTACGCGCATCTCGTACGGCGAACTCGGCGCCCGGGTGGAGCGTGCCGCGGCGGCATGCCTGGCGAACGGGGTGCGGGCGGGCGACCGGGTGGCCGTCTGGGCCCCGAACTCCCTCGACTGGATGGTCGCCGCACTGGGCGCGGTGACGGCGGGCGCCGTCCTGGTCCCGCTCAACACCCGTTTCAAGGGCACCGAGGCGGCGGACGTGCTGCGCCGCAGCGGGGCGCGGCTGCTGTTCGTGACGGGGACGTTCCTGGGCACCTCGTACGTGGCGTCGCTGCGGCGGGCTGCCGGGGAGGGGCCCGCGCACGGGCGGGGCCCGCTGCCGGGGCTGCCGGCGCTGGAGCAGGCCGTGGTCCTGTCGGACGACGCCCCGGCGGACTTCCGGACCTGGAAGGACTTCCTCGCGAGCGGCGAGGGGACCGGGGCGCGGGAGGTACGGGAGCGGGCGTCGGCGATCCGCGGGGAATGGCCCTCGGACATCGTCTTCACCTCCGGCACGACCGGCCGTCCCAAGGGCGCGGTCATCACGCACGCGCAGACGCTGCGGGCGTACGAGGTGTGGTCGGACCTGGCGGGTCTGCGGGAGGGCGACCGCTATCTGATCGTCAACCCCTTCTTCCACACCTTCGGCTACAAGGCGGGCGTGATCGCCTGTCTGATGCGGGGCGCGACGATGATCCCCCAGCCGGTGTTCAACGTGGACACGGTCCTGGCGAACGTGGCGTCGGAACGGGTGTCGGTGCTCCCGGGCCCGCCCACGCTGCACCAGTCCCTGCTGGACCACGCCTCACGGGCCGCCTACGACCTGTCCGCCCTGCGGCTGGTGGTGACGGGCGCGGCGGTGGTGCCGCTGCGGCTCGTCGAACGCCTGCGGGGCGAACTGGGCGTGGAGACGGTCCTGACGGCGTACGGCCTCTCGGAGGCGAGCGGTGTCGTCACGATGTGCCGCCGGGGCGACGACCCCACGGTCATCGCCTCCACCTCGGGACGCGCGATCCCCGGCACCGAGGTGCGGGTGGCTGCGCCTCCCGGGCAGCCGGGCGAGATCCTGGTCCGCGGCTTCAACGTCATGCGCGGCTACTACGAGGACGAGGCGGCGACGGCGGAGGTCCTCACCCCCGACGGCTGGCTGCGCACGGGCGACATCGGCGTCCTGGACCGGGCGGGGAACCTGCGCGTCACCGACCGCCTGAAGGACATGTACATCGTCGGCGGCTTCAACGCGTACCCGGCGGAGATAGAGCAACTCCTGGGCCTCCACCCGGACGTCACCGACGTGGCCGTCATCGGCGTCCCGGACGCGCGGCTGGGAGAGGTGGGCAAGGCGTACGTGGTCCGGCGCCCCGGAGCCGTCCTCACCGGCGACGACCTGATCGCCTGGGCACGACGCGAGATGGCGAACTACAAGGTCCCGAGATCGGTGGCCTTCGTCACGGAACTCCCGCGGAACGCGAGCGGGAAGGTGGTGAAGGGGGAACTGCGCGGTAGGGGCTGACCCGAGGGCCGCCCCCCCACACACACGCCACGGCCGCGACGGCTCCCCCTCCGCGCCGCCGCGGCCGATCCCCGTGAAGGTGGCTCTCGTCAGACCGTCTCGCCCGTCGCGTGGAAGTCGGACGGCGTGTTCAGGGGCTCGGTGGTGGCGTGGAAGTCCTTGGTGGTGATCTCCGAGTCCTCCGCGGCGGCCGCGTCCGTGGCCGGCTTGGACTCCGTGATGATCGCCGGGGCTTCGGCCTTCTCGCTGGTCGCGTGGAAGTCGGCAGGCTTGACGGTGCCGGTGTTGTCGGCCATGAGGTGACTCCTAGAAGCGTGAAACGTAAGGGCATCGTTGGCTGCGAGACCGCCCGGCAGCTCCCCCGTGGATTGCCGGGCGGTCTCGTGAGGCCGTTCACCTTAATGGCGCGGCCTTCGCACCGAGCCGTCTGCCCCCCGACGCGACGGTCCGGCGCAACTGAGAATGCCGGGCGGCGATAAACGAATGATGAACGCCCCCTCACCCGACCGGCGTCGAGGCCAGCAGCCCGCGTACGGTGGCCGCCTCCGGGGACCTCGACGCCTCGAACACCGAGAGCGCCTCCTGCCAGCACACCTTCGCCCGGTCGGTCTGACCGATGCCGTGCAGACCGCGGCCGAGGGCCGTGAGGACGTTGGCGCGGCGCCAGTCGCCGCCGATGCCGTGCAGGACGGCGAGGGCCTGTTCGGCGCAGGCCGCCGCGCGGGCCGGGCTGTGGTCGGTGAGATGCAGCTCGGCGAGCCGGAAGAGGGTCATGCCGTGCCACAGCTGCTGCCGCGCGTCCTGGAACATGCCGAGGGCGTCGGTGAGCGTCTCCAGCGCCAGCGCGGTCTCTCCGGCGCTCGTCAGCGCCAGTCCCAGCGCGTACTTCCCGTTGGCGAGGCGCAGGGCCATGCCGGTGTCGTCGCGCTCGTAGATGGTGACGCCCTGCCGGGCCAGGGTGACGGCGCTCTCGGTGCGGCCGGTGGCCAGGTGGACCCGGGACAGGTTGCACAGGGCGCTGGCCTCGCCCGGGGTGTTCCGGTCGGCGCGGAAGGCGGCGAGCGCCTCGGTGAGGTGCTGCTCCGCCTCGTCGTGCCGCCCGTTGTAGAGCGCGATGATGCCCTGCTGGTTCGGCGCCTGGGCGCGGACGACGGGGTCCTCGGCGGCGCGGCCCAGCTTCAGCGCCTCCCCCGCCTCCCGGTCGGACTCGCCGAACTGTCCCGAGACCCCCAGGATGTGGCTGTGCATCAGGCGGGCGCGGCCCTCGGCGTAGGGGTCGCCCGTCCGCTGCGCGGCCGCGACCACCGCGGTCGCGGCCAGCACGTACTGGCGTGAGCTGATCCCCGACTCGCCGAGGTCGACGGCCGCCACGAGCAGATCGGCCGCGCGCCGCAGCATGCCCGCCGTGCCGGCCTGCTGCACGGCCGCCAGCAGCCCGCTCGCCTCCGTGAACAGCCAGTCCAGCGCCCGGCCCCGGTCGGTGAAGGCCAGACCCGGGTAGCTGCTCCGGCTCAGGTGGTCCAGCACCCGCTCCCCGGGCCGCTCGATCGCGTACACCCCCGCCGCCGTCGCCAGATAGAAGTCCAGCAGGCGGGACGTCGCCGCCTCCCGCTCGCTGGGGGGCTGTTCGTCGCGTTCGGCGCAGGCGCGGGCGTAGAGGCGGACCAGGTCGTGGAAGCGGTAGCGGCCCGGCGCCGCCGACTCCAGCAGGGACGTGTCGACCAGGGACTCCAGGAGGTCCTCGGTGTCCTCCGGCGGCAGGTCCAGGACCGCCGCGGCCGCCGCCAGGGAGATGTCCGGGCCGTCCGCCAGGCCGAGGAGGCGGAACGCGCGGGCCTGGGACGGCTCCAGCGCGCCGTACCCCAGCTCGAAGGTGGCCTTCACCGCCAGGTCGCCGGCCTGGAGCTCGTCCAGCCGGCGTCGCTCGTCGGCGAGTTTCGCCGCCAGGACGGACACCGTCCAGGTGCGGCGGGCCGCCAGCCGGGACGCCGCGATGCGGATCGCCAGCGGCAGGAAGCCGCACGCCGCCACCACGTCCAGCGCGGCCTCCCGCTCCGAGGCCACCCGCTCCTCGCCCACGATCCGGGTGAACAGGGCGAGCGCCTCGTCGGGCGACATCACGTCCAGGTCGACCAGGTGCGCCCCGGCCAGGTCCACCATCCGCACCCGCGAGGTGACCAGCGCCGCGCAGCCCTCCGCGCCCGGCAGCAGCGGCCGTACCTGGGCGGCGTCCCGCGCGTTGTCCAGCAGGACCAGCACCCGGCGTCCGTCCAGGACCGAGCGGTACAGCGCCGCCCGTTCCTCCAGGGAGTCCGGGATCGCCGACTCGGCGGTGCCGAGGGCGCGCAGGAAGGCGCCCAGGACGGTCTCCGGCTCCGCGGCCCTCGCCCCGGCCCCCTGCAGGTCCACGTACAACTGCCCGTCGGGGAAGGCCGGGCGGGCCTGGTGCGCCACGTGCACGGCGAGGGTCGTCTTGCCCACGCCGCCGATCCCCGCGAGGGCCGACACCGCCATGACCCCGCCGGCGCCGCCGCCTCCGGCTTCCGCCAGCACCTCCCCGAGCTCCTTCACGAAGGCCGCCCGCCCGGTGAAGTCCGGCACCGTCGCCGGGAGTTGCGCGGGCCGCACCCGCACCACCGCCGGTTCCGCCGCCGGTGCGGAGGGTTCGGCCAGTTCCGGGTCGGCCTGGAGGATACGGCGCTGCAGTTCCCGCAGCCCCGGCCGCGGGTCCACCCCCAGCTCCTCCGCCAGCAGCCGCCGCGTGTCCGCGTACACGGCCAGCGCCTCGGCCTGCCGCCCGCTGCGGTACAGCGCCAGCATCAGCAGTTCACGCAGCCGCTCCCGCAGCGGGTACGCGGCCGTGAGCGCCGTCAGCTCCGAGACCGCCTCGGCGTGGCAGCCCTGCTCCAGGTCCATGTCCAGCCGGGACTCCAGCAGTCCGAGCCGCCACTCCTCCAGCCGGACCCGCTGCGCCTCCGCGTACGGCCCGGGCACCCCCGCGAGCGCCTCCCCGTCCCACAGGCCCAGCGCGCGGTTCAGCACCTCGCGGGCCCGGGTCAGGTCCCCGGCGCTGCGCGCCTTCTCCGCCTCCGCCGCGCACTCCTGCGCCACGGCGAGATCCAGGGCGCCCTCGCCCAGCCCCCGTACGGCGTACCCGCCGGACTCGCTGACCAGTACGCCCGGGTCCAGCACCTTCCGCAGCCGCGAGGCGTACGTCCGCACCGCCGCCAGCGCCTGCGAGGGAGGCTCCTCGCCCCACAGCGCGTCGATCAGCTCACCGGCCGTCGCCGTGCGGCCCTCGCGCAGCAGCAGGGCGGCCAGCAGGGCGCGTTGCTGGGGGGACCCGGTGTTCAGCTGTTCCTCGCCGCGCCGGGCCCGCACCGGGCCGAGCACGTCGAAGCGCAGTGCCGCCGGCTCCCCCGAGGAACCGGGGCGCCTCTGCTCCGGCACGCGCGGGCCGCCGTGTTCTCCACGGTCGTCCATCAGGGCTCCCCTTAGGCATCCGAATGACCCGCTCAGTTTGCCCTGTCCGTGCCGTGACCGTCAGCCTGCACGGGCGTGCACACATCCCTCACATCCGGTAGGCGCACATCCCCGCGGAGTCGATCAGGTCCGGCCGGTGCGCACTAGCTGACGACCCGTCAGATCAGCGCTACCGTGCCCCCATGGAGACCTCACCGACGCCCGTGGCACCGCTTCCGCCGATCATCTCCGTCGACGACCACACGGTCGAACCCCCCACCGTCTGGCAGGACCGCCTGCCCAAGAAGCACCTCGACACCGGCCCGCGCATCGTCCGCGCCCCGCTGAAGGAGATGACCTTCCTCGGCGGCCACTTCAAGCCCGTCATGGGGGCCCCGGGCGACGACGGTCCCGTCGGCGACTGGTGGGTCTACGAGGACCTCAAGCGCCCCCTCACCCGCCTCGACACCGCCGTCGGGTGCAGCCGGGACGAGATCAGGCTGGAGGTCATCACCTACGAGCAGATGCGCCCGGGCTCCTACGACGTCCCCTCCCGCCTCGCCGACATGGACGTCAACCACGTCCAGTCGGCCCTGTGCTTCCCCACCTTCCCGCGCTTCTGCGGCCAGACCTTCACCGAGGCCGCCGACCACGAGCTGGGCCTGCTCTGCGTGCGCGCCTACAACGACTGGATGGTGGAGGAGTGGTGCGGCCCGCAGGCACGGGGCCGGCTGATCCCGCTCACCCTCATCCCCCTGTGGGACGCCGACCTGGCCGCCGCCGAGGTCCGCCGCAACGCCGAACGCGGCGTCCGCGCCGTCGCCTTCTCCGAGATACCCCCGCACCTCGGCCTGCCCTCGGTCCACACCGACTACTGGGACCCGTTCCTCGCCGCCTGCGACGAGACCGGCACCGTCGTCGCCATGCACATCGGCTCCAGCAGCCGTATGCCCTCCACGTCGGCGGACGCCCCGCCGGCCGTCGGCTCGACGATCACCTTCGCCAACTGCTGCTTCTCGATGGTCGACTGGCTGATGAGCGGCAAGTTCGAGCGCTTCCCGCACCTCAAGGTGATGTACGCGGAGGGCCAGATCGGCTGGATCCCGTACATCCTGGAGCGCGCCGACGTGGTGTGGGAGGAGAACCGGGGGTGGGGCGGGGTCGCCGAAAAGGTCCACCGGCCGCCGTCCGAGCTCTTCGCCGACCACGTCTACGGCTGCTTCTTCGACGACGCCTTCGGCCTGCGCAGCCTGGACTCGATCGGCGTCGGCAACGTCCTCTACGAGACCGACTACCCCCACTCCGACTCCACCTGGCCCAAGTCCCGCGAGGTCGGCGAGGCCCAGATGGGCCACCTGGACCCGGCCGTGGTCGAGCGGATCGTCCGGGGCAACGCCATCGACCTGCTGGGGCTGACGCCGGACGGCCTGTGGAGTCCGCGGTGAGCCTCGCGTACGGCATCCAGCTCCCCGTCCAGTCCCAGTCCACGCTCTACGCCGAACCCTGGGAGGCGGGCGCCGGACCCGCCGACCTCGTCGAGGTCGCCCGCGCCGCCGACCGGGCCGGCTTCGCCTACGTCGCCGCCTGCGACCACGTGGCGATCCCGCGCCGGCTCGCCGGGGCCATGAGCACGGTCTGGTACGACCCGGTGGCCACCCTCGCCCATCTCGCGGCCGTGACCGAACGCGTCCGGCTGCTCGCCCATGTCGCCGTCGTCGGGCTGCGTCACCCCCTGATCACCGCCAAGCAGTACGCCACCCTGGACCACCTCAGCGGCGGCCGGCTCGTCCTCGGCGTCGGCGCCGGGCACGTACGGGAGGAGTTCGAGGCGCTCGGGGTCGGCTTCGAGCAGCGGGGCGCCGTCCTGGACGAGACGATCGACGCGCTGCGGGCCGCGCTGGGCGAGGAGGAGTACCCGGCGCACCACGGCAAGCTGTTCGACTTCGAGGGGCTCGGGCAGCGGCCCCGGCCGGCCCAGCCCAGGGTGCCGCTCTGGGTCGGCGGCTCCTCCCCGGCGGCGGTCCGCCGCGCCGCCCTCAAGGGCGACGGCTGGCTTCCCCAGGGCGATCCGAGGGACCGGCTGCCCGCGCAGATCGAGACCATCGCACGGCTCCGGGGCGACGGCGCGCCGTTCACGGTCGGCGCCATCACCGAGCCCCTGTACCTCGGTACGCCCGCCTGGGACGTCGGCCGCCGCACCCTCACCGGGCCCCCGGAGGCCCTCGCCGCGTCCCTGCGCGCCTACGGCGCGATGGGCGTGCACCAGATCCAGGTCAGGTTCCGCTGCCGGAGCCGCTCCGAACTCGTCGACCAGATCGAGCGGTTCGGATCCGACGTAGGCCCCCTCCTCTGAGAAGACCCGTAAGGAGACCCCATGGGCAAGCTCGACGGACGCGTCGTCCTCGTCACCGGTGCCGCGCGCGGGCAGGGAGAGCAGGAGGCGCGGCTGTTCAGGCGGGAGGGCGCCGAGGTCGTCGTGGCCGACGTGCTCGACGACCAGGGCCGGGCCCTCGCCGAGGAGATCGGCGCGCTCTACGTCCGTCTCGACGTCGGCCGCGAGGAGGAGTGGGCCGCCGCGGTACGGGCCGCCAAGGAGGCGTACGGCCATCTCGACGGGCTGGTGAACAACGCCGGGATCCTGCGCTTCAACGCCCTCGTCGACACCCCCCTCGACGAGTTCATGCAGGTCGTGCAGGTCAACCAGGTCGGCTGCTTCCTGGGCGTGCGGACGGTCGCGCCCGAGCTGTCCGACGGCGGCACCATCGTCAACACCGCCTCCTACACCGGGCTCACCGGCATGGCGGCCGTGGGCTCCTACGCGGCGACCAAGCACGCCGTGCTCGGCCTCACCCGCGTCGCCGCCCTGGAGCTGGCGCCCCGCCGGATCCGGGTGAACGCGGTGTGCCCCGGCGCCATCGACACCGCGATGTCCAACCCGGCCCGGCTGGACCCGGACGCCGACCCCGAGGAGACGACCCGCGCCCTGGACTCCCTCTACCGCAAGCTGGTGCCGCTGGGCCGGATCGGCCGCCCGGAGGAGGTGGCCCGGCTGGCGCTGTTCCTCACCTCGGAGGACTCCTCCTACATCACCGGACAGCCCTTCGTGATCGACGGAGGCTGGCTCGCCGGCGTCTCGGTCATCTGATGGTCCGTCAGCTATTGACCATCCGTGCGGCCGGTGCCACAGTCGGCGGCAGTCCGCTGAATCTGACGGACCGTCAGTGAACGAATGGACCGCAATCCAGGACCTGGGACGGTGAACCTCCGTGGAATTCGGGCTCTTTGTACAGGGATACGTGGGCAAGCGTGCCGAGACCGACCCCCTCGCCGAGCACAAGGCGCTGATGGAGGAGACCGAGTACGTCATCCAGGCGGACAGGTCCGGCTTCAAGTACGCCTGGGCGTCCGAGCACCACTTCCTGGAGGAGTACTCCCACCTCTCCGCCAACGAGGTGTTCCTCGCCTATCTCGCCCACGCGACGCAGCGGATCCACCTGGGATCGGGGATCTTCAACCCGCTCGCCCAGGTCAACCATCCCGTGAAGGTCGCCGAGAAGGTCGCCATGCTCGACCACCTCAGCGAGAACCGCTTCGAGTTCGGCAGCGGGCGCGGCGCCGGCTCGCACGAGATCCTCGGCTTCCTCCCCGGCATCACCGACATGAACCACACCAAGGAGATCTGGGAGGAGACCATCGCCGAGTTCCCCAAGATGTGGCTCCAGGACGAGTACCCCGGCTTCCAGGGCAAGCACTGGCAGCTCCCGCCGCGCAAGGTCCTGCCGAAGCCGTACGGGAAGTCGCATCCGGCGATGTGGTACGCGGCCGGGTCGCCGCCGTCGTACGAGATGGCGGCCAGGAAGGGCCTCGGCGTGCTGGGCTTCAGCATCCAGAAGGTCTCCGACATGGAGTGGGTGCTGGAGAAGTACAAGACGGCGATCGTCGACGCGGAACCCGTCGGGGACTTCGTCAACGACAACGTGATGGTGACGACGACCGCGATCTGCGCGCCGACGCACGACGAGGCGATCCGGATCGCGGTGGGCGGCGGGCTGCACTACCTGCCCTCGCTGGTGTTCCGGTACCACGACACCTTCCCGCGGCCCGAGGGCTTCCCGGTGTGGCCGGAGACGCTGCCGGAGTACACGCCCGAGTTCGTCGAACTCCTGGTGGAGGAGGAACTGCTGATCTGCGGGGACCCGGACGAGGTCCTGCGGCAGTGCAAGCGGTGGGAACAGGCCGGTGCGGACCAGCTGTCCTTCGGGCTGCCGGTGGGGGTGCCGAAGGAGGAGACGCTGCAGACGATCCGGCTGATCGGGGAGCACGTGATCCCGAAGATCGACACGGATCCCGTCCACCGGACCACCCGGTTCCGGCAGGCGGCCTGAGGTTCGGGAGGCAGGCCCCATGCTCGATCACGTCATCAAGGGCGCGACCGTCGTCGACGGGACCGGTGCGCCGGGTTTCACCGCCGACGTCGGCATACGGGACGGCCGTATCGCCGCCGTCGGGTCGGTCACCGAGGAGGCACGGACCTCCGAGGACGCGCAGGGGCTCGTCCTCGCCCCCGGGTTCGTCGACCCGCACACCCACTACGACGCCCAGCTGTTCTGGGACCCGTACGCCACCCCGTCCCTGAACCACGGGGTGACCACGGTCGCGGCCGGGAACTGCGGGTTCACCCTCGCGCCGCTCCACCCCGACCGCCCGGAGGACGCCGACTACACCCGGCGCATGATGTCCAAGGTCGAGGGGATGTCGCTGGTCGCGCTGGAGGAGGGGGCGCCCTGGAACTGGAGTTCCTTCGGCGAGTACCTGGACGCCCTCGAAGGGCGGATCGCCGTCAACGCGGGCTTCATGGTGGGGCACTGCGCGCTGCGGCGGTACGCGATGGGACCGGACGCGGTGGGCGGGCAGCCGAGCCGGGAGCAGCTCGACGTGATCGTGCGGCTGCTGCACGAGGCCATGGACGCCGGTGCCTGGGGTTTCTCCACCACCCAGTCGTCCACGCACTCCGACGGGGACGGACAGCCGGTGGCCTCGCGGCACGCCGGGCCCGAGGAGCTGCTGGCCCTGGCGCGGGCCGTCGGGGAGCACGAGGGGACGCAGATCGAGGCGATCGTCGCGGGCTGTCTGGACCAGTTCAGCGACGCCGAGATCGACCTGTTCGTGGAGCTGAGCGCGGCCGCGGGACGGCCCCTGAACTGGAACGTCCTGACGATCGACGCGGCCGTGCCCGAGCGGGTGCCCCGGCAGTTGGTGGCGAGCGAGCGGGCCCGCAAGGCCGGCGGCCGGGTGGTCGCCCTCACCATGCCCATCCTCACGCCGATGAACATGTCGCTCGGGACCTTCTGCGCCCTCAACCTGATCCCCGGCTGGGGACCGGTCCTCGGTCTGCCGGTGCCCGAGCGGATCGCGAGGCTGCGGGACCCGGCCGTCCGGGCCGAGATGCTGCGGCGGGCCGAGTCGAAGGAGGCGGGCGTCTTCCGGCGGCTCGTGAACTTCGGGCGGTACGTCATCGGCGACACGTACAGCGCGGCGAACGAGGGACTCACCGGGCGGGTCGTCCGGGACATCGCCCGGGAGCGCGGCCAGGACCCCTTCACCACCCTGGTGGAGATCTGCGCGGCCGACGAGCTGCGGACGGTGCTGTGGCCCATGCCCACCGACAACGACCCCGCGTCCTGGGCGCTGCGCGCCGAGACCTGGCAGCACGAGGACGTCCTGCTCGGCGGCTCCGACGCCGGCGCGCACCTGGACCGCATGTGCGGAGCCCCCTACACCACGCGCTTCCTGGGCGACTGTCTGCGCGGGCGGAAGCTGGTGGGTCTGGAACAGGCGGTGAAGATGCTGACCGACGACCCGGCGCGGCTGTTCGGGCTGCGGGAACGGGGCCGGGTCCGGGAGGGCTGGCATGCGGACCTCGTCCTGTTCGACCCGGAGCGCATCGACGCGGGCAAGGCCACCCTGGTGCACGACCTGCCGGGAGACAGCCCGCGGCTGGACTCCAGGGCGGTGGGCGTGCGGGCGGTCTGGGTCAACGGGATCGCGGCCATCCGGGACGACGTGGTGACCGGTGCCGTGCCGGGCCGGGTGCTGCGGTCGGGGCGGGACACCGAGACGGTGAGCACGCGGTGAGCGGTCAGGGGGGCGAGGGGCAGCGGCTGTTCGTCGGCGGGGCGTGGATCGAGCCGGAGGGCGGTCACTACGAGGTGACCGACCCGGCGACCGAGGAGACCGTCGGCCGGGCGCCGGAGGCCTCCCGGGAGCAGGCCCTGGCTGCCTGCGCGGCGGCCCGGGAGGCCTTCGGTCCGTGGTCCCGTACGGCGCCGGAGGAGCGGGCGGCGGTGCTGGGCAGGGCCGCCGACATCATCCGGAGCCGTCTGGAGCCGTACGCCTCCCTGGCCCGGGCGGAGACCGGCGCCACGACCGGGACGGCCCGCGGGATGCAGGTCGGGGTGGGCGCGGCCCGCTTCCGCCGCTACGCCCGCGTGGAACCGGCCGAGTGGGCGATCCCGCCGCAGATCAACGAGGCGGGGCCGATGGGCAAGGCCGGGGTGACGGGCGCGCTCGCCGTCCGGCAGCCGGTCGGGGTCGTCGCCTGCGTCACCTCGTACAACAACCCCTGGGCGAACCCGGCCGGCAAGATCGCCCCCGCGCTCGCCATGGGCAACACGGTGGTCGTGAAACCGGCCCCGCAGGACCCCCTGTCCGTCTACCGGATGGCGGAGGCGCTGGAGGCGGCGGGGGCGCCGCCCGGGGTGGTGAACGTCGTCAGCGGGCGGGCGGTCGCCGTCGGCGAGACGGTCGTGGAGTCGCCGGACGTGGACATGGTGAGCTTCACCGGCTCCACGGCGGTCGGGCAGCGGATCGCCGAGGTGTGCGGGCGGGCGATGAAACGCCAGCTGATGGAGCTGGGCGGGAAGGGCGCGGCGCTCGTCTTCGACGACGCCGACCTCGCGTCGGCGGTGGCCGGGATCGGGACCACCTTCTCCTTCTACAGCGGGCAGATCTGCACGGCCCCGACGCGGGTGCTGGCGCAACGCCGGGTGTACGACCGGCTGGTCGGGCAACTGGCCGGATACGCGGGCCGGTTGAAGGTGGGCGACCCGCGGGAACGGGACACGGTGGTCGGGCCGGTGATCTCCGCCGCGCACCGCGACCGGGTGGAGTCGTACGTCCGACTCGGGCGCAAGGAAGGGGCGGTGGTCCTCGCGCCCGAGGAGCGGAGGCTTCCCGACCGGGGCTTCTACGTCGGTCCGACCGTGCTGGCGGACTGCACGAACGACATGCGGGTGGCCCGGGAGGAGATCTTCGGACCGGTGGTCGTCGTCATTCCCTTCGACGAGGAGGACGAGGGGGTGGCCCTCGCCAACGACAGCGACTACGGACTGATCGACTACGTCTGGTCGGGCGATGTCGCCCGGGCCTTCCGGGTGGCGCGGCGGCTGCGGGCCGGCGGCGTCGGGATCAACACGGTCGGCCGCAACATGGAGGCGCCGTTCGGCGGTTTCAAGAAGAGCGGGGTGGGCCGGGACGTCGGCTCCTACGCGCTCCACGCCTACAGCGAGGTGCAGGCGATCGTCTGGCCCGGATGAGCCGCCCCGGACCACGGCGCGCCGTCCGGCGTCCACCGCTTCCCCGAGACGGTCGCCCGCGCCGGCGTCAGTCCGTGAGGTCCACCCGTATCGTCAGCAGCCCCGTCCCCAGGGCCCGTACGGCCGCGCTGTTGGCCCGGGGCAGACTGCGCAGACGGGCGACGGGGTCGTCGTCGGGCAGCAGGTGGGCGGTGCCGTGGTGCCACCGCCCCCCGATGCGCACCCGCACCCGGGGATCGGCCTTGATGTTGCGGACGTACTGGGACCGCTCCCCGAACTCCGAGACCAGCCAGAACGTGTCCCCGATCCGGCGGCCGCCCAGCGGGGTGCGCCGGGGCTCGCCGGAGACCCGGCCGGTGGTCTCCAGGAGGGTGTGGAAGGGCAGGCGGCGCATGAGCGGGTTGGCGACGTACCGCTGGAAGGCGGTGGTCGCGCGGAAGCGGAGGTCGGAGCGGGGCCCGGTGGAGTCGGACATGATCCGTTGTGCCTTCCGGTGAGAGAGACGGCCAGGGACCTGCCCCACCCTGCCACCGGTGGAGTCTTCGGAGATCGCCGGAGTGGCCCCTTCCTCGCGCCCCGGGCAGGATGGACCGGGCTGAAGGGTGTGAATCCTCCCGAAAGGACCCCATTCATGAGCGCCGAGACGTCGGAGGCCGGGAGACCACCGCGACGGAACCGGACCCTGCCCGGGACCCCTCCGCGTTCCCGGCCCCGTCCCCGGCCCCATGCCCGTTCCCGGGCCGTCAGCGCGCTCGCCGGACTGGCTCTGGCCGCCGTCGGCGCGGCGTCCCTCGTCGCCTGCGGCGGGGACGGCGACGACAACGGAGGCTCCTCGTCCAGCCCCACCCCCACGGCCGCCGACACCGCGTCCTTCTCCGGCACTCCGCCCTCCGCGCTCACGTCGCTCGCCGAGTCCGTCGAGGCGTCCGTCCGCGCCTCGGCCTCGGCCGCGGCCTCCTCCGCCTCCGCCAGGGCCTCGGAGTTCGAGGCCTCCGTGTCGGCGGAGGTCGCGCGCGCCAACGCGGCCGCCGAGAAGCAGCTCCAGGACGTCGACGGCCGGGGCAACGCCGTCTCCGACGTCTCGCTGACCGGAAAGCCGAGATCCGAGACGGGCGGTCTGCTCGCCGTCGTCGTGAACATCACCAACCGCACCGCCAGCACCGCGTCCTTCGCGGTCCAGGTCGACTTCCGTGACTCCGACGGCACGGTCGTGGAGACCCGGTTCGTCGGCGCCGAGGACCTCGCGCCGGGCGGCCGGGCCCATCCCCTCGCCATCAGCCGCAAACCCCCCGAGCCCCCGCTGACCGCCGAGATCGCCAAGGCCCAGCGGTACTGAGTCTTCGCGCCACTCCCGCGGACGAAGGGCCGGGACTGTTGCTTGAATGGGGGCCGGCGCGGAGGAGAGCGGGTGCTGCGGATGCGAGTCGTGACCTGGAACCTGTGGTGGCGCTTCGGACCGTGGCGGGAGAGACAGAAGGCGATCCTCGCCGTCCTGCGCGATCTGCGCCCGGACGTGGTCGGCCTCCAGGAGGTGTGGGCGGCGGCGGACGGGGAGAACCTCGCCGAGTGGCTCGCGGACGAGCTCGGCCTGCACTGCGCCTGGGCACCTTCCCCGGCCCCGGAACGCTGGCGCCGAAGGATCTCCGCCGCCGACTCCGACGGGGTCGACATCGGCAACGCGGTGCTGAGCCGCTGGCCGGTGACACAGCGGGAGACCCTGCTGCTCCCCGCACCCGCCGACCTGGCCGACGGCCGTATGGCGCTGTACGCCCGCCTGGCCGCCCCCGCCTACGACGTCCCCTTCTTCACGGCCCACCTCACGTCGGGGCCGGGTGCCTCCGCCGTCCGCCGCGAACAGGTCACCGCCCTGGCCGGGTTCGTGTCCCGGCACTCGGGCGGCACCCCGCACCCGCCGGTCGTCACCGGCGACTTCAACGCCCGGCCGGACTCCGACGAGGTCCGCCTCTTCGGCGGCCACCGCACCGCGCCGGCCGTCCCCGGGCAGGTGTTCCACGACGCCTGGGACTACGCCGACCCGTTTGCGCCCTCCGCCACCTGGACCCCGGAGAACCCCTGTGCGGCAAGGGTGCTGGAACCCCCCGTCCGCATCGACTACATCCACGTGGGCCCGCCGGGCCCGGTCGGCGAGGGCCATGTCCGGCACGTACGGCGAGCGGGGGACGGCCCGGTGGAAGGGGTCTGGCCCTCGGACCACGCGGCGGTCGTCGCCGACCTGGCGGAGGGGGCGGAGGAAGGCTCGGCGGAGGGGGAGTAGCCGAGCGGCCCTCACGGTGCCGACGGTCGGCTGTCAGCGCAGTGCGGCCTCGCCCGTGCCGACCGCGCGCAGGGCGCGGTCGACGGTCTGCGCGTTCTCGCCGACCGGGGCCACGTAGTCGAGGACGCCGCGGGCGGCGTCCTCCCCGAGGGTCCGGGTGACGACCCAGGTGGCGAGGTACTGGGACGACAGACAGCCGCCGGCCGTGGCGATGTTCCCCTCGGCGTGGAACGGCACGTCCAGGACCGGGATGCCGAGGGCTTCGACGAAGGGACGGCTCGTGCGGTCCGTACAGGCGGGCATCCCGTCCAGGAGCCCGAGCCGGGCGAGCACCAGCGCTCCGGAGCACTGCGCGCCGATCAGCTGGCGCGAGGCGTCGAGCGTCAGCCTGGAGATCAGCCGGTCGTCGGCGACGACGTCCCGCGTGCGCACCCCGCTGCCGATCAGCACGACGTCCGCCTCGGTCACGAACTCCATCGGCCGCTGCCCGGTCACCCGGACGCCGTTCATCGAGGTGACCACCGGCGTCGGCGTGGTGACGAAGGCTTCCAGGCCGTCCTTGCGGCACCGGTTGATCAGCGCGGACGCGATGAAGCTGTCGAGCTCGTTGAACCCGTCGAAGGTGATCACGGCTGCCTGCATCACGACTCCTCCCGGCACGGCGGGCTCCCCGGCCTCCGCGGCACGCCGTAGCGGCCCTCCTCATGGAGTAGCCCACTCGTCACGGGGAGTGGCAAGAGTAGAGAGCATATGTCACCCGAATGAGGGACGCGTTCGCAGATGCGCATCCAGCGATCGCGCAAGCTGACCCGAGTCCGTTCCGTGCCGGGCCGTGGTGTCGTCTTCGCAACACATCCGAAGCCGGACCGAGTTGTCTGATGAGCCGATTTTCATCAATGCGCCGCCACTGTGCCGTGTCTTCACACCGTGGCGCTCACCTGAACGGCTGATTATGTGCTGGCGAGCCTTGTCGGCCCATCACTCCGATGGGTTCATTTCTGTGTCCGCATCAGCGGCATTCGAGTCCGCAAACAGACATGGGCAAGCCTCTGGTCGGGCGGCAGTTGACGCCTGACGGATCGTGATCCCCGACAGGCCCTGCGCACGAGGCCGACGGCTGCAGACCGTCGGCCGGGCATCGGCGCAAGGCCGTCGGGACACCACCTGGCCAGTGGCACGAGAGCCGGCTCGCCCTCATCGGGGACGTACGCGGACCGAACGCCCCATCACTGCTCGGCAATGTACTGCATTGCGAGCGAGGAGGAACCCTCATGCCCATCAGCCCGAACCAAGGATCGAGCGGCGGCGGCACGACCGTCACCATCACCGGCACCAACCTCACCGGCACCACCGCCGTGCGCTTCGGCACGCGGCTCGCGACCAACGTCGTCAACGTCTCGCCCACCCAGGTCACCGCGGTCTCCCCCTCCGGCACCGGAGCGGTCGGGGTCACCCTGACCACCGCGGGAGGGACGAGCAACCCGATCCCGTTCTACTACGTCGGGGCGCCGTTCAAGCAGGCTCTCAGTCCGACCACCGGGTCGACCGCGGGCGGCGAGACCATCACCCTCACCGGCACCGGACTCTCCACCGCCACCAGCGTCGCCTTCGGCGCCAACAGCGTGACGCCCACGGTGGTGTCCGACAGCCTGATCACGGCCGTCGCACCGGCCGGCACGGCGGGCTCGGTGGGCGTCACCGTCACCACGGCCGGCGGCACCAACAACGGGCTCTCGTACACCTACGTCGCCGCTCCGACGCTGACGGCGATCGCCCCGACCGAGGGACCGACCTCCGGAGGCACCCTGGTGACCGTGACCGGTACGGGCTTCACCAGCACCAACCAGGTCACCTTCGACGGCGTTCCGGCGCCGTTCACCGTGCTCTCCGACACCGCGGTGTCGGCCGCCACGCCGCCCGGCGCCGCGGGCACCGTCGACGTGGTCCTGACCAACGACGCGGGCAGCGCGACGCTCGCGGACGCGTTCACCTACGTCGCCGGCCCCGGCGTCTGACCACTCCTCAGCGGCCGGCTCTCCCAGGGGCCGGCCCGTCCGGAGCGGACGCGGTGACTCTCGCGGGGTCCGTCCGTCTCCAGCCCCCGGCCCAGGCCCCCCCGGGCCGGGGGCCCTCCGCCCGCGGCCGGCAGGCAGCGGCCCGGGGCGACCACCCGACCAGCGTGCTCTTCGGCCTTCCCGGCCGCCCCGCCCGACACCCATCGGAGACACCGTGAAAGACAGCTCACCCGCGGAGGCGGCGGTCCGGCCCACCGCCGTGATCGCCGCCGCTCCCGTTCTCACCTCGGTCGTGCCCAGTACGGGCCCCGCCGCAGGCGGCAACAACGTCGTCCTGAACGGCAGTGGATTCGCCGGAGTCACGGCCGTCATGTTCGGTACCAAATCGGCCCTCGGCTACACGGTCGACTCCTCGACGAAGATCACCGCGGTGGCCCCGTCCGGAACCGGGACGGTCGCCGTGACCGTCAAGACGCCCGGCGGAACCAGCAACTCGGTCGCCTACGCCTACGCGCCACCCCCCTCCCTGAGCGCCGTGTCGCCGGTCCAGGGGCCGTCCGCGGGCGGGACCTCCGTCGTCCTCACCGGGGCCGGCCTGACCGGTGCCACGGCGGTCACCTTCGGCACCACGGCCGCCACCGCCTACACCGTCAACTCCGCCACCCAGATCACCGCCGTCGCCCCGGCGGGGACGGGCGCGGTACCCGTCACCGTCACCACGCCAGGCGGTACGACCGGGCCCGTCTACTTCTTCTATGTCAACGCCCCCTCCCTGAGCGCCGTGTCGCCGGTCCAGGGGCCGTCCGCGGGCGGGACCTCCGTCGTCCTCACCGGGGCCGACCTGACCGGCGCCACGGCGGTCACCTTCGGCACCACGCCCGCCACCGGCTTCACCGTCGACTCCGCCACCCAGATCACCGCCGTCGCCCCGCCCGGAGCGGGCTCCGTCCTCCTGACCGTCACCGGTCCGGGCGGCCTCAGCAACTCCCTCGTCTACACCTATGTGACCGCACCGGTCCTCTCCTCCCTCGTCCCCGGCCAGGGGCCGGCCGGTGCCGGAACCGCCGTCACCCTCACCGGCACCGGCCTGACCACCACGACCGCCGTCCGGTTCGGCGCCGTACCCGCGGCGTTCTCCGTGCTGTCCGACACCAAGGTCGCCGCGACCGCCCCGGCGGGGGCACCCGGCCCGGTCTCCGTCACCGTGACGTCGATCGGCGGCACCAGCAATTCCCTCGTCTACACCCGGGTCGCCTCTCCCGTCATCTAGCGCCGCGGCCCGCCGTTCTTCTTGCCGAAATGCGTGGCCCAAGTGGGTTGACCGTGCCTCAGCCTCCCCGGAATGCGAGGAACCGCGGCGTAGCGTGACGCTCCCGGAGCCGTCATGACGGAATTCCGTCCGGACCGACAAAGGAGTGACTGTGAAACGCACGCATCACCGAAGAACGTGGAAGACGGCCACCGCCGTGGCGCTGGCCGCGGTCGTGGGACTCGCCTCACCGGCGGTGGCGGCGCCGACGACGTCGACGACATCGGTCACGGCGTCACCCGCCGCGGCGTACGCCGGTGCGTACGTGACCCTGAACGTCACCGTGACCTGCGAGGGGGACCCGAGCGGAAACCCCCTGGGCGTGACGTTCTTCGACGGTGCCGACCCGCTGGAGCCGAACGCGGCCGTCGGGCCGGACGGAAAAGCCGTCAAGACGGTGAAGTTCACCACGCCCGGCTCGCACGTCATCACGGCCGCCTACAACGGAAACGACAACTGCTTCGCCTCCAGCGGCAAGACGACCGTCGAAGTCACCGCCCTGCCCACGCCTCCCACGCCGCCCGCGAACGGGTTCTGTTTTCTCGTCTGCAGCCTGATCGGTTTCTCGGTCGGCAACATCGGCAACCACATCGAAATCCACTGATCCCTGACGGGTTCAGCACCATCGACCGGCACGAGTTCCGCGTCTGTTCTCCCGCGAGACGGTGCCGTTTCGGCGCGGGCGCCCCGTTGGCGGTCCGCCGGCTCCCGCGCCGCCCGCCCCGCCCGATGCGCACAGCCGCGGGCCCGCGCAATGCCGACCGGTCGGTATGGACTTCCGTGCCACAGCCGGGTAGAGATGGGCACGTCACCCGCGACGAAGAGACGTACGCATCGAAGGGCCCGCCATGCGCATCGCCGTCACGATCTTCCTCACCGACGAGACGATCACCCCGACCCGCCTCGCCCGTGAGCTGGAGCAGCGCGGGTTCGCCGGGCTCTACCTGCCCGAGCACACGCACATCCCGGTGGAGCGGTCCACCCCGTACCCCGCGGGCGGCGAACTGCCCCGCGAGTACGGCCGCACCCTCGACCCCTTCGTCGCCCTCGGCCAGGCCGCCGCCGTGACGGAGAACCTCGGCCTCGGCACCGGCATCACGCTCGTCGCCCAGCACGACCCGATCGACCTCGCCAAGCAGGTCGCCACCGTCGACCACCTCTCCGGCGGCCGCCTCACCCTCGGCCTCGGCTTCGGGTGGAACGTGGAGGAGGCCGCCGACCACGGGGTCGGATGGCGGTCCCGGCGGGAGCTGGTCCGGGACCGGATGGGCCTCATGCGCGCCCTGTGGAGCGAGGAACCCACCGCGTACGACGGCGAGTACGGCTCGGTCCGCGCCAGCTTCGCCCACCCCAAGCCGGTACAGAAGCCGCGCGGCCCGGTCGTCGGGCCCCGCACCCTGGTCGGCGGCGCCGCCGGGCCGAAGCTGTTCTCCCACATCTGCGCGTACGCCGACGGCTGGCTGCCGATCGGCGGGCGCGGGCTGACCGAGTCCCTGCCCGTCCTGCGCGCCGCGTGGGCGGACGCCGGGCGCGAGCCGGAGGCGCTCCAGATCGTGCCGTACGCCGTCCACCCGTCCCCGGGCAAGCTCGCCCACTACGCCGACCTCGGCATCGAGGAGGTCGTGCTGCAGCTGCCGCCGGCCGGGGAGACGGAGGTCCTCGCGGTCCTCGACGAGTACAGCCGCTACCTGACCGGCGCCAGTGACACCGTGTAACGACCTCCCGCAGGGCCGGACAGGACTCCCTCACCGGCCCTGATCAGCCCGAACGTATGCTCAAGAAATGACGACTTCCGCGAGCTCCGGAACCGGCACCGGCCCTACTCCCGGCCCCACCGAGAACTCCATGCGTCGCGCCCTCAAACGCGCCCGGGACGGCGTCGCCCTCGACGTGAGCGAGGCGGCCGTCCTCCTCCAGGCGCGCGGCGAGGCCCTCGACGACCTCGCCGCGTCCGCCGCCCGGGTGCGTGACGCGGGCCTGGAGGCGGCCGGCCGGCCCGGTGTCATCACGTACTCGAAGAGCGTCTTCATCCCCCTCACCCGGCTGTGCCGGGACAAGTGCCACTACTGCACCTTCGTCACCGTGCCCGGCAAGCTGCGCCGCGCCGGGCACGGGATGTTCATGTCCCCGGACGAGGTCCTCGACGTCGCCCGCAAGGGCGCCGCACTCGGCTGCAAGGAAGCCCTCATCACCCTCGGCGACAAGCCCGAGGAGCGCTGGCCCGAGGCGCGCGAGTGGCTCGACGCGCACGGCTACGACGACACCGTCGCCTACGTCCGCGCCGTCTCCATCCGCATCCTGGAGGAGACGGGACTGCTGCCGCATCTCAACCCGGGCGTCGTCTCCTGGACCGACTTCCAGCGGCTCAAGCCCGTAGCGCCCAGCATGGGCATGATGCTGGAGACCACCGCCACCCGTCTGTGGTCCGAGCCCGGCGGGCCCCACCACGGCTCCCCGGACAAGGAACCGGCCGTACGGCTGCGCGTCCTGGAGGACGCCGGGCGCTCCTCCGTCCCCTTCACCTCCGGGATCCTCATCGGCATCGGAGAGACGTACGAGGAGCGGGCCGAGTCGCTGTTCGCCCTGCGGAAGGTCTCCCGCGCCTACCACGGCATACAGGAACTGATCATCCAGAACTTCCGCGCCAAGCCGGACACGGCCATGCGCGGCATGCCGGACGCGGAGCTCGACGAGCTGGTGGCGACCGTGGCCGTCGCCCGGCACATCATGGGGCCGGGCGCCTGCCTCCAGGCCCCGCCCAATCTCGTCGACAGCGAGTACGGCCGGCTGATCGGGGCCGGCATCGACGACTGGGGCGGGGTGTCCCCGCTCACGATCGACCACGTCAACCCCGAGCGGCCCTGGCCGCAGATCGAGGAGCTGGCCGCGAAGTCGGCGGCGGCCGGGTTCGAGCTGCGGGAACGCCTGTGTGTGTACCCCGAGTTCGTCACCCGCGGCGAACCCTGGCTGGACCCGCGGCTGCTGCCGCACGTCCGCGCGCTCGCCGACCCGGAGACCGGGCTGGCCCTGCCGGACGCCGCCGTCGAGGGGCGGCCGTGGCAGGAGCCCGAGGAGGTGTTCGTCGCCTCCGGCCGTACGGACCTGCACCACACCATCGACACCGACGGCCGGACCTCCGACCGCCGCGACGACTTCGACGAGGTGTACGGCGACTGGTCCGCGCTGCGGGAGGCGGCCGCCCCCGGCATGGCACCGGAGCGCATCGACACGGACGTACGGGGCGCCCTGCGGACGGCGGCCGACGACCCCACCCGGCTCACCGACGAGGAGGCCCTCGCCCTCTTCCACGCCGACGGGCCCGCGCTCGACGCCCTCACCCGGATCGCGGACGACGTCCGCAGGTCGGCGGTCGGCGACGACGTCACCTACATCGTCACCCGGAACATCAACTTCACCAACGTCTGCTACACCGGCTGCCGTTTCTGCGCGTTCGCCCAGCGGCGCACGGACGCCGACGCCTACACCCTCTCCCTGGACCAGGTCGCCGACCGCGCCCAGCAGGCCTGGGAGGTGGGCGCGGTGGAGGTCTGCATGCAGGGCGGCATCCACCCCGATCTGCCGGGCACGGCGTACTTCGACATCGCGCGGGCCGTGAAGTCCCGGGTCCCCGGCATGCACGTGCACGCCTTCTCCCCGATGGAGGTCGTCAACGGCGCCACCCGCACCGGGCTGTCCGTCCGCGAGTGGCTGATCGCGGCCAAGGAGGCCGGTCTGGACTCCATCCCCGGCACCGCCGCCGAGATCCTCGACGACGAGGTCCGCTGGGTCCTGACCAAGGGCAAGCTGCCCACGGCGACCTGGATCGAGGTGATCACGACGGCGCACGAGGTGGGCATCCCGTCGACCTCGACGATGATGTACGGCCATGTCGACCAGCCCCGTCACTGGCTCGGCCATCTGCGCACCCTCGCCGGCATCCAGGAACGCACCGGCGGCTTCACCGAGTTCGTCACCCTGCCCTTCATCCACACCAACGCGCCCGTGTACCTGGCGGGCATCGCCCGCCCCGGCCCCTCCCTGCGGGACAACCGCGCGGTCACGGCGATGGCCCGGCTCCTCCTGCACCCGCACATCCCCAACATCCAGACCAGCTGGGTGAAGCTGGGCACCGAGGGCGCGGCCGAGATGCTGCGCTCCGGCGCGAACGACGTCGGCGGGACGCTGATGGAGGAGACGATCTCCCGTATGGCGGGCTCGTCGTACGGCTCCTACAAGTCCATCAAGGACCTGATCGCGGTCGCGGAGGCGGCGGGCCGTCCGGCCAGGGCCCGGACGACCCTGTACGGGGAGGTGCCGGAGGAACGGCAGCGGGCCGGGCAGGCCTCGGACGGACATCTGCCGGAGCTGCTGCCCGTCCTGGAGTGAGTACGATGATCCGACCTCCCTTCGGAGGGGAGACCCCATCGGCGGGGTCCCGTAGCTGAGGAGATGCGTGCCCGTGCCTGCCCGACGGCTTCCCTCGTGGGTCTGGGTCACCGGTCTGACGACCGGCGCGATCGCCGCGGTCGCCGTGCTGACGGTGCGAGCCGAACAGGGCCCGCATCCGACGGCGTCGGCGGCCCGCGCGAGCGCGTCGGCGTCCGCCTCGGCCGCGCCCGACGCGAAGGCCTCCGCCTCGCCGAAGGCCTCGGCCTCACCGGCGGCGACGGATGTGCCGAAGGCGTCCGGCACGGGCCGCCGGGTCGTCTACGACCTGTCCGACCGCAGGGTCTGGCTGGTCGACGCCGACGACACGGCCCGCCGCACCTTCACGGTCTGGCCGGGCACCGTGGCCCCGGCCCCCGGCACCTACACGATCTCGGTCCGCAAGGACGCGACGACGGGCTCCGACGGCGTCGAGATCGAGCACATCATCTACTTCTCCGTCGTCTCCGGCGTGAACATCGCCTTCTCCAACGCCGTCGACGGCTCCTCCCCGCCCCCGGCCGCCTCCGGCACCCGGACCGGCGGCATCCGGATGGCCAAGGCGGACGGGGCGGCGCTGTGGGCGTTCGGCGACCTGGGGACGAAGGTCCGGGTCGTCGCCTAGGGCGGTCAGGCGGCGGTCTTCGGGCCGTCCGTGAACGGCAGATGGTTGACGAGCAGGACGACCCCGCTGAACAGGAAGACGCGCGTCGCCGCCTCCAGTCCGTTCCAGGTGTCCGACTGCCACATCGAGAACCACTCCCCGCCGATCGCGATGAAACCGGCGCCGAACAGCAGCATCAGCATCAGCAGGCCGTACGTGGAGAAGGCGCGGGCACGGACGAAGTCCCGGCGCGCCCACCACCACGTCCCGGCGGCCAGCACGACCGCGGTGACGGTCTCCCACGCGATGATCGCGACGTACGCCGCGTCCTGCAGCCCCCTGCTGGTCACCGCCCGCCACATCAGGTCGTCGTCCTTGAAGGTGTCGTCCATCGCGAGCACATGCCGGACGAACTGCTGGTTCGTCCCGAAGTCCGTGATGTTCCCGAACGCCACGAGCGCTATGTAGAGCGCGACCGTTCCGGTGAGCAGGGTGGCGGTCAGCGGCAGAACGCGCGAGGTCTGTGTGAGTCTTGAGGTGGGGGTGGTCATGCCGCTTCCCCTACCCCGCCAAGTCCCCTGTGTCCCCTCCGTGTTGCGTCACAATGGTGGGCGCCCGGCGTCGGGGGACGTCCGGGGGAGAGGGCGGACGGATGGCGCGGATCCAGCGGTCGATGCAGCAGCTGATCGCGCAGCGCAGACGGCAGGGTTTCGTCGGCCGGAGCGCCGAGCGCGCCGCCTTCCGGGAGAACCTGGAACTGCCCCCGGAGGACGAGCGGCACCGCTTCCTGTTCCATGTGCACGGCAACGCGGGCGTCGGAAAGACCTTCCTGGTAAGGGAGTTGGAGCAGCTCGCCCGGGAACGCGGCGCGCTCACCGCGTATGCCGACGAATCGGTCGGCAGCGTCCCGGAGGCGATGGCGGAGCTGGCGGAGCAGTTCGCCCGGCAGGGCCACCGGTTCAAGGAACTGGAGCGGCTGCTGGCCGCCCACCGGGAGCGGCGGCACGAGGCCGCGGCGGTCGTGGAGGCCGGGGCGGAGACGGGCGAGCCGTCGGCCGGGAGCATGGCGGCGGCCCGCGCGACCCTGGTGGTGCTGGGCATGACGCCGGGCGTGGGCCCCTTCGCGGGAGCCCTCGACCCGGCCCAGCTCGCGCAGGGCGCCGACCGGTTGCGGGCGGGCCTGAGCTCCCGCTTCCGCAGCCAGGAGGACCTGCAGCTGGTCCTGGCCCCCGAGCGCGTCCTCACCCCCGTGCTGCTGAGGGAACTCGCCGAGGCCGCGGCCGAAGTCCCCTGGCTGGTCCTGGTCTTCGACACCTACGAGCGGACCGGTCCCGTCCTCGACGGCTGGCTGCACGAGCTGATGACCACCGACCGGTACGGCGGTTCCCTGCCCGCGAACACGGTCGTCGTCACCGCCGGACAGCTCCCCCTCGCCCCGGCACGGTGGGGCGGCTTCGCCGACTTCGTCACGGAGGTCCCGCTCGGACCGTTCACCGAGACCGAGGCGCGCGGACTGCTCGCCGGCAAGGGCGTGGTGGCGGAGCCCGTGGTCGAGGAGGTGCTGCGGCTCACCGGCGGGCTGCCCGTGCTGGTGTCGACCCTGGCCGAACAGCGGCCCGCCGACCCGGACGACGTCGGCGATCCCGGCGCCACCGCCGTGGAGCGGTTCCTGAAGTGGGAACAGGACCCGGTGCGCCGGGCCGCGGCCCTCACCTGCGCGCTGCCCCGGCGCCTGGACCCGGAGGTGTTCCGGACCGCCTCGGACTGCCCCGAGGAGGACGCCGACGCGCTCTTCGGCTGGCTGCGCGGGCTGCCCTTCGTGGACGACCGCGGCGCCCATGTGCGCTACCACGACCTGGTGCGGGAGCCGATGCTCCGGCTGCAGCGGCGCCGTTCCCCGCGCGCCTGGAGCGGGCGTCACGAACGGCTGGCGGCGGCGTTCGCGGGCCGGCGCGAGGAGGCGGCGAGCGGGCTGCGCCCCGACGACGTGTGGGAACACGAACCGTGGCGCGAGCTGCGGCTGGAGGAGACGTACCACCTGCTCTGCGCCCGGCCGCGCACGGCGCTGCCCGCCGCGCTGCACGACGCCGTCGCGGCCTGCCGGGAGAGCCCGGCCGCCGGCCGCCGCTGGGCCCGGATGCTGGAGGAGGCGGGCGGCGCGGCGGACGCGCCGGCGGTCCGGGACTGGGGCCGGGACCTGCGCGAGACGCTCGCGGACGACGCCGGCGGGGTGCTCGGGGCGGCGGAGCTGCTCCTGGCCCGCCCCGGCCTCGACGGCCCCGGCCGGGCGGTCGCGCACGCGCTGCGGGGCCGGGAACTGCGCAACGACCACCGGTACGAGGCCGCCCTCGCCGAGTACGACCGGGCGATCGCCCTCGATCCCGGCCTGGTCAGGGCCCACTACGGCCGGGGCCTCACCCTCCAGCTGACGGGGGACCTCGCCGCCGCCACGGCGGCCTTCGACCGGGCCGACGAGCTGGCCCCCGGCACCGACTGGATCGTCGCCGAGCGCGCCGAGACCCACCGGCTGGCGGGCCGGTTCGCGGAAGCGGTCGCCGACTACGACCGGGCGATCGCCCTCGACCCGTCCTACGAGGAGGCGCTGGCCGGCAGAGCGGTGTGCCTGCACGCCCTGGGGCGCTACGACGAGGCCCTCGCGGACTTCGACCGCGCGGTAAGTCTGGACGGGGACGCGCTGTGGCCGCTCGTGCGCCGGGCCCGGCTGCGGCGTACCCGGGAGGAGTGGGACGAGGCCTTCGCCGACCTGGACCGGGCGGCGGGTCTCGCGCCCGACTCCGCGTGGGTCGCCTCGGAGCGGGGTGACGCCTACCGGCTGGCGGGCCGTCACGAGGAGGCCGTCACCGAACTCGGCCGCGCCCTGTCCCTCGACCCGGACTACGCCTCGGCGCTGGCGAGCCGCGGCGCGAGCCACCTCGGACTGGACCGGCCCGAGGCCGCCGCCGCCGATCTGGACCGCGCCGTCGAGCTGTCCCCCGAATACACCTGGGCGCTGGTCAAGCGGGCCGAGGTGCGCCGCCGGCTGGACGACACGGAGGGCATGTTCGAGGACCTGCGGCGGGCGGAGGAGGTGGGCCCGAAGGACGGCTGGGCCGCCGCCGAACTGGGGGAGGCCTACCGGGTCGCGGGCCGTCACGAGGAGGCGGTCGCCGCCCTGCGGCGCGCGCTGGAGCAGGACCCCGACTACGACTACGCGCTGGCGTCCCTGGGCGCCGCCCACCACGCCCTGAACGACCGTGCGCAGGCCCTGCGGTGTCTGGACCGCGCCCTGTCGCTCACCCCCGGCTACCCGTGGGCGCTCGCCCGGCGCGCGCAGGTCGGTCTGGCCACCGGGCGGGCCGAGCAGGCGCTGGCCGACCTGGACCGTTGCGTCGCCCTCGGCCAGGAGACGGACTGGGCACGGCGTACCGCCCTGGAGCTGCTGACGCGGTGCGGACGGTGGGAGGAGGCGGCCGCCCGGCTGGCCGAGGCGGACCGGGCGGGGACGGCCGACGACGAACTCGACTTCACCCGCATCGAGCTGCACTGGCGGACCGGGCGGTGGACCGAGGCCCGGCGCACCGCCGAACGCGTCCGGGAGACGGACCCCCTCAACGGCGTGTACCTGCTCGCCCTGACCGCGAGCCGGGCCGAGGGGCTGCGGGCCGCCGAACCCCTCTGGCGGGAGTTCGCGCGCCTGCTGTCCGAGGACGGCAGGCTGGTGCCCGGGGAACTGGCCCTGGGGCAGTGCGTCGTCGGCTGTGCCCTCGGGGACTGGGCCCGGGCCGACCGGGCGCTGGCCGAGGCCCTGGGCACGGACCAGGACTGGGACGACCTGGCCGACATCGGCACCGCCCTCACCGAGCTGCTGCACAGCCCCGGCGCCGACCGCGCCCGCCTGGCACCCCGCCTGGCGGAGATCACCGCGGCCCGCGACGCCGTCCGGGCCCGCTACGCGCCCGAACCGGGGTGAGAGACCTCCACCGCGCCTCCACGATCGCCTCTCTGCCCGGTGAGCCCGTTCGATTACAGTGACGAACGTCGTACGTACGGACGGTGCCCGGGAGGACTTGGTGAGTACGACATCAGGCGCCGTCTGGGGCCGGGCCGAGCAGCAGGACTTCCGCAGCCGGGTGCGCGGCACGCTGCTGGGCGCCGCCGTCGGCGACACGCTCGGGGCGCCCGTCGACGGACTCGGGATCGAGGAGATCCGGCAGGTCCACGGCCCGGAGGGGGTCGCCGACCTCGCCCCCGCCTACGGCCGGCGCGGTGCCGTCACCCACCACACCCAGCTCACCCTGTTCACCGTGGACGGGCTCATCCGCGCCCAGGTGCGGCGCGACACCGGCGCCTGGCATCCGCCGACCGATCTGCACCGGGCGTATCTGCGCTGGGCCGCCACCCAGCGCGACTGGGGCCCCGACCTGCGCCGCAAGGACGACGGCTGGCTGGCCCGGGAGGAGTGGCTGTACGTCCGCCGGGATCCGACCCGGGCCCTGCTCATGGGGCTCGGCGACGAGCGGATGGGGACGCTGGACTCGCCCAAGAACCCGGAGGCCGGCGGCCCCGAGCCCGTCGCCCGCTCGGCGCCCTTCGGGCTGCTCGTCGGCTGGGAGCCGCAGCTCGTCGCCCAGCTCGCCGTCGAGTGCGCGGCCCAGACCCACGGCCACCCGGCGGCGTACCTCTCGGCGGCCGCGTACGCGATCACCGTGCACGGGCTGGCCCGGGGCGAGAGCCTCGACGGGGCGGTGCAGCGCACGCTCGCGCTGCTGGCCGCGCGACCGGGGCACGAGCCCGTCTCGGCCGCCCTGCAGCACGCCCTGGGCGCCGTACGGCAGGGGCTGCCGGGGCCGGGCAGGGTGGAGGAGCTGGTGGGGGAGGGCGCGGCACCGGGCGTTCTGTCCGGCGCCGTGTACTGCGCGCTCGTCGCGGAGGACGTCAGACACGGCCTGCGCCTCGCGGTGAACCACGGCGGCCCCTCCGCCCCGACCGGCGCCCTCACCGGCGGACTGCTCGGCGCCCTGCACGGTGAAACGGCCCTCCCGCCGGCCTGGCTGGCCGAGCTGGAGGGCCGTCCCACGATCCTGGAACTGGCGGACGACTTCGCCATGGAGATGACCCAGGGCCCGGCCCTGCACAACCCGTCCGGAGCCTCCCCGGGCTGGCTGGCCCGGTATCCGCGCGGCGCCTGATCCCCGGCGGGATCCGCGGGAGGGACCGCGGTGCCCGGTGGTCAGTCCTGTGCGGGAGCGGGTACGGCGTCCCGCGGCGCCGGGACGGCGGCCGCCGCTCCCGAGGAGTCGTCGTCCGTGTTGATCTTCTCGATGAGGGCGAGCCGTTCCGGGGTGTCCTCCGGCTTGAGGAAGCCGATGAGGATGTAGAGCACCAGGGACACGGCGAGCGGGATGGAGACCTGGTACTGGAGCGGGACGCCGCCGTCGACGTTCCAGTTGATCGGGTAGTTGACCAGCCAGAAGGCCAGCAGGCCCATGGACCAGCTCACCAGGGCCGCGGTCGGGCCGGAGCGGCGGAACGGGCGGAGCAGGCCCAGCATCATCGGGATCGCCATCGGGCCCATCAGACCGGCCACCCACTTGATGACGACGGTGATGATGTCCTTGAAGGTGGGGGAGTTGACCTGCGTCGCCGCCGCCATGGACAGCCCGAGGAAGACCACGGTCGTGATCCGGGCGACCCGCAGCCCCTGCCCCTGACTCCAGCTCCGGGCCCGGCGCCACACCACCGGGGCGCAGTCCCGGGTGAACACGGCCGCGATCGCGTTGGCGTCGGAGGAGCACATGGCCATGGTGTGCGAGAAGAAGCCGACGATGACCAGGCCCAGCAGGCCGTGCGGCAGCAGCTGTTCGGTCATCAGGCCGTAGGAGTCGGAGCCGTCCGGCTTCTGCGCCTCGACCAGCAGCGGCGACATCCACATGGGGAAGAACAGGACGACCGGCCACACCAGCCACAGCACCGCCGACAGCCGCGCCGACCGCTCGGCCTCCTTCGCGCTCGCCGTGGCCATGTAGCGCTGGGCCTGGTTGAGCATGCCGCCGTTGTACTCGAAGAGCTTGATGAAGAGGAAGGCCAGGAGGAAGACCGTGCCGTAGGGCCCCACCAGCGCCTTGTCGTGCCCCTGGAGCGCGGGTTCGTCCCAGGCGCCGAAGAAACCGATGCCCTTGTCGTCCAGCTTCAGGACCACCGCGACGAACATCGCGATGCCGGCGAGCAACTGGATGACGAACTGGCCGAGTTCGGTGAGCGCGTCCGCCCACAGGCCGCCGATCGTGCAGTAGACGGCGGTGATCGCGCCGGTGATGAGGATGCCCTGGTTCAGCGACACACCCGTGAACACCGACAACAGGGTGGCGATGGCGGCCCACTTGGCGCCCACGTCCACGATCTTCAGCAGCATCCCGGACCAGGCGAGGGCCTGCTGGGTCTTCAGGTCGTAGCGGTTCTTCAGGTACTCCAGCGGGGAGGCGACATGGAGCCGCGACCGCAGCCGGTTGATGCGCGGCGCGAACAGCCTGGAGCCGATCGCGATGCCGAGGGCGATGGGGAAGGACCAGGTGACGAAGGAGGTGACGCCGTAGGTGTAGGCGATGCCCGCGTACCCGGTGAACATCACCGCGCTGTAGCCCGACATGTGGTGCGAGATGCCGGACAGCCACCAGGGCATCTTGCCGCCCGCGGTGAAGAAGTCGCTGACGTCGTCCACGCGCTTGTGCGACCAGACGCCGATCGCGACCATCACGCCGAAATAGCCGATGAGCACGGCCCAGTCGAGACCGTTCATGTGCGCCCTCCCAGGGTTCAGCCCGGCGCTCATCGTGGGCGCTGCCGCGTGAACACGACAAGCAACCGTAAGGTCAAAGGGAGGTAAAAGTATTCGGTATGGTGGTCTGTGTTCACCTACATGAACTCACTCCGTGCGTCTCACCGCATCAGCTCCCCCGCGTTGACCAGCAACGACTGCCCGGTGATGGCCCGCGCCCGGTCCGACGCCAGGAACACCGCGGCGTCGGCGACGTCCCCGTCCGTGGCGAGCTCGGGCAGAGCCGTCCGGTCCGTGAGCCGACCGAGGACCTCCTCCTCCGGAACGCCCTCCGCCTGGGCCGTGAACTGGACGTACGCCCGCACCGGCGGCCCCCACATCCAGCCCGGCAGCACGCTGTTGACCCGGATCCGGTACGGGCCGAGCTCCCGGGCCAGCGAGTACATCGCACTGGTCAGCGCCCCCTTCGAGGCCGCGTACGCCGCCTGGCGCACCTGGGACGGGGCCGCCACCGCCGACTGCGTCCCGATGAAGACCACCGAGCCGCCCCGCCCCTTCAGCCCGCCCAGGCACGCCCGGGTCATCCGCAGCGTCCCCAGCAGGTTCACGTCGATGACCGACTGCCAGGTCGTGAAGTCGGCGTCCTCCAGCCCGCCGAAGCAGGAGTCCCAGGCGGCGACCTGCACCATCGCGTCGATCCCCCCGAACCGCTCCAGCGCCAGGCCGGCCAGGGCCGCGCACTGCTCCTCGTCGGTGATGTCGGTCGCCCGCCAGGCGGTGTGCGACCCGTCGGGGTCGATCTCGGCCGCGCTCTTGCCGAGGTTCGCCTCGGTGCGGGCACCCAGCACGGCGTTCCCGCCGTCCCGGACGACCGCCGCGGCGACCTGGTGACCGAGCCCGGCACCCACTCCCGAGACGACGACGGTCCTGCCGGCGAGCAGTGACATCGGGACCTCCCTGACCCTGGCGCATTACCTGACGGAGCGTCAGAGTATGGTCCGGTCACCGAGGAAGGGGAAGACGCGTGAGCGAGGAGACCCGCAGCGAGACATACGCCGAACTGGCCGCCGTAGGACCGTACGGGGTCCGCCCCGGCCACGCCCTGATCACCCTGGTCGAACCGCACCCGGGCCACGAGTACGCCTACAACCGCTGGTACGAGGACGACCACTACTACGCCGGCGCGATGGCCATGCCCTGGATGTACGCGGGACGCAGATGGGTCGCCACCCGGGATCTGCAACTCCTGCGCCACCCCGAGAAGTCGGCGGTCGCCCGGCCCGTCACCGCCGGCTGCTACCTCTCCACGTACTGGATCACCGACGGACGCTACGACGACCACATGAGGTGGACGGTCGCGATCAACAAGCGCCTCAACCGGGACGCCCGGGTCTACCAGGACCGCACCCACGTCTTCACCGCGTTCCAGGACCACGAGGCGACGGTCTACCGGGACGGGGCGGCGGGGCCGAGGGACCACCACGCCCTCGACCACCCCTACGCGGGCCTCGTGCTGGAGGTCATCGACACCGACACCCCCGAACAGCGCCCGGCACTCCTGGAGTGGCTGCGCACCCGCCACCTCCCCCGACGCCTCGCCGGCTCCCCGGCCGCCCTGGTCACCGTCTTCCGTCCGACCCCTCTCCCCGGCGACCGCATGACCTACGTCAAGCAGGTCGAGGGCGTCGACACCCGGCTGACCCTGCTGTGGTTCCTGGAGACGGACCCGAGGGAGTGCTGGCAGACCCACTTCGCGGACCTGGGAGAAGCGGTCGCGGAAGCGGGCCTGGGCCGGGCGGAACTGGTGGCCCCGTTCATCCCGACGGTGCCGGGCACGGACCGGTACGTCGACCGGCTGCGCTGATCAGGGCTGCTTCAGTTCGTCCGGGCACGGGGTGCCGCGGGGCAGCTGGTAGGGGGCCGCCAGCCGGTAGGTGCCGGCCTTCGGGGCGAGCAGAACCGTCCACTTGTCGCCCTGGGGGTCCTCCTCCGTCTCGTAGAGGCAGCCGTTGGGGTTGGTGTACGACTTGGGCTCGCCCTCGGCGCGGTCCTTGGAGGCCTCCGTCTCCTGCGGGGCCCGGAGGCTCCTGCCCTCCGCGTCGACGACGCTCAGCCACGGCGAGTACGGGATGCGGATCGTGATCCGGCCCGCCTTCTTCACGTCGATCGTCATCTCGCCCTGCTCGGCGCGCTCCACGATCGCGTGCGGCTCGGCGAGCGGCGCCGGGTCGGTGACCCGGAACAGCTGCCAGTTGGCGTCGCCCCAGATCTGCTCCAGATACGGCAGCCCGCGCTGCACCAGCTCCCGCTCCCGTTCACCGCCGTCTCCGTCCAGCGCGTCCCTGGGGACGACGACGAAGTGCACGGCCCAGCGCTGGAGCCACTCGTGGTAGTTCGCCGAGTTGAGCGTGTCGTCGTAGAAGAGGGGGTTGCGCTCCATGTCGGCCTGGCGGTTCCAGCCGCGGGCCAGGTTGACGTACGGCGCGAGCGCGGAGGCCTCACGGTGGGAGCGGGCCGGTACGACCTCGACGCGGCCCTTCTCGGCGCCGACCCCCTGGAGTTCGTTGACCAGCGGCGCCAGCTCGCGCGCCCAGGAGGCCGCCGGGGTCGTACGGATGACGTCGTCGACCGACTTGAAGCCGATCCAGCCGGCGAACCCGACCGACGCCAGGACGATGACGTACCACTTGCGGCTGCGCGGCACCGCGAACGGCAGCGCGGCCATCAGCACCACACCCGCGAACAGCATCGCGAGACGCGTGATGTTGGACCCGATCTGGGAGCTGATCAGCCACACCAGCAGCACGCCGAGCCCGTACACCGCGGCCGTGATCCGTACGGTCCTCCAGTCGCGCGGGACGACGGCGAACACGACCGCCGAGAACAGCAGCGGCAGGGACGCCGAGCCGAAGGACATCGGCTGGGTGCCGGAGAAGGGGAACAGCCAGGCGGAGACGGCGACGACGGCGGTCGGGGCGAGCCCGAGGGCCCAGGCGCCCGGCCGCCGCTTCTGCAGGAACAGGGCCACGGCCACGATGCCCACGAACAGGCCCGCCACCGGCGAGCCCATCGTCGCGAGCGCGGCGAGCGGGGCGGCGCACAGCGCCTTCGCCCAGCGTTTGTAGCGCCAGCGGTACGGCCAGCAGAACACGACGGCCACGGCGGCCAGCGCGAACATGTTGCCGAGGCCGAAGGTCACGCGGCCGGACGCGGCGTTGCACAGGAGCGCGAAGACACCCGCGAGCGCCGGCCACACCGGGTTCTTCACGGGACGGCAGCGCAGCAGGACGAGGGTGAGGAGGCCGGCCGACAGGGTCCCGGCGATCATCATCGTCGTACGGACACCGAGGACCGACATCAGGTACGGCGACACGACGCTGTACGACACCGGGTGCATTCCGCCGTACCAGGCGAGGTTGTACGCGGAGTCGGGGTGACGGCCGACGAACTCGGCCCAGGCGTCCTGCGCCGCGAGGTCGCCACCGCTGTTCGCGAACGTGAAGAACCAGATGAGGTGGAGGATGCCGGACAGCGCGGTGACGGAGAGGACGAGGTGCCGGCGGAGGAGGCCGCCGAGGCGGTCGAGCACGGCGCGCGGCCCCGCCTTCGCCGGGTCCTGCGGCGCGGCGGCCCGCCCCGAGGCCTTCGTCGGGGCCGTCATCGCGTCGTGCGGGTCATGGTCGTGGTCACCGGACTGGGGTGCGGGCAGCTCGATGCGCGGGCCGGTGTCCGGGCCCGGACCGGTGTCGTCGGCGCGTGTCGGCTCCGCAGTGGCCACCTGAAGGCACTCCCCGTGTCCCGTCTTCTGTTCTCGGCCGCGTCCCGTTCGCGTCCGCCGCACGGCAGTGTCCTCGCGACCGGCGACCTGTCCCGTTTCGCGACGCTAGCACGCACCCCGCCGAGCGGCTGCCCGGCGGGGTGGTGAGAGGTACGGACGCGTCCGGCGGTTCAGCCGAGACGCGTCAGCTTGTCCGGGAAGCCCGGCTCGGCCAGGTCGCTCTGCAGGGCGACCGGCACCTCGACCGCGCCGCCGGAGGCGTCGCCGACGGTGAGCGTGCCCACCCGGGTGCCCGCCTTCGCCGTGTGCGGGACGTCGTCCGCGGCGAACGACAGCTTCACCGTCAGCCCGGCCCAGCCGACCGCCGGGACGTCCTTGGTGACGACGACCGGGGTGTGGCCGCCGAGCTGGTCGTCGACGTATCCGACGACGTCGCCCTTCTTCAGGATCTTCGCCGAGGTGATCGCGTCCTGGGCGGCGAGCAGCGCGGTCTTGCTGACCGCGTTGACCGTGTCGATGATCGGAACCTTGTGCTGGCCGAGGATCGCGCCGACCACGGTGACGGTCTCGCCGCCGGCCTCCTTGGTCGCGGCGAACAGCAGGTTGCCGCCGGCCGCGGTGGTGGAGCCGGTCTTGATCCCGATGGCGTTGTCGTAGGGGACGAGCGTGTTGTAGTTGCGGTGCTTCGTCCCGGACGGGTCGGTCCACTCGGGCAGCTTGGTGATCTCCACCAGGGCGGGGATCTTCACCAGCTCGTTGCCCAGCTTCACCTGGTCGGCGGCGGTGGAGACGGTGGTCTCCTTCAGGCCGGAGGCGTCGGTGTACGTGGTGTTCGTCATCCCGAGCTCCTTGGCGGTCGTGTTCATCTTCTTGATGAACGCCGCCTCGGAGCCCGCGTCCCAGCGGGCCAGCAGCCGGGCGATGTTGTTCGCCGACGGGATCATGATCGCCGAGAGGGCCTGCTTCTCGGTGAGCTTGTCGCCCTCCTTGACGGTGGCCAGCGTCGACTCGCCGTCCTCGTAGTAGCCGCCCTCCTTCTCGGCGAGGGCGTCGACGGTGATGCCCGGGCCCTCCTCGCCGGCCTTCAGCGGGTGGTCCTTGAGCACGATGTACGCGGTCATCGCCTTGGCGACGGACCCGATGGCGACGGGCTTCTCCTCGCCGAAGGAGTCCATCGTGCCGATGCCGTTGACGTCCATCGCGCCCTGGCCCTCGCTCGGCCAGGGGAGGGAGGCCTTGCCGCCCTCGAAGGTGTACGAGTCCTTCGCGGTGAGCGTCAGCGAGGTCGCCGGCAGCGGGCGGACGGCCTGCACGATCGCAAAGACGATCACCAGCAGGATGAGCAGCGGCGTCCAGATCTTGATCCGCCGGCCGAGGGTGCGCAGCGGGGTCGGCGGGGGCGGCGGGGTGTTCGTCAGCTCCGCCAGCAGGTCCAGCGGGGGCTTCGGCGGCAGCGGCTGCTGCGTGGTCCGCTCGGGGCCGACCTGGGGCACGAGCGCGGTGACGTCCGCCGCGGCCTTCGGCGGCCGGGGCTCGTCGAGCGGCTTGAGCGCGACGAACCTGCTGGTCCGGTCGGCGGGCGGGGCGGCCTCGGACCCGGCGTCGTCCGCGTCGGCCCGGGTGCCGGTCCGGTTCTCGGCCGCCTTGTCCGCGGCGGTCTTGTCCGCGTCGGTCCTGTCCGTGGCGGCCTTGCCCACGGCGGCTTTGCCCGCGTCGGTCTTGTCCGTGGCGGCCTCGGCGGCTTCTGGCTTGTCCGCGGCCGGCCGGTCGTCCGCCGGCTCGTCCTCGGGCGCCGGCTTGGGCCTGGCCGCATCGCCCAGCTTCAGCATGGTGGTCGGCTGGTCGATGGTGGGCTTGGGCCGGGGGGCCTTGAAGATGGCGGTGGGCTGGTCGACGGGGGAGCGGTCGGACGCGGGGGACGCGGGGGAGTCGTCGGACTCGGCGGCCTCGTCCCGCTTGTCGCCGTCCTCCTCCTTCTCCTCCTTCTCCCGCTTCTTGTCCTCTCCGTCCGTCGTCCTGTCCTCGTCGCCGGTCTCGCCCGCGGCGCCCTCGTCGTCGGCAACGTCCGCGTCGTCCGTGTCGTCCGCGTCGTCCCGGGAGGCCCACTTGGGGGCGGGCTTGGCGGAGGACCTGGCATCTGACGCCAGCTCGGATTCCGGGGCGTCGTCGGCGTCGGCGGCGGCATCCTCGGACCGCCCCTCCGCGCCGCCGTCGGTGTCGCCGGCGTCGTCGCCGGCCTCCTCGGAGGCCTCGGGGCCCCCGGAGGCGTCCGGGTCGGGCTCGGCGTCCTCCGCGGCCTCGGAGGGGCTCCCGGCGTCCCCGGAGGCGTCGGAGGCCTCAGAGGGGCTCTCAGCGCCTTCCCCGGCACCCTTCACGCCCTCGGAGCCGTCCGGCCCGCCGGCTGCCTCGGACGCGTCGCCCCCGGCCCCGTCGGCCTTCGCGCTCGCGTCCTCCGGATCCTCGATCTCCAGTTCCCGTACGGAGAACACCCGCGTCGCGGTGTCCACACCGCCCCGCGAGGCGGATTCCGAAGCCGAGGCCCCGCTGTCCCGGGCCACCGCGACCCGGGGATCACGGGGCTCGCGTGCCTCGGGAACCGTGCCCGCACTCCCCGACGTCGGTTCCGCCGACGACTCGCGCTGCTTCGACCTGTCGGGGGACTCGCCCGCCACCGATGCCTCCTTGTGCCTGTCGAACCGTGAACGCCCGCCCGGGACCCGCCTCAGAGCGTTGTCCGAACCATGTACCAGTGTCCTGTGCAGAGGGCTCGGCTCCTGCGGTAGACGAGAACGACATACCTACTGGTTCCACTACAAACAGGTCACGCACCCTCGACAGACCAATGTGAGAGGGGTCACCCTGTCATTCATCCACGCGGGGAGGCATGGATGGGCAGGAGCCGCAGAACGATTCCGGAAGAGCTTCTTCTGCTGGCGTTGGACCCGACCACGGGTACCACCGCACAGCCGCAGTCGCTCGACCTTGGTCTGGCCGGAGCACAGCTAGTGGAGCTGGCGCTGGCCGGACGGATAGCCCCTGACGGGGATCGTATCGCCGTGGTGTCCCCACGGCCGACTGGAGATCCGACTTTGGACTGCGCGTTGGAGTTGCTGCGAAGGCGTGGCGCTCCCGTACGGGCCGTCCACTGGATCGGCGGGCCGCGTCTCGGGCTCCGCCAGACCTACCTCTCGCATCTGGAGCGGTGCGGCATGGTGCATGCCGTGGCGGGCCAGATGTGCGGGGTGCTGCCGACGACTCGCTACCAGGCGACGGACACCGAGATCAGCCGGGAGATCAGGGCCCGGCTGGACTCCGCGATCCGCACCGGCGTTCCGCCGGACCCGCGGACCGCGGCGCTCGCCGCACTGGCGCACGCGGTCGGCCTCGGCAAGCACCTGTACCCGGGGAACGAGGGGCGCTCGTCCCGCTCCCGGTTGCGGGACCTGATCAGGCACGACCCCATGGGCGGTCTCGTCGCGCACGCCGTGATGGACGTCCAGAACGGCGCGGCGGCCCAGCCGCGCCGCGGTCCGGCCGCTCCGGCCGGCCGGCAGGCAGGACCGGGTGGCAGGCCCGTACCGGAACCGGCCCGTGGTGTTCCGGCACAGCCGCACCGCGGCCCCATGGCGCGTGTCGTGGCGCACTGAGCCGCAGTTCCACGACCCGTCCGCACGCAACTCGTAAGACCCGTAAGGCCCGTAAGACCCGTTCGGGAGCCGCCGCGGCCCGCGCGGGGTGGTGAAGCCGTGTGTCCGTCGCGACACCCGGTCCGCCGCCCCGCGCGGACGCATGTACGGGGGCGCACGCCGGGGGCGCACCGGGCCGGGCGCCCGGATCCGGCGAGGTCCGCGCGCCGCGGCGGGCGGTACCCGAACTGACGTGTACCGGCCGCATATCCACCGTTTTCCAGCGGTACGAAGCACCTTGGTGGCAGTCTGCTGAACAGCAGATACGCAAAGTGTCAACTACAGGCATGCAGCCGGAGGTGCGCGTCCCGTGACGTCCAATGTCAATCCCACGGTCAGGCGACGCCGGTTGGGCCAGGAGCTGCGCCGACTCCGTGAGGAGAAGGGCATGACGGCCGAACAGGTCGCCGAGCGCCTGCTCGTGTCCCAGTCGAAGATCAGCCGTCTGGAGAACGGCCGGCGCAGCATCAGCCAGCGCGATGTGCGTGATCTGTGCGGAGTCTACGAGGTCGAGGACCAGCGGATGGTCGAATCGCTGATGGAAATGGCGAAGGACTCCCGCCAGCAGGGCTGGTGGCATGCCTTCGGGGACATTCCCTACAGCGTGTACATCGGCCTGGAGACCGACGCGGAGTCGCTGCGGGTGTACGAACCCCAGACCGTCACCGGCCTGTTGCAGACCCGCTCGTACGCCGAGGCCATCATCCGGGGGTCGCTGCCCGAGCGGCCGGAGGCCGAGGTCGACAAGCGGGTGCAGGTGCGTCTGCGGCGGCAGGAACGAATCACCACCGGCGACAGTCCGCTGCGCCTGTGGGTCGTGCTGGACGAGGCCGCCCTGCGCCGGGTCGTCGGCAGCCGGCTGGTGATGCGTGAGCAGCTGGAGCATCTCGCCGAGATGTCGCGGCTGCCGCATGTCACCGTGCAGGTGCTGCCGTTCGAGGTCGGCGCGCACCCCGGTCTCAACGGCCAGTACACGATCCTGGAGTTCGCGGACGCGTCCGACTCGAGCGTGGTGTACATCGAGGGCGTGACGAGCGACCTCTATCTGGAGAAGGCCTACGACGTCCAGCAGTACTCCGTGATGTACGAACACCTGCGGGCGCAGGCGCTGAACGTGGAGCACTCGCGGCGGGTCATCGACGACCTGGCGAAGGAATACGCGCGATGACCTCCGCGCGCGGTCGCGCATAGTACACCGCTGACACGCTCGACTGGAAGACTCACCTGGAATATGCCATTCGGTCGAGTGAATGGCTCCTCCGGTCAGCGGTGTGGGCGAGTAGCGTCGATCACGCCAACGATCACCGACGTTGGCGCAAAACCGTGACTCGCCAACTGGCTAACGGAGCAACCATGGCAATTCGTCTGGGCGCCACGGACACGTGGACCACGTCCTCCTACACCAACGGCAACGGCGCCTGTGTGATGGTCAGGTCGACCGTCGAAGAGACGCTGGAGCTCGGGGACACCAAGATCCCCGAGGGTCCCAAGCTGGCCTTCGACGCCGGCGTGTGGAACGCCTTCGTGGCGTCGGTGAAGGGGTAGGGGCACGGAGTCTTCTGAGCCTCGCCCCCGTTACCGGCGGACCACCGCACAGCCACCGACAGAGCCCTCTCGACAAGATCGCCGTCCTTGCCGAGGGGGCTCGGCCCGTACCCCGGCGCGGCCGGCCTCCGTCAGGCCCGCTTCACCGGGAACGCCACGTCGCACACCGGGTCCTCCGGGCCCGCCGTGTCCCACTCGGCGAAGTAGATCTCGCGGCACGGGCCGTCGTACTCCCAGCCCTCCCGCTTCATCCATGCCTCCACCGCCTCGAACGCGGCGATGATCTGCGGATGGGCGACCTGTGCCTTGGTGATCCGGGTGTACGCCAGCCGCCGGGCCGGCTCCACCCGCGCCTCGACGTGCCGCCCCCGCCCCTGCGCGGCCGCCCACGCCCGGGCCGCCGCCTCGTCGGCGACGGGCACGCACGCCTCGGCCGGTCCGTCGCTCTCCATGGAGACCTCGGCGTGGTAGACGACGAACGGCGCGCCGATGCTGCCCCCGCACTCCCCGGCCGCCTCCTCCAGGCGGCCCAGCGAGGCCGGGATCCAGGCCGGCAGCTCGTCCGCGAGGGTGTGCCGGGTCTCGGTGACGACCACCCGCGCGGGCACCTCGGCCATGGCGATCTCGAACTTCTCGTACATCTCGGAGCTCCTCCCCGACAGCCGTCCACGGAGGTACGCGGCGAGCGTGCGCTGGGCGGCGAACCGGGCCTCGACCTCGCCCCAGTAGGCGGCGAGCCGGTCCCCGGCCTCGGCGCCCACCGGGGTGCCGACGATCTCGGCGATCCGCGCGAGCGGCATGTCGAGCTGCCGCAGCATCGCCACCAGCCGGGCGCGGTCCACCTGGGCGGCCCGGTAGTAGCGGTAGCCGCTGACCTCGTCGACGTGCGCCGGGGCCAGCAGGCCCAGCCGGTCGTAGAGCCGCAGCGCCTTGGCCGACAGACGGGCCCGTGCGGCGAACACACCGATGGTGAGCAGCTCGTCGTCGTTCCGTACGTTCACCTGGCCGACCTCCGTCGCCGGGCGGCCTTCTCCGCCCGGCGACGAGGAGACTCCGCCTTGCCCCGGGGGCAAGGTCAAGCGGTCCGGCCGAGCTGCGCCTCGATCGCGGACACGACCTCGGCCGCCTCCGGCTCGGTCTGCGGGGAGAAGCGGGCGACGACGGTCCCGTCGCGGCCGACGAGGAACTTCTCGAAGTTCCAGCGGATGTCGCCCGCGTGGCCCTCCGCGTCCGCGAAGCCGACGAGGCGCTCGTAGAGGGGGTGCCGGCCCTCCCCGTTCACCTCGGCCTTCTCGGTCAGCGGGAAGGTCACGCCGTACGTCGCCGAGCAGAACTCCGCGATCTCCTCGGCGGTGCCGGGCTCCTGCCCGAGGAACTGGTTGCACGGCACCCCGAGCACGGTGAAGCCCTGGGCGGCATACCGCTCCTGGAGCCGCTCCAGGCCCGTGTACTGCGGGGTCAGCCCGCACTTGGAGGCCACGTTCACGATCAGCACCACCTGGCCCGCGTACTGCGACAGCTCCGCGGAGCCGCCCCGGAGAGCGGCGATCTCGACGTCGAGGGGGGAGGAGGACACGGCATCAGTAGTCATGCGTGGATGCTAGGGGGTGTTTCGAAAGTCCCGTGCGGTGCCCGGGGCAGGTGACGGAACGGGCCGCACGACCCGCGGCCCCGACGGCCGGACCGGGCCGCTCCCGGGATCGGAAGCGCCCACCAGCACCTCCCCCGCGCCGGTCCGCGAGTACAGCACCGACCGCCCCGCCCGCCGCCGCTCCACCAGCCCCGCGTCCCGCAGCACCCGCAGATGCCGGCCCACCGAACCCAGCCGCTGCCCGGTCAGGGCGACCAGCTGGGTCGTGCTCAGGGGCCCCTGGCCGAGCAGCACCAGGACCGACGCCCGTGCCGGACCCAGCAGGGCGCCGAGGGCCGCCGGCGCGGCCCGCTCCCGGTCGTCCCCGGCCAGCGCCCCCGCGCACGGGTACACGACGGCGTACCGCTCCCGCCCCTCCCACGACACCCACCCCGCCGTCGGGGTGACGGGCACGAGGACCAGTTCGGCGCCGGAGATCTCGCGGGGCGGGTATTCATGGGTGTTGACCTGGAACCGGTTCTCCCCGAGCCACCGCGTCCCCGGCCGGAGAGAGTCCAGCACCGCCGCCCAGCCTCCCTTGCCGACCTGCGCGGTCCGCGCGACGACATCGGCTTCCAGCACATGCCGTCGGCGCTCCCAGGACGGCCGTACCGCCGTCTCCCACACGTACTCCAGCAGCGCGGCCGCCCGCTCGGGCAGGTCGTCGCGGTCCAGGGCGGCGGGCAGCGGGCCGGCGAGGGACATCCGCAGATGCGCGCGGGCGTCCGCCGGGTCCGCCGCCCGCACCCGGGCCACGCCCTGCTCGAAGGTCTCCCCGGCGTGCGGGGTCGGAGTGAGGAAGTCGGCGATCCAGCTCCTCCCCAGCCCGGCGCGGACCAGCAGCGCGGTCACCGGGTCGGCCGCCAACCCGGCGCGGTAGCCGGGCAGATGGGTTCGCAGCCAGGCGTGCTCGCCGGGATGCGTCCCGGACCCCGCGTGCAGCAGCTTCAGGCTCGCGAAGGTCTCGGCGAGCGGCGACAGCACGAACCGGCTGCGGGCGAGGGTGTCCGCGTTGACCTGCCACCAGCCCACGGCAACTCCTTCCGCGCGCACGAGGTTTCGCGTGTCCGCGAAACAATGATGACCCGCCGCGGGGCCGCCGGAGACTCCGGCCATGACCGGCTACCGACAGCTCCTGCGCACCCCCGAGTTCACCCCTCTGTTCCTTTCCTCCGCCGCCCACACCGCCGCCTCGACGGTGAGCGGGCTCGCCCTCGCCACCCTCGTCTACCGCGCCACCGGCTCCCCGCTGCTCTCCGCCGTGAGCATGTTCGGGCCGTCACTGGCCCAGGTGCTGGGTGCGACCGTGCTGCTCTCGGGCGCCGACCGGCTGCCCCCGAGGGCGACCCTGGCCGGCCTGTCCCTCGCCTTCGCCGTCACCACCACCCTGCTGGCCCTGCCCGGGCTGCCGGTGTACGGCGTCCTCGCCGTCGTCCTCCTCCAGGGCCTGATCGACTCGCTCGGCGGGGGCGTCCGCTGGGGACTGCTGAACGAGATCCTGAGCGCAGGCGGCTATCTGCCGGGGCGTTCGCTCTTCAACGTCATGCACGGGCTCCTCCAGGTCACGGGGTACGCCACCGGAGGGGCCCTGATCGCCGCCCTGGGCCCGCGCCCCGTGCTGCTGCTCGCCGCCCTGCTCCACGCCGTCGCCGCCCTGCTCGCCCGCCTCGGCCTGACCGCCCGCCCGCCGCGCGCGGCGGGCCGCCCCTCGGCCGCCGCCACCTGGCGCACCAACGCCGTGCTGTGGTCCTCCCGTCCCCGCCGTCTCACCTATCTCGGCCTGTGGGTGCCCAACGGCCTGGTCGTGGGCTGCGAGGCCCTGTTCGTGCCGTACGCGCCCGGATCGGCGGGCACGCTGTTCGCGTGCGCGGCGCTGGGGATGCTGGCCGGTGACGTGACGGTGGGCCGCCTGCTCCCGCCGGCCGTACGGGCCCGGGCGGCGACTCCTCTGCTGCTGCTCCTGGCCGTCCCGTACCTCTTCTTCGCCCTGCGCCCCGCTCCTCCCCTCGCCGCCGCCTGCGCGGCCCTCGCCTCCGTCGGCTTCGGCGCGAGCCTGGTCCAGCAGGAACGCCTGATGTCCCTCACCCCCGCCGAACTCGGCGGACAGGCACTGGGGTTGCACTCCGCCGGGATGCTCACCCTCCAGGGGACGGCCGCGGCGCTGGCGGGCGGGATGGCCCAACTCACCTCTCCGGGCGCCGCGATGACGGTGATGGCGCTGACGTCGGCCGTGGTGACGGTGGCGCTGGCCGTGGCGGCCCGGACGGGCTCCGGCGGCACCCGGAAGGGGCAGGGCGGAGCAGGCGACCGGTCAGGCCGCCGCGCACGGTCGAGCGCGGATCACGGCACGTCGGGCGGAGCGCTCAGGCTCCGCTCTCCGGGCCGGTGAAACACCTCGGTCACCTTGCTGCCGAGGACCACGTGGGCGAGGAGCGCGGGCAGGGGGGCGCGTTCGGCCGCGAGGGGGGGGCGTCGCGACACGGCCGCACGCGGCGTCATGCTCCGGGGCGAGCCGGCCGCCCCGCTCGGTGAGCGCGGTCCGCACGGCCCGCCCGTCGCGCGGATCGGCGCGGTCAGGCGGGTTCGACCGCGGAGACGGGGGTGACCGTCACCGTGTCGTCGCACTCCGCGAACTCGCCGTCGTCCAGGGCGACCTGGTACGAACCCGAACCCGGCAGCCCCACGACCGTCGTCGGGTACGTGACCGGGTCCGCGCCCGACGCGCAGGAGCCGTCGCCCTCTCCCTGGACCTGTACGAAGGTCAGCTTCACCCAGGCCGTCCCGCCCGGCGCCACCGTCACCGGGGTCGCCGTACCGCTGGGCGTCACCTTCAGGGGGCGGTTGTGCTCCGGGGATCCGTTGCCCGCGCCCGCGACCGTCGGGTGGCCCCGAAGGACGCAGGAGGCGCCGGAGGTGTTGGTGAACGCCACGACCGCCGCGCCGGTCCCGGTGCCGTCCGGCCGCTCGGCGGCCTGCCGGGCCGCGGCCTCGAGACTGCCGGCGGAACAGACGGGCGCACCCCCCGAGGCCGGAGCCGGGCCGGCCGGGTCCGCCCCCGCGTCACCGGGTTCGCACCCCGTCACCACCAGCGCGGCCGAGACCGCGAGCACCACCGACGCCGTCCTGTGGATGCCGTACCGCATATCGTCCCCCGAGGTCGCTCCGGCGGGACCTGCCCTCGCCGGCCCCCACCGGCGCAGACGGGCGGGCGGGGACGCGGGGTTCTACCGGGTGACGTCCTGTGACGGACCGGTGACGAAACGTACGTGGAGATGGCCGTCGAGCGGAAAGGCGGGCGGCGCGGCGGGCAGGGTGCGGGCGAAGGCGTAGCCCGCCTTCCCGGCCACCCGGCACGACGCCTCGTTGTCGGCCTGGTGGAGGAGTTCCAGGCGGTTCAGCCCGGCCTCGGCGAAGGTGTCGAACGCCCAGTGGGTGAGGGCCTCAAGGGCACGCGGTGCCACGCCCCTGCCGCGCGCGTGGGCGGCGGTCCAGTACCCCACCTCGGCACTCGGCTCGCCGGCCGCGACGTCCTTGAGGACGATGTGGCCCGCCAGCCGCCCCTGCTCCGGCACCGGTCCTGCCTCCAGCACGGCGAAGGCGAACCGCTCGCCGGCCTCCCAGTCCGCCCGCTGCTTCTCCAGCCACCGCGCCACGCCGGGCCCGTCGGTCGCGGGCACGCTGCCCCAGCGCCGCAGGACGGGATCCCGGAAGGCCTCGACGAGGTCCGCGACGTCCTCCGGCCGCCAGGGGCGCAGGCTGAGAGCGGGGGCGCCGGGCCTCGCGTCGGCCCGGAGCACGACCGTGGTGGGTGGCATCCGTCGATCGTACGCGGCGCCGGCGGCCCGGCCGTCAGGCGAGCAGCCTGCGCTTCTGCTCCTCGAACTCCGCCTCGCTCAGGACGCCTTGGGCCTTGAGCTCGCCGAGCTGCTTGAGCTGGTCGATCTTGCTGCTCATGTCGTCGGCGAGGGGCGTGGTCTGCGGAGGCTGCTGGGGGGCCTGGGGTTCCTGGTAGGCCGGAGCGGCCTCCTGGGCGGCCCAGCGGCCCTGTTGGCGGCGTGACACTCGGTTGGAGACCGCGGTCGCCGTTCCCGCGACCACCGCGGTGCGGGCGACACCGCGAAGAAGACCTGGCATGGCGATCTCCTTTCACCCGGACGGTACCTCCATTGGAGCACGGTTCCCGCTGATCTGCCGGGGACCGCAATTCGTGGCAGGCTGGAAATGCGTTTTTGCCCCGGGTCGAAGGAGCTCGAAATGGCTACGCAACGCACAGGAATGTCGCAGGGCACCGCGCGCGGTGGAATGGCCGTATCCGGCTGGACTCTGTTCGCCGCGATCATGATGGTGTTCGGCGGCGTCATGGCGATATTCGAGGGAATAGCCGCCATAGCCGAGGACGACGTGTTCGTCACCACCAGGAATTTCAGTTTCCAGTGGAGCCTCACCGGTTGGGGCTGGCTGCACCTCGTGCTCGGCATCGTGGTGACGCTGGCGGGCATCGCGCTGTTCAGCGGCGCCATGTGGGCGCGTGTCGTCGGTATCGCCCTGGCCGGACTGTCCATGATCGCCAACTTCGCGTGGCTGCCCTGGTACCCGTTCTGGGCCATCATGCTGATCGTCATCGACGGCTTCGTGATGTGGGCGCTGTGCGTCGGACCCAGCAAGGACGCCAGAGCCTGAAGCACGGCATTGCGCCGTTCGGCCCCGGCCGTCACCCGCACGGGCAGCCGGGGCACGCGTCGCCGGGCCGTCGTGTCCCCGCGGTGTTTTCGTTGAGGGTGGACTTTCCCCGGCCGACGGGGGTGCACCCGTAGGGAGACATCGATGGCGACCAGCAGCGGCAGTCCGGATGTTCAGCCGGTCGCGCCGATCCCCTTTCCTCTGCTGAAGGGGCAGAAAGCCCTCGTCACCGGCGCCAATTCCGGTATCGGCAGGGCGACCGCCGTCGCACTCGGGCGGGTCGGCGCCGACGTCGTGGTGAACTACGTCGCCGGCCGGGACGCCGCCGAGGACGTGGTCCGCGAGATCGAGGGGTTCGGGGTCCGGGCGTACGCGCACGAGGCGGACGTCTCCCAGGAGGACCAGGTCGTCGGCATGGTCGCCCGGATGGTCGAGGAGTTCGGCACCATCGACGTGATGGTGGCCAACGCGGGCCTGCAGCGGGACGCGCCCATCACGGACATGACGCTGGACCAGTGGCACAAGGTGCTGGACGTCAACCTCACCGGCCAGTTCCTGTGCGCGCGCGAGGCCACCAAGGAGTTCCTGCGCCGGGGCGTCGTCCCGGAGGTCTCGCGGGCCGCCGGGAAGATCATCTGCATGAGTTCGGTGCACCAGCTCATCCCCTGGTCCGGACACGCGAACTACGCGACGTCCAAGGGCGGGGTGCTGATGCTGATGGCGACGCTCGCGCAGGAACTCGCCCCGCACCGCATCCGGGTCAACGCGGTCGCCCCCGGAGCCATCCGCACCCCCATCAACCGCGATGCCTGGGACACCCCCGAGGCCGAGGCCGACCTGCTGCGGCTCATTCCCTACCGCCGGGTCGGCGACCCCGACGACATCGCGAACGCCGTCGCCGTCCTGGCCTCGGACCTGCTCGACTACGTCGTGGGCACCACGATCTACGTGGACGGCGGCATGACGCTGTTCCCCGGCTTCGCCACGGGCGGCTGACACCTTCCGTACCCCCGCCCGTCCCGACGACCAGCGAGGCCCCGCGTGACCCACGCGATCGACGTCCTGGCGGCCACCCCGCCCCAACTGCTGCCCGCACGCGAACTGATGGCCTTCACCCTGGCCTCCCACATCCTGCTGGTGCCCTTCGGCGTCGCCCTGCCGTTCCTCACCCTGCTGATGCACCACCGCGGACTGCGCCGGGGCGACGAGGCCGCGCTGCGGCTCGCCCGCCGCTGGTCCGCGGTGATGGCCGTGCAGTTCGCCATCGGCATCGTCACCGGCACCGTACTGTCGTTCGAGTTCGGGCTGCTGTGGCCCGGCATGATGGGGCGCTGGGGCGACGTCTTCGGACTCGCCTTCGGCATCGAGGCCTGGGCCTTCTTCCTGGAGGCCGTCCTCCTCGCCGTCTACCTGTACGGCTGGCGCACGCTCCGCCCGTGGCCGCACTTCTGGGTCGGCGTCCCGCTGTGCGCGTCCGCGCTGCTCGGCGCGTTCGGGATCATCGCCGCGAACTCGTGGATGAACACCCCCCGGGGCTTCACCCTCGACGCCTCGGGAAGACCGGCGAGCGTCGACGTGCGCCGGGCGATCTTCACCCCCATCTTCGGCCCCGAGTACTGGCACTTCCTGGGCGCCGCCTACATGACCGCCGCGTACTGCGTGGCCGGCGTGTACGCCGTCGGCCTGCTGCGCGGACGCCGGGACCGCTACCACCGGCTCGGCTTCACCGTGCCGTTCACCGTCGCGGCCGTCCTCACCCCCGTCCAGTTCATGCTGGGGGACTCGCTGGCCCGCGCCGTCTTCCACAAGCAGCCGGTGAAGTTCTCCGCCATGGAGATCGTCTGGCGGACCGGCACCCATGTGCCGGAGTACATGTTCGGACGGCTGCACTCCGACGGAAGCATCTCGGGAGGCATCAAGATCCCTCAACTGGACTCGATCCTCGCGGGCTTCAGCCCCGCCACGAAGGTGCCGGGGCTCACCGCCGTCCCCGCGGACACCCGGCCGACCGCCGCCCAGGCCACTCTCGTGCACTGGGCGTTCGACATCATGGTGACGCTCGGCAGCCTGCTGATCCTGCTCGCGCTCTGGTACGGCTGGTCCTGGCTGCGCCGCCGCGACCTGCCCCGGTCGCGCTGGTTCCTGCGGTGCGCGGCCGTCGCCGGCGCGGCGTGCCTGGTGTGCGTCGAGTGCGGCTGGGTCACCACGGAGGTGGGCCGTCAGCCCTGGATCGTGTACCAGCACATGCGGGTGTCGGAGGCGGTCACCGGAACGCATGCCTACGGGCTGTGGACGATGCTCGGGATCGTGGTCGTCGTGTACGCTGGCGCCTTCGCCGCGTTCCTCACGGTCGTACGGAAGATGAGCGCCCGCTGGCGGGAGGCCGACGCCGGCGGGGACGTCGTACCGGAGGGGCCGGAGAGCGACATCCCCTACGGGCCGCGCGCCCTGTCCCGCGTCGGCGGCGGCGGGCCCGCGCACCCGACGCCGGACCACCGGACGCCGCCACCCGGCAACGGAGCCGGGGGATGAGCGTCGCCGACCTGATCGCCTGGGTGCTGCTGGTCCTGGTCGCCGCCTACGCCTGCGCCGGGGGAGCGGACTACGGCGCCGGGTTCTGGGACCTCATGGCCGGCGGCGCCGAGCGCGGGAAACGGACCCGCGGGCTGGTCGACCACGCGATGGCGCCGGTCTGGGAGGCCAACAACGTCTGGCTCATCTTCATCCTGGTCGTCCTGTGGACGGGCTTCCCGGTCCTGTTCCAGACGATCTTCTCGGCGATGTGGCTCCCGCTGGCCCTCGCGGCCGTGGGCCTGGTCCTGCGCGGTGCGGGCTTCGCCCTGCGCAAACCGACCCGGCGGCTCGCCGGACGCAGGGTCTACGGGGCCGCGTTCGCGGTCTCCTCCCTGCTGACGCCCTTCTTCTTCGGCACGGTCGTCGGCGGCCTGGTCACCGGCCGGGTGACCCCGGGGACGCCGGCGTCGGCCGACGCGTGGTCCAACAAGACGTCCGTGATCGCGGGCCTGCTCACCGTCGCGGCGACCGCCTTCCTCGGCGCGGTGTTCCTCACCGCCGACGCCCGCCGCTACGGGGAGCGCGCGCTCGTCGGGTACTTCCGGCTGCGGGCCTGGGGCAGCCTCGGCGTCATCGCCGTCCTGGCGGGCGTCGGACTCGGCGTGACGCGGGACGACGCCCCGTACGTGTACGACGGTCTCACCGGCGGGGCGGGGCTGGTACTGGTGCTCCTGGCGGTGGCCTGCGCGCTCGCCACCGCGGGACTCCTGTACCGCCTCGCCACCGGGTGGGCGCGGGTCACGGCGGCCGCCGCGGTGGCCCTCGTGGTCGCCGCGTGGGGGGTCGCCCAGCGGCCGTATCTCCTCCCGACCTCGCTGACCGTCGCCCAGGCGGCGGGCGCCTCGACGACGCTGCGCTGGCTGGCCCTGGTCACCCTGATCGCGGTGGTGCTGGTCGGGCCGCCCCTCGTGCTGCTCTACCGCCTCGACACCCAGGGCGCCCTGCGGCCCCTCACCGACGCCGACCTGCGCAGGGCGGCACCCGGGGACGGTCCCGGGGGGCCCACGTGATCGTCGTGGTGCTGGGCGTGTCGGGCTCCGGGAAGTCCACGGTCGGCGCCGCGCTCGCCGACGCGCTCGGCATGCCGTTCCTGGACGGCGACGCGGTCCACCCCGCCGCCAACGTCGCCAAGATGCGCGCCGGGCAGCCCCTGGACGACAGGGACCGCGAGCCGTGGCTGCGCGTCCTCGCCGACCGCATCCACGCGGCCGCCGAGGCCGGCGGGGGGCTGGTGGTGGCCTGCTCGGCGCTCAGGCGCCGCTACCGCGACGTACTGCGGTCCGCCGCGCCCGGCGTCTGGTGTCTGCACCTGGCCCTGGACCGCGACACCGCCCGGCGACGGGTTGCGGCACGCACCGGGCACTTCATGCCGGCCGAACTGGTCGACTCCCAGTTCGACACCCTGGAGCCCCTGACCCCGGACGAGCCCGGCACGACCCTCGACGCCACCACCCCCCTCCCGACCACCCTGACCCGGGCCCGCTCCGCACTCGCGGACTTCGGCCGGGGTGGGGGTGGCGGTGGGGACGGGGGCGGTGGGGACGGAGGCGGGGAGGGCTGAAGGGGGCCTGTCGGGGGGCGTCCTCGTGTGGACCGGGGCGCGGGACCGGGGCGCGGGACCGGGGCGCGGGACCGGGGCGCGGGGTGGTGGTCGTGGGGTCCGGTAGGCCGGCCGCGTCCTGGTGCTGACCGGGTGGGCGTTCTCGTGGGTGTCCCTGTCGTGGGGCCGTGTTCGGGGTGCGCCGCCGGGGAGGGGCGGTGGGCGTGGTGGTTCAGGCGTGAGGGGGCCTCGTAGAGGGCCGGTCGTGGGGCGGTGGGGGTGAGGGGCGGTCGTCGGGGTGTTCGCGGGGGAGCTCTGGCGGGGGAGGGCGTCCTCGTCAGGTGTCGGGATGAGCGAGCGCGGTCGTAGGCGGGCCTGTGGGGAGGGGGCTTCAGCCGAGCAGTACCGCCACGTCGCCGTTCCTCGGGGTGGGGGTGGTCGTGCGGGTCGCGGGGAGGAGGCGGCCGTCGGGGCGGACCAGGAAGAGGAGTTCGGTGCCGTGGGGGAGGGGGCCCGTCACCGGGTGGGGGCGGACGCGGGCGCCCCGCGCGTAACGGCGGGTCAGCTCCGCTCCGGTCAGGTCCGCGCCGAACAGCACCTGGCCGCCGGAGTACGGGGCGACGACGCCCTCGCTGTCGACGGGCGGCGCCAGACGATGGACCGGGCCCTCGACACGGCCGGCCAGGTTCGTGGCGGCCAGCGCGTTGAAGTCGTCCTCCTCGGTCAGCAGCAGGACCCCGGTGAGGCCCTCCAGTTCGGCGCCGGCCCCGGTGGCCGCCGCGAACAGCTCCCCCGGGGCGAGGTCGAGGCCGGCGGCGGTGATCCGCTCCCGCTCGTCCTCCCGGCCCGCCCACAGGGCCACCTCCAGCCCCGCCGACCGCAGCGCCAGCCCCAGGTCGACCACCCAGGGAGCACCGCCCACCAGCAGCGGACGGGAGCGCGCCGAACGCACCACCCGCAGCCGTCGTGCCATGGGCGCGGCCGTCAGCCCGTACAGCGTGACCGTCGCCACGATCACCACGAAGGCGGCGGGCAGGATCTTCGACGCGCCGCCGACCCGCTCGTCCACCAGCGCCGCCGAGAAGGTCGAGGCGGTGGAGGCGGCCACGATGCCCCGGGGCGCCATCCACCCGACGAAGCCCCGCTCCCCGCGCGTCAGATCCGTGCGCACGGACGCGACCAGCGCCACCACCGGCCGGGTCACCAGGACGAGCACGGCGACGATCCCGAGCGCCGGCAGGACGACGTGCCGCAGCGAGTGCGGGGTCACGGTGGCGGAGATGGAGACGAACAGCAGCCCGATGACGAGCTGGACGAGGGTCTCGAAGAAGGGCCTGCGCGCCGGCACGTCGACACCGGGCAGGTTGGCGACGGCGAGGCCCATCAGGACGGCGGCGATGAGCCCGGTGTCGTCACGGGCGACGTCGCAGCCGGCGGCGACCCCGACCACCGCCGCCAGCTGCATCGTCGTACCCAGCACCTCGCCCGGCCGGAGCCGGCGCAGCAGCAGGACCAGTACGGCCGCCCCCACCGCGCCCCCCACCACGCCGACCGCCGTGCTGAGCAGGAACGCGCCCAGCCGGCTGCCGAAGCCGTGGAGGCCGCCGGCCGCCACCGCGTGGAAGACCAGCGCGCCCAGGACGCCGCCCACCGGGTCGATGAGTGACCCCTCCCAGACGAGGATCCGCTGGACGCGGTCCGTGGGGCGCACGAAGTGCAGCAGCGGGCCGACCACCGTCGGTCCGGACACGACCACGATCGCGCCCAGCATCAGCGCCGCTCCCCGGGACATCCCGAGCAGCGGGGCGGCGAGGAGCGCGGCCGAGAGACAGGTGACCGGCACGCCGAACCACAGCAGCCGCAGCACCACCCGGCGGGTGTGCGAGGCGAACCGGCGCAGGTCCAGGCCCAGACCGGCGTCGTAGAGGATCACCGCGACGGCGAGGGACACCAGGGGCGAGAAGGTGCTGCCCAGCAGCCGCTCGGGGTCGACGTCGTCGGTGAGGGCGCCGGCGGTGAAGCCGGCCGGCAGCAGCAGGATCAGCGCCGGGACGCGCAGCCGGCTCGCCAGCACCTGCGAGCCCACCGCCAGTACGACGATCAGGGCCAGGCCGGTGAACACCTGGTCGGTCGTCACCGCCGGTGCGCCCTGGGGGATTCAGCCGACTGGGCCCGCCCCGGATGACGCGGACGGCGGGTCACGGCAGCCTGGGCTGAAGAGGCCTCGGGCTTCCCGCAGGACCCGATGGACCCGATGGACCCGCACAACCCGCTTGACCCGCAGGACCCGCTCGACCCGCAGAATCCGTTGACCTCCCGCACAGACGAGGACTCGCCGCCATGATCTGTCGTAGCCGCGCCGGCCGGCGGGCCGGAGCCGTCGTTCTCGTGCTCGCCGCCGCGGGCTGTACGGAGCACAACGCCATGGGCACGATCGAGTACACCACCCCGGCCAAGCGGGTGGTGAAGATCCAGAGCCCGTCCGACGAGGACTGCCACCAGATGCCGGGCGGCGCCCATCAGGTGACCAACTACACGGTCAGCGACATCCGGCTCTACGCCAACGACGACTGCGTGCTGACCAAGGCGGGCGACGACCAGAGCGGCCGAACCGGCGGCGAGAGCTTCTATCTCGGGACGCAGATGTCCGTCGAGTTCACGCCCGGCCAGACGCCCTGGCTCAGCTACTCCGTCGTGGGCGGGGGCGGCTGAGCCCCGGGGCGGCATCCCGCTCAGGTAGCTGCCTCGGCCGCCTCGAGGGAGGCGAGGATCGCCTGCACGGGCAGGCGTCCGGAGGCGACCAGCTGCGCGCCGCTGTGCCGCAGGGCGGTGGCGAAGGGCGCCGCCCACAGGTTCTCGTAGACCAGCAGTCCGGCGGAGCTGCCGGGTTCGACGGCCGCGGCGGCCTCCTCCAGGTCGTCCTGGCCCAGCAGACCGGAGTGGGCGCCCTCGAAGACGGCGAGGTCGAGCTTGCCGTCCCCGGTGAGGTCGGCGATCTCCAGGGCGGTGACCGAGCCGTCCTCTTCCTTCCTGATGAACATCAGGTCCAGGATGCGGATGATGCCGCGGTCCACCAGATCGACCAGCAGCGGAAAGCCCTCGCCCGTCATACGGTTGCCGGGGAACTCCACCACCACGTAGTCGATGGGTCCCATCTCGTCGAATTGCTCGCTCACGGTGGTCACCTCTGGTGCTCGCGGGCCCCCGACTGCCATTGCAGCACCGGTCCCGGGCCGTCGCACCCGGGCGCACGTCACCCCACCGGCCCTTCCCGGCTCGCACGGCGGTCGGCGCCGGGTTCCCCTCGAAGACATGACAGTCAGCAACGGACCCCCGCCCGGCCGGCCACGGGACGGTGAGCTGGAGGAACTGCGGCGCAGGATCAGCGAGTTGGAGGGCGCCCGGCACGAGCCGAAGCACCGGCTGCGGGCGCTCGGCTCCTGTCTGCTGATCATTCTGGCGTCCGTGCTGGCCCTGCTCGCCGTGGTCGCGGTCTGGGCGAACAGCATCGTCCGGGACACCGACCGCTACGTCGCCACCGTGGCGCCGCTGGCCTCCGACCCCGCCGTCCAGCAGGCCGTCACCACCCGGGTCACCGACGCCGTGCTCCAGCAGATCGACGTGGACGGCCTGGTCGCGGAGCTGAGCGACGCGGCGAAACAGCAGGGCGTGCCGCCCAGGATCGCGAGCCTCGTCGGCGACCTGGACGGCCCCATCACCAGCGGTCTGAAGGAGCTGGTGAGCGGCACCGTGATGCGCGTGGTGTCCAGCGACGCCTTCGCGACGGTCTGGGAGGACGCCAACCGCCGGGCCCACGACGCGGTGGACAAGGCCCTGACGGGCAGCTCCGACAGTGTCGTGACGCTGAAGGACGACCAGGTCGCCATCGACGTCGCGCCCATCGTGGCCCAGGTGAAGCAACGGCTGGTCGACGCGGGACTGACGGTGGCGTCGAAGATCCCGGACGTCCACACGGACTTCGTCGTGGTGGAGGGCAAGGACGTCGGCAAGATCAAGTCGTATCTGAGGGTGCTGGAGATCGTCGGCAACTGGCTGCCGGTCATCGCGGTCCTGATCGCCGCCGGGGGCGTGTTCCTGGCGTCCCATCGCCGGCGGGCGCTGATCGGGGCCGCGATCGGGGTGTTCCTCGCCATGGTCCTCCTCGGCGTGACCCTCACCGTCTTCCGCGCGGTGTATCTGGACCACCTGCCCGCGGGCACCAACGAGGACGCCGCGGGCGCGGTCTACGACGCGCTGGTGCGGTTCCTGCGTTCCAGCGTGCGGGCGGTCGGGGCGCTGGCCGTCGTGACGGCCCTCGGCGCGTTCTTCGTCGGTCCCTCCCGGGGCGCCGTCCTCACCCGTCACTTCTTCGGCACGGGCATCGCCGCGGGGCGGGACGTGGCCGTCTCGGCGGGTCTGCGGCTCGGCCCGGTGGGCCGGTTCGTGCACCGCTTCAAGACGTGGATCGGGGCGGCGATCCTGGTGGTGGCCGCGATCGTCCTGTTCACCTGGAGCTATCCGACCATGGCGGTCGTGCTCTGGACGGCCGTGATCGTGCTGGCCGCCTTCGGCATCCGCGAGTTCCTGGACACCGACCCCGTCGACCGCCCGGCACACTGAGCACGGACCGGGCCCGGGACCACGGGGCGGCGCCGCCTCCCGGCCGCCGCACCGGCGGCTGCTCTGCGGCCCGGCTTCCCCGGCCGCACGGGTGGTCGCGCGGCGGGCCGACCCCGGGGGCGGTGGGTTGTTCGGCGGGGCCGTTCCGGTTGTCGTGGCGGCGGCTGCTGTGTGGGGCCGGTCTTCCGTGGCCGCAGTGGTGGTCGCGCGGCGGGCCGACCCCGGGGCGGTGGGTTGTTCGGCGGGGCCGTTCCGGTTGTCGTGGCGGTGGCTGCTGTGTGGGGCCGGTCTTCCGTGGCCGCACTGGTGGTCGCGCAGCGGGCCGACCCCGGGGCGGTGGGTTGTTCGGCGGGGCCGTTCCGGTTGTCGTGGCGGCGGCTGCTGTGTGGGGCCGGTCTTCCGTGGCCGCACTGGTGGTCGCGCGGCGGGCCGACCCCGGGGGCGGTGGGTTGTTCGGCGGGGCCGTTCCGGTTGTCGTGGCGGTGGCTGCTGTGCGGGGCCGGTCTTCCGTGGCCGCACGGGTGGCCGCGCGGCGGGCCGACCCCGGGGTGGTGGGTTGTTCGGCGGGGCCGTTCCGGTTGTCGTGGCGGTGGCTGTTCGGCGGGGACGGTTTCCGGGAACCCGTGCCGGCTGCTGTTCGGCGGGGCTGGTTTCCCGTGGCCGCAGTGGTGGCCGCGCGGCGGGCCGACCCCGGGGCGGTGGGTTGTTCGGCGGGGCCGTTCCGGTCGCCGCACCGGCGGCTGCTCGGCGGGACGGCCCCTTGCTGACGGGGGTGGGTGCTCTGCGAGGCCGGCCTCCGGGTGTCGTGCCCTCGGCCGCTCTGCGGGGCCGCCTTCCGGGCGCCGTACCGGTGGTCGCTCCGCACGGCACCCGGCGCCGCGGCGCCCGGGGTCCACGGGCGGACCGGAGCCGTCGCCCCCTGTTGCCGGCACCCGCTCAGGGCGGACCGTGTGCGTACGGGGTGGGGCGCTCGGTCCCACCGGCCTCCGCCTGTCGCTGCGAGTCGCGCCGCTCGGTGACGCGGGGGCCCAGGACCTCGGCCGGTCCGTTCACCCGTTCGGCCCGTGTCGCGCTCCCGCCGCGAGCCGGGGGGTCGGCGCGGCGGCACGCTGGCAGCATGCAGCCAGGGACAGGGGACCGCCCACGCCGGCCCGGCCGGCCGCGCAGGGACCGGCGGCGGGAGCGGCGGCAGGGGCGGGTGGCCTCGGTCCGGTCCCGGCTGGTCGGGCTGCGCAGCCGGGCCGAGACCCGGTTCCCGCTGATCACGCATCTGATGTCGCACCTGATCTCGGTGAACGTGCTCGACTCGGCGACGCGACTGGCCGCCCAGACGTTCCTCACCGCGGTCCCCCTGCTCTTCGTGGTGGCCTCCATCGCCCCCCAGGAGCTGCGCGACCAGTTCGTCAGCTCGCTGCACCACGTCTTCGGCCTGTCCGGAACCGCGGACGCCGAACTGAAGAAGGCCTTCCAGGCCGGCGAGAACGACGACGAACTGCGCCAGACCACCGGCATCGTCAGCGGGCTGATGGTGCTCGTCTCGGCCACCGCGTGCAGCCGCGCCATGCAACGGCTGTGCGAGCGCGCCTGGAGCCTGCCCAGGGCGAGCGCGCGGGTGGCCGCGTGGCGCTGGATCGCCTGGCTCGCGGCCTGGCTGGTCATGATCGCGGTGCAGGGGGGCCTGCGGGAGGGCTTCGGGTGGGGATGGTGGCTGGGCCTGCCGCTGCTGCTGGTCGCGGAGGTCGGCATGTGGTGGTGGACCCAGTACCTGCTGCTGACCGCGCGCGTGCCGTGGCTGCCGCTGCTGCCGGGAGCGCTGCTGACCGGCGCGGCCCTGAGCGTGCTCACCTCCACCGCGTCGCTGTACGTCCCCCGGGTTCTCAACCACAGCCTGGAGAAGTACGGCTCGATGGGCGCGGTCTTCACCCTGCTGTCCTGGCTCATCACGCTGTGCGTGGTCGTGACCCTCTGCGTCACGGCCGGCGCGGTCGTCGCCCGGGAACCCTGGGCGGCGCGGCACCTGGGCTCGCCGGAGCCGCCGGGCGCGCCCGGCGCGCCGGGTCCCCAAGGACCGCAGGGCCCGGCCGGTTCACCGGGGACACCGGGCCCTGCCGGTTCACCGAAGCCGCCGGGACCCGTCGATTCGCCGGGGTCAGCGTCCGGGGATACGTTGGTAGACGGACCGAGGTCGACCAGTTCACCACCGGAATGACCACCGCTGCACCCGGCAGAACCGGACCGTGCTCCGAGGACGGCGGCGCGCATGTCCGACGCGCGGCACCACGGCGTCCTCATGCTCCAACGGGGTGACCGTCTCCCCCCGCGCACGGGACGACCGGATGTCCCCCGCGGTCCTCGTGACGAGCCGTCACCACGTCGCCGGGGCCCATGACCTCGATCACCTCCACGTCGCCGGCACGAGTCTCCTCCCGGGCCTCGGGGCGGCCGAACCGTCGTTGACGGCCCTCGCCGGCGCCCCGCGCACCGGCGACCACCTCGCGGAGCGTCTGCAATGAGCGAGCACAACCCCACCGGCCACGACATGCGCCACCGCACCCCGAAGGAGCGCGCCGAGCGCGGCCGGGCCGCCCGGGCCGACGTACCGCGGTCGGCGCACGCCGAGTTCACCCCGCCGCCCACCCGCACCGACCCGGTGGACATCATCGAGGCGCAGTCCGCGAAACGGGTCCCCGAACTCGTACCGATCCGCTACGCCAGGATGAGCGAGTCGCCGTTCCGCTTCTACCGGGGAGCCGCCGCCATCATGGCCGCGGACCTCGCGAAGACGCCCCGCACCGGCATCAGGGTGCAGCTGTGCGGTGACGCCCACATGCTGAACTTCCGGCTGCTGGCCTCCCCGGAACGCCGGCTGATGTTCGACATCAACGACTTCGACGAGACCCTCCCCGGCCCGTGGGAGTGGGACGTCAAACGGCTGTCGGCGAGCCTGGTCATCGCGGGCCGCGCCAACGGCTTCAGCGCCAAGGAGCGGGCGTCCGTGGTGCGCGCGACCGTACGGTCGTACCGCGAGCGGATGCGGGAGTTCGCGGGGATGGGCAATCTCGAGGTCTGGTACACCCGCTTCGAGGCGGACGAGCTGCAGCAGCGGTTCGACGTGGACCTCGACGCCGCCACCCGCGAGCGCTGGGCGCAGACCCGGGCGCGGGCCCGGGGACACGACACGCTGCAGGCCTTCGACAAGCTCACCCGTGTCGTCGACGGCCGGCGCAGGATCGCCGACGACCCGCCGCTGCTGATCCGGCTCGAGACCCTGCTTCCGCACGCCGAGAGCGGCGCGCTGGAGAGGGAGATCAGCCGGCTCGTCGAGCGGTACGGCCACTCCCTGCCCTCCGACCGCCGGTTCCTGCTGGAGAGCTACCGCGTCGCCGACATCGCCCGCAAGGTCGTCGGCGTGGGCAGCGTCGGCACCCGCTGCTGGATCGTGCTGCTGCTCGGCAAGGACGACGAGGACCCGCTGTTCCTGCAGGCGAAGGAGGCCGACGAGTCGGTCCTGGCGCCCTACGCGGGTTCCGGCGGGTACCGCACCCAGGGCGAGCGGGTCGTCGCCGGGCAGCGGCTGATGCAGGCCACCAGCGACATCTTCCTGGGATGGGAACGCGTCACCGGCATCGACGGCCGCCGCCGCGACTTCTACGTCCGCCAGCTGCGCGACTGGAAGGGCATCGCGGTGGCCGAGAACATGTCGCCCAAGCGGATGACCCTGTTCGGCCAGTTGTGCGGCGCCACCCTGGCCCGCGCCCACGCCCGCTCCGGCGACCGCATCGCGATCGCCGCCTACCTCGGCGGCGGCGACGCCTTCGACCGCGCGCTGGCGACCTTCGCCGAGCTGTACGCCGATCAGAACGAGAAGGACCACCAGGCCCTGCTCGACGCCGTCGGGGCGGGACGGGTCCGCGCCGAAGCGGTCTGAAGGGAGCTCGTTCCATGGACCGTTACCCGCCCATCGCCGAACACGGGCTGATCGGGGACCTGCAGACCGCCGCCCTGGTGACCTCCGAGGGCGTGATCGACTGGTTCGCGGCACCGCGCTTCGACTCGCCCAGCATCTTCGCGTCCCTGCTGGACCACGACCGCGGCGGCCACTTCCGGTTCGCGCCGACGACCACCGAGGTGACCCGCCGGCAGATCTACTACCCCGACAGCGCCGTCGTGGTGACCCGCTTCCTGTCACCCGACGGCGTCGGCGAGGTCGTCGACCACATGCCGGTCATCCGCTCGCGCACCCCGTCCGACCGGCACACCCTGGTGCGGATCGTACGGACCGTGCGCGGCACCGTGCGCTACGCCCTGGAGTGCCGTCCGCGCTTCGACTACGCCCGGGCCCCCCACACCCTCGACATGGCCGACGGGGTCGCCGCCTTCCGCGCGCCGGGGATCACCTCGTACCTCCAGGCCACCTTCCCGCTGGAGCGGGACGGCACGGACGTCCGGGGCACGGTCACCCTGGAGGCCGGGCAGTCGGCCGCCGCCGTGTTCACGGTGTGCGGCCGGGACGGCGAGCTCCCGCCGCCGCTCACCGTGGACTCGGCCGACGAGGACCTGGGGGACGTCATCGAGTTCTGGCAGGGCTGGGTGCGCACCTCCCGCTACCGCGGCCGCTGGCCGGACATGGTGAACCGCTCGGCCATCACCCTCAAACTGCTGACCTACGGCCCGAGCGGCGCCCCGGTGGCCGCCGCGACGATGGGCCTGCCCGAACAGGTCGGCGGGGAACGCAACTGGGACTACCGCTACACCTGGATACGCGACGGCTCGCTGTCGGTGCGCGCCCTGCTCGACCTGGGATTCGTCGAGGAGGCCGCCCGGTTCGTGCGCTGGCTCGGCGAACGGCTGCGCGACCGCGACGGAATGGGCGGGGAACCGCTCCAGATCATGTACCGGGTCGACGGCGACCCCCAGTTGTCGGAGGAGATCCTCGACCACTTCGAGGGCTACCGCGGTTCCCGCCCCGTACGGGCCGGGAACGCCGCCGCCGACCAGCTTCAGCTCGACATCTACGGCGAGGTCTTCTACGCCATGTCCGAGGGCATGGACGAGATCGGCCAGCAGGTGGGCTACCACGGCTGGAAGGGCCTCAGCCGGCTGATGGACTGGCTCACGGACCACTGGGACCGGCCCGACGAGGGCATCTGGGAGACCCGGGGCGGCCGCAAGGACTTCACCTACAGCCGTGTGATGTGCTGGGCGGCCCTGGACAACTGCCTGAAGATGGCCGAGGAGTTCCGGCGGCCCGCCGACCTCCAGCGCTGGACGCGGGCCCGGGACACGATCCTGGAGGAGGTCATGGAGCGCGGCTGGAGCCAGAAGGAGCAGGCGCTGGTCCAGCACTACGGCGGTGACGTCCTCGACGCCTCCCTCCTGCTGGCCCCCCGGGTGGGCTTCATCGCCCCGCGCAGCCCCGGCTGGCTGTCCACCCTCGACGCCATCGAGCAGCGGCTGGTCTCCGACAGCCTGGTCTACCGCTACGACCCGGCGGCCTCCCCCGACGGACTGCGCGGCTCGGAGGGCACGTTCAGCCTGTGCACCTTCCTCTACGTCGACGCCCTCGCCCGGGCCGGCCGTCTCCCGCAGGCCCGCTACACCTTCGAGAAGATGCACACGTACGCCAACCACGTGGGCCTGTTCGCGGAGGAGATCGGCCCCAGCGGCGAGCAACTGGGCAACTTCCCGCAGGCGTTCACGCACCTGTCGCTCATCACGGCCGCGGCGACCCTGGACGAGGCGCTCGACCGGCTGGCCGCCCGCTGAACGCGGGGATGCCCGGACCCTGCGGCAGCAGCTGGGTGAGGACGAACGACACGACGGCGGCGAGCACCACCAGCGCCACCGTGTCCACGTTGCCCAGCAGGAGTACGACCAGGATCACGCTGCTCACCGGCAGCCGCAGCGCCGCGGTCACCGACGCCGCCATGCCCGCCGCCATCGCCGGCACCAGCCCCAGACCGGGCAGCGGCGACAGCAGCACCCCGGCCGCCCCGCCCAGGAACAGGGCGGGGAAGACGGGGCCACCGCGCAGGCTGCCCAGACACAGCGTGTAGGCGAGGGACTTGAACGCCAGCACCGCGATCAGGGCGCCCACCGACCAGGCGTGCGGGTCCTGTGCCAGCCGGCCCAGGGTGGCCTCCCCGGACAGGGCGGCCTCGGCCGGCGAACGGCCGGTGGTGACGGCGTAGAGCGAGACGCAGACCGCCGCCCCCAGCGCGCACAGGGTGGTGTTCCGTACCGTCCGGGTCGTCACGAAGCCGGCCACGAACCTGCCGCCCACGAAGATCCAGTGCACGAGCAGCGCCAGGGCCGGCGCGATCAGCAGCACCCACAGCACGTCAGCCCAGTCGAGGGGCGGCGGCTTGGGCAGGCCGATCTCCAGGCTCCCCGTCCTCAGGCCGGTCCAGTGGACGAACCCGGTGAAGATCAGGTCCCCGACGCCGCTGGCCAGCAGGGCCGGCAGCATCACCGCGAACAGCTGCGGGCCGCCCACCCCGGCCACCTCCATCAGCATCACCGCGCCCACCAGAGGGTTGCCGAACAGCGCCGAGATCGCCGCCGCGGCCCCGGCCACGCCGAGCAGGGTCGTGCCCGCCTCCGTCTGCGGCGCCCGGACCAGGCTCGCCAGGAGCAGCGCCAGACCGCCGCCCAGGGCGATCAGCGGCGCTTCGGGTCCCAGCACGACGCCGAGCGGCAGACCGGCCAGCGCGGCCACGACGACACCGGGCAGGGCCTCCTTGGTGACCCCGCCCGAGTGCAGCCCGCCCGCCGGGATGTGCCCGCCCCGGCCGGGCAGCCGCGCGACCACCACACCGACGACGAGTCCGGCCACTGTTAGCAGCGGAAGCCCCCACCACCAGGGAGCCCGCTCCCAGCCGAGGTCTTCGGGCCAGTCCTGCCAGATCAGGCGCTCCAGCTCCTGAATCGCCACCAGGAACCAGAACGCGACCAGCGCCACCGGGACACCGATCAGCCCGCAGAACAGCAGCGCCCTGCGGTACTCCGGCCGGCGCAGCATGGTCCGCAGCAGATCGGCTTCCTGGGGCTGGCTCCCCGGCGCGGACCCGGAGCCGCCCTCCGACTTCGTCCCGGCGATGGGGGCCTCCCGAGGTGACGCGTCCTGTAAGTGACTCCGCCTTATATCAGGACGAAGATACACATCACGGATTAATCGCGCTCCGTGGCGCCGGCCCCTGTGGGAAGGTGATCCCGTGACGCTGGAGGATCTGGTCCGGCTGCGCCGGGCACGAGACACGATGGACCGCCACTACGCCGAGCCGCTCGACGTCCCGGCGCTGGCGCGCCTCGCCCTCATGTCGCCCGGCCACTTCTCCCGCAGCTTCCGCGCCGCCTTCGGGGAGACGCCGTACAGCTACCTCATGACGCGCCGCATCGAGCGCGCCAAGGCGCTGCTGCGGCGCGGCGACCTGACCGTGACGGAGGTCTGCTTCGCCGTCGGCTGTACCTCGCTGGGCTCGTTCAGCTCGCGGTTCACCGAGCTGGTCGGCGAGACCCCGAGCGCGTACCGGGCCCGCGAACACGACGAGGGCGCCTCCGTACCGGCCTGCTACGCCAAGATCCACACGAGGCCGGTGAGGAATGGAGAAGCCAAGACGGGCCCTCCGCCCGTAGCGTGAGCCGCATGGGCCTCACCGTCGAACCGCACCTCGCCGACCGCCACGATCTGATCCGTGTGCACGGCGCACGCGTGAACAACCTCAAGGACGTCAGCGTCGAGATCCCCAAGCGCCGGCTCACGGTGTTCACGGGCATCTCCGGGTCGGGCAAGAGCTCGCTGGTGTTCGGCACGATCGCCGCGGAGTCGCAGCGGCTGATCAACGAGACGTACAGCGCGTTCGTCCAGGGCTTCATGCCGGCCCTGGCGCGGCCCGAGGTCGACGTGCTCGACGGGCTGACGACCGCGATCATCGTCGACCAGCAGCGGATGGGCGCCGACCCCCGCTCCACGGTCGGCACCGCCACCGACGCCCACGCGATGCTGCGCATCCTCTTCAGCAGGCTAGGGACCCCCCACCTCGGCCCGCCCAGCGCGTTCTCCTTCAACACCGCCTCGGTCCGGGCGAGCGGCGCGATCACCGTCGAGCGCGGCGCCAAGAAGACGGTGAAGGCGACGTACACCCGCACCGGCGGCATGTGCCCGCGCTGCGAGGGCCGCGGCACGGTCACCGACATCGACCTGACCCAGCTCTACGACGACACCAGGTCGCTCAACGAGGGCGCGCTGACGGTCCCCGGCTACAGCATGGACGGCTGGTACGGCCGCATCTTCAAGGGCTCCGGCTTCTTCGACCCGGACAAGCCGATCCGCAGGTACACCAAGCGGGAACTGCACGACCTCCTCCACAAGGAGCCCACCAAGATCAAGGTCGACGGGATCAACCTCACGTACGAAGGACTGATCCCCAAGATCCAGAAGTCGATGCTGTCCAAGGACGTCGACGCGCTGCAGCCGCATGTGCGGGCCTTCGTGGAGCGGGCGATGACGTTCACCGTGTGCCCCGAGTGCGACGGCACCCGGCTCGGCGAGGGGGCACGCTCCTCGAAGATCGAGGGGCTGAGCATCGCCGACGTCTGCGCGATGCAGATCAGCGACCTGGCCGACTGGGTCCGCGGCCTCGCCGACCCGACGGTGGCACCGCTGCTCACCGCGCTGCGGCAGACCCTCGACTCGTTCACGGAGATCGGCCTCGGCTACCTCGCCCTCGACCGCCCGGCGGGCACCCTCTCGGGCGGCGAGGCCCAGCGCGTCAAGATGATCCGCCACCTCGGCTCCTCCCTCACCGACGTCACCTACGTCTTCGACGAGCCCACCACCGGCCTGCACCCCCATGACATCCAGCGGATGAACGACCTGCTGCTGCGGCTGCGGGACAAGGGCAACACCGTGCTCGTCGTCGAGCACAAGCCGCAGGTGATCGCGATCGCCGACCACGTCGTCGACCTCGGCCCCGGCGCCGGCACGGCGGGCGGCACGGTCTGCTTCGAGGGCACCGTCGAGGGACTGCGGTCCGGCGACACCGTCACCGGCCGCCACCTCGACGACCGCGCCGCCCTCAAGGAGACGGTGCGCACACCCACCGGGAAGCTGGAGATCCGCGGCGCGACGACACACAACCTCAAGGACGTCGACGTCGACATCCCGCTCGGCGTGCTGACCGTCGTCACCGGCGTCGCCGGCTCCGGCAAGAGCTCCCTGGTCCACGGCTCGATCCCGGCGGGCGAGGGCGTGGTCTTCGTGGACCAGACGCCGATCCGCGGCTCGCGCCGCAGCAACCCGGCGACGTACACCGGACTGCTCGACCCGATCCGCAAGGCCTTCGCCAAGGCCAACGGCGTCAAGCCGGCCCTGTTCAGCGCCAATTCCGAGGGCGCCTGCCCCACCTGCAACGGCGCCGGTGTCGTCTACACCGACCTGGCGATGATGGCCGGCGTCTCCACGACCTGCGAGGACTGCGAGGGACGGCGCTTCCAGGCGGCGGTCCTCGACCACCACCTCGGCGGCCGTGACATCACCGAGGTGCTGGCGATGCCGGTGGCCGAGGCCGAGGAGTTCTTCGGCGCCGGCGAGGCGCACACACCGGCCGCGCAGCGCATCCTCGGCCGGCTCGCCGACGTGGGCCTCGGCTACCTCACCCTCGGTCAGCCGCTCACCACCCTCTCCGGCGGCGAGCGGCAGCGCCTCAAGCTGGCCACCCACATGGCCGACAAGGGCGGCGGCCGACTCGTCTTCGTACTCGACGAGCCGACCGCCGGCCTCCACCTCGCCGACGTCGAGCAGTTGCTCGGACTGCTCGACCGGCTGGTCGACTCCGGCAAGTCGGTCATCGTCGTCGAGCACCACCCGGCGGTCATGGCCCACGCCGACTGGATCATCGACCTCGGCCCCGGCGCCGGTCACGACGGCGGCCGCGTCGTCTACGAGGGCACCCCCACCGACCTCGTGACCACCCGCCCCACCCTCACCGGCGAACACCTCGCGGCGTACGTGGGCGCCTGAGCGGGCGGGGGCGCGGCTGGAGCCCGCAGCCGGCGCCCGGCGGGACGGCGTTGCGCCGGGCTTCCGCCGCCGCCCCGCGTCTAGGCTCGGCCCGTGAGGAATCGGCATCCCGACCAGCGCGCCGAGGGCGCCGCGGGGCCGTTCACCACCCGGCTCACCTGGCACCCTCCCGGCGGCGGCACCGCGCTCTGGGAGTCACGGCCCGCGCGGCGGCGCGGAGTGCTGACCGTCCGTCAGCCGGGTGCGCGGACCGGCCGGCCCACCCGCGCGGACGCCGTCGGCCTCACCCGGCTGCGCAGACTGAACACCGTCGCGGCCCTCGCCTTCGTCATCGGCGGGGCCCTGTTCGCGGCCGGTGCGGCGCTCGCCCAGCTCGGCTCCGGCGACGCCGTCGAGTGCGCCTCGATCTACTTCGCGGGCGGTCTGTTCTTCAACACCGGTGGCTACGTCTCACTGCTCCAGGTGATCAACGCACCCCGCCACGTCGCCGGCGGCGAGGGCAGACTGGTCACCCCTGCCTGGCGGTGGTGGAGCTACGAGCCGATGCGGGTGGACTGGCTGAGCGTCTTCGTCCTCTTCACGGGCACCCTCGTCTTCGCCGTCACCCTGCTGAACTCCTTCCTGCAGGGCCTGAGCGTCCAGCAGGTCAACCGGCTGATCTGGGTGCCCGACGTGATCGGCTGCGTGCTCTTCCTGGTCTCCGGGCACCTGGGCTTCATCGAACTCTGCCACGGTCGGTACTGCGTCCACCCGCGCAGCCTCGGCTGGTGGATCGTCGCGGTGAACCAGCTCGGCTCCGCTCTCTTCATGGTCTCCGCGCTCGCCGCCTACACCCGCCCCGCGACGGACAGCGCGGTGAGCGCCGGCATCGCCAACTGGGGCACCCTCACGGGCGCCCTGTGCTTCTCCCTCGCCGGCCTCCTCCAGCTGGGGGAACGCCCTTGAGGTGCTGCTCGACCAGCCCCGGGCAGGACCGACGGAGGGCGGGCCGGAAGGGAATCTCCTGGCCCGCCCTCCTCCCGATGTCAGCGGCTCGCCTTCACGGCCTCCGACGTGGCCGCGCGGAACGCGTCGGTCGCCGCGAAGTACGCGCGGAAGTAACCGTGCCGCGCACCGGCGACGTCGGCCGAGAACGCGTAGCCGCTGCCGGACCAGGTGGCCTCCGCCGTGACCAGGTCCGCCCACTGCTCGCCGTCACGCGAGTACTGGATGTGCACGGGGATGTCGGCGGGCGTCCAGCCGTCGGGGAAGTCCATCGCGCCCTCGACGTGCACGCCGTGGTCCGGTGTCCGGGTGGCCGAGAACGACGTGAAGACCGAGGCACGCAGAACGGTGATCCGGGCACTGTTCGAGGACGCGTCGGCGATGAACGGGTCGTCGCTGTGCGAGGCCACGCGGAAGCTGCCGGACTCCCACGGCGTGTGGGTGAAGGTGACCTTGCCGTCCGCGCCGGTGGTGAAGTACCCCACGCCGGCGGACTGACCGCCCCCGGAGGGTTCGAAGAGCACCCCGCCGCTCTGCCCCTCGAAGGGGACCCAGCCCTGCTCGGTCTCGCGCTCCAGGGTCGCCGTGAGCGTGACCTCCTGCCCGAAGTCGATGGTCCGGGCCTGCGCCGGCTCCTGGACGGTCCAGCGGGTGGCCACCTGGTGGACGCCGATCTGCGTCGACGGGGACTCGCCGTACAGGACGTACGGGTGTTCGTTGACGTGCCGGTAGACGGCCTGGACCGGCACCGCGGCGTTCACGGTGACCGTGCCGGAGAAACGCCCTTCCGCGTCGGTGCGGACGGTGTTCTCCGTCCAGTAGTCGACGTCGATGTCCACCGGGTGGTCGGCCAGCGGCTTCACCTCACGGGTCGCCGGCCACCGCCCCTTCAGGACACCGTCGACACGCACCTGGCGGTCGTCGACGTCCACCTCCGTGCGGTCGGTGCGCACGTCCTCGAACACCGCCGCGACGTAGTAGGCGAGAGAGCCGGCGGAGTTGTCGGTGGTGTGGTCGCCGTCGGCGTCCGTGGCCTCGACGTGGACGGTGTAACTGCCCAGCTCCGCCAGGTCCAGCGGCTGCTTCGTCTGCCACACGCCGTCCTCCGGCGTACCGGAGACGAGACTGAACGCGTCGTTCTCCACGACGGCCACTTGCTGTTGGGTGGCCGCGGAGACGATGTGGGCCCTGATCGCCGTGACGGCGCTGTCGGAACGGACACCGACCGCCAGGGTGCCGAGATCGTCCGAGACGCTGTGCGCCCACCGGACCTCAGGAGCCTGCCCCTCCACGGCGTGCGCTGCCGGGATGCCGGCCAGTAAGACGGCGACGGCGCCGGCGGCGGTCCACGCGGCCCGTGTTCTGAACATCTTTCCCCCACGGATGTGTCGAAGGCTGTGCCGGGCTCTGTCCGTGAACCTTGCGGTGGACGCCGCGGCAGAACAGCCTTTCTATCGCACCGGTGTGTCATCGGTCCCGTGAGTATCACCGGGGCGGGGGTGGGGTCGGGGTCGGGGACGGGGCATGGGTGCGGGCACGGGCACGGGCGCGGGCGGAGGTGAGGTCGGCTGCTGACGTCGGCAGCCGGCGCCGGCGCCGTTCGACGCGCCCCGGTCCGGTCCTGTCCGGTCCGGTCCTGTCCAATCAGGGACGGCGGTAGGCGGCGCGGTCGGTTCCGGGAACCGGAGCCCGGGACAGGACCACGTAACACGGGCGACCGGGGTCGCCCACCTCAAGGAGCGCGAACTGATCGACGTCGTGCTGGGCGAAGCGATGCAGATACTGCAGGAAGAGCTCGAGTTCGTCGTCGGAGAGCGGTTCGTCGCGTCGGTCGTCTCGCACGCTTCCACCCTACGGGGGCGCACGGTTCGTCGCGCTGGAGAGCAGCTCCGGGCGCCCGGCCGTGAGGATGTCCGATCCCGTGCACGGCCTCAGAATGGGCGTTGTCGACTCTTCTGTTCCCAAGGGGGAGCCCATGAAGGACCTCAAGTTCGAGCAGAAGCGCTCTTTGTCGCGCCTTGAGGCGGCTGACCAGCTCACGGCGCTCGCGGCCGCACTGAGGGAAGGCGGGGATGCCGAACTGCAACTCAGCCCCGGAACGCTCAGCCTGCGCATTCCCGACGACCTTCGCAGCGAACTGGAGGTCGAGATCGGCAATGGGGAGGTCGAGCTGGAGATCGAGTTCACATGGCCGACCGCACCGACCCGGACAACGCCCTCGCGGACGGTCGCAGCCACGGAGAAGGCCACAGGGAGGAAGAACGAGCCGACCGAGCCCGTTCGGAGCAGCACGGGCACCAACAGAAGCAAAAGTGCCAAGCGGCCCGCTTCGAAAGCGCCCTGAGGTTTCCCGCCGCAGTTCCACGTGCCGGCCATGGGGGCTTCCTGCCGCGGTTGCCCGCCTTCTGGGGTGGACAGCCCCGAAGCCACCCCTTCGGCGGGCCATCGGGAGCGAGACGGCGTCGTTGGGGACGGTGTGGCGGTGCCGTGCTGGTCGAGGCAGACCGGTCGGCACGCAGAGTGACGACGTTCAGGGCGGGGTCGCCCGGCGGAGGTTGGTATGAGTGGTTGGGGCGGATCTGCCTGGGCTCCGGAGGGGCGCGCCGGGCTCTGCCAGATGCTGCGTGAACAGCTCGTCGAGACGATCGACGTCATCCGCCTGCAGGCGGCGGCCGTGCCGTCGGCCCAGGGCAGCGCACCGGTGGGTGAGTGCCAGGTCCAGGAGCCCCGCACCTGAGGGCGGGGGCGCGACCCCTGTCCGCCGCCGCTCACGGGGCGCGCAGTCGACAGCGATCGTCCGGTTGACGCCGGTCCGCTCGTGTGCCGAGGGGGCGAGCGCGGGGTCCTCGAAGCGGCCGGACCGGGCCAACCGCCGCCAAGAGCCCGGTCACTGCGGCCCGGCACGGCCACCGCCCGGGGCCGTGAGCGCGCCGATCGCCCCTCGGACCGCCCAGCGTTGTGCCGGAACACCATCGGCGCCGACACGGCGGTCGCGGCCGGCCGCCGGGAGAAGAAGGCGCACCCCGCCGTCACGGCGGCCACGGCCGCCCCCGTCCACGCGCTGTCACTCACCGGAGCCATCGGCAGGACCGGCCGTGGGTCCCCCCGAACTCGTCCAGCGGCGTGCTTTCCGACCCCGATCAGGAGCAGAGCCACAGCGCGCCGCCGGCTCCTCGTCGGCCCGGCCGGGGCACGACCGCCCCGGCCGGGCCGGCCGTCACTGCTCGTCTTCTCCGGGGAGTTCCAGCCCGAAGGCCTCGCCGATGGCACGGGCGGCGGACACCACCCGGGCGCTGCCCACCACGGGGGCGATCGCCACGAGCGTTCCCTGGATCTTCTCCAGCGGCACGCCGGCTTCCGCGGCGGTGCCGATGTTGAGCAGGTATGAGGGGGCGGAGGCGTCCATGGCCACCAGAGCCGCGATGCGTGCCAGCAGATACGTCTCCTGGTCCAGTCCGGACCGCTCGAACGTGTCGAGCGTCATCTGGACGAGCGTCTCGAACACAGGCGCGTCGGCTTCGGCGAGTGCGGCGACGCCGCTCGCGCCTGTCTGTTCCTCAGCCATCTGAGGCTCCCTTTCTGACGGTTGGCGTGACGTTCGTCTTCAGGAGAGCCCCGGGACGCGCGGCCCCGCATCACCCGTGGCGGATGAATGGCCGGTCGGCGGCGGCCGCGCCCTGGTGGCTGTGCCGGAGGCCGCGGCGAGGATTCCGACGGGAGCCGGCACGAGGACGACGATGCCGGTGGTCCGCTTGCTGTGGCGCGCGCAGCCAGCGGCCGGTGGCGCCGGTGCGTTGCGGGGACGGAGTCCAGAAACTACGTGTTCGATTGCGTGATTTCCCTGATGACACCGGAAAATGTCTCGGGGAGAATCCTCCGAAACAGTGTTCGGGGCCATTTTCGTGGGCAAGCCGCGACCGGCCTGGATATCGGCAGCATGTCAGGGACTGTGCGACCCGAAGCGAGGGAGTGGATTTTGCCTGGCAATCCCCCGATGAATCCATACGTCACCGCCGCCTTCGACAATCCCGCGCCTGTCTACAATCCTGATTCTCGACTTTGGGCGGTCCTTCGGCACGCACTGTCCATCGCCATTACGACAGCAGTCATCACAATGGCCTTCATGGTCGTCACCCTTCCGATGGTGGCAGTCTTTCTCATTGACGAAGACTTCATCTTCGGCGAGTACGCCGAGACCGTTCTATGGGCCGCCGGCATGGGGTTTACTGCAAGTCTCCTCATTTCTCCTGTCGCCTTTGGATTTGAGCGGCTGGTCATGCGCGGCGGCCGCGCATGGAAGGTGCTGGCGGTGTGCGCACCGGTAGCCACTCCGGTCGCGGCTGCGCTGCTTGTTGTCTCACTGGCCAAAATTCAGCACTCGGCCGCCGTCTCTGATGCTGTCGGTATTGCGATCCTGTTGTTCATGAGCTTCTCCGTCTATTGGTTGTCGCTGTGGTCATTGAGTGCTGTCCGCTACGGCGCTTGGCGCCTTATCCAACGCATGAGCCGGGGTCGTGGAACGCCGTGAGCGGTTCGCGGGGACCGACGGGGACCAGCGCTGTAGTCGGCTGGCGCGACGGCCGGACAGGGTTGTTTATGTACCCCGCTGCTGTATCGATGCCTGGTCCTGAACCAGGCAGCTGCTGGCCGTCTGGAGTGCTACGCGCCGGGAGCCCGGTACTGGATCTGCCCGGCTTTGTGCAGGGCATCCATGGTTTCGTCGATGGTCAGGAGAACGGTCGTCTCGAACGAGCTGAGTGCGCCGCCTCCGCTGATCGCCAGGGCGACCGCGGCCATGGAGACGTTATTGGGGGCCTCCCACAGGTTGTAGCCGTCGCGTGTGCCGAACGCGTACCAGAAGCCGTGGAGCTTGCCTCCGACGGACTCGATGTACGACTGAGCGGCCTTGGCGCGGTCCTCGGGGTGACCGATGAGTCTCTGCCAGGTCTCCGGCGTGTAGCTGAACCTTGATAGATAGAGCGGCATCATGTCTCCCTTTCGTCCCAGCAAGGGATGCCCCCGCGGGGTGGGGTACGCCGCCGAGGCCGCGCGCGTATCCCCCGAACGGCCGGGATGATGACCGGCATGGCCACTGCGGGGCGTACGGCCGGCGGTCGGTCGGGGGAGTCGGCGAGTCGTCGGAGCGAGGTGCGGGCGGCGTTTCGTCAGACCTTCTCGACTCGCGCGGAGTGTCCCGCGAGGAGTTGCGTCATGTCGTCGGTGTCGGACGTGAAGACGGTCGCCTCAGCTCCCTGCTTGGCGATGCGCCCGCTCACGCAAACGGCCCCAGACGAGAAGTCCGAGGCCGAGTAGAGGCCGTCACTGGGGGAGAAACGCTGGTCTGCGAGCGTGCCGGTTCCTTGATCAGGAGAGCTCGGACGCTCTCAGGACCGCTCGCGTGGTTTCGTCGTCGATCCGGTGGCCGAGCTGTTCCAGGACGTCCGCGCCGTGGACCAGCGTGCCGCGTTCGACGGAGCGGTGGACGCCGGTGTCGAGCTCGTGCCTCCTCCGGACGGGTACCGGGCCGCCGTGAGCCGAGTTCGGAGCGGGGACCCCGGCGGCCGACAGGAATCTAGTCGAGGTCGGAGCCGGAACAGTCCTGCTCCGCACAGCGTTTGCGGTACTCATACGGCTGTTCCGCCGGTGCCGTCAAAGTCCCGTCAAACAGACCTGAAAGCTCGTCAGAAATCCGTCAATGCGAGCCGGCGGTGGCCGGAGCCGGTCGCAGACTGATCGGTGACGGGGGACGGGCGACCGTCCGTGGCGGGACCTCGGAGGGACCGTGACGATCACGGCTCGCCCAGCGCGGACACCTCGGAAGGGTGGCGCACAGCCGCGACGAACGGCGCTCCTCCCGTCGGAGGGCAGCCCTGGACCACGGCCAGGAGGGCAATCGCGGACGGGCGATCCAGGTCCAAGTCCAGGTCCGGGGCCGCGGTCGCGCCCGAGACAGCGGGCCGTGGCCGCGCGGGCCCCTGGACAACGGCCGTCCACTCGCGGAAAGAGAGTGATGATGTCGCCACAGGATGATCTCCCCTCCATGCCCGAGTGCTCGTCCCGGGAACTCGCGCGAGAGGTCCTCACCCGCTTTGACGCCTACGCCCGGATCCGTGGCGGCCGCGACAGCCTCCTGGCGGCTTCCCGCACCACCGCGCGGCAGGAGCACAGGGCTTTCGACGATCTGGCGGAAGCCGTCGGCCGTTTCCGAAACGCCGTCGGCCGAGGTGCCGGGCGGCTGCCGTCGGGGTGACGCGCCGCCGGCGGCGACCTGCTCGCCGTACACGTGGCCCGCAGCGACGGCCTGGCCGCCGGTGTCCCGCACGCCTCTCTGGCCCGACAGCGGCGGCTGGTGGAGGACCTCGGCGGCAGCTACCACTCCGTCGTCGGGGACGACATCGCCACCGCGCTGGTGGAGTTCGCCCGCGCCGAGAACGCCACCCAGCTGGTCCTCGGCACGAGCCGCCGGGGCCGGCTGGAGCGGTTCGTGACCGGTCCGGGCACGGGGGAGACCCTGACCGAACTGTCCGGCGACATCGACGTCCACCGGGTCACCCACGAGCGCGCCGGCCGCGGCACCCTGCTGCCGTCCCGGCGCCGCACCCCGTCCACCGCCCGGCTGATCGCCGGGCCGGTGACCGGTCCGGTGCTACCGGTGCTGCTCACCGCCGGCCTCGCCCAGGTACGCGGGACGGTCAACCTGACCAGTGAGGAGCTGCTGTTCCTGCTCACGGTGGTCGGCGTGGCCTGCACAGGCGGGGTCGTGTCGGCGCTGATCGCGTCCGTGACGGCGTCCCTGCTGCTGAACTACTGGTTCATCCCGCCCATCGGCGCCTTCACCCTGGACGATCCGGGCCACGGCGGCCGGCCCACCGATTCGGACCCGGGGCGTAAGAGTCCCGTCAAAGGTGCTGGGGCGCCGTAAGGGAGGCGTCAACGACCGCGGAATCCGGCCAGAAGGGCGGTTTCCTCTAGTCGTCCGCTCCAACCCGAACCTCACTCCAGGAGTTCGCGATGGCCGATCTGGCCTTCGTCGTCACCACAGTCGCGGTCTTCGCGCTGGTGGCTCTCGTCGCCAAGGGGGTGACGAAGCTGTGACCGTCGAAAACGCAGTCGGCCTGATCGTGGCCGTCGCCCTGCTGGGCTATCTCATCCTCGCCCTGATCTTCCCGGAGAGGTTCTGAGATCTGACATGGGTCCCGTACTCGCCGGCGTGCTCCCGCTGCTCGCGCTCATAGCCGCGCTGGCCCTCGCCTACGTCCCCCTCGGCAACTACATGGCCAGGGTCTACTCCTCCGACAAGCACTGGCGCGTCGAGAAGTGGATCTACAAGGGCATCGGCGCCGACCCGGACACCGAGATGCGCTGGCCCGCGTACCTGCGCGGCGTGCTCGCCTTCTCGGCCGTGAGCGTCCTCTTCCTCTACCTGCTCCAGCGGCTCCAGGGTCACCTGCCCGGTTCGCTCGGCTTCCAGGCCATCGACCCGGACCAGGCGTTCAAAACTCGGTCCACATCATCAAGGCCGTGAAACCGACCCAGATGGTGGCCATGGTGGCGAGGATCGCGTACCCCTGCTTCACCGAGCCGACCATGACCCCGAAGGTGCGGGTCAGCGCGAACGGGATCACCAGAATCAGAAAGATCTCGAAGAGGTTGGTGAAGGGGGTCGGGTTCTCGAACGGGCGGGCGGAGGCGGCGTTGAAGTAGCCGCCGCCGTTGGTGCCCAGCTCCTTGATGGCCTCCACCGCTTCCGCCAGGTTGGCGAAGACCACGGTCAGCCACAGCCAGGCGCGGCCGCCCGCCAGCCCGACGTGGTCCTGCTCGACGCCTCGGCGGGGCGGTCGTCGGGGCCCGCGCAGACGAGGAGGTCCGGCGCGCGAGGACCGCGCCCACGTCCATCTCCGTGAAGGTGCCGCCCCGGTAGGCCAGTTGCGCGGGGTCAACGCCACCCAGATCGTGCTGGGCGTCTCCCGCCGTAGGAGCTGGCAGTACGTCTTCGGCCCGGGCGTCGGCGCCACGGTCGCCCGTGAATCCGGACCCGACCTCGACGTCCACCTCATCACCCACGACGAGGCAGGCAAGGGGCGGGGACTCCCGGTCGCCCGCAGCGCACGCCTCGGCCGGTCCCGGCTGATCTGGGGCGGGCTGGCCGGCCTGGGCGGCCCGGTCCTGCTGACCTTGCTCCTGAACTGGTACTTCACGCCCCCGGTCCACACCTTCACCATCGCCGACCCGAAGAACATCGTCGCCATCGCGATCTTCGTCGGGGTCGCCGTGTCCGTCGCCTCGGTCGTGGACCTCGCTGCCCGCCGCACCCACCAGGCAGCGCGTCTGAGGGCCGAGTCGGAGATCCTCTCCTTCCTCGCCGGCAACGTCCTGCGCGGCGAGACCAGCCTGGAGGCGCTGCTCGACCGGGTCCGCGAGACCTTCGGCATGGAGTCGGTGGCCCTGCTGGAGCGCGACAGCGACGTGGCCCCGTGGACCTGCGCCGGCAGCGTGGGACCGCAGCCCTGCGCCGATCCCGAGGACGCGGACGTCGACGTACCGGTCGGCGACCACATGGCGCTGGCCCTGACGGGACGCGTACTGCCGGCGGAGGACCGCCGTGTCCTCGCGGCGTTCGCCGCGCAGGCGGTCGTCGTCCTGGACCGCCGGAGGCTGCTGGAGGAGGCGGACCGGGCGCGGGCGCTGGCGGAGGGCAACCGCATCCGCACCGCCCTGCTGGCCGCCGTCAGTCATGACCTGCGCACCCCCCTCGCCGGCATCAAGGCGGCGGTGACGTCCCTGCGCTCGGACGACGTCGAGTGGTCGGAGCAGGACCAGGCGGACCTGCTGGAGGCCATCGAGGAGGGCGCCGACCGACTCGACCACGTCGTCGGCAACCTCCTCGACATGTCCCGTCTCCAGACCGGCACGGTCACCCCGATCATCCGCGAGACCGACCTCGACGAGGTCGTGCCCATGGCGCTCGGAGGTGTGCCCGAGGGCGGCGTGGAACTCGACATCCCGGAGACGCTGCCCATGGTCGACGTCGACCGGGGGCTTCTGGAACGGTCCGTGGCCAACGTCGTCGAGAACGCGGTGAAATACAGTCCGGAGGACACCGCGGTGCTGGTGTCGGCGAGCGTCATCGCGGACCGGGTGGAGGTGCGGGTCGTGGACCGCGGCCCGGGGGTCCCCGACGAGGCCAAGGACCGCATCTTCGAACCCTTCCAGCGCTACGGCGACTCCCCGCGCGGCAACGGGGTCGGCCTCGGGCTCGCGGTCGCCCGCGGCTTCGCCGAGGCCATCGGCGGCACCCTGCACGCCGAGGACACGCCGGGCGGCGGCCTCACCATGGTGCTGAGCCTGCCGAGGGCGGCGAGCCACCTGCCGCCGGGGACGGAGCCGGACGTGTCCGTGACGGCGATCCCGTAGGACGGTCGAGCAGTGCACCACTCGGCGGTATGTGCCGCATGTTCACCACCGCCGCCGAACGCGGCACGATGCCCGTCCCCGCCCCCGCGAAAGCCCCCCGAACGGGTCGTGAGAGGCGCTGTGGGCAGCGTCCAGGATGTATCAGACGTCTTCGGCCGCAATAGTAAGCAGCGGCTCTGCGGACGCGAAGCCCGAGCCCGCATCGCTGGGCTCGAAACTGCGTGCGCACGACCTAGGTTCGTGCGCCCATGGTGACGTGATGAAAAGTTCCCGGCAGGCCAACCGGTTCCGCGTGTCCCGTCGTCGGCTGTTGCTCTCAGTGGTCCGATCCGTGGTGGCCGTGGTCCTGTGGGTCGTCGTCTATTACCTGATGCCGCTGGACCATGGCCTCGACATCGGTGCAGCGATCGCGCTGGTCGTATGTCTCGTGCTTTTCGCGGGCGTGGTCGTCTGGCAGATCCGGGCCGTCACGGCATCCCGGTACCCTCGGCTGCGTGCCATCGAGACGCTGTCCACCGCCGGGCCGGTCTTCCTGGTCATCTTCTCGGCAGCGTATGTGCTCCTGTCGGAGAACCAAGCCGACTCGTTCTCGGAGACGTTGGGGCGCACTGATGCCCTGTATTTCACCGTCACCGTGTTCGCGACGGTGGGTTTCGGGGACATCACCCCGGTGACCGGGACGGCACGGGTCCTGACCATGGTGCAGATGCTGGCCGACCTGATTCTGGTGGGAATGGTCGCGCGGATCCTTCTCGGCGCCGTCCGGATCGCAGAGGACGCCCGGTCGGCCGGCTCCGGAGAACCACCGGACTCTGAAGATCCGGTCGGTGGTGACGCGTAGGAGCCACCCACGTGGGCGGCGTTGAAATGCCTGTACGCGAACGGCGTGTCAGGCTCGGAACAGCGCCTCTCGCATCAGGTGGCGGAGCGTTCCAGGATCGTTGAAAGCGGCCGCTGAGACCATCGAGGAGGTCCGCATCGCGAGGAGGCGATACGCATGCCGGTCGCCAGGACTGGATCCGAGGCCGCGTCACCGCCGGACCCGCTGACGCTCCTTCGGAGCCGCGAGTACCTGGTGCTTCTGGTGATGGCCGCGCTGATCGGCGTGCCGGTGTCCGCGGCGGCGTTCGGCTTCCTCGCACTGGTCGGCGAACTGCAGCCACTGATCTACACGGATCTGCCCAAATCGTTGGGGTTCGACGGAACGCCGCCGTGGTGGCCGCTGCCTCTGCTCGCCGTCGGGGGGCTTCTTGCGGGACTGACGATCCAGTACCTGCCGGGAAAAGGCGGTCATGAGCCGACGGCCGGGTTCAAGGCCACAGGCCCACCCACCCCCATCGAGCTGCCCGGCATCTTTCTCGCCGCCCTGGCGACGCTCTGCTTCGCCGCTGTCCTCGGGCCCGAGTCCCCTCTCCTGGCACTCGGCGCCGGGCTCGCCGCCGGTGCCGTGCGGATGGTCAAACGGAACCCCCCGGAGCAGACGCTCGCGGTGTTGGGCGCGGCCGGCAGTTTCGCGGCCGTCAGCTCGCTGCTGGGATCACCGCTGCTGGGAGCGTTCCTGCTGATGGAAGCATCGGGGTTGGGCGGGCCGATGATGGCGCTGGTCCTGGTGCCCGGCCTGCTGGCCGCAGGCATCGGCGCACTCGTCTTCGTCGGACTGGGATCCTGGACCGGGCTGGGCACGTATTCGCTTGCACTGCACGACGTACCCGAAGCCATGCGCCCGACGGCGGCGGAATTCGGCTGGGCCCTGGTCATCGGACTGTCGGCCGCACTCGTGGGTTTGGGAATCCGATGGCTCGCCGTCCGGCTCAAGACGCACGTCGAGAGGCGACGGGTGCCGGCCACGGTGGTCATGGGCCTGGTCGTGGCGGGGCTGGCGATCGGCTACGCGAAAAGCACCGGCAAGGAAGCGACCGACGTGCTGTATTCGGGGCAGACGGCGCTGGATCCCTTCCTTGCTCACAGCGCCGCGTATTCGGTGGGAGCGTTGTCGCTGCTGGTGTTGTGCAAGTCTCTGGCCTATTGCGCCTCGCTCAGCAGTTTCAGGGGAGGCCCGATCTTTCCCGCGATGTTCGTGGGAGCGGCGGGTGGCATCCTGCTCTCGCATCTGCCGGGGCTGTCCCTGGTCGCGGGCTTCGCGATGGGCATCGGGGCGATGAGCGCCGCAATGCTGAGGCTTCCGCTGGTCTCCGTCCTGCTCGCCACCCTGCTGATCGGGGCGCAGGGGCTCACCGTCATGCCGCTGGTGATCGTCGCGGTCGTGGTCTCGTACGTCGCGACGGCGAAGCTGACGCCTCCTCCGCCAAAGCCCGGGGAGCAACCGGGGCCAGGCCGGCAGTAGCGGTCTTCAGCGGTCTTCACCGTGCCGGCGTTGCCCATCGCAGACGAACCCGGGCGGCCGGGCTGGCCCAGTCGTCGGGAGCGCCGCGAAGGCCAAGCCGGAGAAGGCTGGGCGGATGGCCCGCAAGGCCGCCGAGGCGGTGGCCGCCCTGGAGGAGGATGCCGCGTGATGTGTGTCCAATCCGTGCCAGGGAGCCGCACCTGAAAGGGCCGTCCCGCCGCACTGTTGTGGTGGGGCGGCCCCTGGTGCTGGCCTGGGTGCTCTCCCCGAGGGTTCGCCGCCTGCCCGACGACCGGCCCGTGCTGTTCCGGGCCGACGCGCCCGAACTGTTCGCCCTGGTGGATGAGGTGGCGCGGGCGGTCGGCACCCGTGGCGTGCACGCGATCGCCGTGGACGGGAGCATCAACGCCGGCGTCATGACGTACGGTGTGCGCGGTCGGCGGCTGCTGGTGCTGGGCATGCCGCTGTGGGAGGTCCTGACACCCGGGGAGCGGATCGCGCTGCTCGGCCACGAGCTGGCCCACTACGCCAACGGCGACACCCGCAACGGCCTGGTGGTGGGCACGGCGGTGCGGACCCTGTCCCTCTGGCATCACACCCTCCGGCCGCTTCCGCACCCGTCCGTGATCGAGATGGTTGTCAATGCTCTCTACGTGGTGCCACGCCTGCTGGTCCGGGGGTGCTGGTGCTGCTTGTCCGGCTGACGTCGCGGGCCGGGATGCGGGCCGAGTACCTCGCCGACCGGCTGGCCGCCCGCACCGCTTCCACGCAGGCGGCGGTGGGTCTCATGGACCGGTTGCTCATCACCGAGGCGCTCGGCGTCCTGCTGCGCAGCGAGGCCAGCCGTGCCGCCCTCGGCGGGGCGAGGTCCACCCGGGAGGCCACGGCCCGGGCCGACGAGCTGTGGGGGCTGCTCAGCGCGTACGCGGCATCCGTCCCGGAGCACGAGTACGAACGGCAGCGGCGCGCCGGAGCCCGGCGCGGGCACCAGGTCGACGCCACCCATCCGCCGACCCATCTGCGGCGCGCCTGCCTGCTCGTCGGGGAGCCCGTGGCGGCGGCAGTGGTGCCGCAGGCCCGCCGGACCGAGCGGATCGCCACGGAACTCGCCGCGGCCCGCACCGAGGTGGCCCGGCGCCTGCTGAGGGACGGCCTCGGAGACTGAGGCCCTCGCGGGCCCCTGCCACATCTGGGGGCCTCTCGTTCGGATCACCCGCCAGCCGCCCCTGCATCTGGCACTGCTGTGGCACGGTGACCCCTTCGTCCCGAAGCAACTTGCGCGGGGCTGCCTGCTTGGGCTGGTCCAGCTCTCACCTGCGTTGATGGTCCGCTGACGTCCGTACTCGTCCGTTGTTGTTCGTCAGCGTTGTCACGCAGTTAGACACTCAGCACGCTCCAGACACCTCCGAGACCAGGATGCCTTGGCGGCGGCTCTCATCCGCTCGGGCATGCGACTGACACGGCATGTCTGCCGAGAGGGGACCTGCTGGGCCACTGGCTCGCCAGCGCGTAGACGATCAAAGCTGACAGTAAGGTCGTTCCGGGAACGAACCGATCGACAGGGGGGCCATGTCGGGGCAACTGTTCACGTTGATAGGCGTGCTCGTCGGTGCCGCAGCGTCCTACGGGGGCGGAGCCCTCATGGAAAGGTCGCGCTGGCGTCGCCAACTCTCGACGCGATGGGATGAACGTCGTCTGGAGTCCTACCTCCGGTACGCAGACGCGATCAAGAGATTCACGTCCTTGGCGGGGCGCCTGGCTGCAGGCAAAGGGCTGTTTGATCTTCCCCAGCCGCTCGGACAGGAAGCTGGCTTGACGATGTTGGCTGACGCCGAACTGGAGCGGGGCTACGCGTTCGAGGCCGTCCTCCTCATGGGGGACGCTGAGACCATCTCGGCGGCCAGGGCGCTGCAGCGCCACGCCTGGGTGCTGGAGCAGTTCGCTCGTGATCAGCGCTCGGGAACACCGGAGGACTGGACGCGGGCTTTCAGACAGTTCCAGGAGAAACGTGACATATTCTACCTCACCGCTCGAAAGAGCTTGGGCGTAACCGCGGAGTTTCGCCTGCGGTCCGAGGACCCCGCCGCCCTGGGGACAGACCCGCGGCAGTTGTAGCAGCCGACGGAGTCGCGATGGGCAAGTGATGATCTGTCTTCTTACCCTGGGTCTTGCCGGGGATCTTGGTGACCTGGGTTTTTGCTGGTCAGGGGCGGTGGGCTCATGCGCCTGATGGTGGTCGTTGGTCGTCGTTGGCCACTGTTGAGCGCCCTCGGACGGCCCAGGGGCGGCCCAGGTTCCGCTCGTCGGTCGTCTCTCAGGGCGTCCAATCTGCCTTCAGCATGCGGACGTGTCCGCTCGCGGGGCAGGCGCGGTGGCACTTTGCAGCGTTTGGCCAGCGATACGAACGAACTCGTTGTAGGTCTCGGCTGCGGTTCTGAGGTCACTGCGATATTCGGTGCGCCAGCCGTCTAGCTCCTGCCGTCGTGCTTCCTCCTGACTTGCCGTGAGCAAGTGAGCCTGATCAGGTTCCCAGGCCACAGCATCGCTCCACGAGAACAGCGTCCCAGCAACGCTCTTGATGCGAGTCCTGAGCTCACCTCCGATGTCCTGCACTGACTGTGGCCCCCAGAGCGCCAGCTGACTTATCGCGGCTTCGAGGGCCACGACCGCGGCGCGAATGTCCTGCTTATCGGACTCACTGAGCGGTGTCACTTGCTTCAACTGCTTCGCAGCCGCCACCAAGTCCACTCCGGCCGCCACGTAGAGCTCTACGACTCGCGCGTACAGGGTCTGTCGCTGCTGCCGGACCCAGTGGGCGTGTTCGACGGCACCCTGATCCTGCACCTGCCGCAAGGCGGCCGTTGCTGCCGTCTCTGCTGCTCGCTCGCTACCGCGTGCGCTCATGAGTCCGCCACCGAAGGCTCCCACCACACCTCCGACCGCTGCAGCGGCGCCGGCGATCAATGCTGCTATCCCCTCATCCATCGCCTCATGATCCGCACTGATGGTGCTATATGCAGCAAAACGGCACGGTTGGTTGGCTGGCCGCCCACCATCAGCTTGGGAAGCTAAGGGTATCTAAGGCTGGCTCCGGGCCTGACCTGCGGCGGAGGGATGCAGACGCCTGGTGGACGGTCGACGGGTTCTCCGCTGTTCCTCGTGGTTCTCCGCACGATCTGGCACGCGTCTGGCACGAGTCATTCGTCGTCGCACCGCTCCAAGACCAGGCCTACGGAGCCTTCTTCGAGTCCATTGTTCTCCTCCAGGTGGAGATGAGCGCCGTCCGGTGTGCCGTCCTGGGCGAGTGTGAGGAGGTGGCCGGCCAGGGTCTTCAGCCCGGCTGCGTTGGCCTCGATGACGATCTCTCCGCCCAGGTTGCGGACCTCGATGCGTGAGCCTTCTTCCCACGTGAAGACTCTGGTGGTTCCGTCGGTCACCGCACTCACGTGAGTGGTCATCGACGGAGCAGCGATGGGTTCAGGGGCCATACACCAAGCATCGCGTACTCCAGGTCGGCCGCGACGGCGAGAACTGTACGGCGAGACATGGGTGATGACTTCTTCGTCCCGAACTCTCGGCTGGGAGGTCATCGGGGTCCGATGCGCTGGTCAGCCAGCCATTGGTGGCTGTTGGCGGTTGGCTGCGGTCACGAGGGTGGCTGTACTCCGCTGCTGTACCGCAGCACTCACTGCAGCCGCTCCGCCTGGTCGTACTCGGCTGCCCTGAACGTGGGCCAGTACGTGATCTGGGGCCGGGTGCGCTCGATCATTGCCAACAGAGCCTCACCATGCAGGATGCGCACACCGACCTCGGCGCCTTCTGCGCCTGCAAGATTGTCGACCACGTAGAGGTAGTAGTGCTCAGGGTTCGCCCTGGCGGCCTCCACCTGCCGGTGTTCCAGCGGCAGCGCTTCGCTGCGCGCCGTGCGGCTGAAGGCCTTCACCTCAATCAGGCGAGGCAGACTTTCCACGTCGTACGGGAGGCCCGAGGTACGGACGTCCTTCGGATCGCGGCCAGCGGCTCGTTCCAAGGCCATCACGTGCGTAATTGCGGCCTGCTCTATCTCCCTGTTCCCCACCATGCCTCCAATAGCCAGCCGACCATGGTGCCGTGAAGACCCTCATCTTGGGAAGCTGCGAGCATTTGCGGCCCGTTCGGGTGCTGACCTGGGCGAACGGTCGGGCTGCGGCGCCGGCGGGCTGGACTCCTTTCCCCGTGATTCCCCGCTGTTCCCCGCTCGATCTGGTGCGCTTGTGGTGCGGTCGGGCAACAGGCCATCGCGGGCGGCAGCGGCTTCGCGCCGTCTTCAGCCGACGACAGTCAGCCACGACGGCGGGTGCGCCGACCGACCAGGCGCTCCGGGCCGTCGCTCAAGTCGGCTGGCTCAGTGGTATGCACCCCGATGGCCCAGGTTCCATGCGACGACGTCCAAAACGCGCAGCACGCTCACATCGTCCGGGGCGCATCCCATCAGCGTCTTCCACGTATCCGGCTGCTCGTTTAGGTCGCGCGCCACGGCATCGCCGAGAAGTCGGAGGAACTGCGCCCAGGTGCGCCGGGGCGACTTCTTGATCGGATACCGAGGACCGGGTCCGCAGTAGCAGGCGTAGACCTGGGTGTCGTAGAGCGGCAGGAACAGTGGACGCTTGCGGTGCATGATCTTCATCAGAATCGTTCCGCCCACCCCACGGAGCGGGGCCGGACCGTCGAGCAGGCCGCCGATACGGCGCAATGGCTCCGTGTGCACGCCGGAGGCGACCGCATCCTGCAGCGTGAGCCTTGGTGGGATCGCTGCGAGCACTGCCTCCAGGTCCGGGCGCACAGCTTGGAGGTTCAGGACGGCATGTAGCTTCGGCGTGACGTTCAGCAGCACCGGTGCCAGCAGGTCCCCGTCGTTGAGTTCGTTCGGCCCGCTTCCGGTATCCATCCGGTCGTAGACCGGGAACGCATACGGTCTGCCCTTCGCGGCGACCGCAGCCGCCCGGTTCGCCTCAGCGTCGAAGTACTGCCATATCCACTGCGTGGCTTGGTCCAGCGCCACGCTTCGGCCGCCGACACGCACGGTCTCCCCGCTCATGTCCCTCTCCCTGTGCCGCACATGCGGCAGCGACTCGCGCAAGGGAGTGGTCGCCTCGATATGCCGCTGCTGGGCGTTGCCGTATCAGTCCTCGCCGAACCCGTACCGAATGTTCTCGTGGCCGCACGACGGACAATTGATGTACGCGTGCGAGTTGCTGCCGTCTTCATAGGGAAGATACGACGTGCCGCCCGACAACGACGACTGACACATCTCGCAACTGCTGCCACCGCCCCCGCGGTTGCTCCCATAGCCGTTGAGGTTGCCGTCTTCGATGCGGTACACGACGCCGTCAGCGCACGTCGGACACTCATAGCCTTGACCGTACGTGCCATCGCTCTTCAACGTGCTGCCGCACGATGGACACGACGGTCCTGAGCTACCGCCGATGCCGCTCAACAACTTGCCAAAGATTCCCACCGTTGCCCTCCCCTCATGCGCGCAATACGCACAGTAACGTGGCGATGTCATGAGCCGCGCGGTAAAGCGCCAGGTCGGTGGAACGGCTTTGGGGTGGCGCTGCTTTGGTGCGAGTGATCATGGCCCCGTAAGCTTGCGGCGCGTCGGGCAGTCTGTGGACCTGCGGAGTCATCCGTCAAGTGGCGACCCTCGCCCAGTTCGGCGACCTCAGCGGCTACGCACGGCAGATCCAACGCCTCGGCGGCTGCGAGCGGCGAACGCGCCCCCCGAAGCGGGCCACCCCCCTGCCTGACCCGGACACCGTCCTCGTCCTCTCGCACTGGCGCTTCGCCGGCACCGGTCTGACCGCCGCAGAGACCTGGCTCGCCACCTCGCGACGACCCGACACCCCCGACCCGGAATGAGAACCCACCCATACCTGACGAAGAGCTGCTGACGGTCCCGGACGTCATGGCCCGGCTCAAGCTCGGTCGCTCCACGGTCTACGACCTGATCCGCTCCCGGCGTCTGCCCTCGCTCACCATCGGCCGGTGCCGCCGCATCCCCGCGCGGGCCGTCCGCGAGTACATCACCAACGAACTGGAGGCAGCGGCCTGATGGCTCAGCAGCGCAAGCGGAACCCCAACGGGGCGGGCACCATCACCAAGCGCACTGATGGCCGCTTCCAGTGCGCGGTCTACGTGCTCCAGCCGGACGGCACCCGCGCCCGCAAGTTCGCCTATGGCAAGACGTGGGCTGAGTGCGACGCCAAGCGTCGGGAACTGCTCGACAAGGTGGACCAGGGCGTGCCCGTGCCCACCAAGTCGGCCAAGCTCTCCGAGTGGCTGCCGTACTGGCTGGACAACGTCATCAAGCCTCGGCGCAAGCTCAGCACCTTCGACAAGTACGAAGCGCACGTCTGCCTCTACCTCGTGCCCCTCCTCGGCGCCAAGCGGCTCGAATCCCTCGGCGTCGCCGACGTCCGCCGCTTCCTCGTCCGTCTGGAGAAGGAGACCACCGCCGCAACCGCCAAGGAGGCGAACCGAGTTCTGCGCTCGGCGCTGACCTCCGCCTGTCGTGAGGTACTCATCACGTGCAACGTCGCCAAGCTCGTCGAGCCGCCGCGCACGGACAATCTGGTTTGACCTCGACCTCGACAACCGCGTCCTCCACGTCCGCCAGCAGACCCAGCGTCGTCGCGGCGTCCTCTACGACGACGATCCCAAGAGCCGCCGCCGTCGTGTCGTCCCGCTGCCCGCGCTCTGCATTGCGCCCTTGCGCTGGCACTGGAAGCGGCAGGCAGCGTCTCGGACCAAGGCGGGGGAGACCTGGCAGGAGTTGGGCTATGTCTCCACCACCCGTACCGGCCGTCAGGTCGAGCCGCGGAACGTCTACCGCTCCTTCACCCGTGTAGCCGAGTCCGTCGGCCTCCGCGTGATCCGGCTGCACGACGCCCGGCACGGGTGCGCCACGCTGCTGACCGCTGCCGGGGTTGCTCCCCGCGTCGTGATGGAGATCCTCGGGCACAGCCAGATCAGCATCACCATGGACGTGTACACGCACGTCGTCCAGGACACCCAGCGGGAGGCCATCAGCCACATGGATCGGCTGCTCAAGAGGCGGCCGATCGTGAGTGACCGCCCTCGTTGATGTCAACGGTGGATGTCACCCACCTAGGAACGTTCCTAGGTGGGTGACGAAGGCTAGCTGGGAGCATGCTCCTAGCTGGCCTTTTCCCTTGTGCCCCCGGCAGGATTCGAACCTGCGACACCCGCTTTAGGAGAGCGGTGCTCTATCCCCTGAGCTACGAAGGCGGGGTGGATCGGTGGCAGGCCGGTGTGCGGCTGTGCCACCGTCCACAGTGTAGCGGCTGGTGTCGTCGGCGCCCGAGGGACGCTCGGCGTAGGGGTGGGGCCGGGTGGTCCGGGGTGGGATCGCGAGCCGTTCCGCTAGGGGCCGAGGGGGGCGGAGTGGTCAGCGGGCGGCCAGGATGTCCAGGTAGTGGCGGTTCTGCATGATGCCGAGGATGTTGCCGAAGGGGTCGACGACCGAGGCGCCGACGAAGCCCTCGCCGAACTCGCGGAGCGGCTCGTGGGGGGTGGCGCCCAGGTCCAGGAGGCGGGCCAGGGTGGCCTTGACGTCGTCGACGTGCCAGTAGGTGACCGCGCCGCCGGGCGTGTCGGTGTGGGCGCCCAGGTCCGTCATGAACTTGCTGTCCAGCAGGCCCAGTTCGTGCTGGTAGTCGCCGATGCGGAACTCGGCGTAGCCGGGGCGCTCGAAGTACGGCTCGATGCCGAGGAGTTCGGTGTACCAGCGCTTCGCCGCCTCCAGGTCGGCGGCGTGGAAGCGGACGGTGGTGAGGCCTCGCAGCATCGGTACTCCTTGGTCGAGCGGTGGGGGGATGGGGGGTGTGCGGTACGGGATGAGAGTAGGGGGGATATAGGTCGGGTTCTGTCCTAGATGGGGCCGGAGCGTGTCTTCGGTAGGCAAGTCGAGAAGGAAGGGTGATCGGAGCGGTCCTGTCCGTGCGGTGTTACCTCCGTAATCTTTTTGGAGGTAACAGGCTCACGACTCGCGGAGTCACGGACCCACAAGCCTCACGGGAGGGACCACCCGATGATCACCCTTGCCTCGCGTCACTACTACGAGACCCAACTGCCGCTGTCCGAGGACCCGTTGCTGATCGCGGCCCGGCTCGCGGACTCCGGTCTGCACGAGTCGTACGTCGTCTACGAGAACGGGGGGAGCTGGGCGTACGCGGGTGGGGTGCGGGCCGAGCTGACCCTCGACCGCGACGGGGCCCGGCTCGTGCAGGAGGGGCTGCCGGCGGCCGAGCTGCCGTGGAGCGCCCAGCCGCTGAAGCTGGTCTCCGAGCTGCTCGCCCAGGTCGAGGTGCCGTACTGGCGCGCCTACGGCTGGGCCGCCTTCGAGCTGTCGTACGCCAAGGACGGCGACCGCCGGCACCTCGGGGACCAGCGGCTGATGCACCTCGTCGTGCCGCGCGCCGAGGTCCGGTTCGGGGAGGGGCACGCGCTGCTGCGCGCCGCCGACCAGGAGACGCTCGACGCGCTCGTCAACACCATGATCGAACCCGCCGGGGCGGGGCAGGAGCGGCGGCCCCGGCCGCTCGACGTCCACGCCACCGACGGGACCCGCTACCGGGCCGCCGTACAGGGCGCCGTCGACGACATCAACGCCGGTGAGCTGCACAAGGTCATTCTGTCCAGGGTCGTGGAAGTGCCCGGGGAGACCGATCTGACCGCCACCTACGTCGCCGGGCGGCGCGGGAACAATCCCGCGCGGTCGTTCATGGTCAGTCTCGGCGACGTCGAGGCGATCGGCTTCAGCCCGGAGATCGTCGTCCAGGTCTCCGAGGACGGCCGTGTGGTCAGCCAGCCGCTGGCCGGGACCCGGGCGCTCACCGAGGACCTGCTGGTCAACGAGAGCCTGCGGGCCGACCTGTTCGGCTCGCCGAAGGAGGTCTACGAGCACGCCATCTCGGTCAAGGTCGGCGCGGACGAACTGGTCGACGTGTGCGTCGAGGGGTCCGTCGAGGTCCCCGAGTTCATGGCCGTACGGGAACGGGGCAGCGTGCAGCACCTCGCCTCGCGCGTCGCCGGGAGGCTGGCCCCCGGGCGTGAGGCCTGGGACGCCTTCGGTGCCGTCTTCCCCGCCGTCACCGCCTCCGGTGTGCCCAAGGCGGCGGCCTACGACTCGATCCGCCGCTACGAGACCGAGACCCGCGGGCTGTACAGCGGCGCCGTGCTCACCGTGGACCACTCCGGCGCCATGGACGCGGCCCTGGTGCTGCGCAGCGCCTACCGGCAGGGCGGCCGCACCTGGCTGCGGGCCGGCGCGGGCATCGTCGGACACTCCACGCCGGAGCGGGAGTTCGAGGAGACCTGCGAGAAGCTCGACAGCGTCGCCCGGTTCCTGGTGCCCGCGCAGCCCGGGGACGCGTGATGAGGGTCCCCGGGGACGTGCACCTGGCCGGCATCGGCAGCTGGCTGCCGGAGGCCGTCACCACCCAGGAGGCCGTGGACCGCGGCTGGTACGCCTTCGCCGACCGCGAGGGCTCCGGGATGCGGGCCGTACGGGTCGCCGGGGAGGTGCCCGCCCCGGAGATGGCCGTACGGGCGGGACGGACCGCGCTGCGCCGGGCCGCCGGCGCCGCCGGACTCACGCCGGACGACTACGGGGCCCTGCTGCACGCCGCCACCTACCACCAGGGACCCGACGGGTGGTCCGCGCCGCACTACGTGCTCCGGCACACCCTCGACCGGCCGCTCACCGCCGCCCAGATCGGGCCCGGCTGCCTCGGGATGCTCGCCGCGCTGGAACTCGCCGCGCACCGGCTGACCGCCGACCCGTCCCGGGACGCCGTGCTGATCACCTCCGCCGACAACTTCTCCGCGCCCGTGGTGGACAGGTGGAACTCCTCCAAGCTCTTCCTGCTCGCGGACGGCGGTGCGGCCGCCGTGGTCTCACGGCGGGGCGGGTTCGCCCGGCTGCTGTCCATCGGCTCCGCCTCCGCGCCCGCGCTGGAGGAGATGCACCGCGCCGGCGAGGAGCTCTTCCCGCCCGGCATCACCGTCGGCCGCTCGCTCAACTTCGAGGAACGCAACGCCCATCTGCGCCGCCGGTGGGAGCAGGGGACGGCCGCGCCCGCCGTGCACTTCGGGGACGTGGTCGCCGACACCGTCGACCGGGTCCTGGAGGAGGCCGGCACCAGCCTGGAGAAGGTGACCCGGATCTGCCACACCGGGTACGCGCGCGGCGCGCTGCACAGCATCTACCTCGCCCCGCTGGACGTCGAACCCGCGCTCGGGACCTGGGAGTTCACCCGGGACATCGGGCACGTCGGCGCCGCCGACCCGTTCATCGGCCTGGAGCACCTGTGGGCCCGGGGCGAGGTCGGACCGGGAGACCAGGTGGCGCTGCTCGCCGCCGGGCCCGGCATGGAGGTCGCCTGCGCGGTCGTGGAGATCACCGCCGGGCACCGCGAACAGACGGCGCACCCCGCCGACCGCCCCACAGCCGAGGAGGACCACCGATGATGCTCGAAGGGTGCACGCCCTGGCCCGCCGAGACCGCCGCGCGCTACCGCCGCGCCGGACTGTGGCGGGGCACCGACCTGGGCTCGCTGCCCCGCGCCTGGGCTGACGCGTACGGCTCCGCCACCGCGCTCGTCGCCGGGCGCGAGCGCCTCACCTACGCCGAGCTGGCCGACCGGGTCGACCGCAGGGCCGCCGGGTTCGTCCGCGAGGGGGTGCGGCCGGGGGACCGGATCGTGCTCCAGCTGCCCAACGTCCCGGAGTTCGTGGAGGTCGCCTTCGCGCTGTTCCGGGCCGGTGCCAAGCCGGTGTTCTCGCTCACCTCGCACCGGGCGCAGGAGGTCCGGCACCTGTGCGAGCTGTCCGGGGCGTCCGGGTACGTGGTGCCGGGCCGCTTCCGGGGCTTCGACCACGCCGGCCTCGGGCGACGGCTCGCCGCCGAACTTCCCGCGCTGCGGCGGGTGTTCGTGATGGACGGTACGGGCGTCACGGACGGCGACGACCTCGTCGTACCCCTGGAGCGGGTGACCGCCGACCCGCTGCCGCTGCCCGCCAACGACCCGTCCGACGTCGCCTTCTTCCTGCTGTCGGGCGGTACGACCGCGCTGCCGAAGCTCATTCCGCGCACCCACGACGACTACGCGTACCAGACGCGCACCGTGGCGGCGCTGGCCGGGCTCGGGCCCGGGGCGGTGTACCTGGCCGCGCTGCCCGTGGAGTTCAACTTCACCTGGGGCTGCCCCGGGGTCGTCGGGACGCTGTCGTGCGGGGGCACGGTCGTGCTCGCGCCCGATCCGACCGCAGACGACTGCTTCCGGCTGATCGAGGCCGAGCGCGTCACGCTGACCTCCGTGGTGCCCACCGTGGCACGGCTGTGGCTGGAGGAGGCCCAGTGGACGGACGCGGACCTGTCCAGCCTGCGGGTGCTGCAGATCGGCGGGGCCCGGCTCGAACCGGAGCTGGCCGCGCGGATCACGCCCGAGCTCGGCTGCCGGCTGCAGCAGGTGTTCGGGATGGCCGAGGGGCTGCTCACCATGTCCCGCCCGGACGACGACCCGCACTCGGTGCTGCACACCCAGGGCCGGCCGGTGTCGGACGCCGACGAGGTGCGGATCGTCGATCCGTCGACCGGCGCTCCGGTTCCGGCGGGGCAGGCCGGCGAACTGCTGACCCGGGGTCCGTACACCCTGCGCGGCTACTACCGGGCGCCCGAGCACAACGCCCGCGCCTTCACCGAGGACGGCTTCTACCGCACCGGTGACCTGGCCAGCCTCACCCCCGAGGGCCGGCTGGTCGTCGAGGGGCGGCTCAAGGACGTGGTCATCCGGGGCGGTGACAAGATCGCCGCCGGTGAGGTGGAGGCCCATCTCGTGGCCGTGCCCGGGGTCGCCGCCGCGGCGGTGGTGCCGGTGCCCGACGAGTTCCTCGGCGAGCGGATCTACGCCTTCCTCGTGGGCCGGGGCGAGGAGCCGCCGCCGGAGCTGAGCGTGCTCAAGGCCGCCCTGCAGGGGCGCGGGCTCGCCGACTTCAAGCTGCCGGACCGTGTCGAGTACGTCGCGGACCTGCCGCTCACACCGCTCGGAAAGATCGACAAGAAGGTCCTGTCGGCGGCCGCCGCCGACCCGGCGCGCTCCCGCGACTGGGGTACCTCCCGGGCCGACCGGGCCCCTGTCGCAGCCGCCCCGACACCGACGAGGTGAACCGCCATGACCGTACCCACCGCATCCACCACGACCACGACCGCGACAGTCTCCGGCGCGACGAGGACCGCGTCCGGCGTGACGGCGACGGCTTCCGGCGTGGGCCCCACGGCCGCCGCCGCCGCGACGGCGTCCGCCACGAGCACCGGTGTCCCGACGGCCACGAACCCGACGGCCACGAATCCGACGGCCCTGGCCCCGGCCCCGGAGACGACCGCGTCCGTGGCGAGCACGACGGCGTCCGCCGCGAGCACCGCCGTCCCGACCACCGGGAGCCTCCCAGCCGCCCAGGCCCCGGCCCCGGCTCAGGCCCAGGGCTCGGTCCAGGCCCCGGCCGCGCCCCCCTCCGCCACCCCCTCCTCCGTGGCCAACCCTTCCCGTACCCGTGCGCGGGTGCCGCGTCGTACCGTTCCGCTTTCCGTGGACGAGGTGCGGCGTGATGTGGCCACCGCGATCGGGCAGGCGCCCGAGGCGGTCGACGGGGACGTCAACCTGGTGCATCTCGGGCTCGGTTCGCTGGAGACGATGCTGCTGGTGACGCGGTGGCGCCGGCAGGGCGTGCCCGTCGACTTCGCCGCGCTGACCGCCTCCCCGACCCTGGACGCCTGGCACCGGCACCTCAACGAGGCCTGGGCCGCTCGGGACACGGCGGTGGCGTGATGGGCGCCCTGCTGATCAGAGGCGGGGTGCTCTATCCCGCCGACACCACCGACCGGGTCGTGCCGGACGGCGCGGTGCTCGCCGTGGACGGCGTGATCGTCGCCGCGGGGCCGCGCGCCGAGGTCGAGGCGGCGGTCGAGCCGCACCACCGCGAGGGCGGGCTGCGCACCATCGAGGCCCACGACCGGATGATCCTGCCCGGCTTCGTCAACGCGCACTGGCACGAGATGTTCGCGATGCGCTTCCCCTTCAAGGGGGCGCTGCGGACCGCCTCGGACCGCGACGACAAGCCCGTCTTCATGGCGCTGGGCGGTGACGTGCCGCAGATCTCCGTGGTCTTCGACGCCTTCCACGACCACGTGGACCGGCTCACCCCCGACGAGGCCCTGGCCATCGCCCGCTACTCGATGTGGACCCAGCTGCGCTCCGGCGTCACCGCTCTCGGCGACGTCGGTTCCCTCAACAAGCCGCAGGCGCTGGCCCGGGCGGCGCGGGAGCTCGGGATGCGCCTCACGGTGAGCACCTGGGCCGCCGACGCGGTCTGCGCGCCCGGCGACAGCCGGTTCCGGCGCACCCGTGACACCGACCTCGAACTCCAGCGCGTCGAGGAGCTGCTGGACGCGTGCGAGGCCGATCCGGAGGGTCTTGTCCGGGCCTGGCCGACCTCGGTCTACGGCACCAACATGAGCGACGAACTCGCGGCCGGTTTCGCGGAACTGACCGCGCGCTACGACGTGCCGTTCGCCACCCACGTGGGCGCGCTGCGCAACGAGGCCGACGTGATGCTCGCCTACTACGGGGCCACCCCGGTACGGCGGTTCGCGGAGGCCGGGCTGCTGTCGAAGCGGTTCATGGCGGTGCACTGCGGCTTCGCCGACCCGGGGGAGCGGGCGCTGCTGATCGACGCGGGCGCGCACATCAGCCACTCGCCCGCGAAGTACGGGCAGGCCGGCGAGTCCACGGTCTCCGAGACCCGGGCGATCCCCGAGTTCCGGCGGGCCGGCCTGGACGTGTCGGTGTCCACCGACGGCGCCGCCGTACCGCTGGGCGGCATGCCGGAGGCGATGCGGGCGGTGTGGCAGCTCTACAACGAGATGTACGCCGACCCCACCGAGGTGCTGCCCACCGACGCCCTGGCGATGGCCACCCGGCTGCCCGCCCGGGGTCTGGACCAGGGGGACCGGATCGGCAGCCTGGAGCCCGGCAAGCAGGCCGACCTGCTGCTCGTCCCCGCCGCCGACTGGCGCTACCTGCTCAACCCGCGCCCGCTGGAGGGCTTCCTGTCGCTCGGCGGCTCGATGGACGTGGAGACGGTGATCGTCGGGGGCCGGGTGCTCGTCGAGGACGGCCGGTCCACCGCCCTGGACGAGGACGCCCTGGAGGCGGAGTACCTGGAGGCGCTGGCCTCCTTCACGGTGCGCTGCCTGGGCGTGGACGCCGACGCGGTCGCGGCGAGCCTGCGCCGCCGTACCGAGACGGTCGACCGGCGCCGCCGGGCGGCCGCCGCACACCACACGGGATGGAGGGGACAGTCATGAGCGGCGCACACGCGGCTCTCGACGGCAGGACGGCCCTGGTCACCGGTGCCGCGGGCGGCATCGGGGCGGCGGTGGCCCGGCAGATCGCCGCCGCCGGCGCCGCCGTCGCGGTGCTCGACGCCGACCGGGCCGCTCTCGGGCCGCTGGTGAAGGAGCTGGCGGCGGACGGCGCGCGGGTGCTGGCGCTCACCGCCGACGTGCGCTCCAGCGCCGAGGTGGACGCGGCGGTGGACCGCGCGGAGTCCGAACTCGGTCCGCTGGACTGCCTGGTGAACGCGGCCGGGGTGCTGCGCACCGGTGAGGTCACCGGATACAGCGACGAGGACTGGGACTTCACCTTCGCGGTCAACGCCACCGGTGTCTTCCACGTGAGCCGGGCGGTCGTCGGCCGGATGGTGCCGCGGCGGCGCGGCGCGGTGGTGACCGTCGCCTCCAACTCGGCGGGCGTGCCCCGCTGGAACATGGCGGCCTACGCGGCGTCCAAGGCGGCGGCCACCAGCTTCACCAGGACCCTGGGCCTGGAGGTGGCCCGGTACGGCATCCGCTGCAACGTCGTCGCGCCCGGCTCCACCGAGACCCCGATGCTCACCTCGATGTACCCGGAGGGCGACTTCGCCCGGCCCTCCGTCGACGGCTCGGCCGCCACCTTCCGGGTGGGCATCCCGCTCGGCAAGCTCGCCCGGCCCGAGGACATCGCGCACGCGGTGCTCTTCCTCCTCTCCGAGCAGGCCTCCCACATCACCCTGCACGACCTCGTGGTGGACGGCGGCGCCGCGCTCGGCGCCTGAACCCCCCTTCCGGACTTTGGAGTTGACCATGGCGATCCCTCTCATCGACCCGTATCCCATGCCGGCCGAGGACGAACTCCCGCGCAACACCGCACCCTGGACGGTGGACCCGGCGCGCGCGGTGCTGCTCGTCCACGACCTGCAGAACTACTTCCTCAGCCCCTTCGGACACGGCGACCCCGACGCCGGCGGCCGGCAGCCGCTGACCGATCTCCTCGACCACACCGAGGCGCTGCGCGGGGCGTTCGCCGACGCCGGCGCCCCCGTCGTCTACACCGCCCAGCCCGGCGGCATGACCGATGAACAGCGCGGGCTGCTGAAGGACTTCTGGGGTGCCGGGATGAGCGCGGACGACGAGCACCGCGCCATCCCGGAGCGGATCGCGCCGGCGCCCGGCGACGAGGTGTTCACCAAGTGGCGGCCCAGTGCCTTCTGCCGCACCGACCTGCTGGACCTGCTGCGCCGCACCGGCCGCGACCAGCTGGTGATCTGCGGGGTGTACGCCCACGTCGGCATCCTGATGACCGCGCACGAGGGCTTCTCGCACGACATCCAGACCTTCGTGGTGGGCGACGCGATCGCGGACTTCTCGGCCGAGCGCCACCGGGAGACCCTGGACTACGTCGCCACCCGCTGCTCGGTGACCCTGCCGACGCGGGCCGTGCTGGCGGCGATGGACGGGGGGCGGTCATGACGGCCCATCCGGTCCTGGAACGCATCCTCGGTGCCGACCCGCCGCCGTTCGCCCTGCTGCACCGGCCCGACGCCACCGGGCCCGACCGGATCGACGTGCTGACCGGGCGGGTCGCCGTGCACGAACTGATCGCGGACATCCCGCTCGGCCCCGCCGGGGAGGGGGCCGGGGAGCGGCACGAGGTGCTGGCGCTGCTGCCGTACCGGCAGATCCGCGAGCGCGGGTTCGCCTGCCCGGACGACGGGGCGCCGCTGCTCGCCCTGGCCGTGGACGACCAGGCGGTGCTGCCCCTGGCGGACGTCCTGGAGCGGCTGCCCGACCTGCCGATCGACATGGACGAGGGCCGTTTCGACGCCGACGACGAGGAGTACGCGGCCCGGGTCCGCCGGGTGCTCGCCGAGGAGATCGGCCGGGGCGCCGGCGCCAACTTCGTCCTCAGGCGTACGTTCACGGCGCGCATCGAGGGCTGGTCGGCGCGGACCGCGCTGTCGTTCTTCCGCCGGTTGGCCGGCCGTGCCCCGGGCAGTCACTGGTCGTTCGTGGTGCACACCGGGGACCGCACCTTCGTGGGGGCCTCGCCGGAACGCCATGTGAGCCTGGACGCGGGCCGGATCGTCATGAACCCGATCAGCGGGACGTACCGCTATCCGCCGGGCGGCCCGGATCCGGCCGAGGTGCTCGGCTTTCTCTCCGACCCCAAGGAGGCCAACGAGCTGTACATGGTCCTCGACGAGGAGCTGAAGATGACCGGCCGGGTCTGCGACCTGGGCGGCCGGGTCACCGGGCCGTTCCTGAAGGAGATGGACCGGCTCGCCCACACCGAGTACCTCATCGAGGGGCACAGCTCCCTGGACGTACGGGAGATCCTGCGCGAGACGCTGCTGGCGCCGACCGTGACCGGGGGCCCGCTGGAGAGCGCCTGCGAGGTGATCAGCCGTCACGAGCCGGAGGGGCGCGGCCACTACGCCGGAGTCGCGGCCCTCATCGGACGGGACGCGGCGGGGCGGCGCCGGATGGACTCGGCGATCCTCATCCGCACCGCCGAGGTCGACGCGGCGGGCCGGGTGCGGATCCCGGTGGGCGCCACGCTGGTGCGTGACTCCGATCCGGCGGCCGAGGCCGCGGAGACCCGGGCCAAGGCGGCGGGGCTGATCGAGGCGTTGCGGGCGCCGGCGGGCGGGCGGCCGGGGGCGGCGGGTGAGCGGCGTACGCCGCTGTCCGCGCATCCGGCGGTGCGTGCGGCGCTGGCCGAGCGCAACCGGCCGCTGGCCGGGTTCTGGTTCCGGGACCCGCGGGAGCGGATGCGGCCGGACGCCGCGCTGTCCGGGCGCCGGGTGCTGGTGATCGACGCCGAGGACACCTTCACGCACATGGCGCGCCATCTGCTCCAGGCGCGCGGGCCGTACGTCGATGTCCGCCGCCACGACGAGGAGTTCCGGCTCGGCGACTACGACCTGGTGATCGTGGGGCCCGGGCCCGGTGACCCCCGGGACACGGCCGACCCGAAGATCGCCCGGCTGCGCGGGGTGACCACCGAGCTGCTGCGGCGCGGGATCCCGTTCCTGTCCGTCTGCCTGGGCCACCAGGTGCTCAGCACCCTGCTCGGGCTGCCGCTGGTGCGCCGGACGGTGCCCAGTCAGGGGGTGCAGCGGGTGATCGACTGCTTCGGGCGCAGTGAACCCGTCGGCTTCTACAACACGTTCGCGGCCCACAGCGCGGCCGAGCTGATCGACTGCGCCGACCGGGAGGGCCTGGTCCGGGTGTTCCGTGAGGCGGACGGAGAGGTGCACGCGCTGCGCGGGCCGGGCTTCGCCTCGGTGCAGTTCCATCCCGCGTCGGTGCTGACGCGGCGTGGTCCCGAGCTGCTCGCCGAGCTGATCGCGGACCTGCTCGGAGAGGTAACGGGACCTTATCGGGAGGCCGTTGTCCAGGACGCGATACCGGCATAGCGTTTTCAGTGGTAGCAGGGCCCGGTGCGGCGGGGCCCGGTTCAGGCCGGGCCGCCCGCCGCCCCCGTACCCCCGCGGCCGTCGTCTCCACCTGGTCTCCACCCCTCGTGGTCTCCACCTCTCTTGCCCTCTCCCGCCGCACCACCCCTGGAAGGAACCGTCCGATGCGCTTCGACAACATCTGGATCGCCGGCACCGGAGGCACCCTCGGCGAGTTCGAGCCGGTGGCCGCGGCGGTCGCCGACGGCCGGTACTCGGCCGAGGCCGCCGAGAGCACCGGCATGATCAGCTACGCGCGGGCCACCCAGGCGCCGCCCGAGATGGCGGTGACGGCGGGCCGGCAGGCCGTCAAGGACGCGGTGGAGAAGGGCGCGCGGATCGACACGGACACCGTGCTGCTGCACAGCCACGGCCACTTCCAGGGCATCGACCTGTGGCCCGCGGCCTGCTGGATCGCCCGTGAACTGCTCGGCGAGCACGTCGACTCCACGCCCACGACGGTCAACGCCTGGTCCAACGGCTCGCTCGCCGCGCTCGACGTCGCCGCCTCCACCCTCCTCGCCCGCCCGGACGTGCCGTCCGCGCTGATCACCCTCGCCGACCGCTTCGCGCCCCCCACCGACCGCTTCTACACCTCCCCCGGCATGGTCTTCGGTGACGGCGCCGCCGCCGGCGTGGTCACCCGCGACGCCGGGCGGCTGCGGCTGCGCTCCCTGGTGAGCCGCACCGACACCGTGCTGGAGGGACTCTCCCGGGGCGCCGAGCCGTTCCGCACCTCGCCCGAGGGGCAGCCCGACATGCGGCGCAGGACCCGTGAGTTCCTCGCCTCCGGCGAGGTCTCCCTGCGCGACGTGCACACCCGCGTCGCCGACTGCACGCGGCGGGTGGTCGCCCGCGCCCTGGACGAGGCGGGTGTCGGCGCCGACGGCATCGACTGGTTCCTGACCCCGTTCGTCGGCCGGACCCTGTACCGCGAGAGCTTCGTACGCCCCCTCGGCATCACCCCGCGCAACACCGTCCACGAACTCGGCCTGACCATCGGCCACCTCGGGCCCTGCGACCAGATGTACGGCCTCGACCACCTGCTGCGGAACGACCTGCTCGAGCGCGGCGACCGCATCCTCGTGATCGGCACCGGCATGGGCTTCACCTTCTCCGCGGCGGTCCTCACGGCCGACGGCGTCTGAGCGCCTGCACTCCACGCGTCCGTCCCGACGCGTCCCGCTCGAAAGCGTCCTCCTCGAAGAAACGGATCACGACCATGACCCCCTTTCGTACCGCGAGCGTCGCCCCCCAGCCGACGGCCACCCCGGCGCCCGGTCCGGCCGCGCTGCTGCCCAGCCCGGAGGCCCTGCGCGCCCGGATACCGCTGTCGGCCCTCGCGAAGAAGACCACCGCTCTGACCCGCCGCGACATCGCCCGTGCGCTGAACGGCCAGGACGACCGCCTGGTCGTCGTCACCGGCCCGTGTTCGGTGCACGACCCGGACGCCGCCCTCGGCTACGCGGAGCGCCTGTCCGCGCTGGCCGCCGAGACCCGGGACCAGCTGATCGTCGTCATGCGGGTGTACGTGGAGAAGCCGCGCACCCGGGTCGGCTGGAAGGGGCTGCTCAGCGACCCCCGCCTGGACGGCTCGGACGACCTGCCCAGCGGGCTCGGGCTGGCGCGCGGCCTGATGGCCCAGATCGCCGGCACCGGGCTGCCGGTGGCCTGCGAGTTCCTCGACCCGCTCGTCCCGCACTACCTGGCCGACGCCGTCGCCTGGGGCGCGATCGGTGCCCGCACCGTGCAGAGCCAGGTGCACCGTCAGCTCTCCAGCGGGCTCACCATGCCGATCGGGTTCAAGAACACCACCGACGGCGGGGTCCGGGACGCGGTGGACGCCGTCGTCTCCGCCTCGCGCCCGCACGTCTACCCGGGCATCGCCGGGGACGGCCGGGCCGCCGTCGTCGCGACCAAGGGCAACCCCGACGGCCACGTGGTGCTGCGCGGCGGGGCCGACGGGCCCAACTACGGTCCCGACGAGGTCGCCGCCGCCCTCGCGGAGCTGGCCGCGGCGGGGCTGCCGCAGCAGCTGATCGTCGACGCGAGCCACGGCAACAGCAACAAGGACCACGAGCGGCAGCCGCTCGTCGTCACCGACGTCGCCACCCGGATCGCCGCCGGTGAACGCGGCATCGCCGGCGTCATGATCGAGAGCTTCCTCGCGGCCGGCCGCCAGGACCTCGAACTCGGCCGCACCGACCGCCTCGTCTACGGCCAGAGCGTCACCGACGCCTGCGTGGACTGGCCGACCACAGCCGCCATGATCGACGAGCTGGCCACAGCGGTATCCACCCGCCGCTCACTCACCCCGACGACCCCCTAGGGGGTGTTTCGAAAGTCCCGCACAGCACCCGCGGCGCCCGGCACGCACCCTCGCCGCACCGGCCAAAGACCCAAGTAGCTCCGCTACGAGGGCCTTCGTCCAGCACGCCGAGGGCACGCACCGGACACCGCGGGCACCGCACAGGACTTTCGAAACACCCCCTAGCCCACCCCGACTCCCCGGCCCCCGGCCCCCGGCCCAAAGCCAACCCGGCCGCCGGCCCCCGGCCCACTAGGCCACCCCGGCTCAACGCCCCGCACGGCCACCCCGGGCTCCCGCCCCGCGAGACCCGCCTGGCTCCCGCCCCGCGCGGCGACCCCGCTTCCCGTCCCGCGAGACCCGCGTGGCTCCCGCCCCATGGGGGCAGGCGCGGACCCCGTCAGGGCAGGCCCGGCTCCGACCGGCGAGGCGCGGCGGGCTCCGGCTCCGCGAGGTACGCCCGACCACCGCCCTGCGAACTACGTCCCGACTGCCGCCCTACGAAGGTCACCGGGCCTCCGCCCCGCGAGGCAAGCCTGGCTCCGCCCCGCGAGGTACGCCCGACCACCGCCCCGTGAGGCAAACCCGACCACCACGCGGCGAGGCAGGGGTGCCCCCCCCGGCGAGGCAAGCCCGACCGCCGCCCCCTGAAGTGCGCCCCGTTCCGTGTCCCGTGGGTGTCGCCGGGGTCTTCGCATGGGGGCGGGGCGCTGATCGGCGAGGGATTGTTCGCCCCGTTTTCTTCCGTAGGTCAGAACCCGAGAGGAATCAATGCCGTGGCTGTCACCACGAGTTCGTCCCTGCCCCTGGCGCGTGTCCTGGACGGCGCCCGTACCGGTGAGCTGCACCGGCGTGTCATCGCGGCCCCCGCGGCCGTCGCCGAGCGGGCCGAGGTGTACGGCACGGCCGCGCTGGCCGCGCTCGTGCACCGGTACACCGGAGAGACCGATCTGCTGATAGGCCGCCGGCGGCAGCCGGGCCCGGCCGAGCCGCTCGCGTTGCGCGTGGACGGCCGGACCACCCTCGGCGAGCTGCTGCGGGCCGTGCCCGAGGCCCCCGTCGCGGCGGAGACGGGCACCGGCCGGCCGGCCCACGCCGCCGTCGACACCACCGGCCCCGCGTCCTCGGCGCTCGCCGCGCTCACCCTCTCGGTCACCGGTGACGGTTTCGAACTCGCCCTGGACGGGGACGAGTTCGACGCCACGGCCGCCGACCAGTACGCACGTCACCTGGAGCGGGTGCTCGCCGCGCTGGCGACGGCTCCCGAGGGCACCGTCCGGGACATCGCCCTGCTCACCGAGGAGGAGCTGCACCGCATCCTGGTGGAGTGGAACGACACCGAGGGCCCGGTCGGCCCGGCCTTCTTCCACGAGCTGGTCGCCGAGCACGCCCGCCGCACCCCCGACGCCCTTGCCGTGATCCTGCCCGGCACCCGGCTGACGTACCGCGAACTCGACGGGCGGGCCAACCAGTTGGCGCACCGCCTGGCCGCCCGCGGGGTGCGCCCCGGGAACCGGGTCGGGGTCTGCTTCCCGCGCGGCGCCGAGAGCCTGATCGCCCAGCTGGCCTGCTTCAAGCTGGCCTGCGCGGCGATCCTGCTGGACAGCGACTTCCCCGCCGACCGCGTCCGCTACATGATCGAGGACGCCTCCGCCGCCGTCGTGCTGACCCTCGCCGCCCACGTGGACAAGGTCGGCGGACTCGCCCCGGTCCTCGCCCTGGACACGGACGACTGGCGCACCGAGCCGGACACCGAGGTCAGCGAGCCGGTCGACGCCGACGACCTGATCCACATCTGCTACACCTCCGGCTCCACCGGCGCCCCCAAGGCCGTCATGGTCCGCTTCGGCGCCGCCCGCAACCTGATCCACAGCATGGCCGAGCTGACCGGCACCACCGGCGCCTCCCAGGGCACCTGGCTGGCCGCCCCCGGCTACGGCATGATCGAGGTCGAGTGCTTCCCGGTGCTCGCCCGCGGCGGCACCGTGCACATCCCCGACGTCTCGGTGGTCTCCTCCGAGCACCGTCTGCAGGAGTGGTTCCTGCGCGAGGGCATCACCACCACCCTGCTGATGAAGCCGATGGCCGAGCGGCTGTGGCGCCTGGAGTGGCCCGAGGACACCCCGCTGGAGAACATCCGGGTCTGCGGCGAGCGCATCCAGTCCTGGCCCCCGGCCGGCCTGCCGTTCCGGCTGATCAACCTGTACGGCTCCGCCGAGGCCACCGTCGTCGCCAGCTGCGACATCACCGGACTCGGCGAGCGCCTCGGCGCACCGGGCCGCGCCCGCCGGCTCCCGCCCATCGGCCGCCCCACCACCAACGTCACCACGTACGTCCTCGACGAGGAGCTGCGCCCGCTGCCGCCGGGCCTCGTCGGCGAGCTGTGCATCGCCGGCGTCAGCCTCTCGGCCGGCTACCTGGGCCGCCCGGAGGCCACCGCCGAGAAGTGGATCACCAACCCGATCGACCCGGCCCGCCACCCGGTCATGTACCGCACGGGCGACCTGGCCCGGTACTGGCCGGACGGCAGCATCGAGATCGTCGGCCGCACCGACAACCAGGTGAAGGTGCGCGGCAACCGCGTCCACCTCGGCGAGATCGAGGTGGTCCTCACCACCCTGCCCGGCGTCAGCCAGGCCGCGGTCCTCGCCCACCGGGACGGCCAGGGCGACGTCCAGCTGACCGCGTACATCGAGCCCGGCCTGGAACCCGCGCCCTCGGTACGGGACCTGCGCCGCGGCCTGTCCCAGCGGCTGCCGTCCTTCATGGTGCCGGCGGTGTACGTCATCGGCGGCCTGCCCACCAGCGTCAACGGCAAGATCGACCGGGCGGCGCTGCCCGAGCCGCCGCGTTCGCGCCCGGAGCTGGACACCCCGTACCAGGCGCCCGCGGGGGAGCTGGAGGAGGCGCTGCTCGGGCTGTGGACCAAGGTCCTGGAGCTCGACGGGGTGGGCGTCCACGACAACTTCTTCGAGCTGGGCGGCGACTCCCTGCGCGCCGCCAGGCTGACGACCCTGGTGCGCGAGGAGTTCACGGTGGACATCGAGATCGTCGACCTCTTCGACGAGCCGACCGTGGCGCAGATGGCGGCGCTGGTCGCCGCGCGGGTTCCGGCGGCGGCCTGACCCCGTCCCGTGACGCGCGAGTGCCCCGCCGGACCGGCCGGCGGGGCACTCGCGCGTGCGGGGATCACGCGGCGTTCGGCAGCGGCTCCGCCAGCCAGCCGTCGACCGCCGCCATGAAGGCCTCGTGGTGGCCGTACCAGGTGAGGTGGCCGGCGCCCTCGACGGAACGGACCTCCACCCCCTGCCGCCGCAGCGACTCGACCGCCTCCGGGGGCACGAAGCGGCTGGGCTCGGGACGGACCATCAGGGAGGGGACGTGGGCCGGCGGGGCGAACTCCCTCCCGGCGACAGAGGCGAACAGGCTCACCGAGGTGGCCACGTCGAACTGCTCGGCCGCCCGCGCCTCCACCTCCCGGTCGTGCCGCCGCCAGCCCGGTTCCTGCCGGTCGAGGGCGTCGAGCGTACGGCGGGCCTTCGCCTTGGCGTACACCGCGGTGAGCGTCCGCGGATCCGCGTCGAGACGGCTCGGGCCGAAGGGGGTGTCCACGTACACCACCCGGCGCGGGGCGATCCGGTCCAGGGCGGCGGCGAGGACGAAGGCGCCCATCGAGTGACCCATGGCGAGCGCGGGGGCGGCCGGTACCGACGTCGCCAGCGCGGCGGTGAAGTCGTCCAGGCCCGCGTCGGGGAAGGCGGGGGAGTGTCCGTGCCCGGGCAGGTCCACCGCCACCACCCGGTAGCCGCGGGCGGCCAGCGCCGGGCCGATCTCCCACCAGCACTCCGAACTGCTCAGCATTCCGTGGACGAGTACGGCGATCCGGTCGCCCGTGCCCCATTGGCGTAGGTGAAGAGTCATGCCCGGAAGGGTAGTTGCGGGCAATTCCCGGCGGTGGCGGCGGAAATGACGGTTGATTATGAGAACGAGAAGCCGCCGCCCTCGTGGTGAAGGGCGGCGGCTCGCGAATCCTTCCGGGTCTTGCCGGGTGCTTTCCGGGGATTCCCGGTGTTTCCCGGGATCTCCCGGTTTTCGCGGTTCTCTCCGGGGCTCAGCGGCCGGCGGTCGTCTCCAGCTGGTGCAGGATCCTCTTCAGCTGGAGCGCCCGGTTCTGCTCGCCGGCCGCTTTGAGGAGCGGCAGCATCAGCAGGTACCGGCCGGTGCGGTCCAGCCGCCCGAACCGCTCGGCCGCGCCGGGCCGTTCCGCCAGCGCCGCGGTGAGCTCGGCCGGCACCTCGGCGCGGGCCTGTCCCTCGTAGGCCGCGTCCCAGCGGCCGTCGGTCTGGGCGGCCCGGATCTCGGCGAGGCCGGGCTCCCGCATCCGGCCCGCCTCGATCAGCGCCTCGACCTTGCGGATGTTCACCATGGACCAGACGCTGCGCGGCCGGCGGGGGGTGAGCTTCTGCAGGAAGAACGTGTCGTCGTGCGACTGCCGCCGGGCCGGGATCCAGCCGTAGCAGAGGGCCACGTCCAGGGCCTGCGTCGCATTGACGGACGGGATTCCGGACCCCTTTTTGGCGATCTTCAGCCATACTCCCTCGGGGTTTCGGTGATGTTCTGCCAGCCAGTTCTCCAGGGCGTTCTCGTCGGGAAAGTGGATGGTCTCGGCGCCGTCGTTCGAAGGCATGCGGGAGGTCTCCCCGGGTCAGGTGCTGATGAAGTCCGTGGCGCCGTGCAGCCACGACACCGCGTCGTGCAGGTCCTCGGCCGAGTGCCCGGCGAGCAGCGCGTCGCGTTCGGCGGCGCGCGGGCCCGCCGGGTGGTAGAGCTCGCTGCCCATCCAGCGGGCGGTGCGCGTGGTGCGGGCGGTGCGCTCGCGCCGTACGCCGTTGTACTTCTCCAGGCGCTGCGGCACGTCGGCCGGGTCGCAGCGCAGCAGGGTGCCGAGGGCCACCGCGTCCTCCAGGGCCATGCAGGCGCCCTGGGCCGCGTACTGGAGCATCGGGTGCGCCGCGTCGCCGGCCAGCGCGACCCGGCCGTCCACCCAGGTGTCGACGGGGTCGCGGTCGCACAGCACCCAGATCCGCCAGTCGCGGCCCAGCTCCAGCAACTGGCGTGCGCTGTCGGCGAGTCCGCCGAACTCGGCGAGGACCTGGGCGCGGGTGGCGGGGGTGCCGGTGATCTCCCGGCGGGCGCCGTCGTCGCGGGTGGCGGCGAGGTTGAGGTAGTCGCCGCCGCCGATCGGGTAGTGCACGAAGTGCCATCCGGGGCCGGCCCAGAGGGTGACGGCGCGGGCCCGGAGCCGCTCGGGGACCTCGGACATCGGGATGACGGAGCGGTAGATGGTGTGGCCGGAGATGCGCGGCGGGCCGTCGCCGACGAGCTGCTCGCGTACGGCGGAGCGCAGTCCGTCGGCGCCGACGAGCACCTCGGCCGGGAAGCGGTCACCGGCCGCGGTCAGCGCGGTCACCTGCCCGCCCGACTGCTCGTAGCCGGTGACGCGCTGGCCGCCGAGCAGCCGCACTCCGGCGTCCCGGCAGCCGTCGAGGAGCGCCCGGTGCAGGTCCGCGCGGTGCACGACGGCGTACGGGTTGCCGAACCGGGTCCGGTACCCGCCGGTCAGCGGCATCGCCGCGACGCGCCGGCCGGTGGTGCCGTCCATGAAGCGGAGTTCGTCGATGAAGTCGGCGCGGCCGGCCACGGCGTCCCGGACGCCGAGGGCGTCCAGGGCGTGGAAGGCGTTGGGCGCGAGCTGGATGCCGGCGCCGATCTCGCCGAATTCGGGCCGGCTCTCCAGGACGGTCACCCGGTGTCCGCTGCGGGCCTGGCCGAGCGCGACGGCCAGCCCGCCGATGCCGCCGCCCGCGACGAGTGTGTGAGTCATGGCTCGTTCTGGTCCTCTCGCATGCGCCGGCGTGTGCCGGGACGGGGGGACGGCCGGCCCTCGGGGGGTGAGAGGGCCGGCCGCGTCGGGTGGGGTACGGACTACTTGGCGGCCGCCGGCGCCCCCGCGGGAGCGCTCACGCCGTCCGCCGCCGGGGCGGCGGTCTTCGGCGCGGCCTGGGCGACGGCCGTGCCGCGCAGCCCCAGGACCGAGACCGCGACGATGCCGGCCGAGAGGGCGCCGGTGAACCAGAACGCCGACTGGAAGCCGTCGATCGGGATGGCGCGGACGGCGCCGTCCGCCAGGCCGGCCAGGGCCACGCCGACCGCGAGGCACAGGCCGACGCCCAGCTGGCGGCCGGAGTTGTACAGGCCGGAGGCGAGACCCATCTGCGGGCCGCTGACACCGCTGGTGGCGGCGACGGCGGTGGTGATCATCATGACCGTGACGCCCAGGCCGAGCAGGACGCCGCCGGGCAGCACCACCAGCAGGTAGGAGCTGTCGGCGGTGACCTGGGCGAGCAGCGCGGAGCCGGCGGCGAGGAACAGCCCGCCGATGGTCAGCGTGTTGCGGGCGCCCAGCCGCTCGGTGAGGCGGATCACCGGGACGCTGGCGAGGAACACGGTGAACGCCTGCGGGAAGAAGGCGAGGCCGGTCTTGACGGCGGAGTAGCCGAGGACCTGCTGGAGGTAGAGGGTGATGAAGAAGGTCGACACCGACATCACACCGCCGGACAGGAACGCGATGACGTTGCCGGAGGACAGGCTGCGGTTGCGGAAGATCGACAGCGGGACGAGGGGGGCCGGGACCCGGGTCTGGACGATCAGGAACGCGATCAGCAGCACGGTGCCGGCGGTCAGCGAGGCGATGACGGCCGTGGAGTTCCAGCCCTCGTCGGAGGCGACGGTCAGGCCGTAGCTGAACGCGCACATGGCGGAGGTGACGAGGACGGCGCCGGGGATGTCGAGCCGGGTGGCGCGGGTGGTGTGGTGGTCGGCGGCGAGCTTCTTCGCGGCGAGGGCCACCAGGACGATGCCGACCGGCAGGTTGACCAGCATGACGGCACGCCAGCTGATGTACTCGGTGAGCAGCCCGCCGGCCGCCACACCGCCGGAGAAGCCGGCCGAGGAGACCGCGCCGAAGACGCCCATCGCCTTCACCCGCTCCTTGCCCTCCGGGAATCCGGCGGCGATCAGCGCGAGGACGGCCGGGGAGACGGCCGCGGCCGCGAGGCCCTGCAGCGCGCGTGCGGCGACGAGCACGAACGGCTCGGTCGCGAGCCCGCCGACCAGCGAGGCGAGGGTGAAGACGGTGAGTCCGGCGACGAACAGCCGCTTGCGGCCGATGACGTCGCCCGCCCGGCCGCCGAGCAGCAGGAAACCGCCGTAGAAGAGCGCGTAGGCGCCCACGACCCACTGCAGACCGCTGTCGGTGAAGCCGAGGTCACGCTGCATGCCGCCGAGGGCGACGTTCACGATGGCGAAGTCGAGGGCGAGCATGAACTGCGCGGTGCACAGCAGGAGGAGCGGCGGTCGCCCGCCGGTGGTGCCGGCCATGGCATTCCTTTCGAGGGATCAATGGGGGGATGAGGTGGTGCGGTGGTGCGGTGGTCCGGTGATGCGAGATCACGGAGTGGATACCGGTGAACGTGAGTGACCGGTACTGTCTGGGGAATGACAGGAAAATCGCGGGTGCGGCAGCCCGGGGACCGCGAGGTGGCGCCCGGCCGGCTCGCCCTGGTGCAGTCCTTCGTCAACAGCCTCAACGTGGAGTTCGGACCGGACGAGTTCGCCACCGTCGAGGGCTTCACGCGCTGGCTCGGGGAGTACGGCCCGCCAGGCGCCGCGAGCGAGGTCACCGAGGCCGACCGCCGGCGCGCGGTCGAACTCCGCGAGGCGCTCAGGGCGCTGCTGCGGGAGAACAACGGCGGTGAACCCGACCCCGCGGCCCGCGCGGCCGTCGAGCGCCTCGCCGCGCAGCTCCCGCTGGTCCTCGGCTTCGACGCCACCGGCCTGCCCGGTCTCCGGCCCGTCCACGACGGTGCCCGCGGCCTGATGGCACAGGTGCTGGGGATCGTCGTGGAGGCCGCCGGCGAGGGCACCTGGCAGCGGCTGAAGTCCTGCCACGACCACCGCTGCGAGTGGGCGTTCTACGACCGCGCCCGCAACCGCTCCGGCCGCTGGTGCTCCATGGCGGTGTGCGGCACCCGTTCCAAGATGACCGTGTACCGGCAGGGCCTGAAGGCGGCCGCCGCGAGCGGCTGAGCCCGGTCGGCTCACCACGGGCGCGGTCACGGCGCGTACTCCTTGCCCAGGACCAGCCGCGCCACGGTCATCTTCGTGGCCGCCGCGGTGCCGTCGGCGAGCTGGAGACCGATGACGTCCCGCAGCCGCTGCGCCACCGGCCCGTCCTCGCTCCAGCCCAGGTGCCCCATGGTCAGCAGCGCCTGGTGGGTGGCCTCCACGGCCGCCTTCGGCGCCCACCACTTCGCCATGTTCGACGGGATCCGCGGATCCTCGCCCCGGTCCGCCCGGCACAGCGCCTCGTAGGCGACCAGCCGTGCCGCGTGCAGCAGCGTGGTGTGCTCCACCAGCGGGAACGTCACCGACTGGAACCGTCCGAGAGGCTGCCCGAACGCGGTACGGCGGGTGGCGTGGGCGTACGCCTCCTCCAGGGCCGCGTCGCCGACCGCGATCGCCATCAGCGCGATCAGCGCCCGGGAGACGCCGAAGCCGCGCATCACGGCCGTGAAGCCGCCGCCCGGTTCGCCGACCAGCTCGCCCGGCCCGACCCGCAGCCCGTCCAGCACCAGCCGGCCCCGGCCGCCGGCCTTGCAGCCGAGGTCGGTCAGCCGCTCGCGCCGGACCCGGGTGTCGTCCAGGGCGACGTAGAAGGCGCTGATGCCGCGGGCGCCCTCTCCGCCGGTGCGGGCGAAGACCAGGGCGTGGGTGGCGTGCGCGGCGATCATGATCGAGGTCTTCTCGCCGGTCAGCACCCAGCCGTCCCCGTCCGGCCGCGCGGCCATCCGGATCCCGGCCGCGTCCGTGCCGTGGTCCGGCTCCGTCAGCGCCAGCGCGACCACGGCCTCGCCGCGCGCGATCGCCGGCAGCCAGGCCGCCCGCTGCTCGGGCGTGCCGTTGTCGGCGAGGACCCCGCCGATGAGGGCCGCGTTGAGCACCGGGAAGCACACCGACAGATCCGCGGCCGCCAGCCGCTCCAGCGCGATGCCCGCGCTGACCGCGTCCAGGCCGAGGCCGCCGTACTCCCCGGGGATCCGCAGCGCGAACAGGCCGGCGGCGGCCAGGTCCGCGATCAGGTCCGGGCGGTAGGTACCGGAGCGGTCCTGCTCCTGCCGGTGCGGGGCGATCCGGTCGGCGGCGAACTCGGCCACCCGCTTGGCGAGTTCGTCCTGCTGTGCGGTGAACGTGAAGTCCATGGGGCTGTGCTTCCTTCTCTCGGGGCGGGCGTCAGACGGAGGGGCGCCCGGCGGGGGACGGGCCGAGCGGGGCGCGTGGGCCGGACCGGTCGGACAGCAGGTCGCGCAGGACGAATTTCTGGATCTTTCCGGACGGGGTGCGCGGCAGCTCCGGCAGCGGTTCCACCCGCTCCGGCCAGTACGTCTTCGCCATCCCGAGGCCCGCCAGGTGGGCCCGCACGTCCGGGAGTCCGAGGACCGCGCCGTCGGTGACCAGGAAGGCGCAGGCGCGTTCACCGAGCCGCTCGTCCGGGTAGCCGACCACCGCGACGTCCTTGACCGCCGGGTGCCGCAGCAGCGCGCCCTCGACCTCGACGACCGGGATGTTCTCGGCGCCGCGCACGATCATGTCCTTGACCCGCCCGGCGATCCGGATCCCGCCGTGCCCGTCGTCCCGGGCCAGGTCACCGGTGTCGAACCAGCCGTCGGCGGTCACCGAGGCGGCGTAGACCTCCGGCCGGCGGAAGTAGCCCAGGCACTGGGCGGCGCCGCGCACCTGGAGCCGTCCGCTCTCCCCGGGCGCAACCGGGCCGCCCTCCTTGCCGGTGATCCGGACCTCCATGCCCGGCACCGCCGTGCCGTCGCTCTCGGCGGCCCGCAGCGGCGGCTGTCCGGGACGCGTGACGGTGACACAGCCGTTCTCCGTCATGCCCCACAGCGCGTACACCCGGCAGCCGAGCACCACGTCGGCGTCCTCCACCAGCAGCGGGGCGATCGGCGCGCTGCCGGTGGCGAAGCTGCGCAGCGCCGACAGGTCGTGCGGGGCGCGGCGCTGGGCGTCGATCAGATCGGAGAGGAAGGTCGGCGCCCCCATGAAGAACGTCACCCGCTGCTCCTGGAGGATGCCCAGCATCCGTTCCGCGTCCCAGCGGTCCACCTGCACCGCGGTCGCGCCGAGCAGCATCGGCATCACGAAGTTCCACGTGAAACCCGCCTGGTGCGTGGTGGGCGAGCCCATCGCGGTGATCTCGTCCCCGGTCAGCCCGAGCACGTCGGCCTGCGCCCTGTTCATCGCGTACAGGGTGTTGTGGCTGTGCACCACGCCCTTGGGCTCCCCGGTGGTGCCGGAGGTGAACATGATCTGCGCGGGGTCGTCGGGGCCGGCCTCGAGCGCGTCGAGGGAGGCGAGCAGCGCCGGGTCGGGCTCCGGGCCGTAGAGGTCGCGGGTGAAGTCCAGTGCGCCGGCGGTGAGTCCGCCGTCGCCGCCGAGGAGGACCCGGTGGCGCAGGGTGGGCACGGCCGCGGCGACCTCGGCACTCATCTCGTCGTAGGAGAAGCCCCGCACCTCGGCGGCGGCGATGTACACCGGGCTCTCGGTGAGCCGGGTCATGAACTCCACCTCGCGGCGGCGCATGGTCGGCACCACCGGCCCGGCGACCGCGCCGATCCGGGCGGCGGCCAGACAGAGCGCCACCAGCTCCCAGGAGTTGGGCAGTTGCAGGGTCACCACGTCACCGCGCCGCACGCCGAGCCGCAGCAGCCCGACGGCGAGCCGGTCGACCCGGCGGGCCAGCTCGGCGTAGCCCAGCGTCCGGGCGTCAACGCCGGAGTAGCAGACCAGGGCGGGGCGTTCGGGCCGCAGCGCGGCCCAGCGGCGCAGGTCGTGCAGGATCGTCTCGTCCCGCCACCAGCCGGCCGCGCGCCAGGCCTCGGCGCCGTCCACGGCGCCGTACGGCTGTGCTGTCGTCGTCATCGGGAGTCTCCCCGGGTGGTGTCGAGCGCCCGGCGGGCGCGGTCGGCGACGGCGAGCGCGCTGACCCCGCCCTGTTCGAGCAGCAGCCGCTGGCCGCCGGCGACCGGGACGAAGGCGTCCGGCATGGCGATCCGGTGGACCCGGACCGGCCGCACCGCGCTCAGCTCCTCGGCGACGGCGGAACCGAACCCGCCGGCCGCCCAGTGCTCCTCGACCGTGATCACCGTCCGCTGGTCGCCCAGCGCGTCGAGCAGGGCCGGGGTGTCGAGCGGCTTGACGGTGTGCAGATGCAGGACGTTCGCCTCGATGCCGTCCGCCGCGAGCAGCTCGGCCGCCTCCAGCGCGGCCAGGACCGGGTACGGCCCGCAGGCCGCGATCGTGACGTCGGCGCCCCGGCGCAGGATCTGCGCCCTGCCCAGGCGCGGCGGTTCGGCGCCGGCCGGCAGGGCGGGGGTGGCGCCGCGGCCGAGCCGGAGGTAGACCGGTCCGCCGCAGGCGAGGGCCTGGCGCAGCAGTTCCGCCGTCTGGGCGGGGTCGCCGGGCACCACGACGGTCATGTGCGGCAGCACCCGCAGCGTCGCCAGGTCCTCCAGGGCGTGGTGAGTGGGCCCGAGGTGACCGGCCGACACCCCGGAGTGGGTGGCCGCGATCAGCACCGGCAGGTTGTTCAGCGCGATGTCGAGCTTGACGGCCTCCAGCGCGCGGGAGGAGGCGAACGCGGCCATCGTGTTCACCAGCGGGATCCGGCCCTCGCGGGCGAGCCCGGAGGCGGCGCCCATCAGGGTGTGCTCGGCGATCCCGAGGTTGAGGTAGCGGTCGGCGGCGAGACCGAAGTCGACGCCGTTGAACAGCCCGGTGTCGCTGTCGAGCACGACCAGCCGGTCCTCGCGGGGCAGGAGCCGGGCGACGGTGTCGCGGTAGACCTCGCGGGCGGAACGGGTGTCGGCCTGCGGGGCGGCGGGGGCGGGTGCGGCCAGGGTGGTCATCGGCGGGCCTCCGCCTCGGCGCGCAGGGCCTTCAGCAGCTGGAGCTCCTGCCGGCGGCCCAGCCGGGCGTAGTGGCTGCGGGCCTGGCCCTCGATCTGCGGGACGCCCTTGCCCTTGACGGTGTGCGCGATCAGCACGGTCGGCCGGTGCGGGTCGGGGGCCAGGGCCAGCGCGGCGGTGAGCGCCTCGGTGTCGTGGCCGTCGGCCTCCAGGACCCGCCAGCCGAAGGCGCGCCAGCGGTCGGCCAGCGGCTCCAGGGCGGCGACCTTCTCGGTCGAGCCGCTGATCTGCAGACCGTTGCGGTCCACGATCGCGGTGAGCCGGCCCAGCCGGTGCGCGGAGGCCACCGACGCGGCCTCCCACACCGAGCCCTCCTGCAGCTCGCCGTCGCCCATGACGACGAAACAGCGCCGGTCGGACTCCTCCAGCCGGTGCGCCAGGGCGTACCCGACGCCGACGGCCAGCCCGTGTCCGAGGGAGCCGGAGGGCATCTCCACGCCGGGGATCCCGGGATGCGGGTGGGCGGTGAAGTGGCTGCCCGGGCGGGCGTACCCGGCGAGCTCCCCGGCCGGGAAGTAGCCGGCCTCGCACAGGGTCGCGAACAGGCCGATGCCGCCGTGTCCCTTGCTGAGCAGCAGCACGTCCCGCTCGGGCAGTCCCGGGAAGCGCGGGTCGTGCCGCAGCACCCGGAAGTAGAGCACGGCGAGGATCTCCACCAGGGACATCGACCCGCCCAGATGCCCGCCCTCGGGAGAGGCGCACATGGACACGACGTGCTCCCTGATCCGGGTGACGACCTCGGGCAGGTCCGCTTCCCGGCGGGGGTCGTCGGCGGTCGTTGCGGCCGGCGGCGGGGTGCCGCGCAGCAGGGGCGGGCTGCTCATGCCTGGTCCTTTCGGCGGGTGCGGTGGAGACGGTGTCGGGTGGCGTACGGCGGTGAAGGAGGCCGGAGGCCCGCTCAGTTGGGGTGCAGGCCGGTGAACTCCAGGCCGCGTTCCTCCGGTTCGCCGAAGCGGATGTTCATGCACTGCACGGCGTTGCCCGCGCCGCCCTTGACGAGGTTGTCCAGGGCCGCGATCACGGTGACGGTGGAGGCGCCGCGGTCCAGGGCGAAGCCCACGTCGCAGAAGTTGGAGCCGGCCAGGATCTTGGCGTCGGGGAAGCGGTGCATCCCGCGCCGGGCGGCGACGATCCGGACGAAGGGCTCGTCGGCGTACCGGGCCCGGTAGGTGGCGCGCAGGGCACGCTCGTCCACCCCGTCGGCCAGCCCCGCCCGGCACAGCAGCTGCACCCCGCGCACCGCCTCGACGCCGGTCGCCGTCATCCGCACGGTGTGCCCGGTCGCCTGGGCGATCTCGGCCTCGTGCCGGTGCCTGGTGGGGGCGAACACCCGCAGCGCGCCGCTGCGTTCGGCGTGCAGGTTCTCCGAGCCGGCCTTGGCGCCGGAGCCGCTGGACCCGGTACGGGCGTCCACCGTGATGTCGCCCTCGATCAGCTTGTCGCGGGCGAGCGGCTCCAGGGCGAGGATGCCGGCGTTGGCCATGCAGCCGGGCACGGAGATCCGGTCGGCGGTGCGCAGCCGTTCCCGGTGGAACTCGGGGATCCCCGGGGTGAAGCCGTCGATCAGGGCGGGCGCCTCGTGCGGGGTGCCGTAGTAGTCCTCGTAGACGGTCGTGTCGTGCAGCCGGAAGTCGCCGGACAGGTCGACGACGACGTGTGCGGCGGCGAGGTACTCCGGCATCCGCTGCATGGTCTCCCGGTGCGGGGTGGCCAGGAACAGCACGTCGGGGTGGCCGAGCTGGTCGTACGAGGAGAACGTCAGCCGGGTGCGGCCGCGCAGGTTGGGGTGGACGCTGTCCACCGGGCGCCCGCGCAGGGTGCGGGAGACGGCGTTGACGACCTCCACCTGGGGGTGGTTGACGAGCAGGCGGAGCAGTTCCCCGCCGATGTAGCCGGCCGCGCCGACGACGGCTGCCCGGATCATGCCTGTGCCTCCTTGATCAGCAGGGCGGCCATGGCGTCCGCTGCGTCGATGTCCGTGCCGTGGCACTGCTGCAGCCCCCGGAACTCCACCCGGTCGTTGACCTCCAGCACGGTCAGCCGGCCGTCGGGGTCCTGGAGCAGGTCCACCCCGGCGATGTGGGCGCCGACGGCGCCGGCGGCGGCCACGGCGAGCCCGGTGAGCTCGGGGTCGAGGGAGCAGCGCTCGCTGACCGCGCCGCGGGCGACGTTCGTCCGCCACTGGTCGCTGCGGCGGTACGTGGCCCCGACGGCACGGCCGTCCACCACCAGGACGCGGATGTCCCGGTCGGCCTTGGCCACCTCGCGCTGCACGTAGACGATGTGGGACTGCGGGGAGGGCAGCGCGGCCAGGTGCTCCAGGACGGCCGCGGCCATCGCCGGGTCGGTCACCCTCGTCACCAGGCGGCCCCACGAGCCGACCAGCGGCTTGATCACGGCCGGGTAGCCGAACCGCTCCAGGGCCTCCAGGGCCGCCTCGGGGGTCAGCGCCAGGGTGGTCTCGGGGGTCGGCAGGCCGGCGGCGACCAGGGCCGTCGTCGTCTGCCACTTGTCACCGCAGACCGCCGCGGCGGCGGCCGTGTTGAGCACCTTCGTGCCCGTCGACTCCAGGGCGCTCGCCGCGTACAGCGCCCGGTAGTGGCCGACCTCGCGGTTGAGGACGGTCCGCGGGCCGGTCCAGGGCGTGCCCGCCCGGACCGACAGCGCACGGGGGTCGATCTGCTCGCTCGCGACGCCACGCCTCTCCAGCGCTGCCAGGATGCATTTCTCCTCGAAGCGGACCCGCGAGGCGAGTACGCCGAGCCGCGGTGTCGCGGAACTCATCGCCTTGTTCTCCTTCCTGTGTGTCGGAGCTGCCGGTGGTGTCCGGTGGAGGCGGCCCGGGACTACTCGCCCCAGTCCTCCTCGACCTCCGGCGCGAGGACCAGACGGGGCGGCTCGACCGACTCGACCTCGAGTTCGACGGCACACTCCGGGCACTCGAGGATCTCGCCCACCCGCGGGTCGTTCTCCCACGGAACCTCGGCGTCGCATTCGAGGCATTCGGTGACGGTCAGGGTCTGGGACATGGGAATTCCCCTCACTGGATGGAATGGACGGAAGAGGACGGAACAAGACCGACTGTATCCCTGGGAATTCGCTCCGTTCGGCCGCTTTTCATGAGGGGCTCGAATGGGAGTGAACGCGGCTGCTTATCCTCCAGCGGATAGCCCTGCAACGCCTGCCGGAACGCCTTCTCGGCGATACGGGCGAAGTCCTCCGGCACGGCCCCGGGAGCCGTCGCGAGGGTCACCGGCAGCGCGGCCGGCGGCTCGGGCAGGCCCGGGAGCACGGCCCTGGCCAGTCCCCACAGCTCGTCGCCGTTGGCGACCAGGCAGGTCATGCCCAGACCCGCCTTGGCGGCCGAGCGCAGCCCGATCAGCTCGGGGCCCTCGTACGCGATCCGCCAGGGCACGCCCGCCTCGTCGAGGACCTGGCCGACGTGTGCGCGCAGGGTGCACGGTGTGGGGAACAGGGCCAGCGGAAGGGTGTCGCGCTCGCCGATGGCGGGGCGGCCGAACCAGGCCAGGCGCATCCGGCCCAGCTCCACGCGGTCCGTGCCCGGCTCCGGCGGGCCGGCCTGGAGCAGCAGCGCCGCGTCCAGCTGGCCGGTGCCGAGCTGCTGGGCCAGCGCCTCGCTCGCCCCGGTCCGTACCCGCAGCTGCACATGCGGCAGTCCGCGGTTGACCCGGCGCAGGAACTCGGGGAGGACCTCGGCGAGCTGGCTGGTCACGCCCACGGAGAGCAGCACCTGGCCGGCCTCCGGCACGAACCGGGCGACGGCCTCGTCGTTGAGTGCCACCATGCGCCGGGCGTACTCGAGCAGTTCCTCGCCCTGCGGGCTGAGCCGCATCTCGCGCCCCGTGGAGGCGAAGACCGGCCGCTTGATCAGGCCGCTCAGCTGGCGGATCTGCTGGCTGACGGCGGGCTGGGTGATGTGCAGGGCCTCCGCGGCCCGCCGGAATCCCCCGTGCTCGACCACCGCGACCAACGCCCTCAAGCGATTTATCTGCAAGTCGTGACGCATTCTCCCACCCCGTCTTCGGTCGAATTCCTGGCGCTGGCAGCAGCGTAGGACGGGCCTCTTCCGGGCTACCACGGCGCAGCTCACGGGATGGGTATGAGATCTTCATGATCGGCATGTGCAGATCTCCCGAAGGGGTGGGAGACCGGGAATCACCGTGCCTTATTCAGGCCATAAAAAACAGGTGTTGAATTTCTCCCCGCAATGCTTTCGGGAAGCCTACTGTCAATCCGTAACCAAGGCCCTTCGAGAGCTACTCAGGGAGAAGACATGCTGGCAGCCACCGCCTCTTCAGCAGTGACGCAGGGCGTACGGATACAGCTCGCCGATCCCGGTCTGGCCGAGCGCAGCCCGGGCGAGGAGTTCGCCTGGTCGGTGCGCGGGGCCGCGGCCGGCGAGGACCGTGTCGTACCGTTCCGCGCACATCTCCCGGCGGTGTTCCCGCTGTTCGCGACCCGCCCGCGGTACGCCGTCCGGCACCTGCTGAAGACCGCGTCGGTCGCCGACGCCCCGGTGCCGTACGTGCACGAGCCGGCCACGCGTCTCGCCGCCTCCGGCACCTCCTACCGGACCACCCCCGAGGGCTCCTTCACCTCCCGCGTGGAGCACGCCGAGCTGACCGACCTGACGGTGCGGGTGCCGCTGCCCGACGGGCTCCTCGACGAGCCGTCGCTGCTGGCCTCGTTCGTCGACTACCGGGTCCTGGTCCGGCTGTCGGTGGTGGAGAACCAGACCCTGCTGCACGGCAGCGACGACAAGGCCATCACCGGCCTGCTCGACCTGCCGGGCATCCGCCGGGGCGCCCTGGGCGACGACGTGTACGCGGCGATCACCGCGGCGGCCGCGGAGGTGGAGGAGACCGGCGGTTCCTGCGACGGCATCGTCGTCCACCCCTTCACCTACTGGGAGCTGGTGCACGCCGGCGTCCTCGGGCAGCTCGGCGCGGCCGGCATCACCGTCTCCCGCACCCGCATGATCCCGCGCGACCAGATCCTGCTCGGCGACTTCCGCGCCGCGGTCACGCTCCTCGTCCCCGACGTCGCCTCGCTCGCCCTGCTGCGCGGCCAGGGCCCGGACGGCTCCGACGTCGTCGAGGCCACCACCCGCGTCGGCCTCGCCGTCCACCTCCCCCAGCACTTCCTCCTGCTGAGCCGCGGCTGATCCCGCCCGGTCCGCCCACCCGCCGACGAAGGGAACCCCATGTCCGGCCCCCCTGTCCGGGTCCTCTACATCACCGGATGGATGCGCAGCGGCAGCACGCTGCTCGGTAACGTCCTCAACGAGCTGCCCGGTGTGCGGCACATCGGTGAGCTGCACTTCCTGTGGAAGAACGGTGTCCTCGGCGCCGGCACCAACTCCAGCTGCGGCTGCGGGCAGCCGCTGACCGCGTGCCCGCTGTGGGCCGAGGCGCTGGACGCCCTGCCCGCCGGGAACACGCGGGCCACCGCGCACCGGATGCTCGCCCTGCAGCGCGCGCTGATGCGCACCCGGCACACCCGGGACCGGCTCGCCGGGGCACGCGGTGTGCGGCCCGTCGACGCGGGCGTCGCCGAGCTGCTCGACCAGTCGGCCGCCGTCTACCGGCGGATGGCCGCCCACGGCGCCGACCGCATGGTGGTGGACGGCTCCAAGTGCCCGGCGGAGGCCGCGGCCCTGCTCGGCCGGGGCGACCTCGACGTCAAGGTGCTGCACATCGTGCGCGACCCGCGGGCCACCGCCCTGTCCTACCGCAGCGCCAAGGAGTACATCGACCCGATGTCCCCGGCCCGCTCCAGCGGCTACTGGACCGCCTTCAACCTCGCCTCCGAACTCGTCGGCCGGGAAGCGCCGGAGCGCTACCTGCGGATCCGGCACGAGGACCTGTCCAGCCGGCCCCGGGAGACCGTCGCCCAGGTGCTGCGGTTCGCCGGTCTGGACGACGAGGTCCCGGTCGACGCCTTCGGCCGGGTCACCCTCGGCGTCAACCACACCGTCACCGGCAACCCCGACCGGCTGCGGCGCGGGGTGACCCGGATCCGCCCCGACGAGCGCTGGCGCACCGCCCTGTCCGCCGCCGACATCGCCGCCGCGACCGTGCCGGCCCTGCCGCTGCTCGGCCGGTACGGCTATCCGGCGGTCCCCGGCCGGCCCTCCGCAGGCGGCCCCTCCGCCGGCACACCGTCCCCGGCCACGGACCGCGCCGGGGCGCCCGGCCCGGCCGACGCCCCGTCGCACACCGCCGCCCGCCGGGCCACCGTGGTCCGTCCCCTGTGGCCGGGTGAGCTCTGGTGAACCTCGGACTGTCCGGGCGGGCCGCCCTCGTCGCCGCCTCCAGCAGCGGCATCGGACTCGCGGTCGCCAAGGTGCTCGCCGCCGAGGGGGCCGACGTGTCGATCTGCGGCCGTGACCCCGGCCGGCTCGCCGCCGCCCACAAGGAGGTGGACGCCAGTGGCCCCGGCCGGGTGTTCAGCGGCGTGGTGGACCTGCGCGACGAGCACGAGGCCGCCGGCTGGGTGCGGCGGACCGCCGAGGAGTTCGGCGCGCTGCACGTCCTGGTCACCAACTCGGGCGGGGTGCCCTTCGGCCCCGTACAGGACTTCGAGGTCGCCCAGTACCGCGAGGCGGTGAACGACAACCTGCTGCCGCACGTTTCGCTGTCCCTGGCCGCCGCGCCGTACCTGCGGGAGGCCGGCTGGGGCCGGATCGTCATGATCACCTCCGAGTCGGTGCGCCAGCCCCACCCGGGCAGCGGGCTGTCCTCGGTCGCCCGGCTCGGCGTCCTCGGTTTCGCCAAGGGACTCGTCGAGGCCTTCGGCCCGGCGGGCGTCACCGTCAACGTCCTGGCGCCCGGCTTCCACCGCACCCCGATCCTCGACGTCCAGTACGGCGACCGTGTCGAGGAACGGCTCGCCGAGGTCGCCGCCCGGATCCCGCTCGGCCGGATCGGCCGCGCCGAGGACCTGGGCGCCCTGGTCGCCTTCCTCGCCAGCGAACAGGCCTCCTTCGTCACCGGCGGCGTGCTGGTGGCCGACGGCGGCAACACCCGCGGCATCGGCTGAGATCCGACGCACCCGACACCCGAAGGAGTACGCACATGCCCCCGGGAACCGCACCACCCCTGGGAGAAGTCGCCAGCGCCCGCCGGCCGGCGCTCTACGTCGTCAAGCTGGGCAGCGCCACCCTGGCCCACGGCCGGGTCTTCGACGAACTCCTCGCCCTGCGCGCCCGCGGCGCGCGGGTGCTCCTCGTCGCCGGGGGCGCCGCCGGCATCGCCGAGCACTACCGCCGCACCGGCCGCGAGATCCGCACCCTCCTCTCCCGCGGCGGCGACGAGATCCGCTACTGCCCGCCGGAGGAGATGCGGCACATCGTCGCCGCGTACGAGGAGGTCACCCTCCCGCTCGTGGAGGAGGAGCTCACCCGGCGCGGGCTGTCCGTGTTCGCCTCGGTGGCCCGGACCGGCTCGCTGGTGACGGCCAGGGCCAACGGCCCGCTGCGGGTACGGGACGGCGACCGGCTGCGCGTGGTCCGCGACCACCGCGCCGGCACCGTGCACGCCGTGGACGCGCCCCGTGTCACCGCGCTGCTCGACGCCTTCGACGTGGTGTGCCTCTCCCCGCCCGTCGCCGACACCGACGGCGGCACTCCGCTCAACGTCGACGCCGACGTCCTCGCCGCCACCCTGGCCCGCGCCCTGAACGCCGACCATCTGCGTCTGGTGACCGGAACGGCCGGACTGCTCGCCGACCCCGCCGACCCGACCAGCACCCTGCGCCACCTGGGCCGGGGCGACGGCGGGCGGTACGCGCGGGGCCGGATGCGGCAGAAGGTGCGGGCCGCCGAGATCGCCATCGACGGCCCCTCCGACACCGCGATCACCGGCCCGCACACCCTGTCCGCGACCGGCTCCACCCGGTTCTGGGCGGCCACCGAGCCGGCTTCCGACCTGACCCTGCTCTCGCGGAGCGTCCAGGTGTCCTCCGTCTCCCGCGACGAACGGGAACTCGCCGTCCTCCTCGCCGAGTGGTGCGCGGAGAAGGGCATCAAGAGCGAGATCGACGCCGTCGGCAACCTGGTGGCCACCAAGGGCGCGGGCGAGCGCCGGCTGATGATGCTCGGCCACCTCGACACCGTGCCCTACCGGTGGCCGGTGCGCTGGGACGGCGAGACCCTCTCCGGGCGCGGCTCGGTCGACGCCAAGGGGAGCCTGGTGGCGTTCCTGGAGACCCTCGCCGCCTACGACCCGCCGGAGGGCGTCGAGGTGCGGGTGGTCGGCGCCGTCGAGGAGGAGATCACCGCGGCCGGTGCCTTCCACGTCCGCGACAGCTACCCGGCCGACGCGGTGATCGTGGGCGAGCCCAGCGGGGCGTCCGCCCTCACCCTCGGCTACTACGGCCTGGTCAAGGTCCGGCTGCACACCCGGGAGTGCGTCGGACACACCGCCGGCGAAGGCGTCCGCACGGCCGGTGACCGGCTGGTGGAGGCGCTCACCGCCGTACGCGCCGCTGTCGCCGCCACCGCCCCCGACGCGCTCACCGCGACGCTCGGTGTGCGCGCCCTCAACGAGGGCGACGTGCAGTCCGGTGAGGCCGTGGTCGACGTACGGCTGCCGCCGGGGCACGCCGTCGAGACGCTGCTGGCCGCGCTGCGCGCCGCCGTGTCCGAACCGGTACGCCTCGACGTGCTGCGCGCCACGCCCGGCGTGGCCACCCCGCGCACCAGCTCCCTGGTGAAGGCCTTCCAACGTGCCTTCCGCACCGAGGAGTCGAGGCCCCGCTATCTGATGAAGAAGGGCAGCAGCGACATGAACACGCTCGCCACGACCTGGCACGGCGTCCCCATGGTCGCCTACGGCCCCGGCGACGCGAGCCTCGACCACACCCCCGCCGAGCACCTGTCCGCGGCCGAGTTCCGGCAGGCCCGGCGTCTGCTGACCGCCGCCGTCCGAGAATGGAGCACGATGTGACCCTGCAGACCACGGCCCCCGGGCCCGGCCTCGTCGCCCCGGCGCACGACCCCACCGCCTCCCCGTACTGCACCTGCTACCCCGGCGCGACCGTCTGGCTGACCGGACTGCCCAGCTCCGGCAAGACCACCGTCGCCCGGGCCACCGCCGACGTCCTGCGCGCCGCGGGCCGCCGCGCCGAGGTGCTCGACGGCGACGAACTGCGCCGGACGCTCTCCGACGGCCTCGGCTTCTCCCGCGAGGACCGCCACCGCAACGTGGCCCGCATCGGCCACGTCGCCCATGTCCTCGCCCGCAACGGCGTCCTCGCCCTGGTCCCGGTCATCGCCCCGTACGCCGACTCCCGCGCCGTGGTCCGCGACCTGCACCGCGGCAGCCGCACCCCCTACCTGGAGGTGCATGTCGCGGCCCCCGTCGAGGTGTGCTCCGTACGCGACGTGAAGGGCCTGTACGCGCGCCGGGCCGCCGGCGAGATCAGCGGACTGACCGGCGTCGACGACCCGTACGAGGCACCCCTGGCCCCCGATCTGCGCATCGACTCGCACACCGAGTCCGTGGACGGCTCGGTGGCCGCGCTGCTCGCCCTGCTCGCCGAAAGGGGCCTGGCATGACCACCCCCACCACGACCGCCCCGCTCACGGAGACCCCCGCGACGGCCGCCCCCGCGGCCCCCGCGCCCGCCGCCGGACCGGCCGCCGCGCACCCCTACGCCCTCTCCCACCTCGACACCGTGGAGTCGGAGGCCCTGCACATCTTCCGTGAGGTGGCGGGCGAGTTCGAGCGGCCCGTGCTGCTGTTCTCCGGCGGCAAGGACTCCATCGTCATGCTGCACCTGGCGCTGAAGGCGTTCGCGCCCGCCGCGCTCCCCTTCTCCCTGCTGCACGTCGACACCGGCCACAACTTCCCCGAGGTCCTCGACCACCGGGACCGCGTGGTCGCCCGTCACCGGCTGCGCCTGCACGTCGCCCGTGTCCAGGACTTCATCGACGACGGCCGGCTGCGCGAGCGCCCCGACGGCACCCGCAACCCCCTGCAGACCGTTCCGCTGCTCGACGCCATCACCACCGGGCGTTACGACGCCGTCTTCGGCGGGGGCCGGCGCGACGAGGAGAAGGCCCGCGCCAAGGAACGGGTGTTCTCGCTGCGCGACGAGTTCGGCGCCTGGGACCCGCGCCGCCAGCGCCCCGAACTGTGGTCCCTCTACAACGGCCGGCACGCCCCCGGCGAACACGTCCGCGTCTTCCCGCTGTCCAACTGGACCGAGCTCGACGTGTGGCAGTACATCCAGCGCGAGGACATCGAACTGCCCTCGATCTACTACGCCCACGAGCGCGAGGTGTTCGCCCGCGGCGGCATGTGGCTGGCACCGGGCGACTGGGGCGGCCCGCGCCCCGGCGAACGTCTCCAGCGCAGGCGGGTCCGCTACCGCACCGTGGGGGACATGTCCTGCACCGGCGCCGTCGAGTCGGACGCCGGCACCGTCGCCGCGGTGATCGAGGAGATCGCCGCCTCCCGGCTCACCGAGCGGGGCGCCACCCGCGCCGACGACAAGCTCTCCGAGGCCGCCATGGAAGACCGCAAGAGGGAGGGCTACTTCTAGCCATGCAGACCACCACCGGCACGACCACCCGGGACACCGGGGACACCCAGGGCGGCACGGACGCCGCCGCCACCCTGCGCTTCGCCACCGCCGGTTCCGTCGACGACGGCAAGTCCACCCTCGTGGGACGGCTGCTGCACGACTCCAAGTCGGTCCTGTCGGACCAGCTGGCCGCCGTGGAGGCCGCGTCGCTCGCGCGCGGCCAGGACGCGCCCGACCTGGCGCTGCTCACCGACGGCCTGCGCGCCGAACGGGAACAGGGCATCACCATCGACGTGGCCTACCGCTACTTCGCCACCAACCGGCGCCGGTTCATCCTCGCCGACACCCCCGGCCATGTGCAGTACACCCGCAACATGGTCACCGGCGCCTCCACCGCCGACCTCGCGCTGGTCCTGGTCGACGCCCGGCACGGGATCGTCGAGCAGACCCGCCGCCATCTCGCCGTGGCGGCGCTGCTGCGCATCCCGCAGGTGACGCTCGTCGTCAACAAGATGGACCTGGTGGGCTGTTCGGAGCGGGTCTTCGCGGACATCGCCGCCGAGTTCGCCGCCTGTGCCACCGCCCTCGGCGTGCCCCGGGTGACCGCCGTCCCCGTCTCGGCGCTGGACGGCGACAACGTCGTACGCCCCTCCGACCGGATGGACTGGTACGCCGGGCCCACCGTCCTGGAACACCTGGAGACCGTGCCCACCGGCACCGACCCGCGCACCGAACCGGCCCGCCTGCCCGTCCAGTACGTCATCCGCCCGCAGACCCCGGGCCACCCCGACTACCGCGGCTACGCGGGCCAGCTGGCCTCCGGGCTGCTGCGGGTCGGCGACCCGGTCACCGTGCTGCCGTCCGGCCGGGCCAGTGTCGTCGAGGCCATCGACACCCCGGCGGGGCCCGCCCGGGCCGCCTGGGCGCCGCAGTCGGTGACGGTCCGGCTCGCCGACGACATCGACATCGCCCGGGGCGACCTGCTGGCCGCGGCCGACGCACCGCCCCGCACCACGCGCCGGCTGCACGCCACGGCATGCCACCTCACCGACCAGCCGCTGCGGGCGGGCCGGCGGGTCCTGCTGCGGCACGCCACCCGGACCGTGCGGGCGGTGGTCGAGGAGATCGGCTCCCGGCTCGACCTGCACGACCTGACCGAACGCCCCGGGCCCGGCACGCTCGACGTCAACGACATCGGCCGGATCGTGGTGCGCACCGCCGAGCCCGTCGCCGTCGACGGCTACGCCGCGCTGCGCCGCACCGGATCGTTCCTGCTCATCGACCCGGACGACGGCAGCACGCTCACCGCGGGCATGGCGGACGCCCCCGACGGCACGGAAGGGGTGTGAGACCCGCCCTGGATGATCATGAAAACGTCATGTCGAGCCGGTGACACCGGCACTGTCGGCCCTGCCCCCGCCCCGGAAGACTTCTCCTCACCGAGAGAGAACACCCACCGCGAGGAAAGGGCCGACATGAACCTCAACGCCGCCACCAACGTGTTCCCCACCGCCGACGCCCCCGCCGCCGACGGCCTCGTCATCGAGGACCTCGCCGCGCTGGCCGCCGAGCCGTTCCAGCCGGGCACCTGCATCTGCTGGACGGAGGCCTCCGCGCTCGCCGAGTGACCCGCCGCGCAGACCGCAGCCGATCAGGGGGAATTGGGGGGAACGGCAGTGACGAAGCACACGGCAGTGACCGAGCACACGGCAGCGACCACACAGCACAGCGCACGACCCGGACTGGCCTTCAAGCACCATCTGACGGCCGAAGTGGTGCCGGGGGAGGGGGTGTTCCTGGTGTCCGAACGCGGCGTGACCGTGCTGCGCGGCGCCGGCGTCACCGAACTCGCCCCGCTCCTCGACGGCACCCGCACCCTGGACCAGCTCGCCGAGGAGACGCCGGCCGGACTGTTCCCGGCGCAGGTGCGCCGGATCGTCGGCGAGCTCCTCGACTCAGGACTGCTCACCCACCGGCCGCCGGCCGCCGGCACCCGCGGCGACGAGGCCTTCTGGGAACTCGCGGGCATGGACGGCCCCGCCGCCGCCCGCCGCACCGCCGGCGCCACCGTCACGATCGCCTCGGTCGGCACGCACGCCCGAGAGGCCGTCGCCGACATGACCGCCGCGCTCACCGCCGACGGACTGCGCCTGCACCGGCCCGGCCACGACACCGAACCCCCCGGTCTCGCCGTCGTCCTCTGCGACAGCTACCTCGACCCCGGTCTCGCGGCCCTGGACGTCCGCTACCGCGCCACCGGAACCCCCTGGCTGCTGGTCCGTCTGACCGGCGAACAGCCCTGGATCGGGCCGGTGTTCCGCCCGGACGGCGGCGCCTGCTGGCACTGCCTCGCCGAGCCGCTGCGCCGCAACCGCCCCGCCGAGGCCTTCCTGGGCGAGGCCCTCGGCCGCCCGGTCCGCACCCCGCCCTCCGCCCTCGCCGCCGGCCGCGCGGCCGGTCTGCACCTGGCCTGCCTGGAGGCCGTGAAGTGGCTGGCCGGACAGCGCCACCCGGGCCAGTCCGCGCTGTGGGCCCTCAACCCCCTCGACCTGACCAGCCGTCACCACCCCGTGCGCCGCCGCCCCCAGTGCCCTTCCTGCGGCGACCCGGGCCTGATGGAGCGCCAGGTCGACGCCCCCTTCGTGATCGCGTCCCGGCCCAAGACCGGGACCGGCACCGGCGAGCGCTCGCTGTCCCCGGAACAGATGCTGGAGCGGTACGGCCACCTCGTCGACGACCTCACCGGAGTGGTGAAGGAGATCCGCCGCGACCGCCGCGGCCCCGGCTTCCTCAACTGCTTCCACTCCGGGCACAACCCGGCCGCCGCGCCCACCGGTCTCGCCGGGATCCGGGGCGGCCTGCGCAGCCACAGCTCGGGCAAGGGCACCACCGAGACGCAGGCGAAGGTCAGCGCCCTGTGCGAGGCCGTGGAGCGGCACAGCGGCTGGTTCCAGGGCGACGAACCCACCGTACGGGCCGCCTACCGGGACGTCGCCGACCGCGCCGTGCACCCGGACACCGTGCAGCTGTTCCACCCCCGCCAGTACGCCGGCCGCGAGCGGTGGAACGCCGCGCACGGCCCGGCGCACCGCGTCTGCGAGCCCTTCGACGAGGACGCCCCCGTCGACTGGACCCCGATGTGGTCGCTGACCGGCGGCCGCCACCGCCTGGTGCCCACCGCGATGCTCTACTACAACGCCCCCGGCGACAGGGGCCCGTTCGCGGCCACCTCCAACGGTTCGGCGGCCGGCAGCTCCCGCGAGGACGCCGTCGTGCAGGGCTTCCTGGAACTCGTCGAACGCGACGCGGTCGCCCTGTGGTGGTACAACCGCACCCGGCAGCCCGGCCTCGACCTCGACGCCTTCGACGACCCCTGGGTCCGCCGGACCCGCGAGGAACACCGGGGCCTGGGCCGCCGGATGTGGGTCCTCGACCTCACCAGCGACCTCGGCGTCCCGGTCTTCGCCGCCCTGTCCGCCCGCACCGACAAACCGGCCCAGGACATCACCCTCGGCTTCGGCGCGCACTTCGACGCCCGCATCGCCCTGCGCCGCGCCGTCGCCGAACTGAACCAGATGCTCCCCCCGGTCGCCCAGGCGAGACCCGACGGCACCGGCTACAGCTGCGACGACCCGGCCGTCCTGTCCTGGTGGCAGACCGCCACCACCGACAACCAGCCCTACCTGCTGCCCGGCACGGCGCGGGCCCGCACCCCCGAGGACTTCCCGTACGCCCCGCGCCCCGACCTGGCCGACGACGTGGCCGCCGCCGTCCGGATCGTGCGCGAGCTCGGCAGCGAACTCCTCGTCCTCGACCAGACCCGGCCCGACACCGGACTGCCCGTCGTCAAGGTGGTGGTGCCCGGACTGCGCACCTTCTGGGCCCGCTTCGGCCCGGGCCGCCTCTACGACGTGCCGGTCCGCCTGGGCCGCCGGTCCACCCCCGTCCGATACGAGGACCTCAACCCGGTCCCGCTCTTCCTGTGACGGACACCGTCACCCCGTCCTCCCCGAGGTCTCGCCGATGAATGCCGCCGCCCCGTCCCTGATGCCGCTGTGGTCGCTGCGTGAGGACTGCGGATTCCGGTCCGTGCCCGGCGACCCGGGCGGCGGCGTCGTCAGCACCCCCTGGGAGGAGATCCGCCTCGACGCGCGCACCCCGGCCGTCGGCCGCGCCCTGGAACGCATGACGTACGGCCCGGTCTCCCTCGACAACGTGCTGCCCGGTTTCAGCGAGGGCACCGGGCCGGCCGAGGAGCGTCCCCAGTACGACGCGCTGGACGCCGTACTGGGACGGCTCCAGCACGTCGTGGTGCGCACCCTGGCGCTCGCCGGGGGCACCGACCACGTGACCGTCGTCCCCATCGCCCGCCGGGCCCGGTTCACGCCGCGCCGCCCCGACGCGCACGCCGTCCACCGCCTGTCCCGGTTCGTCACGCTCACGGCCGGACCGGAGGGCTGGATCGCGGAGTCCCCGCTCACCGCCCACCGCGTGGTCCTGCACACCCCGCAGGCGGGCTGGCTGGTCAGCTGCTACGCCCGTCCCACGGCCGTCGGCGAGGTGTCCCGGCTGCTCGGCCTGCCGGTCGCCGAGACCTCCCTCGTCGTCGGCTACCTGGAGGCCGCCGGCATGCTGGTCCCGGGCACCCCGCGCGAGGACGCCCCGGACACCTACTCCTTCGCCGAGGACGAGGACACCGTCCTCGCCTCCTGGTCACCGCGGGAACTGCTGGTCCACCAGCGCAGCAGGCCCGGCGCGCACGACGAACCGGTGGGGGAGTACGGCGACCCGGTGCGCCCGGGCGGCCCCGCCCGCCCCCGCGACAACGATGGCATCGCCGTGGCCCCGGCCGGCCACGCACCCGCTCCCGCCGCGGCCCCCGCCATCCCCCTTCCCGTGCCCGTGCCCGCGGGCGCCGGGGCCGGGCGGCGCGAACCCGCGCTGAGCGAGGTCCTCGCGGCCCGCCGCTCCGAGCGGCCCGACGACGGACGGCCGCTCTCCCTGGACCAGTTGGGCGAGCTGCTGCACCGGTCCGCCGCCGAACGCCCGGCCGGCGGGCGGCCCTACCCGAGCCTCGGCGCGCGCTACCCGCTGGAGCTGTACCTCACCGTCAGCGGGGGCGGCGACCTCAAGCGCGGGATCTACCACTACGACCCGCACGGCCACCGGCTGTCCCCGCTGGAGACGGCACCGGACCTGGTCGACGAGCTGCTCGCCGAGGCCGCCGGGAACGCCGGGCTGAGCCAGGAGCCCTCGGTGCTGATCAGCATGACGGCCCGGTACCGGCGTACGGCCGGCGCCTACCGGGGCACGGCCTACAGCGCCCTGCTCAAGGAGGTCGGCGCCCTGCAGCAGACGCTGTACCTGGTGGCCACCGCGATGGGCCTGGGCCCGTGTGCGCTGGCCTTCGGGGACACCGAGACGGCCGCCCGCGCCTTCGGCCTGGACTGGCGGGCCGAACCGGGCGTCGGCGAGTTCGTGGTGTCGGCGTTCCCCGGGGGCGCGTAGGGCCTGTTGTGGATGGCTGCTCGTCGTTTGTCCGGCCGGGATCGAGGGCGGCGACCCTATGCTGTACCCCGACCGAAATCGCATTCGAGTGGGGGGTTTCAGTGCGATGGTTCCGTCCTTTGGTGTCTGCCGGGCCGATGCGTCAAAGACCGGTCAGCAACGTCGAACTGGCCCCCAGGATGGCCTCCGCCATCACCACCGTCGTCATCCTCTGCTTCTTCGGCGTGGCCCTCACCTACGCGGCCAGCGGCGGTCTGGGGGCGCTGGGCCTCACGGCGTTCTGCGTCCTGATGGCGCTGCTGCTCGGTCTGCAGTTCTGCCACTCCTTCCCGGCCCGGGCGCCCCGCTGGGCCCGGCACAACCGGATCACCCTGGCCGCGCAGGCGGTCCTCACCTTCGGCCCGTTCGCGTTCTTCGGCGAGGCCTGGCTGGGCATGCCCGGCTTCCTGTGCTCGTCCTGTCTGCTGGTGCTGCGGCCGGCCCTCGCCTGGGCCGCGTTCGGCCTGGTCCTCGTGGCGACGGGCACCGTGCACTTCCTGGTCGGCTACGGCGCGGGCGAGCTGGCGTACAACATGGTGGCCACCGTCCTCACCGGGCTGGTGGTGTACGGGCTGAGCCGGCTGACCGGACTCATCGCCGAGGTGCAGGCCGCCCGTGACGAACTGGTGCGGGTCACCCTCGCCCAGGAGCGGGTGCGCTTCGCCCGTGACCTGCACGACCTGCTCGGCTTCAGTCTGTCCACCATCACCCTCAAGTGCGAGCTCGTGCACCGGCTGGTGCGGGTCGACCCGGAGCGGGCCGAGACCGAGATCACGGAGATCGTGCAGGCGGCCCGGCAGGCGTCCGCCGAGGTGCGCTCGGTGGCGGGCAGCTATCTGCGGATGAGCCTGGACCGGGAACTCCCGGCGGCCGCCTCGCTGTTGCGGGCGGTCGGCATCCACGCCGAGGTGCGGGTGGCGGCGGGCGAGGTGTCCCCGGCGGTCGACTCGGTGCTGGCCACCGTGCTGCGCGAGGGCGTCACCAACATCCTGCGGCACAGCAAGGCCCAGAAGTGCGTGATCAGGGCGGACACGGAGGACGGTTCCGTGCGTCTGGTCATCGCCAACGACGGTCTGCGGGACGCGCGTTCGGCCCACTTCGCCGACGTGCCCGGCGGCGCCGGGTGCGGCGGCAACGGCCTGAGCAGCCTGGCGGCCCGGGCGCAGGCCCTCGGCGGCCGGCTGACCTCCGGCGAACGCGCCGACGGCTGGTTCGAACTGGCCGTGACCCTTCCCGCCCAGGCGGAGGAGGACGCCACCGCCCGCCTCCCCGCCGACCCGGCCCCCGGCCGCTCCTGACGTCATCCGGGGCGCCGCGGTCCGGGCGGCCCACGGTGTGCCCTCCCGGACCGGCGCGCGGCTCGGCGGGGTCCGGGGGCAACCCCGGGCGCCGCAGGGGGTGGTGGGGCCGGGGCGGTCCCCCCGGTCAGAGCCAGCCGGAGTCGCGGGCGATCCTGACGGCGTCCATGCGGTTGCGGGCGTTGAGGCGGGTGACGGCGGCGGTCAGGTAGTTGCGGACGGTGCCGGCGGACAGGAACAGGGCGCGGGCGATCGCCGGTACCTCCTCGCCCTGCGCGGCCAGGCGCAGCACCTCCGTCTCCCGGGCGCTGAGCGGACTCTCCCCGGCCTGCAGGGCGCTGAGCGCCAGCTCGGGGTCGACCACCCGGCCCCCGGCGGCCACTTCCCGGATCGCCGCCGCGAGCCGGGCCGGCTCGGTGTCCTTCAGCAGGAACCCGCAGGCGTGCGCGGCGAGCGCGCGGCGCAGGTTGCCGGGCCGGCCGAGCGTGGTCAGGATCGCCGTCCGGCAGGACGGCAGCTTCTGGTGGAGCAGGCCGGCGGCCTCGATGCCGTCGATGCCCGGCATGTCGATGTCGAGCACCGCCACGTCGGGCCGGTGCTCCAGGGCCAGCGGCAGGACCTGGTCGCCGTTCCCCGTCTCGGCGACCACCTCGATGTCGGTCTCCAGCTCCAACAGGGAGGCCAGAGCCCGGCGGAGCATGACCATGTCCTCCGCGAGCAGCACTCGGATCACTGATTCCCCCCGGTTTCAGCGCGATGATCGATATCTGGCGTGAACTTTACGCGGGAACGCGCTTACGGGGCAGGGCTGTTGCCCTCTTCCACAGCAGGCCGTGACCGGGCGGGCAATCCGTTCGGTGCGGGAGGACTCGATGGGTGTTACACCCAAGTCCTGGTCAAGTACGGCCGAAAACCACGGGTTCAGGACAGCGGCACACGGGTGAACCGGGCGGCCACCCGCAGATCCGACTCGACGAGCGCGGCGGTCGCCGCCACTTCCGGCAGCAGGTCGCGCACGCACTCCTCGGCGGTCCGCCGTGCCGCGTGCGTCGCGACCCCGACCGCCGCGACCACCCGTCCCGCGCGGTCCCGCACCGGCACCGCGACCGACCGCAGCCCCTGCTCCAACTCCTCGTCCACGAAGGCGAACCCGTCGCCGGACTCGCCCGTCAGCACCCGCCCCGCCGCCGTCACCCGGGCCGGCCGCCGGGCACCCACCGTCACGTCCACGCTCATCACGTGGTGCGCGGGCACCCCGGCCGTGTACTGGATCTCGTCGCCCTCGTCGGTGAGGACCGCCAGGGCCGTCGACTCGTTCACCCGTTCCGCGAGCGCCGCGAGGTGCGGGGTCGCGATGCGGGGGAGTGTCGTACGGGACAGGGGCGGGAAGCCGAGGGAGAGCACCTGCGGGGTGAGCGCGAAGGTGCGCTCGGGCCCGCCGGGCGCCACCAGCCCCAGGTGCTCGAACGTGATCAGCGCCCGCCGGGCCGTCGCCCGCGCCAGCCCGGTCGCCCGGGCCACCTCCGCCAGGGTCGGTGCGGCGCGGCCCTCCCCGAACGCGGTGAGGACGGTCAGACCGCGCGCCAGGGACTCGATGAACTCCCGGCCCAGTTCCTGCTTCGACGCGCCCGTCCACAGGGCGAGGCCCGCGGACGGCGGGCCGGGATCCGCCGGCGGCGCCTGCCGCAGGTCCTCCTCCATGGCCGCCACCGCCGCCCGCAGCCGGGGCAGCAGGGTGTCGCGCAGGTCCGCGGCGCCGTGCCGGCTCGTGTGGCTCACCACGCTCGCCACGCACCCGACGCGCCCCGTCCCCGGGTCCCGCACCGGTACGGAGACCGCCACCAGGCCCGGCTCGATCAGCTGGTCGTCCAGCGCGCAGCCCTCCGCCGCCGCCTGCCCGGCCCGTCGTACGAAGTCCTCGTCCGGGGTCCGGTGCGGGGCGGCCGGCACGGCGGGGAAGCCGCGGTCCTGCGGGTCCGCCGCCCGGCGCGCGCGCCAGCGCGCCCAGTCGGCGTCCGTCCAGCCGGCCGCGAACAGGGCACCCGGCGCGGTCCGTTCGGCGGGCAGCAGATCGCCGATGCGGAAGCTCAGGGACATCGCGCGGCGCCGGGTCGCCTGGTGGATGAAGCGGATGCCGTCCCGGTCGGCGACGGCCAGGGACACCGACTCGTCGAGCTCGTCGGCGAGCGCGTCCGCCCGCGAGCCCAGCAGCGCCGGCAGCCGCAGGGCGGCCAGATAGGCGTTGCCGAGCTCCATCACGCGCGGGGCCAGCACGGCGTCCCGGCCCTCCAGCCGGACGTACCCCATGCGGGCCAGGGTGGCGGTGACCCGGTCCACGGTCGACCGGGCCAGGCCCGTGGCCCGCTCCAGCTCGCTCAGCCGCATCGTCCCGCCGGCCCCGGTCAGCTCCCGCAGGACGGCCACCCCGCGCATCAGCGGCACGACGGCCTCCTCGGGAACGGCCGCGGGGGCGCCGGGGGTGGTGGTCGTCTTCGCGGGCATCGGTTCTCCGTACGGCGGTCTGGGCAGCCCTACCGTAATGCGGGCCCACGGCCCCCGGCTCACCGCCGGGTGACCCGCACCCGGTAGACGCCCTTCAGGTCCGCGGCCGTCACCGAGATCCGGATGCCGCGCCCGGCGTCCGTGAAGGACTCGCCGGGGGCGAAGGGCGCGTCGGAGAGCTCGGCGTGGACGTTCGGGCTGCGGGTGCAGCCGCCGCTGTCCTCGGCGGAGTCGTACACCGTCACCGGTCCCATGCCGGTGTCGACGCCCGCGTCCACCTTGTAGACGAGGACGCCCGGCCGGCACACCGTCTCGTCGTTGCCGCCGCGGGTGCGCAGCTCGACGGCGTAGCCGGTGCGGCCGTCGACGGGCACGAGGACCAGCTTCGGGCCCCCGGCCTTCCACAGCGGGGTCAGCTCGTACTCCGCCGTCCCGCGCACCGCCGAGCAGGCGATCTGCGCCGCGTCCAGCCAGCCCAGCTTCCACTTGTGCCAGCCGAGCAGGTCGTTGTTGGCCCCCCAGTCCTCGCTCATGATGTCCCAGTGCCCGACCGCGCCCCCGCCCTCCTGGGTGTAGAGGTCGGGCAGCCCGAAGACATGGCCGTTCTCGTGCGGCAGGACGCGGTAGCCGGTGCGGTCGTAGGAGCCGGAGCCGTCGTCCTGACGGGAGTAGACGAAGGACGCGTTGGCCACCGCCACCCCGTCGGCGACCGGCGCCTCCGTGTTCCCGGCGAACGTCACCGACAGGACCGTGTCCAGTGCGGAGGGCCCCGCGTTCGGGGTCACCAGCACGTTCAGCAGGTCGTACGCCCGGAAGTCCACGGTCGGGTCGGCGGCGGCCACGATGTCGCGGACGAGGTCGCGGTAGCCGGGGTCGAAGGGCGCCCCGCGCTCTATGCCGTACGCCCGGAACGTCTTCGGCATCCGCAGCCAGTGCCGGACCGGGATGTCGGAGCGGTAGTCGAGACGGCCGTAGGACGCCGTGCGGAACCACTTCTCGGTCTGCGGGAAGAACTCGTGGTAGCGGTCGAGGGCGCTGCCCCGGCCCGGAGCGTCCGGGAAGTCGACCATCAGGGTGAGGGCGCGGACGGTCCCGGTGGAGCGGGCGTAGCCGCTGGGCGTCGGGACCCCTTCGGACATCTGGACGGTCGAGCCGCCGCTGATCATGCAGGGGGCGAGGGTGGAGGACCGGGCCAGGGAGACGGGGCCCGCCCCGGCCCGGGTCGGACCGAGGTCCGGGGGGAGGCGGCCGGTGCCGGCCGAGGTGCTGACCGCGAGGGTCAGCGCGGTCACGGAGGCGAGGGCGGCGGCGCGGCGCGGGCGTATCCGACGGCGGAGGGGTTCCGGGGCGGTGCGCACGGGCTGCATGCGGGGCCTTTCGCTCCAGGCAGCCGCCCGGTCACCGGCTGCACCCTCTCGATCACCCTGTGACGCGACGGGTGCGGGCGCGCGCTGGGAACGACCGATCGTGTGCATGTGGCCCAGGTCACACAAGGAAACTTCAGGATCCGGGAAATAACCGGGGACCCTCTCCCCGTTTAGCCCTGTGTCCGAGCGAAACGGGGAGAGCTTCCCCGGATCGCCCCACCGCTATCCGGAGGAGACGCCGTGCAGACCGCGACCCCCGCCGTGCGCAAGGCACCCCGGCCCCGCGCCGACGCCCTGCGCAACCGGGAGCGGATCGTCGCCGCCGCCCGCGAGATGTTCACCGAGCTCGGCCCCGACGTGCCGCTCGACGACATCGCCCGCCGGGCCGGCGTCGGCAACGCCACGGTGTACCGCCACTTCCCCGACCGCGACGCCCTGGTCCGCGAGGTCGTCTGCTCGGTCCTGGACCGCACGGTCCTGGCCGGCCAGGCCGCCCTCGCCGAGGCCGGAGACGCGTTCGCGGCACTGGAGCGCTTCGTGCACGCCTCCGCCGACGAGCGGATCAGCGCGCTGTGCCCGATGGTCTCCAGCACCTTCGACCAGCACCACCCCGACCTGGAAGCCGCCCGCGAACGCGTCGAGCGGATCATCGAGGAGGTCATGGACCGCGCCAAGGCGGCCGGACAGATGCGGACCGACGTCGGTGTGGGCGACGTGATGATCGCGGTGGCCCAGCTCAGCCGCCCCCCGGCGGGCATGGGCTGCCCGAGCGCCGACCGGTTCGTCCACCGCCACCTCCAGCTGTTCCTGGACGGACTGCGGGCCCCGGCCCCCTCGGTCCTGCCGGGCACGGCGGTGACCATGGAGGACCTGCGCCAGGCCTGAGCGATCAGAACGTCTTGAGAGAGCGGCCGGCCCCTTCACTCCGACCGCCGTAGGCAGACCCGTACCGAGCACGCCGTCGTCCTCGGCACGCCGTTTCTTCTGGTTTTTCCGTCACGAAGTCCCGAAGTGGGTATCCCCATGTCTGAAACAGCCGTCAAGGCTCCCGGCGTCCCGGACGCCAACCGCTGGAAGGCACTGGCGTTCATCGCCATAGCCCAGCTGATGGTCGTCCTCGACGCCACCATCGTGAACATCGCGATGCCGTCCGCCCAGCAGGACCTGGGCATCTCCGACGGCAACCGGCAGTGGATCGTCACCGCCTACGCCCTCGCCTTCGGCGGACTGCTGCTCTTCGGCGGCCGGATCGCCGACCTGTGGGGCCGCAAGCGCGCCTTCGTCGCCGGCCTCGGCGGCTTCGCCGCGGCCTCCGCGCTCGGCGGCGCGGCCACCAACGAGGCGATGATGTTCGGCGCCCGCGCGCTCCAGGGCGCCTTCGGCGCACTCCTCGCGCCCGCCGCGCTCTCCCTGCTCGCGGTGATGTTCACCGACGCCAAGGAGCGAGCCAAGGCGTTCGGCATCTACGGCGCGATCGCCGGTGGCGGCGGCGCCGTCGGCCTGATCCTCGGCGGTTTCCTCACCGAGTACCTGGACTGGCGCTGGACGTTCTTCGTGAACATCCCGTTCGCGGTCGTCGCCGCGGCCGGCGCCTACTTCGTCATCCGTGAGCCCGAGGGCGGCCGCAACCGCTCCTCCCTCGACATCCCGGGCGTCATCCTCTCCACCCTCGGCCTGGTCTCCCTGGTCTACGGCTTCACCCGCGCCGAGTCGGACGGCTGGAGCGACTCCCTGACCGTCGGCATGTTCGTCGCCTCCGCCGTCCTGCTGGCCGCCTTCGTGATCGTCGAGTCCAGGGTCAAGGCCCCGCTGCTGCCGCTGCGCGTGATCACCGAGCGCAACCGCGGCGGTGTCTACCTCTCCCTCGGCCTCGCGATCATCGCGATGTTCGGCCTGTTCCTCTTCCTGACCTACTACCTGCAGGTCGTCAAGGGCTACTCGCCGGTCAAGACCGGCTTCGCGTTCCTGCCGATGATCGCGGGCATGATCACCGGCTCCACCCAGATCGGCGCCCGGCTGATGACCCGGGTCGCGCCGCGGCTGCTGATGGGCCCGGGCTTCCTGGTCGCCGCGCTCGGCATGCTGCTGCTCACCCGCCTGGAGATCGGCTCCTCGTACGCGGCCCTGCTGCTGCCCGCGATGCTGCTGCTCGGCCTCGGCATGGGTACGGCGTTCATGCCGGCGATGTCCCTGGCCACCCTGGGCGTGGAGCCGCGTGACGCCGGTGTCGCCTCCGCGATGGTCAACACCTCGCAGCAGGTGGGCGGCGCGATCGGCACCGCCCTGCTGAACACGATCGCCGCGTCCGCGACCACGTCGTACATCAAGGACCACATCGCCGGTGCCACCTCCCGCCCCCAGCAGCAGCTCGTCCAGCTGGAGGGCATGGTGGAGGGCTACACCAGCGCCATCTGGTTCGCCGTCGGCATCCTGTTCGCCGCCGCCGTGATCGCCCTGACGCTCGTCAACGCCGGCAAGCCGGACATGGGCACCGTGACGGGCGCGAGCGCCGAGGACGCCGTCCCGGTGCCGGTGGTCGCCCACTGACGCGCGTAGCGTCGGCTGGTTAACGCAGCCAGGGAAGGTCGGCACCCGCTTCGTCCGGCTGGAGTCCCTCGGCGATGATCTGCATGATCTCGCCGAGGGACTTCTGCTGTTCCGGGGAGAGCCGGTCGAAGACCGCGTTGCGGACGGCGGTGACATGGCCCGGCGCGGCGCGCCGCAGCATCTCCAGGCCCTCGTCGGTCAGGACGGCGAACTGGCCGCGCTTGTCGTCGGCGCAGTCCTCGCGCCGGACCCAGCCGTTCTTCTCCAGCCGGGCGACGGCGTGGGAGAGTCGGGAACGCGTGATCTTCGCGTGCATGGCCAGCTCGGTCATCCGCAGCCGGCGGTGCGGGCACTCGGCGAGCTTGACCAGAAGGCCGTAGTAGATGTGCGGCATCCCGGCGTCCCGCTGGAGCTGCCGGTCCATGTGGTCCTCGAGGAGCATGCTCGCGTGCACGTAGGAGCGCCAGACGCGCTGTTCCTCGTCGGTGAGCCAGCGGGGCTCTTCGGCGGATGCGGGTGCCTTCTTCATGTACTCCACTGTAAAGGTCGGCTCCTTGAAAATTAAACCATCCTGGAATAAGCTCACGGGTGTCGTCGTTTTAGATTTCAATCAACACCGTCTCAGGCAACGCCTCCGGAGGGAGCCGCCGTCATGTCCGCCGCCACTCAGGAGCGCATGCCCGCCCTGTATCTCAGCCACGGCGCCCCGCCGCTCGCCGACGACCCGGTCTGGCCGGGCCAGCTCGCGGCCTGGTCCGCCGGCCTGCCCCGCCCCAAGGCGATCCTCATGGTCTCCGCCCACTGGGAGGAGGCCCCCCTCGCCCTCGGCGCCGTCGACCCCGTCCCCCTCGTCCACGACTTCTGGGGCTTCCCCGAGCACTACTACCGGGTGACCTACGACGCCCCCGGCGCGCCGGAGCTCGCCGAGAGCGTGCGCAAGCTGCTGCGCGCCCCCGGAATCCCCGTCCAGGACATCCCCGACCGCGGCCTCGACCACGGTGCCTACGTGCCCCTGGTCGAGATGTTCCCGGCCGCCGACATTCCCGTCCTGCAGATCTCGATGCCGACCCTCGACCCGGTGCGGCTCATGGAGATCGGCCGCAGGCTCGCGCCCCTGCGCGACGAGGGCGTCCTGATCGTCGGCTCCGGCTTCTTCACCCACAACCTCGCCGCCCTGCGCCAGGGGGGAGTGCCCACCTGGTCCGTGGAGTTCGACGACTGGGGGCGGCGCGCCATGGAGGCCCGCGACTGGGACTCCCTGCTCGACTTCCTCCACAAGGCCCCGGCCGGCCGCTACGCCCATCCCCGCACCGAGCACTTCGCCCCGCTCTTCGTGACGATGGGCGCCGCCGAGGTGTCCGGCGAACTGGACGCCCAGAAGTCGGTGATCGACGGGTTCTGGATGGGGCTGGCGAAGCGGTCCGTGCAGTTCGGCTGACCCGGGGCGGCCGCGGCCGGCCTACAGGTCCTTCTCGTACCAGGCCACGTCCCAGTAGCGGCCGAACTTGCGGCCCACCTCGCGGTACGTGCCGACGTACCGGAAACCGAAGCGTTCGTGCAGCCGCGTGGACGCTTCGTTCGGCTGTGCGATCCCGGCGTACGCCCGGTGGAGGTCCTCACCCGCCAGCGCCTCGAAGAGCGCCTTGTACAGCAGCGTTCCGACGCCGCGGCCGCCGGCGCCCGGGGCGACGTACACCGTCACCTCCACCGAGGTCGAGTAGGCGGCCTTCGGCCGGTAAGGGCTGGATGTGGCGTACCCGAGAATCTCCTGTGAGTCCGTGTCGACGGCAACCTTCAGCCGGTACGGGCCGTCTTCAGGGTGGGAGAGCAGCCAAGGACGGCGCTCTTCCGGAGTGAACACCGCGGTATCGAAGGTGATGGACGTCTCACGTACGTAGTGGTTGTAGAGGTCGGTGAGTGCCTTGAGGTCTCCCTCGACTCCTGGCCTGACCTGCACCTCTGTACGTTCCGACGACATCGCGTCTCCCCGTGTGGCCTGACGATGGCCGGACAGGGTACTGCATGATCAGAAAAATCGGGGTGCAGGTTGGGAATTCTGTCCTGATTCCAGTCGTTGTTTCCATCGGATGCAGGGCACCCGAGAAGAGTCCCGGATCAGTCCAGGGACGCTGAGCGAGTGCGCGGCGTCCAAGGACCACCCGCTGACCCCACCATCGCAAGGGAGCACGCATGGCAACCCGTGCCGTCGCCCGTCGTCAGTCCGCCACCGGCGGGACCGACGCGGCAAGCAGTGTTCGCGCCCATGGCGGCGAGATCGCCGACCGCGACCTGGTCGGCATGTACCTCGACGAGATCGCGCGCACGCCGCTGCTCGACGCCGCCAAGGAGGTCGAGCTGTCCCAGATCATCGAGGCGGGTGTGTTCGCGCAACAGGTCCTCGACGGGTACGAGGAGTCCAGGGCGGACGCCACCCGTGAGGAGCTGGAGGCCCTGGTCGCCGAGAGCGAGCGCGCCAAGGACGTCTTCATCCGCTCCAACCTCCGTCTGGTCGTCGCGGTCGCCCGCCGCTACCCCCGCAGCGGCCTGCCCCTGCTCGACCTGATCCAGGAGGGCAACGCCGGCCTGGTCCGCGCGGTGGAGAAGTTCGACTACCGCAAGGGCTTCAAGTTCTCGACGTACGCCACCTGGTGGATCCGCCAGGCCATCACCCGCTCGATCGCCGACCAGTCGCGCACCATCCGCCTGCCCGTCCACCTGGTGGAGGAGCTCGGCCGGATCCGCCGCGTCCAGCGCGAGTTCAACCGGGAGCACGGCCGCGACCCCGAGCCCCTCGAGATCGCCGCCGAGCTCGGCTCCACCCCCGAGCGCGTCATCGACGTCCTGGACTGGGCCCGTGACCCGGTCTCGCTGAACATGTCGGTGGACGACGAGGGCGAGACCCAGTTCGGCGACCTCCTGGAGGACACCTCGGCGGTGTCGCCCGAGCAGTCGGTGCTGACGCTGCTGCGCAGCGAGGAACTCGACGGCCTGATCGACCGCCTCGACCCGCGTACGGCCTCCATCATCAAGATGAGGTACGGCATCGAGGACGGCCGTGAGCGCACCCTCACGGAGGTCGGCAAGGAGCACGGCCTGACCCGCGAACGCATCCGCCAGATCGAGAAGCACGCGCTGCTGGAGCTGAAGAAGCTGGCGCGGGACACGGGGTTCGAGGCGGCCGCCTAGGCCCGCAGACCCTCACCCGGCACCCGGTCCGCCCGCGTGCGCCGGGTGGCGCGTCCCCGCGCGAACATGGCTTCACGACGCCGCTTCAACCCAGAGGACCGGGGAACAAGACTTCAGGGCACGGGAGTTCGCATCGCCGCCGGAGCCCTGAAGCCCTCGGCGGCAACCGTCCGCACCCTCACCAGGACCACGTCCCGACGCACATCCCCCCGGCGCCGGGACTCTCCCCGAGCCGGGCTTCGGCGCCTTCCCCCGGGCGCCGGAGCCCGGCTCGCCCTCCGGCGCGCCGGCTCGCTCCTCGCATGCCGAGGTGGGCGGGGCACCCCGTACCTGAACCACGGGGTGGCCCGCCCGGATGGCAGATTGTGCCACATGGGCATAGCCTGCCGACGTGACCAGCTCCACCCCCGCGACGGCCTCCCTGACCGAGCGGCGCAAGGCGGCGACCCGGATGGAGATCGCCAAGGCGGCGGCGGGTCTCTTCGCCGCCCGTGGCCTGAAGGCCACCCGTGCCGAGGACATCGCCCACGCCGCGGGCATCGCCCCCCGCACCTTCTACCGCTACTTCGCCACCAAGGAAGAGGCCGTCGCCCCCCTCTACGCGGCGGGCGCCCAGCGCTGGGCTCAAGCGGTCCGCGAGGCCCCGCCCGAACTCGCCCTCCCCGAGGCCCTGGCCCACGCCGTCCAGCACACCCTCGTGCCGGGCCGGGGCGTCTCGGCCGCCTCCTGGGACTGGGTCCGCACCCTGATCCGCCTGGCGGGCACGCATCCCGCCCTCGGCAAGGTCTGGGCCGAGGTCTGCCAGGCCTCGGAGGAGGCGCTGGCGGAGGTGCTGGCGGCCCGGCTCTCCCGGGACACCGGGATCACACCTCACCGGCGCTTCGCCGCCGCCGTCGCGAGCGCCGCGGTCCGGGTGGCCGTGGAGAGCTGGGCCGCGACCGACACCCCGGCCACCGGCCCCCGGAGCCCGGCAGCCCTGGCGATGAGCAATCTGGCGGCCTTGCGGGGGTTCGCCTGGGAGGACACGGAGGGGGAGCGGCCGGCGGACGAGCAGTGAGGGGGATGCGGGGGGCGGGCGACCACACTCGGGCACTCGGCGTGCGCCGGCCCCCAGGCGGGCGTCTGATGCGGCCCGCGTCTCCGCCGCCCTGGAGGTGCCTGACCCAGTCCGCCCCTCCGCCGCCCCCGGGCGCCTGATTCAGTCAGCGTCTCCTGTCGCCCTGAAGGTGTCTGATCCAGTCGGTGTCCCTCGCCCCCGGGGTGTCTGATGCGGCCCGCGTCCCCTGTCGCTCCGGCGCGTCTGATTCAGTCCGCGGCCCCGCCGCCTCCGGTGCGTCTGATTCAGTCCGCGGCCCCCGCCGCCTCCGGGGCGTCTGATTCGGACCGTGTCCCCGGCGCCCCCGCCCTCCCCAACCGTGCCCCCAACTCCCGCACGCACTCCGCCAGTTCCCTCGGCCCCCGTACCGAGAACTCGCATCCCAGCATCGCCAGCCGCAGCGCCAGCCAGTCCACCGGATCACTGGTCGACCCGCGCAGCCGGCTCCCGCCCTCGCCGTCCGCCTCCGGTCGCCCCATCCACGCGGGCAGCCGCGCCGCGACGGACTCCGGCGGCTCCTCGAAGGCGACGTCGAACTCGTACGTGTAAGCCTGCCCCTGAAGCGAGCGCCGCAGGTACTCCGCCGCACTGCCCGTCGGCAGCTCCCGCGGGGCGAACCGCGCGCCGGTCGCGAACGGCTCCCGCACCCGGTCCACCCGGAACGTCCGCCAGTCCGCCCGGTCCAGGTCGTAGGCCACGAGGTACCAGCGCCGCCCCGTCGACACCAGCCGGTACGGCTCGGTCAGCCGCCGCGACTCGGTGCCGTCCTTCGCCCGGTAGGCGAACCGCAGCCGCTCCCGCCCCGCGACCGTGGACGCCATCACGGTCAGCGTCTCCGGCGCGATGCTCGCCCCGTCCCCGCTGGTCAGCGGAGTGGTCGCGGCCTGGAGCGTGGCGACGCGGTGGCGCAGGCGGGCCGGCAGCACCTGCTCCAGCTTGGCCAGGGCGCGTACGGACGCCTCGTCGACGCCCTCCACCGCGTGCCCGGCCCCCGCCCGCAGACCCACCGCGATCGCCACCGCCTCCTCGTCGTCCAGCACCAGCGGCGGCATCGCCTTGCCCGCGACCAGCCGGTACCCGCCGTCCGCGCCCTTGCTCGCCTGCACGGGATACCCCAGCTCACGCAGCCGGTCGATGTCCCGGCGCACGGTCCGCCGGGACACCCGGAGCCGTTCGGCCAGCTCGCCGCCGGGCCATTCGCGGGGCGTCTGGAGAAGGGAGAGCAACTGCAGCAGCCGGGCCGGGGTGTCCGTCGTCATACGCCCGAGCATGCCGCAGAAGTAGGACGTGACCTGGCCTAATACGTCAGCTCGATGCCGCACCCCGAAGACCGGAAGTCCGTTCATGCCCGAATCAAGCCCGAAACTGTTTACTTTCCGGAAATCCGGGCGTAGCCTCGCAGCGAAACCACAAGTTCGGGCATGAGTCGGACACGACTCGGACATCGACCGGACGCCGGACACGAGTCGGAGGCGAGCGCGGACATGTACGCACCGGAGCGGCAGCAGGAGATCCTGCGGCTCGCCCGCGAGGGCGGCCGGGTGGACGTCCTGTCGCTGGCCGAGGAGTTCCAGGTCACCGCGGAGACGATCCGCCGCGACCTGAAGGCCCTCGACCGCGCGGGCCTGGTGCGCCGCGTCCACGGCGGTGCCATACCGGTCGGACGCCTCGACTTCGAACCGGACCTCGCCGAACGCGAGGGCACCTCCACCGACGAGAAGGACCGCATCGCCAAGGCGGCCCTCACGGAACTGCCCTCCGAGGGCACGATGATCCTCGACGCCGGCACCACGGTCGCCCGCCTCGCGGCGGCGATCCCGCTGGAGGCCGAGCTCACCGTCGTCACCCACAGCCTGCCCATCGCGGCCCGCCTCGCGGACCACCCGGGCATGCAGCTCCACCTCGTCGGAGGGCGCGTCCGCCACCGCACGCGCGCCGCCGTGGACGCCTGGGCGCTGCGCGCGTACGGCGAGATCCGCGCGGACGTCCTGTTCCTCGCCGCCAACGGCTTCTCCGCCGAGCACGGGCTGACCACCCCCGACCTCGCCGAGGCCGCGGTCAAGCAGGCGGCCGTCGCCGCCGCGCGCCGGGTGGTGCTGCTCGCGGACTCCTCCAAGCACGGCCAGGAGCACTTCGCCCGCTTCGGCGGCCTGAGCGACGTGGACCTGCTGATCACCGACAGCGGGCTGAGCGACGACGACGCGGCCGCCATCGAGCGCGGCGGCACGGAAGTGGTACGAGCATGAGCAGCGCAGGCGTGATCCTCACCGTCACCCCCAACCCCTCCCTCGACCGCACCTACGAGGTCCCCTCCCTCGACCGCGGGGAGGTCATCCGCGCCACCGGCGAGCGGATGGACCCGGGCGGCAAGGGCGTGAACGTCTCGCGCGCCGTCGCGGCCGCCGGACGGCGCACGGTCGCCGTCCTGCCCCTCGGCGGCGCGCCGGGCGCGCTCGTCGCCGACCTGCTCGACGCGCAGGGCATCGAGGTCGCCCCGGTCCCGGTCACCGGAGCCACCCGCTCCAACATCGCGCTCGCGGAGTCCGACGGCGTCCTCACCAAGATCAACGCGCCCGGTCCCGAACTCTCCGCCGAGGAACAGGAACTGCTCCTGGAGACGGTGCGCGAGCAGTCCCGTGACGCCGACTGGATCGCCTGCTGCGGCAGCCTGCCCCGGGGCCTCGCCCCCTCCTGGTACGCCGAGGTCGTCGCGCGGGCGCACGCCGGCGGAGCGCGCATCGCGCTCGACACCTCGGGCCGCGCCCTCCTCGAAGCCCTGCGCGAGCAGCCCGACGTGGTGAAGCCGAACGCCGAGGAACTCGCCGAGGCCGTCGGCCGCCCTCTGGCGACGGTCGGCGACGCGGTGAAGGCGGCCGAGGAACTGCGGCAGATGGGCGCCCGCGCCGTCCTCGCCAGCCTCGGCGCCGACGGCCAGCTCCTCGTCGAGGACACCGGGACCTGGTTCGCGAGCGCCCGCGTCGACGTCGTACGCAGCAACGTGGGAGCGGGCGACTCCTCCCTCGCCGGTTTCCTCATCGCCGGCGGCAGCGGCCCGGCGGCGCTCGCCTCCGCCGTCGCCCACGGCGCGGCAGCCGTCCAGCTGCCCGGCAGCGTGATGCCGACCCCGGGCGATCTGGACCCGGCGGCGGTGACGGTCACGGCGGAGGTGCCGGTGGACCGCGAACTGAAGGAGCCGGTGTCATGACGACCGTCCTGTTACTCACCGCCTCCCCCCTCCCCGCCCCACCCCCCACTCCCGTCCCCACCCCCAGCCCCGCCCACCCCACGCTCCGGGCGATACGCGTGCGAAGGAGCCCGCGATGAGTGACATGATCACCTCGGACCTGGTCGATCTCGACCTGTCCGCCGACACCAAGGAAGCCGCCGCGCGGTCCCTCGCCGCACGCATGGTGGCCCTGGGCCGGGTGACCGACCTGGAGGGCTTCCTCGCCGACGTGGCCGCCCGCGAGGCCCAGATGCCCACCGGTCTCGACGGTGGCATCGGCATCCCGCACTGCCGCAGCGAACACGTCACCGAGCCGACCCTCGCCTTCGGCCGCAGCGCCGCCGGCATCGACTTCGGCGCGGCGGACGGACCCGCCGACCTGATCTTCCTGATCGCCGCTCCCGCCGGCGCCGACGACGCCCATCTGACGATCCTGTCCTCCCTGGCCCGCCAGCTGATGAACGGCGAGTTCACCGATGCGCTGCGGTCGGCCGGGGACCCGGCCGCCGCGGCGGCCCTGATCCGCGGGGACGAGGCCCCCGCCGCGCCGGCCGCCCCGGCCGAGAGCGCTTCCGAGGGCACCAAGACCGCGAGCACCAAGACCGCGGGCACCACCAAGGACTCCGTGGCGGCGCCGGCGGCGGCCTCCGCCGGCGCCGCCACGGCCCCCGCCCCCGTCCCGGACGACCGGCCCTTCCGGATCGTCGCCGTCACCTCCTGCCCCACCGGCATCGCCCACACCTACATGGCGGCCGAGTCCCTGGAGAACGCGGGCCGCGAGGCGGGCGTCGAGCTGACCGTCGAGACCCAGGGCTCGGCCGGCTTCACCCGGCTCGACCCGGCCGTCATCGCCGCCGCGGACGGCGTGATCTTCGCCCACGACGTCCCCGTGCGCGAGAAGGACCGCTTCGCCGGCAAGCCGACCGTCGACGTCGGCGTGAAGGCGGGCATCAACCGCCCCGCCGAACTGATCACCCAGGTGCGCGAGAAGGCCGCCCGCGGGGAGGTGACCGCCCCGGCCGGAGCGGGCTCCACCCCGGTCGAGCGCGCCGGCGACCCCGGCGACAGCTACGGCACCAAGCTGCGCAAGTGGCTGATGACCGGCGTCAGCTACATGGTCCCGTTCGTCGCGGCGGGCGGTCTGCTGATCGCCCTCGGCTTCGCGATCGGCGGCTACCAGATCAACGGCGCCAAGCCGGTCACCGAACACTTCGACTGGGGCCAGGTCGACAGCTGGGGCGCGCTGCTGTTCCAGATCGGCGCGGTCGCCTTCGGCTTCCTGATCCCCGTCCTCGCCGGATACATCGCCTTCGGCATGGCGGACCGGCCCGGCCTCGTGCCCGGCTTCGTCGGCGGCATGATCTCCGTCAACATCGGCGCCGGCTTCCTCGGCGGCCTGGTCGCGGGTCTGCTGGCCGGTGGCGTGGTCCTCGCCATCCAGCGGGTGAAGATACCGCCGGTACTGCGCGGCATCATGCCGGTGGTCGTGATCCCGCTGGTCTCCTCGATCGTCGTCGGCTTCCTGATGTTCATCGTGATCGGCAAGCCGATCGCCGAGGCGCAGAAGGCGATGACGGACTGGCTCAACGGCCTCTCCGGCACCAACGCGATCCTGCTCGGCGTCCTGCTCGGCCTGATGATGTGCTTCGACCTGGGCGGCCCGGTCAACAAGGTCGCCTACGCCTTCGCCACGGCCGGCATCGCCGTACAGAACCCCAGCGACTCCGCGATGCAGGTGATGGCCGCCGTGATGGCCGCCGGCATGGTGCCCCCGCTGGGCATGGCCCTCGCGACCACCGTCCGCAAGAAGCTGTTCACCCCGGCCGAGCGCGAGAACGGCAAGGCGGCCTGGGTCCTCGGCGCGTCCTTCATCTCCGAGGGCGCCATCCCGTTCGCCGCGGCCGACCCGCTGCGCGTCATCCCCGCCTCCATGGCGGGCGGCGCGGTCACCGGCGCCCTGGCCATGGCCTTCGGCTCGACCCTGCGCGCCCCGCACGGCGGCATCTGGGTCACCTTCCTCATCGGCAAGCCGTTCCTGTACCTGCTGGCCATCGCCATCGGGACCGCCGTGACGGCGGGCCTGGTGATCGTCCTCAAGGGTCTGGGCAAGCCGGCCGACGGCACCGCGGCCACCGCGACGGAGGACGCGGCCACCCCGGCCACCGACGCGAAGCAGCCCGTCGCCGCGTAATCCCCACCCGGCACCGGCCCGAGCGGCCGGCCGCGGCCCCCCACGCGAGGGACCACGGCCGGCCGCTCGGCACGTCCGCGGGCCCGCGCTGTCCGGTGACCGTGCGGTCAGGAGGCCACTGCGGTCAGGAGACCACTGCGGTCAGGAGACCCGCGCCGCCCGCCGCTCCATCGCCTCCCGGGCCTCCGCCTCCGACGGATACACCTCACACATGTGCCGTCCGTCGGGCGTCGCCGTGTGCTCGACCTCCCACAGGGAGATCTCCTGGCCGTCCCGCAACAGGAACGCGTGCTCGTAGAGCGAGAAGCCCAGACCGATACGCCCCGCCCGGCACGGGCGCCCGAAGGCCTGGGTGATCTGGTGGGCGAACGCCGACCGCAGCAGCTCGGCGGTCTCCGAGCCGGGCCGGTCGCTGTTCTCCGCCCGGCGCAACAGCCGGCGCGCGTGGTCCGCCGAGTCGTCCGGCACGTACACATGCCGGGGCGCGGGGACCTGCGCCAGCGGAACCAGCACCGGCAGCTCGAAGTCCGGCTCGTCCGGGGGCAACGGCAGCCGTGCCGTCGCGGTGCGCAGCTCCTCCTCGTCCACGTACACCTCGTGCTGCGGCTCGCTGCCCGGCGCGGTGTTGTGCACCAGCTCCCACAGGGTCAGCGCACAGCCGTCGGCCAGCAGCCAGGTGTGCCGGTACGTCTCTCGGTGCAGACCCGCGCTGTGGTGCGCCGAGTGCAGCGAGCTGTCGTGTGCCAGCGCGCAGTCGAGCCGCCGAAGCACGTCGTCCGGCAGCTCGAACGAGTTCAGGGCACGACCGAGAAGCCGCGCGAGGTGCTCCTCCGGAGACTCGGGCGACTCGGCTGGTTCGTACGCTGCCGTCTCGTACGGAACGCTCAAGGTTTCTCCCGGCGTTGCTGCATGTCACCTTGTGGGTGCATACCGTAGCCCCTCGGTCGGACATCATGTCCGGGAACCGAGAAAACGTACGCCGGGAAAAACGTCCGGGCCGTACGGAAAATTCCCGTACGGCCCGACGCTCCGTCAGAACCCGCCGGTGGGGGGCCGGTTGGCCCGAAGGCCCGTCCGGCCCGGACGGCGCTCCTCAGGCGGCGCTCCCGGCCGTCCACTCGGCCCACGGCATGTTCCAGCCGTTGAGCCCGTTGTCCGGCGCCACCGTCTTGTCGGGGGAGTTCTCGACGATCACCACGTCCCCGACCAGCGAGTTGTCGTAGAACCACTGGGCGGGAGTGTCGCCCTGCGCGCCCTGCGTGTCCGCGAGGCCCACGCAGCCATGGCTGGTGCCCACCCGGCCGAACGGCGGATTGCCCTTGTCGTACCAGTAGTTGCCGTGGATGAACGTGCCGGACGTCGTCAGACGCATCGCGTGCGGCACGTCCGGGATGTCGTACTCCCCGCCCAGCCCGACCGTCTGGCTGTTCATCCGCGTCTGCGTGAACTTCTCCGAGATCACCATCTGGCCGTTGTACGTGGTGTGCTGCGGGCTGCCCGAGGAGATCGGCACCTTCTTCAGTACCTGCCCGTCCCGCACCACCGTCATCATCTCCGTGTCCACGTCGACCGTGGAGACCTGCGAGCGCCCGATCGTGAAGGTCACCGTCTTCTTCTGCACCCCGTAGACGCCGTTCGCGCCCTCGACCCCGTCCAGGTCGATCTTCATCGTGACCTTGGAACCGGCCTTCCAGTACTCCTCGGGCCGGAAGTCGAGCCGCTGCCCCCCGAACCAGTGCCCCACCACCTGCTGCCCGCTGCTGGAGGTCACCGTGATGTGCGACTGCACCGCCTTCTTGTCGCTGATCACCTTGTCGAACGTGAACGACACCGGCATCCCGACGCCGACCGTCGTCCCGTTGTCCGGCGTGTACGTCCCGATGAAGCTGCCGGCCGAGGTGACCGTGGTGAAGACGGAGTTGGCGGCGGCCACCTTGCCGTTCGCGTCCTTCGCGGTCGCCGATATCTCGTACTTCGTCCCGCGCTCCAGCTGCTCCTTCGGCTTCCAGCTGCCGCCGTCCGCCGACAGAGAGCCCGGCACGGTCTGCCCGGTCCCGGCCACCGTCATCCTCACCTCGGTCAGCCGGCCGTCGCTGACCTTCACCCCGGTCGTGTTGATGGACGCGCCCGTCGAGCCGTCCTCGGCCGAGATGACGATCTTCGCGGTGGACGTCTTGGGCGAACTCCCCTTGCCGCCCTTGGCGTCGTCCTTCGCGTTGGCGCTTCCGCCACAGGCGGTCAGGGTCAGGGCGCCGGCCACCAGGACGGCACAGGCTCCCAGGACGCGACGCGCTGCTATGTCCGGCGTTGTCACGGGCTGCTCCAGCTTCATGTGATGTGCGAGATCCGCTCGGGTACGTGAACAAGGAGGGCCCCGGCCACCGGCGGGGTTCCCTCCCCGACGCACTGAACGCCATCACGTGACAGAACCGCGACAATCCCCCTGCCCTCGACGGCCGTTGCGCCCGCACCGGGGCGGCGGCCGTGCGCACGACGCCGTGGTCAGCCCCCGTACAACTCCGTATAGGACGGCCACGCCCCGCCCGGCCCCTCCACCGACCCGGCCGCGCGGACGGCCCGCACGATCGCGCGGGTCACCGCGTCCGCGCCCGCCGCGAGGATCTCGTTCAGGGCCAGCGGGTGCTCCGAGGCCGGCGGGCGGGCGCCCGTCGCCAGGGTGAACACGGTGTCCCCGTCGTGGAGCAGGTGCACCGGACGCACGGCGCGCGCGATGCCGTCGTGCGCCGTGCCGGCCAGCTTCTGCGCCTGCGCCTTCGTCAGCTCCGCGTCGGTGGCGACCACCGCGAGCGTCGTGTTCAGCGGGGGAGGGGCGTTCTTCGCGGCGCTCTCGGCGAGACGCCGGCGCGCTTCCTCGTGCACACGCGCCTCCGGGTACTCGACGCGTCCCTGGAACAGCTCCCCGTACAGCACCCCCGTCTCCGGATCCGTCACCGAGCCCACCGCGTTGGCCACCACCAGCGCGGCCACCGTGATCCCCGAGTCGAGGAGGACGCTCGCGCTGCCGACGCCGCCCTTCATCGGTCCGACCGCCGCGCCCGTCCCGGCGCCCACGCACCCCTGCGGCACCGGCGCCCCGGGCGCGCTCGCCGCCGCGTCCTCGACCGCGGCCCGGCCGAGGGCCGCGTCCGGACGGGCCCGGAAGTCACCGCCCCGCGCCAGATCGAAGACACACGCGGCGGGCACCACCGGCACCACGTGCGCGGGGTCCGCACCGACGGGCACCCCGCGCCCCCGCTCCTCCAGCCAGGCCATCACACCGGACGCCGCGTCGAGCCCGTACGCGCTGCCGCCGGTCAGCACGACCGCGTCCACCCGCTGCACCACGTTGCGCGGGTCGAGCGCGTCGGTCTCCCTGGTGCCGGGACCGCCGCCGCGCACGTCCACGGCGGCGACGGCACCCCCCTCCGGCGCGAGCACGACCGTGGTCCCGGTGAGCCAACCGCCGCCGGCCCGGGTGGCATGCCCCACCCGCACGCCCGCGACGTCCGTCAGAGCGTCAACTGTCATGGCAGACAGTCTCGCCCAGCCCGGGACGCGGTACGAGCATGCTGGTGGCCCGGTGGCCCGGTGGCCCGGTGGCCCGGTGGCCCGGTGGCCCGGTGGCCGGGCGTCGGGGGCCGCAGGGCGGCAGGGACGTCCTCGTGCGTGCGCGGGGCCGTACCCTGGAGGCATGAGCACCCCCGCCGCCCCCGAGCCGCGCGCCCCCGAGCCCGCGCTGGTCTTCGACGACCCGCTGGACCAGCAGTCCTCGGACGACACGGACCGCGGGTGGGGCGAGCGTCCGGCCGCGTCCGGTGACAGCGCGGCCGACCTCAGGCGCTTCCTGGACGAGAAGCCGCCGCACCACCTCTGAACCGCCGGCGAGGAGCGGGTGACTACCGCTCGCCGGGGGCGGGCCCGCGCTGGGCGACCAGCGCGTCGCGGATGTCCTTGAGCACCTCCAGCTCGGTCACCTCGATGACCTCCTGCGTGGTCTCCCGCGCCTTCCTGCGGGCCTCCACCCGTGCCAGGTACTTCGCCATGGGCAGCACCATCAGGAAGTAGACCACCGCAGCGGTGATCACGAACGTGAGGGTGGCGCCGAGGACCGAGCCCCACAGGATGCGGACGCCCGTCGCGCTGTCGCCGGTACCGGTGCAGGGGCCCTTGATGCAGGCGCTGTAGCCGTCCAGGTTCTTCGTGCCGATCGCGCCGATGACGGGGTTGATGATCCCCTTCACCACCGAGTTCACGATGTTCGTGAAGGCCGCGCCGATGACCACCGCCACTGCCAGATCGACGACGTTCCCGCGCATCAGGAAGGCCTTGAAGCCCTGCAAGACGCTCGGTTCCTTCTTCTTCTCGCTCACCTCGGGGACTCTCCTCATCTGCACGGTCCGTGGAACACGGTGGGGAACGAACAGCTCCGCAACCTACGTCACCCTGAGCCGCCTGTGCCCCGTTCGGCGGTACCGACGACGGACTTGACCTCTTCTTCACCCCACCGTCACCGCCAGCCGGCCCGTCGCGCTCGCGCCCGCCAGGCGCGCAGCGGCTGAGCGGGGCACCGACAGCACGACGAGCGCGCCGCCGTCACCGGCGCCCACGGACGGCTCCAGCGGCTCCGGCACCTTCGTCACGAGCGCCCCGCGCGCGACCACCCGGGCCTGGCCCTCCGCCGCCGTCCGCCCGGCGGCGGTCACGGCGATGACGTCGACCCGGTCACCGGGCCGGAGCAGCCGCACGGTCTCGGCGTCGGCGATCCGCACCGGCGCCGTCACCTTCCCGGCCGCGGGACGCCCGTGGACCGGGCCGCCGGCCGGCGGGTGGGCACGGGCGTACGGGCCCGCGTCCGGGTGCCCGCGCGCGGGAGCCGGATCACCGCCTCCCGGCCCCGCGGCCACGAGCGCGGCGGCGGTGACGGCGAGGCCGAGCGCGACGGCCCGCTGCCGGTTCCGCACGAGCCGGTCCAGCCGGCACCACCCGCTCCCGACCCGGACGGGAGCGAACTGCGGCACCTCGTGCGGAGGAGGGACGGGGTGCGCGGGAGGACGAGGGGACATCGGGACCACCACCTGCGGAGAGGGATCGGCTTGCCCGACCACGATGGCCCTTCGCGCCGCCGCCCGCCGGAGCCGGTGGACCGTCCACGGGTTGTGGAGAACTCGCTCGCCCGAACGGCGGGTTCCGCTACGGCAGCTCGAACCCGGGATCCATCCCGCCCAGCGCCCCGGCGCACGCGCAGTCCCGCTCCTCGTTCGGCGGCAGCGCGGCCACCGCGTCGAACAGCACGCCCCGCAGCCGGTCCACGTTCGCCGCGAACACCGTCAGGACCTCCTCGTGCGACACGCCCTCACCGGTCTCCGCGCCCGCGTCCAGGTCGGTGACCAGGTTCAGCGACGTGTAGCACAGCTCCAGTTCACGGGCGAGCGCCGCCTCGGGGTGGCCCGTCATGCCCACCACCGACCAGCCCTGCGCCCGGTGCCACAACGATTCGGCGCGGGTCGAGAACCGCGGCCCCTCGACCACGACCAGCGTCCCGCCGTCCACCGGCTCCCACTGCCGTCCGCGCGCCGCCTTCAACGCGGCCGCCCGCCCGGCCGGGCAGTAGGGGTCGGCCAGGGACACGTGCACCACGTTGGGCACGCCGCCGTCCGGCAGCGGCAGCCCGTCGAAGTAGGTCGCGACCCTGGACTTCGTACGGTCGACCATCTGGTCGGGCACCAGCAGCGTGCCGGGCCCGTACTCGGGGCGCAGACCGCCCACCGCGCACGGCCCCAGGATCTGGCGCGCCCCGACCGAACGCAGCGCCCACAGATTGGCCCGGTAGTTGATCCGGTGGGGCGGCAGGTGGTGCCCGCGTCCGTGCCGGGGCAGGAAGGCGACCCGCCGGCCGGCGATCTCGCCGAGGAAGAGGGAGTCGCTGGGCGACCCGTAGGGGGTGTCCACCTGGACCTCGGTGACGTCGTCGAGGAACGAGTAGAAGCCCGAACCGCCGATGACGCCGATCTCTGCCGCGCCGCTGTCTGCCTTCACCATGGCCAGCACAGTAGCCGGAATCGAACACGGCCTGTCACCGGTCCCGGAAACACCGAGGACCCTGCCGTCGGACGACGGCAGGGTCCCGGGCGAAGCCTTACGCGGCGGAGGTGCCCGCCGAGGTGCCGGAGCTGGACTTCGAGTCCGAGGAGGACGTCGAAGACGAGGAGGAAGAGGTCGAGGACGAGGAGTCCGAGGAGGTCGAGGACTTCGACGACGACGCCGGCGAGCTGCTCGACGAGGAGCCGCGGCTGTCGTTGCGGTAGAACCCGGAGCCCTTGAAGACGATGCCGACCGCGGAGAACACCTTCTTGAGGCGGCCACCGCAGTTGGGGCACTCCGTCAGAGCGTCGTCGGTGAACTTCTGCACCGCCTCGAGGCCCTCGCCGCACTCGGTGCACTGGTACTGGTAGGTCGGCACTGTCTTCCTCCTGGCACTCTCACTCAATGAGTGCTAACGACGATCCATAGTGACGCATTCCCGGGGATCAGTCCACTGTCAACGGCACGCGGTGACCGACGCCACGTGCGACCGTACGGCCCCGGGGCCGCGCCACCAGCCGCGATCGCAGCGCCAGCAGGGTGGCCAGCGCCAGCAGCGTGCCGCCCATCGGCACCAGGAACCCGGCGCCGCCCCAGAAGCGGTCCTCCAGCTGCCCGGCGACCGTGACGGCCGCCGCCTGCCCGAGCGCGACCGCGCCCGTCAGCCAGGTGAACGCCTCGGTGCGCGCCCCGGCCGGGACCAGGCTCTCCACCAGCGTGTAGCCGGTGATCAGCGCGGGCGCGATGCACATGCCGACCAGCAGGCCCAGGCCCGCCAGCACGAGCACCGAGTGCGCGGCCCACAGGCCGGAGGCCGTCAGCGCGAGCGCGGCGTACCCGGCGACCAGGCGGTGGCGCGGGGCGGTCTTCCAGGCGATGGCGCCGCAGACCAGGCCGGAGAGCATGTTGCCCGCGGCGAACGTCCCGTACAGGACGCCGTTCAGGCCCGGCTCGCCGATCGACTCGGTGAACGCGGCCAGTGAGACCTGCATGCCGCCGAAGACCGAGCCGATGCCCAGGAAGGTCACGATCAGGACCCGCACCCCGGGGACGCGCAGCGCCGAAGCGTGCTCCACGCGCGTGTTCCCGGTGGCGGCGGGCTGCGGCTGGGTGCTCTTGCGCGCGGCGAACAGCAGACCGCCGAGCAGGGTCAGGGAGGCCTCCGTCAGCAGTCCGGCGGCCGGGTTCACGGCGGTGCACAGGGCGGTCGCGAGCAGCGGGCCGACGACGAAGGTCAGCTCGTCGGTGACGGACTCGAAGGCCGCCGCCGTGGTCAGCAGCGGGGAGTCCTTCAGCTTCACGCCCCAGCGGGCCCGCACCATGGGCCCGATCTGCGGCACCGAGGCGCCCGTGGGGACGGCTGCCGCGAACAGCGCCCACAGGGGCGCGTCGGCCAGGGCGAGCCCCGTCAGGGTCAGGCCGGCCACGGCGTGCACGAGGACGCCGGGGATCAGCACCGCGCGCTGCCCGTAGCGGTCGGCGAGGCGCCCGCTGTAGGGCGCGAACAGCGCCATGGAGACACCGGTGACCGCGGCGGCGGCACCTGCCGCGCCGTAGGAGCCGGTGGTGTGCTGCACGAGCAGCACGATGGAGAGGGTGAGCATCGCGAACGGCTGGCGCGCCGCGAAGCCGGGCAGCAGGAACGTCCATGCGCCGCGGGTGCGCAGCAGCTGTCCGTATCCGATGGAGACCGTGGACGCCACGGCCCGTGCCTTTCTGCCGCCTGGTAGCGCGACCCCACTGTGCGGGCGAGGGGCGCCGAGAGCTGTCCTCTTGCGCTACTGCGGTAGATACCGGGCCCCTGAGGGAGGTGTGCCGGCCGCCATGCGTTCGCGCCAGCTCTGCGTCAGGCAGAGTTGGTTCGATCAAGGTGCGCCTTCATCGTACAGGGGGCTTGGCCTTGCCGACCTGTGAAAATGAGCACGTCGGGGCTGGCCCGCCTCTGATTGAACGGGGTGTGAACGGTACGAAACGCGGACTTAACGTGCCCCGTCGGTGCCCAGCCAGCCGGCCAGCTTGCCGCCGTGGCCCACGGCGCGCAGGCGTTTCTCGGCCGCGTCCCGGACGGGGTCGGTGGCGACGACGAGGAGTTCGTCGCCGTGCCGCAGCACGGTCGTCGGCAGCGGAACGAACGACTTCCCGTCGCGGACGACGAGGGTGACGGCGGCCCCGGCCGGCAGCCGCAGTTCGTTGACCTCCACGCCGTGCATCTTCGAGCCCTCGGGGATCGCCACGGACAGCAGGTGCCCGCGCAGCCGCTCCAGGGGCGCCGACTCGACCCCGAGGTCGGCGGCCTCGGAGTCCTCGCCCAGGCGCAGCCGGCCGGCCAGCCAGGGCAGCGTCGGCCCCTGGACCAGCGTGTAGACGACGACCAGGACGAAGACGATGTTGAAGATGCGCCGGCTGCCCTCGATGCCGCTCACCATCGGGATCGTCGCCAGGATGATGGGGACCGCGCCGCGCAGGCCCGCCCAGGACATCAGCGTCTGCTCCTGCCAGGGCACCCGGAACGGCGTCAGGCACAGCACCACGCTCAGCGGACGCGCCACCATGGTCAGCACCAGGCCGATGACGAGCGCGGGCCACACGTCGTCCCCGAGCTCGTGCGGGGTGACCAGCAGGCCGAGCAGGACGAACATGCCGATCTGGGCGATCCAGCCGAGCCCGTCGGCGAACCCGCGGGTGGCGGGCCAGTGCGGCAGCTTCGCGTTGCCCATGACCATCGAGGCGAGGTAGACGGCGAGGAAGCCGCTGCCGTGGGCCAGGGCGCCGGCGGCGTACGCCGTGACCGCGATCGCCATGACGGCGATCGGGTAGAGGCCGGAGGCGGGCAGCGCGACGTGCCTGAGGCCCCAGGAGCCCAGCCAGCCCACCGCGAGGCCGACGGCCGCTCCGATGGCCAGCTCCAGCGCTATCTCGCCCAGCAGCGCGTACCAGTGCTCGACGGGGCCCGTCTGCGAGAACGCGACGACCAGGATGACCACCGGGGCGTCGTTGAAGCCGGACTCGGCCTCCAGGGTGCCCGTCACGCGCGCGGGGAGCGGGATCCTGCGCAGGACGGAGAAGACCGCGGCCGCGTCCGTCGAGGACACCACCGCGCCGATGATCAGCGCCTGCCGCCACTCCAGCCCGGTCAGGTAATGCGCGCCGGCGGCGGTGACGCCGACGCTCACCGCGACTCCGGCGAGGGCCAGCACGGAGGCGGCCGGAAGTGCCGGTCCGACCTCCTTCCACTTCGTGCCCAGACCACCCTCGGCGAGGATCACGACCAGGGCCGCGTACCCGATGACCTGCGTGAGTTCCGCGTTGTCGAACTGGATGTCGCCGATGCCGTCCTGGCCCATGAGGACGCCGATCCCCAGGTACACGAGCAGGCTGGGGAGCCCGCTGCGCGAGGAGATCCGGACCGCTGCGACGGCGACGAGCAGGACGAGCGAGCAGACGAGCAGGAGCTGGTTGAGGTGGTGGACAGTCAGCGGCGGTTTCCTTCCCTGGCGCGCGGCTCGCGCGCGGGCACACACGTACAGGGGACACGAAGCGGTGCGCTTCGGGTCCAACTACTTCGTTACCTTACCTAACTCTTGACGATTTCTTGACGCTCGGCGAGGCAGGATCGAACATCCTTCCGTGCTGGTACCCGACTCCGCGTCAAGTGGCGCGGACCCCTGCGCCTATGGTTGCTCCAGCACTCCAGGACCGCCTGCCGCTCGCGTTAGGACAGCAAGGACAGCGATGCCCCCCAACACCACCGCCACATCGGGTGACAAGCCCGGCAAGTCCGGCAGGAAGAAGGGGCGCAAAGCCCGTCTGATCGTGCTCGTACTGGTGCTGGCCGTCATCGGTGGCCTCGCCTTCGGCGGCTACTGGTCCATCAGCACCGTCCGGGCCTCCTTCCCGCAGACCAAGGGTTCGATCACCCTCGAAGGCCTGTCCGGGCCCGTCGACGTGAAGCGCGACGGCTACGGCATCCCGCAGATCTACGCGTCCTCCGACGAGGACCTGTTCATGGCGCAGGGCTACGTCCAGGCGCAGGACCGGTTCTACGAGATGGACGTGCGCCGCCACATGACCTCCGGGCGTCTGTCGGAGATGTTCGGCAAGGGCCAGATCGACAACGACGAGTTCCTGCGCACCCTGGGCTGGGACCGGATCGCGAAGAAGGAGTACGACGAGAAGCTGTCGGACTCCACCAAGAAGTACCTGAAGGCGTACGCCGACGGAGTCAACGCCTACCTCAAGGGCAGGGACGCCGAGGACATCTCCCTGGAGTACGCGGCGCTCGGCTTCGCCAACGACTACACGCCGGCCGAGTGGACCCCGGTCGACTCGATCTCCTGGCTGAAGGCGATGGCCTGGGACCTGCGCGGCAACATGCAGGACGAGATCGACCGCGCCCTGATGACGAGCCGCCTCGGCCCGCAGCAGATCGCCGAGCTGTACCCGGAGTACCCGTACACCGTCGACGGCCAGTCGAACACGATCGTCCAGCAGGGCGAGTACAACGAGCTCACCGAGGCGTTCGAGCAGGGCGACGGCACGAGCGGCTCGGGTGCCGGGTCCACGAGCGGCACGACGGGCACGAGCGGCACGACGGGCGCGAGCGGCACCACGGGCACGAGCGGCACGACGAGCGGCTCCAGGACCTCCGGGACCTCGGGGGACACCACGGGCCTGCAGAGCCAGCTGGAGGGCCTCTACAACGTCCTGGAGGACCTGCCCACGGCCGTCGGCGTGAACGGCAACGGCATCGGCTCGAACTCCTGGGTCGTCTCCGGCGACCACACGATCACCGGCAAGCCGCTGCTGGCGAACGACCCGCACCTGTCGGCCTCGCTGCCGTCCGTCTGGTACCAGATGGGCCTGCACTGCCGGACCGTGTCCAGCACCTGCCAGTACGACGTCTCGGGCTACACCTTCGCGGGCATGCCCGGCGTGATAATCGGCCACAACCAGGACATCGCCTGGGGCATGACCAACTCCGGCGCCGACGTCACCGACCTCTACCTGGAGAAGCTCTCCGGCGACGGCTACCTCTACGACGGCAAGGTGAAGCCCTTCACCTCGCGCACGGAGACCATCAAGGTCGCCGGCGGCGCGTCGAAGAAGATCGTCGTCCGGGAGACCCAGGACGGGATGCCCTTGCTGTCCGACCGCAGCAAGCAGCTCGTGAAGGTCGGCCAGAAGGCCACCGTCGACAACGCGGCACCGGACCGGGGCGACGGCTACGGCGTCGCGCTGAAGTGGACCGCGCTGGAGGCCGGCACCACCATGGACGCCGTCTTCGCCATCGACAAGGCGAAGGACTGGGACGGCTTCCGCGACGCGGCCGAGTCCTTCGACGTGCCCTCGCAGAACCTGATCTACGCCGACACCGACGGCAACATCGGCTACCAGCTGCCCGGAAAGATCCCCACGCGCGCGAAGGGCGACGACGGCTCCGTCCCGGTCGCCGGCTGGGACTCCGGGAACAAGTGGACCGGCGACATCCCCTTCGACGCGCTGCCCTACGAGTACAACCCGAAGCGCGGCTACATCGTCACCGCCAACCAGGCCGTCGTCGACCCCGACACCTACCCCTACACGCTCACCACGGACTGGGGCTACGGCACCCGCAGCCAGCGCATCACCGACCTGATCGAGCAGAAGATCAAGGGCGACGGCAAGATCTCCACCGACGACATGCGCCAGATGCAGACGGACAACAGCAGCGAGGTCGCCAAGCTGCTCGTCCCGGCCCTGCTGAAGATCAACCTCGACGACCCGGACGTCCGCGAGGCCCAGGACCTGCTGCAGGGCTGGGACTACGTCCAGGACGCCGACTCGGCCGCGGCCGCCTACTTCAACGCGGTCTGGCGCAACATCCTCAAGCTCGCCTTCGGCAACAAGCTGCCCAAGGAGCTGCGCGTCGAGGGCCAGTGCCTGTGGGTCGACCCGGCCAAGAGCACCAGCCCGGTCGACGACACCGGCAAGGTCCGCGAGTGCGGCCAGCGCGACGCGGACCAGGCGCAGCCGGACGGCGGCGACCGCTGGTTCCAGGTCGTGCGCAACCTGATGGACAAGAAGGACAGCGACTGGTGGACGACGCCCAAGTCGGCCAGCGGCCGCCTGGGCGCCGTCGCCAACCGCGACGACCTGTTCGAGCGCGCCATGATCGACGCCCGCTGGGAGCTGACCGCGAAGCTCGGCAAGGACATCGACACCTGGAGCTGGGGCCGGCTGCACCGCCTGTTCCTGAAGAACCAGACCCTGGGCACCAGCGGCCCCGGCTTCCTGCAGTACGTCCTCAACCGCGGCCCGTGGAAGCTCGGCGGCGGCGAGGCCGCGGTCGACGCGACCGGCTGGAACGCGGCCGGCGGCTACGGCGTCGTCTGGGTGCCGTCGATGCGCATGGTGGTCAACCTCGACGACCTCGACAAGTCGAAGTGGATCAACCTCACCGGCGCCTCCGGACACGCCTTCAGCGCCCACTACACCGACCAGACCGGCAAGTGGGCCAAGGGCGAACTGCTCGACTGGTCCTTCTCGGAGAAGGCGGTCGACAAGAGCACCAGCGACACCCTCGTGCTCAAGCCGTGAGCGACTGAGGAAGGGGCCCTCCACACGCGTGTGGAGGGCCCCTTCCCATGAGCCCGTGAGTTCCCATGAGCTTCCGTGAGTTCCCGTCAGCCCATGAGTTCCCGTGAGCTTCCGTGAGTTCAGGTGAAGCGCCGCACCCCCGACGGCGTCACCACGGCCCGCACCGGCAGATCGTGCGCCTCCGCGGGGACCCGCTCGACGACCTCGGTGTCGTACAGGAGCACCACCAGGGAGGGGTGCGCGCCGGCCCGTTCCAGACGCGCCAGCACGCGGTCGTACGACCCTCCGCCGCGCCCCAGGCGCATCCCGCGCGCGTCGACCGCGAGACCGGGCAGCAGCACCACGTCCGCGCCCGTGACGGCGTCCGGGCCGAGCCGCTCGCCGACGGGCTCCAGCAGTTCCATCTTCTTCCCGTGCCGGACCGGCGCGAGGGAGCCCTCGCCGTCGTAGGCCGCCCAGTCCAGGTCGTTGTCCGGCAGCAGCGCGGGAAGCAGGACGCGCACACCCCGGGCCCGCAGGGCGTCCAGCAGCGCGAGCGTGCCGGGCTCGGTGCCCACGGAGACGTACGCGGCCACCGTGCGCGCGTGCGCCAACTCGGGCAGTTCCAGGGCGTGCCCGGCCAGTGCGGCCGCCGCCGTCCGTACGTCGTCCGCCGTCAATCTGTTCCTCATGTCGAGGAACCCTCGTCGCAACATATGTTTGTCAGAGTCCGGTCTGCCGTTGTCCCGGCCCATGGGTCGCACCGCACTGCTCCAATGCACTCAAATGAACACGTATTAACCGGAGCTACAGATTCCTCTCAAAGCCACCGGATATGGTTGCGGACATGACTCAGTCTCACCCCAGGATCAGCAAGGCTGTCATCCCCGCAGCCGGCCTCGGCACCCGGTTCCTCCCGGCGACCAAGGCCACTCCCAAGGAGATGCTGCCGGTCGTGGACAAGCCCGCGATCCAGTACGTGGTCGAGGAGGCCGTGTCCGCCGGCCTCGACGACGTCCTCATGGTCACCGGCCGCAACAAGCGTCCCCTTGAGGACCACTTCGACCGCAACTACGAACTCGAGTCGGCGCTCCAGAAGAAGGGCGACGCGGGGCGCCTCGCCAAGGTCCAGGAGTCCAGCGACCTCGCCACCATGCACTACGTCCGCCAGGGCGACCCCAAGGGCCTCGGCCACGCCGTGCTGTGCGCGGCCCCGCACGTCGGACAGGAGCCGTTCGCGGTCCTGCTCGGCGACGACCTCATCGACCCCCGCGACCCGCTGCTCCAGCGGATGATCGACGTCCAGGAGCTCTACGGCGGCAGCGTCGTCGCGCTCATGGAGGTCGCCCCCGAGCAGATCCACCTCTACGGCTGCGCGGCCGTGGAGACCACCCCCGACAGCGACGTGGTCAAGGTGTCCGGCCTGGTGGAGAAGCCGGATGCGGCCGACGCCCCCTCGAACTACGCCATCATCGGCCGCTACGTCCTCGACCCGAGCGTCTTCGACGTCCTGCGCGAGACCGAGCCCGGCCGCGGCGGCGAGATCCAGCTCACCGACGCCCTCCAGCTCCTCGCCCAGGACGAGAAGGTCGGCGGCCCCGTGCACGGTGTCGTCTTCGACGGCCGCCGCTATGACACCGGCGACCGCGGCGACTACCTGCGTGCCATTGTCAGACTCGCGTGCGAACGTGAAGATCTGGGTCCGGACTTCCGGTCCTGGCTTCGCAGTTACGTCACCGAGGAGATGTAGCCACTTTGAGCACCGCCGCGCCCCGCCCCACCGGACAGGAGCACCTCTGGTCGGTGGACGAGCACCTGGAGGACATCCTCGCCACCGTCCGCCCTCTCGAACCCATCGAGCTGCAACTGCCCGACGCCCAGGGCTGTGTCCTGGTCGACGACGTCACGGTGCCGGTCTCCCTGCCGCCGTTCGACAACAGCTCCATGGACGGGTACGCGGTGCGGGTCGCGGATGTCGCGGGCGCGAGCGAGGAGTTCCCGGCGGCCCTGGAGGTCGTCGGGGACGTCGCGGCGGGCCAGGCGGCCGATCTGCTGTACGTGGGGCCGGGCCAGGCGGCCCGGATCATGACCGGCGCCCCGCTGCCGGGCGGCGCCGAGGCCGTCGTCCCCGTGGAGTGGACCGACGGGGGCCTCGGCGAGGGCCCGGTCAGCGGGATGCGCGCCCGCAGCCTCGCCCCCGAGCAGTCCTCGGGGCACGTACGCGTGTACCGGCCCGCCGCGGCCCGCGCGCACGTGCGCGCGAAGGGCAGCGACGTGAAGGCCGGGGACCGCGCCCTCGAGGCCGGCACCGTCCTCGGGCCGCCCCAGATCGCCCTGCTCGCCGCGATCGGCCGCGGCACCGTGCGCGTGCGCCCCCGCCCGCGTGTCGTCGTCCTGTCCACCGGCAGCGAACTCGTCCAGCCCGGCGAGGAACTGCGCGCCGGGCAGATCTACGACTCCAACAGCTTCGCCCTCACCGCCGCCGCCCGCGACGCCGGCGCCATCGCCTACCGGGTGGGCGCGGTCGCCGACGACGCCGAGACCCTCCGCTCCACCATCGACGACCAGCTGGTCCGCGCCGACCTCCTCGTCACCACCGGCGGCGTGAGCGTCGGGGCGTACGACGTCGTCAAGGAGGCGCTGTCGCACGTCGGCGACGAGGACGAGGCGGGCAGCGGCATCGAGTTCCGCAAGCTCGCCATGCAGCCCGGCAAGCCCCAGGGCTTCGGCTCCATCGGCCCCGACCACATCCCCCTGCTGGCCCTGCCCGGCAACCCGGTGTCGTCGTACGTCTCCTTCGAATTGTTCGTCAGGCCCGCGATCCGCACCCTCATGGGGCTGAAGGACGTCCACCGTCCCACCACGCGTGCGCGGTTGGCCGCCGACAAGGCGCTCACCTCGCCGAAGGGGCGCAGACAGTTCCTCCGCGCCACCTGCGCCGACGGCGTCGCCCGCCCCGTCGGTGGCGCCGGCTCCCACCTGGTGGCGGCCCTCGCGCAGGCCGACGCGCTGATCGTCGTCCCCGAGGACGTGGAGTCGGTCGAGCCGGGCACCGAGGTCGAGGTGGTCCTGCTCGGCTGAGCACTCCCGGTTGGGGGTACCGTGTCGCGCACAACAGGCCCGGACCGGGAGTGCCGACACAGCATGAGTACGCAGGACCGACTGACGCACATCGACGACGCCGGCGCCGCCCGTATGGTCGACGTGTCCGGCAAGGACGTCACCGCCCGCACCGCGCGCGCCAGCGGACGCGTCCTCGTCTCGCCGCGCGTGGTCGAGCTGCTGCGCGGCGAGGGCGTCCCCAAGGGCGACGCGCTGGCCACCGCGCGGATCGCGGGGATCATGGGCGCCAAACGCACCCCTGACCTCATCCCGCTCTGTCACCCGTTGGCCGTCTCCGGTGTGAAACTGGACTTGTCGGTGGCGGACGACGCCGTGGAGATCAGCGCCACGGTGAAGACGACGGACCGCACGGGCGTCGAGATGGAGGCGCTCACCGCGGTCTCCGTCGCCGCGCTCACCGTGATCGACATGGTGAAGGCGGTCGACAAGGGAGCGGTCATCACGGACGTGCGCGTGGAGGAGAAGACGGGCGGCAAGTCGGGCGACTGGAGTCGGGCATGACGGCGGACACGGACACGGGGTACCGGGCACTCGTCGTGACCGCCTCCAACCGGGCCGCGGCCGGCGTGTACGAGGACAAGGGCGGCCCGCTGATCGCCGAAGGGCTCCGGGGCTTCGGCTTCACGGTCGACGGGCCCCGGGTCGTGCCCGACGGCGACCCGGTGGAGGCGGCGCTGCGCGCGGGCGCCGAGGCCGGTTACGACGTGATCGTCACCACCGGCGGCACGGGCATCTCGCCCACCGACCGCACCCCCGAGGCGACCCGCCGCGTGATCGACCACGAGGTGCCCGGCATCCCCGAGGCCATCCGGGCCCACGGCAGGGAGAAGGTGCCCACGGCGGCGCTCTCCCGGGGCCTGGCCGGAGTCGCGGGCCGCACCCTGATCGTCAACCTGCCCGGCTCCACCGGCGGGGTGAAGGACGGCCTCGCGGTCCTGGAACCCCTTCTGCGGCACGCCGTGGACCAGATCCGGGGCGGAGACCACCCCAGACCCGCCGCCAGTACAGGGGGTGCGAGCTGAACGGCGCATCCTGGCCCGTCGAACTGACGGAGGGCGACATCGTCCTGCGGCCGATAAAGCTGCGCGACCAGCGGGTGTGGCGCGAGGTGAACCAGCGCAACCGGGACTGGCTGCGCCCCTGGGAGGCGACCATCCCGCCGCCCGCGCCCAGCGGGCCGATCGCCCACCGGCCGACCTACCGCCAGATGGTCCGCCACCTGCGCTCCGAGGCGCACGCGGGACGGATGCTGCCGTTCGTCATCGAGTACCAGGGGCGGCTCGTCGGCCAGCTGACCGTGGCCGGAATCACCTGGGGGTCGATGTGCTCCGGGCACATCGGCTACTGGGTGGACGAGTCGGTGGCCGGCCGCGGAGTGATGCCCACGGCCGTGGCGCTCGTCGTCGACCACTGTTTCCGGACCGTCGGACTGCACCGCATCGAGGTCTGCATTCGCCCCGAGAACGGGCCCAGCCGCCGGGTCGTGGAGAAACTCGGATTCCGCGAGGAAGGGCTGCGGCCGCGCTATCTCCACATCGACGGCGCCTGGCGCGACCACCTCGTCTTCGCGCTCACGGCGGAGGAAGTGCCGGAGGGTCTGCTGGGCCGGTGGCGGCGCGCCCGCTCCCAGAACGCGTCCAATTAAAAGGAGTCCCGAAAGTTCCGGAAGGCTCCGAATAAACGTTCGAAAATGATCGCCTGATCGCATCGGTCGCAAAAAAAGCTCGAAATATCAGCCAGATCGTGCGACACACCGGCCCAATTGGCGGATGGCCTCATGCGGATCCCTCTACCGTGTGAGCGTGAGCAGCAGCGGCCTCATCTACGCAGTCATCGTCGGGGCCTGGGCCGCCTACTTGGTGCCGATGTGGCTCCGTAGGCAGGACGAGCTGAACGAGGCCCGTCCGACCGAACGCTTCAGCACCGCCATCCGGCTGCTGTCCGGAAGGGCGGGCATGGAGCGCCGGTACGCCAGGGACCTGCGGGCGCGCTCCACCGAGGAGGGGGAGCAGGACGCCGACGCCCCGGACGCCGTCACCGAATCGGTGGACGTCCGGGCCTTCGCCATGCCTCCGACGCGTCCACAGGCGAAGGCGCCGGTGCAGGAGCGAGGGCAGGAGCGCGGCCAGGGCCGTCCGGAGGGGGCGCGCGATCCGGCGCGCGAACCGTCGGGCAAGCCCTCGCGCGACCAGGCACCCGACTCCGCGCCCGCGCAGGATTCCTCGCCCGGGGGAAGCGCTCGCCCGGCCCGCCAGCAGGTGCCGGCCGCTCGACGCAACCCCGGCGCGCAGGCGGCCGCGGCGCGCGCCCAGCGCTCGAAGGCGCTCGCGCGCCGTCGGCGCACCACGATCATGCTCTTCCTCGCCTTCACCGCCGGGGCGATCGTCGCCGCCGTCGGGGGCCTCGCGTTCCTCTGGGCGCCCGGTGTCCCCGCCGTCCTGCTCAGCGCGTACATCGCCTACCTGCGCGCCCAGGAGCGGCGGCGCTTCGCCTTCCAGATGGACCGCCGCCGCGCCGAGGTCGCCGCGCAGCGCCTGCGCGAGCGCCAGCCCCGCCGCCGCGCCCCGGCCCCGGCCGCCGCGAGCGCCGACCCCGGACCCGAGGCCGGTGCGGAGGAGCCGCACGCCGGCCCCGAGCCCGAGACCGACCCCGGTCTGCTGGCCCTCGCCGCGGACCGCAGGGCGCTCGTCGAGCAGACCGACCACGCGGAGTGGGTCGACCAGCAGCGCGAGCGGCAGCTCCGGCCCGGCCACGGCGACAGCTGGGACCCGGTCCCGGTCCCGCTGCCCACCTACGTGACCGCCCCCGTCGCGCCCCGGGCCACCACCGACGTGGACCTCGGCGCCCCGGACGCGTGGAGCTCCGCCCGGTCCAGCCCCGTCGCGCCGGAGCAGGACACGGCGGACGCGGACGACGTGTCCGGCGCGCAACCGGAGGACCCGGACGACGCGGACGCCCGGACGGCGGACGGCGACGAGCGCAGCGACGCCCGGCGCGCGGCCTCGGCCCGCCGCTCCCGCGAGCGCGGCCGCACCCCGCTCTTCGACCAGTACGAGGACGGCGAGCGCCCCCGGGCGGCCAACGAGTGAGCCACCCGGCCACCCCACGCGCGGCCCCCGGGCCTCGGGGAACGGATTTCCAAGCACGCCGATCGGGGTGCTAGAGTTTCACTCGTTGCAAGGGCCTGTGGCGCAGTCCGGTAGCGCACCTCGTTCGCATCGAGGGGGCCAGGGGTTCAAATCCCCTCAGGTCCACGCAGCATAGAGCCCCGTCGGCTTCGAGCCGACGGGGCTCTATCGTGTTCGTCGCCGGGTGCGCAGGGTCACCGCCGCCGGTGTCAGGGCCGCCGCCACCGCGATTGCCGCGCAGGCCGCCGTCGTCCCGGCGAGGGCCGCCCAGGGCATGAGGAGCGTCGGCGGGGCGCCGACGAGGTGCAACGCGCCCCACATCCCCGTCAGGTTGACGGCCGTCACCAGCAGGCCCAGGAGGCCGCCGAGCGAGACGACCGTCAGGGCCTCGGCGGCGGTGAGCCGCAGGAGCTGCGCGCGCGTCGCCCCCGCCAGCCGCAGGGCCGTCAGGTCCCGGCGACGGCCGGCGGCCGCCATCACCATCGTGTTGGCGAGCGAGATGCCGGTGTAGAGGAGCGCGATGCCCAGCACCAGGAACACCCCGAGCCGTGTCGTCCGGTTGGTCCGCGGGGAGGCCGCTGCCACCCACTGCGACCTGCTCAGCACCCGCACCCCCTCGACCGCCCGCAGCCCGGCCGCGACCGCCGCCGGATCGGCGCCCGCCCGCACCCGGACGTCGGCCCGGTCCACCCCGGCGCCACCCGAGTTGGCCGCGCTGACGTACACCCCCTCGCCCCCCGTCCCGGTGGCCAGCACGGCGGCGATCCGCAGCGACCTGGCCGTACCGTCGCCCAGCCACACCTGCACCCGCTGCCCCACCCGGTGCCGCGCCCACTCCTCGGTCACCACGATCGAACCGTCGTCCAGGTCCGCGACCCGCCCTGCCGTCACCGGCAGCCGTGCCGTCCCTTCGAGCGGCCCCGGATCCACCGCCCGCGCCTCGGACTTCACCAGCGCCACCCCGTCCTCCAGCGTGTACACCGCCGTGGCCGCACCGGCCGCGACCGAGGCGCCGGAAACCCGCCGCAGCCGCTCCACCGTGTCGGGCGCCAGCGTCGAACCGCTCTCCGGCGTCACCACGAAGTCCGCCGCCGTCCGCTGCCGCACCTCCGCCGTCCGCGCCGCGTTCAGCGTGCCCGTCGCACCCAGCAGGGAGCCCGCGAGCGCCACCGTGACCAGCACGGGCGCCGCCACCGCCGCGGTACGGCGGACCCCGGCGGCCGCGTTCTCCCGCACCAGCAGCCCGATCACACCGGGCAGCCGCGGCACCAACGGGCGCACCAGCGCGGGCGAGAGCAGCGCCACCGCCGTGATGAGGAGCATCGGACGACTGACATACGTCTTGCGGTGCAGCAGATCACCGGGGTCGGTCAGCAGGGTGTACGCCAGGGTTGCGCACGCCGCGACGAGCAGCGCCGCGCCGCACCACCGGCGTCCGCGCGTCAACGCGCGCCCTTCGCCGGACGCCTCGCGCAGCGCCTGCGCCGGCGCGGTCCGCCCGGCCCGCCGGCTCGCCGCGGCCGCCCCGCACAGGGCGACCACCAGCCCCGTCCAGAAGGCCAGATGGTACGGCCAGACGGGGCCGCCGCCGATCGCGTACCAGGTCGGCGCGAGACCGCCGCCGACCGCCGCATCGGCCAGCCGCGGGGCGCCGTACGCCCCCAGCGCGCAGCCCGCCGCCGAGGCGAGCGTGCCCACCAGCAGCGCCTCCGCCAGAACCGTCCGGCGGATCTGGCCCGGCGTGGCGCCCGCGGTGCGCAGCAGCCCGAACTCGCGGCGCCGCCGGTCCACCGCGAAGGCGAAGGTGGAGGCCACGACGAACACCGAGACGAAGGCGGTCACTCCGCCCGCCGTGCCGAACAGGGCGTTCAGGGCGGTGAGCGCCTCGGCGTCCCGGCCGGGGTCGGCGTCCGCGAACCGGCGGGCCTCGCCCGTCAGCACCTCCGCACCGTCACCGGCCGCCGCGCGCACCGCCGCCGCATCCGCCTTCACCACCAACTGCCGGCACACCGGGTCTAGTTGGGCGGCGCGCGCGTCGGTGTAGAACACGGCGTCCTCGAACTCCGGGACGCCCCGCGCCCGTACCGTCCCCACCACCCGCACCACCCCGTCCCCCGTGTGCAGCCGGTCGCCCACCGCCGCCCGGTCCCCGGTGGTCACCACCTCGCGGGCCGCCCGGGGCGCGCGGCCCGCGCTCAGCTCGTACGGAGCGAAACGCGCGGTCGACCAGGGGTGGCCGACTGCGCTCGCGGCAACGCCGCCCGCCTCGACCCGGACCGGGAAGGACCGGTCCCTGGTGACCGGCCCGACGGCGCGCAGTGCCGCGACGGTGGCGGCCGGGATCGGACGCGGGGTCGCCAACTCCGCTGTCCGCACCCCGCTCGCGGTGGTCACCCGAAGGGTGTCCACCCCCCGCACCACCACCGGCGCCATCGCGAACCGCTCCGGCGCGCGCTCCGGCGCGTCCAGCGAGGCGGCCAGCGCCTGCCCCATCACGGCGAGCAGCCCGACCCCCAGCGCGAGGGCGACGAAACTGCCGGCGAACGCGGTCCACCGCGTGCGCAGGGTCGAGAGCGAGACGCTCAGCACGGTGCGCCCTCCGGGGCGGGGCGGTTGACGCCCCCCGTCTCCAGCCCGGCCATCCGTGCCGCCACCGTCTCCGCGTCCGCGCCCGCCAACTCGCCGTGCACGCGCCCGTCGACCAGGAAGACCACCCGGTCCGCGTACGAGGCGGCCACCGGGTCGTGGGTGACCATGACGACCGTCTGGCCATGGGCGTCGACCAGGGTGCGCAGCAGGGTCAGCACCTCCCGGCCGGTCGTGGAGTCCAGGGCGCCGGTCGGCTCGTCGCCGAACAGCACCTCGGGGCGGGTGATCAAGGCACGGGCGAGGGCGACGCGCTGTTGCTGGCCGCCGGAGAGCCGGGTGGGCCGGTGTCCCGCGCGTTCGGCGAGGCCGACCCGGTCCAGCGCCTCCCGCACCTCCGCCTTCGCGGGACGACGGCCGGCCAGGCGCAGCGGAAGAGCGACGTTCTGCTCGGCGGTGAGGGCCGGCAGCAGGTTGTACGACTGGAAGACGAATCCGATCCGCTCCCGCCGCAGCAGGGTCAGCCGGCGCTCGCTCAGCCCGGTCAGCTCGGTCCCGCCGATCCGCACCGACCCGGACGTGGGCCGGTCGAGCCCGGCGGCGCACTGCAGCAGCGTCGACTTGCCGGACCCCGACGGGCCCATGACGGCCGTGAACGAGCCGCGGGGGAGCGCGAGCGTGACGTCGTCGAGCGCGGTCACACCGGCGCCCGCGGATCCCCACCTGCCTGCGGGTCCCCGCCGGCCCGCGGGTGTTTGTCGGTCCGCGGATCCCTGTCGGCTCGCACGTTCCTTTCTTCCGGCGGGTTCTTGTCGGCCTGCGGGCCCGTAGCGCCTGGATACGGCGGTGAGTTGGACGGCGTAGTCGGTCATGGCTCCACGAAACCGCGCGAGGTGGGCCAGGTCGTTGGGGCAGGGGCGAGAGTCGGGGTAGGGCAGGCCATACCCCCGGGAGTCGGTCTGAGGGGATGGCCCGGCCCGCGCGGCCCTCCTACGGTGATCCGCATGCATCCCCGACGCCCAGGGAACGTGTGGCAGGCCCTGTCCCGCCCGCGCTACCTGCTCTCGCCCTGGCCCTGGCGCGCCGCCGCCTACCTGCTGACCGGGGCGGTCTCCGGCGCCGTCGTCCTGGTGGGGCTGGTGGCATGGGTGGCCGTCGGCGCGATCCTCTCGGTCGTTCTCCTGGGGCTGCCGCTCCTCGCGGCCACCGCCTTCGCGGGGCTGCCTGTGTCCGCACTGGAGCGCCGCCGCCTGAGGTGGGTCGACGCGGACCGTACGCCCGGCGCGCGCGCCGATCCGCACGCGCCGGGCGTCGGCGTTCGCCCTCGTCCGCCGAGCCCGCACCCGGAGCCCCACGCGCCGGGCGTACGCGCCTGGTTGACCACCCGTCTGCGGGAGCGGGCCACCTGGCGCGAGCTCGGCCACACCCTCCTCACCGCCTGCCTCCTCTGGTCGGCCGAGGCGCTGGTACTGACCGTCGCCCTGGTCTCGCCCCTGACGGTGATCGCGACCCCGGTGCTGCTGGCGACGGTCGGCGGCGGACGGGAGGTGAAGGTGCTGAAGGTGTGGACGGTCACCGGTCAGCCCACGGCGTTCGCCACCGCCGCGCTCGGGGTGCTGCTGCTGGCCGCCGGGGCGTACGTCCTCGGCGCCGCGGCCGGTGCCCGCGCCGCGCTGACCCGCCGCCTGGTCGCGCCGCCCGACGGCGGCCCGCGGGCCAGGGTCGTCGAACTCACCCGCTCCCGCGCCCGCCTGGTCGACGCCTTCGAGGCGGAGCGGCGCCGGATCGAACGCGATCTGCACGACGGCGCCCAGCAGCGCCTCGTCGCCCTCACCATGGCCCTGGGCCTGGCCCGGCTCGACGCCCCTCCCGGCGGCCCGCTCGCCGAACAGCTCACCCGCGCCCATCAGGAGGCGGGGGCGGCCCTCGCGGAACTGCGCGAGCTGATCCACGGAATCCACCCCAAGGTGCTCGCCGACTACGGCCTGGAGGCGGCCGTCGCCGACGCAGCCGACCGCTCGCCGGTCCCCGTGGACGTGGAGTTCGCGCTGCCGCCGCCCCGGCTTCCGCAGGCGGTGGAGGCGGCCGCCTACTTCGTGGTCCGCGAGGCGCTGGCCAACGTGGCCCGGCACAGCGGGGCGGAACGCGCCCGCGTGCGGGCGGAGTTCGCGCGGTACCGGGACGGGCGGCTGCTGGTCCTGGAGGTGACCGACGACGGCCGCGGCGGCGCCGACAGCGCGCGCGGCACCGGCCTCACCGGTCTCGCAGACCGGGTGTCGGTGCTGGATGGAAGACTGTCCGTGACCAGCCCGCCGGGCGGACCGACCCTGCTGCGTGTGGAGATCCCTTGCGAGCCGAGCGAGTTGAGCAGCCCGGGCCGCCCGAGCGCCCCTGGGGGTGGCCCGAGCGAGCGCCTTCGCCCGGACACACCGGCCGCCTGCGCCTAGTCCTCGCCGAGGACAGCGTCCTGCTCCGCGACGGACTGACGGCCCTGCTCACCCGCTTCGGGCACGAGGTCGTGGCGGCGGTAGGCGACGCGCCGGCACTCCTCGCCGCCGTCGCCGACCTCGCGCCCGACGCCGTCGTCACCGACGTCCGCATGCCCCCCGGCTTCCAGGACGAGGGCCTGCACGCGGCGGTCCGGCTGCGGGCCGAGCGCCCCGGTCTGCCCGTCCTCGTCCTCAGCCAGTACGTGCAGCGCGCCTACGCCGCCGAGCTCCTCGACTCCGGCGACGGCACCGGTGTCGGCTACCTCCTCAAGGACCGCGTCGGCCAGGTCGAGGAGTTCGTGGACGCCCTGCGCCAGGTCGCGGCCGGCGGCACGGTCGTCGACCCCGAGGTCGTACGGCAGCTGCTGCGCCACCGCCGCGACCCGCTGGCCCGGCTGACCGCACGCGAACGGGAGGTGCTGGCGCTGGTGGCCGAGGGGAGGTCCAACGGCGCGATAGCCAGGACGCTCGTGGTCTCGGAGGCGGCCGTCGGCAAGCACATCGGCAGCATCCTCACCAAGCTGGACCTGCCCCCGGCCGACGACACCCACAGGCGGGTCCTCGCGGTGCTGGCCTACCTCAGAGGCTGAACCGGCTCACGGGGTGAGCGGCTTGGCGAAGCAGCGGCTCGACTCGTACTCACGGTAGTAGCCGAACTTCGTGCACGGCTCGTACCCGCTGGAGGTGTAGAGGGAGATGGCCTCGGGCTGCTCGGTGCCGGTCTCCAGCACCATCCGCAGCCGCCCGGCCGCCCGTGCGTGCTCCTCCAGCGCGGTGAGGATGCGTCGGGCGATGCCGAGCCCGCGCATCTCCCGGATCACGAACATCCGCTTCAGCTCGGCGTCGCCGTCCTCGTTGCCCTCGCCGTTGCTGTCCTGGCTGCGCCAGCCGCCGGTGGCCACGGGCCGGTCGCCCTCGTCGTAGGCGATGAAGTAGACCCCGCGCGGCGGTTCGAAGTCGGACGGCTCCAGGACCGTGGCGTCGCCGCCGTCGCCGTAGCGCTCGTGGTACTCCGCCTGGACCTCGTCGTTGAGCTTGACGGCATCGGGGTGGTCGAAGGACACGCGGCGTATGTTCATGCTGCTCACAGTACGTCTATGCAAAATCTTGAGGAAAGCTGGTTTCTGGACCTGGTCCAGTGTGCCGGTATCGTGCCCGGGTGCTGACTGTGACCTCCGTCAATGTGAACGGTCTGCGCGCCGCCGCGAAGAAGGGCTTCGTGGAGTGGCTCGCCGACACCTCCGCCGATGTGCTGTGCCTGCAGGAGGTGCGCGCCGAGCCGGAGCAACTGCCCGAGGCGGTCCGTGCGCCGAAGGGCTGGTACGTCACGCACGCTCCCGCCGCCGCCAAGGGGCGCGCCGGAGTCTCCCTCTACTCGCGCCGCGAACCGGACGCCGTGCGGACCGGCTTCGGCTCGACCGAGTTCGACGGCAGCGGCCGCTATGTCGAGGCCGACCTGCCCGGTGTGACGATCGCCTCCCTCTACCTGCCATCCGGCGAGGTCGGCACCGACCGCCAGGACGAGAAGGTCCGTTTCATGGACGAGTTCCTGGCCTACCTCAAGGACCTGCGCGAGCGTGCCGCCGCCGACGGCCGCGAGGTCCTGGTCTGCGGCGACTGGAACATCGCCCACCAGCGGGCCGATCTGAAGAACTGGCGCTCCAACACCAGGAACTCCGGCTTCCTGCCGGAGGAACGCGAGTGGCTGACCCAGGTCCTGAGCCCCGAGGCCGGCGGGTACGTCGACGTCGTGCGGGCCCTGCACCCGGATGCCGACGGCCCGTACACGTGGTGGTCGTACCGGGGCCGGGCCTTCGACAACGACTCGGGATGGAGGATCGACCTCCACGTGTCGACGCCCGGGCTCGCCGGCAAGGCCGTCAAGGGACTCGTGGAGCGCGCCGCCACCCACGCCGAACGCTGGTCGGACCACGCTCCGGTGACGGTGGTCTACGACCTCTAGGGCGGGCTGCGACAGTGCCGCCCGCCGCGGGACGCCGGCCCGCTCCAGGCCGACAGGCCGACAGTCCCTAGGACTCGGGAGCGTCCTTGCGCAGCCGGCGGTCCAGGGCCAGGGAGAGTTCCGCGTCCACCACGCTTCGGGCGAGGGGGCGCAGGCGGGGGAGGTCCTGTTCGCCGGCGTGGCGCAGGACCAGGGCGGTGAAGAGGTCGGCGAGGGCGTCGGCGTGTTCGCGGACGCGGGCGCCTGCCGCCAGGACCTCGGCGAGCGGGATGCCCTCGCCGACCAGGGCGGCGGAGACGTCCAGCAGGCGGCGGCTGATGTGGACGATCTCGTCGCCGTCGGTGCCGAGGTAGCCGAGGTCGAGGGCGGCGGCGAGGTTCTCGGGGGTGACCTGGCCCTCGAAGCGGGCGGCGAGCTCTTCCGGGGTGAGCCGGATCGGCTCCTCCTCGGTGGGGCCGCCCCCGCCGACCAGCTCGGCGACGTCGCGGCCCTGGTCCAGGGCGTCCGCCAGCTCCGCGATGCCGGTCAGGGTGTGGCCGCGTTCGAGGAGCGCGGAGATCGTCCGCAGCCGGGCCAGGTGATGGTCGTCGTACCAGGCGATACGGCCCTCGCGGCGGGGTGGTGCGAGCAGTTTGCGCTCGCGGTAGAAGCGCAGGGTGCGCACTGTGATGCCGGCCTTCCTGGCCAGCTCCTCCGTCCGGTACTCGCGCTTGTCCGCCACGGCGGAAGCCTATGTCGTACTGCCGGTAACTTTCCCTCCCCCGCCCCCTACCGCTCGGTACGGAGCTGCTCTACAGTCCGATTGCGCCAGTGTTCACTGGCAGAGTCGAGCAGGGGCGCGCACCGGCGCGCACAGTCGCACGGCAGGAGGTGTCGGCATGACCGAACACGTACGGGTGGCGGTGATCGGATCCGGCTTCGGCGGGCTGGGGGCCGCCGTGCGGCTGCGCCGGGAGGGGATCACCGACTTCGTCGTCCTGGAGCGCGCCGGCAGCGTCGGCGGCACCTGGCGGGACAACAGCTATCCCGGGTGCGCCTGTGACGTGCCCTCCCACCTGTACTCCTTCTCCTTCGCGCCCAACCCCGACTGGCCGCGCACGTTCTCCGGGCAGGAGCACATCCGCGCCTACCTGGAGCACGTCACGGACGTCTTCGGCCTGCGGCCCCACCTCCGCCTCGACTCCGAGGTCCAGCGGATGACCTGGGACGGGCAGGAGCTGCGCTGGGACATCGAGACGAGCCGGGGACGGTACTTCGCGGATGTCGTCGTGTCGGCCACCGGGCCGCTGTCCGACCCGAAGATCCCGGACATCCCCGGCCTCGACACCTTCCCCGGCAAGGTCTTCCACTCGGCCCGCTGGGACCACGACCACGACCTCACCGGCAAGCGCGTCGCCATGGTCGGCACGGGTGCCTCCGCGGCCCAGATCGTCCCCGCCATCCAGCCGGCCGTCTCCCGGCTGACCCTCTTCCAGCGCACCCCGCCGTGGGTGATGCCCCGCGTCGACCGGCCCATCAGCGGCGCCGAGCGTGCCCTGCACCGCGCCCTGCCCGTCACCACCCAGCTGCGGCGCGGGCTGCTCTGGGGCATCCGCGAGCTGCAGGTCCAGGCGTTCACCAAGCACCCGAACGAGCTCGGCTTCGTCGAGCGGCTCGCCCGGCGCAACATGGCCCGCGCGATCAAGGACCCGGCGCTGCGCGCCAAGCTCACCCCCGACTACCGCATCGGCTGCAAGCGGATCCTGCTGTCGAGCACCTACTATCCCGCCCTCGCCCAGCCGAACGTGGACGTCGTCGCGAGCGGGCTGAGCGAGGTCCGCGGATCCACGCTGGTCGCCGCCGACGGCAGCGAGGCCGAGGCCGACGTGATCGTCTTCGGCACGGGCTTCCACGTCACCGACATGCCGATCGCCGAGCGGGTGGTGGGCGCCGACGGGCGGACCCTCGCGGAGAGCTGGAAGGACGGGATGGCCGCCCTGCGCGGCGCCTCCGCCGCCGGCTTCCCCAACTGGATGTCGATCATCGGCCCCAACACCGGGCTCGGGAACTCCTCGATGATCCTGATGATCGAGTCCCAGCTCGCCTACATGGCCGACTACCTGCGGCAACTGCAGGTCCTCGGCGGGCGCGCCGCCCTCGACGCCCGGCCCAGCGCCGTCAACGCCTGGAACCGGCGGGTGCAGGAGCGGATGAAGCGCACCGTGTGGAACACCGGCGGCTGCACCAGCTGGTACCTCGACGCGAGCGGCCGCAACACCACCATCTGGCCGGGCACCACGAGCGAGTTCCGGCGTGCCACGCGCCGGGTCGACCTCGCCGAGTACGAGATCCTGCGCGCACCGGCCCGCGAGCTCACCGGGCGCGAGGTGACCGCGTGACCACGGCCGCCGTCCGCGAACTGACCGCCGTCTCCGCCGACGGCGCCCGTCTGCACGTCGAGGTGCACGGCCCGAAGGACGCGCCCCCCGTCGTCCTCGCCCACGGCTGGACCTGCTCCACCGCCTTCTGGGCGGCCCAGATCCGCGACCTCTCCGCCGACCACCGGGTCATCGCCTACGACCAGCGCGGCCACGGCCGCACCCCGGCCTCGCCGGTGTGCAGCACGGACGCGCTCGCCGACGACCTGGAGGCCGTGCTGGAGGCCACCCTCGCGCCCGGCGAGAAGGCCGTGATCGCCGGTCACTCGATGGGCGGCATGACCGTGCTGGCCGCCGCCGCGCGCCCCAAGGTGCGGGAGCACGCCGCCGCCGTCCTGCTGTGCAGCACGGGCGCCTCGCGGCTGGTCGCCGAGTCCACCGTCGTACCGCTGCGCCCCGGCCGGCTGCGGACCTGGCTGACCCGGCACGTGCTCGGGTCCAGGGCACCCCTCGGGCCGGTCACGCCGGTCGCGAAGCGGATCCTCAAGTACGCCACGATGGGCGCCGGTTCGGCCCCGCACCTGGTGGAGACGTGCGCCCGGATCGTGCACGCCTGTCCGCGCCGGGTGCGCCACGCCTGGTCGCAGGTGCTCAGCCTGCTCGACCTCGACCACGCCGTGAGGGAACTGACGGTGCCGACGGCCGTGCTGGTCGGCACCGCGGACCGGCTGACCCCGCCGGTGCACGCCCACCGGATCGCGGCGGCCCTGCCCCGCTGCCTGGGGGTCACCGAGCTGCCCGGCCTCGGCCATATGACCCCGGTCGAGGCGCCCGGGCTGGTCAGCGGCAGGATCCGTGAACTCGTCAGCACGTACACGCAGTTGAAGGAGGGCGCATGAGCAGGGTGAGCCTGGAGGGACAGGTCGCCGTCGTCACCGGCGCCGCGCGGGGCGTGGGCGAGCTGCTCGCCCGCAAGCTCTCCGCGCGCGGCGCGAAGATCGCACTGGTGGGCCTGGAACCGGACGCGCTCAAGCAGGTCGGCGAGCGGCTGCACGGCGACAGCCACCACTGGTACGCCGACGTCACCGACCACGAGGCGATGACCCGGGTGGCGGCCGAGGTGAAGGAGCGCTTCGGCAAGGTGGACATCGTGGTCGCCAACGCCGGTGTCGCGACCGGCGGCCCGTTCGCCGACTCCGACCCCGAGTCCTGGCGCCGGGTCATCGAGGTCAACCTCATCGGCTCGGCGGTCACCGCCCGCGCCTTCCTGCCGGTGCTGATGGAGAGCCGGGGCTACCTCCTCCAGATCGCCTCCCTCGCCGCGATCACCCCGGCGCCCATGATGACCGCGTACTGCGCGTCCAAGTCGGGCGTGGAGGCGTACGCGCACAGCCTGCGTGCCGAGGTCGGACACCGGGGCGTGCGGGTGGGCGTGGGCTATCTGTCGTGGACCGACACCGACATGGTGCGCGGCGCCGATCAGGACGAGGTGATGCGGGAGTTGCGGCAGCGGCTGCCCTGGCCGTCGAACAAGACGTATCCGCTGGGCCCGGCCGTGGACCGGCTCGTCGCCGGCATCGAGCGGCGTTCGGCCCATGTGTACGGGCAGTGGTGGCTGCGGGGCATGCAGGGCGTACGCGGGTATCTGCCCGCGCTCATCGGGACGGTGGGCGGGCGGGAGATGAAGCGGTTCGCGCCCAGGCTGCAGGGCATGCGGACGGGGCTGGTGGGGGCGGGCGGCGCGGCCGACGAGGAGGCCCGCGCTACGCACCGTAGTTGATCGAAATGCGCCGCATGTCCTCCCGTGTGAATCTGGTCGAGGCCCCACCACGGGGCCCCAACCCCCCTCATCTCCCTACAGGAGTGAACCCACATGGGTATGAAGGACAAGTTCCAGGAGCAGTCCGAGCAGTGGCAGCAGCAGGCCAAGCAGAAGGCCGAACAGGCCCGGGAGCAGATGCCGCAGCGTGGCCGCCGCCGTGACACCGACGAGGACTCGGAGCGCATGCGGCGCGAGGACGAGGACCGTCTCGACCGGGACTACGACGCCTAGCCGCTCCGCTCGGCCTCGGCCTTGACCGGTCACGTGGGGTGCCCTTCCTTCCGGGAGGGCACCCTGCGCCGTCCTGTGCGTCAGGAGCGCGGCGGCAGCTTCGGGCGGGAGCGGTTCGGGACGTTGCTGTGGTCCGGAGGCGAGGCCGGGGGATTGCTGGTGAGAAGGTCCAGGGCCAGGTGCACCGCGTCGGCCAGTTGGGCGTGGCGGCCCTCCGCCCAGTCCAGGGGGGTGCGCAGGATCTCCAGGTCGGGGAGGACGCCGTGGTTCTCGATGGACCAGCCGTACGCGTCGAACCAGGCGGCGTTCATCGGCACGGTGATGACGGTGCCGTCGCCGAGCTGGTGGCGGCCGGTCATGCCGACGACCCCGCCCCAGGTGCGCTGCCCGACCACCGGGCCCAGTTCGAGCAGCTTGAACGCGGCGGTGATCATGTCGCCGTCCGAGGAGGTCGCCTCGTCGGCGAGGGCCACCACGGGCCCGCGCGGGGCGTTCGAGGCGTACGACACCGGCTGGGCGTCCCGGGTCAGGTCCCAGCCGAGGATGGTGCGGGTCAGCTTCTCCACGACCAGTTCGCTGATGTGGCCGCCCGCGTTGCCGCGCACGTCCACGATCAGCGCGGGCCGGGAGACCTCCATGCGCAGGTCGCGGTTGAACTGCGCCCAGCCGGAGCCGCCCATGTCGGGGATGTGGAGGTAGCCGCACTTGCCGCCGCTCAACTCCCGTACCACCTCGCGCCGTTTGGCCACCCAGTCCTGGTAGCGCAGGGGGCGCTCGTCGATCAGCGGGACGACCGCGACGCGCCGCGCGTGCCCGGTCCGGCCCTCCGCCGGGGTGAACGTCAGCTCCACCGTCGTACCGCCCGCCCCCGCCAGCAGCGGGTAGGGGCCCGTCACCGGGTCCACGGGCCGTCCGTCGACATGGGTGAGCACCGCGCCCTCACGGATCCCGGTGCCCGCCAGCGGTGAACGCGCCCTGGAGTCGGAGGAGTCGCCGGGCAGGATGCGCTTCACCGTCCAACCGTCTTCCCGGCAGACGAAGTTGGCGCCCAGCAGACCCTGCCGGCGCTGGTAGTGCGGAGGCCCCTCGTTGCGGCGGGCGGGGGTGACGTACGCGTGCGAGGTGCCCAGCTCGCCCAGCACCTCGCGCAGCAGATCCGCGAACTCGTCGGGGGAGGCGACCCGTTCGACCAGCGGCCGGTACTGCGCCAGCACCGCGTCCCAGTCGATCCCGCACATCCCCGGATCCCAGAAGTAGGCGCGGATCAGCCGGCCCGCCTCCTCGTACGACTGACGCCACTCGGCGCCCGGGTCCACCTCGTGCATGATGCGCCGCAGGTCGATCCACACCGTCGTGTCGAGGTCCCCGGACTCGCTGGACGGCACCGCCCGCAGATCGCCCTCGTCCACCACCACGAGCCGGGTCCCGTCCCCGCTGACCGCGAACCAGTCCAGATCGCCGACGAGTTCGGACTTCTTGGCCTTGCTGATGTTGAAGTACTCCAGCGTCGGCCGCCCGCTCATGTCGTCCGGGTTGGCGAAGGTCTCGCCGAGCGCGCCGGAGATCGGCCAGCGCAGCCACACCAGTCCGCCGCCCGCGACCGGGTACAGCGCCGAGTACTTGGAGGCGGTGACCGGGAAGGGGGTGACCCGGTTCTCCAGGCCCTCGACCTCCACGGTCACGGTCCCGTCGCCGCCCCCGCCCTCGTCCTCCTCCACGGGGTCCAGGCCCCCGGCGGCCGGCCGGCCCTCCGGGTTCACCGCGAAGGGGGACGGGGTCGCGGAGGACAGCGGCACGAGGTAGGGGCGGCAGCCGAGCGGGAAGGACAGGTCGCCGGTGTGGACGTCGTACACCGGGTCGAAGCCGCGCCAGGACAGGAAGGCCAGATAGCGCCCGTCCCGCGTGAACACCGGGTTCTCGTCCTCGAACCGGCCGTTCGTCACATCGACGATCAGCCGCTCACCCTTCCCGAGACCGGAGATCCGGGCCATCTTGATCTGCCGCAGCGACCGCCCGATCCCCGGATGCGACCACGTCAGCCAGTTTCCGTCGGGCGAGAAGGCGAGGTCGCGGACGGGCCCGTTGACCGAGGCGATCAGTTCGGTGACCTCGCCTCCGCCGGACTCCGTCCGGTCGGTGCCCCTCTCTTCCCCGGACTCCGGCCGGCCGGTGCCCCCCTCTTCCCCAGGCCCCGTCCGGCCGGTGCCCCCGGAGCTTTCGGCCGTGTCGACGAGCAGCAGCCGTCCGTCGTGCGAGGCGATCGCGAGCCGTTCGCCGTCGGGGTCCGCCACCATCTCCAGGACCCGCCCGAGCCGGCCGGACGCCAGCCGCCGCGGCTCCCGGTCCCCGCTGGCCCGCGGCAGGTAGGCGATCTCGACGGCGTCGTCCCCCTCCGCGTCGGTGACGTAGGCGACCTGCCCGCCGGGGCCGAGCATCTCCGGCAGCCGCACCCGCACCCCGGGCGTGTCGGTGATCGTCCGGGCGGGGCCGTCGCGATGCGTCAGCCAGTACAGGCTCCCGCGGACGACGACGGCGCTCGCCCGCCCGGTCTCGTCGACGGAGAGCCCGTCCACGTGCTGGGCCGCCGGGATCTGGTACGCGCGCCGCCCCGCCCTGGGGCCGCCCATGCGCACCTCCAGGCGGCGCGGTCCGGCGTCCGCGGCCAGGTCGTCGACGATCCACAGGTCCCCGGCGCACTGGTACACGACCCGGGTGCCGTCGGTGGCGGCGTGCCGGGCGTAGAAGGCGTCGTGGTCGGTGTGCCGGCGCAGGTCGGAGCCGTCGTGGGCGCAGGAGTAGAGGTTGCCGACGCCCTCGTGGTCGGAGAGGAAGGCGATACGGCCGCCGACGAACATCGGCGCGTCGAGGTGGCCGTCGAGGCCTTCCAGGAGGCGCTGCCCGTGCAGCCACAGCCGGCCCGTGGCACCGCCCCGGTAGCGCTTCCAGGCGGCGGGTTCGTGCGGGGGAGTGCCCGTGAGCAGCAGGGTCCTGCGGTCGCCGTCGAAGTCGGCGACCTGGATGTCGGAGACCGGCCCCCAGGGCAGCTTGCGGCCGGGGGCGCCGTCGGTGGGGAGTTTGTAGGCCCAGGTGAAGTAGGAGAAGGGCTCGCCGTGGGAGGCGACGGCGAGGATGTCGGCGTGGTTCTCGCCGTCGGGCGGGGTCCACCCGCGCACCTGGGTGTCCGGGCTGCCCCAGTAGGTCAGCCGCCGTCCGGGACCGCCGTCCACCGCCACCAGGTGGATCTCCGGGACGACACCGCGCCAGCTCGTGTACGCGATGTGCCGGCCGTCGGGGGAGAAGCGCGGGTGTCCGGCCTTGGCGCGGTCGACGGTGAGGCGCCAGGCGCGGCCCGGACCGTCGAGGGGGGCCAGCCAGAGGTCGTCCTCGGCGACGAAGCACAGGAGGTCACCGCTGAGATGGGGCAGGCGCAGATAGCTCACCTCCCCATGCTTTTCCGGGGGATGGACCGGAGCAACTTATGACATGCGGGGCGGCGTGATCCAGCACACGTACGAAACCGTTTCGTTTCGCTGCGGGCTGCGCTACATTCGTCGTGTACGAACGAAACCGTGTCGTTCGGAGTGGGAAGGTGAACGCCATGACTGAGGTCGCGACCCCGCGTCGCAGTCGGATCACCCCTGAGCGCGAGGCCGAGCTGTACGAGGCCGTGCTCGACCTGCTCCGCGAGGTCGGCTACGACGCCCTCACCATGGACGCCGTCGCCGCTCGCACGCGGTCCAGCAAGGCGACCCTCTACCGCCAGTGGGGCGGCAAGGCCGAGCTGGTCGCCAAGGCGGTCCGGCACGACAAGCCCTCCGCCTCCGCCGACGACCTCGACACCGGGTCGCTGCGGAGCGATCTCCACGCCCTCACACTGCGTTCGGACGACTGTGACATGGAGCAGACCTCCGCGCTGATGCGTGGTCTGGCCATGGCGATCCACGGCAATCCGGACCTGCTGAAGGCGTTCAAGGAGCATCTTGTCGAGCCGGAGATGGCGGAGTTCCGCCGTGTGCTGCAGCGCGCGGTCGACCGGGGCGAGGTCCGTGCGGACAACCCGGCGATCGCGTTCGTGCCGCACATGATGATCGGCGCGTTCGCCGCCCGCACCATGCTCGACGAGCAGCCGCCGACCCAGGCGTTCCTCCTCTCGTACATCGACGCCGTGGTCCTCCCCGCCCTCGGCGCGCCCACCACCTGAGACTCCCCGCACTCAGCACCTGACGCGACCGCTCACGTCGTCGGGCCGATCACCCCTGCCTCCCCGCCGGGCTGATCACCCCTGCCCTCGGGGCCCGTGCCGGGCCCCCACACCCCACGACCTGACCGGGAGTACGCCCCCTGTGGCCACGTTCCTCTACAAACTCGGCCGGTTCTCCTTCCGGCGGCGGCACATCGTCGCCCTGTTCTGGACGGCCCTGCTGGTGCTCGCGGGCATCGGCGCCGCCTCCGCGCCCGCCGCGGGCTCCAGCTCCTTCTCGATCCCCGGCACCGAGGCCCAGAAGGCCTTCGACCTGCTCGAACAGCGCTTCCCGGGATCCAGTGCCGACGGCGCCACCGCGCGCGTCGTCTTCAAGGCGCCCGACGGGGAGAAGATGACCGACGCCGCCCACCGGGCGACCGTCGAGAAGACCGTCGGGGAACTGGGCGACGGCTCCGAGGTCGTCTCCGTCACCGACCCGTACACGACCCACGCCGTGAGCAAGGACGGCACGGTCGCCTACACCTCCGTGAAGTACAAGGTCTCGTCCGTCGAACTGCAGGACGCCTCCAAGGAGGCCCTGGAGACCGCCGCGGACCAGGCCAGGGACGCCGGGCTGACCGTGGAGACGGGCGGTGACGCGCTCCAGGCCCAGGCCGGACAGGAGGCCACCGGCGAGATCATCGGCCTCGCCCTCGCCGCCGTCGTCCTCGTCGTCACCCTGGGCTCGCTCGTCGCGGCCGGACTTCCGCTGCTGACGGCGATCATCGGAGTCGGCATCGGCGTCTCCACCATCACCGCCCTCGCCAGCGCGCTCGACCTCGGCGACACCACCTCCACCCTGGCCCTCATGATCGGGCTCGCGGTCGGCATCGACTACGCGTTGTTCATCGTCTCCCGCTACCGCGCCGAACTCGCCGAGGGCCGGGGCCGTGAGGAGGCCGTCGGCCGGGCCACCGGCACCGCAGGCTCGGCGGTGGTCTTCGCCGGGCTCACCGTCGTGATCGCCCTGGCCGGTCTCTCGGTCGTCGGCGTTCCCATGCTGACCAAGATGGGTCTCGCGGCGGCCGGCACGGTCGTCGTCGCCGTCCTCATCGCGCTCACCATGATCCCGGCGCTGCTCGGCTACGCGGGCCGCAAGGTGCGGCCGGCCGGTGAGAAGGGCAGGCTGCCGGGCCGCCGCACCGGGAAGGACTCCGCGAAGAGCTCCACGAAGGGCTCCGCGACGGACTCCGTCACGGGCGCGGGCGTCGCCAAGCCCAACATGGGCGCCCGCTGGGCGAGCTTCGTCGTCCGCCGTCCGGCCGGCGTGCTGCTGCTCGGCGTGCTCGGCCTCGGCGCGATCGCCCTCCCGGCCACCCAACTGGAACTGGGCCTGCCCGACGACGGCTCGCAGCCGACGTCCACCACGCAGCGCCGCGCCTACGACCTGCTGTCCGAGGGCTTCGGCCCCGGCTTCAACGGCCCGCTGATGCTCGTGGTCGACGCCAAGGGCAGCGCGGACCCCGAAGCCGCGGCGACCGCGGTGACCGACGAGGTCAAGGACCTCGACGACGTCGTGACGGTGACCCCCGCGACCTTCAACAAGACCGGCGACACCGCCATGATCACGGTCGTCCCCGACTCGAAGCCGTCCTCGACCGAGACCGAGGACCTGGTGCACGCCATCCGTGACGCGGGCGCCGGCGTGACGGCCGACACGGACGCCAAGGTGCTGGTCACCGGCACCACGGCGATGAACATCGACTTCTCCCAGAAGCTCACCGACGCGCTGATCCCGTATCTCGCCCTGGTGGTGGGTCTCGCCTTCCTGCTGCTGATCGTGGTCTTCCGCTCGGTCCTGGTCCCGCTGAAGGCGGCCCTCGGCTTCCTGCTCAGCGTGCTGGCCGCGCTCGGCGCCGTCGTCGCGGTCTTCCAGTGGGGCTGGCTGTCGGGCCTCCTCGGCGTCGAGGAGACCGGCCCGATCATGTCCATGATGCCGATCTTCATGGTGGGCGTGGTCTTCGGCCTGGCCATGGACTACGAGGTGTTCCTCGTGACCCGGATGCGCGAGGCGTACGTCCACGGGGAGAGCCCGGGCCAGGCCGTGGTGACCGGGTTCAGGTACAGCGCGCGGGTGGTCGCCGCCGCCGCGGTCATCATGATCGCCGTCTTCTCCGGCTTCATCGGCTCCAGCGAGTCGATGATCAAGATGATCGGCTTCGGCCTCGCGATCGCCGTCTTCTTCGACGCCTTCGTGGTCCGCATGGCGATCGTCCCGGCGGTCCTCGCCCTGCTCGGCAAGCGGGCCTGGTGGCTGCCGGCGTGGCTGGACCGCGCCCTGCCCAACGTGGACGTCGAGGGCGAGGGGCTGCGCACGCCGGGTGACACCGCTCCGCGGGACGAGGACAAGGAACTGGTGCGCGTCTGACGCACCGCTTCCGAAAGGCCGCCGGTGAGGGCTCCGTGGGGACGGGGCGCCCTCACCGGCTCTTTTCTTCGTGACCCACTTTCGGGTGAGGCCCGATCGGCGGGAGGTCCCGGAGGGTAGATCTGACAACGGTTCAGTGCGTTCAGTACATAGATGGACGAAGAAGCCTACTGTCACCGGAATATGGATGATTCGTAACGTGAGGCGTCATTCGGGTACTTACGCCCCGTGTGGTGGTCAAGTGTGGGTTCTGCGGCCGATGTAGCCGCAACTCGCACAAAGCAAGGAGACCTTGTGTCCGTTTCCGTTGTTTCCGCCCGTCGTCTGGCCGCCGCCACGCTCGGGGCCGCCGCCGTGATCGGGGCCGTGGCGATCCCGGCGTCCGCCGCCGGCCACCCGCGCGCCGACTGGCCGAAGGTGGAGATCAGCGCCGTGCAGTACGACGCGCCGGGTCGCGACGACCGCTCCAACCGCTCGCTGAACAAGGAGTGGGTGGAGCTGACCAACACCACCCGCCACGCGGTCAACCTGGACGGGTGGGTGCTGTCGAACGAGGACGGCGACACCTACACCTTCGACCACTTCCGCCTGGCCGCCCGCGCCACCGTCCGGATCCACACCGGTGAGGGCCGCGACACCCGCACCGACCTGTTCCAGGACCGCCACCGGGAGGTGTGGGACAACCGCTCGGACACCGCCACCCTGCGCAACGACCGCGACCGCCTCGTCGACGAGGAGTCGTGGGGCCACCGCCGCCACCACGGCGGCGACCGTCACCACGGCTGGGGCCGTCACCACGACGGCGACCGTCACCACGGCGGCGACCGCCACCACGGCTGGGACCGCGACGGCCGCTAGGCCCGCCCACGGCTGAGCACCGCACCCGGAACGGCGGCGCGCCCGACCCCCGCACGGGGGCCGGGCGCGCCGCCTTCGGCATGGCGTCATCCGGGCCCGGACGCCCGCGCCGGGAAGGCGGTCAGGCGCCGCGCCCCGGCCCCACGCCCGGACCCGTCGCCACGTGTCCGGCCGGCGGAGAGGGGCCCCGAACCGGCCGTGACCCCGTCGCGAGCCCCGTACGGCGACCGCTAGCGTGCGGTGCATGACGACCACAGCCGGCGCCCATCCCCGTTTCGCCGAGGCCCTCCACGACCTCGGGCTCGACGAACTGCACTCCCGTGTCCGCCGCTTCCCGGACGCGACACGCACCGCCGCCGAGGCCGCCGCCGCGATCGGGTGCGAGCTGAGCCAGATCTGCAAGTCGCTGATCTTCGCCGCGGACGGGGAGCCGGTGCTGGTGCTGATGGACGGGGCGTCCCGGGTCGACGTGGAGCGGGTGCGCACGGAACTCGGGGCGCGGAAGGTGACCCGGGCCGCCGCCGACGTCGTGCGGGAGACGACCGGGTACGCCATCGGGGGAGTGCCGCCCTTCGGGCACCGCACGCGCACCCGGGTCCTCGCCGACCGGAGTCTGCTCGCCCACGACATCGTGTGGGCCGCGGCCGGCCACCCGCACGCCGTCTTCCCCATCGCCCCCGACGCCCTTGTCGCCCACTCCGCCGCCACCCTCGTGGACGTACGCGAGCGCACCTCGTGACGCCTGCGGTCACCGCGGCCGTCCTGCTGGCCGCGGTCACCCACGCCGGCTGGAACGCCATCGCCCACCGGATCACCGACAAACTGGTCGGCTTCACGCTGATCGCCGGCGGCGGGATGCTCATCGGGCTCGCCCTCGCCCCGTTCGTCGCCCTCCCGGCGGCCGGGGCATGGCCGTACCTGCTCTGCTCCGCCGTCATCCACATCGCGTACTACGCGCTGCTGATGCGGTCCTTCCGGCTGGGCGACTTCGGCCAGGCCTACCCCATCGCGCGCGGCTCGGCGCCCCTCGTGGTGACCGTCCTCGCCGCCGTCTTCGCGCACGAGGTGCCCGACGGCTGGGCGGCCGCCGGCATCGCGCTGTCCTGCGCGGGCCTGACCGGCGTCGCCCTGTGGGGGCTGCGCGGCCGCCGGCCCGACTGGGCGGCGATCGGCGCCGCGCTGGCGACCGGGCTGACCATCGCCGCGTACACGGTCGTCGACGGCCTCGGCGTCCGCGCCTCCGGCTCCTCCCTGGGCTACATCGCCTGGCTGATGGCCGTTCAGGGCGCGGTGATCCCCGCGTACGCCGTCACCCGCCGGCGCGCCGGGACCGTCGCCGCCCTGCGCCCCTTCGCCACCCTCGGCCTGATCGGCTCCGCCCTGTCCGTCGCCGCCTACGCCCTGGTCCTGTGGGCCCAGACCCGCGCCGAACTGGCCCCCGTGGCCGCGCTGCGCGAGTCGTCGGTCAAGCCGGGCTCATACAGTAATAACCTCGCTGGTCAGGGAGTTGGCTGAGGCGATTCCGTCCACACGGCCTCGTCCCGCGCCATGAATCCTCAGCAAGGTTGAAGTCGTGTCCCGGGGCATGTCGGGATTGCTCACCCGTAGGCGCCGCAGTTGGCTGACCAGGCGCGTCGGGTACGCGTGTGGAAGGTTACGCACTTCCCCATCAGCAGCATCAGCTTCCCCAGCCAGGCGTTCGAGCACGGCGACGGATGTTGTCTGTGCTCTCGCCCGGAGATAATCGCTGAGACGGCCTGCGGCATCCTCCGTATCTTGGCGCCATGACGAACCAGGGAGAGCCGACGCTCCATGTGAACCGCTGGGGCGACACGTCGGACCCGGCCCCAGGACGGCGCGGGTCCTACAGGGACATCTGCTCTTGCTTCGACCAGTCCAGGCCTCGTCCGCGAGCCCGTATCGGATTTCACGCCGAGCGGCAGGACACCTCCGCTCCGGGGTGGCAGCATCTGCTGGAGCTGATCGACGAGGCCGCCGCCGACAGCGCGAGGAGTTCCGCCCCCTGACCGAACTCAGCCCAGAAGAGCGACGGCAGATCATCACCCTGCCACCGAGCATCGCCACGCTGACGGCGGTCAAGCACCTCGTTGCTCTACGGCAGCAACCTGGTCCGGATCCCGCCCGAGATCGGGGCCATGACCAGCCTGGAGGAGTTCACCCCCTACACCTCCTACCGGCTGCACTGGTTCCCCTACGAGATCACCCGATGCCGGAAGCTGACCCGCAGCACCGTGAGCACGCGCGCGTTGTTCGGCAACTACAAGGCGCGACCGCCGTTCCCGCGTCTGCAGCCTTCCCCGGACTCCGTCACGGACCTAGATCTGGGGAACCTGGATCCCCGGCGCTGGGGCGCCAACGCCATCCGCAGTTGCAGTGTCTGCGACCAACCGATCGGACAGCGCGGATTCCATCAGGTGTGGATCTCACTGCGCGTGGCCACTGATGTATTGCCGTTGCTGGTCAGCGCCTGCTCATCGGCGTGTGTCGCCACGCTGCCCGGCGGTGCTCGCAACTACATCGCTACACCGCACAAGGGCGGCCGAGTCGACCAGCCAGCGTCCGACTGGGACTGAGCCGAACACCTTGCCCGCTGTTCGCCGGAGAAACGACCCCACAGCTACATGCCTGAAGCTCGAACGTCTGGGCGGGGAAGCTGACGCTGTCGATGGGGAAAGATGTGGTCGTCGACGGCGTGGACTGCTTGCGTCTTGCCAGGGTGCAGGTTTCACCGTGCCAGTCGACGTCCGTGCTCCTGGCGACGTATCCGGGAACCGAGGTTGGGCGCGGAGCTCAGGATGTGCTTAGTACTCCAGCAGCGGTTCGTGTCCTGAGCTGCGTTTTCGGTAATGACAGCGGCGGGCGACGGCCTGGCGGCGTCTTCTCCAGGCCGACCACTTCAG